>NZ_JALBFU010000009.1:28205-92273 GCF_022662575.1 Luteimonas aquatica | reverse complement strand
GCCGCCGCCCGCGCGCCCGCGTCCAGGCGCGCCGCCGCGGGCCGACGGCCCCGCGGCAGTGGCCGCGGGCGGCCTGAGCCGCCGCGCTCCCGACTTTCGGCACAACGGGGCGGTGGCCGCCCTGTGCTAGCGTTCCCGGTCTTTGATGAAATCCCAGGGAGCGTTCATGCCGAAGTTGTCGTCACTTTGCCTGGCCGCGGGCCTGGCCGCCGGCGCCGCCGGCGCGCCCGCCTTTGCGCAAACCTCCGGGAACGACAAGCAGGAGGATGCGATGCAGAACAAGGGCGCTGCCGGCCCCGAGAACGCCGGTTCCGAGAATGCCGGCTCCAGGATCGAGGATCCCAACCAGTGGCTGGAGGGCGTCGACGACGCCAAGGCGCTGGCGTGGGTCAAGGGCGAGAACGCCAGGACCGAGGCCGAGCTGGCGGCCACGCCGGAGTTCAAGAAGCTCGAGGGCGAGATCCGCGCCATCCTCGATTCCGACGCCAAGATTCCCGCCGTGCAGAAGATCGGCGAGTACTACTACAACTTCTGGAAGGACAAGCAGCACGAGCGCGGGCTGTGGCGGCGCACCACGCTGGCCGAATACCGCAAGCCCGATCCGCAGTGGGAGACGGTGCTCGACATCGACGCGCTGAACGCGGCCGAGGGCGCGAAATGGGTCTGGCACGGGGCCGATTGCCTGAAGCCCCCGCTCCCGGACAGAACGCCCAGGCGCTGCCTGATCGCGCTCTCGCCCGGCGGCTCTGACGCCGACACCACCCGCGAATTCGACCTGACCACCAAGGACTGGGTGAAGGACGGCTTCCATCGCAAGGAAGCCAAGGGCGCGCTGGGCTGGATCGACCAGGACACGGTGTACGTCTATACCGATTTCGGCCCCGGCTCGATGA
The DNA here is from genome assembly GCF_022662575.1 of Luteimonas aquatica. Classification (GTDB taxonomy): domain Bacteria; phylum Pseudomonadota; class Gammaproteobacteria; order Xanthomonadales; family Xanthomonadaceae; genus Luteimonas; species Luteimonas aquatica. The sequence goes on along the minus strand of NZ_JALBFU010000009.1, from coordinate 91,380 downwards.
CCAGCTCCGGCTACCCGCGCGTGGTCAAGGAGTGGAAGCGCGGCACGCCGATCGAGTCGGCCACGCTGGTGTACGAGGGCAAGCCCGAGGACATGTACATCGCCGCCTTCCACGACAACACGCCCGGCTACGAGCGCGACTACGTCAGCCGCACCATCGCCTTCTACAACGACGAGCTCTACCTGCGCGGCAAGGACGGCAAGCTCGCCAAGATCGACGTGCCCAACTCGGTGAACAAGGGCGTGCACAAGGAGTGGCTGACGCTGGAGCTGCGCGAGCCGTGGAGCGCGGGCGGCAAGTCCTACAAGGCCGGTTCGCTGCTGGCGGCGCGGCTGGACGACTTCATGGCCGGCAAGCGCGAGTTCGACGTGCTGTTCGAGCCCACCGACACCACCGCCCTGACCAGCTTCACCTGGACCAAGTCGCACCTGGTCCTCAACGTGCTGGACGACGTCAAGAACAAGCTGTCGGTGCTCACGCCGGGCAAGGACGGCTGGAAGCGCGGCGATTTCGTCGGCGCGCCGAGCTTCGGCACCCTGGTCGTGGACGCCGTCGACGACGAGGACAGCGATGCGGTCTGGCTGACCGCCACCGACTTCCTCACCCCGACCACGCTCTCGCTGGCCGAGGTCGGCAAGGCGCCCGACGCCAAGAAACCCGAAGTGCTGAAGACGATGCCGACGTTCTTCGACGCCTCGCGCGACGTGATCGAGCAGCATTTCGCCACGTCCAAGGACGGCACCAAGGTGCCGTACTTCATCGTCCATCCCAAGGACATGAAGCTCGACGGGGAGAACCCGACCCTGCTCTACGGCTACGGCGGCTTCGAGATCTCGCTCACCCCGACCTATTCCGGCGGCATCGGCAAAGGCTGGCTGGAGCGTACCCATAACGGCAGGGGCGGCGTGTACGTGCTGGCCAACATCCGCGGCGGCGGCGAGTACGGTCCGCGCTGGCACCAGGCCGCGCTCAAGGCCAACCGCCACAAGGCCTACGAGGACTTCGCCGCGGTGGCGCAGGACCTGGCCGCGCGCAAGATCACCTCCGCCAAGCGCCTGGGCATCCAGGGCGGCAGCAACGGCGGCCTGCTGATGGGCAACATGCTCACCCAGTACCCGGAGCTGTTCGGCGCGGTGGTGGTGCAGGTGCCGCTGCTGGACATGAAGCGCTACAGCCACCTGCTGGCCGGCGCGTCCTGGATGGCCGAGTACGGCGATCCCGACACCGCCGACTGGTCCTTCATCCAGACCTTCTCGCCCTACCACCTGTTCGATCCGGCCAAGACCTATCCGCCCACGATCTTCATGACCTCCACCAAGGACGACCGCGTCCATCCCGGCCATGCGCGCAAGATGATGGCCAAGATGCAGGCGGCCGGAAAGGACGTGCGCTACTACGAGAACATCGAGGGCGGGCACGGCGGCGCGGCGAACAACGCGCAGCAGGCGCACATGAACGCCCTGGCCTACACGTTCCTGTGGAAGGAACTGAGCAAATAGGGACGTAGCCCTTCCGTCCGGTTCCGGCGTCGCCGTCGCGCGCGCCGGAACGGCATCTCCACTTGCGCCCTCTCGCCGCGAGCCCCATCCATGAAATCCAGCCTCCTCCTTCTTGCAGCCGTCTCCATGATCGCCACCACCGTTTCCGCCGCCGNTCGCGCGCGCCGGAACGGCATCTCCACTTGCGCCCTCTCGCCGCGAGCCCCATCCATGAAATCCAGCCTCCTCCTTCTTGCAGCCGTCTCCATGATCGCCACCACCGTTTCCGCCGCCGACCTACCCGCACCGCCGGATGCCGAGAAGAAGCCGCATGCGGTCAAGGCGCCCTTCGGCGCCGAGCGCCAGGACGAGTACTACTGGCTGCGCGACGACAAGCGGCAGAACCCGCAGATGCTGGACTACCTCAAGGCCGAGAACGCCTACGTCGACCAGGTGATGGCGCCGCTCAAGCCGCTGCAGGACAAGCTCTACGACGAGATCGTCGCGCGCATCAAGCAGGACGACAGCTCGGTGCCGTACCGCGAGCGCGGCTACTGGTACTACTCCCGCTTCGAGACCGGCCAGGACTATCCGATCCACGCCCGCCGCAGGGACGCCGCCGGCGCCACGCCGTTGAGCGTGTTCGCCGCCACCCAGCAGACCGGCAAGGGCGGCGAAGCGGCGGAGAGTCCGCGCAAGGATGCGGGGGCCCCCGCGCAGGACTCGCATGAAGAGGTGCTGCTCGACGTCAACGCCATGGCCAAGGGCAAGGACTACTTCAGCGTCGGCGACTACGAGGTCAGCCAGGACAACAAGCTGCTGGCCTGGGCCGAGGACGCGGTCGGCCGCCGCCAGTACACGATCCGCTTCAAGAACCTGGAGACGGGCGAGACCTACGCCGACGAGGTGAAGGGCGTCTCGCCCAACCTGGTATGGGCGGACGACAACAAGACGCTGTTCTACGTCGAGAACGACCCGGAAACCCTGCTCACCGTGCGCGTGAAGAAGCACGTGCTCGGCACGCCGGCCAGCCAGGACGCGCTGGTCTACGAGGAGAAGGACGACAGCTTCTACATGGGCATCTCGCGCACGCGCGACGACCAGTACATCTGCATCAGCGTCAGCAGCACCGTCTCGAGCGAAACGCGCTGCGCGCCGGCCGCCGATCCGGCCAGCTTCACCGTGCTGGCGCCGCGCGAGCGCGACGTCGAGTACGACGCCGAGCACCTGGGCGGGCGCTGGGTGATCCACACCAACGCCGACGGCGCCAAGAACTTCAAGCTGGTCACTGCGCCCGACGGCAGCAGCTCGCGCAAGGACTGGAAGGACTGGATCGCGCACCGCGACGACGTCTTCATCGAGGGCTTCGAGCTGTTCGACGGCTTCACCGCGATCGCCGAGCGTTCCGACGCGCTCGAGCGCATCCGCCTGATCGCCGCCGACGGCAAGGACACCCACGTCGCCGCCGACGAGCCGGCGTACTCGATGGGCCTGGACGTCAACGCCGAGCACGACACGCCCTGGCTGCGCTACAGCTACACCTCGATGACCACGCCGGTCACCACCTACGAGCTCAACACGCAGACCGGCGAGCGCCGCCAGCTCAAGCAGCAGCCGGTGCTCGGCTACGACCCGTCCAGGTACGCCACCGAGCGGCTCTGGGCCACGGCGCGCGACGGCACCCGAATTCCCGTTTCGCTGGTCTACAGGAAGGGATTCGAGAAGAACGGCAAGGCCGCGCTGCTGCAGTACGCCTACGGCAGCTACGGGTCCTCCACCGATCCGGGCTTCAGCCTGACCACGGTCAGCCTGCTCGACCGCGGCATGGTCTACGCCATCGCCCACATCCGCGGCGGCCAGGAGATGGGCCGCAAGTGGTACGACGACGGCAAGCTGTTCAAGAAGAAGAACACCTTCACCGACTTCATCGACGTCACCGACTTCCTGGTGAAGGAAGGCTACGCCGCCAAGGACCGCGTCGCCGCCTACGGCGGCAGCGCCGGCGGCCTGCTGATGGGCGCGGTGGCCAACATGGCGCCGGAGAAGTACCGGGTGATCCTGTCCCAGGTGCCGTTCGTGGACGTGGTGACGACCATGCTCGACCCGAGCATCCCGCTCACCACCAACGAGTACGACGAGTGGGGCAACCCGGAGAAGCAGGACTACTACACGTACATGCTGTCCTATTCGCCCTACGACAACCTGAAGAAGCAGGACTATCCGGCGATGTTCGTCGGCACCGGCCTGTGGGACTCGCAGGTGCAGTACTGGGAGCCGGCCAAGTACGTGGCGCGGCTGCGCGACCTGGATACCGGCAAGGGCCCGGTGCTGTTCCGCACCAACATGGACGCCGGCCACGGCGGCAAGTCGGGCCGCTTCCGCAAGTACCGCGAGCTGTCGGAGATGTACGCCTTCCTGCTCGACCAGGAAGGCCTGGCGCAGTCTGCGGCGCCCTGAGCCCGCCGGCCGCGGCGGACGATTCCCGGCAGGCGCCGTCCTGCGCGGGAAATCGCGTTCGGCGCGCGTGACCGGCCGCGCGGCCGGCCGGCGCGCGGGACGGCCCGTTCCGGGCATCGCCATGGAGCGGCTGCCGCGGCCTCGTCATAATGCCGCCCGCATGCGCGAACCCTCCCGCTTCCGCTGGGCCTGGTGGCTGCTGGCCTACGTCAGTCTCGGCCTCGGCATCGTCGGCATTTTCGTGCCCGGCCTGCCGACCACGGTGTTCGTGCTGATCTCCGCCTGGGCGGCGGCGCGCGGTTCCGAGCGCCTGCACCGCTGGCTGCTGGCGCATCCGCGCTTCGGTCCCGCGATCCGGGACTGGCAGGCGCACGGCGCGGTAAGCCGCCGCGCCAAGTGGCTGGCGAGCGGAACGATGCTGGCTTGCGCGGCGGTCCTGCTGCTGGTGATGGGGCGCTTTCCGGCCCATCGCTGGTGGATGACCGCGCTGCCCCTCGCCTGCATGGCGCTGGTCGCGCTGTGGCTGTGGCTGCGTCCGGAGCCGCGCCGCTGAACGGGTGCGGCCGGGCGGCGTTTCGGGGATTGCCCCCGGCGCCGCCCGAGCGGCTAAACTCCCGATCATGAAGCCATCTCTCGTTTCGCTGCTGTTCGCCGCCGCTTTCCTCCTGAGCGCCTGCGGCAACAAGGGGCCGCTGGTGCTGCCGGAGAAGCCGGCGCCGGAGGCCGACACGCCTTCGCAGCCCGCGCCGGCCGACGCGGCGCCCGCCCAGGACGCGCCCGCGACCTCCACCGAGCCGGCGGCCACGAGCGAACCGGCGCCCGCCGAGCCCATCTCGACCGATTCCCCGCCCGCCGAGCCCGCGCCGGCCGAGACGCCGCCCCCCGACAACCGCTGAGCCGATGCCGCCTCTTTCGTCGCCACCGTCCATTCTGCGATTCAGCAAGATGCACGGGGCGGGCAACGACTTCGTCGTGCTCGATCTGCGCGCCGGCATGCCGGCGCCTTCTCCGGCGCTGTGCCGCGCCCTGGCCGATCGCCATGCCGGCGTCGGCTGCGACCAGATCCTGACGATCGAGGCGCCGCGCAGCGGCGGCGCGGCGGCGGCGTACGGCATCTGGAACGCCGACGGCTCGCGCTCGCAGCAATGCGGCAACGGCGCCCGCTGCGTGGCCGCCTGGCTGCAGCGCGACGGCACGGCGCGCGGGTCGCGCTTCCTGCTCGACAGCCCCGCCGGCCTGCACGAGGTCGATGCGCTGGGCGAGGGACGCTATCGCGTCGCCATGGGCGTGCCGCGCTTCGCGCCGGAGCTGGTGCCGCTGCGCGGCTTCGGCGAAACGCGTGATCGCTACGAGGCCGAGCTTTCCTATGGACAGCCCGGCGACGGCGAGCGCGTGCATTTCGGCGCCGTGTCGATGGGCAACCCGCATGCCGTGATCGAGGTCGACGACATCGACCGCGCGCCGGTGGCGCGCCTGGGCCCGGCGTTGCAGGCCTCGCCGTGGTTCCCGGAGTCGGTGAACGTGGGCTTCGTGCAGGTGCTGGCGCGCGATCGCGTCCGCCTGCGCGTGTACGAGCGCGGCGTCGGCGAGACGCTGGCCTGCGGCAGCGGCGCCTGCGCCGCGGCGGCGGTGCTGATGCGTCGGGGCGAGATCGACCGCAAGGTCGTCGTCGCGCTGCCGGGCGGCGAGCTCGCCATCGCCTGGCCGGAAGACGCCGCGCAGGTCTCCATGGCCGGGCCGGCCGCATTCGTTTTCGAGGGAGAGTGGACCGCATGATCGACAGCAACGAAAAGCTCGGCGCGCACGAAGTCGCCGCCTGGCTGCGCCGGCACCCGAAATTCCTGCAGCAGTTCCCCGACCTGGCGCTGAGCATGGTGGTGCCGCGCGAGGAAGGGCCGGCGGCTTCGCTGGCCAGCTACCAGCTGGAAGTGCTGCGCGACAAGAACCGCGAACTCAGCCGACGCCTGCACGAGCTGTTCGGCAACGCGCAGGAGAATGAGCGCCTGGCGGTGCGCACGCACCAGCTCACGCTGGCGCTGCTGAAGCAGGACAACGCCGCCGACACCGTGCGCGCGATGGCCGCCGCGCTGGCCGAGGACTTCAACGGCGATCTGGTGCGGATCGTGCTGTTCCGGCCGATCGCGGGCCTGGACGACGTGGACTGGCTGCAGGTCATCGCCCGGGACGACGCGCGCCTGGCGCCGTTCCGCGACTGCCTGGCCGATGGCGAACCGCTGTGCGGACGCCTGCAGCCGGAGAAGAACGCGCTGCTGTACGGCATGCGCGCCGAGGAAGTGCAGTCGAGCGCATTGCTGCCGCTGGACGGCGTGGCCCTGGTCGGCGTCGGCAGCCGCGAACCGAACCGCTTCTATCCCGGCATGGGCACGCTGTTCCTGCGCATGATGGGCGAGGCGCTGGCGGCGGCGTTGCGCCGCTTCGACGCCGGGGCGTAGCGGCGCGGGGCGTTTCGAAGCGAGGCGCTTCGGAGCGAACCGTTCGGAGCGAACCGTTCGGAGCACGGAACATGGCGATCGCCGATTTCATCGCGCACTTGCAGGTCGAGCGCCGGCTGTCGGCGCATACGCTGGACGCCTACCGGCGCGACCTGGACGCGCTGTCGGCCTGGACCCGGGCGCAGGGCATGGACGATCCGGCCGCGCTGCGCGATGCCGACATCCGCGCCTTCGTCGCCGCCGAACGGCGGCGCGGCCTGTCCGCCACCAGCCTGCAGCGGCGCCTGTCGGCCTGCCGCAGCTACTACCAGTGGTTGCTCAAGCACGGCCGGATCGCGGCCAACCCCGCCGTCTCGGTGCGCGCGCCGAAGGCGCCGCGCAAGCTGCCGCAGGTGCTCGACACCGACGAGGCGGTGCGGCTGGTCGAATTGCCCACCGACGCCGCGCTCGGCCTGCGCGACCGCGCGCTGCTGGAGCTGTTCTATTCCTCGGGCCTGCGGCTGTCGGAGCTGTGCGGCCTGCGCTGGCGCGACCTCGATCTCGACGGCGGCCTAGTCACCGTGCTCGGCAAGGGCAGCAAGCAGCGCAGCGTGCCGGTGGGCTCGCACGCGCGCGAGGCGCTGCGCGCCTGGCGCGGGCAGACCGGCGCCGCCAACGACGCGCCGGTCTTTCCCGGCCGCCACGGCGCCCCGATCTCGCCGCGCGCGGTGCAGATCCGCGTCAAGCAGCTGGGTGTGCGCCAGGGCCTGTTCAAGCACGTGCATCCGCACATGCTGCGCCACAGCTTCGCCAGCCACGTGCTGGAATCCTCCGGCGATCTGCGCGGCGTGCAGGAACTGCTGGGCCATGCCGACATCGCCACCACGCAGATCTACACGCACCTGGACTTCCAGCATCTGGCGAAGGTGTACGACGCCGCGCATCCGCGCGCCAAGCGAAAATCTTCCGGCAAGAACGGCTGAGCGCGATAGCGTTTTTCGGGGAGATCCGCCGCGTGCGCATCGTTCGTAACGGCGGGCGCATGTGACGAATGGCGATAATCCGGTGACGAATGCCGGCAGGACGGCTGCGGGAATTTTCCGCGCTTGACGCTCCGAAGAAAGCGAACCTATACTCGATTCGACGGCATCGGCGATAAATATTCCGGTATTTTCAGGAACGCGAACGACGTCACCGTCCACAAAATGCGTCGTCGCGACAACACCCGTGATTCAGGATCGGAGGGCGTGTGTTGAAGGGAGAGGTCTGGCCCGATTTCCAGCGGGACCCGCTCGGGTTCCTGGATCGGAGGCTGTCCGACGGCGACGGCATCGTGCAGACCGGCCAGAACGAATATTGCCTGGGCGACGCCGACCACGCCCGCTCCGTGCTGCGCAACGCCGACGGCAGCTATCTCGAACACTCCGATTTTTTCCATACCCGACACGGATATTTCGAGCCGCGCTCGGCGCAGCTGAAAATGCGCCGCGAGGCGCGCGCGTTATTGCGGGCCTTTCTCGACGCGCGCGCGCCGGGCGCGCTGCGCGATTTCATCCGCGACCGGCTCGCTTCCACCAGCCAATGGCCGGACGCGGGGAACTGGCTGGCGTACCGCTACCTGTCGCCGGTGCTGCTCGCTCCCGATCGGCCGCAGTCGTTGCGGCGGCTGTTCGAGCAGCTGGTCGAACGCTCGGTGCTGGCCAATGCCCGCGCGCGCCAGCCGCGATGGCGGCGCATGCTGCTGCAGTTCAACACCACGCTGCAGCTTTCGCGCGCGATCGCGGCGCGACAGCGCGAGGCGCGAACGCCGCCGGCCGACATCCTGGATATCGTCGCCGGCGCGGCCGAGCCGGGGCAGCGGCTGGACGAACTGGCCGAGGTCTTCCTGTCGTTCCTGTTCGCGATCGCCGGATCGGTGGGCTTCGTGCTCGCCTGGTCGGTGTACCTGTGGGGAACGCATCCGCGCCGCGACGCGCCCGCCGAATGGATCGTGCAGGAAGCGCTGCGCCTGTGGCCGGTGGCCTGGCAGCTCGGACGACGTCCGGTGCAGGCGCACGAGATCTCAGGCGTGCGGGTCGACGTCTCCGACGAGGTGGTCGTCTGTCCCTACCTGGTCCAGCGCAACCAGGCCCACTGGTCCTCGCCGGCGGAGTTCCGGCCCGAGCGCTGGGCGGACCCGCAGGCCTGGCGCAATCCGGCCTTCATCCCTTTCGGCCACGGCCCGCATCGCTGCGTGGCGGCGGAGCTGGCGACGCAACTGGTCGCCGACATGCTGGAGAGCATCCGCGGCCTTGGCGACGCGACCGTCGCCGTGCGGGGCGACCGTCCCACCATCGCCGCCGCGATGGCGCCGCCGCCGTTCACCTTGACGTTCCGGGCATCCGGCTGAGGAGTGGAGGCAGGCGGGAAGGTTTTCGCGGCGATCGCCACGCGTGCGCCGCAGCAAGGGCACCAGGGCGCGCGAACGCATCACGGTCCGCACGTTCTGGCGTAAACGCAGTCAACATCAACATATCTACAAGGAGAAACTCGATATGAAGAAAGTCATTTGCGCAATGCGAGCCGCTTTCGGTGTGCGTGGTGCATCCGGCTGCGGCATTACCAGCTGGCGTTGGGTGATCTACCACAACATCTGAGCCAGTAATGCCCGGGAGCGGTCTCGTGCCGCTCCCGGTTTTCGCGGACCTCGCAAGCCTGGGGCAGGGACGATGCAGGATTCGAACGTGGTGGAAATCCCCTCGGTGCAGAACTTCCGCCGCCGCCTGCGCGAGGACGGCGAGGTGTTCTGGCTGCAGGACGATGCGCTGGCGATCTTCGATCCGCAGACCGCGCAGCAGGTGGAATCGGCCAACTACGCCGACCTGACCATGCTCGACGGCTTTTCCGACGTGATACGCGGGCGGGCCAGCGAGCCGATGTCCTGGCACCAGGTGCGCGCGGCATGGCTGACGCAGATGCGCGGTCTCGCCGACGCCGAGGGCCTGCGCGGGCTGGCGGGGCGCATGCAGCGACTGCTCGATGCCGAGCTAGGGCGCGAGCAGGATCTGGTCTGGCTGGCCGAGCGCGCGATGGTCGAGCCGCTGGTGGCCACGATCATCGACGGGCTCTCGCCGCGCGCGCATCGGCGCGTGGTGCGGGAGGTCATGTCCAAGGTGGCGCTGGTGCTGTCGGACGTCGACCGGCACCGTTGTCCGCCGTTGCACAAGACCAGGATGTGGGCCTACCAGTTCATCGTCGGACTGGAGGTCAGGCGCGAGCTGAAAGGCCGCGCCCACGGCACCCGGCCGCGTCGCCAGGACCTGACCGATCCGATGGTGGACCTGCTGCCCGGCCTGGGTCTGGACCGCGCGGCCGATGCGGTGACGGCGCTGCTGACGGCGCTCACCGCCTCGCCCGGCGCGGCCGCGGCCTGCCTGTTCTACGAGTGGCACCGGCAGCCCGCCTGGCGCGAGCGCATGGTGGAGGAGCTGACGCAGGTGCCGGAGCAGGCCCTGTACGCATCGCCCGTGCGCGCGGCGCCGGCGACGGCGCGCTTCGCCAAGGAGGTGCTGCGGATCTGGAGTTCGCCGCCGATCGTGACGCGTCGCGTGCGCACGGACATCTGCCAGGGGCAGACCGAACTCAAGACCGGCCAGGTCTACGTGCTGAGCTCCTTCTTCATCCATCACGACGCCGGCAAGTGGTCGGACCCGGAGGCGTTCGACCCCGACCGCTGGCTGGCCGAGAGCCGCGAGCGGTGCCCGCACGGCAGCTACGTGCCGTTCGGCTGGGCGCCCAAGTCCTGCATCGGCGCCAATCTCGGACTGTCGCAGCTGATCCTGATGGCCCACCTGCTGGCCACGCGCTACCACCTGCGGGTGTCCGATCCGGAGCGCGTGAAGATGGTCATCGCCTCGGTCGTGCGTCCGACGGATTTCGCCGGCACTGTGGCGCGCCGCTGACGATGGCACGCGGAAGGCTTCCATGCGCGACCTGACCGAAGGGCCGATCGGCCGGCATCTGTTGCGGATGTCCGGCGTGCTGCTGCTTAACGCGCTGGCCGGCACGGTCTTCTCGCTGATCAACATCTACTGGCTGGGGCGGCTGGGCGTGACGGCGCAGGCGGCGGTGACGCTGGCGGCGATGCCGATCATGCTCGTGCTCGTGCTGCTGCCGGTGATCAGCATGGGCGCCGGCGTGCTGATCGCGCATGCGGTCGGGGCCAAGGACCGCGACCGCGTCAACCGGATCTTCAACGAAGCCTTCGGCGCCTCGCTGATCGTCTCGGCGCTGGTGGCGCTGCTGGCGTGGAGCAGCCGCGATACCTTCAGCCATCTGATGACCGGCGACGCGGCCACCGCCGCGGTGATCGCGGCCTACTACGCCTGGTTCATTCCCTCGGTGGCGGTGCAGATCCCGATGCTGATCCTGGCGGGCATTCTCGAGTTCACCGGCAACGTCCGCGCCGGTGCGATCGCGCAGACGGGCACTGTCGCCCTGGGCGCGCTGCTCACGCCGATGCTGATGTTCGGCTGGCTCGGCCTGCCGGCGATGGGCGTGGACGGCGCCGGGCTGGCGGCGCTGCTCTCGTGCTCGGTGACGATGCTCGGCCTGCTGGCCTATCTGGCGCGCCGGAATGCCTACCTGCGCATGCGCCCGGCGACCTGGCTGGCACGTCCGCGCGAGCTGGGCGCCGTGCTGCGGATCGGCGTCCCGGCGGGGATCGGCAGCGCGGTGGTGGCCGTGTCCCTGCTCACGGTCGGATTGCTGCTGCGGCCTTTCGGCGCGGTCGAGCAGGCGGCCTTCGGCATCGGCCAGCGCGCCTTCCAGGCCGGGTTGATGCCGGTGACCGCGCTGGCCGGAGCGGTGTGCATCGTCGTCGGCCAGAACCATGGCGCCGGCTTGCCCGGGCGTGTGCGCGAGGCGCTGCGCACGGGGCTGCTGTTCGCGGCGGTGCTGGTGCCGCTGCTGCTGGTCGTGTTCGAGACGTTCGCGCCCTGGATCGGCAGCCGCTTCTCCGACGACGCGGCCGTGGTCGCGGCCGGAGCGGTGTTCATGCGCATCACCGCCCTGGACCTGCTGCCGCTCTGCTTCGGCTCGATGGTCTTCGCCGTGCTGTCGGGCACCGGCAATACCCGCGCCGGGTTCGTCGCGCAGGTGGCGCACATGGCGTCGCTGGTCTCGCTGGCGGGCGGCCTGTCGCTGCTGCCGGGCTTCCGGCCGGTCTGGATCTGGGGCGCGATGGTGTGCGCCGGCCTGGCGCAGGCCGCCATGGCCGGCTGGTTCCTGCATCGCGCATTCGGGCGTCGCGGCGTGCCGGAGGCTTCGTCCGCCGAAACCGTTCCGGCAGCCAGGTAGCGGGGCAGGCGCGGATGACGGCAGGCAGGCGATCGGAGACGGCTGGGTTCGAGGAACATCGCCTCGACAACGGCCTGCGCCTGCTGCACCTGCCCGTGCGCGCCGCGCCGGTGGCCTTGCTGATGCTGACCTACGAGGTCGGCAGCCGGCACGAGGCGCCGGGCATGCGCGGCGCGAGCCACATGCTCGAACACATGATGTTCAAGGGCAGCGCGCGCTTCCACAGGCGACACGGCAACTCGATCCATCAGCAGCTGCTGCCGCTGGGCGCGCAGGTCAACGCCACCACCTGGTACGACCGCACCCATTACTTCTCCCTCGTGCCGCGCCAGGGCCTGGATCTGGTCGCGCGGATCGAGGCGGACCGGATGTGCGACCTGAGCCTGGACGCGGCGGACCTGGAGACCGAGAAGGCGGTCGTGCTCAACGAATACGACCGCCACCTCGGCGATCCGCTCGAACGACTGCACCAGGCGGTCTGGCGCGCCGCCTTCGCCCGGCATCCCTACGGCACGCCGGTGATGGGCGTGCGCGAGGACATCCAGGCATTCGAGCGCGCGCGCCTGCTGGCGCACTACCGCACGCACTACCGGCCGGACAACGCCACGATCGCCGTCATCGGCGACGTCGAGTCTGAGGTGGCGATGGACATCGTGCACAGGCGATTCGCGTCCATCGCGGCTGCCGGTGGCGCGCCCCAAGCGACCCCGCCCGAACCGGTGCAGGCGGGCGAGCGCCGGGTGACGGTCGCTTGCCCGGGAGCGCCCGGCATCGTGATGCTGGCCTACAAGTCGCCGGCGGGCGCCGACGCCGATCTCGATGTGCTGGAGCTGTTGGGGCTGGTATTGGCCGGCGGCCGGCTGTCGCGCTTGCACCGCCGCCTGGATGCCGCCGGTCTGGCTTCGGAGACCTGGACGGCCGTGTCGCGGCTCCGCGAACCGGGCCTCCTGCAGCTGGGCGCCGTCGTGCATCGGGAGCGCGCGCATCGCCAGGTGGAGCAGGCGATGCGCGAGGCGATCGAGGACGTTCGCAGCGACGGCGTCGCTGAGGAGGAACTCGCGCGCGCCAAAGCCCGCGCGCGCGGCGAGCTGTTGACCTCGCGCGACGGGCCGCTGGCCATCGCCATGCAGTTGAACGAGGCCATCGCAGCCGGCGACTGGCGGCTGTACGCCGCGGCGGTCGACCGGATCGGCGCGGTGACGGCCGCCGACCTCCGGCGCGTGGCGGGCCGCTATCTGACCGAGCGCGCGCTCACCGTGGGATACCTCGCGGACGGCCAGGATCGGGACACGGCGACGCAATGAATATCGAGGCGGTCCTGCCGAAACCGGCGCCGGTGACCACGTTCGGGCTCGCGCACGGCGAGTTCCATGGGTTGCGCGTCGATGCGCCGGAGATATTCGCGCTGAGCGGAGCGTTCCGCACGGGCGCCGCCGCCCTGCGCGGCGAATCCGTGTTGGGGCGCCTCACCGCTGCGCTGGCGGCCAGCGGCGGTGGCCGGCACGGCGGCTTCGAGATCGCCGAATTGCTGGAGGCGCGCGGGGCGCGCCTGTCGATCGAGTCCGGCGCGGGGGAGGTGCGCTTTTCCGTGCGTGCCTGCGTCGCCGACTTCCGGGAGGTCGTCGGTTTGCTGATGGCCTGCCTGCGCGAACCGGCGTTCGAGCAGGCACGCGTCGAGGCCGAGCGCGCGCGCCTGATGGCGGAGTTGCAGTATCGCGCCGTCGATCCGGGCGCTTCGTCGTCGGATGCATTGACACGCCTGCTCTATCCGCCGGGACATCCCCTGCATGTCGACGAGGTCCCGGCGCAGATCGCGCAACTGCAGGCGTGCACCGCCACCGACGTGCGCGGCTATCATCGCGCGCACTACGGCGCGAACGATCTGCGCATCGCGGTGGTCGGGGATCTCGATCCCGAGGCAGCAGCCCGCGTGATCGAGGCGGAGACCGCGGCATGGCCGCCATCCGCCGTCGATGCGGCGATGCCGGAAGCGCCCCGACAGGAGGCGCCGACGACGACACGGGTCCCCTTGCCGGGGCAGGAGAGCTTCGGCGTCGCGCTCGGACAGCGGCTGCGGCTCGAACCCGCGCATCCGGACTATCTCGCCCTGCAGCTGGCCAACCGCATCCTCGGCGGCTCCTTCGCCTCGCGCCTGGTCGGCGAGGTGCGCGAGCGGTGCGGGCTGAGCTATCTCATCCGCTCCGAACTCGTCGCTCCGCGCCGCGGCAGCGGCCACTGGCAGGTGGGATTGTCCGCCAGTCCCGGCAAACTGGATGCTGCGCTGGAGGCCACGCGCGCGGTCGTCGCCGATTTCGTGGCCGGCGGAGCGGAGGGCGAGGAATTCGAGGCGGCGCGGCGCGCCGCCATCGGCGCTTTCCAGATCGGGCTGGCGACACTGGACGGCCTGAGCGAGGCGATCCTGTCGGCCGCCGCGCGGGGCTGGCCCCGCGATGCGCTGCTGGCGTTCGAGCCCCGTGCCATGGCCGTCACCCACGCGCAACTCAATCGTGTGCTCAGCGAGCACCTGCAGCCGCAGGCCTGGCGCACCGCGATCGCCGGACCGCTCTAGGGCGCGCCGCGCGGGTGGACGCCAAGGCGCGGGTGGCACGGGGCTTGAACCCGTCGGCCATGGCCCCACCTCGAAGGGGCCACCAGGAGGCTGCATGGATCCCAGTCAGAACCCCAACGTTTTCCACGCCACCACCATCGTCTCGGTCCGCCGCGGCGGCCGCGTCGCCATCGCCGGCGACGGGCAGGTCACGCTCGGCCACACGGTGATGAAGGCCAATGCGCGCAAGGTGCGGCGCCTCGGCAAGGACGGCCAGGTGCTGGCCGGCTTCGCCGGTGCCGCCGCCGACGCCTTCACTCTGTTCGAGCTGTTCGAATCCAAGCTGGAGAAGCACGGCCAGTTGCTGCGTGCGGCCGTCGAGCTGGCCAAGGACTGGCGCACCGAGCGCCGCTTCGGCAAGCTCGAGGCGCTGCTCGCGGTGGCCGACAGGGAGACCTCGCTGGTGGTCAGCGGCACGGGCGACGTGATCGAGCCGGAGGACGGCATCGTCGCGATCGGCTCCGGCGGCCCCTACGCGCTGTCCGCGGCGCGCGCGCTGGCCGCGCATACCGAGCTCGACGCCAGGCAGATCGCGACCGAGGCGCTGAACATCGCCGGCGACATCTGCATCTACACCAACCGCAACGTCGTCGTCGAAGAGCTGTAATTCCGTCGAAGAATCCTTCTCCCGCGACGCGGAAGAGGGCGCCCGCCCATCATCGTCCATCGCCCATGTCCAATAAATTCGCCAGCAGCTCCGCCACCATGACCCCGCGCGAGATCGTGCAGGAACTCGACCGCCACATCGTCGGCCAGCAGTCGGCCAAGCGCGCGGTGGCGATCGCGCTGCGCAACCGCTGGCGCCGCGCGCAGCTGCCCGAGGAACTGCGCAACGAGGTGATGCCGAAGAACATCCTGATGATCGGGCCGACCGGCGTGGGCAAGACCGAGATCGCGCGCCGCCTGGCCACGCTGGCCAACGCGCCGTTCGTGAAGGTGGAGGCCACGCGCTTCACCGAGGTGGGCTACGTCGGCAAGGACGTCGAGCAGATCGTGCGCGACCTGGCCGACACCGCGGTCAAGCTGTACCGTGAGCAGGCCAAGACGCGCGTGCGCACCCAGGCCGAGGAGCGCGCCGAGGACCGCATCCTCGATGCCCTGCTGCCGCGGCGCATGCCCGGCGGCTTCGGCTTCGGCGCCGAGAAGCCGGCCGAGGACTACCAGGCCCCGGACAACGAGACGCGGGCGAAATTCCGCAAGCAGCTGCGCGCCGGCGAGCTCGACGAGCGCGAGGTCGAGCTCGAACTCGCGGCCGCCACCGGCCCGGTCGACATCATGACGCCGCCCGGCATGGAGGAGATGGGCCAGCAGCTGCGGCAGATGTTCTCCAACCTCGGCGGCGGCAAGACGCACAAGCGCACCCTGAGCATCAAGGCCGCGCGGCCGCAGCTGGTCGAGGAGGAGGCCGCCAAGCTGGTCAACGAGGAGGAGGTGCGCGAGGCGGCGATCGAGGCCTGCGAGCAGCACGGCATCGTCTTCATCGACGAGATCGACAAGGTCGCCAAGCGCAGCGAGGGCATGGGCGCGGACGTCTCGCGCGAGGGCGTGCAGCGCGACCTGCTGCCGCTGGTGGAGGGTTCCACCGTCAGCACCAAGTACGGCCCGGTCAAGACCGACCATATCCTGTTCATCGCCAGCGGCGCGTTCCATCTGGCCAAGCCTTCCGACCTGATCCCGGAAATGCAGGGTCGCTTCCCGATCCGCGTCGAACTCTCGGCGCTGAGCAAGGACGACTTCGTGCGCATCCTCACCGAGCCGAAGGCGGCGCTGACCCGGCAGTACGTGGAACTGCTCAAGACCGAAGGCGTGCAGCTCGGTTTCTCCGCGGATGCCGTGGATCGCCTGGCCGAGATCGCCGCGCAGGTCAACGAGCGCCAGGAGAACATCGGCGCGCGCCGCCTGCATACCGTGCTGGAACGGCTGCTGGACACGCTCAGCTACGAGGCGCCCGACAAGGGCGGGGCGGTGTCGATCGACCGCGCCTACGTCGATGCGCATCTGGGCGAACTGGTGCAGGATCCGGATCTGTCGCGCTACATCCTGTAGCGGACTTCCCTGACGGGTTTCCTTGGCGGACTTCCGGAGCGACGCCGCGGCATGCCGCGGCGTCGCCGCATTCCGATACCCGATCGATGATCGATCGGCGGATTTACGGGAGATTTACGCGACGCACGGACGTCTGGCATAGCGGCTTTACGAGCCGCGCGCCTATCGTGCTGTCGTGCGCGAGGGCCGATCGCTGCGCGGCAGCGGTGCCGAAGCGCGCACGGAGTGCATCAGTCATGTCGATCGTGATGATCCGGATGTCCGAGCCGCAATCGCCCGCGCAGTACGACCCTGCGCTGCTGCCCGGCATCCTCGGCGGCCTGCAGGCCCGCGCCGCGCGCGCCGGCCGCGCCTTGCGCCGCTACCACTGCACCTGCGAGCGCGAGCTGCTGGAACGGCTGGAACGCGTCCGCGAGGACGGGGCCGAGATCGTGCTGCTCGATCCGGGCGCCTATTCCCAGGCCAAGCCTGCGTTGCGCCAGGCGCTGGCGCGCCTGGAAGTGCCCTATATCGAGGTCCATGACGATTTCGTCGGCCAGCAGGAGCCGGTGATCGCCCCGCGCGCCGGGCCGGTGCTGGCCGTGGTCAACGGCTATGGCGCGCAGAGCTATGCCGAGGCGCTGTCGATCGCGCTGGAGCGCATCGGCTGCGCCGAATGCGAGAACGACTACCACGTGGGAACCTGAGGATCAGGCGTCCTGCGGCTCCACCGTCACCGCCGTCCTCACCGAATTGGCGATGAAGCAATGGGTATGCGCCTGCTCGTGCAGGCGCGCCAGCGCCGCGGCGTCCGGCGCCTGGCCTTCGAAGACGATGCGCGGGCGCAGCACGACCTGGGTGACGGCCAGGCGGCCGTCCTCGTTCTTGCCCATGGTGCCGACCGCGTCGTCCTCGTAGCGATCGATCACCAGCCCCTTCTTCGCCGCGATCGCCAGCAGGGTCAGCATGTGGCAGGACGACAGGGCCGCGACCAGGGCCTCTTCCGGATCCACGCCCTCGGCGCTGCCCAGATAGCCGGGCGCCGCCGAGGCGCGCAGGCGCTGGCCGCCGTCGAACTGCCAGTCGTGATCGCGGGAATAGCTGTCGTAGTCGAAGGGCTTGCCCTCGCGCGTCCAACGGATCGAGGCCAGGTGCTGGGACATGGGTGGGTTCCTGTGGGGAGGGGAGGGATTCTGCTGGTTTGTGCGCATGCCTGCCAATGAATCCACGGATCCGGCGACACGTACCGTTCTGGTCGTGGGCGCCAATGGGTTTTCATCGTGAGGCACATCGCATAAGGCGTGCCGGCGTCCGCGCGCGGCCGTCAATCCGCGGCTTGCGCCGTGGCGCGCTTGGCGAACTCGAAGGTGTCCTCGATCGCCTGCCGCGACCAGGCGGTATCGTCATGCCAATCGAATGCGTGCCGTGCTTCGGGCAGGTTGACGACGGTGATCGGGACGTTGCGGCGCAGGGCGTTCGAGGCGAAGGATCCGATGCCCTGATTGATCTCCGCCGTGTCCTTGCCTGCGCGGACGATCAGCATGGGCGGCGAAGACGCCGTGCCGCTGGCCAGCACGGCATCGACGGGAATGAAGCGGCGCGTCCAGTCGGAGGGCGCATCGGCGAAGGCGGTGAACACGGGGTAGAAGCCGATCGCGCAGCGCAAGGCGGGCGCCTGTGGCGCGAAGGCCAGCGACAACAGGCGTCCGCCCGCGGAGAATCCCCACAGGCAGGTCCGCTCCCGGTCCGCGACGTCGACGCGCTCCTGAAGCTGTTCGAGCAGGGATTGCACGTCGCCGTATCCCGACTCGATGCCGGCGTTGGTGCGCGGAAAGCGCTTGGCCGTCACGACAGCGGCGAATCCGCGCTGCGCCGCGAGGCGGCCCAGGTCGGCGTACGCGCCCCAGGCGCGCGGGTCGTCGTTTCCGCTCAGCAGGACCAAGGTGGCGCGTCTTCCCGCGCGCGTGCCGTCGTAATAGACGTCGAAGGGCAGCACCGTGCCGTCCGTGGCCGTGTACGAGGATTTGCGGACCTCCACGGCGGCCGCCGACGGGCGCAGCACCGTGCGCGACCGGGCCGGATCGCCCTGCGCCTGTGCGCCGAAGCAGACCGCCAGCGGCAGTATCGCTCCCACGAGCCAATGCCTGCGCATTCCCGACTCCCGTAAGGCCCGGGCCGACTCTACTCCCGCGTGCGCGCGATGCGCACGGTCGAAAGTCATGTCCGGCGCCTTCGCGCGGTGCGCAGGCTCAGTCCTCGCCGATGTCCTCGTTCCACACCTCGGGATTGGCTGCGATCCAGTCGCCGAGCATGGCGACGCATTCCTCGCTGGCCAGGTCGATCACCTTGACGCCGTTCTCGCGCAGCCAATCCAGGCCGCCGGCGAAGTTGACCGATTCGCCGACCACCACGGTGCCGATGTTGAACTGGCGCACCAGGCCGCTGCAGTACCAGCACGGGGCCAGCGTGGTGACCATGATGGTGTCCTTGTAGCGGCGCTGGCGGCCGGCCTTGCGGAAGGCGTCGGTCTCGCCGTGCACGGAAGGATCGCCTTCCTGCACGCGGCGGTTGTGGCCGCAGCCGAGCAGGCGGCCGTCCTCGTGGTAGAGCGCGGCGCCGATCGGGATGCCGCCCTCGGCCAGGCCCTGGCGGGCTTCGCGGATGGCGGTGTCGAGCAGGGCGCGGTAGTCGGGCGTGGCGATCATGGTCGGGTTTCGCGCGGAAGGAATGGGGCAGTCTGCCGCTCCCGCGCCGCTGCGTCGAGCGGCGGGCACGGGCGCGGCGGGGATGCGATAATCGCCGCATGAGCGAGCCCGCAGACAAGAAGCCCGAAACCACCCACTTCGGCTACCGCGAAGTGCCCGTGGGCGAGAAGCAGAAGCTGGTCGGCCAGGTGTTCTCCTCGGTCGCCGGCAACTACGACCTGATGAACGACCTGATGAGCCTGGGCATCCATCGGGTGTGGAAGCGCTATTTCGTCGCCACCGCGCAGGTCAAGCGCGGCGACCGCGTGCTCGATCTGGCTGGCGGCACCGGCGACATCGCCGCGCTGCTGAAGAATCGCGTCGGCGAGGCCGGGGAACTGGTGCTGGGCGACATCAACGGCGAGATGCTGCGCGTGGGCCGCGACCGCATGACCGACCGCGGCAACGTGCGCGGTTTCGAGTACGTGCAGTGCAACGCCGAGCGCCTGCCGTTCCCGGATGCCAGCTTCGACCTGGTCACCATCGCCTTCGGCCTGCGCAACGTCACCGACAAGGCGGCCGCGCTGCGCGAGATGCTGCGCGTGCTCAAGACCGGCGGACAGGCGCGGGTGCTGGAGTTCTCGGAAGTGAAGGCCGACTGGTTCAGGCCGATCTACGATTTCCATTCCTTCAACGTGCTGCCGCGCCTGGGCAAGCTGTTCGCCCAAGACGCCGACAGCTACCAGTACCTGGCCGAGTCGATCCGCAAGCATCCGCCGCAGGACGCGCTCAAGGCGATGATGGAAGAGGCCGGCTTCGCGCGTTGCGGCTACAAGAACCTGTCGGCCGGGATCGTGGCGATCCACAGCGGCTACAAGGTCTGAGGCGCGCACGATGAGCCTGGAATCGGTGCGCGCGTTCCTGGCCGAACGGGCGCCGGACCTGCAGGTCATCGAATCCGAGGGCTCCACCGCGACCGTGCACGAAGCGGCGCAGATGCACGGCGTCGAGCCCGGCCGCATCGCCAAGACCCTGGCCTTCCGCGGTCCCGACGACCGCGCCTTCCTGGTGGTGGTGCGCGGCGACGCGCGCATCGACAACGCCAAGATGAAGGCCGCCTTCAACGGCCGCACCAAGATGCTCGATCCGGCGCAGGTGCTGGCCCTCACCGGCCATCCGGTCGGTGGCGTGTGCCCGTTCGGCCTGGTGACGCCGTTGCCGGTGTACTGCGATGCCTCGCTGCGCGCCTTCGACGAGGTGGTGCCGGCCGCGGGCGCCACCAACAGCGCGGTGCGCCTGTCGCCCGAGCGTCTGGCCGCGCTGGCCGACGGGCAATGGGTGGACGTCTGCCAGCCGTCGGCCTGAGGCGCTGCGCGGCCCGGGGCGTTCCCGACGACGGCGGGAACGCCGTACGAATCGTTAACGATTGCCGGCGCGTCCTTGCCCGGCGGCCACATGCTCTAGAATCGACGGTCTCCGTTCGTTTCCGGAACCGTCCATGCGTCGTTTTGCCTTGTTGCTGTCCTGCCTGGCCGTCGTGGCCGCAGGCTGTTCGAACGAATCCGCTCCCTCGCCGGGAGCCCCCGCGCCCGCCAAGCCCGCCGCCAAGATGAAGGTCGAACGCGACGAGCACTCCTACGCCGAGGCCGACAAGGTCGCGATCACCGATCTCGCCCTCGATCTCAAGCTCGACTTCGACGCCAAGACGCTCAGCGGCACGGCCACCTACACCCTGGAGTGGAAGGACAAGGCCGCCAAGCAGCTGGTGCTGGACACGCGCGACCTGAGCATCGACAAGGTCGAGGGCGAGGACGCCGCCGGGCAGTGGCAGCCGCTGCAGTACGGGCTGGCCAAGCGCGACGACATCCTCGGCAGCAAGTTCACCATCGAGACGCCGGCGCAGAACGCGCACGTGCGCGTGACCTACACCACCTCGCCCGAGGCCTCCGGCCTGCAGTGGCTGGACGCGGCGATGACCGAGGGCAAGAAGCTGCCCTTCATGTTCAGCCAGTCGCAGCAGATCCACGCGCGCAGTTGGGTGCCGCTGCAGGACACGCCGAGCGTGCGCTACACCTACAGCGCGCACGTGGCGACGCGTCCCGACGCGATGGTGCTGATGAGCGCCGACAACGACCCCAAGGCGGCGCGCGATGGCGACTACAGCTTCAAGATGCCGCAGAAGATCCCCTCCTACCTGATGGCGATCGCCGCCGGCGACCTGGTGTTCGAGCCGCTGTCGCAGCGCTCGGGCGTGTGGGCCGAGCCGGCGATGGCGAAGAAGGCAGCCAAGGAGTTCGAAGACACCGAGAAGATGATCGAGACGGCCGAGAAGCTCTACGGCCCCTACCGCTGGGAGCGCTACGACATTCTGGTGCTGCCGCCGTCCTTCCCCTACGGCGGCATGGAGAACCCGCGCCTGACCTTCGCCACGCCGACGGTGATCGTGGGCGACAAGTCGCTGGTCTCGCTGGTCGCGCATGAGCTGGCGCACAGCTGGTCGGGCAACCTGGTGACTTTCGCCAGCGCCAAGGACGCCTGGCTCAACGAAGGCTTCACCAGCTACGTCGAGAACCGCATCGTCGAGGCGCTGTACGGCAAGGAACAGGCCGACATGGAGCGCGTGATCGCGCGCAACGAGCTCAAGGCCGAGTTCAAGACCGTCGCGCCGAACCTGCAGGTGCTGGCCGAGAAGCCGGGCGACCTCAAGGACCCGGACAACAGCTCGGCCTCCACCGTCTACACCAAGGGCGCCTGGTTCCTGCAGTTCCTGGAGGAGCGCTTCGGCCGCGCCGACTTCGACGCCTTCCTGCGCGGCTACTTCGACCACTTCGCCTTCCAGAGCATCAACAGCCAGCAGTTCGCCGACTACGCCAAGGCCAACCTGCTCGCCAAGCATCCGGACAAGGTCTCGCAGGCCGACTTCGACGCCTGGCTGTACGAGCCGGGCATCCCGCCGACCGCGCCGCAGGTGCTGGCCGCGCGCTTCGGCATCGTCGATTCCGCGCGCCTGGCCTGGCTCGGCAGCGGCCAGCTGCCGCCGCCGGCGATCACCGGCGCCTGGAGCACGCACGAGTGGGTGCATTTCATCGAGGGCCTGCCGGCCACGCTCAAGCCCGAGCAGCTGGCCCAGCTCGATGCCGCCTACCGCTTCACCGGCACGGCCAACGGCGAGATCGCCCAGCGCTGGTATCCGCTGGCCGTGCGCAGCGGCTATGCCCAGGCCAACGAGGCGATCGCGGCCTTCCTGGAGCGGGTGGGGCGCCGCAAACTGATCGTGCCGACCTACGAGGAACTGGTGAAGACCGACGCCGGCCTGGCGCTGGCCAGACAGGTGTTCGCCAAGGCCAAGCCGGGCTATCACCCGATCACCACCGGGACGGTGCAGAAGCTGATCGACGAGGCCAAGCCGAAAGCCGCGCCCGCTGCGCAGCCCGCCGCCGAGCCAAAGCCGGCGACCTGAGGCCATGAACTGGCAGCTCGTGCTGATCGCGGTCGCCCTGCTGGCGGCCGCGTGGGCGCTGCTGCTGGCCTGGCGCCTGTGGCGCGATCCCTTCGCGCTAGTGCGCGCCGAGTACGCGCGCCAGCGCGCCGGCGCCGGGCTGAAGGCGCAGAGCGTGGTCATCGGCGGCAAGCGCTGGGCCTATGCCGAACGCGCCGCCGACCGATCCGGGGCACCGACGCTGGTGATGGTCCACGGCTACACCGGCAGCAAGGAAAACTGGTATCGCCTGGCGCAACGGCTGCGCGGGCGCTATCGGCTGGTCATTCCCGACCTGCCGGGCTGGGGCGAAAGCCAGCGCGATGCCGACGCCGACTACGGCTATGCCGCGCAGGCCGAGAACGTCGCCGCCTTCATCCGCGCGGTCTGCGGCGCGCCGGTGGTGCTGGTCGGCCATTCGATGGGCGGCGGCATCGCCGCGCTGACCGCGGCGCGGCATCCGGACCTGGTGGCGCGCGTGGCGCTGATCGACGCGGCCGGCGTGAACTTCGAGGAGAACGGCTTCGCCCGCGAGGTGCTGGCCGGCGGCAATCCCTTCGGGGTCACCGACGCGGCCTCGCTGCAGCGCTACCTCGGCATCGTGGTGCACGACCGCCGCGTCCTGCCGCCGATTCCCTGGCCGGTGTCGAACATCGTCATCGCCCAGCGCCGCGCCGACGGCGCCTTCGAGCAGTCCATCCTCGAGCACATCGGCCGCGGCGCCGACCAGTTCCTGCCGGGCGCGGAGGCGGCGCGGATTCGCCAGCCCGCCCTGCTGGTGTGGGGCGCGCACGATCAGGTGATCGATCCCAGCGCGATGGCCGCCTACGCCGCGCAGATCCCGCAGGCACGGCAGCTGCTGCTCGATCGCAGCGGCCATTCGCCCATCATCGAACAGCCCGACGAGGTCGCCGCCGCGGTGGCGGGCCTGGTCGAAGCCGCCGCCGGGCGCACGCCGGCGACCGAGACAGGAGCACCCGCATGACCCCGAACATCCCCTTGTCCGCCGCCCTGCTCGCCGTCGCGCTGGCCGGCGGTTGCCGCGACCGCGCCGCCGATGCCGCCGCGCAGGCGGCCGCCACGGCGGCCGCCAACGAGAAGGCGGCGCAGGAGAACGCCACCGGCTTCGACGATGCCGTGTCCAAGGAGAACTGGCCGCTGGCCAAGGCGCAGGCCGACGTACTGTTCGACCAGTTTCCCCAGACCGAGGCGGCCAAGCGCATCCGGCCGCGCTACGAGGAAGTGAAGGCCAAGGCCGAGGCCGCGCGCGAACAATCGCGGCTGGCCGCGCTGTGGAGCTACAACACCGAAACCGTGAAGGGCGGGCAGCAGCTGTCGGCGGCGATCTATTCGAAGGAGGAGGTCGATAGCGACGGCAGCGGCGCCAAGCCCGTGCGGCTGATCTTCCGCGACCATCCCGAATGGGGAAAGAGCAGCTACCTGGTGTTGCAGGCCGGCGACTTCGATTGCTACGGCGGCTGCAAGGTCAAGGTGAAGGTGGACGAGGCGGCGCCCAAGACGATGGCGGCCCTGCGGCCGAAGACCGACGATGCCATCGCCATGTTCGTCAACGACCAGCGCGCGCTGTGGCGCATGACCAGGGGCGCGAAGTCGATCGCGATCGAGTTCCCGGTGCGCGCCGGCGGCACGCGCACGGCGGTGTTCGAGGTGGGCGGATTGGATCGAGCCAAATTGCCCGCCTGGGGCGGCTGAGGTCGCGCTTTCCTGCGGTTTTTCTTGACAATGGCGCATTCATGTAATAGTTAATGCGCATGCCATCGCTGCGATGGCCACTGTCGAACCTCCCATGGATGGGACGGATGGAGATGGCAATGGACGACCAGAACGACGACAAGAAGACCCCCAAGCCTTCGCAGGATCCGCCCGCCGCCGGGCCGGGCGATCCGCCGGGCACGCGCATTCCCGAGATCTTCAAGACCGCCACGCCGCCCGTCGGGCTGGCCTGGCCCGGGCTGACGCTGTCGGGCGACGGCAGCGATTTCAATTCGCGCTTCGGCTTCAACGACAAGAACCAGCCGGTGTTCGACGCGATCGGGCGCTACGTGGACGGCCGCGGCGGCACCACGCTGGGCGGCTATTCCGGCAATTTCGGCGCCGGTACCCACGACCTGCTGTTCGGCACCACGCGCGGCAGTGGCACCTATGTCGGCGGCATCGGCCTGCACGGCAACGACCTGCTGTTCGCCGCCGGGGCGCAGGGCGGACGCGGCGAGCACCAGTTCCGCGGCGGCCTGTCGGGCAACGCCGGCACCGACGTCTACGCGCTGACCGGCAACTACAGCAACGGCCGCCAGCAGTTCGACCTCAATGCCAGCAGTACCCAGGGCGTGGGCCTGATCGATCTGACCGGCAAGGGCAAGATCGGCCGGGACGGCAGCTTCGACGGCAAGTTCAACTGGGACGAGGCGCAGGACAAGAGCGCGCTGAATCTCAACTACACCAATCCCCGCCAGCAGTTCGACCTGGCCGCGACCGACACCAAGGGCATGGGCTCCGTCGACCTGACCGGCAAGAGCAAGATCGGCGCCGACGGCAGCCTGGACGGCAAATTCAACTGGGACGAGGCGCAGGACAAGAGCGCGCTGAATCTCAACTACACCAATCCCCGCCAGCAGTTCGACCTGGCCGCGACCGACACCAAGGGCATGGGCTCCGTCGACCTGACCGGCAAGAGCAAGATCGGCGCCGACGGCAGCCTGGACGGCAAATTCAACTGGGACGAGGCGCTGGGCAAATCCTCGTTGAACCTGAACTACCTCAACCCGCGCCAGCAGTTCGGGTTGTCGGCCAGCGACACCAAGGGCGAGGGCCTGGTCGATGTGACCGGCAAGAGCAAGGTGGGCGCGGACGGCAGCATCGACGGCAAGTTCAACTGGGACGAGGCGCTGGGCAAATCCTCGTTGAACCTGATCTACCTCAACCCGCGCCAGCAGTTCGGGCTGTCGGCCAGCGACACCAAGGGCGAGGGCCTGGTCGACGTGACCGGCAAGAGCAAGGTGGGCGCCGACGGCAGCATCGACGGCAATTTCACCTGGGACGAGGCGCAGGACAAGACCGCGCTGAATCTCAACTATGCCAACCCGCGCCAGCAGTTCGGCGTGTCGGCCAGCGACACCAAGGGCGAGGGCCTGGTCGACGTGACCGGCAAGAGCAAGGTAGGCGCGGACGGCAGCATCGACGGCAAGTTCAACTGGGACGAGGCGCAGGACAAGACCGCGCTGAATCTCAACTATGCCAACCCGCGCCAGCAGTTCGGCGTGTCGGCCAGCGACACCAAGGGCGAGGGCCTGGTCGACGTGACCGGCAAGAGCAAGGTAGGCGCGGACGGCAGCATCGACGGCAAGTTCAACTGGGACGAGGCGCAGGGCAAGACCGCGCTCAATCTCAATTATCTCGATCCCCGCCGCGAGTTCGGCCTCGCGGCCAGCGACACCAAGGGCATGGGCTTCGTCGATGTCAGCGGCAAGGCGCAGATCGGCAGCGACGGCAATTTCACCGGCAAGTTCACCTGGGACGAGGCGCAGGGCAAGAACGCGCTGAACCTGGGCTACACCGATCCGCGCCGGCAGTTCGCCCTGGCCGCCAGCGACACCAAGGGCATGGGGGCCGTCGACTTCAGCGGCAAGAGCAAGATCGGCGCGGACGGCAACCTTGGCGGGCAGGTGGTCTGGAACGAGGCCCAGAGCAAGACCGACATCACCCTCGAGGGCGGCCGCGACGACCGCTTCAACCTGCAGCTCAAGGGCAGCTTCGAGCCCAAGGGCACCGGGATCGGCCTGAACGGCTGGGGCCGCTTCGGCGAGGAAGGCCGCTTCGACTTCAACTACCTGCGCGACCCGGCCGGCAACCAGACGCTGGGCACCAAGCTGCTGCTCGACGCGCGCAACCACGTCAACGTCGACTACAGCCGCACGGCCGACGGCTTCAAGCTGTCCGGCGGTTCGGGCTTCGCGCTGTCGGACCAGTGGTCGGGCGTGGCCAACGGCAAGTACAACAGCGCCGACAAGAGCTGGGACGCCTCGCTGGGCGTCAGCGGTCCCAACGACGCCAAGCTCAACGGCAACATCGGCAAGGGCGCCACCGGCGTCTACTTCGGCGCCAGCGGCGGCTACCAGTACGATCAGCTCGGCTCGCGGGTCGGCTTGAACCTCACGGTCGATCCCAACGACAAGTTCATCGCCGGCGCGGAGATCTCCAAGATGTTCCGCGACGAGTCGAAGCTCAAGGCGACCTTCTCGATCGAGGACAAGAAGGGCGAGCGCACCAACTTCAACCTGGGCGGCGAATACACCCGCAACAACGTCACCTATTCCGCGGGCGCGTTCTCCGACGGCAAGGATCACGGCTTCAAGGTCGGCATCAGCATCCCGCTGGGCGGCGGTGGCGGCAGCAGGCGCAGGATCGCGCCGGCGCCGGAGCTTCCCGAACCGCTCGGCAGGCCGGAGCTTTCCGATCGGTCGATGCCGGCGGCGGCGGAAACGGCCGATCCGGTGGACCGCGCGATGAAGACGCGCTCGGGCGAGGCGCAGCAGCTGTATTCCCAGGCCCGCGACAAGGTGGAGGGGCTCAATCGCGGCCTGCCGGCGGACAAGGCGCTGCCGGTCACCGAGACTGCGGCGAGCCTGGCGGTGCTGGCGGACAAGGGCGGCCTGCCCAAGATCGGCTACGTCGCGCTGGGCAAGCCGGTGAACGGCCAGCAGAACCTGTTCATCGGCCAGGAGCCGGACGTCTCGGCGCTGACGCCGGCCTCGAACAAGCTCAGCATCGACGCGCGCCAGGCCGCGACCACCCCGGCCCTGGAAAGCGTCGGCAAGCTGCCGGAGCGGGAAGTGCAGACGCAGCCGCAGCCGCAATCCCAGGCGCCGGCGCAGAACGGGCCGGAGCAGGCCGCGCCGGAACAGGGTGGTCAGCCGCGGCGCTAGCGGCGACCTCGGACGGAAACCGCGCCGCGCCCTCGCGCCGGCGCGGGCATTGACCTGGCGCTGCATCGCGGCCGGGTTGGCAGCAGTGGACGGATGCGCCGCGGGAGCTCCTCCGGCAGCGGCACCTGATCCTGGGCGAGACATCTGAACGGATTCATGGAGAATCCACTCGATCCGCACCGGATTCTTGCTAGCCTCGCGCCTGTCCACGAAGGGAGCGGCCTCCATGCCCAGGAGGCAAACGTTTCGAAGATGGCGTTTCTACGGCAGCATCGCCCTGGCCGTATGCCTGGCCGTGATCGGCTTGCCGGTGGCCGTTTACCTCGCCGCGCAGCAGCTGTCGATGACCATCGAGCGCAACATCGCCGCGGGCTACGCGCAGGACGTGCTCGTGCGTTCCGAGCGCATGTCGCGCTCGTTGCGGCAGGGCTTTGCGATCCTGGAGGCCAGGCGCGGCGCGGGACCCTGCGCGCAGGCCAGCGTCGATGCGATGCGGCAGATCACCTTGATGTTTCCGGAATTCGTCGCGGCCGGATACCTGCAGGGGGACCGGTTGTTGTGCTCGTCCCTGCCGTTCCCGGACCGGGCGATCTCCCTGGGGGAGGCCGACTTCCATGGCCAGTTCAACGTCAGGACGCGGGTGACGCTCCCGTACGCGCCCAAGGCCTCGCTGATGGCGGTGGAGCGCGACGGATATGTCCTCTTCATCTTTCCGTCCCACGTGATGGACATTCCCATCGATTCCAGGGCGGTCGTCGCCACCTATTCGACGATCGCCAGGCGGATCAGGACATCGAGGGGACGGATCAGCCAGGCCTGGATCGCGGCCGGCGAACGCGGGCGCGAGAGGACGTTCATCGACGGCGGGTTCGCGGTCGCCGTCGTGGAGTCGAAGACCTATCCGACCGGCGTGGTGGTCGCGTACCCGCTGCAGATACGCGAGTGGACCTGGCGGGAGCTGGTGACCGCGGTCACCGCGCTTGCCATCGTCGCCGGAGTCGGCGTGGCGACATGGATCCTGTTCGTCGCGCGCGGGATGCTCGGCGTGTCCGGGCTCTCGCTGCGGCGGGCACTGCGCAAGGGAGAGTTCGAGCTGTTCTACCAGCCCATCGTCGACCTGGAGACGCGCCAGTGGGTGGGCGCCGAGGCGCTGCTGCGCTGGCAGCGCGCGGACGGGCGCAGCGAGGATCCGGCTCTGTTCGTGCCCGTGGCCGAGCGACAGGGACTGTCGCGCAGGCTCACCGCCCGCGTGCTCGAACTGGCGGCGCGCGATGCGGCCGCGTTCTTCGCCGCGAGGCAGGGCTTCTTTCTGGCCCTCAATCTGGCGGCCGGCGACCTGGAGTCGCCGGACCTGGTCGCGCAGCTGAAAAACACCCTGCTCTCGGGCACGGGGGCGGACGCCGGTAGCTTCCATGTCGAGATCACCGAGCACAGCCTGTTGTCCGCGAGCCTGGCCGACGGCGCGATCGAGGCCATCCGCGCGCTGGGAATGCGCGTGGTCATCGATGATTTCGGGACCGGATTTTCCAACCTGCGCTATCTGGCCTCCTATCCCCTGGACGGCCTGAAGATAGACCGCTACTTCGTGCAGATGGCGGATCGGACAGGGCCGGCGCGCGAGGTCGTGCTGCACATGATCGACCTGGCCGAATCCCTGCATCTGCACATCGTCGCCGAAGGGATCGAGACCGAGGCGCAGGCGGAAACCCTGCGCGCGCATGGCGTACGCATGGGGCAGGGCTGGCTGTTCGCGCGGGCGCAGGACGCGCAGAGCCTGCTCCGCGGGCTGGTGGCGTCCCCGTCCGGCACCGGGGCGCCGGCGCGGCACGACCCGGCGCAGGCCGCGCCGGGACAGGATGGCCAGCCGCGGCGCTAGGCCGTGGCGACCCCGGACGGAAACCGCGCCGCGCCCTCGCGCCGGCGCGGCCGCCTCATTTCAGGACGGCGTCGAAGAACGCCACCGCGTCGGCATTGACCTGGCGATGCACCGCGGCGCGGTCGACGCCGGGCGGGTCGGTGCAGATCTGCGGCACCGCCTCGGCCAGCGCCTGCGGGCAGGGCGGCAGGAAGACGTAGTGCTCGGCGCCCTCGATCTCGCGATAGCGGTACAGGTTGGGCAGCAGCGGGCGGATGCGCCGCGCGTTCTCCTCCGGCAGCAGCACCTGGTCCTTGGACGAGGCGTAGAGGAACACCGGATTGCGCACGTCCTTCAGGTCGTTATCGCCGATGATCAGGCTCAGCGGCGCCATCGAGAAGGCGGCGCGCACGCGCGCATCGACGGTCGGCGGCGGGTCCTTGATCGTGTACGGATTCCAGTTCGGCGGCGCCACCGCGCCGGTCGGGCAGACCTCCGGGGTCTTGGGGTACTTCTCGCAGAACGACTTGAAGCGCCAGAAGTCGGCATGGGCGCCGACCAGCAGCAGGGCGGTGTAGCCGCCGGCGGAAAAGCCGGCCGCGCCGATGCGCCCGGCGTCCAGGTGGCCCTTGAGCCGCGGGTCGGCCAGGGCCGCGCTGATCGTGGCGCTGGCCTGCCAGGCGCGGCCGAGCAGCACGCGGTCGGTGCCGGCACCGGAAAGATCGTCGTAGCTGTCGCCGGTCTGGTCGGGCATCGCGACCGCGTAGCCGTGCCGCGCCAGCGCCTCGGCCAGGTCGTGGTGGCCGAACTTGCTGCCGCCATGGCCGTGCGAGAGCAGGATCAGCGCATGCCGGCCCTTGGCGATCGGCGCGTCCAGCTGCGCCTGCACCGCGTACGGGCCCATCTGCGTGACCGCATCGGGCCTGGCGGCGGCGGGGTAGATGACCGCGAACGGCACGTCGGTGCCGGTCACCGGCTCGTGGGTCTTGAGCAGGCGCAGGCCGAGGCCTTCGGCCTGCGCGCTGCCGGCGGCGAGCGTCAGCAGCAGGAGAAGCACGTGGGCGGCGCGGGGCATGGCGGAACTCCTGACGGTGTCGATGCGCGGCCGGGCCGCCGTGCGCCTACAGCGCGTAGCCGAACTGCTGCTTGAACTGCTCGGCGAACTCGTCGTAGTCGAAGCGCTGGTTCTGCGTGCCGGGGTGTTCCACCTTCAGCGCGCCCATCAGGTTGCCGATGCGGCCGATGGTGACCCAGTCGTAGCCGCGCTCGATGCCGAACAGCAGGCCGGCGCGGAAGGCGTCGCCGCAGCCGGTCGGGTCGGTGACGCGGCGCTCGTGCGCGGGCGGGATGTCGTAGGTCTTGCCGCCGGCGTAGATCACCGCGCCCTTGGGGCCGCGGGTGGCGATGTAGGCCTTCACCTTGCCGGCGATCTCCTTCTCGCCGTACCCGGTGCGCTCCTGCAGCAGGTTGGACTCGTAGTCGTTGACGGTGACGTAGTCGGCCTGGTCGATGAAGGCGCGCAGCTCGGCGCCGTTGAACAGCGGCATGGCCTGGCCGGGGTCGAAGATGAAGGGGATGCCCGCCTCGTTGAATTCCTTGGCGTTCTGCAGCATGCCCTCGTAGCCGTCGGGACTGACGATGCCGATGGTGACGTCCGGAACGTCGCGCACGTGGTTCTCGTAGGAGCGCATCATCGCGCCCGGATGGAAGGCGGTGATCTGGTTGTTGTCGTGGTCGGTGGTGATGAAGGCCTGCGGCGTGAACAGCTCCGGGATCTCCTTGACGTGGTCGAGGGTGATCTGCATTTCCTGGAAATGTTCGCGGTAGGGCGCGAAGTCCTGGCCCACGGTGGCCATCGGCACCGGGTTGCCGCCGAGCAGCTTGAGGTTGTAGGCGATGTTGCCGGCGCAGCCGCCGAATTCGCGGCGCATGCGCGGCACCAGGAACGAGACGTTCAGGATGTGCACCTTGTCCGGCAGGATGTGGTTCTTGAACTGGTCGGGGAACACCATGATGGTGTCGTAGGCCAGGGAACCGCAGATCAGTGCAGCCATGCTCGAACTCGCCGTCGGTCGTCCAAAGCGGGGTAGGGTAAGCCAAGGCGCGCGATGCCGCCACGCGTCCGGCCGCGGCCGCCGGGCCGGGACGGGGCGGGCGGCCCGCAGGGGGGCAGGCGGCGACGGCGGCGACGGCGCAAAAAATCCCGTCAAGGCAGCGCTTTTTTGCTAGGCTAACCGCCCTTTTCCCCAGCCCCCCCCAACGGACATTCTCCCCCGATGTTCAAGAAGTTCCGCGGCCTGTTCTCCAACGACCTGTCCATCGACCTGGGCACGGCCAACACCCTGATCTTCGTCCGCGGGCAGGGCATCGTGCTCAACGAGCCGTCGGTGGTGGCGGTGCGCCAGGACCGCGCCGGCGGCCCCAAGACGGTGGCCGAGGTCGGCACCGCCGCCAAGCAGATGCTCGGCCGCACCCCCGGCCACATCACCACCCACCGGCCGATGAAGGACGGCGTGATCGCCGACTTCACCTATACCGAGGAAATGCTCAAGCATTTCATCCGCAAGGTGCACAAGTCGCGCTTCCTGCGCCCCAGCCCGCGCGTGCTGATCTGCGTGCCCTGCGGGTCCACCCAGGTGGAGAAGCGCGCGATCAAGGAATCGGCCCTGGAGGCCGGCGCCCGCGACGTCTCCCTGATCGAGGAGCCGATGGCCGCCGCGATCGGCGCCGGCATGCCGGTGACCGAGGCGCGCGGCTCGATGGTCGTGGACATCGGCGGCGGCACCACCGAGGTGGCGGTGATCGCGCTCAACGGCATCGTCTACTCGCAGTCGGTGCGCATCGGCGGCGACCGCTTCGACGAGGCCATCATCAACTACGTGCGCCGCCACCACGGCATGCTGATCGGCGACACCACCGCCGAGAAGATCAAGATCGACATCGGCTGCGCCTACCCGCAGGAGCGCGTGCTGGAGATGGAAGTCTCCGGCCGCCACCTGGCCGAGGGCGTGCCGAAGATGGTCAAGATCAACTCCAGGGAAGTCCTGGAGGCCCTGCGCGAGCCGCTGTCGGGCATCGTCAGCGCGGTCAAGCAGGCCCTGGAGCAGACCCCGCCGGAGCTGTGCGCGGACGTGGCCGAGCTCGGCATCGTGCTCACCGGCGGCGGCGCGCTGCTGCGCGACCTCGACCGCCTGCTGAGCGAGGAAACCGGCCTGCACGTGCAGGTGGCCGAGGATCCGCTGACCTGCGTGGCGCGCGGCGGCGGGCGCGCGCTGGAACTGCTGGACACGCACGGCAACGAATTCTTCGCGTACGAGTGATCCGGGCGCGGCGCCGGCGCGCCGCTTCGGACAAGCGCCATGCGAGCCGTGCCGGGCGCAGCGAGGCATCCGCTGCCTGCAACGTGTCCTGAAACCTGTTTCCCGAAGCCCGTCCCGCGCTACGCTCGGGATTGAGACCCTCCCGTCACGCCCGTGCCCGCCTACGCCAGCCCAACTCCGAGCAACACCGGCGATGTCGCCAGCACGTTGCGGCTGCTGGCGTTCCTGGCGCTGTCGATCGCGCTGATCGTGCTCGACCATCGCGGCGGCTGGCTGTCGGCGTTCCGCGCCCAGGCCAACGTGGCGGTGCAGCCGCTGTGGTGGCTGGCCGGGCTGCCGGCGCGGCTGGGCGACAGCATGCGCGAGGACGCGGCGACGCGCACCCGGCTGAGCGAGGAGAACCGCCGCCTGCGCAACCAGATCCTGGTCGGCAACGCGCGCCAGGCGCGGCTGCAGGTGGCGGCGGCGGAGAACGAGCGCCTGCGCGGCCTGCTCGGCGCGGCCGGGCGCGGCGGCCTGGACGTGCAGCTGGCGCCGATCCTGGACATCGACCTCGATCCGACCCGGCAGCGCCTGATCCTCAACGCCGGCAGCCGCAACGGCGTGCGCCTGGGCCAGAGCGTGATCGATGCCGGCGGCCTGGTCGGCCAGATCATCGAGGTCACCCCGACCACGGCCACGGTGCTGCTGATCACCGATCCCGATCACGCCGTGCCGGTGGCGGTGGCGCGCAACGGCGTGCGCCTGATCGCCTACGGCAAGGGCCGCAGCGACGAGCTCGACCTGGCCAACATCCCCCTCTCCAGCGACGTGAAGGAGGGCGACGTGATCATCACCTCCGGCATCGGCGGGCGCTTCCCGGCCGGCTTCCCGGTCGGGGAGGTGGCGGAGCTGCATCCCGACGACAGCCGCGCCTTCCTGGTCGGCAAGCTCAAGCCCGCCGCCCAGCTCGACCGCGGCCGCGACGTGCTGCTGCTGCGCAGCGTCGCGGCGGCCGCCGCCACGGCGGCGCCGGTGGCGACATCGCCGATGCCGCTCGATCCGGTGTCGGCGGCCACCGCCACGCGCGTCGAGCTGCCCGCGCAGACGCCCGCGCCGGCAGGCGCCGGCACGCAGGCGGGCGGGCAAGGCGCCGCTGCGCCCGCGCCGTCTCCGGCACCGCCGCCTTCCCAGGGGCCGGCCCGATGAGCCGCGCCCGCCGCGGCTGGCTGCTGCCGGTCAGCGTGCTGCTGGCCCTGCTGCTGGGCCTGCTGCCGCTGCCGGCCGGGCTGCAGCCGTTCCGGCCGTACTGGCTGGCGCTGGTGGTGGCCTATTGGGTGATCGAGACGCCCGAGCGCGCCGGCCTGGGGTTCGCCTTCGCCATGGGCGTGCTCGGCGACCTGGCCTTCGGCGGCATCCTCGGCGAGCAGGCGCTGCGCATGACGGTGATGGCCTTCATCCTGCAGCGCTTCCGCTCGCAGCTGCGCTTCTTCCCGCTGTCGCAGCAGGCGCTGGCGATCGGCGGCCTGCTGCTCAACGACCGCGTGGTGACCGCGGCCGTGCACCTGGCGCTGGGCGTGCCGCAGCTGGCCTGGGGCTACTGGTGGGCGCCGCTGATCGGCATGCTGCTGTGGGCGCCGCTGTTCCTGCTGTTCGACGCGCTGCGCCTGGGACGGAACTAGACTGCGGTGATGCGTCAGCGGCGCCAGCGGATCAAGAACCAGGTCGCGGAAGCCGCGCAGTTCCGCCTGCGCGCGCTGCTCGGCTTCGCCGTGGTGCTGCTATGCCTGGGCGGGCTGGCGGGCTGGTACTTCAAGCTGCAGGTCGTCGACCACGCCGACTACGCCAGGCGCTCGGAGGCCAATCGGGTCAAGCCGCGCCCGGTGGTGCCCGCGCGCGGGCTGATCTACGACCGCAAGGGCCGCATCCTCGCCGACAACGTGCCGGCCTTCCGCCTCGACGTGGTGCCGGAAACGGCCGGCGACATCCCGACCCTGCTCGCGCGGCTGTCCAGGATGGTCGCGCTGACGCCGGAGGACATCGCCCAGTTCGAGCGCGCGCGCAAGGGCAACCGCAGCTTCCGTGCGGTCACGCTGAAGCTGCGGCTCACGCCCGACGAGATCGCGCGCTTCGCGGTCGACCAGTGGCGCTTTCCCGGCGTGACGGTCGAGCCCTACCTGACGCGGCGCTACCCCTACGGCGACCTGCTGGCGCACATCGTCGGCTACGTCGGCCGCACCGACGAGAAGGACATCGCCGCCTTCGGCGCCGAGCACGGCGTGTTCACCCACACCGGGCGCTCGGGCGTGGAGCGCTATTACGACGAGATCCTGCGCGGCAAGATCGGCTTCGAGGAGGTCAAGACCAATGTCGAGGGCCGCCCGCTCGGCCGCGTCGGCCGCGTGCCCGCCACCGCCGGCACCGATCTGCGCCTGTCGGTGGACATCGACCTGCAGCGTGCCATGGTCGCGGCCTTCGGCGACAACGACGGCGCCGCGGTGGCCATCGACCCCAAGACCGGCGAGATCCTCGCCATGGCCAGCCTGCCCAGCTACGACCCCAACCTGTTCGTCAACGGCATCTCCAACGCCGACTACCGCCGCCTGATGGACAACCCGTCGCGGCCGCTGTTCAACCGCAACGTGCTCGGCGGCGGCCCGCCCGGCTCGACGATCAAGCCGTTCGTGGCCCTGGCCGGCCTGGAGAGCGGCATGCGCCGGGCGCAGGACAAGGTCTTCTCCACCGGCGAGTTCCACATCCCCGGGCAGCGGCGCGGCTACCGCGACGCGCACGGCGGCGCGGGCTGGACCGACCTGCGCAAGTCGATCGCCGCCTCGGTGAACTACTACTACTACAAGCTCGCCTACGAGATGGGGATCGAGCGGTTCGACCGCTACATGCGCCGTTACGGCTTCGGCCAGCCGACCGGCATCGACATGGCCGGCGAGAACGACGGCATCGTGCCCTCGCCGGAGTGGAAGAAGAAGCGCAGCAAGGAGCCCTGGTACGCCGGCGAGACGGTGATCGCCGGCATCGGCCAGGGCTACTGGATCGCGACCACGCTGCAGCTGGCGCGCGGCGTGGCGGCGATCGCCGACGACGGGCAGCTGCGCCGCCCGCACCTGGCGCGCGACCGCCGCGACGGCTTCGACGCGCCGTGGGCCCCGATCGCGCAGCCCGTGCCCACGGCGCTGGCCGCCGATGTCGGGCACGTGCGCCAGATCCAGGGCGGCATGGAAGGCACGATCTACGATCCGGGCGGCACCGGGCGCGCGATGGCGCGCGGCGCCGCCTATCGCATGGCCGGCAAGACCGGCACGGCGCAGAAGATCAGCCGGCGCGGCAACGTCAGCCTCAACCCGCACAGCCTGCCGCTGCACCTGCGCCACCAGGCCTGGTTCGTCGGCTACGCGCCGGCCGAGGATCCGCAGATCGCGATCGCGGTGATCGTCGAGCACGGCGGCTTCGGCGGCAGCGCGGCGGCGCCGGTGGCGCGCAAGGTGTTCGACGCCTGGCTGCTGGGCAGGCTGCCGGAACCCGATGCGGACAGCGTGCCGTTCACCGCGCTCGGCGCCGAGGCCATCGCCGCCACCGACGCGGGGCGGATGCCGCCGCGCGCCGAGGACGCGGTGAAGGAACGCGCGCGCCGCTTCGTGCCCGTCTCCGGCGCCGCGCCCGCCGCCTCCGCGCCGGCGATGCCGGTGGAGTTCACCGGGGAAGAGGCGGCGCCCGATGCCGATCCCGACGCCGCTCCGGACGACGTCCCCGATCCGGAGGCCGTCGCGGCCAGCGGCGCCGACCCGCGGCCCGGAGCCACGCATTGAAGATCCTCCTGCGTTGGGCGAAGCGTCGCGTGCTCAGCGGACGCCATCAAGGCGTCTGCTGCGACGCTGAGCGCCCGGCCATGGATGGCCGGGCAGGGCGCTCCGGAGCCGACCAGGTCGCGCCAGGGATGGCGACGGAAGATATCCGGAGACAGGGCGCATGAGCATCATCCTGCGTTGGCTCCTGGAGATGTTCCTGCGCGTCACGCGCACGCTCGACTGGGCGCTGATCGCGCCGCTGGTGGCGCTGATGGCGATCGCGCTGGCCGTGCTCTACAGCGCCGGCGGCGAGAGCGGTTCGCAGCTGGTGCTGGCGCAGAGCGCGCGCTACGTGGTCGGTCTGGCCGCGATGTGGGCGCTGTCGTGGCTGTCGCCGCTGCGCCTGCGCGACGCCACGCCGACGGTGTTCGCCGCGACCCTGGTGCCGCTGCTGCTGGTGCTGGCGATCGGCACCGGCAAGCACGGCCGGCATTGGCTGGACCTGAAGCTGTTCTACTTCCAGCCCTCCGAACTGCTCAAGCTCAGCCTGCCGATGATGGCGGCCTGGTATCTGGACCGGCAGTGGCTGCCGCCGCGCGTGGGCACGGTGCTGGTCACCGCGCTCATCATCATCGTGCCCACGGGGCTGGTGATGCTGCAGCCGGACTTCGGCACCGCGATGCTGGTCCTGATCAGCGGCGCGTTCGTGCTGTTCCTGGCCGGACTGCCGTGGTGGTGGTTCGCGCTCGGCTTCGGCGGCGTGGCGGCGGCGGCGCCGGTGGCCTGGTTCTGGTTCCTGCGGCCCTACCAGAAGGACCGCATCCTCACCTTCCTCGACCCCGAATCCGATCCGCTGGGCACCGGCTGGAACATCATCCAGTCGAAGATCGCGATCGGCTCCGGCGGCATGACCGGGCAGGGCTGGGGGCAGGGATCGCAGTCGCACCTGAACTACCTGCCCGAGCACACCACCGACTTCATCTTCGCCGTGCTGTCGGAGGAATTCGGCTGGGCGGGCGTGGCGGTGGTGCTGGCGCTGTACCTGTTCATCGTCGGCCGCTGCCTGTGGATCGCGGCCGAATCGCGCGACGGCTATTCGCGCCTGCTCGCCGGCAGCCTCGGCCTGGCCTTCTTCGTCTACGTGATCGTCAACGGCGGCATGATCTCCGGCCTGCTGCCGGTGGTCGGCGTGCCGATGCCCCTGCTCAGCTACGGCGGCACCGCGGCGGTGTCCCTGCTGGCCGGCATCGGCGTGGTGATGGCCGTGCGCAACCATCGCCCGATCCACGCCTGAACGCGCATCGGCTCGTTCGTTTCGAGCGTCTCCGCTTCTGTCCGAATCCCGATTTATTCATGTGACGGGTCCGTGAGATCGCGTCCGGATCGCGATTGCTAGAGTCCGATCGCCACGCATGTGGCGTGGTGACCGGATGCATTCAATCCAGGAGGACGAAATGGACATCAAGCCGTTGCATACCGTCGTACCGTTCGCGTTCGCAATCGCCCTGACCGTCGGGAGCGCCTCGTCGGCCGGACCCGTCTCGCTCGAGAAAACCCTCGAATACGAGCATTTCCTGAAGGTGGACGCGCAGGAATACGCCAGGCACCACGGCGTCGGCGTCGACGAGGCCCTGCGTCGCCTGAACCTGCAGGCGGGCACCGCCGAACTGATCGAGAGCCTGCGCAGCGCCTATCGCGACCGCGTGGCCGGGATCTACGTCGAGTACGCGCCCGCGCCGCGCGTGGTCGTGCGCCTGGCCGGCGCCGCGCCCGTGAGCCCGCGCTTGGTCGCGGTGGGCGCGGACATGGTCGCCGTCGATTTCCAGTCCGGCGCCGCGCATACCCAGCGCGAGCTGCAGGGCATAGTCGACCGCAACATCGGTGCGCTGAAGTCCCGCCTGCCCGGGCTGCAAGGCCTGTACGCCGACGAGAAGACCGGCGACGTCGTGCTGTACGTGACGGGCGAGGCGGCCGACGCCTCGGCGCGCCAGGCTGCCGCCAGCGCGCTGCTCGGCGTGCCCGCGCGCATCAAGACGCTGCCGGCGCCCGTCGTGGAGCAGGCGGTGCGCGGCAGCGGACATCTGACCACCTGCACCGGGGGCTTCGTCGTCAAGCACACGGCGACCGGCAACACCGGCCTGGCCACCGCCGCGCACTGCGGCAACAGCCAGTCCTACACCGGCCTGGACGGGGCGACCTCGACCATGACCTTCCAGAGCGAGTCCTACACCGCCAGCGACGACGCGCAGTGGCATACCACCAGCGCCGCCGACGAGCCGAAGTTCTATGCCAGCGCCACCTCGCTGCGGACCCTGACCGGGCGTCGCACCCAGGCCAGCACGGCGGTGGGCAACAACATCTGCCATTACGGCAAGACCACCGGCTACAGCTGCGGCGACGTGGTCTCCACCAGCTACAGCAACGTCACCTGCGGCGCCACGACCTGCGCGAGCACCTACATCGCCCTGGAGCCGCCGGCCTCCGGCACGGGGCTGGCCTGCGCGGGCGGCGACAGCGGCGGTCCCTGGTTCATCAGCACCGTGGCCACCGGCCTGCACAAGGCGGGCTCGTCGACGGGGACGGGCATCGGCCAGTGCGCGCTGGCGGTCTACACCAGCACCGACCGCATCTCGGCGCTCGGCCTGCAGCTGGTGTACGGTCCCTGAGGACCGCGATGCCCGGTGACGCGAGTCGCCGGGCATCGATTCCACGCCCATCCTCGGGAGTGCCATGCGATGAACGACAAGCAGGCAGGTCTGGCGCTGATGCTGTGCGCGATGTCGGGGTGGCTGGCGGCCTGCCAGGCGCAGCCCGAACCGGCGGCGCCGCCCGCCGATCCCGCGCCGCCGGCGCAGTCCACGCAAGCGAGGCTGAAAACCTGGTTCCCCACGCTGCAGGGCATGTACACCGACGCCAGGACGGGAGAGAAAGTCCTCTACGTGCTGGCCGAGGATGATCTGCGCGGCGCCGACGACGACAGGAAGCGGCAGGCGGAGCGGTTGCTCGGCATGCCGGTTCGTCTGAAGGTATTGCCGGCGCCGATCAAGGAGCAGTAGCAACGCGAGCGCTTCGCCGTGGCCGCGCTGCATGCCGATGCGTGCGGCGCGATGGAGACTGAACGGCGCGGCATCGAAACCGCCGCGCGGCCGCGCGCAGACGGCGTGCGGCCGCGCGAGCGTGCTACCCTCGCGCCGATGATCCGACGCGCTCACGCCTCCGCACCGTTCATCGTCCTGCTTCCGCTCGCGCTGGCCGCGTGCGCGACCCAGGCGATCCCGCCGGCTCCGCCCGCCGCGCCCGCCACCCTCGCTCCCGGCACCCCGCCGCCACCGGCCGAAACGCTGCTGCCGAAAGTGCCGCAGCCGCCGGAACGCCCGGTGGCGCCGCCCTCGGTGACCGATCCGGCGATTCCGCTGCAGCGGCGCATCGACGCCTTCGTCGACTACACCGCGCAGACCTACGGCGTCGATCCGGCCTTCATCCGCACCACGCTGGCGCAGGCGCAATACCAGCAGAAGATCATCGACGCGATCACCCGCCCGGCCGAGGCCGTGAAGCCGTGGCGCGACTACCGGCCGATCTTCATGACCGACGCCCGCATCCAGGGCGGCGTGGCCTTCTACAACGAGAACCGCGCGGCGCTGGACCGCATCAGCGCCGAGACCGGCGTGCCCGCCGAGATGATCGTGGCGATCATCGGCGTGGAGACCCATTACGGTCGCATCACCGGCAACTACCGCGTGATCGACGCGCTGTACACGCTGGCGTTCTGGCATCCCAAGCGCGCGCCGTTCTTCGCCGGCGAGCTGGCGCAGCTGTTCGCGCTGGTCAAGGAAGAGCCGCAGCTGGACATCAACGGCCTGAAGGGCAGCTATGCCGGCGCGATGGGCTTCGGCCAGTTCATGCCCTCGAGCTGGCGCAACTGGGGCAAGGACGGCGACGGCGACGGCCGCCGCGACCTGCTCACCCACAAGCCCGACGTGTTCGCCTCCATCGCCAACTATTTCGTCGCGCACGGCTGGCAGCGCGGCGGCCCGGTGGTGGCGCGCGCCACGCGCGCGGCCGACGGCGTCGATTTCGCGCTCGGCTCGCTCGATCCGATCTATCCGCTGAGCGGCCTGGCCGCGCGCGGCTACCGCCCGCAGGCCGGCGAACCGGTCGGCGACGGCGCCACGCTGCTCTCGCTGGACGGCGAGGCCGGCAAGGAGTACTGGTTCGGCTACCGCAACTTCTTCGTCATCAGCCGCTACAACCGCTCGCCGATGTACTCGCTGGCCGTCTACCAGTTGTCGCAGGCGATCCGCAACGGCGCATCATGAGGCGCTGGCTGCTTCCCTCGACGCTGCTCGTTTCCGTGCCGCTGCTGCTGGCGGCCTGCGCCGGCAACCCCAAGAAATCCGCCTCCGAGTCCGTGGCGCTGCCCGACAGGGGGCACGTCGGCCGCTCGGCGCTGCCGGCCGGGAGCAGGCGCTCGCCGTACGCGCCGGCGCAGGAAGACCCCGGCAAGCGCGGCAACTACACGCGCGGCGGCCTGTACGCCCCGCACATCGCCGACAGCGCGCCGGACCATCTTCCCGACGTCGACGCCATCCCCGAGCCGGAGGTGGTCGACGAGCCGCGTTCGTCGTACGGCAACCGCTCGCCCTACAAGGTGCTGGGCAAGTCGTACCGCGTGCTGGACACCGCCAAGAACTACGAAGAGACCGGCACCGCGTCCTACTACGGCAACAAGTTCCACGGCCGGCGCACCTCGAACCTGGAGGTGTACGACATGTACGCCTTCACCGCGGCGCACCGCACGCTGCCGCTGCCCAGCTTCGCGCGCGTGACCAACCTGGACAACGGCAAGTCGGTGGTGGTGCGGGTCAACGACCGCGGCCCGTTCCACGACGGGCGCCTGATCGACCTCAGCTACGCGGCCGCGGTGAAGCTCGGCATCCATCCGCGCGGCACCGGTCGCGTCGAGGTGGTGGGCCTGAGCCCGGGCGAGAACGCGCGCCACGACTACGACGCGATCGCCGCGCGCGCCGCGCCGGCGCCGTCCGGCGGCGCGGCGAAGCTGCCGCCGGGGGTGCGCATCGCCACCGGCAAGCCCGCCGCCGTGGCGGCTTCGGCGGGCGCGGCGGCGCAGAAATCCTCCAGCGCCATCGATACCCTGGTGCAGGCCCTGCCCATCGCCAGCGCCAATGCCAGCGAACGGCCGCCGCAGGCGGTCGCCTCGAGCGCGGCGAAATCCGCCCCGACGCCGGCCTCGTCCGCGGCCGCCGCCGACAAGCCGGCCGGCGGCAGCGATCTGGACTGGCGCTTCGACATGAACCAGAACGGCCGCGCCATGACCGCCGACGAGTTCGACGCCTGGATGAAGTCGCGTCGCGCCCGCGTGGCCACCGGCAAGGCCGGCACGCCCGATCCCTACGGCTCGGCCGCGCCCGAGGCCCGCGCCCTGGCCGGCGGCAAGGCCGGGAAGGCCAAGCCGGCCAAGGAGACCCGCGTCGCCGCCCGCAAGGCCGACGAGGCCGAGCCGGCCGCGGCGGTGGTCGCCGCCGAAGCGCCGGCCGCCGCGAAGGGCGGGGTGACCCTGCAGGTGGCGGCCTTCGGCGCGCGCACCAATGCCGAGCGCGCCCTGTCGATGCTCAAGGGGGCCGGGGTCTCCGACGCGCGCCTGCTCGACGGCGTGTCCGGCGGCAAGCCGATCTGGCGCCTGCGCATCGGCCCGATCGACGGCACGCGCGTGGCGGAACTGTCGTCCCGCGTCGCCGGTCTGGGATTCGGTCAACCGCAAGTCGTTCGCGAGTAAAATTTCGTGGTTCTGCGGGCTCCCCCGCAGCCGTCCGCGCGCCTCGTGCGGATGTTTCAGTCATCCCAAACCTGGCGTCGCATGCCGGCGCCTGATCGTCCTGGAGTTCCGCTGTCGATGAAAACCGCCGTTGCCGCGCGCGCCGCCCTGTTCGCCGCCCTGTCCGCCTGCGTGCTCACTTCCGCCTTCGGGGTTGCCCTCGCGCAGACGCCGCAGCCGCAGCCGGCGGCCAAGCCCGCCGCCGGCGGTGCGCTCAGCGACA
Organism: Luteimonas aquatica; assembly: GCF_022662575.1. Taxonomy (GTDB): domain Bacteria; phylum Pseudomonadota; class Gammaproteobacteria; order Xanthomonadales; family Xanthomonadaceae; genus Luteimonas; species Luteimonas aquatica. The sequence continues at coordinate 48,922 of NZ_JALBFU010000009.1, read as the reverse complement.
ACCTGCCGATCCCGCCGGCGCCGGCGCCCAAGGTGTCCAAGTCGTGGATCCTGCTGGATTTCGCCACCGGCCAGGTGCTGGCGGGCGAGAACGCCGACGTCCGCGTGGAGCCGGCCAGCATCACCAAGGTGATGACCTCCTACGTGCTCGCCGCCGAGCTCAAGGCCGGCAAGATCAAGCGCGAGGACCAGGTGCTGATGAGCGAGAACGCCTGGCGCACCGGCGGCGCCGGCACCGACGGCAGCTACAGCGGCTTCGAGGTCAACAAGAGCGCGCCGCTGGTGGAGATGGAGAAGGGCATGGTGGTGCAGTCGGGCAACGACGCCGCCATCGCGCTGGCCGAGCACACCGCCGGCAGCGAGCAGGCCTTCGCCGCGCTGATGAACGCCTATGCGCAGCGCATCGGCATGAAGAACTCGCATTTCGTCAACGCCACCGGCCTCTCGGCCGAGGGCCACTACTCCACCGCGCACGACCTGGCCCTGCTCGGCCGCGCCCTGGTGCGCGATTTCCCCGAGGCCTACAGCTACAACAGCATCAAGCAGTTCACCGTCGGCCCGATCACCCAGCCCAACCGCAACCTGCTGCTGTGGCGCGATCCGAGCGTGGACGGCATCAAGACCGGCCACACCTCCTCGGCCGGCTACTGCCTGATGGCCTCGGCCAAGCGCGGCGACCAGCGCCTGGTCAGCGTGGTGATGGGCGATACCAGCGAGAACCAGCGCGCGGTGGATTCGCAGGCGCTGCTCAACTGGGGTTTCCGCTTCTACGAAACGCACAAGCTCTACGACGCCGGCAAGGCCATCGCCAAGCAGAAGGTGTGGAAGGGCCAGGCCGAGGAGGTGCAGCTCGGCGTGGCGCAGCCGCTGCTGGTGAGCATGCCGCGCGGCAAGTACGCGCAGCTCAAGCCGACCATGGACGTGCCCAAGACCCTGGTCGCGCCGATCAAGAAGGGCCAGAAGGTCGGCACCGTGAAGGTCGCGCTGGGCGGCAAGGTCGTCGCCACCGCGCCGCTGGTGGCCATCGACGGCATCGAGGAGGCCGGCTTCTTCGGGCGCCTGTGGGATACCTTCTGGATGTGGTGGGATTCGGAATGATCCCCGTCCGGCGCGCGCCGGAGACGAAAAGGCCGGCAATGCCGGCCTTTTTGCTTTCCCGGCCGGCGATTCGCGCCGCAGGCCGCCCCGCGCGCGATCGACGCGGCTGCAACGCCGTGTTGCCCGCCCGGCCGCGCCGCGATCTTGGGATTGCGCCAACCCGGCCGCATAATCGCGGCATGGAGATCAAATCCGACAACCCCGAGCACGGCTTCCAGTTCCCGGGCGAATTCGAGATCACCGCGATGGGCGCCGCCAGCGCCGGCCTGGAGGCGGAAATCCCCAGGCTGCTGACCGCCGCCGGGATCCAGGTGCTGCACGAGACCGTGAGCTGGCGCGAATCCAGCGGCGGCAAGTTCGTCTCGGTCAAGCTCAGCTTCCGGGCCGACGACCGCGCCCAGTACGAGGCGGCGCACGAGGCCCTGCGCAGCCATCCGGAAGTGAAATGGACGCTGTAGCCGGGCCGCTGCCGGCGATCGTCCGCGACCTGGGCCGCCAGCCCTACGAGCCGGTCTGGCGGGCGATGCAGCGCTTCACCGACCTGCGCGGCGCGGACACGCCCGACGAGCTGTGGGTGGTCGAGCACGATCCGGTGTTCACCCTGGGTCAGGCCGGCAAGGACGAGCACGTGCTCATGCCCGGCGACATCCCGGTGCTGCACGTGGACCGCGGCGGCCAGGTGACCTATCACGGGCCGGGCCAGATCGTGGTCTACCCGCTGCTGGACCTCAAGCGCCTGAAGGTGGGCGTGCGCGACTACGTGACCCGCATCGAGCAGGCCATCATCGACACCCTGGCGGGCTGGAACATCCAGGCCGAGCGCCGCGAGGGTGCGCCCGGGGTCTACGTGAACGACGCCAAGGTCGCGGCGCTGGGCATCCGCGTGCGCCGCGGCTGCACCTTCCATGGCCTGGCCTTCAACGTGGCGATGGACCTCTCGCCCTTCCACCGCATCAATCCCTGCGGCTACGCCGGGCTGCAGGTGACCTCGGTGCTAGACTTGGGCGGACCGTCCGGCCTGGAGGCGGTGAAGACGCCGCTGCTGGCCGAGCTGGCCCGCCAGTTCGGCCTGGACCTGCGCAGCGAAGCGCAATTGCCGGACCTCTCGCAGGCGGCCTGACGGCCGCGCGCCCCACCCGGAACCCCCATGAGCGACATCACGCCCCGCGCCATCCCCCTGCAAGTCGTCTCCGCCGAGGCGCAGCCCGCCGCCGGCGCGCTGCAGGCGGGCGCGAAGCAGGTCGCCGGGGACAAGATCGCCCGCTCGCCGGTGCAGTTCGTCGACGCGCCGGTGCTGCGCAAGCCGTCCTGGATCCGCGTGCGCATCCCCAGCAACGGTGCGGTCGCCGCGCTCAAGGCCAAGCTGCGCGAGAACCGCCTGGTCACCGTCTGCGAGGAGGCGAGCTGCCCGAACATCCACGAATGCTTCGGCCACGGCACCGCCACCTTCATGATCCTCGGCGAGGTGTGCACGCGCCGCTGCAGCTTCTGCGACGTGGCCCATGGCCGTCCCAAGCCGCCCGATCCGCTGGAGCCGGTGAATCTGGCCAACACCATCGCCGACATGGGCCTGAAGTACGTGGTGGTGACCAGCGTCGACCGCGACGACCTGCGCGACGGCGGCGCCCAGCATTTCGTCGACTGCATCGCGCAGGTGCGCGCGCGCACGCCGAACACCCGGATCGAGATCCTCACGCCCGACTTCCGCGGCAAGGGCCGCATGGAGCGCGCGCTGGAGATCCTGGCCACCAACCCGCCGGACGTGTTCAACCACAACGTCGAGACCGTGCCGGACCTGTACCGCAACGTGCGCCCGGGCGCCGACTACCAGTGGTCGCTGACCCTGCTGCAGCAGTTCAAGCGCCAGCATCCGAACGTGCCGACCAAGTCCGGGATCATGCTCGGCCTGGGCGAGACCATGGAGCAGGTGCAGGCCACCCTGCGCGACCTGCGCGCCCACGACGTGGACATGGTCACCATCGGCCAGTACCTGCAGCCCAGCGCGCACCACCATCCGGTGCTGCGCTACTGGACGCCGGAGGAATTCAAGGCGCTGGAGGACTACGGCATGTCGCTGGGCTTCACCCACGTCGCCTCCGGTCCGCTGGTGCGCTCCTCCTACCATGCCGACCGCCAGGCGGCCGAGGCCGGCGTCGCCGCCTGAACGGCAGGCCAAGACGCACCCCCGAGCCGGGGTCCGGGACCCACGAATCGTTCACATCCGCCCCGGACCTGCTCGGTAGAGTGGGGCGCATGCAACTTTCGATACTGTTGCGTCGTCCAAGCCGGACCCTATAGTGGTGTCGTCCGCAGTACGGGATTCCGGATTGCGGCTCCCCTTGCCCGGCCCGAGGCCGGGTGCCCGGCGCCTGAGCCGATGCCGATCCGGCATCCGCCGCGGCGCCCTATCCGAGTGAACGCATGAATCTGTCCCGCACGCTGTCCGTTTCCCTGATTGCCCTGGCCCTCTCGGTACCGCTGGTGCTGATGGCGCGCGGGGAAGACAACGCGATTCCGGCCTCGGCCAGCGCCGACCAGGCGACCACCTCCAAGCTGGTCTACGGGCTGCTGTCCGACAGCCGCTACGCCTATCGCCCCGGACCACTGGACGCGAAGCTGTCGGCCGACATCTTCAAGCGCTACCTCGAGGCGCTCGACGGCAGCAAGGTGTTCTTCACCGCCGCCGACATCGCCAAGTTCGACGCCTACAGGAACAACATGGGCGAGTCGGTGAAGACCGGCGAGCTCGATCCGGCCTTCGCGATCTTCGCCGCCTACAAGCAGCGCGTGAGCCAGCGCTTCGCCTACGCGCGCGGGCTGCTCAAGCAGGACATCTTCGACTTCGGCGGCAGCGACCGCTGGTACTACGAGCGCAAGGACGCTCCCTGGGCCAAGGACGAGGCCGAGCTGGACACGCTGTGGAAGCAGTCGGTGCGCAACGACTGGCTGCGCCTGGTGCTGGCCGGCAAGAAGCCCGAGGAGATCCGCAAGACGCTCGACAAGCGCTACGCCAACAACGCCTCCTCGATCGCCCAGCTCGACGGCAACGACGCCTTCTCCAGCTTCCTCAACGCCTACGCCTCCTCGATCGACCCGCACACCGATTATTTCGATCCGCGCGACGCCGACCGCTTCAACCAGAGCATGTCGCTGTCGCTGGAAGGCATCGGCGCGCAGCTGCAGAAGCAGGACGACGTGGTGGTGATCCGCGAGCTGATCGCCGGCGGACCGGCCGCGCTGAGCAAGAAGTTCAAGCCCGGCGACCGCATCGTCGGCGTCGGCCAGGGCACCAGCGGCGCGATGGACGACGTGATCGGCTGGCGCATCGACGACGTGGTCGAGAAGATCAAGGGCAAGAGCGGTACCCAGGTGCGCCTGGACGTGGTGCCGGCCGAGGCCACGCTGGACAGCAAGCCGGTGCGCATCGTGCTCACCCGCGCGCGCATCCGCCTGGAGGAACAGGCGGCCAAGTCGGAGATCATCAGCCTGCCCGCCGGCAACGGCGAGCCCGAGCGCCGCATGGGCGTGATCAAGCTGCCGGCGTTCTACCAGGACTTCGACGGGCGCCGCAAGAACAACGGCGACTACGCCTCGGCCACGCGCGACGTGGCCAAGCTGCTGCAGCAGTTCAAGACGCAGAAGATCGACGGCGTGGTGCTGGACCTGCGCAACAACGGCGGCGGTTCGCTCAACGAGGCGGTCGAGCTCACCGGCCTGTTCATCGATCGCGGCCCGGTGGTGCAGGTGCGCGAGTCCGGCGGCCGCGTCGGCGTCAACGGCGACGACGACGCCGGCGTCGCCTGGGACGGCCCGCTGGCGGTGCTGGTCAACCGCGGTTCGGCCTCGGCCTCGGAGATCTTCGCCGGCGCCATCCAGGACTACGGCCGCGGCCTGGTGATCGGCGAGACCACCTTCGGCAAGGGCACCGTGCAGAACCTGGTCGACCTCGACCGCTGGCCCGGCAGCGAAAAGAAGCGCTACGGCCAGGTGAAGCTGACCATCGCGCAGTTCTTCCTGCCCGGCGGCAGCAGCACGCAGAACAAGGGCGTGGTGCCGGACATCCAGTTCCCGGTGATGGTGGACGCCTCCAAGTTCGGCGAGAGCACCTACGACAACGCCCTGCCGTGGACGCGCATCGCCGGCGTGCCGCACACCCAGTACGGCAACTTCGCCCTGCTGCTGCCGCGCCTGGACAGCCTGCACAAGGCGCGCGTGGCCGCGGACAAGGAGTTCCAGTGGGTCGAGGAGGACGTGGCCGAGTTCCGCGCCGAGGAAGCCAAGAAGTACGTCTCGCTCAACGAGGCCGAACGCCGCGCCGAGCGCGACCGCCAGGACGCCAAGCGCAAGTCGCGCCAGGAGCAGCGCAAGGCCCTGGGCCTGCCGCTCGATCCGCTGGCCGACGATGCCGCCGACGACGGCCTGCAGTACAACGAGCGCGACGTGGCCAAGGACGCCGAGCGCGAGAAGGCCGCCGAGAAGCGTCCCGATCCGCTGCTGCGCGAGTCGGCGGCGATCCTGGGCGATGCGGTCCAATTGCTGCACGACGACCGCACGCTGGCCGGGCAGGTGCTGCCGGAAGCGAAGACGCCGGGCCACTGGGCCGACTGATCCAGCGCGCGGGGCCGACGTGACATCGCCGGCCCCCGCCGCTTCGCCTCCCGACGGGGCCGGCGCGCTGGCCTGCATGGCGCGGATGGCGCTTGCCGCGTTCGCGGCGATCGCAGCGATTCCGCTGGCCTCCCTGCTGCTGGAGCTGGTGCGCCATGCCCGGCAACGGTGGGAGTTCCGCGCGCAGGGCCTCGACGGCGAGCCGCCGGCGCTGGCCGCGGCGTTCATGGAAGGGATCTGGAGCGGCCTCTTTCTCGTGCCGATCGCCATCCCGGTGGTGCTGCTGGTGCTCGTGCCCGGTTATCTGATCCTGCGCAGGCTGCGGCTGGCGCGTCTGTGGTGCTGGCTGGCGGCCGGCGTGCCGCTGGCGCTGGGCCTGTGCCTGCTGGAATCGTTCGACAGCTTCCCCGCCTGGCTGTGGCTGGTGGAGATTGCGATGCTGGCGTTCTGGGTCGTGGCGCGCCGGCTGCCGGCAGCGCCGGGACGGACCGCCTAGGGCCCGCCGCGCCGCCGCCGACGGGCATCGGCGCACGCGCAAGAATCGGATAGCAGCGCCGCGGCGGCGCCGATATCGTGCATCCATGGACAAGATCAGCGAACAACTCGAACGCGCCCGCAAGCTCCTGGACGGCGAGGACCTCTCGCTCGCCGAGCTGGCCGGTGCCGTGGGCCTGAGCGCCTCCCACCTGCAGCGCCGCTTCCGCGACCGGTTCGGCCTGAGCCCGGCCGAGTACAGCGCCCAGCGCAAGCTGGAACTGCTCAAGCAGGCGCTGCGCGAGGGCGACGACATCAGCGGCGCGCTCTACGACGCCGGCTACGGCTCGCCCTCGCGCGTGTACGAGAGCGGCGCCGCCCGCCTGGGCATGACGCCGGCGCGCTACCGCGCCGGCGGGGCCGGCGAATCGATCCGCTGGAGCGTGATCGACACCGCGCTCGGGCGCGCCCTGGTGGCCGCTACCGAACGCGGCATCTGCATGGTCGAGGTCGTCGCCGGCGAAGCGGACGAGGCCGCGCTGGAGGCGAGGCTGCAGGCCGAATTCCCCAACGCGCGCCGCGAGCGCGTGGATGCCGGGCGCGACGAGTTCCTCGCCCCGCGCGTGCGCGCGGTGGCCGACACGCTGGCCGGCAAGCGCGGCTCGGTGCCGGTCGACCTGCTCGGCACCGCCTTCCAGAAGCGCGTCTGGGATGCGCTGATGAAGATCCCGGCCGGGCAGACGCGCAGCTACGCCGAGGTGGCGAACGCGCTGGGCGCGCCGCGCGCCAGCCGCGCGGTGGCCGCCGCCTGCGCCCACAACCGCATCGCGGTGATCGTGCCCTGCCACCGCGTGGTGCGCGGCGACGGTTCGCTGGCCGGCTACCGCTGGGGGCTGCCGCTCAAGGAACGCCTGCTGCAGCGCGAGCGGACCGGCCGCGATGCCGCCGCGTGAGGACTCACCGGCGGCGGCGCGCGGGCGGCGGCCGGGTCGGCAGCTGCAGGCCCAGCTTCACCGCCTCGAACACCAGGCGGGTGTCGTAGCGGCGGATGTTGCCCTCGTCGTAGAACAGGCGCTCGGCGACCTCGCGGCAATGCGCGATGCTGGTGGTCGCCAGGATCACCAGGTAGTCCCAGTCGCCGGCCAGCTCGTAGCACTGCTGCACCTCCGGCGCGGCCCGCATGCGCGCGTAGAAGGCGGTGTGGTGCTTCACCGATTCGCGCTCCAGCGTGACCAGCACCGCGGCCAGGGTGAGGTTGCCGAGCTGGGCGGGATCGAGCACCGCCACCTGGCGCAGCAGGCCGCTCTTGCGATAGCGCACCAGCCTGCGCTGCACCGCGCTGGCCGACAGGCCGACCGCGTCGCCGAGCGCGGACAAGGTGGCGTCGGCGTCGCGCTGCAGCAGGTCGAGCAGGCGGTGGTCGAACTCGTCGAGCGGGGCGGGCGCGCTTGCCATGAAAGTCCCTCAAGCCAGCTATGCAAAATTTTCGCGTTTGGACGCACGAATATTCAAACACTGCGCTTGCCGTCCCGCTAGTCTGAACCCATAGAACTGCCGAACCTCCCGTCGCGCCGCGCGACCGTCGCAGTTCCGACCTGGACCCCCGCATGTCTACCGATTCCGCCTCCGCCATGCCGCGCGGCCTTGCCGTCGCGCTCGCGCTCGCCGCCCTGTACGTGGTCTGGGGATCGACCTACCTCGGCATCCGCTTCGCCCTGGAAGGCGGTTTCCCGCCGTTGCTGATGGCCGGCTCGCGCTTCGTGGTCGCCGGCAGCTTGATGTACGCCGTGCTGCGCCTGCGCGGCGTGCCGGCGCCGACGAAGGCGCAGTGGCGCAACTGCGCCTTCATGGGCGTGCTGCTGCTGGGCGGCGGCAATGGCCTGGTGTGCATCGCCGAGCAGTCGGTGTCCTCGGGCCTGGCCGCGGTCGCGGTCGGGTCGGTGCCGCTGTGGATCGGCCTGTTCTCGACGCTGCGCGGCCAGCATCCGGCGCGCATCGAATGGTTCGGCCTGGGCATCGGCTTCCTCGGCGTGCTCTGGCTCAACGCCGGCGGCAGCCTGACCGCCACGCCGAGCGGGCTGGTGGCGCTGCTGATCGCCTCGGCGGTGTGGGCCTTCGGCTCGGTGTGGAGCCGCGGCCGCGACCTGCCGACGCCGTTCATGGGCGCGGCGGCGCAGATGCTGTGCGGCGGCGGCGTGCTGCTGGTCGCCGGCCTGCTGTTCGGCGAGCGGCTGAGCGCGCTGCCCTCGGCCAAAGCCCTGCTGTCGGTGGGCTACCTGGTGCTGTTCGGCTCGATCGTCGCGTTCTCCGCCTACGTCTGGCTGCTGCAGAACGTGCGCGCGACGCTGGCCGGCAGCTATGCCTACGTCAACCCGGTGATCGCGGTGATCCTCGGCGTGCTGCTGGCGGCCGAGCGCTTCACCGCGCACGACATCGGCGCGATGGCGGTGATCCTGCTCGGCGTGGTCGCGATCACGCTGGGCAAGGCGCGGGCGGCCAAGCCGGCGCCCGCGCCGGCGCGGCGTCCCGGCGAGGAGCGTTCCGACGAGGAACGTCCCGATGAGGGACGTCCCGATGAGGGCATGGCATGAGCCCGGCGGCTTCCCTCGATCGTCGCGGCCTGTGGACCGCGGCCGCCTCGTTCGTGCTGTGGGGCCTGATGCCGCTGTACTGGCATGCGCTCAAGGCGGTGCCCTCGCTGCAGATCGTGCTGCACCGCGTGGTGTGGAGCACGCTGCTGGTGGCGGGCTGGCTGTGCTGGAAGCAGGGCGCGCAGTGGTGGCGCCCCCTGCTGTCCAGGCCGCGCGTGGCCCTGCTGCTGTTGCTGAGCGGATCGCTGATCGCCTTCAACTGGAGCCTGTACATCTGGGCAGTCAACGCCGGACACGTGGTCGAGACCAGCCTGGGCTACTTCATCAACCCCTTGCTCAACGTGGTGCTGGGCGTGCTGCTGCTGCGCGAGCGCCTGACCCCGGCGCAATGGCTGGCGGCGGCGGTCGCCACGATCGGCGTGCTGTGGCTGACCTTCAACTACGGCAGCTTCCCCTGGATCGCGCTGGCGCTGGCGGCGTCCTTCGGCCTGTACGGCCTGGTGCGCAAGGTGGTGGCGGTCGATTCGATCCCCGGACTCGGCGTGGAAAGCCTGTACCTGTTCCTGCCGGCCATCGCGCTGCTGGTGTGGAGCGAGGCGACGGGCAGCGGCCAGTTCTTCGCCGGCGGCTGGGGCACGGGCATGGATGTGCTGCTGGTGCTGGCCGGCGCGCTGACCGCGCTGCCCCTGATCGGCTTCGCCTATGCGGTGCGGCGCATCCCGTATTCGATCGTCGGGCTGATGCAGTACATCGCGCCGACCCTGCAGTTCCTGATCGGCGTGTTCGTGCTGCACGAGGCCTTCGACCGCGACCGCCTGATCGGCTTCGTCTTCATCTGGGTCGGACTGGCGATCTTCGCGGGCGAGGGCTGGTGGCGCTCGCGTCGACGCATCGTGGCCGAGCCGGCATAATCCGCGTGTGCCGCATTCCGGTCCTTTCGACATGAGTTCGACCGTCACCGCATCCCGCTAGGCCGCAACCGCTTACCCGAAGCCGTTGCGGCCGCGTTTCCCCGGGGATTTCCCGTTCTGGGCAGAACGTCGCCGCGCTGATCCACGCGTGGAGAATCCCTATGTCTGTCTCGAAAGCCTGGGCGTATCGCCCGGCGACGGCGCTGTTGTTGATGGCGCCCTTCAATCTGCTCGCCTCGCTCGGCATGGACGTGTACCTGCCGCTGGTGGCGCGCATGCCGAAAATCCTGCACGCCTCGCCGGCCCTGGTGCAGCTCACCCTCAGCCTGTACCTGGTCGTGCTCGGCTGCGGACAGCTGGTCTTCGGACCGCTGTCCGACCGCATCGGCCGGCGCCCCGTGCTGCTCGGCGGTGCCGCCTTGTTCGCGGCCGCCTCCCTCGGCCTGGCCTGCACCGCATCGGCGCTGGTGTTCCTGGGCCTGCGCGTGGCGCAGGGCATCGGCGCGGCGGCGATGCTGCTGGCCACTTTCGCCACCGTGCGCGATGCCTACGGTGGGCGGAGCGAGGGCGCCGTGGTCTATGGCCTGCTGAGCGCGATGCTGGCCTGCGTGCCCGCCGTCGGCCCGGTGCTCGGGGCCTTGCTGGAACGCGGCCTCGGATGGCGCAGCATCTTCTGGCTGCTGGCGATCTCGACGGCGGCCGCGGGTCTGCATGCCGCCCCGCGCTGGCCCGAGACGCGGCCGCGCGACAGCCACAGCCTGTCGTGGGGGCAGGTGGGCGGAATCCTCGGCCATCGCGCCTTCTGGACCTACACGCTCGGCTTCAGCGCCGCGATGGGCGCGTTCTTCGTCTACTTCTCGCTGGCCCCGCGCGTGCTGATGGAGAGGATCGGCATGACGCCGACCGCCTTCAGCCTGTGGTTCGCCACCGCGGCGCTGGTGATGATCGCGACGGGCCGGTGCAACGCCTGGAGTTTCGCGCGCTGGGGCGTGCGCGGCTGCCTGCTGCGGGGCATGGGCCTGTTGCTGGCGGGCGCGATGCTGCTGGCGTTCGCGCAGCATTGGGCGCCGCGCGCGGTCTGGTCGTTCATGGCGCCGGTCTGGGTGATCGCCGCCGGCATCGCGCTGTCGTGCTCGGTCACCGCCCAGGGCGCGCTGGCGCCCTTCGGCAAGGCCGCCGGCACCGCCACCGCGCTCTACTACTGCGTGCAGAGCCTGTTCGTCGGCGTCGGCGGCACGCTGGCGCTGCTGGTCGCGCCCAAGGACACGGCCTGGCCGCTGATCGGCTTTTGCGCATGCGCCGCGACCTCGGTATTGCTGTACGCGCGATATCGGCCTGCCGCCACGTCGACATGAGCCGATGTGCAGATCGCCAGGACGGTCCGCCGCCTAGTCGCGCAGCGGACTTATCCGGCCGGACACGGCCCGCCCGCATCGGCCCAGGTCTTGAACGCCGCCACGAACTGGTCGTGCGGCACCGGCACCGGCTTGCGTTCGCCGCCGGGCTGCCAGCCCCACAGCACCAGCTTGTCCTCGCTGACGTGCTTGATCAGCGCGGCGAAGTCGCGGTCGCCGTTGCGGGACTTGTCCTGGATCATTTCGCACAGCGCCTTGGCCGGCAATCCGATCCAGGCCATCTTGTGGTCGGGCGGCGGCAGCTGCCAGTGCGGCGCGCCGGGCGGGGCGTGCGCACCGTAGCTGGCCGGCGAGTTCTGCGTGCCGTGACAGGTGCTGCAGGGCAGGCCGGCCGCGCCCTTGCCCTCCGGGCCGCGCACCACCTGCATCGCGTGCGGGCTCTGGCTGTCGAACTGCAGCGGCTGGTCGCCGGGGATGTGGCAGTTGCTGCAGCGCGGATGCTGGAACACCTTCTCCACGGTGGCGAAGGCCTCGATCGCCTTGGCCGTCTGCTCGGGGCTGACGCGCGGGGCGCAGGCCACGAGCGCGAGGGCGGCGAGACTCAACAGGACGGAGTGCTTCATCGTCGGTCTCCTCTCAGGCCTTCGGCGCGGTGGCGGGGGCGGGTTGCAGGGGCAGCTCGCGCAAGCGCTGGCCGGTGAGGGCGAACACGGCGTTGGCCACGGCCGGCGCGATCGGCGGCGTGCCGGGCTCGCCGACGCCGCCCATCTTCTCGGTGCTGGGCACGATGTGCACCTCCACCAGCGGCATCTCGTGCATGCGCAGCACGGTGTAGTCGTGGTAGTTGGATTCCTGCACGCGGCCTTCCTTGAGGGTCAGCCGCGAATGCAGCACGGCACCGAGGCCGAAGGCGATGCCCGATTGCATCTGAGCTTCCACCGCGCCCGGGTTCACCGCCAGGCCGCAGTCGATGGCGCAGACCACGCGGTGCACCTTGATCGCGCTGCTTCCATCAGGCGCGTTCTCGATGGAAATCTCGGCGGCCTGCGCCACGTAGCTGCCGAAGGACTCGTGCACCGCGATGCCCTTGCCGCGCCCTTGCGCCAGCGGCTTGCTCCAGCCGAACTTCTCCGCGGCCAGGTTGAGCGCGGCCAGGTGGCGCGGATGGTCCTTGAGCAGCAGGCGGCGGTATTCCAGCGGCTCCTTGCCGGCGGCATGCGCCAGCTCGTCCACCAGGCTTTCCATCACGAAGCCGTTGTAGCTGTGGCCGACCGAGCGCCACCACAGCACCGGGATGCCGGTGTCGGGCGAATGCAGGTCGACGCGGTGCGCCGGCGTGCCCTTCACGTACGGGGAGTCGGCGACGCCTTCCACCGAGGTGGCGTCGATGCCGTCCTTGATGGTGAAGGCCGCGAACGGCGTGCCGGCGGTGATCGACTGGCCGACCAGGGTCTGCAGCCAGGCGACCGGCTTGCCCTCGGCGTCGAGGCCGACCTTGGCGTGCTGCACGTAGGCGGGGCGGTAGTAGCCGCCGCGGATGTCGTCCTCGCGCGACCACACCGTCTTGACCGGCACCTTCGCGGCCTTGGCCACCTCCACCGCCTCGGTGACGAAGTCGGAGGTGGGCGTGGCGCGCCGGCCGAAACCGCCGCCGAGGAACGCAGTGTGGATGAAGATCTGTTCCGGCTTCAGGCCGGTGATCCGGGCGGCGACCTGCTGGTCGACGGTCTGGAACTGCGTGCCGGTCCAGATCTCGCACTTGTCGGCGTCGATCTTCACCGTGCAGTTGAGCGGCTCCATCGGCGCATGCGCGAGGTAGGGCACGGCGTATTCCACCTCCACCGTATGCGCGGCGCCGGACATCGCCGCCACCGCGTCGCCTGCCCGCGCGGCGACCGCGCCGGGCGTGAGCGAGAGCTTGGCGAACTGTTCGCGCAGCGCAGTACTGTCCAGCGTGGCGCCCGGGCCGAGATCCCATTCCACCTGCAGCGCGTCGCGGCCGAGCTTGGCCGCCCAGTAGTGGTCGGCGATCACCGCCACGCCGCTGGGCACCTGCACCACGTCGCGCACGCCGGGCACGGCCTTGGCGGCGGTGGCGTCGAAGGACTTCACCTTGCCGCCGAACACCGGCGCGCGCGCCACCACGGCGGTGCGCAGGCCCTCGAACTGCACGTCCATGCCGAACTGGGCGCGGCCGGTGATCTTCTCCGGCGTGTCCAGGCGCGGCGTCGGCTTGCCGATGATCTTCCAGTCCTTGGCGTCCTTGAGCTTGAGCGACTTCGGATCGGGCGCCTGCAGCTTCGCGGCGTCTTCCACCAGTTCGCCGTAGCGCAGGCGCTGTTCGCCCGAGACGACGACACCGTTCTCGGTGCGCAGCTGTTCCGCCGGCACCTTCAGCCGCGCGGCGGCGGCCTGCACCAGCAGCGCGCGCGCGGCGGCGCCGGCCTGGCGGTAGCGGTCGAACTCGCTCCAGGTCGTGGTGGAGCCGCCGGTCCCCTGGATGTTGCCGAAGGCCAGGTTGTTGTAAGCCGGTGCCGCAGGCGCGTGCTCGACCTTGATCTTCGACCAGTCGGCGTCGAGTTCTTCGGCGATGAGCATCGGCAGGGCGGTCCAGATGCCCTGGCCCATCTCCGAATGCGCGAGCAGCACGGTGACGCTGTCGTCGATGCCCACGCGCAGGAAGGCGTTGGGGGCGAAGGGCGCCGCGCCGGCGCTCGCCGCGGCCGGCGCCTGCGCCATGGCGAAGCGTTTCGCGCCGGGCACCACGAAGGCGATGACCAGGCCGCCGCCGACGAGGGCGCCGGTCCTGAGGAAGCGGCGGCGGGAAGGATCGGGAACTGCGTTCACGGGAACCTCCTGGGATCCCTTCCCCGGGGCGGGGAAGGCGGCCGTCGGGCCGGAAGATTGAGGAGAGGGGAGGCGGCGTTTCGCCGCGTTCCCCTCGCGCAAGCGGAGAGGAGCGGGGATCAGCCTTTGCCGAGGTCGGCGGCGCGATGCACCGCGGCGCGGATGCGCTGGTAGGTGCCGCAGCGGCAGAGGTTGCCCGACAGCGCCTGATCGATATCGGCGTCCGTGGGCTTGGGGATCTGCGTCAGCAGCGCGGCGGCCGACATGATCTGGCCCGACTGGCAGTAGCCGCACTGCACCACGTCGAGTTCCGCCCAGGCCCGCTGCACGGGATGGCTGCCGTCGTTGGACAGCCCCTCGATGGTGGTGATCTTGCGCCCTTCCACCGCGGAGGCGGGCGTCACGCAGGCGCGCAGCGGGGCGCCGTCCACGTGCACGGTGCAGGCGCCGCACTGGGCGATGCCGCAGCCGAATTTGGTGCCGGTCATGCCGAGCAGGTCGCGCAGCACCCAGAGCAGGGGCATGTCGGCCGGTGCGTCGACCTCGCGTTCGGAGCCGTTGACGTGCAGTTTCATGATCATCTCCCTGGCGATGGCTGGGTGAGGACCCGCGTTTATCCGATGCCCTATCGGCATCGGATGCGGGTCCGAACGCCCGGCCAAGCCGAACCGCGCCGTCAGCGCGGTGAGAGCCGGGCCGGGCTGTCCGCAAGTCAGGATGCTACGCCATGGACGGCCTCCTGAAAGCGTGTCTCCTCCGGATGTCCGCGGTTCCGATGCTACGCCATCAACGGCATCGGACAAGTGTTTCCGTCGCGGCAAGACCAAAGTCCCAACACCCTTGCCGCCCGGTCCGAAAATGCGTCGACTCAGGAAAACAGGCGCAGGCTCCTGCCGATGTCCTTGCCCGCGTACGGCGGGAACACGTCCAGCTCCAGGTCCGGATTGCCGATCAGCATCGCCTTGGTATTGCTCAGGGCGTCGAAGCCGGCCTTGCCGTAGTACTTGCCCATGCCGCTGTAGCCCACGCCGCCGAAGGGCAGGCTGTCGATCCAGCAATGCAGGTTGGTCTGGTTCACGCAGCCGCCGCCGAAGGACAGGCTGCCCAGCACATAGTCGATGGCGGCCTGGTCCTTGCTGAAAATGTAGGCGACCAGCGGCTTGGGCTTCTTCTTGATCGCGGCCACCAGCGCGCGCAGGTCGCGGTAGGGCATCACCGGCAGCACCGGGCCGAAGATCTCCTGCTGCAGCGCGGGGTCCTCCCAGTCCGAAGGGTAGAGCAGGGTCGGTTCGACGTAGCGCGCGGGGATGTCGTAGCGGCCGCCCAGGACCACTTTCCCGGGCAGGATGTAGGACGCCACGCGCTCGGCGTCGCGTTCGCTGATCATGCGCGCGAAGTCGGGGCTTCGGCTCGGATCGGCGCCGTACATGCGCACGATCGCGGCCTTGAGCCTGTCGAGGAACGCGTCGGCGATGCGCTCGTGCACGCAGACGTAGCCGGGGGCAATGCACCACTGGCCGGATATCGCGTTGTGGCCCCAGGCGATGCGGTCGGCGGCGATGTCGAGGTTGGCGGTCTCGTCGACGATGGTCGGGTTCTGTCCGCCCAGCTCCAGGATAACCGGCGTCAGATGCTCGGCGGCGGCGCGCATCACCACCTTGCCCACGTTCGAGCTGCCGGTGAAGAAGATGAAGTCGAAGGGCAGCTGCAGCAGCTCGGTGATCTCCTCGCGGCCGCCGGTCACCACCGCCACGTCCTCGGGCGCGAAATACCGCGGCACGTATTCCTGGAACAGCGCGGCGGTCGCCGGCGTGGTGTTGGCCGGCTTCAGGATCACCGGATTGCCCGCGGCCAATGCGGCGATGGCCGGATCGAGCAACAGCAGCACCGGCGCGTTGAAAGGGCCGATCACCAGGGTGACGCCGTAGGGTTCCTTGTAGATCACGCCGCGGTTGCCGGTGGCTTCCAGCCCCTCGGGAATCGGCACCGGCTGCGGCGCCATCAGCGCCTCCAGGTGCTCGCGGTAGTACTTGATCACGCCCAGCGGCACGGTGATCTCGAACAGCTGCTCGAACGGCGGCTTGCCGAAATCCTGGTGCAGCGCGGCGCAGAATGCGTCCTGCCGCTCGCGCAGCATGCGTTCCATGCGGTCGAGCTGGTCCATGCGCCAGGCAAGGGGCTTGGTGGCGTCGCTGTCGAAGCGCGCCCGCTGCGCATCGAGGATCGCCTGGAATCGATTGGCCATCGCGGGAATCTCCGCAAGGGCCGGCGCCGCGCGGGCGCCGGCCGGAACGCGCCTTACTTGGTGGTGTAGCCGCCGTTGATCAGCAGCGTCTGGCCGGTGATCCACCAGCCGTCGGAGACCAGGTGGCGGATGAAGGGCACCACGTCAGCGATGTCGGTCAGGCCGGTCTTGGTGAAGCCCGACAGCGCCGCGGCGGTCTTGTGGTAGGCCACCGCGTCCGCGCCCTCGGCCGGATAGAAGAACGGCGTGTCCATCGGGCCGGGACCGACGGCGGTCACCGAGATGCCGCGCTCGCCGAACTCCTTGGCCGCGGCGCGGGTGTAATGCTCCACCGGCGCCTTGGTGCCGGCGTAGGCGGCGTAGAAGGGCGTGAACGCGCCCAGCAGCGAGGTCACCAGGGTGACGATCTTGCCGTTGTCGTTGACGTGCTTGCCGGCTTCCTTGAGGAAGAAGAACGCCGCCTTCGAATTGACCGCGGTCATCTCGTCGTATTCGGCCTCGCTGATCTCCACGAACGGCTTCTTCAGCACCTTGCCGACGGTGTTGATGGCGATGTCCGGGCGGCCGACGGCGGCCACGGCGTCGGCGAAGAGCTTCTCCACCGCGCCCGCGGTGGTCAGGTCGGCCTGGAAGGCGGCGGCCTGGGCGCCGGCGGCCTGGATCGCGGCGACGGTGGCCTCCGCCTCGGCCTTGCTGGCCGCGCTGTTGTAGTGGATCGCCACCGCCCTGGCGCCCTGCTGCGCGAGGTCGCGGGCGATCAGGCCGCCCAGGTTCTTGGCGCCGCCGGCGATGAGGGCGGTCTTGCCCTTGATGGAATGGTCTGCCATGAGGATTTCCTTGGTGGTGTGGCGGAAGTGGGGGAGCGCGGCGGATCGGCGCCCGCCGCGGCGCGTTGTGCGACGTTGGGCACAAAACGGGCCGATGGCTATGATGGTCCCGGCCCACCGCACCGGCTTCCAAAATCTCCGTGGAGCTTGCAGATTTCCCGAGCGGATTCGCCGCGCCCGCCGCGGCCGCGAATCCCCGCACCGAGACCCTGGCCGCCTGGCCGGGGGTGGAGCTGTCGCTGCTGTCCGAACGGATCCTGGCCCCCGCCGACTGGGCGATCCATGGCCGCGCGCATACCCTGATCGTGCATTTCGAGGGACGGATGCAAGGCCTGGTGACGGAGATCGAGGGCCAGGGCGCCCGCCGCGCGGAGCCCAGCGGCGGCGACGTGCTGCTGATCCCGGCCGGGCGCCGCTACGCCAGCCAGGCGCGCGGCGGCCGGTTCCAATGCGCCGAGCTGCGCATCGCGCCGGAGCATTTCGAGGCGCTGACCGATCGCGCCGGAGGCTTTCGCGATCTCCCGGCGCGGCTGATGCATCGCGACGAGTTCCTGCATCTGGCGGTGCGGCGCCTGGCCGAGCAGGCGCGGCGCGACGACGACCTGTCGCGGATGATGGGCGCCGCGCTGAGCCAGGTGATCGGCCTGCACCTGCTCGAGCGCTATGGCGAGGACGGCGCGAAGGCCGGCGCAGCCGCGGACCCGGCGCGGCTGTCGATGCAGGCCCGCTACTGGCTGGAGGACTACATCGAGGCGAATCTGTCCCGGCGGATCACGCTCGACGCCTTGGCCGAACTCGCCGGGATGAGCGTGCACCGCCTGCTGGTCGCCTTCCGCGCCGCCTTCGGCACCACGCCGGCGCAGTACGTGATCCGGCGCCGCCTGGCGCGCGCCAAGGCGCTGCTCGCCGAGACCCGGCAGGACATCACCACGATCGCGGTCGCCACCGGATTCGCCAGCCACAGCCATTTCACCACCGCCTTCAAGGCCCACGAGGGCGTGACCCCGAACGCGTTCCGCCGCGCGCGGCGCTGATGCGCGCCACCCGGGGATAGGCACCGTGCCGGCGGCGGCGCTATCGTTCCGCGATCCCTCCGTCTGCGGGAAGCGCGCGGCCGTCCATGTCTGAGCATCGAAGTGTGTTGGAGGCCGCGCTGCGCGCGCTGCGCGAGGACGATGCGGCGACGCTGGCCGTCGTGGTGGACACCGAAGGCTCCACCTACGCCCGCGCCGGCGCGCTGGCGCTGTTCGGCGCCGGGTCCGGTCAGGCGGGATGGCTGAGCGGCGGCTGCCTGGAACCGGCGATCGAACGGCTGGCCGCCGAATCCGCCGCCGACGGACGGCTGCGCTGGATGGAAATCGACACCCGCGAGGACGAGGACTTGCTGTCCGGCTCGGCGCTTGGCTGTCGCGGACGGCTGCGCCTGGCGCTGCTGCCGCTGCGCGGCCTGCCGGATGCGCAGGCGCCGCTGGCGGCATGGCAGCGCGGGCGCGCGCCGCTGGCGCTGAGCCTCGGCGGCGACGGCGCGGTGGCGTTCTCCGCCGGCGGCGAGAGACGCGATTGGCGCCTGCCGACGGAAGTGGCGGAATGGGCGACGGCGGGCGGCGCATGGACGCTGCGCATCGAGGCCCCGCCCGAGATCCTGGTGCTCGGCGCCGGTCCGGAAACGCCGCTGCTGCTGCCGCTGCTGCGCCAGACCGGCTGGCGCACGACGCTGGCCGAGCGCCGCGAACGCTGGCGCGCGCAGGCGCGCTTCGCCGACCGCCATCTCGACGCCGGCCCGGCCGCCGCGCTGGGCATGGAGGCGGCCTTCGATGCCGTGCTGGTGATGCACCACAACTTCGAGCTCGACCGCGAAGCGCTCGACGCGTTGGCCGGCAGCGCCATTGCCTTCGTCGGACTGCTCGGTCCGGCGCGCCGCCGCGAGGACCTGTTCCGCGTGCTGCCGGCCGCGTGCCGCGAGGCGCTCTCGACGCGCCTGCGCTCGCCGGTCGGATTGCGCCTGGGCGGGCAGGGTCCACAGGCCATCGCGCTGAGCATCGCCGCGCAGCTGCAGGCCTGGCGTCACGGGGACGGCGGCGGATGACCGAACGCGCCGCCGACCATGCCGCGGTCGTGCTCGCCGCCGGCGGCAGCCGCCGCCTCGGCCGCCCGAAGCAGCTACTGCGCAGCGACGGCGAAACCCTGGTGCATCGCGCGGTGCGCCTGGCCGCCGCCACCGCGCCGCGCCGCCTGCTGCTGGTGGCCGGCGCGCACGCGGACGCGATCGCCGAGGCGGTCGTCGACCTGCCCGTGCAGGTGCACGTCAATGCCGATTGGCAGCGCGGCCTGGCCGGCAGCCTGCACCGCGCGCGCCAGGCGCTCGAAGAGGCTGGCGACGACGGGATCGCGCGCGTGCTGTGGCTGGGCTGCGACCAGCCGGCATTGCGCGCGGATCACCTGCAATGGCTGCTGGACGCGGCGGCGCGGGCGCCTTCGGGGTGCGCGGCCACCGACCACGACGGATATCCCGGCACCCCGGCGGTGGTGCCGACGGCCTTGCTGGCGCGCATGCCGGCCGACGGCGATCGCGGCCTGCGCGGGGTGCTGGCCGAATGGCCGTGGGAGCGCATGGGCCGCCTGCGCGATGCGGCGCTGGGCTTCGACCTGGATACGCCGCAGCAATGGGCCGAGGCGGTCAGCCGGCGCTGGATCGACCCGCCGGCTTGAGCGGCGCGCGCGCCAGCAATCCCGCGCCGGCCGGCGCGGGACAGTCGGCGCCATCCGCGCGCCGCGCCTGCAGCGCATCCAGCCAGCCTTCCACCGTCGGCGCCAGGCGGTCCAGCCGCATCGGCAGGGTGAGGTGGTCCTCGCCGTCGATTTCCAGGTAGCGCGCGCGCGGCGCGGCGGCGGCCAGCGCGCGGCCATGGCTCACCGGGATGTGCCGGTCGTTGCGGCCGTGCAGCAGCAGCACGCAGGCCTTGGCCTCGCGCGCGGCGCCGGCCACGTCCACCGCATCCAGGTCGAGCCCGAGCTGCCTGTCGGCGTCGGCGATCACCGCGTCCAGGTCCTGGCCGCCGTAGCGCAGCCGCGCCAGCTGCGTCTTCATCTGCGCGCCCCAGCCCTGCGGCTGGCCGTGCAGCAGATGCGGCACCATGTCGCGGATGCCGCGCCCGGCATTGGCGAAGGATTCCATCGCCACCACGCCGGAGACCTCGTCGCCGAGCGCCTGCGCGGCGAACAGCGCGGTGGCCGCGCCGTAGGACACGCCGAACAGGTACAGCGGCCCCTGCACCTCGCCGCGCGCGCGCAGCGCCGCGATCACCGCCGCCACGTCGTCGGCCTCGCGCGTGCCGTAGCCGGACGGCCCGCCGCCCGAGCGGCCGTGGTTGCGCAGGTCGATGCTGATCGCGCGATAGCCGTCCTGCGCCAGTTGCAGCGACCAGGGCAGCAGCGAGTCGCCGTCCATCATCCAGCCGTGCAGCAGGATCACGGTGCCGCGCGGCGCCGGCGCCGGGCCCTGCGGCGGGGTGAAGTCGAGCGAGAAGTCCGCGCCGTGCGCGTTCGAGGCGGCGCGATAGCCGAAGCGCAGGCGGTAGTCGCCCGGATCGATCGCGCGCCAGAACAATGGAATGCCCTCGGCGGTGACCACATGGCCGCTGCGGCTGCGCAGGGTGGCGATCATGGCCTCCAGGCGTTCCTGCGGCACGAGCGGCGAAGTGCCGCCCGGCGCGACCAGGCGTTCGCTCAGCGACGTGGAAGCATTGGACCAGGCGTGGGCGG
>NZ_JALBFU010000009.1:0-28121 GCF_022662575.1 Luteimonas aquatica | reverse complement strand
CCCGGCGCGACCAGGCGTTCGCTCAGCGACGTGGAAGCATTGGACCAGGCGTGGCCGGCCAGGCACAGGCCGGCCAGCGCCAGCAGGAGCAGGCGGATCATGGCAAAGGAGGGAGGCGTCGAACGGCCGCGCACCGTAGCGCAGGCGGCCGCGGCGCTCTATCTCGCTACGATGACAGGTTGATGACGATTCAGGCCGGATCCTTTCCGGGGGCCGTTTCTCTCCGGCGCCACCCGGCGGGGACCTAGCCGCGCGCCATCCACCAGGCGATCGCGCAGGCCCCGAGCAGGGCTGCGGCCAGCGCGGCCAGGCGGTAGCCGCGCGCGCGCCGGCGCAGGCGGCGGACGAACTCCTCGTTGACCGCCCTGGCTTCCGCGATCCAGGGCGCGACATCGCGTTCGGCCTGCGCATATTCGGCGTCCGCGCGCGCGGGCTCGGCCTCGGCGCGCGCCGCCGCGGCCTCGTAGCGCTGGAAGGCGCGCGCCTGCAGCGCGCGCAGGCGGTCCTGCAGCGCCTGCGGCGACAGCGTGCGCCAATCCTCGCTCATGCCGCCGCCGTCCGCCTCACGCGCTGCGCAGCGCCTCGGTGACCGGCAGGCGCGCCGCGCGCAGCGCCGGGAACAGGCCGCCGACCAGGCCGATGCCCAGCGCCCACTTCAGGCCGTTCCAGAGCAGCTCCGGCGAGACCTTGAACTGGAACACCACCTGGCTGAAGTTGGCGCCCAGCGTGGACACGCTGTAGCCGTTGAACACCACCCAGGCGATCGCCGCGCCGAGCAGGCCGCCGAGCAGCGCCAGCAGCATCGTCTCCAGCATCACCGCCATCACCACCGGCAGGCCGCGGAAGCCGATCGCGCGCATCGTGGCGATCTCGCGGGCGCGGCCGGCGACGGCGGCGTACATGGTGTTGAGCGCGCCGAACACCGCGCCGATCGCCATGATCGCGCCGATCACCTTGCCCAGCACGTTGATGATCGTGCTGAGCATCTCCGACTGCTTGCCGTAGTAGTCGCGCGTGGTCAGCACGTCGAGCTTCAGGCGCGGATCCTCGGCCACCGCCGCCTTGAGCTGCTTGAAGCCGGCGCTGCCCTCGGTGCGCACGCTCATCGACTGGTAGGCGTTGCGGCGGTAGGTCGAGGCGATCACCTCCGCGTCGCCCCACAGCTCCGAGTCGTGGGCGTCGCCGGAGGCGAACTTGCCGACGATGGTCCAGTCCTGGTTGCCGAGGTCGATGCGCTTGCCCACCTCCAGCCCGCGCAGCTGTCCCTGCGCGCCCTGGCCGACCACCAGCTCGCGCAGGCCCGGCTTGAACTTGCGGCCCTCCACCAGCTTGACGTTGTCGCGCAGCGCCCAGGCGGCCTCGCCGACGCCGCGCACCTGCACGTTGGTGTCGGTGCCGTCGGCGCGGCTGGGCAGGTTGACGATCTGCGACAGCTCCGGCGACACCAGGGCCTTGCCGTCGGGGCCCTTGGCCACGCCGGGCAGGGCCGAGATCAGCGGCACCTTCTCGCGCTCGATCACCGAATTGGTCTCGGCCTGCGAACCGCCGCGCAGCAGGATGGCGACGTCGTCGCGGCCGGTCTGGTTGAGCGTGGCCTGGAAGCCGGCGCCCATCGCCAGCATCGCCACCAGCACGCCGACCACGCCGGCGATGCCGACCACGATCACCGAGGAGGCACCCCAGCGCTGCGGCAGGCTGGCGATGCCGATCCGCGCGGCGGCCAGCGACAGCCGGCCGGTGCGGGTGAACAGCAGCCACAGCAGCAGCGCCGCCGCGATGCCGAGCACGGCGAACCACGGCAGCATGATCCACGCCACCAGCCCGATCGCCAACAGCAGGACGGCGAGGGAGTTCCACAACCATCGTTTCATCTGTCTTCTCCCTCAGCGTCCGGCCAGTGCGTCGACGATCTTCAGGCGCTGCGCGCGCAGCGCCGGCAGCAGGCCCACCACGAGTCCGATGGCCAGCGCCAGCCCGACGCCGACCGCCCAGGTCTGCCCCAGCACGGTAGGCAGCTGGATCATGCCCTTGCTGGCCGCGCTCACGCCCGGCATCAGCAGCGCCGCCAGGGCCAGCCCGGCCAGCCCGCCGATCAGCACCAGCAGCATCGACTCGGCCAGCACCAGGATCAGCACGGTGCGGTCGGCGAAGCCGAGCGTCTTGAGCACCGCCAGCTCGGGAATGCGCTCGCGCACCGCCTGCGCCATGGTGTTGCCGGTGAGCAGCAGCAGCGTGAAGAACACCGCCGACATGATCGCGGTGACGATCAGGCCGATGTCGGCGAACTGCTTGGCGAAGGCCTGGTTGAAGGCCTGCTCGGTCTGGCTCTTGGTCTCGTGGTCGGAGTTCTCGGAGATCGCGTCGATCGCCTTGGCCACGCGCACCGCCTGGTTGGCGTTGGTGAGCTGCACCGTGTACCAGCTGACCTGGTTCTTGATGAAGTCGTTGGACTCGTCGAAGTACTTCCAGTGCAGCATCAGCTGGGCTTCCTCGCCTTTGCGCTTGCTGTCCTTGACGTGGAAGATGCCGCTGAGCTGCAGCGGCCAGTCGTTGCTGCCGCCGCGCGGGAAGATGGTCGCCTGCAGCGGGATGGTGTCGCCGACCTTCCAGCCGTACTTCTGCGCCAGCGAGGCGCCGACGATGGCGCCGGTGCGGTTGGCCTGGAAGGCCTTCATCTGCTCCGGCGGGATCTCGTACTCGCGGTACACCTCGAAGTAGTTCGGCGCCACCGAGTAGTTGGCGAAGAAGTCCTTCGGGTCGCGGTAGATGCCGCCGAACCACATCGCGTACGTGGCCCGCTTCACGCCCGGGACGGCTTCGATCTGCGGCAGCAGGCTGGTGGGCAGCGACTGGGTGATCGACAGGCGCGAGGTCACCACCAGGCGGTCGGCGCCGCTGACGTTGCCGCCGGAATTGAAGGCCACGCGCACCGAGTCGAGCATCCCGAACAGCAGGAAGGCGGCGACCACCGACAGCAGGGTCAGCAGCGTGCGCGTCTTGCTGCGGAACAGCTGCGCCCAAATCAGGGATAAGTATTTCATCGCGACCTCCCGCTCAGTGCGCGATCGCCGGGGCGTCGACCAGCTCGCCCTTGTCGAGGTGGATGGTGTGGCTGGCGTACTCGGCCGCCTTGGGATCGTGCGTGACCATGATGATGGTCTTGCCGTGCTCGCGGTTGAGCAGCTGCAGCAGGCGCAGGATCTCCTCGGCCGAATGGCGGTCCAGGTCGCCGGTGGGCTCGTCGCAGATCAGGAAGGTGGGGTCGGAGACGATGGCGCGGGCGATCGCCACGCGCTGCTGCTGGCCGCCGGAGAGCTCGTTGGGCTTGTGCTGGGCGCGGTCGGCCAGGCCGACCAGGGTCAGCGCGATCTCGGCGTTGCGCTTGCGCTGGGCGGCGCCCAGGTTGGTGAGCAGCAGCGGCAGCTCGACGTTCTTCTGCGCGGTGAGCATCGGCATCAGGTTGTAGAACTGGAACACGAAGCCGACGTGGCGGCTGCGCCAGTTGGACAGCTGCGCCGCGCTCATGCGGCTGATGTGCTCGCCCTCGACCACGATGTCGCCCGAGGTCGGCGTGTCCAGGCCGCCGATCAGATTGAGCAGGGTCGACTTGCCCGAGCCCGAGGGGCCCATCAGCGCGAAGAAGTCGCCCTGGTCGATGTCCATGTTGACGCCATGCAGCACCTGGATCTGCTCCGGGCCGCGGGTATAGGTCTTGATGAGATTGCGGATCGAAACCAGGGCCATCGTCGTTTCCTCGTTGTGCGGGTGCTGGATGCGGGTCCTTTCGCAAAAGCCCGCACATCCATGTGCGGACCAGGTGTACGCGGGTCCTTCCGCAAGAGCCCGCACATCCATGTGCGGACTTTTCAATGCTTGTGGCTATTGCGCTGCTTCTTCCTCGGCCATGCGCACCTTGCCGCCGTCGCGCAGGGTGTCGGGCGGATCGAGCACCACGGTGTCGCCGGCGGACAGGCCGGAGAGCACCTGGCGGTCGTCGCCCATGGCGCGGCCGAGCTTGAGCGCGCGCTGCTCGACCACGGTCGGGTCGTCCTCCTTCAGCGCGAAGGCCACGTCCGCGCCCTCGCGCTGCACGATCGCGGCGGTGGGCACGCGCACGCCCTGCGGCTTCTGCGCATCGGCCGGCTGGGCCTTCTCCAGGAAGCTCACCCGCACGCCCATGTCCGGGACGATGCGCGGGTCCTTCTGCTTCAGGGCGATGCGTACCTTCACCGTGGCCTTGCCGCGGTCGGCGGCCGGGATGATCGCGATCACCTCGGCGGGGATCTTCCAGTCGGGGTAGGCGTTGAGCGTGGCTTCCACCGGCATCTTCGGCTGCACGCGGCCGATGTAGGCCTCGCCGACGTCGACCTCGACCTCCAGCGAATCCATGTCGACGATGGTGCCGATGCCGGTGCGGGTGAAGCCGCCGCCGGCCGACAGCGGCGAGACGATCTCGCCCGGCTGCGCCGCCTTGGCGGTGACGATGCCGGAGAAGGGCGCGCGCACCACGGTGTAGTCGAGGTTGATGTCGGCGATCGCCAGCTGGTCGGAGGACACCTTGGCGTTGCGCTGCGCGGTGAGCAGCTGCGCGCGCAAGGAATCGCGCTGCGCCACCGCCTGGTCGAACTGCGACCTGGACACCAGCTGCTGGCCGACCAGCTTGCCCAGGCGCGCGGCGTTGACCTCGGCCTCCTTGAGCTGGGCCTGCACGCGCGCGATCTCGCTCTGCGCGGCCGACACCTGCGCGGCCGCCAGCGTGCGGTCGGCGCTCTCGCTGACCGGATCGAGCCTGGCCAGGACCTGGCCTTCCTCCACGCGCTGACCTTCCTCGATCAGCACCTCGCGCACCCGGCCGGTGATCTTGGCCGAGACGGTGGCCGTGCGCCGCGCCACCACATAGCCGGTGGCGTCGAGCACCGAGGCCGAGGCGCCGCCGCTGCCGATCGTCACCGCGGTGGCGGTGCGCACCTCGATGCCCTTGTCGCGGGCCAGGAACAGCCAGGCGCCGACGCCCAGCGCGGCCAGCACCGCGATCACGATCAGGGCGGTCCACAGGCCGCGCCGGGAGGCCGGCGGCGGAGGCGCCTTGCGATCGATGCGGAGTTCCTTGAGCAGGTCGGCGTTGGAGTTCATCGGGACGCGGAGTGGGGACGAAAGCCGCAGTGTGAAGGCAAACGCGGCTGCCTCCAAATGGCGGAAGTCAGCGGCGCGAAACGCGGGTTACGGTTCGCGGCCCGCGCGATCCGGTTTTGTGATCGTCATCGCTGGGACGCACGCTGGACCGCCGTCACTTCGATGCCTGGGCGATGACGTCCTGCAGCGCGCGCAGGTGCCGGGTGAGCGCCTTGCGGCCGGTCGCGGTCAGCTGGTACCAGGTCACCGGCTTGCGTTCGACGAAATCGCGCCGCAGCGACACGTAGCCCTCGTTCTCGAGCCGGCGCAGCTGCGCGCCGAGGTTGCCGTCGCTCATCTCCAGCTGTTCCTTGAAACGGGCGAAGCTGATCTCGCCGTGGCGTGCCAGCAGCACCGCGATCCCCAGCCGCGCGCGATGTTCCAGCGCCGGGTCGAGCCGAGTGGTCAGCGCGGCCAGCGCGTCCTCGAGCCCGTTCGCTGCCTTCATTCCAGGCACTCGCGGCGCTGCGCGCGGGCGCGCAGGCCAGCCCACAGCAGGCTGCCGGCGATCAGCAGGCCGCTGATCGTCCAGGCGAACGGCGGGGCGAACAGGGTCAGCACGGCATAGGCGGCCAGCATCAGCAGTCCTGGCCACAGCCACGAACGGTCCAGGTGCACGCCGGCCAGCGCGTAGCAGAGGCCGGCGACCAGCATGAAGGTGTGGGCGGATCTGCCGGCATCGCCGTGCCCGTCGAGCATGGGCAGCACGCACAGCAGGAAGCCGGCGCCGGCCAGCAGCCAGTGCAGGGCGTAACGCCGCCCGAGGTCGGCGTCGCGGACGCCGGCGCGGGCGGCCTGGCGCGTGCCAAGCCGCCAGCTCGCCAGGCCGCCGGCGATGCCGGCCACCAGCCAGAACGGCCCGGCCCAGCGCGGAGCGAAATCGGGCAGGGCGAAGCCGACGGCGATCACCGCCGCCCACAGCAGATAGATCGCGGTGACGCCGCGCGGCCGCTCGCTGTGGCGGACGGCGCGGACGACGTAGCTCAGGTCTTCGAGATGGTCGGCGGGCATATGGGCGGTCTCCGGGATGTGGATTCAGAGTACTCTAAATTTTAGAGTTGTAAAGCCCTGGTGCGGACCGAGGATCCGGAAGCGGCAGGCGGCCAGGCGTTGGCGGCGTCTGCGGGCGTGCACTGCTTCCTGCCGGATGCCGTTGCCCCGGCATCAAGACGCATCCGTCCCTTGTCCGAATCCGGTCCGGCGACGGCGCCCGGCGCCATGCCCGAAGGCGTGTCGTTCGGCCACGCCATCCGCGGAACACCGTCGTCCCATCCCCACAACGCCGCGGGCGGAGGGCAGCGGCTATAGTGCCGCCTTGCGATGCCCGGGCCCGCCCGCATATCGCTCACAGTCCAGAGCCAGAGCAGCGCATGTCGAGCCCGAGCCACGTCAGCGATACGCCCGTCACCTCGCGCGACCAGCTGGTCGCCTACATCGCCGACGGCGAGAAACCGAAGGACGGCTGGCGGATCGGCACCGAACACGAGAAGTTCGGTTTTCGCCTCGATAACCTGCGCCCGCCGACCTTCGACGGCGAGCAAGGCATCGAGGCCCTGCTCAAGGGTCTGACCCGCTTCGGCTGGGAGGCGGCGCCGGAAAAGGAGCGCGTGGTCGCCCTGGTGCGCGACGGCGCCTCGGTGACGCTGGAACCGGCGGGGCAGCTGGAGCTTTCGGGCGCGCCGCTGGAAAGCATCCACGACACCTGTGCCGAAGTCGCCACGCACCTGAAGGAAGTGAAGGCGGTCGCCGACGAATTGCGGCTCGGCTTCCTCGGCATGGGCTTCCAGCCCAAGTGGAAGCGCGAGGACATGCCGTGGATGCCCAAGGGCCGCTACAAGATCATGCGCGCCTACATGCCCAAGGTCGGCCAGCTCGGCCTGGACATGATGACCCGCACCTGCACCGTGCAGGTGAACCTCGACTACGCCTCCGAAGCGGACATGGTGAAGAAGTTCCGCGTCTCGCTGGCGCTGCAGCCGGTGGCCACCGCACTGTTCGCCGATTCGCCCTTCACCGAGGGCAAGCCGAACGGCTACCTCAGCTACCGCTCGCACATCTGGACCGACACCGACGCCGACCGCACCGGCATGCTCGACTTCGTCTTCGAGGACGGCTTCGGCTACGAGCGCTACGTCGACTACATCCTCGACGTGCCGATGTACTTCTCCTACCGCGACGGCATCTACCACGACGCCAGCGGGCAGAGCTTCCGCGACTTCCTGGACGGGCGGCTGCCGGTGCTGCCCGGCGCACTGCCGACGCTGCGCGACTGGTCCGATCACCTGACCACCGCGTTCCCGGAAGTGCGGCTGAAGAAATTCCTGGAGATGCGCGGCGCCGACGGCGGCCCGTGGAACCGGCTGTGCGCGCTGCCCGCCTTCTGGGTAGGCCTGCTGTACGACGATGCCGCGCTGGACGCCGCCTGGGACCTGGTCAAGGACTTCACCCTGGCCGAGCGCCACGCGCTGCGCGACGGCGTGCCGCGGCAGGCGCTGAAGCTGCCCTTCCGCGGCGCGAGCGTGCGCGAACTGGCGCTGGAGGCGCTGAAGATCTCGGCCGCCGGGCTGCAGCGGCGCGCCCGCCACAACCGCAGCGGCGCCGACGAAAGCCTGTTCCTGGCGCCGCTGATCGAGTCGGCCGAGGCCAACGAGACCCCGGCCGAGCGCAAGCTGGCCCTGTTCCGCGGCGAATGGGGCGGCAGCGTGGACCCAGTCTTCCGCGAGTTCGCCTACTGAGCCGCCCGTTTCAGCCGGCGCCGCCGAGCTGGCGCATCAGTGCGGCCTCGTCGGTCAGCCGCCAATGCGCGCAGATGCGGCCCTCGCGCAGCCACTCGAACTGCATCTGCCGCACGTCGATGCGCGCGCCGCTGGCGGGCATGCCGAATAGCTCGCCGCGTTGGGTGCCGGTCACGCGGACATGGGCGGCGATCTTGTCAGGCGTCGCCACGAAATCCAGAAGTTCGTAGTGCAGGTCGGGAATGGCCGTGCGCAGCGCGACAACGATTGGCTTCAATCCGGCCGGGCCGGGTT
Source organism: Luteimonas aquatica (assembly GCF_022662575.1). GTDB lineage: Bacteria > Pseudomonadota > Gammaproteobacteria > Xanthomonadales > Xanthomonadaceae > Luteimonas > Luteimonas aquatica. The sequence goes on along the minus strand of NZ_JALBFU010000009.1, from coordinate 19,920 downwards.
CGGGATTCTCGATCGAGGGGCTGTGATTGACGTAATCGGGCGTCAATAGTTCGTCGAGGGCGTCGAGGCGGCCGGCGTTCCAGACCTCGTCGAAGTAGCGGCGCAGGATGCGTTCCGGGTCATACTGTCTCGTATCGCGCATGGATCATGTTCCTTCAATGTCGGTGCGGGCATCGTGTATGGCCGCGGCGCCGGCGTCATTGATCGAGGTTAATCGTCGTGACCGACACGCATCCGGCCCAGGCCGTGGCGCAGTTGCTGCAGCGCTTCGAAAGCGCTGCGAAGTCTCGGCTACCGTCGAAGCACGTCCTGTTCGAGGCGGTCGAAGTTGTCGAACTGCGCGAACGCCAAGCCGCATTCCGCGAACACGCCCGCCATCCCTATCTCTACTTCGTCCGCCACGGCCTGCTCAAGCAGCTGTACACCGGCCAGGACGGCAGCGAATGGATCAAGAGCTTCGCCGCCGAAGGCGATGCATTCGGCTGCCCGCTTGCGTTCGCTCCGGGCGGCAAGACCTCGTTCGCCAGTGTGGCGGTCGAGCGCAGCGTGGTCGAGCGTGCGCCCTGGGCGACGATCGACGCGCTGGCCGCGCGTCATCCCGCCTGGCAACGCGCCCTGCGCCTGGGCTTCCAGTGGCTGGCCGAACGCAAGGTGCAGCGCGAGCGCGACCTGCTGATGCTGCGGCCGCCCGAGCTGTATGCCGCCTTCGCCGCCGCCTCGCCCGAGCTCCTGGCGCGCCTTCCGCAGAAGGACCTGGCCGCCTATCTCGGCGTCACTGCCGTCGGCCTCAACCGCATCATCCGGCGGACGGTCCGCGCAGGACTCGAGCGCAATGCCGAGGCCGGTCATGCTGCAGCGCGGCAAAAAACGCGTTAGCCTTCGGGCGATGAGCCCAGAGTCCGCACCGAAGCCGCCCCCCCGCCCCGCGCCGCTGCGCGAGCGCCTGGAATTCGCCGAGAACGACGCGCTGCTGCGCGACGACGTGCGCCGCCTCGGGGCGATGGTCGGCGACATGCTCGCCGAGCAGGTCTCGCCGGCCCTGCTGCAGCAGGTCGAATCGGTGCGCCGCGACGCCATCGCGCGGCGCGAGAACGGCGAGCCGGTCGACGCGCTCGCAACGCGCCTGGCGCAGGTGCCGCTGCAGGACGCCGAGGCGCTGGTGCGCGCCTTCGCCGCCTACTTCGGCGCGATCAACCTCGCCGAGCGCGTGCACCGCATCCGCCGCCGCCGCGACTACCAGCGCACCTCCGAGGCGCCGCAGCCCGGCGGCCTGGAAGCGGTGCTGCACGACCTCAAGGCCGCCGGCGTCACGCTGGAGGAGCTGCGCGCGCTGCTGCCGCAGATGCGCATCGAGCCGGTGTTCACCGCCCACCCCACCGAAGCGGTGCGGCGCGCGCTGCTGCTCAAGGAGCACAGCATCGTCGACCGCCTGATCGACGACATCGACCGCAACCGCACCCCGCCCGAGCGCCGCGCCGACGAGGCGCGCATCCGCCAGACGCTGACCACCGCCTGGCAGACCATCGAGGCGCCGCCGCACAAGCCCAGCGTCACCGACGAGGTCGAGCACATCGGCTTCTACCTCGGCAACGTGCTGTTCCGCGTGTTGCCGGTGTTCTACGAAGTCTTCGCCGACGCCGTCGAGCACGTCTACGGCGAACGCATCGAGCTGCCGCCGCTGCTGCGCTTCGGCACCTGGGTCGGCGGCGACATGGACGGCAATCCCAACGTCGGCGCCGACACCGTGCGCGCCGCGCTCGGCGTGCAGCGCGTGCAGGCGCTGGGCAACTACCGCGCCGACCTGCGCGCGCTCGGCGACGTGCTCACCCAGAGCCGCGAGCGCGTGTCGGTCGATGCCGAGGTCGAGGCCCGCATCAGCCGCTACCGCCATCTGCTGCCCCAGGCGGCGGCGCGCATGCGACCGCGCCTGGCCGACATGCCCTATCGCGTCTTCCTCGACCTGATGCGCGCGCGCCTGGCGGCCACCGACGCCGGCGACGCGGCCGGCTACGCCGATGCGGACGAGTTCATCGGCGACCTGGAGACCATCGACGCCAGCCTGGCCCGCCATCGCGGCGACTACGCCGGCCGCTTCGCGCTGCGCCGCGTGCTGTGGCGCGCACGCACCTTCGGCCTGCACATGGCCGCGCTCGACCTGCGCCAGGATTCGGCGGTGCACGACGCCGCACTGGCGGCCCTGGAAGGCGACGCCGACTGGGCCGCGCGCGAACCGGAGCAGCGCGTCGCGCGCCTGCACCGCCTGATCGACGGCGCCGCGCCCGCCGTGGCGGACGCGGAGTCCGCCAGCGCCACCCTGGCCGTGTTCGCCGCCGTGCGCGAGCTACGCGCGCAGTTCGGCGAGCACGCCTTCGGCCCCTACATCATCAGCATGAGCCGCAGCGCCGCCGACGCCCTGGCGGTGCTGGCGCTGGCGCGCATCGCCGGCTGCGTCGAGGAAGGTGAAGTCCCGCTCGACGTCGCGCCGCTGTTCGAAACCGTCGGCGACCTGGAGGCGGCCACCGGTGTGATGCGCGCGCTGTTCGACGACCCCGTCTACCGCAAGCACCTGGCCGCGCGCGGCGACCGCCAGATCGTCATGCTCGGCTACAGCGACAGCGCCAAGGACGGCGGCCTGCTGGCCTCGCGCTGGGCCCTGCAGCGCGCCCAGGTGGACCTGCTCGAACTGGCCCGCGAGGCCGGCGTGCGCATCGTCTTCTTCCACGGCCGCGGCGGTTCGGTCAGCCGCGGCGGCGGCAAGACCGAGCGCGCCATTATCGCGGCCCCGCGCGGCTCGGTGGACGGCCGCCTGCGCGTCACCGAGCAGGGCGAGGTCATCCACCGCAAGTACGGCATCCGCGCGCTGGCGCTGCGCAACCTGGAGCAGACCACCGGCGCGGTGCTGCGCGCATCCCTGCGTCCGCGCCCGCCCGAGCCGCGCGAGGCGCAGTGGCGCGCGCTGGCCGCCGAACTGGCGCAGGTCTCGCGCGGCCACTACCGCGCCCTGGTGCACGAGCGCGCCGACTTCCCCGACTACTTCCGCGCCGCGACCCCGATCGACGTGATCGAGCGCCTGCGCATCGGCTCGCGCCCCTCCAGGCGCCGCGACGGCGGCATCCAGAACCTGCGCGCGATCCCCTGGGTATTCGCCTGGTCGCAGAACCGCTCCGGCCTGACCGGCTGGTACGGCGTCGGCACCGCGCTGCGCCACGGCATCGACGCCCACGGCCTGGAGGGCATGTCGGCGATGGCGCGCGAGTGGCCGTTCTTCGCCGCCATGCTCGACGACGTCGAGATGCTGATGGCCAAGTCGGACCTGGCCATCTTCGAGCGCTACTCGCGCCTGGCCGGCGACGCCCACGCCGCCTTCTTCCCCGGCATCGCCGAGGAGTTCGAGCGCACCCGCTCGGCGATCCTCGCCCTGAAGGACCGCGACCTGCTGCTCGCCGACGACTACCGCCTGCGCCTGTCGATCCGCCTGCGCAACCCCTACGTCGACCCGATCAGCCTGCTGCAAGTGGAACTGCTGCGCCGCTGGCGCGAGGCCGGGCGCGAGGACGACGTGCTGCTGCGGGCGCTGATCGCGACCGTCAACGGCATCGCGGCGGGGATTCAGAACACGGGTTGAACTCGAGGATCTTGATCCGCGCCTGCCGATTTTCCAGCGGGTGCGGGCGGCGCAAGCCGGCGCTGTTGCCGCCAGTCCTGGAATGGATTTAACTTGCGCCATCCTGTCCGCTCTCCGGCTGACCCGGATGGAGGCGAGGAAGCCAACACCCCAGTTGTCGTTTGGCTTTCGCGGGGTGCCGCCAGCAGTTCATTCGAATCGGACCCGATTCGCACTACGGCTCAACTCAGGTGCTAGGTTCCATGCCGCATGTTTTCGTTATCGAGGATCAGAGTCACGCTGAGCCGCTTGGCGAGTTCGCGACTCTGGACGAAGCGTGGGACGAGTTGCGGCGGTTGTCGACCATCCCATGGGATCGGCCTCCAAACGTCGCGCCTTGTCGAAATTGGCGCAACTGCGGCAGAGATTGCGAAATCATCAAGTACGAAACTTCCTCGCTGCCTTGGCGTTTGGTCCAGCGCTTGTCCGGAATGCGGATAAGCGCTGAGGGGGTCGTGTGGGGGGCGGATGCCCCTCGCTGTGGTGCATGATGGTTCATTCAGGCCGATGCCATTTTGCGGATCGGCGCCGTTCGGGCGTTAAGCCAGGTTTCTATGACGTATGTTGCGCGACCAAAAGCGTTCAGGCGTCCTGGCATGCATGCCATCGGGGGCATGATGGATGGCGAATTGATAGAACGAAGTGCAATGCCATTGCCCGATCGCGTGGAGATCGAGCCTGAGCCTGGGAGCGATCACTGCTTCCTCTGTCGATACGAAAAATCAGGGAAGCTGTGCGGCGATACGTGGCATGAGGACCTTGAGGCAGCGTTCGCGCAAGCGGAGTACGAGTACGGGCTTGGCGCCTCGGACTTCCTTGTGGTCCATGATCGAAGTCTGGATGACGGTCGTGGCATGGGCTAACAATTCAAGCCGGCCACGCTTCTAGAAACATGACTGCCGCTGGCCGAGCCTAGTCGCTCCAAGCGTTCTTCTGCGGTTGATTCCACGCATTCCGGTGTGGCACTTCCATCTTGTCGATCTCTGTGCGAACAAGAGTGCCGGCATTGGCAAGCTGCATGGGGCAAGGATGGGACATCCCGACGTCGGAGCGTGCTTGCGTGCCGAATCCCGGCGGTTCGCCGGTGCGAATGCACCCCCGCTTGCGCAGGGGTGCGGGATCGAAGCGCCCGTCGCTCAGGGCGTGGCGATGGGCTGGTAGCTGCTCTTCACGATCCGCAGGGACGTGCACTGCGAAACGCTGTTCCAGCGGAATTCGACGAAGACGTCCATCGACAGCGATTGCGCCGCGGCGAGCAATTGCGGGTCGGTCGAGGTGCAGCTCACCGTCAAGGTGCTGTTGGCGGCGTTGCACGTCAGGCTGGGGCTTTGCGGCGAGGCCGGAACGGTGTACTCGCATCCGATGAAATCGGCGGTGTTGCCGCTCTTCCTCACCGTGGCGATCGAGCCCCATGCAACGCGACTCTGCGTGTTGATGGCGATCTGGTTGCCCGGGCCCACCAGGCCAGCCTCGGCGCTGCCGGCGGCCAGCAGCCCCGCCAGCACTACCGCCAGGCAGGCCAATGTGTTGTGTCTGTGCATCATGCATCTCCTTGGGATCAAAGTAGCGAGGCGCAGTAGGCCTCGGCTCCATACTCGTAAGGAAGGCATGCTTCGGCTCACGCATCCGGCCTCGGCCGGTCGCCGGCTCAGTGCGGCCACCATCCGAAGGCATCCGCGAACTGGCTACGCCGGACGGAATCCGCGTGCGGAGGCAGGCGCGGCCAAGCTTCGGATTCTTATAGAGAATTCTGATTGAAGGCGCAGCTCAATGCCTGTCCAGAATCCGCGCTGCACTCCGCTTCGGGCCTGATCGTAGTTGGGCTATGGATTAATTGGCCTTTTCCGGTCAGGCGTGGAGTCGATTGCTGATTTCGTCTCCAGTGCGCATCGATTCGTCATTGGCCCAGTATCGATAAGTGCGCGACGGGTATCGTTTCGTGATACTTGAGCGATGGGATCGTCGAGCCATGGATTTGCGGCGCTATCGTCGATAGAGTTTTGTTGCCATTAAATGGAGGGGCATGATGCATCGTCGACAGAAGTCACTCGCGTTCGTGGTCTTCGTGCTGGGATTGCAGTCGTGGCCATCATCGGCATTCGAGACGGAATCGGTCGACATTCTCGTTGTCACGTCGAGCAAGCATGAAGGGGATCCGGTTGATACGGGCGATCGGAGTATCAAGATTGCATCCAACATCGACGTCTATTCCATTAGCTCGGTCAATGGCGATATGCATGTTGAGGACGGCGCAAGAATCGCGTTCGCCGAAACGACAGGAAGGGGTGACATCCGGTTAGAGCGCAATGTTCGATCCATCGCTGGCCTCGATTCCCCGGTCAGAATCATCAGCAGCACCGGAAATATCTTCATCGGCCGCGGTAGCCGTCTCAACGGGGGCGTCGAGACGAACATGGGGCGTATCGAACTGGATGATGCCAGGGTGGCTGACATCGCCAGTTGCGAGGGAGACGTCATTGTCGGGGCGGGCAGTCGCGTCTCTGGCGGCATCTATGTGATCGGCAATGGCGACAAGATCGATGTCGACAAGATCACGGGTTATGAGATCCTGACATACACTCCTTGTCATGCGCCGGTTGAGGAGTGGAGTGACGAAGAGGGAAGTGAGGCGCGAAATCTCCCTCTTGCTCCGACCGCCGCGCATCGCCAGTCGCGCGTAGTGATCGGGCCCGGGGCTGTGGTGAAAGGAAATCTGGTGTTCGGCCATCCGGTCGATCTCTATGTGCACAAGAGCGCACATATCGGCAAGGTGCACGGTGCGACTGCGGTCATCTACGATTCGGAAGAACCTCCGCCGTCGACGGCTGAAGAAGGTGGGCCGTCGCCGACTGCTCTTGTCGTCGGGGCGGGGAAAAAGATGCGTGGAGATATCTGGTCGATTGACCAGAACGTCGAAATCGGATCAAACGCGAATGTGGGCGAAATCTCCACGGTGAACGGAAGTGTGCATGTTCTCGAGGGGGCCGAAGTTTCGCAGGGTTTCGGTTCCATCGATACGGTTCAAGGGGCGGTGCATATCGGCCCGGGCGCGACGGTGAAAGGGTATATCGCGACCGTTAATGGCGATGTGTTTCTGGAAGACCGAGCCAATGTGAGCGGAAGCGTTTCGACCACTACCGGTCAAGTACGCATCGCCCGCGACGCGAAGATCGGCAGGGGGCTTTCTGCGAAATACGGCAGTATTTTCGCCGGGAGCGGCAGCCAGCTTGAATCCGTTTCAAGCGCTCGGGGCGATATCGCCTTTGTTGCCACCCTGATCCAGGGGAATGTGTGTACGCACACGGGCAATATTACGGTCGGCGCAGGCTCCAGAGTTGACGGCGCCATCCAGGTGTCCTCCAGCGAGTGTTTCGGTAGCGAGGACGAGGTTCCTGGTCCCGAAGCCACGCCGCCCAGGATCGTGGTTGGTCCCAATGTCGAGGTCCGTGACGGTATCGTGTCGGATAAGCCGATCAAGCTGTACGTGCACAGGGCGGCGCGCGTCGGCAAGATCACCGGCGCGGAAGCCATCCTCTATGACTCCGATACTCCGCCGCAGGAGTAGTTTGCCAATGAGGCTTCCACCTCTATCTCCGCACTGGAGAAAGTGTCAACGGTTGCCGGGGTCGAAGCCGTTTCACCGGCCGTGTTCCTGAAGGCTGGGCATTCCGACGCCGAAATATGCTTGCATACGAATTCGGATATACTCCCCTGCAGTATCAGGGGCTTTGATATGCCGCACTCGCCTCAGGAAAAAAAGCGCGCCCTGACGCGCCTGCGCCGCATCCGCGGCCAGGCCGAGGCGCTGGAGCGCGCGCTCGAGCAGGGCGCGGAGTGCGGGGCGGTGCTGCAGCAGCTGGCGGCAATCCGCGGGGCGGTCAACGGCCTGATGGCCGAGGTGCTGGAGAGCCATCTGCGCGAGGAGTTCGGCGATGCCGCCGGGCGCGACGCCGGCGCTCGGCGAACTGGCGACCGGCAGGCCGGCATCGACCAGGCCATCGCCCTGGTGCGTTCCTATCTCAAGTAAGCAAGGAGTCCGATCATGAAATCACGCGCCGCCGTGGCGTTCGCAGCCGGCCAGCCGTTGCAGGTCGTCGAGATCGACGTGGAAGGTCCGAAGGCCGGCGAGGTGCTGGTGAAGATCCACGCCACCGGCGTCTGCCACACCGACGCCTTCACCCTCAGCGGCGACGATCCGGAAGGCATCTTCCCGGCCGTGCTCGGCCACGAGGGCGGCGGCGTGGTGATGGAGGTGGGCGAGGGCGTCACGAGCCTCGTGCCAGGCGACCACGTCATCCCGCTGTACACGGCCGAGTGCCGCAAGTGCAAGTTCTGCCTGTCCGGCAAGACCAACCTGTGCCAGGCGGTGCGCGCCACGCAAGGCAAGGGGCTGATGCCCGACGGCACCACGCGCTTCTCCTACAACGGGCAGCCGATCTACCACTACATGGGCTGCAGCACCTTCAGCGAGTACACGGTGGTGCCGGAGATCTCGCTGGCCAAGGTCGATCCCGACGCGCCGCTGGAGAAGGTGTGCCTGCTCGGCTGCGGCGTCACCACCGGGATCGGCGCGGTGCACAACACCGCCAAGGTGAAGGCGGGCGATTCGGTGGCGGTGTTCGGGCTGGGCGGGATCGGCCTGGCGGTGATCCAAGGCGCCAAGCAGGCCGGCGCCGGGCGCATCGTCGCCGTGGATACCAACCCCGGCAAGTTCGAGCTGGCGCGCTCGATGGGCGCCACCGACTGCGTCAATCCGAAGGATCACGACAAGCCCGTCCAGGAGGTGATCGTCGAGCTGACCGACGGCGGCGTGGACTTCAGCTTCGAGTGCATCGGCAACGTCGAGGTGATGCGCGCGGCGCTGGAGTGCTGCCACAAGGGCTGGGGCGAGAGCGTGATCATCGGCGTGGCCGGCGCGGGGCAGGAGATCCGCACGCGGCCGTTCCAGCTGGTCACCGGCCGCGTCTGGCGCGGCACCGCGTTCGGCGGCGTCAAGGGCCGCACCCAGCTGCCGGGCATGGTGGAGCAGGCGATGCGCGGGGAAATCGACCTGGATCCCTTCATCACCCACACGCTGCCGCTGGAGCGCATCAACGAGGCCTTCGACCTGATGCACGAGGGCAAGTCGATCCGCACCGTGATCCATTACTGATGAGCATGCACTGATGGAGCGCGTCGAACAGCACGCCGCCTTCGGCGGCAGCCAGGAGATCTGGGCGCATCGTTCGCATGCGCTGGACTGCGAGATGCGCTTCGCGGTCTACCTGCCGCCGCAGGCGCGCGCGGGTCGGGTGCCGGTGCTGTACTGGCTCTCCGGCCTGACCTGCACCGAGCAGAACTTCATCACCAAGGCCGGTGCGCAGCGCCATGCCGCCGAGCACGGCATCGCCCTCGTCGCGCCGGACACCAGTCCGCGCGGGGAAGGCGTGGCGAACGATCCGGCCTACGACCTCGGCCAGGGCGCCGGCTTCTACGTCGATGCGACGCAACAGCCCTGGGCGCGGCACTACCGCATGGACGAGTACGTGCGCGCGGAGCTGCCGGCGCTGGTGGAGGCGCAGTTCCCGGTGACGGACGCGCGCGCGATCAGCGGGCATTCGATGGGCGGCCACGGCGCGTTGGCGCTGGCGCTGCGCAACCCGGGGCGCTACCGCAGCGTGTCGGCGTTCTCGCCGATCGTGGCGCCCTCGCGCGTGCCCTGGGGCGAGAAGGCCTTCGCCGCCTACCTGGGCGAGGATCGCGCGGCGTGGCGGGCCTACGATGCCAGCGAGTTGATCGCCACCGCCGCCGAGCGCCTGCCGCTGCTGGTCGACCAGGGCGATGCCGACGAATTCCTGCACAGCCAGCTCAAGCCCGAACTGCTGCAGGCCGCGTGCCAGGCGGCCGGCCATCCGCTGACCCTGCGGCTACGGCCGGGCTACGACCACAGCTATTACTTCATCGCCAGTTTCATCGGCGAGCACATCGCCCATCACGCGGCCGCGCTGAGGGCGTAGTCGGTATAGGCGAAGCGCTCCTCGCGCAGCACGGTCTCGCCGCGCAGCAGCGGCAGGGGCCGCGAGAACATCGGCCCGGCGCGCACGCAGGTATGGAACTCGCCGTTTTCGCCGCAGGGATCGCAGCCGGGCGGCAGCTCGTCGAGCAGCGCGGCGTCGAAATCGCGGCCGGCGTGGCGGGCATCGAGCTGGCGCGTGTCCACGCAGCACAGGCCCGCGCGCAGGCCGCCGGCGAGCATCTCGCGCGCCAGTCGCGCGGTGTCGGCGCCGAACAGCGGCGTGAGCAGTTCCCAGCCCGCCGCCGCGCAGCGCTGCGCGCGATAGGCGCGGATGTCCTCCAGGAACAGGTCGCCGAAGGCGGCGGTGCGCAGGCCGGGCCAGCGGGCGGCGGCCTCGCCGAGCGCGCGCGCCATGGCCGCGTCGTAATCGGCATTGGCGCAGGCGCTGGGGATCTCGGCCTCGAGCAGCGGCAACCCCGCCGCGTCCGCCTGGGCGCGCAGCACCTCGCGGCGGACGCCCTGCATCGAGGCGCGGCCGTATTCGCGGGTGAGGGTGGTGAGCAGCGCCACCACCTCGACCTCGCCGCGCTGGCGCAGCGCGTGCAAGGTCCACGCCGAATCCTTGCCGCCGCTCCAGGCCAGCAGGACTTGCGGGCGAAGGCTCATGCCGGGCTTTGTCGGGCGGCGATGCGCGGAGGCCGCCTTCGTCGCTTCGCAGCGCCTCTAGGCGGCCGCGACATCCCGCAGCTCCCAGGCGCCGCCGGCCAGCAGGCGCAGCCGGTGCTTGAAGACCGCGCCGGGCAGGGAGGTGACGGCGATCAGGTCGATGTGCAGGTCGTCCTGCTGGCCCTCGACCGTGGCGCCGGGATCGGCGGCGCCCAGGGCGGCGTCGACGCCGTCCGGATCGTCCTGCGCGGCCCGCCAGCGCTGGAAGAGCGCGTCGCTGCGCAGCGCGTCCTGCAGCTCCTGCGCGAGCCCCTCGGCGCCCTGGGAACGGAAGGCGAATTCGCCGGCGCCGCGCGCCTTGGCGGGATCGGGGAGACTGATGTAATAGCGTGTGGCCATGGGCGGTGCGTGAGTTGGAAGTGGCGGAGAAGCCTAGCAGCCGCGCGTTAGCGAGATGTTGAGGGGCGTCGCGGCGCGCGCCGTCGCGCGCGGTCAGGCGAAGGCATGCGCCTCGGCGGCGAAGGCCACCACCACTGCGCCCTTGCCGACGTTGACCATGCCGGTCAGGCTCATCACGCTTTCGTACACTTCCACGCCGTGCGTTTCGCACGCCTCGCGCAGCGCCGCGTAGCCGGGCATCGCGCGCAGCTCCTCCAGTTCGCCGCCGTAGCACAGCGCCAGGGTCGGCGTCATCAGGCCGGCGACGACGCGCTTGGCGGCGAACTCGAACAGCTTGCGCACGGCCGGTTCGAAGCCCTTGATCTTGGCCGCCGGTCCGGTCTCGCCGCGATAGGCGTGCAGGACCGGCTTGATGTCGAGGGCGGTGCCGAGCGCGGCGCTGAACAGGCTGACGCTGCGATCGCCCTTGGCGCGGCCGCGGTTGCGGATGTAGTACAGGTCGCGCGGCACCGCGTAGCCATGGGTGTGCATGGCCAGGTGCTCCAGGCGCGCGCGGATCTTCGCCGGCCCCTCGCCGGCCTCGCGCAGACGCACCGCCTCCACCGGCAGGATGGCCTGGGCGCAGAACAGGTTCTGGCTGTCGATCACGCGCAGCGCGAACGGCGTCTGGTTGCCGGCGGCGCTGCGGATCGGCCGGTAGTCGTTGAGGATGGCGTAGCTGGCCTTCTGCGCGTTCTCGAAGATCGGGCTGCGCGTCTTGGTGACGGTCAGGCAGAACACGTGGTCGTAGTCGATGACCAGGCGTTCCAGGAACAGGTCGTGGATCTGCTGCACCGTGAACGGGCTGGTCTCGGCATTGGCGCCGCGCTCGGCGATGTGCGAATGCAGGAAGGCGAGGGTCGCCTCGGGATCGCGGTAGTCCACCTGGATGGCGTCGTCGATCCGGATGGTGATCGGCAGGATGACGATGCGGTGCTGGTCGATGAAGTCCTTCGGCAGGTCGCAGGTCGAGTCGACCACGATTCCGATGCGCATGTCCCTTGCCCCCTGACTTCCGTCGAAGCCTTTCCCCCGAAACGATCTACGCTATCAGCACCGGCGGCGGCGCTTTTGTGAGGCGGGTCACGCTGCGCGGCTCAGGTCCGGCGGATGCCCACGGGGAGCGCGGCGACGCGGCGCATCTCCGCATCCTCGAACAGGGCCGGGTCGTCGAGCGCGGCCATCGCCAGGTCGTGGGCGTCGTTGCCCCAGATCAGGGTCGGGCCGATCGCCAGGGTCGGCACGCCGAACACGCCGGCGGCGGTGGCCTCGGCGGTGTTCTCGCGCAAGGTGGCCTTGACCGCGTCGCTGCCCAACGCCTCCGGCGCCACGCCCAGCTGCGCGATCAGGGGGGCGAGCGCCTCGGCGCCGTCGGCGGCCCGGCCGTGCTCCCAGATCCAGTCGAAGATCGCCGACACCGCCCGCGGCGTGCCGCCGGCGGCCACGCACAGGCGCAGCGCCGCCAGCGGGTTGAACGGGTGTTGCGGCGGGAAGCGCAGCGGGATGCGTTCCTGCCGCGCCCGCCACAGCACGTGGCGATAGGTGAACTCGCGCTTGTGCGGGATCTCGGCCGGACCGCGGATGCCGAGCCCGCCCAGGATCGCGCCGAACACGATCGGCACCGGCACGATGCCGCCGCCTTCGGCCCGCGCGGCCAGCTTGCGCCACTGCAGGTAGGAGAAGGGCGAGACGAAGTCGAAGTACCAGCGCGGCGATGCGGCCATGGGCGCAGTGTAGCGGCTCGGCCGCCTGTCTACCGGGGCCGGCGCGTGAGAAAATGCCGAAACTCAGGAGGCGACCCACGTGAAAGAAAAAGAACAGATCGTCGACAACTGGCTGCCGCGCTACACCGGCGTTCCCCTGGACGGCTTCGGCGAGCACATCCTGCTGACCAACTTCGGCGGCTACCTCGGCCATTTCAGCCGCATGACCGGGGCGGAGGTCGTCGGCCTCGACCGGCCCATGCCCAGCGCCACCGCCGACGGCATCACCATGATCAACTTCGGCATGGGCAGCCCCAATGCCGCGACCATGATGGACCTGCTCTCGGCCATCGCGCCCAAGGCGGTGCTGTTCCTGGGCAAGTGCGGCGGGCTGAAGAAGAAGAACGCCCTGGGCGACCTGATCCTGCCGATCGCGGCGATCCGCGGCGAGGGCACCAGCAACGACTACCTGCCCCCGGAGGTGCCGGCGCTGCCGGCCTTCGCCCTGCAACGCGCGGTCTCGACCATGATCCGCGACATGGGCCAGGACTACTGGACCGGCACCGTCTACACCACCAACCGCCGCGTCTGGGAGCACGACGAGGCGTTCAAGGAATACCTGCGCAGGCTGCGCTGCATGGCCATCGACATGGAGACCGCCACGGTGTTCGCCGCCGGCTTCGCCAACCGCATCCCCTGCGGCGCGCTGCTGTTGGTCAGCGACCAGCCGATGATTCCCGAAGGGGTGAAGACCGAGGCCTCCGACGCCCGGGTCAGCGCGGAGTACGTCGAGCGGCACATCCAGGTCGGCATCGAGGCGCTGCGCCTGATCCGCCGCCACGGCAAGTCGGTGCGGCACCTGAAGTTCGACGAATAGGCGCGGCTCGGCCGCTATCCTTGCCCCATCCATCCCGAGAGAGCCTTATGACCACCCAGACCTACACCGGCGGCTGCCACTGCGGCAACGTGCGCTACGAAGTCGATCTTGACCTGTCCGAGGGCGGCGGGCGCTGCAACTGCTCGATCTGCCGCAAGTCCCGCAACTGGTCGCAGAGCGTGAAGCCGGACGCCTTCCGCCTGCTCAGCGGCGCGGAGGCGACCACCGACTACAGCCGCAACGGCATGACCCATTGGCCGTTCTGCAGCACCTGCGGCGTGCGCTCGTACGGGCACGGCGACATCGAGGAGGTCGGCGGCAAGTTCGTCTCGGTCAGCCTGGCCTGCCTGGACGTCGACAACGAGGCGCTGGCCGCCGCGCCGATCAAGTACTTCAACGGCCGCGACAACGACTGGTGGCACGAGCCGTCCGAGGCCGAGAAGAAGTTCCTGTGAGCGCGGCCGTCACGCCCGGCGAGGTGGTCGCGTTCTGGCGCGAGGCCGGCTACGGGAAATGGTTCGCCGGCGGTGCGGCATTCGACGCCGAGTGCCGGGAGCACTTCCTGGAGGCGCATCACGCCGCCGCGCGGGGAGAGTACGAGGCGTGGATGGGCACGGCCGAGGGCGCGCTGGCGCTGCTGTTGCTGCTCGACCAGATCCCGCGCAACGTCTTCCGCGGCAGCGGCCACGCCTTCGCCACCGACGGGCTGGCGCGGCATTACGCGGCGCAGGCGGTGCAGGCCCAGCTCGATGCACAGATCGAGCCCGCCCTGCGCGCCTTCCTCTACCTGCCGTTCGAGCATTCCGAGGACCCGGCCGACCAGCGGCGCTCGGTGGAGCTGTTCGCCGGCATCGGCGACGAGAGCTACGACAAGTACGCGCTGGCGCACCAGGAGGTGATCGCGCGTTTCGGCCGCTTCCCGCACCGCAACCGCGCCCTCGGGCGCGAGAACACGGCCGAGGAGCAGGCCTGGCTCGACGCCGGCGGCGGCTTCTGAGCCGCCGGACGTCCGCTCAGTAGCGCGGCACCTGCGCGTCGACGCTCGCGCTCCAGTCCTCGATGCCGCCGACGATGTTGTAGACCTCGCGGAAGCCGAGCTGGCGGAAATGCTCGGCGGCCTGCGCGCTGCGGCCGCCGTGATGGCAGAGGAAGGCCAGCGGCGTGTCGCGCGGCAAGGCCTCCAGCGCGGCGGCGCCCTGGTCCAGCGTGGAGAACGCGACGCGGATCGCGGCCTGGGCGCGCTCCTCGGGCGGGCGCACGTCGACGATGGTCAGGCGGCCTTCGTCCAGGCGCGCGGCGGCTTCGCGCGGCAAGAGTTCGCGCACCGGCGGCGGTGCGTTCGGATTGTCGATGGCCAGGCCGCGGCCGCGTTCGTCGTCGACGAAGTCGATGCGCAGGCCGTCGGCGCGGCGCGCGCCGGCCAGGTCGATCTGCAGGCGCACGCCTTCGCTCTCGGCGGTGAGCGCGGCCGCGTCCTCCGGCGCCAGTTGCAGGCGCGTGCGGAAAGCGCGGTCGATCTCCAGCCGGACCACCACGCCGGCACCGGCGTCCTCGACCGCCTTGCGCAGCATCGCCGCCGCGGCCGGCGTGACGGTGATGGACGGCGGCGTGCGATCAGGCGGCGGCAGGCCCAGCGCGGCGTGCAGTTCGCCGCTGTTGACCATCTGCTCGATGATGTCGCTGCCGCCGACCAGCTCGCCGTCGATGTACAACTGCGGGATCGTCGGCCAGTCGCCGTAAGCCTTGATGCCCTCGCGGATCTGCGGGTCGGCCAGCACGTCCACGTGCGCGTAGTCGGCCTCCAGGGCGCCCAGCGCCGCCACCGCCTTGGCCGAGAACCCGCATTGCGGCGCGCGCGGCTCGCCCTTCATGAACAGGACGATGCGGTTGGCCTGCAGCAGGCCGTCGATGCGGGCGCGCACGGTGGGGTCGAGCGTCATGGGGGCTCCGGTCGGATGGGGCGATGTGATCCGTGCATGGTACGCCGGCGCGTGGCGGCCGGAGGGCGCGTGGCATGATGTCGGCATGCCCAAAGCGTTCCATTTGCATCGCGTCCCGCGCCATCCGCACGCCTGGTGGGCGCTGCTGGCGCTGACGCAAGCCGGGGCGGCAGCCTTGTGGTGGCGCTTCGGCTGGCAGCTCGGCCTGCCGGCGCTGCTGGGCACGCATCTGCTCCTGCTGTGGGGCGTATTCCGGCCGCAGTCGGCGCTGTATTCGCCGGTGCTGAGCCGGCTGCCGGACCGGGACAAGCACGTGTGGCTGACGATCGACGACGGCCCGTCCCCGGAGACGGCGGCAGTGCTCGATCTGCTCGATGCCCATGCCGCCAAGGCCACCTTCTTCCTGGTCGGCGAACGCGCGGCCGCGCGGCCGGAGCTGGTGCGCGAGATCGCCCGCCGCGGCCACGGCATCGGCAACCACAGCCAGACGCATCCCTCGGCCTGGTTCTGGGCGCTGGGGCCGCGGCGCATGCGCGCGGAGATCGTGCACTGCCAGGACACGCTGCGCGCGATCACCGGCGTCGCGCCGCGCTGGTTCCGCGCCGTGGTGGGCCTAGCCAATCCATTCGTGGCGGCGCCGCTGCGCGACTGCGGGCTGGCGCGGGTGGCCTGGAACGCACGCGGCTTCGACGCGGTGGAGCCGGATCCGGCCAAGGTGCTGGCGCGCATCGAGCGCGGCCTGGCCCCCGGCGCGATCGTGCTGCTGCACGAGGGCGCCGGGCACGGCCGCAGCCTGGAGACCATTGGCACGGTCCTGCGGCGCCTGAATGGGCTAGGCTACCTGTGCGTGCTTCCGGAGCCTGATCGGGCGGCCAGCACCGAGCGCAGTTGACGCGCGGGCCTTCACGCCGCCTTGATTGGGCGGGATGACGGACCTGTCGTATTTTGTCAGTGACGCATTTGGGGTTTCGTCGGGGATTGATTTGAGAATCAGGGGCTTAGGATGCACGGCTGGCGACTGCCGGCCGCGAGCGGCCGTTTTGGCGTCGGCGCATATTGCGCTGCAGCGTGCAACGTCAAATTTGACGTGATTACTCTAACAGCCGTTTTAATCCGGGTATTCAAACCCGGACTTGGAGCCGATGCTCCTGCATCGGCAGGGTCGGAAGTGTCTTGCGGACGCACGCCGTGAACAGCCAGCACCCCAATCCCGGCAACACGCGCACCCGCCTGCTCGAAGCGGCGGAAGCGCTGTTCATCGAGCACGGCTACGAAGGCATGTCGCTGCGCCAGATCACCGGCTATGCCGAGGTGAACCTGGCCGCGGTGAACTACCACTTCGGCAGCAAGGAAGCGCTGGTGCAGGAGCTGCTGTCGGCGCATCTGGACCGGCTCAACCAGGAGCGGCTGCAGCTGCTGTCGCTGTGCGAGGCGCAGCGCGGCGATCGTCCGATGGACGCCAGCGCCGTGCTCAGCGTGCTGTTCGTGCCGGCGGTGCGCCTGAGCCGCGAAAGCAAGGGCGGCGTCGCGCTGATGCGCCTGCTCGGGCGCGTCTACAGCGATCCCTCGCCCTTCATCCGCGATTACCTGCACGACCACTACCAGTTCATCTACGGCCGCTTCTTCGAGGCGTTCGCGCGCGCGCTGCCGCACCTGTCGCGCAACGAGCTCGGCATGCGCCTGCATTTCTGCCTCAAGGCGCTCTCGGGCGTGCTGGCCGGCGCCAACATGGACGAGCTGATCTCGGCGATGTGCATGGGCGAGCCGGTCAACGACTCGCAGATGCTGGCGCGGCTGATCTCCTTCATCTCGCCCATGCTCACCACCTCGTTCGAGAGTGGCGAGCAGGTCCGCGACATCGAGCGCGTCATGGGCATGGCCGGCGCCGCGGCGCGGTCCGTCGACGAGCGCGCGCTGGGCGAGGACAAGGCGTCCGAGCCGCGCAAGCCACAAGGAATCCTGCCGCCCTGGGCTGCCAAGGTGGTGGGCGTATGAACGGTCGGCGGTTCCGGCAGGCGGCCTCGCGTCGCGCGGCAGGGGAAGGGTAGGCAATGGCCAATACAGTGTCCTGGTCGCGTGAACCCGCCTCGCTGGCCGAGTACGGCGAGGACGGCATCAGCCAGTGGAACAACGTTTCGCTCCGGTACCGGATCCCCCTGCGCGGCTTCTTCTCCAAGCGCGTGAAGGACGCCGCCGAGGTCGACGACCTGGTCCAGGAGGTGTTCCTGCACCTGATCCGCCGCGCCCGCGGCGGCCCGATCGAGCACGTGGAGCAGTACGTGTTCCAGGTCGCCGCCAACGCCCTGCGCGACTGGGGGCGCCGCCGCCAGGTCCGCGACCAGGACGCCCACGAGTCCTTCGACGAAGAAATCCACCAACCCGTTACGGATATTTCGCCCGAGCGCGTCTTACTGGGTAAGGAGGCGATCAACCTGGTCACCGCCGTGCTGCGCGGGCTGCCGGAACGGACCCGCGACGTCTTCGTGCTGCGGGCGCTGGAAAAGCGCAAGTACGCGGAGATCGCAGTCATGATCGGCATTTCGGTGCGTGCCGCCGAAAAGCACATGGCCAAGGCATTGGCGCAGCTGGGCGGGGCCATGGAGCGGGCCGGCGGGCGGGATTGAGAGGTCCCTGGCCGGCCGCGCGCATGCGTTGGGCAGGACATGAATCGAATGCGGGGTCCGGCGACCGCCCGAGCGCGGCCCGGATCCTGCGAGAGGTGATACGGAATGAAGTGGACAATCCCGTCAACCCGGAAGGATCCGGTGGAATCCGCCACCGGCGGCCTCGACGAGGCTGCCGCGCGCTGGAGCGAGCTGCTGCGCGGAGCGGGCGAGGACTGGGCGCTGCGCCGCGACTTCGAGTCGTGGCGGATGCATTCGCTCGAGAACGCGGCCGCCTTCCGGCGCGTGGAAGCCGCGCATGCCCTGGCCAGCGCCGTGGCCGACGCGCCGGAGATGCAGGCGCTGCGCCGCGAGACGCTGGCGCGCGCCGTCGGCGTGGAGCCGCCTTGCCGGCGGTGGCCGCGCAACGCCGCCGTGGCCGCTTCGCTGCTGGCGGCGGTGACGCTGGGCCTGTTGGCCGTCAACCCGGAGGGCTCGCGCCGGGCCTACCACGACGCCCGCGACATGATCGCCGGCAACGTCTACCAGACGGGCGTGGGCCAGCGTTCGGTGGTGTCCCTGGATGACGGCTCGGTGGTGACCCTGAATACCGACAGCCGCATCTCCGTGCATTACGGCGACGGCATCCGCGGCATCACCCTCGAGCGCGGGCAGGCGCTGTTCAAGGTGGCCAAGGACCGCCGCCACCCGTTCGTGGTCCGCGCCGGCGGGCGCGAGGTCACCGCGCTGGGAACCGAGTTCGACGTGCACGTCTCGGACAAGGCCTTCGAGGTCACGCTCCTGGAAGGCCGGGTGACGGTCACGCCGGAACGCGAGCGCCCCGCCGCCGGCGCCCCGGACAAGCCGGCCGCCCCGCTGCTGGCCGAACTGCATCCGGGGCAGCAGTTCGTCGCCGTCGCCAAGGCCGCGCCGCAGGTGCGGGCGACCGACGTCAGGCGCGTGGTCAGCTGGCGCACCGGCCAGATCGTGTTCGAGAACGAGCGCCTGGACGACGCGGTCGCCGAAATGAACCGGTATTCGCGCCGCCAGGTCGTGCTGAGCGACGCGCGGCTGGCCTCGCTCAAGATCAGCGGCGCCTTCAACACCGGCGATACCGACACCTTCGTCAATGCCCTGAGCGATTATTTCCCGATCGAGCACAACAAGCGCGAGGACGACACCATCGTCCTGCGTCCGCAACGGCCCAGCCGAGGCTAGGCCGCACCCTGCCAGATCCTTGCAAGCCGGCGCGCGGGATGCGCCATCGGCGACGGGAGGTCGTGCGCGAACAGGATGGCGACGGCTCGGCCGTTGCCCATGAAACTTTTCGCATGCGCATTCGCGGGCGTGTTGCAATGCAAAAGAATACTGGCAGGTTCAAGAAATGACGTGACATAACGCCGCCATACATTTGTCGGTTCGGGTTTTTTCTTCCCTCGCGTCTGTACTAGAACCAAAGCACTAATGCCGGTTCCGGACCGATAGGGGAGATGCGAATGCAAGTGCGAGACCAGAGGCGTCAGTTCAAGCGTGCGATGCGGCCCTGCGTGCTGTTCCTGGCGCTGTTGCCCTGCATGACCGCGTATGCGCGTAACGACGTTGCGACCGCGAAGTTCGATATTCCGCAGCAGCGCCTGGATGCCGCGCTGTCCGAATACGCGCGCCAGAGCGGCAAGCAACTGCTGTACGCCCCCGAGCTTGCCGCCGGCAAGACCGCGCACGCGGTGCAAGGCGACAAGACCCCGTCCCAGGCGCTCGACGAGTTGCTGGCGGGGACCGGTCTCAACTACGCCACCAACGCCTCCGGCGCGATCCTGATCAGCGATCGCAGTCCGAACGGCGGCGCCGGCCTGCTGGAGCAGAAGCCCGCCGCGGGAGGGACAGAGGGAAACGCACCGGAGGTCGCCGAAGCGCAGCCGGCGGTGGCCTCCCAGGAAGCAGAGGCGCAGCAGGAAACGGCGCCCGCGGCAACGGCAAGCCAGGCTAAGTCGGGCGACGCCACCACGCTGGGCACGATCACGGTCACCGCGCAGA
>NZ_JALBFU010000008.1 GCF_022662575.1 Luteimonas aquatica | reverse complement strand
GCGGCCGTACGGTCGGCGCCGGCGTGGTGGCCAAGATCATCAAGTGATTCCTGGCCCTCGGGCCAAGAGTCCTCCCTGCGCAAGCGGGGATCCGGCCAGGAAGACGCTTCTCGAGGAAGCCGAATCCTCGCCAGGCCTCTCCCGCAAGCGGGAGAGGCTCGCAGGACAGACAGCCGGAACCTGCTAAATAGGGGCGGGCTGAATAGGGGGGGGCGGGGCTTTTCCTCTCGTGGGCGGAGAACCGCTTGCAAGAGCCTCTCGAACCCCTCTATAATGTAAGACCACTTTCCGATACGTCCCCAGGGGCGTGCCGGGAAACCGCGAAATGAGGCGCAGGATGCGCTTCGTTTTCGCCAGACAGGGAAAATGTCACGCGGCACAGCCCCGCCCGTCCCGAAGCATGTTCGGGACATATGGTCGGCAGGGGCATGTTGTCGCGTTTGCAGTTCTCCGTCTGGGCGGGTCGGGAAACCGGCCTGCCTTCGTTTTTGCCCAAGCGATACTGCCCAAGGGCTTTTTCTGGGTAAGTCGTTGATTTCGTGGGGTTTTGCGCATCTAGCCGCGGAGCCCGTCGCTCTTTCAACTTAGGAATTCCGTCATGGCGGACCAAAAGATCCGGATCCGGCTCAAGGCGTTCGATCATCGTCTGATCGATCGTTCGGCAAGCGAGATCGTCGAAACGGCCAAGCGGACCGGCGCGCAGGTGCGCGGCCCGATCCCGCTGCCCACCAAAATCGAACGCTACACCGTGCTGGTGTCGCCGCACGTCGACAAGGACGCGCGCGACCAGTACGAGACCCGCACGCACAAGCGCGTGCTCGACATCGTCGACCCCAACGACAAGACCGTGGACGCGCTGATGAAGCTCGAGCTCGCGGCTGGCGTCGACGTCCAGATCAAGCTGACCTGAGGCCGCCACCATGACCGCGAAGAAATATTCGTTGGGGCTGGTCGGTCGCAAGGCCGGCATGAGCCGCGTCTTCACCGAGGACGGCAAGTCCGTGCCGGTGACCCTGATCGAGGCCACCCCGAACCGCATCACCCAGATCAAGACCGTCGACAGCGACGGCTACAGCGCCGTGCAGGTCACGGTGGGCGTGCGCCGCGCCGCACTGGTCAACAAGCCGGAAACCGGCCACCTCGCCAAGGCCAAGGTCGAAGCCGGTCGCGGCCTGTGGGAGCTGCGCGTGGAAGCCGACAAGATCGGCGACTTCCAGGTCGGCGGCGAGATCAAGGCCGACATCTTCGAAGTCGGCCAGATCGTCGACGTCCAGGGCGTGACCAAGGGCAAGGGCTTCCAGGGCACGATCAAGCGCTGGAACTTCCGCATGGGCGACGCCACGCACGGTAACTCGCTGTCGCACCGCTCGCCGGGTTCGATCGGCCAGCGCCAGACGCCGGGCCGCGTGTTCCCGGGCAAGAAGATGTCCGGTCACATGGGCGCCGTGCAGCAGAGCACGCAGGGCCTGGAAGTGGTCAAGATCGACGCCGAGCGCGGCCTGATCGCGATCAAGGGCGCCGTGCCGGGCGCGCCGGGCGGCGATGTCATCGTCCGTCCGACGAGCAAGGCATAAGGAGACGACGATGGAACTCGCCATCAGCAACAGCAAAGAAAAGCTCTCGGTGTCCGAAGCCGTCTTCGGCCGTGAATTCAGCGAAGACCTGGTCCACCAGGTCGTGGTCGCCTACCGCAACGCCGGCCGCGCCGGCACCAAGGCGCAGAAGACCCGCGCCGAGGTCAACGGCACCACCAAGAAGTCGAAGAAGCAGAAGGGCGGCGGCGCGCGTCACGGCGCCCTGACGGCCCCGATCTTCGTCGGCGGCGGCGTCACCTTCGCCGCGAAGCCGCGCAGCTTCGAGCAGAAGGTCAACCGCAAGCAGTACCGCGCCGCCATCGCCGCGATCCTGTCGGAGCTCAACCGCCAGGGCCGCCTGAAGATCGTCGACGCGTTCGACGTCAGCGAAAGCAAGACCAAGGGCCTGCTGGCCAAGCTGAAGGAACTCGAGCTCGGCCGGCGTCCGCTGATCGTGACCGAGGAGGCCTCCGAGCACCTGTACCTGTCCGCCCGCAATCTGCCGTACGTGCAGGTGCGCGACGTGCAGGGCCTGGACCCGGTGTCCCTGGTCGGCGCCGACAGCGTCCTGGTCACCACCGACGCGGTCAAGAAAATCGAGGAGTGGCTGGCATGAACAAGTCGGTGAGCGCCGCAGGCAAGCCTGCGTCGGCCAATCTCTACAGCGTGATCCGTGCTCCGCGCGTCTCGGAAAAGACCGCGCGCATGCAGGAAAGCAACCAATACGCCTTCGAAGTCGCCAAGACCGCGACCAAGGCCGATATCAAGACCGCGATCGAGAAGCTGTTCGACGTCAAGGTCGAGGCCGTCAATGTGGTCAACGTGAAGGGCAAGAACAAGTCCTTCCGTTTCCGCCAGGGCAGCCGCGGCGACTGGCGCAAGGCGTACGTGAAGCTGGCCGAGGGCCAGTCGATCGACGTGATGACGGCCAAGGTCTGAGGAACTAATCCATGGCATTGATGACCTTCAAACCGACCTCCCCCGGCCGCCGCAGCGCGGTCCGCGTGGTCACGCCCGACCTGCACAAGGGCGCGCCGCACGCGCCGCTGCTCGAGAAGCAGGGCAAGACCGGCGGTCGCAACCACCACGGCCGCATCACCACCCGCCACATCGGCGGTGGTCACAAGCAGCATTACCGCATCATCGACTTCAAGCGCGACAAGGAAGGCATCCCGGCGCGCGTGGAGCGGATCGAGTACGACCCCAACCGCACCGCGCACATCGCGCTGCTGTGCTACGTGGACGGCGAGCGCCGCTACATCATCGCGCCTAAGGGCCTGAAGGCCGGCGACCAGGTGATCGCGGGCAACGACGCCCCGATCCGCGCCGGCAACACCCTGCCGCTGCGCAACATCCCGGTCGGCTCCACCGTGCACTGCATCGAGATGAAGCCCGGCAAGGGCGCGCAGCTGGCGCGTGCCGCCGGCGCCGCCGTGCAGCTGGTCGCCCGCGAAGGCGTCTACGCCACGCTGCGCCTGCGCTCGGGCGAGATGCGCAAGGTGCCGGCCGAGTGCCGCGCCACCATCGGCGAAGTCGGCAACGTCGAGCACAACCTCGAGAAGCTGGGCAAGGCCGGCGCCAAGCGCTGGCGCGGCGTGCGCCCGACCGTCCGCGGCGCGGCCATGAACCCGGTCGACCACCCGCACGGCGGCGGCGAGGCCAAGGCCGGCCAGGGCAATCCGCATCCGGTCACGCCGTGGGGCGTGCCGACCAAGGGCTACAAGACCCGCAAGAACAAGCGGACGCAGCAGTTCATCGTGCGCGACCGCAGGAGCTAACCGACCATGGCACGTTCACTGAAAAAAGGCCCGTTCGTCGATCACCACCTGATGAAGAAGGTGGAAGCGGCCGGCGGCAGCAAGAGGCCGATCAAGACCTGGTCGCGTCGTTCGATGGTCCTGCCGGAAATGGTGGGCTTCACCATCGCCGTGCACAACGGCAAGAACCACGTTCCGGTGCTCGTCAACGAGAACATGGTCGGCCACAAACTCGGCGAGTTCGCCATGACCCGTACGTTCAAGGGTCACGGCGGCGACAAGAAAGCCGGCAAGTAAGGAGCGCATCGTGGACAAGGCAACTCGAGAAAAACACGAAGAGCAGAAGCGGGCGCGCACCGAGCTCAACAAGCGTACTTCTTCGCTGAAGACCGCGCGCATCTCGCCGCAGAAGGCCCGCCTGGTCGCCGACCAGGTGCGCGGTCTGCCGGCCTCGCGCGCGCTGGCGCTGCTGCAGTTCAGCGACAAGAAGGCCGCGCACCTCATCTACAAGGTGGTCTACGCCGCCGTGTCGAACGCCGAGAACAACGCGGGCGACGACGTCGACGGCCTGAAGATCGCCAAGATCACGGTCGACGAAGGTCCGGTGCTCAAGCGCTTCATGGCCCGCGCCAAGGGCCGCGGCACGCGCATCCTCAAGCGCACCAGCCACATCACCGTCGTCGTCGGCGAAGGGAAGTAAACATGGGTCATAAAGTACATCCGACGGGTATCCGCCTCGGCATCGCCAAGGACTGGAATTCCAAGTGGTACGCCGGCAAGAAGGAGTACGCCTCCTACCTCGCCGCCGACCTCAAGGTGCGCGACATGCTGCGCAAGAAGCTGGCCGCCGCCGGGATCAGCAAGATCCTGATCGAGCGTCCGGCCAAGACCGCGCGCGTGACCATCCACACCGCCCGCCCGGGCGTGGTGATCGGCAAGCGCGGCGAGGACATCGAGAAGCTGCGCAAAGAGGTCAGCGAGCTGATGGGCGTCCCGGCGCACATCAACGTCACCGAGGTGCGCAAGCCCGAACTCGACGCCCAGCTGGTCGCCGAGAGCATCGCCCAGCAGCTCGAGCGCCGCATCATGTTCCGCCGCGCGATGAAGCGCGCCGTGGGCAACGCCATGCGCCTGGGCGCGCTCGGCATCAAGGTCAACGTCGCCGGCCGCCTCAACGGCGCGGAAATCGCCCGTTCGGAGTGGTACCGCGAAGGCCGCGTGCCGCTGCACACGCTGCGCGCCGACGTCGACTACGGCTTCGCCGAGGCCAAGACCACCTACGGCATCATCGGCATCAAGACCTGGATCTACAAGGGCGAAATCTTCGATTTCACCCAGGTCGGCCAGGAGAAGCAGGACGATACGCCGCGCGGCAACGACCGCGGCGACCGCGGTGATCGCGAGCGTCCGCGCGGTCCGCGCCGCGAGCGCGGTGACCGTGGCGATCGTGGCGGCCGCGACGAGGCGAGGGACTAAACCATGCTGCAACCCAAGCGCACCAAATTCCGCAAGATGCACAAGGGCCGCAACGACGGCCTGTCGTGGAACGGCAACGCCGTCAGCTTCGGCGAGTACGGCCTGAAGGCCACCTCGACCGGCCAGCTGACCGCCCGCCAGATCGAGGCCGCGCGCCGTTCGATCAGCCGTTACGTCAAGCGCGGCGGCAAGATGTGGATCCGCGTGTTCCCGGACAAGCCGATCACCAAGAAGCCGATCGAAGTCCGAATGGGCTCCGGTAAGGGCAACGTCGAGTTCTGGGTCGCGCAGATCCAGCCCGGCCGCATGATCTATGAAATCGAGGGCGTCGACGAGGCGACCGCGCGCGAGGCGTTCCGCCTGGCCGCCGCCAAGCTCTCGGTCACCACCCAATTCGTGACCCGGACGGTACGCTGATGAGCACGATCAAGGAACTCCGCGGCAAGTCGGCCGCCGACCTGCAGGCCCACCTGCTCGATCTGCAGAAGGAGCAGTTCTCGCTGCGCATGCAGAAGGTGACCGGCCAGCTGGCCAAGACCCATGATGTGCGTCGGGTGCGCCGCGAGATCGCGCGCGTGAACTCCCTGCTCGGCGCGAAGAAGTAAGGACGGCCGAAAATGACCGATAACACTACTGATATGAAGCAGTCCGAAAAGAAGCTGCGCACGGTCGAAGGCCGCGTCGTCAGCAACAAGATGGACAAGACCGTGACCGTGCTCGTGGAGCGCCAGGTCAAGCACGCGCTGTACGGCAAGTACCTGCGCCGCTCGACCAAGCTGCACGCCCACGACGCCGATAACGCCTGCAACGAAGGCGATACCGTGCGCGTGGTCGAGATCGCGCCGATGTCCAAGACCAAGAACTGGCGCGTGGTCGAGATCGTCGCCCGCGCGGCCGAATAAGAGGAGGGCAGACCATGATCCAGATGCAAAGCCACCTCGACGTGGCCGACAACTCCGGCGCCAAGGAAGTGATGTGCATCAAGGTGCTCGGCGGCTCCAAGCGCCGCTACGCTGCGATCGGCGACATCATCAAGGTGTCGGTGAAGGACGCCATTCCGCGCGGCAAGGTGAAGAAGGGCGAAGTCTACGACGCCGTCGTGGTGCGCACCCGCAAGGGCGTGCGTCGCGCCGACGGCTCGCTGATCCGCTTCGACGGCAACGCCGCCGTGCTGCTCAACAACAAGCACGAGCCGATCGGCACGCGCATCTTCGGGCCCGTGACCCGCGAGCTGCGCTCCGAGAAGTTCATGAAGATCGTCTCGCTCGCTCCCGAAGTGCTGTGAGCGGAGGACAAGACAATGGCTAATCGAATCAAGAAGGGCGACCACGTGATCGTGATCGCCGGCAAGGACAAGGGCAAGAAGGGCGACGTGGTGCGCGTGCTCGGCGACAAGGTCGTCGTGTCGAACATCAACATCGTCAAGCGCCACACCAAGCCGAACCCGCAGGTCAACCAGCCGGGCGGCGTGATCGAGCGCGAGTCGCCGATCCATATTTCAAACGTGATGCCGTTCAATCCTGCTTCCGGCAAGGGCGAGCGCATTGGTACCAAGGTGCTCGAGGATGGACGCCGTCTGCGCGTGTTCCGCTCGAGCGGTGAGGCGGTCGACGCCTGAGGATGCACAGATGACTCCCCGTCTTGAAAAGTTCTACAAGGAAGAAGTGGTGCCGAAGCTCATGGAGAAGTTCGGCTACACCAATCCGATGCAGGTGCCGCGCCTGAGCAAGATCACGCTCAACATGGGCGTGGGCGAGGCCGCGGCCAACAAGAAGATCCTCGAGAACGCCGTCGCCGACATGGCCAAGATCTCCGGCCAGAAGCCGTTGGTCACCAAGTCGCGCATCTCGGTGGCCTCGTTCAAGATCCGCGACGGCTGGCCGATCGGCTGCAAGGTCACGCTGCGCCGCGCCAAGATGTACGAGTTCCTGGACCGCCTGGTCAACATCTCGCTGCCGCGCGTGCGCGACTTCCGCGGCGTGTCCGGCCGTTCCTTCGACGGCCGCGGCAACTACAACATGGGCGTGAAGGAGCAGATCATCTTCCCGGAAATCGACTTCGACCAGGTCGACGCGATCCGCGGCATGGATATCGCCATCACCACCACGGCCCGCAGCAACGAAGAAGCCAAGGCGCTGCTCGAAGCCTTCCGCTTCCCGTTCCGCAACTGATCAACGATCGTCCCTGATCAAGAGCCCGGCCATCCGTGGCCGGACTTTTCAAGAAAACAGGAAATACACAATGGCCAAGACCTCCATGGTCAACCGCGAGACCAAGCGCGCCAAGCTGGCGAAGAAGTACGCCACCAAGCGCGATGCGCTCAAGAAGATCGTCAGCAGCCAGACGGCCAGCTACGAGGACAAGATGGACGCCGCGACCAAGCTGCAGAAGCTGCCGCGCGACTCCTCCGCCTCGCGCCAGACCACGCGCTGCGCCCTGACCGGCCGTCCGCGCGCCGTCTACAGCAAGTTCGGCCTGGGCCGCAACAAGCTGCGCGAAGCCACCATGCGCGGCGACGTGCCCGGCCTGCGCAAGGCCAGCTGGTAAGAAACAGGGCCCGGCCGTCCGGCCGGGTCTCCACGAAGACATTCGCGAAAGCGGATATCGGTGCTACTCAAAGGTGATATTCAATGAGCATGACTGATCCCATCGCCGACATGCTGGTCCGCATCAAGAATGCGGCGGCGGTCGGCAAGCCGACGGTGAAGATGCCGTCGTCCAAGACCAAGGTCGCCATCGCCAACGTCCTCAAGGGCGAGGGCTACATCGGCGACCTGCGCGTGACCGAGAACGGCGCCAAGGCCGAGCTCGAGATCGAGCTGAAGTACTACGAAGGCCGGCCGGTGATCGAGCGTCTGCAGCGCGTTTCGCGCTCGGGCCTGCGCCATTACCGCGGCAAGGACGCGCTGCCGAAGGTCCTCAACGGCCTGGGCATCGCCATCATTTCCACGTCGAAGGGCATCATGACCGACGCGCAGGCGCGCCAGCAGGGCGTCGGCGGCGAAGTCCTGTGCTTCGTGGCCTAAGCGGGAGAATACAGACATGTCTCGTGTAGCCAAGAAGCCGATCAACCTTCCCAAGGGCGTGGAGCTCAACGTCCAGGGCGAGAGCGTCAACGTCAAGGGCCCGAAGGGCGCCCTGTCGATCGCCAAGCCCGAGGGCGTGGACATCCAGCTCGACAACGGCGTCGCCAACCTGTCGCCGGCCGATCCCACGCGCGATGCCATGACCGGCACCCTGCGCGCCATCCTCGCCAACATGGTGCAGGGTGTCAGCGAAGGCTTCGAGCGCAAGCTCGAGCTGGTCGGCGTGGGTTACCGCGCCGCCATGCAGGGCAAGGACCTGAACCTGTCGCTGGGGTTCTCGCACCCGGTGCTGTTCAAGGCCCCGGAGGGCATCACCATCGCCACGCCGACCCAGACCGAGATCGTGGTCAGCGGCGCCGACAAGCAGCGCGTCGGCGAAGTCGCCGCCAAGATCCGCGCGTTCCGTCCGCCGGAGCCCTACAAGGGCAAGGGTGTGAAGTACGCCGGCGAGAACATCATTCGTAAGGAAGCCAAGAAGGCGTAATTCTCGCTTTCAGCTTTCGAGGACAAGAACATGGAAAAGAAGATTGCCCGCCTGCGCCGCGCCAAGTCGACCCGCGCGCACATCCGCGAACTCGGCGTGCCGCGCCTGTCGGTGCTGCGCACCGGCCAGCACGTCTACGCCCAGGTGTTCAGCCCCGACGGCGCCAAGGTGCTGGCGGCAGCCAGCACCACGCAGTCGGACGTGCGCGAGGGCCTGAAGAACGGCAAGAACGCCGAGGCCGCCGCCAAGGTCGGCCGCCTCATCGCCGAGAAGGCCAAGGCCGCCGGCATCGAGAAGGTCGCCTTCGACCGCTCGGGCTACCGCTACCACGGCCGCATCAAGGCGCTGGCCGACGCCGCCCGCGAGGGTGGCCTGCAGTTCTAAAGCGCGGCTCCGGGCCCCGCTTGCGGGGCTTGAAATCGCACCGTCCGGGACGCAGAACTTTACGGCTGCGTCCCGGTCTGTTCTCCGGGCAGGCGGCGGTCGCCTTCATGGCGTACCATTGCCGGCCCGCCAGGCACGGCCTGGCTCTTCCGCCGACGCGGATCGCGTCGGGCGCGCCACGGAATTGTCCGTGACGCGAAACGCCCGCGGTACACCACAACCATAAGCGGCCAAGCCGCAAATTCCTCAACAACCGAGATACCGAAATGGCAGAAGAACGTGCACCGCGGGGCCGCGATCGTGATCGCAGCCGCGACCGCGAGGAAATCGACGACGGCATGATCGAGAAGCTGATCGCGGTCAACCGCGTCAGCAAGACCGTCAAGGGCGGCCGCCAGTTCACCTTCACCGCGCTGACGGTGGTGGGCGACGGCAGCGGCAAGGTCGGCTTCGGCTACGGCAAGGCGCGCGAAGTGCCGGTCGCGATCCAGAAGTCGATGGAATACGCGCGCAAGAACATGAGCACCGTCGAGCTGAACAACGGCACCCTGTGGCATCAGGTGAAGGCCGGCCACGGCGCGGCCCGCGTGTTCATGCAGCCGGCTTCCGAAGGTACCGGCGTGATCGCCGGCGGCGCGATGCGCGCCGTGCTGGAAGCGGTGGGCGTGAAGAACGTGCTGGCCAAGGCGGTCGGTTCGCGCAACCCCATCAACCTCGTGCGCGCCACGGTCAAGGGCCTGGAGGCGATGCACTCGCCGGGCAAGATCGCGGCCAAGCGCGGCAAGAAGGTGGAGGACATCCTCCATGGCTAAGAAGAACGAAACCAACAGCGGCGGTACCGTCAAGGTCCGCCTGGTCAAGGGCATGCGCGGCTCGCAGGCGAAGCATCGCCTGTCGGTGAAGGCGCTCGGCCTCAACAAACTGAACGACGTCCGCGAGCTGAAGGACAGCCCGCAGGTGCGCGGCCTGATCAACAAGGTGCACTACTTGGTGCGGGTCGAGGAGTAATCACATGAAGCTCAATACTCTCAAGCCCGCCGAGGGCGCCCGCACCGAGCGCGTCCGCGTCGGTCGCGGCATCGGTTCCGGCCTCGGCAAGACCGCGGGCCGCGGCCACAAGGGTTCGTTCGCGCGCGCCGGCAAGGGCAAGATCAAGGCCGGCTTCGAAGGCGGCCAGATGCCGCTGCGCAAGCGCCTGCCGAAGGTCGGCTTCCGCTCCAAGCTGAAGAACGACACCGCGGAAGTAATGCTGTACAAGCTCGACCTGCTGGAAGGCGAGATCGACTTCGCCGCCCTGCGCGCCGCCAAGCTGGTGCCGTCCACCGCCAAGCGCGCCAAGATCGTCAAGAAGGGCGACGTCTCGAAGAAGCTCGTGCTCAAGGGCGTGCTGGCCACGGCCGGTGCGCGCGCGGCGATCGAAGCGGCCGGCGGCAAGATCGAGGAGTAAGCAAGGCATGTCACGCAGCAGCGGTGCGATGGGCGGAATCGGCGGTGGCTTGGGCAAATTCACCGAGCTGCGCCAGCGCTTGCTGTTCGTGCTGGGGGCGCTGATCGTCTACCGCATCGGGTGCTACATCCCGGTGCCGGGCGTGAACCCCGACGCCATGCTGCGGCTCATGGAAGCGCAGAAGGGCACCATCGTGGACATGTTCAACATGTTCTCCGGCGGCGCCCTGCAGCGCTTCAGCCTGTTCGCGCTGAACGTGGTGCCGTACATCTCGGCCTCGATCATCGTGCAGCTGCTGGTGCAGATCGTGCCGGCGCTGAAGGCGATCCAGAAGGAAGGCGAGTCCGGACGCCGGCGCATCACCCAGTGGTCACGCATCGGCGCGATTCCGCTGGCGGTGTTCCAGGCGGCCGGCATCGCCACCGCGCTGCAGAGCGGCGCCGGCACCGGCGTGCAGGCGGTCTACACCCCCGGCATCGGCTTCGTGCTGACCGCGGTGGTGGCGCTGACCGCCGGCACCATGTTCCTGATGTGGCTGGGCGAGCAGGTGACCGAGCGCGGCGTCGGCAACGGCGTGTCGCTGATCATCTTCGCCGGCATCGTGGCCGGTCTGCCGGGCGCGGTGCTCAACACCATCGAGCAGGCGCGCAACGGCGACATGAGCCCCCTGTCGGTGATCATGATCGTGGCGATCGTGCTGGCCTTCACCTACTTCGTGGTGTTCGTCGAGCGCGGGCAGCGCCGGATCACGGTGAACTACGCGCGCCGCCAGGGCGGCCGCAGCGCGTACATGAACCAGTCCTCGTTCCTGCCGCTGAAGCTGAACATGTCGGGCGTGATCCCGGCGATCTTCGCCTCGTCGATCATCATGTTCCCCTCGACGATCACCACCTGGTTCGGCAGCCAGACCGCGTCCGGCGGCCTGCAGCTGACCCTGCAGAAGATCAGCCAGATGCTGGCCCCGGGCGAGCCGCTGCACATGATCCTGTTCGCGGTGCTGATCGCCGGCTTCGCGTTCTTCTACACGGCGCTGGTGTTCAACTCGCAGGAAACGGCGGACAACCTCAAGAAGTCCGGCGCGCTGATCCCGGGTATCCGTCCGGGCAAGGCCACGGCCGACTACATCGACAGCGTGCTGACCCGGCTCACCGCCGCCGGCGCGATCTATCTGGTGCTGGTCTGCCTGCTCCCGGAAGTGATGCGCACCGAGCTGGGCACCTCGTTCTCCTTCGGCGGCACCTCGCTGCTGATCGTGGTGGTCGTGGTGATGGACTTCATCGCCCAGATCCAGGCCCACCTGATGTCGCACCAGTACGAGAGCCTGCTGAAGAAGGCCAACCTGAAGGGCGGCACCCGCGGGCTCTCGCGGAGTTAAGATAGGACTCCTCCGCGACGCGGAGGGGGGCGCGAAAGCGCCGGGGCGGGGCCGCGCAAGCGACCTATGCCCGGACCTTCACCCGCCAGCCGGGGGAAGGGCAGCAATACCGGTTTCCCCCACGAAGGCGGGGGGAAACAGATGGGCGACTCGCGCGGCGGTCTCGTGCG
This sequence comes from Luteimonas aquatica, assembly GCF_022662575.1. GTDB lineage: Bacteria > Pseudomonadota > Gammaproteobacteria > Xanthomonadales > Xanthomonadaceae > Luteimonas > Luteimonas aquatica. The sequence goes on along the minus strand of NZ_JALBFU010000008.1, from coordinate 83,368 downwards.
CGGGTGGGCCAGGGCCAGTCCCCGCGCTTGAGTGGCGAGGGGCGGGCGGGGCAACCGGGCGACCGGGGGCTTCGTCCAGCCGGGGTCCGTCGCCGGAGCATGGGCACACTCCCCATGCCGGGTCCGGGGTGGCTTGCCGCCCGGGGCTTCCTAACAACCCGAGACCCTGTTAGAATTTCGTGTTCACTGCGCCGGATTCCGGATTTCCCGGACGTCCCGGCCATCAAACCAGTTGGAGATCCGCGCATGGCGCGTATTGCAGGTGTCAATCTGCCTGCCCAGAAGCATGTCTGGGTCGGGCTGCAAAGCATCTACGGCATCGGCCGTACCCGTTCGAAGCAGGTCTGCGACGCCGCAGGCGTGGCCTCGACCACCAAGATCCGCGACCTGTCCGAGCCGGAAGTCGAGCGCCTGCGCGCCGAAGTCGGCAAGTACGTGGTCGAGGGCGACCTCCGCCGCGAGGTGGGTATCGCCATCAAGCGCCTGATGGACCTGGCCTGCTACCGCGGCCTCCGTCACCGCCGCGGCCTGCCGCTGCGCGGTCAGCGTACCCGGACCAATGCCCGTACCCGCAAGGGTCCGCGCAAGGCCATCAAGAAGTAAGGGGTAGACAGACATGGCCAAGCCGGCAGCAGCCAAGACCAAGAAGAAGATCAAGCGCGTCGTCACCGACGGCGTCGCCCACGTCCACGCTTCTTTCAACAACACCATCGTCACGATCACCGACCGCCAGGGCAATGCGCTGTCGTGGGCGACTTCGGGCGGCGCGGGTTTCCGCGGCTCGCGCAAGTCCACCCCGTTCGCCGCCCAGGTCGCCGCGGAGAAGGCCGGCAAGGCCGCCCTCGACTACGGCGTGAAGTCGCTGGAAGTGCGCATCAAAGGCCCGGGTCCGGGCCGCGAATCGGCCGTGCGTTCGCTGAACAACGTCGGCTACAAGATCACCAACATCATCGACGTGACGCCGATCCCGCACAACGGGTGCCGTCCGCCGAAGAAGCGTCGCGTCTGAGGAGCTGAAGAAGCATGGCTCGTTATATCGGTCCCACCTGTAAGCTCGCCCGTCGCGAAGGCGTCGATCTGTCGCTGAAGAGCCCGGCCCGCGCGCTGGACTCCAAGTGCAAGCTCGAGCAGAAGCCCGGCCAGCACGGCGCCACCGCCCGCAAGGGCAAGCTGTCCGACTACGCCACCCAGCTGCGCGAAAAGCAGAAGGTCAAGCGTATCTACGGTCTGCTGGAGCGCCAGTTCCGCAACTACTACAAGAAGGCCTCGACCAAGAAGGGCAACACCGGCGAGACCCTCCTGCAGATGCTGGAAACCCGCCTGGACAACGTCGTCTACCGCATGGGCTTCGCGGTCACCCGCCCGGCGGCGCGCCAGCTGGTCTCGCACCGCGGCGTCACCGTCAACGGCAAGGCCGTCAACCTGCCCTCGTACCAGGTCAAGGCCGGCGACGCGATCGCGCTGTCCGAGCGCGCGCAGAAGCAGCTTCGCGTGCAGGAGGCCCTGAGCGTCTCCTCCACGATGGATCTGGCCCCGTCCTGGATCGAGGTCGACAGCAAGAAGTTCAGCGGCGTGTTCAAGTCGGTGCCGGACCGCGGCGACCTGCCGGCCGACATCAACGAAGCGCTGATCGTCGAGCTGTACTCGAAGTAATCGCGGTGTTCTGGGCACGGCGCCCGCTTTGGTAACGGCGGAGCCGCCTCCCTCTACACAGGCCGACGCGCCCCGCGCGTCGGCCGCTCCCTTCCGGAAGGGAGCGCCCCAAGCGTAATGCCAGCCGTCGGCACCCCCAGCCCGATGGTTCACCGCAGGAGAAATCACAAACATGACGGCTAATGCCAACCAGGTCCTGCGCCCCCGCGGCCCCCAGATCGAACGCCTCGCCGGCAACCGCGCGAAGGTCGTGATCGAACCGCTCGAGCGCGGCTACGGCCATACCCTCGGCAATGCGCTGCGCCGAGTGCTGCTGTCGTCCATCCCCGGCTTCGCGATCACCGAGGTCGAGATCGACGGCGTCCTGCACGAATACAGCACCATCGAAGGTCTGCAGGAGGACGTGCTCGAAGTCCTGCTGAACCTGAAAGACATCGCCATCCGCATGGGCACCGGCGACAGCTCCACGCTGACCCTGTCCAAGGCGGGCCCGGGCGTGGTGACCGCCGCCGACATCAAGACCGACCACAACGTCGAGATCCTCAACGGCGACCACGTGATCTGCCATCTCACCAAGGATGCGTCGATCAACATGCGCCTGAAGATCGAGCGCGGCTTCGGCTACCAGCCGGCCGCCGCCCGCCGCCGTCCGGACGAGGAAACCCGCGCCATCGGCCGCCTGATGCTGGACGCCTCGTTCTCGCCGGTCCGCCGCGTCGCCTATGAGGTCGAGGCCGCCCGCGTCGAACAGCGCACCGACCTCGACAAGCTGGTGCTCGACATCGAAACCAACGGCACGATCGACGCCGAGGAAGCCGTGCGCACCGCCGCCGACATCCTCACCGACCAGCTGTCGGTGTTCGGCGACTTCACGCACCGCGACCGCGGCGCCGCCAAGCCGGCCACGGCGGGCGTCGACCCGATCCTGCTGCGCCCGATCGACGACCTCGAACTGACCGTGCGTTCGGCCAACTGCCTCAAGGCCGAGAGCATCTACTACATCGGCGACCTGATCCAGAAGACCGAAGTGGAGCTGCTCAAGACGCCGAACCTCGGCAAGAAGTCGCTGACCGAAATCAAGGAAGTCCTCGCCCAGCGTGGGCTGTCCCTCGGCATGAAGCTCGAGAACTGGCCGCCGGCGGGCGTTTCCGCCCACGGCATGCTCGGCTAAGTTAAAAATCACCAGGAATCACGACCATGCGCCACCAGAAATCCGGACGCAAATTCAGCCGCACCAGCGCGCACCGCGATGCGATGTTCACCAACATGGCGGCCTCGCTGATCAAGCACGGCCTGATCCGCACCACGCTGCCCAAGGCCAAGGAACTGCGCCGCGTCGCCGAACCGCTGATCACGCTGTCCAAGCGCGACGGCGTCGCCAACCGCCGCCTGGCCTTCTCGCGCCTGCGCGACAAGGAAGCCGTCGGCAAGCTGTTCGTCGAACTCGGCCCGCGCTACCGCGAGCGTCCGGGCGGCTACCTGCGCATCCTCAAGTGCGGCTTCCGCGACGGCGACAACGCGCCGATGGCGTACGTCGAGCTGGTCGACCGCCCGCAGGCGTAATTCGGACGCTTCCGCAGGAGCAGGCCGGCCGCGCGTCATGCTGATGCGGGGCCCGATGGCCGAATCTCGCAAGACGGACCCCGGCCTCGCGCCGGGGTTTGTCTTTTCCGGCCCGGCCTTGCCAATGCCCTAACGGCATGCGTGCTAGAACCGCGGCTGGGTCGCGCGTAGCGGGCGGGCGCGCGGCCATGCCGATTCGCCCGGTTCATCCACAGGAGAGATCCATGCCGGTACATGCAGAGGTTTCCCAGGACGTTTACGCGCAACTGCTGAAGGACAGCATCGGGACCCCCGATCTCAGCGACGACAAGCTGGTCGACAAGGGCAGCAACATGGCGACCGCGAACACCTGCTATCGCAGCTGCCTCCACTGCGACTGATCGCAGCGCGGCAATCGTCCGCAACCTCGCGGGCTGCGCCGTCGGCGCAGCCCGTTTTGCTATGCCCGACCTTTCCGAAGACAGCCCCGATCTCGCGGCGCTGACGCCGTTGCTGCGCTGGGCGGAGCCGCTGCTGGCGCCGGCGCGCGAGCGCGCGCTCGCGCGGTGGGCGGACGCGGCCCGCCGCCAGCCCGAGCGCCTCGACATGGCGGCGCTGCGCGGGAGCATCGACAGCGCCTTCGCGCTGCCGGCGCTGTCCTGGAGCTGCCGCAGCCTGCTGCTGGAACTGGCGCTGGCGCGCCACGCGCGCAGCCTGCCGGGCGCGACGCCGGCGCAACGCTTCCGGGCCTTCCTCGACTGGATCGACGGCGCCGCCGGCCGGGCCGCGCTCGATGCGCGATACCCCTTGCTGGGCCCCGACGTGTCGCGCCTGGTGGGGCAGACGGAGCGGTCGCTCGATCGGCTGCTGTCGCGCCTGCTCGAGGATGGCGCCGACCTACCCGCGCTGTTGCCCGGGGCGGAGGCGACGGGGCGGTTGCGAGGCATCGCCATCGGGCTGGGCGATCGGCACGACGACGGCGACAGCGTGGTCCGCCTGGATTTCGAGGCCGGGCGCGTGCTGTACAAGCCGCGCTCGCTGGCGATGGACGCGGCCTACGCGCAGTTCCTGCACGCACTCGCGCGCGCCGGCGTGGAGCCGGCGCAGCGTGCGGCGGCGGTCCTGGACAGGGGCGACTACGGCTATGCGCAATGGATCGCGCATGCGCCGATCGGCGCGGCCGCGCAGGCCGCGGCGTTCTACCGCCGCTACGGCGGGCTGGCGGCGATCGCCTACCTGCTGGGCGCCACCGACCTGCATTACGAGAACCTCATCGCCTGCGGCGACACGCCGGTGCTGATCGACCTGGAAACGCTGTTCCAGCCCTGGCTCAGCCGCCGCGGTCCGGTGAGCGGACGCCATCCGCCGTACGCGGCCACGGCGCTGCTGTCCGGACTGCTGCCCTCCGATCGCGGCGACCCCGGGGCGCAGGATCTCAGCGGTCTGGCCTGGGCGGGGCATCGCCGCACGGTGCGGCGCGCGGACGGCGCCGGCACCGACGCGCTGCGCTTGGCGCAGGTCGAGGAGACGGCGCCGCATGCCGCGAACCTGCCGCACCTGGCCGACGGCACGCGCATGGCGCCGCAGGCGCACGTCGAAGCGATCGTGGCCGGCTTCGAAACCACCTATCGCGGCCTGCTCGCGCTCAAGCCGCGGCTGCGCGCGCAGCACGGACCGCTGGCGCCGTTCGTGCGGACCCGCCCGCGCGCGCTGCTGCGCTCCACGCAGATCTACGCGCGCCTGCTCGATGCCTTGTCGCATCCGCAATACCTGCGCACTGGCGAGGAGCGCGAAGCGGTGCTGGCGCGCCTGCAGGCCGGCTGCCGCGAATGGCCGTTCCTGGCGCGCACGCAGGACGCCGAGCGCGCGGCGCTGCTGCGCGGCGACGTGCCGCGGTTCTGGGCGGAGGCGGACGGCACCGACGCGGTCGACGGCGACGGACATCGCGTGCCGCGGCTGTTCGTGCGCTCGGGGTGGCGCGAGGCGGGGCGCCGCGCGCGCGGCCTGTCGACGCGCGACCTGCGGCGGCAGGTTTATCTGTTGCGGCAGTCGCTGGAGAGCATCCGTCCCGCCGCCGAGCTCGGCGATGCGATGCCGCCGCCATCGGGGCCGGCACCGGCGCGGCGCGCCGAGGAGACGTTCCTGGGCACGGCGGTGGCGCTCGGCGATCGACTGCTGCGGCTCGCGTTCCGCGATCGCGGCGAGATCACGTTCTTCCAGCTCGAATACCGCGGCGATGCGCAGCCGGCGGTCGCGCCGATGGGCGCCACGCTGTACGACGGACTGCCGGGCATGGCGCTGCTGTTCGCCGAGCTCGGCGCGCAGAGCTGCATGCCGCGTTTCGCGCGGGCGGCCGAAGCCGCGCTCGCCTCCACGCGGCGATTGCTGCGCGACGATCCGTCGGCCTTGGCGCCGGTCGGTCCGTTCACCGGATCGAGCGGCTGGGCCTACGTCCTGCTCGCGCTGGGTCAGCGGTGGCGGCGTCCGGCCCTGGTCGAGGAAGCCCTCGCCTGGCTTCCGCGCATCGCCGCCGGCATCGCCGGGGACGGCGAGTTCGACCTGGTCGGCGGAAGCGCAGGCGCGCTGTTCGTGCTGCTGGAGTTGCAGCGCCGGCGCCCGAGTGCCGAGGTGCGCGCGGCAATGGCGGCGTGCGCCGCGCGCCTGGCCGAGACCGCGCAATGCGACGCCGACGGCGCGTCCTGGCCCGGCCCGGCCGCGCTCGGACGGCGGCTGAGCGGCTACGCGCACGGCAGCGCCGCCATCGGTGCGGCGCTCGCGCGCTACGCGCAGGCGTACGGCGATGCGCGGGCACTGTCGCTGGCGCGGCAGGCGCTGCGCTTCGAACGCGCCGCCCGCGCGCGCCGCGGCGGGCACTGGCACGATCTGTACGGCATCGAGGACGCGGCGGGCGGTGCGCAGCGCGACACCGATTCCTGGTGCCACGGCGCTTCCGGCGTCGGCCTGGCGCGGTTGTCCTGGCCCGTGCCCTTGCGCGATGCCGCCTGGGACGCGGAGCTCGCCGACTGCATGGCGCGGACCCTGGCCGGCGCGGACGACGATGCCGGGCACTGCCTCTGCCATGGCCGGTGGGGCAACCTGGAACTGCCGCTGCAATGGGCGGTGCAGCGCAACGACGCCGCCTTGCTGGCGCGCTGCCGGCAGGTCGGGCACGCGCTGCTGCGGGCACAGGAAGAGGCCGACTGGCGCTGCGGCGGCCGTTCGGCCGCGGAGACGCCGCTGGGCTTGATGATCGGCCTGGCCGGCATCGCCTACGGCTGCCTGCGGTTGGCCGATCCCTGGCACGCGCCTGCCGTGCTGAGCCTGGGCGTCGGCACCGCCGCAACGGACGAGTAGCCGCAGCGGCGGGATGCCCGCGCGCGCGGCGGGGCGGTACCATGTGAACGTTCCACGCCCTTCGCTGTCCGAAGAGGCGCCATCCCGGACAACCAGGCCATTGCATGATGTCTTTGAACGTTTCCCGCTGGTCCTTCCGCGCGCAATGCCTGGCCGGGTTCGCGGTCTGCGCCGCGTTGATCGGTTTCGCGATCTTCTCGCAGTCCCAGTGGGGACTGCAGCCCTGTCCGCTGTGCATCTTCCAGCGCATCGCCTTCGCCGCGCTCGGCGTGGTGCTGCTGGTCGCCGGCCTGCACGCGCCGCGCGGCGGCAAGGGACGGGCGGCCTACGGCGTGCTGGCGCTGATCCCGGCGCTGACCGGCCTGGGCATCGCCGCCCGCCACGTCTGGATCACCCATCTGCCGGCGAACGAGGTCCCCGAGTGCGGGCCGCCGCTGGCCTTCATGATGGAGGCCAATCCGATCACCGACGTGATCAAGAAGGTGCTCACCGGATCGGGCGAATGCGCCAAGGTGGATTGGACCTTCCTGGGCCTGTCGATGCCGGCCTGGAGCCTGCTGTGGTTCGTGCTGCTGACCCTGCTGGTGCTGACGGCCGCGTTCCGCCGCCGCTGAAGCCCTGAAAATTCCCGTCCGGGCACGGTCCGGATAGTTGCAGCCGCAAGGGTTGCAGACCGCCTTTTTCAGGCGGATCATGCTTTCGCTGCACCGCAACAAGGTGCGGCGCCCACCGCCATGCCGCGCGCTTCGCGCCTGCCACGTACGATCACGACCATGCCCACGCCCGACCGCAATCTCCGCTCTGTCGATCTTCCCGCCGACTGGGCGCCCGACAGCTGGCGCGCGCGTCCGGCGCTGCAGATGCCGACCTATCCCGACGCGGCCGCGCTGGCCGGCGTGCAGGCGGAGCTGGGCGCGCTGCCGCCGCTGGTGACGTCCTGGGAAATCCTCGCGCTCAAGCAGCAGCTGGCCGAGGCGCAGGAGGGCAGGCGGTTCCTGCTGCAGGGCGGCGACTGCGCCGAGAGCTTCAGCGACTGCACCTCGGACGTGATCTCCAACCGGCTCAAGGTGCTGCTGCAGATGAGCCTGGTGCTGGTGCACGGCCTGCGCCTGCCCGTGGTGCGGGTGGGCCGCTTCGCCGGGCAATACGCCAAGCCGCGCTCGGCCGACATGGAAACGCGCGGCGACGTGTCGCTGCCGAGCTACCGCGGCGACGTGGTCAACGGGCCGGAGTTCACGCCCGAGGCGCGCGTGCCCGACCCGCGGCGCATGGTCAAGGCGCATGCGCGTTCGGCGATGACGATGAATTTCGTGCGCTCGCTGATCGACGGCGGTTTCGCCGACCTGCACCATCCCGAGTACTGGGACCTGCGCTGGGTCACGCATTCCCCGCTGGCGGACGAGTACCACCGCATGGTCTCCGGCATCGGCGACGCGGTGCGCTTCATGGAGACGCTCTCCGGCAGCCAGGTGCACAACCTCAACCGCGTCGACTTCTACACCTCGCACGAGGCCTTGCTGCTGCCGTACGAGGAGGCGCAGACGCGGCAGGTGCCGCGGCAGTGGGGCTGGTTCAACCTCAGCACGCACTTCCCGTGGATCGGCATGCGCACCGCCGCGCTCGAGGGCGCGCATACCGAATACTTCCGCGGCATCCGCAATCCGATCGCGGTGAAGGTCGGCCCCTCGGTCACGCCCGACCAGCTGCTGGCGCTGATCGACGTGCTCAATCCCGACGATGAGCCGGGGCGCCTGAGCCTGATCCACCGCATGGGTGCGGCGCAGGTGGCCGAGAAGCTGCCGCCGCTGCTGGAGGCGGTGAAGCGCGACGGCCGCCGCGTGCTGTGGATCTGCGACCCGATGCACGGCAACACCGAATCCACCAGCAACGGCTTCAAGACCCGCCGCTTCGACAAGATCCGCGGCGAGATCGAGCAGTCCTTCGACGTGCATGCCGCGGCCGGCACGCGCCTGGGCGGCGTGCACCTGGAGCTGACCGGCGAGGAAGTCACCGAATGCACCGGCGGCGCGCGCGACCTGACCGACGTCGATCTCGAGCGCGCCTACCGCTCCACCGTCGATCCGCGCCTGAACTACGAGCAGGCGCTGGAAACGGCGATGCTGATCGTGCGCAAGCAGTCGCAGCTGGGGTCGGCGGTCCGCGTCTGAGGCGCCGCTGCCGCGGCGCCGCGAAGCGCCGCCTCTAGCCGCCGGGAATCTCCGCGCCGTCCTCCGCGCGCGGCGAACTGGGCAGATCGGGCTCCGCGGATGCCGGCGCGTTGGCGCGCGAGGGCGGCGCGGCCATGTTCGCGCGCAGCACCGGCAGCGACTGCGGGTGTTCGCGCCGCAGGAAATCGATCAGGCGCTCGCGCACCGCGCAGCGCAGGTCGAAGGCGTCGCCGGAGTTGCCGGCGCTGACCAGGCAGCGCACCTGCATCGACCGGTCGTCGGTGTCGGTGACCTGGGCCAGGCATACGCGCCCGTCCCAGCGCGGATCGGTGTCGCAGATGCGCTGCAGTTCCGCGCGCAGCGCCTCCATCGGCGTGTGGTAGTCCAGCCACAGGAAGGCGCTGCCGATCAGCTGCGCGGAGCTGCGCGTCCAGTTCTGGAACGGGTTCTCGATGAACCAGACCAGCGGCACGACCATCCTGCGTTCGTCCCAGACGCGCACCACCACGTAGGTGCTGGTGATCTCCTCGATGCGTCCCCATTCGCCCTCGACGATGACCACGTCGTCCAGCCGGATCGGCTGCGCCAGGGCGATCTGCAGGCCGGCGATCAGGTTGCCGAACACCGGCTTGGCGGCGATGCCGGCGACGATGCCGAGCACGCCGGCCGAGGCGAGCAGCGTCGCGCCGAGCTGGCGCACGGTCGGGAAGGTCATCAGCACGGAGGCCAGTCCCAGGCACAGCAGCCCGCCCATCGCCACGCGCGCAAGCACCCGGGTCTGGGTCTGGATGCGCCGCGCGAGCAGGTTGTCGGCGATGTCGAGCGGATATTGGCGCAGGATGGCGCGTTCGGCGACGGACACCAGGCGCAGGCCGAGGCCGGTGAGGCAGGCGATCAGGCCGATGCCGATGGCATGCCTGGCGATCGACAGGTCGCGCGGCCCCAGCGGCGTGCGTGCCAGGGCGATGGTGAGGAACAGCAGCGGCAGCGCCACCGCCGCCGGCATCGCGAACGCCCGCAGCAGGGCGGCGCGCAGCGATTGGCTGCGCCGCGTGCGCCGCGCCAGCGCGAGCAGCGACTGGCGGGCGATGAAGCCGAGCAGCAGCGCCGCCAGCAGCGGCAGCGCCCAGCGCGCCAGCAGCGCGGTGTCGATGTTCGCAAGGATGCGGTCCATCGGCCGCCATTTTCCGGCAACGGGTGTTAAGGCAGGTTGTTCGCCGGCTGGCGCGACGGTGGCGAGAGACGCATGCCGTCATTCCTGCGCAAGCAGGAACGACGGCTGGCAGGGGAGCGCGGGAAGTCCGTGCGCGTCAGGGCGCGACGGTGGGCAGGAAGCGCGGCGGCTTGCGCGCGTGCGTGAGCTGCTCGAAGGCGTAGGCGAGCTCGATCAGGCGCGCCTCGCCCCAGGCGCGGCCGAGGAACACCAGGCCGAAGGGCAGGCCGTGGCTGTCGCCCATCGGCACGGTGACGCTCGGCGTGCCCGCGACCGCGGCGGTGCCGTAGTTGGCGCCGGTGAAGAAATCGCCGTTGACCGGATCGGTGAGCCAGGCCGGGCCCGTGGCCGGCGCGATCACGGCATCCAGGCGGTTCTTCTCCAGCGTGGCCTCGATGCCTTGCTTGCCGGCTAGGCGCCGCGCCTTCTCGCGCGCTTCCAGGTAGGCCTTCTCGGTGAGCGGGCCTTTTTCCCGTGCCCGTTCGAACAGTTCCTGCCCGAACAGCGGCATCTCGCGCGCGGCGTGCTCGCGGTTGAAGGCGATCAGCGCGTCCAGCGTCCGGATCGGCGCGTCGCTCTTGCGCAGGTAGGACTCGAGATCGGTCTTGAATTCGTACAGCAGCACCTGGAACTCGGCATCGTCCCATTGCCCGAGGTCGGCGATCTCGGCCTCGACCACGGTGGCGCCGGCGGCCTTGAGCACGGCGATGGCGCGCTGGTAGGCGGCATCCACCTCGGGCTGCGCGTTGACGCGCTGGCCCTTGAGCATGCCGATGCGCGCGCCCTTGAGCGCGTCGGCCTTCAGGTGCGCGGCGTAGTCGACGGCCGGCGGGCGCGAGGCCTGCGTGGAGGCGTCGTCGGCTTCGTCGCGCGCGGCCATCGCGGTCAGCAGCAGCGCGGCGTCGGCGACGCCGCGCGTCATCGGCCCGGCGGTGTCCTGGCTGTGCGAGATCGGGATGATGCCTTCGCGGCTGACCAGGCCCACGGTGGGCTTGATGCCGACCAGGCCGGCCACCGAGGCGGGACAGATCACGCTGCCGTCGGTCTCGGTGCCGACGCCGGCGGCGGCCAGGTTGGCCGAGATCGCCGTGCCGGTGCCGGAGCTGGAGCCGCAGGGATTGCGGTCGAGCGCGTAGGGATTGCGGGTCTGGCCGCCGCGTCCGCTCCAGCCGGAGATCGAGCGCGAGGAGCGGAAGTTCGCCCATTCGCTGAGGTTGGTCTTGCCCAGGATCACCGCGCCGGCCGCGCGCAGGCGCTGCACGAGGAAGGCGTCGCGCCCGGGCCGGTGCTCGGCGAGGGCGAGCGAACCGCCGGAGTTGACCATCGGCGTGGCGTCGATGTTGTCCTTGAGCAGGATCGGGATGCCCTGCAGCGCCCCGCGCGTCTTGCCGGCCTTGCGTTCGGCATCGCGCGCGGCGGCTTCCTGCAGCGCGTCGGGATTGAGCTCGATCACCGAATTGAGCGTCGGTCCGGCCTTGTCGATCGCCGCGATGCGCGCGAGATAGGCGCGGGTCAGCGCGACGCTGTCCAGCTCGCCGCGCGCCATGCGCGATTGCAGCGAGGCGATGTCGGCCTCTTCGTAGGCGAAGGCGGCGGGCGCGGCGTGCTTCGCATCCGCATGCGTATCGGAAGCCAGCGCCGGCGCGGCGAGCGCGCACAGGCCGCAGGCGGCGAGCAGGGTGAGGCGCGGAAGCATGGTCTGGTTCCTGGAAGCGGGGAGAAGGCCCGTGCCGCGGGCACGCGATCGCCATGCGGCATCGCCCGCGAGGATACAGGCTGATGCGGCCGCGGATCGCTATGATGCGGGCGGCGATGGACGCGGCCGCCGGCCGGAGCGAGAGTCGATGCAAGCGCAGGGCGAGATCCACGGATGGGCGGCGGTCGGCATCGGCCTCGGATTCCTGTTCCTGACCATCGCCATCTTCGTGGTGCTCGGGATCGCGACCAATCGCGGCGCGCGCCGGGCCGCCGTGCTTCTCGAGGAGGCGGCCGGGGGCATGAGCGTTCCGCTGGTTGCCGCCTTCACCGGATGGAAGGGCGTGCCGTGGATAGCGCTCGCCCAGTCCAGCCTGGCGCCGCGACTGATCCTGCATGAGCGGGACTTCCAGTACCAGGTGATCCGCCTGAAGCGCCGGCCCTACGCCGATCTCTCGGCGGTCGATCTGCGCACGACTCTCGGCACGGTCAACATCGTGCTCGAATTCCGCAACGAGCCACTGACCTTCGCGGGCAACACCGCCAGCCGGGAGATCGCCGCCAAGGCGCTGGCGCTGCTGGCGGCGAAGGGCTGTCCGCTCACGCCGCGGGCGCGGGCGCTGCTGCCCGCGGAGGGCGCGGCGGACGGGCGCGCCTAGCAAGGACGCGCAGGCGCGCGCTCAGCGCCGCCGCCTGAGCAGATCCCGCGCCAGCACCCACACCACCAGCAGGTTGATGCCCAGCACGCTCCAGGCCATCCAGCCGGGATGGCGGAACAGGGCATAGACGTCGAAGGGCAGATAGACGGCGGCGCCGAGGCAGCCCAGCCACGAGGCCCAGGCCTTGACGCGCCACAGGCCCCAGGCTTCGACCAGGCGCATCAGGCCATAGAGCAGGGCGATGGCCGCCGCGATATGCACCGAATCGGGATCGATCGCCTGCGACAGCCAGCCCAGCGCACCGTGATCGGGATCGAGCTGCAGGCGGCCGGTCAGCTCGTGCAGCCAGCGCACCAGTGGCGCCGGGCCGAGCAGCTCCAGGCCGCTGGCGACGAACAGCGCCAGCAGCCCCTTGGCCGCCTCGAAGATCGCGATGGCGTGCAGGCCCGGATGCGCGTGCGGATCCGGGTCGTAGCTCGCCTGCTCGGGGACCATGGAAGGTCGGGCGCGCGGACGTCGGGTGCGCGGATCAGGCGGCGCGGCTGGCGCGCTTGCGGTCCACTTCGGTGCGCAGCTTCTTGCGCAGGCGGATGGCCTTGGGCGTGACCTCGACCAGTTCGTCGTCGTCGATGAACTCCAGCGCCTGCTCCAGCGACAGCTTGATCGGCGGGATCAGGCCCTCGTCCTGGTCCTTGCCCGCGGCGCGGAAGTTGGTGAGCTGCTTGCCGCGCAGGGCATTGACCGTGAGGTCGTTGTCCTTGGAGTGGATGCCGACGATCTGGCCCTCGTAGATTTCCTCGCCCGGCTCGATGAACAGGCGTCCGCGCTCCTGCATGGCGATCTGCGCGTAGGCGGGCGAGGGGCCGGTGCCGTTGGAGATCAGCACGCCGTTGATGCGCTGGCCGATCTCGCCTTCCGCGCGCGGCGCGTAATGGTCGAAGACGTGGAACAGCAGGCCGGTGCCGGCGGTGAGCGTGCGGAACTCGGTCTGGAAGCCGATCAGTCCGCGCGCGGGGATCAGGAACTCCAGGCGGACGCGGCCCTTGCCGTCGGGCTCCATGTTCTGCAGCTGCGCCTTGCGCTCGCCCAGGCGGCCCATCACGCCGCCCTGGAACTGTTCTTCCATGTCGACGACCAGCTGCTCGTACGGCTCCTGCTTGACGCCGTCGACGTCGCGGATGATCACTTCCGGACGCGACACGGCCAGCTCGTAGCCTTCGCGGCGCATGGTCTCGATCAGGATCGACAGGTGCAGCTCGCCGCGGCCGCTGACCTTGAACTTGTCGGCGTCGGCGGTGTCCTCGACCTTCAGCGCGACGTTGTGCTGGGTCTCGCGCGTGAGGCGGTCGCGCAGCTGGCGCGAGGTGAGGAACTTGCCGCCGCTGCGCTCCTTGACGCCGGCGAACGGCGAATCGTTGACCTGGAAGGTCATCGAGATGGTCGGCTCGTCGACGGTGAGCACGGGCAGCTGCTCGACCGCCTCGGGCGCGCACAGCGTATCGGAGATGCCCAGGCCCTCGATGCCGCTGAAGGCGATGATGTCGCCGGCCCGCGCCTCGGCCACTTCCACGCGCTCCAGGCCCATGAAGCCGAGCACCTGCAGCACCTTGGCGCCGCGGGTCTTGCCCTCGCGGTCGATCAGGGTGACGTTCTGGTTGGTCTTCACCTTGCCGCGCTGGATGCGGCCCACGCCGATGATGCCGACGTAGTTGTTGTAGTCCAGGCTGGTGACGCGCATCTGGAAGGGGCCGTCCGGGTCGACCGGCGGCGCGGGCACGTGCTGGCAGATCGCCTCGAACAGCGGCGTCATGTCGCCCTCGCGCACCTCGTCGGTGAGGCCGGCGTAGCCCTGCAGGCCGGAGGCGTAGACGGTGTGGAAGTCGAGCTGGTCGTCGTTGGCGCCCAGGCGGTCGAACAGGTCGAAGGTCTGGTCCAGCACCCAGCTCGGGCGCGCGCCGGGACGGTCGACCTTGTTCACCACCACGATCGGCTTGAAGCCCATCGCGAAGGCCTTCTGGGTGACGAAGCGCGTCTGCGGCATCGGGCCGTCCATCGCGTCGACCAGGATCAGCACCGAGTCCACCATCGACAGCACGCGCTCGACCTCGCCGCCGAAGTCGGCGTGGCCGGGGGTGTCGACGATGTTGATGCGCCAGGCCTCGCCGGTCTTCGGATCGGTCCAGCGGATCGCCGTGTTCTTGGACAGGATGGTGATGCCGCGTTCCTTTTCCAGGTCGTTGCTGTCCATGACGCGGTCCGGGACCACGGCGCGCTCGTTGAGCGTGCCGGACTGCTTGAGCAGCTGGTCGACGAGAGTGGTCTTGCCATGGTCGACGTGGGCGACGATGGCGATGTTGCGCAGGCGTTCGACGGATTGGGATGCGGACATGACGAGTGCGCGCCGGTTGCGGTGGGGCAGGGCGCGGGTAGGTAGTGAAGGTAGCCCATCATTATAGCGTGTTGCAGTGCGGCAAAGGGGGCGCCGCCGGGGGCGATTGAATCGGGCCGCCGCCGCCCTCATCTCCCGGGTCTGTCCCAACCCCAACAGAAGGTCCCCGCATGTCCCTGCATGCCGTTTTCGATACCGACCGTGGCCCGATCAAGGTCGAGCTGTACCCCGACAAGGCGCCGCTGACGGTGGCCAATTTCGTCAATCTGGCCAAGCGCGGGTACTACGACGGGCTGAATTTCCACCGCGTGATCGCCGATTTCATGGTCCAGGGCGGCTGTCCGGAGGGGTCGGGCCGCGGCGGCCCGGGCTACAAGTTCGAGGACGAGACCCGCAACGGCGTGAAACATGAACGCGGCGTGCTGTCGATGGCCAACGCCGGCCCGAACACCAACGGCAGCCAGTTCTTCATCACCCACGTCGCCACGCCCTGGCTGGACGGCAAGCACACCGTGTTCGGCAAGGTCGTCGAGGGCCTGGAGACGGTGGACAAGGTCAAGCAGGGCGACGGCATCAAGTCGGTCCGCATCGAGGGCGATGCCGAGGCGGCCCTGGCGGCCAAGGCCGAGCGCGTGGCCGAGTGGAACAAGATCCTGGCGGCCTGACCGCCCGCTGACTCGCCCGTCGCCGGGCGGGACGGGAGGCGCCGCCGACGGCGCCTCCCCATCCACGGGGGGACGATTCAGTTGCCCCCGCCTTTGCCTTCGCGCTTGCCCATGATGAAGCTGCCGGGCAGCCCCATGCCCAGGCCGCCCGGGCGGTCGGAAGGCCCGGTGCGGACCATCCCCGTGCCTTTGGTGGTGGTGAAGGCGTCCACCATGATCTCGCCGGTCAGGTCGGACAGCTCGAGCGTGCCGCCGCGGTTGTTCTGGCGCAGGCTGGCGATCGCGTTGTACCCGGAATTCCAGACCGCGACGATGCCGCCGTTGCTGCCCTCCTCGGTCTCGATCGAGGCGACGGGCGTTTCGGTGGTGCGGTAGACGGCCGCGATGCCGCCCTTGTTGTCCACCGTGCCGATCCTGGCCATCAGCTTGCCGGCCGGATTGCGCACCTCCACGCCGCCCTCGCTGCTCTTGGCGTCCACGCCGATGGCGGCGAGCGGGCGATTGGGGCCGACGGTGCGCGAATACAGCCGCAGCGAAGGATTGCCCTTCGCCGACACGCCCAGGCTGGCGACGCGCTCGTGGCCGTCGCGCACCTCGAAGCCGTCCTCGAGGTTCATCAGCGAGCGGATATCGCGCTCGCCGCCGGCGCCGGCGACGTAGACGCCCATCGCCTCGTCGTCCATCTCGCCGATCCAGGCCTGCTGGCCGTCGTTGCGCACCCGGATCCCCGACCTGTCGCCGGCCTCGATCACCACGCCCTTGGCGGCGGCTCCGGGCCGCGAGGCGTCGTTGAGCACGAACACGCCGCGATTGCCTCCCGAGAACACCGACAGGATCGGCAAGCCTTTTTCGTCGACGATACTGAAAGGCGCCTTGAACCTGCCCGAGCGCAATTGCTTCTCCACGGTTTCCATGCGGCCTTCCAGGCGCGCGACCTGCTGCGGGAGGATCAGTTCGGGCGCGGTGGGTTCGCTGTAGGCGGCCCAGCTGAGCAGGGTCAGCGCGACGGCGGCGGCGGCCGCGCCGCGCAGGCGCACGGGCGCGGGCCCGTGCCCGCCGGGGACGCGCCGCTGCAGATCGGCGACTTGCGCCTGCAGCGTTTGCAACTGCCGTTGCAGCGTCTCGGGGGTATCGATGGTCATGGCGATGAGATCCGTGGTGGTGGGGAGGCGTTGCGGCGCCGGCGCCCGGTTCGTTTCACTGGTGCTTTCCCGTGGCGGGAGGACGGCGCGACCGTCAAGGCAGGAGCGAAAGCCGCCGGCCGTGCACGCGCACGCGCGCTCCCTTGCGCAATGCCTCGGGCGGGTCTTCCTGCCGGAGAGTGAGGTAGCGGCCATCGTCCATGCGTACGGCGATGTCGTAGCCGCGCGTGTCCTCGCGCTCGTCGTCGCCGTCGTCCGTCGCGGCATCGCGCGCGGCGCCGGCCACGGTGGCGACATCGCTGTCGATGTGGCCGAGGGCTACGTCGCCCAGGGCGCCGCCGACCGCGCGCAGCACCGCCTTGCCGCGGCGGCGCTGCGATTCGATGCGCACCACCGTGCCGCAGTCGCGGCAGGACACGGCGGCATCGCGCACCGGGCGCGCGCGCTCGGCGGCATCGGCGCAATGGGCGGCGACGATCAACGCCGATGCCAGGAGAAGCGTGGAAATGCGCATGGTGGTGAGTTCCGTGGGCTGTTCTGGAAGGCGTGCGCGTGTCGCGCGCGCGGGATCGGCGAGACTGTCGGCGGCGATCTCCGCCCTCATCGCCGCGCCAGCTCGACGCGCCGGTTCCTGGCGCGCCCGGCATCGGAATCGTTGCTCGCCACCGGCTCGGTATCGCCCTTGCCTTGCGGGCGCAGTCGGTCGCCGGCGATGCCGTAGTCGCGGTTGAGCGTGTGCACCACCGCCTCGGCGCGCCGTTGCGACAGCGCCAGGTTGTAGGCCGGCGTGCCCTTGTTGTCGGTGTGCCCGATCACCGCCACCTTCAGCGCGGCATCGTCCTTGAGCAGCTGCGAGATCTGGTCGAGTTGCGGGCGCGATTCCGGCTTGATGTCGGACTTGTCGAAGTCGAACAGGATGCCGTACACCGAGATGTTGCCGGTGCTGGCGATCGCGCTGGCCATTTCCTCGGCGCTGGCGGTTTTCGCCTCCGGCGCCGGCGGTTCGAGCAGGGGCGGTGTTGCCTCGGCGAGACCCGGCGCGGCGGCCTTGCTCTCCTCGACGGGCGCCGGCGGTTCCTCCACCGCCGGCGCGCGCTCCTCGATCTTCGGCTCGGCATCCTTGATCGCCGGTTCGCGCTCCTGGATCACGGGCTCGCGTTCCTGGATGGCGGGTTCGCGCGCCTGGGTCACCGGCGCCTCCGGCTCGGCCACGGGAGGCTGGGCCGGCGGCTGCGCCGGTGCGTCGGTCTTCACCTTGCCGGTGTCCATCGACTTGGTTTCCACCACGTCGACCAGCACGCGCGGCAGGATGTGGCCCTCGTCGCTGTCGCCGGCCAGCAGGGCGACGTAGGCGATGCCTTCCGGCCGCGTCGCCTTGTACAGGCCATAGCGCGCGTGGTTGGCGTAATGGCGGCCGTTGTCGGCGACGTCGAAGTTGTCGAGCAGGTCGCCGAGCTGGCTCGGGTCCTTGCGCGTGCCCGCCAGGCAGGTGTTGTCGTTGCAGGCATAGACCTGCTCGAAGCCGTTGGCCTTGAGCTTGGTCTCGTAGTTGCGGTACAGCTCCAGCGAGGAACGCTCGGCGGGCGCCTCGTAGCGGATGCGGGTGTGGCGGCCTTCCAGCTTCAGCCATTCCGCGCCTGAACGGTCGTCCAGGGCGTCGCGATCGACCAGGGCCTGGTAGTCGACCGGCGCCTGCAGCAGCGAGGCTTCGTCGAATTCGGATTGCTTGTAGGCGCGGATGCGGGCGCCTTCATAGCGTCCGACCAGGGGATGGTCCTTGCCTTCGGCGGCGCCGGCGTCCGATGCCGGGTCCTGGCTGGCGGCTTCGCGCTTGGTGTCGTCGCTCCTGGCGTCGTCGCTTTGGGCGTCATCGCTCTTGATCGCGTCGGTCGCGGCGCTGGCGGCGGCCTCGGCGGTGGCGTCCTGCGCATGGACGGCATTGCAGAAGGCGAGGGCGAGCGCGAGACCGAACAGGGCGGGCAGGCGCGGGCGGGCGGAGGATGTTGTCATGTCGCATTGGCTCCTGGAGGGAGGGGGGAATGTCCGCTTACGGACAGGCGGGATTGCAGGCCAGCACGTCCACGCTGTACTCGCCGTGGGTTTTGCCGCGGTCGCGCTGGCGGGCGAAGGTCTGCTTGATCTGCAGAATGTCCTTCCGGGCGCCGACCCTGGTGACGGCGAATTCGGCCGGCCCGTCGTTGAAGGCGCGCTGGAAGATGGTGAAGGCGCCCGGATAGGGAAGGTCGTAGACGATGACGTTCGGGATGGGCGACAGCGGCGACAGCGCCACCTGCCGGACCGTGGCGGCCTCGTCCTTGAAGTCCATGACCGCGGGCTGCAGTTCGATGCGCAGGCGGTCGCCGCGCAGGTCGCCGCGCACCGGGATGCGGAAGAAGGCCGGCGCCAGCGAACGGGCCATCGTGCCGCCCTTGTCGATCATGATGCTGCCCGGATCCCAGCCCGAGTAATCGCCGTCGTTGAGCGGATTGGCGAGCGGCTCGACGCGCACTTCGCTGAAAGCCACGCCCTTGGCGAACTTCGGGAACAGCACCTGGATGGCCCGGTCCTTCGACTTGAACTGGGACGCGTTGCCGATCAGCTCGCCGCTCAGCGCAATCGCCGCGCCGGCGGCATGCCTGGGATAGCGCAGGATCAACTGTCCGTTGATCCTGATGCGGAACTTCCACCAGGGCGTGCCGGCCTTGGAGACGACGCCGTACATGCTGCCGCTGACCGGGCCGGTGAATGCCTGGCAGTACTTGTCGAAGTAGCGGTTCGAGGCGTAGCCGACCAGATCGTTGACGACCTTCGGCAGCGCCAGGCCGGCCCAGCCGTCGACCGAGGTCAGGCACAGCTTCCACGTGCTCTCGATCGTCTGCTGGATGGCGGGCGGCATCCGGCCCGTGCCCATCGCCTGGCCGACCAGCTTGGTCGGAACGTTCTCCACCAGCCAGCCCTTTATCAGCTCCGCCGGCGTGGCGAGCAGGCCCATGCTGAAGTCGACGAACTTCAGCGCATTGATGACCACGTCGAGCTGGTCGCAGACCACGTTGCCATGCTGCAGCCTGGCCAGCGCCTGCCTGGCCTGCCCATTGGACTGCTTGGCCTTCGCCTGCCATTCGCGCAGTTGCCGGCCCAGCGGCTCGGCGGCTTTGCGGATGCGCGGGCTGAGGCTGCGCAAGCGGTTGAACGGTTCGATCGACTTGACCCAGCCCGGCGCCTGGCCGCGCGGCTGCGCGGATTCCATGGTCTTGCGCAGCGTGCCGAGCTTGCGCTTGAACTCGTCCTTGGCCGGCGAGTCGGGCAGCGTGGCGATGCGCTGTTCCACCAGATCCAGGGCCTGGTAGGCCGTCTCGGCGACCTGCTTGGCGTCCTGCGCGATCTCGGTCGGCGAAAGCGGTTCGCAGAGGCTGCCCGGCGGCTCGGCGACGTCGAATTCGGTCTTGCCCCGGTCGGCTCCGAGCGTGGCGACCACGCTGTGCGTTCCGGTGACGATCGGGGTGTAGACGGTTTCGAAGGTGCCGGAATTGGCGATCCTGGCCTGCAGCGTGGTCGGCGGCTGCGGACGCGTCTGGTCGCTCATGGTCTGTGCGCCGGTGTCCAGCTCCCGGGTGCCCGCAGGGCAGCCCTGGTCGGGCGGGCCGGGCGGTTCCTTGGCCTGTCGCGAGGTGACCGTGATCGAGAGCGTCTTCCCGGCCAGCGCCAGCGCCGCGACGCCGCGCAACTTGACGGGCTTGCCCATGGCGGTGGTGTAGGGCTTGCCCGGGATCGGCGGCGTCCATGGCTGTCCCAGCGGCAGATTGCCGGGCACCGCTTCGAGATAGATGACGACGTCGCGGGACTCGAAGCCGTTCGCGGCATCGCCGCCGTCGCCGCCCGCGTCCTGGGCGTGCGCGAGCGCGACGCCCGCGATCGCAAGAGCGCACAGCATCCGGCCGGCCAGTCGCGCGGCGCGCGAGGCGTGCATGCGGCGGCCCATGGCGTCAGCGGCCACCGGCGGCGCGCCGCAGCGCTTCCGGCAGTTCGGCCGGATGCATCGCGTCCTCGCCATAGGCCTGCGTGTAGGCATGGCCCGGCTGCTGGTCCTGCCGGCAAGGACCGACCCACTCGGCGAAGTGGCTGAGCTTCTCGCCGCCGCCGTCCGGGTCGCCGTCCCGGCGCGTGACCACGTCGCGGAAGTAGAGGTCGTTGCTGTCGATGCGCACGCGCGCGCCGACGCTGCGGTCGGGGTAGCGGCACTCCATCGTGCCGAGGTAGAGGCCGGGCTTGGGCGTGCCGCCGTCGACGCTGCACTTGGCGTCCGCCGGCGGCGGCGGATCGATCAGCGCCGCGCTGGCGGGGTCGATACACAGGTAGACCTTGCCGTGTTCGGCCAGCGCTTCGAACTCCGGCCCCTCGACGCGCCAAAGCCCGGCCTTGAGCCGGGTCTTAGCCGCGCCGGCGGTGGCCGCTGCCGGGGACTGCTTCGCGGGCGCGTCGGCGTCCGACGCCTCCTGCCGGCTGCAGCCCGCGCCGGCGACGGCGGCTAGCATCAGGAGGAAGGCGGAATGGGCAATGCCGGTCATGGACGTCTCCGAGAGGAAAGGCGGGCGGATGTCTGGACAGTTGTCCGGAATCCGCTGAATGCGGCGGTGCTCGCCGAGGTGCGCCAACGTAGGGCGCGCATCCGCTTCCGGCCCGGAAGAAAAATTCCTTTCTTTGTGATTTTTCTTTCGCCATCGCGGAAAATGCGCGCACAGGGGCGACCGGCTTCACGTTTCGGGACGGGCATGGCCGCGAAAGAGGCATATCGATTCGGCGACTTCCTGCTGGAAGCCGACCAGCGCCGGCTATGGCGCGAAGACCGGATCGTCGAGCTGCCGCCGAAGGTCTTCGACACCCTGCTGTTGCTGCTGCGCCACGCCGGCGAACTGGTCGGGCGCGACGTGTTCTTCGCCACGCTGTGGCCGAACACGGTCGTCACCGACGCCAGCCTCGGCCGCCACATCTGGCAGGTGCGGCGCGCGCTGGGGCAGGGCGAGGGCGAAGAGGCGTATATCCAGACGGTGCCCAAGCAGGGCTACCGCTTCATTGCGCCGGTGCGGCGGGTGGAGGAGGAAGACACGCCGGCGGCGACCATTCCTCTGCGCGCCGAAGCCTCGCCCGTGCCGTCGGCGGCGACCGGGCATGCAGGGGATGTGCCCGCCGCGCGGATGCGGACCGAGGAGACGGCGCGGCGTCGCGCCGGCTGGCGATGGCCGCTGCTGGCCGCGGCGCTGGCGGCCGCCGTCGCCGCCGCGGGCGGGGCCTGGTGGTGGCTGCGCACGCCGCCTGCGGGCGCGGAATTGCCAGCGGTCGCGATCGCCGGGTCCGGCCTGGTCGCGCTGTTCGACATCGGTGCCGACGGCGAGGCGGACACCGGCAACGGCGATACCCGGACGGCCTGGCTGGGCGCGGCCCTGTCCGAATTGCTGGATCGCGAGCTGTCCTTGAACGAAAGCCTGCAGGTCGTCTCAGGACGGCGCCTGGCGGAACTGGCGCCGTTGCGCGCCGGCCAGGCGCCGGATCGCGCCTTGCTGCAGCGCCTGCACCGGCAGCTCGGCGTCGGCCTGGCGATGACGGGCCGGTACCGCGCCGTGCCCGGCCGCGGCAGGGGCGATCTCGCGCTGGAGCTGCGCGTGTTCGATGCCGCCAGCGGCGCGCTGCTACGCACCGTGCAGGTCGAGGGCGAACGCGCTCGCCTGGGCGAGCTGGCCGGCGCGGCCGGCGAGCGCCTGCGCGATGATCTCGGATTGCAGCGCCTGACCACCGCCTTCGCCGCCACGCGCGGCAGCACCTCCAGCGACGACAACGTGGTGCTGGAGGACTATGCCGAGGGCATGCTCGCCGCGCGCCGCGGCGACGGCAACGCCGCGCGCAACCGGTTGAGCGCAGCGGTGGCGCGCGCGCCGCAATTCCTGCCGGCGCAATTGGCGCTGGCGCGGACTCTGCAGGAACAGGGCTTCGGCCAGCGTTCGGCCGAGACGGCGCGCGCCGCGCTGGCCCGTGCCGGCGGCGCGCCGCGCGAACTGCGCCTGGCGCTGGAAGCGCAGATGTACGAGGCGGAAAAATCCTGGCCGCAGGCCATCGAGACCTACCAGGCGCTGTACCGCTTCTATCCGGAGGAGATCGAGTACGGACTGGGACTGGCGCGCGCGCAGGGCAAGGGCGACAGCCTCAACCAGGCCCTGGCCACGCTGGCGGCGCTGCGCCGCAACGGCGGCGGCGACGATCCGCGCGTGGACCTGTGCGCGGCCGATCTGGCCGAGGCGCGCGGCGACTATCCGGCCCTGCTGGCGGCGAGCGAGCGCGCGCTCAAGAGCGCGCGCTCCCTGCAGGCGCCGCACCTGATCGCGCTGGCGCTGCGCAACCGCGCCTGGGCGCGCGACAGCCTGGGCAACGATGCCGGCGCCCTGGCCGACTACGGCGAAGCGGCGCGCCTGTACCGGGAGCTGAAGGATCCGCTGGGGCAGGCGAGCACCGACAACGAACTGGGCAGCTATTACTTCGACCACGGCGATTTCTCGCGCGCCGAGCCTCTGTACCGGCGCGCGCTGGTGCTGTTCGAGGCCGCCGGCCTGAAAACGCAGCAGATCGCCGCGCTTTCCAACCTGGCCAACATCGCCTGGTCGCAGGACAAGCGCGGCGAGGTCAAGAACTTGCTGGAGACGGTGCTGCAGCTCGGCCGCGAACTCGGCGATCCCGAGCGCGAGACCTGGACGCTCAGCGCGCTCGGCACCGTGCAGGCGGACATGGGCCAGACCGCCGCGGCGCTGGCCAGCTATCGCGACGTGATCGCGCTGTGCGAGCGCAACGGCCTGGAGGGCCAGGCCGCCTGGACCAGGCGCGAGATGGCCGACCTGCTGCGCCTGCGCGGCGAGTACGCGCAGGCGCGCGCGCTGGCCGAGCAATCGCTGGCGGTGGAGACCCGCCTCAACAACCGCCGCGGCGAGGCCGAGGCGCTGCTGCGCCTGGGGCAGGTGCTGCGCGACAGCGGCGATCTGGCCGGCGGCCGCGCGCGCCTGGAAGCGTCGCTGGCGCTTTCGCGCCGCGACAAGCTCGACTACGGCGCGGCCGGCGCCGACACCGAACTGGCCGAACTGGCGCTGCGCGAGAACAAGCCAGAAGAAACCCTGCGGCGCCTGCAGGGCGTGGTGCCGGTGCTGAAAAACAACGACGCGGCGTCGGAACTGGCGGTCGTCGACGGCCTGCGCGCCGAAGCCCTGGCGGCGCTGCGCCGCGACGGCGAGGCGCGCGCGGCGCTGGCCAGTGCGGTGGCTTTCGCCGGGCGCGATCCCGACACGCTCGACGCGCTCGCCATCGGCATGAGCGAGCTGCGCGTGCTGGCCGCACTGGGCCCGCGCGAAGCCGCCGCCGCGCGCGCCGATGCGCTCGACCGGCAGGCTCGGCGGCGCGAACTCGGCGGCGTGCTGGCGCAGGTCGAGGTGCTGCGCAAGCCGGGCCGCGCGGCGAGCGTGGCCGCGCGCCGCTAGGCGCTTCGCCCGTCCGGACGGGCGATCTGCCGGAAATCACCGCCCGGATGTGCCTGGAATGGCCCCTCGCTGGGCGCGGCGCGGCTACAATATCGGGGTCCCCACCAGGTCCATGCTCCATGCCCCCCGCACTTTCCCGGCGCATCGGCCGCGCCAAGCCCAGCGCGATCATGCAGGTGGCCGAAAAGGCCAAGCAGCTCAAGGCCGAAGGCCGCGACATCATCAGCTTCTCCATCGGCGTCCCCAATTTCCTTCCCGGCCCGCACGTGTACGAAGCCGCGCGCGCCGCGCTGGACAAGGATTCCGGCCAGTACGGCAGCAACCGCGGCGCCGACGCGCTGCTGGACGCCTTCCTCAAGCACATCGAGCAGATCGGCCTGAGCGGCTACACCCGCGCCAACTGCGCCACCGGCATCGGCGCCAAGCACGTGCTGTACAACATCTGCGACGCGATCCTCGACGAGGGCGACGGCTTCGCGTTCCCGACGCCGTACTGGACCAGCTACCTCGACATCGCCGAGATCCTCAACGCCGACATCCAGCTGCTGCCGTGCCCGCCGGAGCAGGACTACAAGCTCACCCCGGCGCAGCTCGACGCCGCGCTGGCGAAGAAGCCCAAGCTCTTCCTGTTCAACAACCCGTCCAACCCGACGGGCATGGTGTACGGCAAGGAAGAGATCGCCGCGCTGGCCGACGTGCTGGCCAAGTATCCGGACACCTGGATCCTCACCGACGACATCTACAACCGCATGGTGTTCGACGGCATCGGCTACCACAACTTCCTGCATTTCCGCCCGGAACTGCGCGACCGCCTGATCTTCATGGACTCGCTGTCCAAGACCTACGGCATGCCGGGCTGGCGCGTCGGCTTCATGGTCGGGCCGGAGTCCATCGCCAAGGCGATCACCACGCTCAACTCCAACCACATCACCAACATCCCGGAAATCGTCACCGCCGCCGCGGTCGCGGCGCTGACCGGCCCGCAGGACGTGCCCACGCAGAAGAACGCCGAGTTCCAGGCCAAGCGCGACCAGGTGCTTGCCGCGCTCGCCGCGATTCCCGGCGTGGTCTGCCCGAAGCCGCAGGGCGCGTTCTACGCCTTTCCGGACATCAGCGTCGCCTTCGGCAAGTCGCACGACGGCCGGAAGATCGACAACGATTTCGACTTCTGCAACGCACTGCTGGAAAGCAAGGGCGTGGCCTGCGTGCCGGGCTCGGCCTTCGGCGAGCCGCGCGCGCTGCGCATCAGCTACACCTGCCCGACGCCGCAGCTGGCGCCGGGACTGCAGCGGTTCCAGGAATTCTTCGCGGAACTCAAATAAGGCGCCGGGCCCGGACGCGCGGGGCGAATGCTCCGCGTCTTCGCGCCTGACGTCCTGTCCCCACTGAAACTTCGGAGTTGCCCATGAAAACCCCCGTTCGTGTTGCCGTCACCGGCGCCGCCGGCCAGATCGGCTACGCCCTGCTGTTCCGCATCGCCTCCGGCGAAATGCTCGGCAAGGACCAGCCCGTCATCCTGCAGCTGCTGGAGCTGCCGATCGACAAGGCCCAGGCCGCGCTCAAGGGCGTGATCATGGAACTGGAAGACTGCGCGTTCCCGTTGCTGGCCGGCGTGATCGGCACCGACGACCCGAAGGTCGCGTTCAAGGACGCCGACGTCGCCCTGCTGGTCGGCGCCAAGCCGCGCGGCCCGGGCATGGAGCGCAAGGACCTGCTGCTGGAGAACGCCAAGATCTTCACCGAGCAGGGCAAGGCGCTGAACGAAGTCGCCAGCCGCAACGTCAAGGTGCTGGTGGTCGGCAATCCGGCCAACACCAATGCCTACATCGCCATGAAGTCGGCGCCGGACCTGCCGGCGAAGAACTTCACCGCGATGCTGCGCCTGGACCACAACCGCGCGCTGAGCCAGCTCGCCGGCAAGGCCGGCGTGGCCGTGGGCGACATCGAGAAGCTGATCGTGTGGGGCAACCACAGCCCGACCATGTATCCCGACTACCGCTTCGCCACCGCCGGCGGCGCCTCGCTGAAGGACAGGATCAACGACGCGGCGTGGAACAGCGACACCTTCATCCCACAGGTCGGCAAGCGCGGCGCGGCGATCATCGAGGCACGCGGCCTGTCCTCGGCCGCCTCGGCCGCCAACGCCGCCATCGACCACGTGCGCGACTGGGTGCTGGGCAGCAACGGCAAGTGGGTGACGATGGGCGTGCCGTCCGACGGCAGCTATGGCATCCCGGAGGGCGTGATCTACGGCGTGCCGGTGACCACCGCCAACGGCGAGTACACCCGCGTGGAAGGCCTCGAGGTCGACGCCTTCAGCCGCGAGCGCATGGACAAGACGCTGGCCGAGCTCGAGGAAGAGCGCGCCGGCGTGGCGCATCTGCTCTAAGTGCCTTCCACGACGCCTTCTCCCGTGACGCGGGAGAGGGCGGCGGGCATGATCGGCATCCGGGCCATCCGCCGGGCGGCGGAGCCGGCGAAGGCACCGCTTACTTCATGCGCGCGTCCACCGCGCGCCAATCCACGATGTTCCAGAACGCCTCGAGGTATTTGCCGCGCGCGTGGCGGTAGTCGAGGTAGTAGGCGTGCTCCCACAGGCAGCAGGCCAGCAGCGGCGTGTCCTCGCCGGTGAGCGGCGAAGCCGCGTTGGCGGTGGCGGCCACGGCCAGCGCGCCGTCTCCGCGCTGCAGCAGCCACAGCCAGCCCGAACCGAACAGGCGCTCGGCGACGCCGGCGAATTGCGCCTTGAAGCGCGCGAAATCGCCGAAGGTCCTGTTGATGGCCTCGGCCAGGCGTCCTTCCGGCTCGCCGCCACCGCCGCCGGCGGAGGGCCGCAGGCCTTCCCAGTAGAAGGCATCGTTCCAGGCCTGCGAGGCGTGGTTGAACAGCGCACCCTGCGCCCGGCGCACGATCTCCTGCAGCGGCAGCTCGGCCAGTTCGGTCCCGGCCACGGCGGCGTTGACCTGCTCGATCAGGGCCTGCTGCCGGCCGTGATGGGCTTCCACCGTATCGGCGGACAGGTGCGGTTCCAGGGCGCTGCGGTCGTAGGGCAGGGGGGAAGGTTCGATGCTCATGTGCCGTTCGGGGGAAAAGGGGCGTGGAGCGCCGCCGCTGCGGGCTCCGGGGCTTACAATATGCAATTCCCACCCCACAAGCACGACCCACGGCTTCCGGCGCATCGCCGCAGCCCGTGCCGCGCAGGAGTTTTCCGCAATGCCCGTCCTCGAGCGCATCCAGGCCGAAGTCGAAGGCCACCCCATCGTCCTCTTCATGAAGGGCACGCCGCAGTTCCCCATGTGCGGCTTCTCCAGCCGTACCGTGCAGGCCCTGAAGGCCGCCGGCGCGGGCGAGCTGCACACCATCAACGTGCTCGAGGAGCCGGAGATCCGCGCCAACCTGCCGCGCTATTCCAACTGGCCGACGTTCCCGCAGCTGTTCATCCACGGTGAGCTGATCGGCGGCTGCGACATCACGCTGGAGCTGTACGAGTCCGGCGAGCTGGCGCGCATGATCTCGGAAGTGCAGAAGGCGTGAGCGCGGTGCGGGCCGACGACGCGGCCGCGACGCGGGATCCGCAGGCCGGTTCCGCGCTCGCGGGCCGGGTGATCCTGGTGAGCGGTGCCTACGGCGGCCTCGGCCGCGCCGCCGCGCTCGCCTGCGCGCGCGCGGGGGCCACGCTGGTGCTGCTCGGCCGCAAGGTGCCCAGGCTCAATCGCGTCTACGACGCGATCCGCCAGGAGACGACGGCCGCGGAGCCGGCCAACTATCCGCTCGATCTGGAGGGCGCCTCGCCCGACGACTACGCCGAACTGGCCGCGCGCCTGGAGTCGGGCCTCGGCCGCCTCGACGGGCTGCTGCATTGCGCCGCCGAGTTCAAGGGCCTGGCGTCGATGGAGCGCACCGATCCGGCCGACTTCGCGCGCGCGGTGCACGTCAACCTGACGGCGCGTTGGTGGCTGACGCAGGCCTGCCTGCCGCTGCTCAAGCGCGCCGAGGACGGCGCCATCGTGTTCGCGCTCGACGATCCGGCGCGCACCGGCGCCGCCTACTGGGGCGGCTACGGCCTGGCGCAGCATGGTGGCGCGGGCCTGGTCGGCATGCTGCAGGCCGAGCTGGCCAGCACGCCGGTGCGTGTGAGCGGCCTGCAGCCGGGGCCGATGCGCACCGTGCTGCGCTCGAAGGCCTACGTGGAGGAAGACGACCGGCAGGCCCGCGATCCGGCCGCCTATGCCGAGGCCTGCGTGCGGCTGCTCTCCCCGGCCGGCGCCGAGCATCGCGGCGCGATCTGGGCGCCGCGCGCGTAACGCCATGTCGATCGCCTCGGCCGCGCTGCTGCTGTTCATCATCCTCGATCCGCTGGGCAACGTGCCGGTGGTGCTCAGCCTGTTGCGTCCGCTCACGCCCAAGCGCCAGCGCATGGTGCTGATCCGCGAGCTTGTGATCGCGCTGGCGGTGCTGCTGCTGTTCCTGTGGTTCGGCAAGTACGCGCTGGAACTGATGCACCTGCGGCAGGAATCGGTGTCGATCGCCGGCGGCATCGTGCTGTTCCTGATCGGCATCCGCATGATCTTCCCGCCGCCGGAAGGCCTGATGGGCGAGCTGCCGGGCGGGGAGCCCTTCATCGTGCCGGTGGCGATCCCGATGATCGCCGGGCCCTCGGGCATGGCCGCGGTGATGCTGATGGGCAGCAACGACCCGGCGCGCCTGGGCGACTGGAGCCTGGCCCTGCTGATCGCCTGGGGGGCGACGGCGGTGATCCTGCTCTCGGCCACCATGCTCTACAAGGTTCTCGGCGGCCGCGTCCTGACCGCCATCGAGCGGCTGATGGGCATGCTGCTGGTGGCGATCTCGGTGCAGATGTTCCTGGACGGCATCAGCGCCTACCTGGGCCTGGGCGCCACCCCCTGATCGGCCCGACCGGGCCTCAGCCACTTAGCCGGGATTGCTGAGGCAGGCCGGCAGACAGTGCCGCTAGATCGCCTCCGCGGCAGGCCGGGATGACATTTTAGAGTCAGGGCTCGAGCCGATTCCCGTTGCGCTGCAAGGCCGTGATCGCCTTCGGCGAAAAACCGTCATTTCACTGTCATCCGGGCGGGCTACCGTGTTAACCTGTTGTTAACCCCGCGTGAGTGCCACGTGCAGCCGAGGGGTTGGGGAAATCCCTCACAGAACATCATTTCGATCGCGCGATCACGCGCGTGTCATCCGTCTAAATCTGTTCCGAGGCCATCATCGATGAAACATAACCGCGTCCGACTCTCCAAGCTGTCGCTCGGTCTGATCGCCGCGCTCGCCGCAGCGCCCGCCTTCGCACAAAACACCTCCGCCGGCGTCGGCGGTACGGTCACCGGCGCCGACGGGCAGCCGGTCGCGGGTGCCGAAGTCACCATCACCCACGTCGAGTCGGGCACGGTCAGCCGCGCCACCACCGACGCCAACGGCCGCTACACCGCGCGCGGCCTGCGCGTGGGCGGTCCGTACAGCATCACGGTCAACAAGGCCGGTTCCGGTACGGACACCGAGGAGAACGTCTACCTCGGCCTGAGCCAGATCAGCACCGTCGACGCGCAGCTGAAGAACGACGTCACCACCCTGGGCACCGTGCAGGCGGTCGCCGCCGGCGGCTCGGAAATCTTCAGCGCCACCAAGATGGGCACCGGCACCAACGTGACCCGCGAGACGATCGAGGCGCTGCCCTCGATCGGCGGCAACATCCAGGACTACATGCGCACCGATCCGCGCGTGGCCTTCATCGACCGCGCCTCGGGCAGCATCAGCGCCGGCGGCCAGAACCCGCGCTACAACGCCATCCGCATCGACGGCGTCTCCGCCAGCGACACCTTCGGCCTGGAAGGCAACAACATGCCGACCCGCCGCCAGCCGGTGGCGATGGAAGCGATCGAGGCGATCAACATCGACCTGGCCAACTACGACGTCACCATCACCGGCGCCACCGGCGCGGTGGTCGACGCCGTGACCAAGTCGGGCACCAACGATTTCCACGGCTCGGTGTACGGCACCTACCGCGACGACAGCATGGTCGGCGACGATCCGCCGGACGCCAGCGGCCGCCGCAACGAATTCGCCGGCTTCAAGAAGGAAGAGAACTACGGCTTCACGCTGGGCGGTCCGCTGATCAAGGACAAGCTGTTCTTCTTCGTCAACTACGACAAGTTCAAGCAGGCCGCCCCGGGCGCCGACGTCACCAGCGGCCCGCTGGGCGAGGGCACGCTGACCGACGCCGACATCACGCGCGCGCAGCAGATCGCGCAGGGCTTCGGCATTGCCGCCGGCAGCCTGGCCTCCAACTCCGACACCGACGTGGAAGAGTACGCGGTGAAGCTGGACTGGAACATCAACGACGACCATCGCGCCAGCTTCCGCTACAGCAAGATCGACCAGAGCAAGCTGCGCCTGAACGGCTTCTTCGCCGGCGACGACGGCGCGGTCTCGCTCAGCTCGTACTGGTACCAGCACGACAAGAAGGTCGAAAGCTACGTCGCGCAGCTGTTCAGCGACTGGAGCGACAAGCTCTCGACCGAGTTCAAGGTCTCCTACCGCGACTACACAGCGGTGCGCAACATCCCGACCAATGCGCCGAGCGTGGAGATCCTCTTCGCCGAGGACGGCGACTATTCGAACCCCGACGTCGCCCCGAGCGGCGCCTCGATCTTCCTGGGCACCGAGACCAACTCCCAGGCCAACGTGCTGGAGACCAAGACCTGGAACGCGTTCGGCGCGGCCACCTGGCACGCCGGCGACCATGACGTGAAGTTCGGCTTCGACTACTCGAACAACGAGATCTACAACCTGTTCGGGCCGCAGGTCTACGGCGTCTACCAGTTCTACGGCATGGACCGCTTCGCCGCCGGCGAGTGGAGCCGCTACGACCTGCGCACGCCGCGCGCCGGCCAGGACGTCGACTCCATCGCGGCCGTGTTCAAGTACAAGAACTACGGCCTGTTCGTGCAGGACCAGTGGTTCGTCAACGATCGCCTGACCCTGACCTTCGGCCTGCGCGGCGACAAGTCGGACGTCAACGTCAACCCCGAGCACAACGCGCTTGCGCAGCAGGTGTTCGGCTACGACAACAGCAAGGTGCTCAGCGGCGACATCCTGTGGCAGCCGCGCTTCGGCTTCAACTACACCTTCAACAGCGAGCGTCCGACCCAGCTGCGCGGCGGCGTCGGCCTGTTCCAGGGCGATTCGCCGCAGGTGTGGCTGAGCAATGCCTATTCCACCACCGGCCTGAACTACATCCAGTACACCCAGTTCCACAACTCGGGCGAGAACTGGGAGGACCTGCCGTTCAACGGCAACGGCAACAACCAGCCGGTGCCGGGCAACCCGGCCAGCCAGCGCCAGAACGTCAACTTCGTCAGCCCCGACTTCGAGCAGCCCTCCACCTGGAAGGCGAACCTCGCGATCGACCACGAGCTGCCCTGGAACAACATCGTGTTCTCGGCCGAGCTGCTGCTGACGAAGGTCAAGAACGCGCTGTTCTACCGCAACCTCAACCTGGGCACGGCCACCGGCATCGCGCAGGACGGACGCCTGCTGTACTGGGATCCGAACAAGCCGTCCGACTGGGCGTCGGGCAATGCCCGCTCGCAGCGCGACAAGCGCTTCGACCAGGTCATGCTGCTCGACACCACGCACAAGGGCAGCAGCCAGCAGTTCACGGTCGGCCTTGAGAAGCCCTGGACGCCCGGCAGCGACTGGTCCTGGAGCCTGGCCTACACGCATACCAATGCGGAAGAAGTCAGCGGCCTGACCAGCTCCACCGCGACCTCGGGCTGGAACTACAACTACGTCTTCCAGGACAACGCCGACGAGGCCACCACCGCCCGCTACGAGATCGAGCACCGCATCACCGGCGCGCTGAGCTGGAAGCACAACTTCTTCGGCGACTACAAGACCGAGATCGGCCTGTTCTACGAAGGCCGCAGCGGCCGTCCGTACAGCTACCTGTTCTCGAACGACGTGAACGGCGACGGCCGCAACAACGACCTGTTCTACGTCCCCAACGGTCCCGGCGACGTGCTGTTCGGCACCTACCGCAATGGCGTCTTCACCGCCGATCCGGCGAAGGAAAAGGCCTTCTTCGAGTGGCTGGGCAAGCACCCGGAGCTGGCCCGCTACCGCGGCGGCTACGCGCCGGCCAACTCCGGCCGCGCCAGCTGGGTGAACACCTTCGACGTGCGCATCAGCCAGGAACTGCCCGGCTTCTTCAAGGACAACAAGGCCGAGATCTGGCTGGACATCCAGAACGTGGGCAACCTGATCAACAAGGACTGGGGCCACATCTACGACTACGGCTTCTTCGCCGACAAGACCGTGCTGAACGCTCCCAGCATCGTCGGCGGCAAGTACGTCTACAACTTCACCGGCGCCGAGGCTTCCACGCCCGCGAACGCCGATGCCGACGGCTTCAACGTGGGCGTCTCGCAGTGGTCGGTGCAGGTGGGTTTCCGCTACCAGTTCTGATTCCGGTTCGGGTGCGAGCTTGGAAAACGGCCGGGTCTCCCGGCCGTTTTCTTTTTGGGGGGAGAGTGAGCTAAAGTCCCGCTCCAACAAGAGAAATTGTGATGAAAATGACCGATACGAGTACGGCGGCGAAGGCGCTGCCGGTGGTGGACGCGAGGATCTACCCCAAGGGCGGCCTGGACGTGCTGTCCCGCGACGAAGTGGCGCGGCTGAAGGACGCCTCCGGCGGCGGCATGCACGAGCTGCTGCGGCGCTGCGCCCTGGCGGTGCTGACCAGCGGCAGCGCCTCGGACGATCCGCGCGCGGCGCAGGAGCTATATCCGGACTTCGACATCCAGGTGCTGCAGCAGGACCGCGGCGTGCGCATCGACCTGGCCAACGCGCCGGCGATGGCGTTCGTGGACGGCGAGATCATCCGCGGCGTCGCCGAACTGCTGTTCGCCGTGGTCCGCGACCTGGCGTATACCGCCATCGAGCTGGGCCCGGAGTACGCGGCCGACCTGGAATCCTCCTCCGGCCTGACCAACGCGGTGTTCGGCCTGCTGCGCAACGCGCGCATCCTGCAGCCGTCCGAGCCCAACCTGGTGGTGTGCTGGGGCGGCCACTCGATCGGCCGCGACGAGTACGAGTACACCAAGGACGTCGGCTACGAGCTCGGCCTGCGCGGCCTGGACATCTGCACCGGCTGCGGCCCCGGCGCCATGAAGGGACCGATGAAGGGCGCGACCATCGCCCACGCCAAGCAGCGCAAGCGCCGCACGCGCTACATCGGCATCACCGAGCCGGGCATCATCGCCGCCGAATCGCCGAACCCGATCGTCAACCACCTGGTGATCATGCCGGACATCGAGAAGCGGCTCGAGGCCTTCGTCCGCCTCGGCCACGGCATCATCGTCTTCCCTGGCGGCGTCGGCACCGCGGAGGAGATCCTCTACCTGCTCGGCATCCTGCTGCGCGAGGAAAACGCGCAACTGCCGTTCCCGCTGATCCTCACCGGCCCGGTGGCCGCGGCGCCGT
Source organism: Luteimonas aquatica (assembly GCF_022662575.1). Classification (GTDB taxonomy): domain Bacteria; phylum Pseudomonadota; class Gammaproteobacteria; order Xanthomonadales; family Xanthomonadaceae; genus Luteimonas; species Luteimonas aquatica. The sequence continues at coordinate 49,873 of NZ_JALBFU010000008.1, read as the reverse complement.
ACTTCGAGCAGATCGACAAGTTCATCCGCCTGACCCTGGGCGATGCCGCCACCAGCCGCTACCAGATCATCGTCGGCGACCCGGCCGCGGTCGCCAAGCGCATGAGCGCCGGCATCGCCAAGGTGCGCGAGTACCGCATCGCGCAGAAGGATTCGTTCTACTTCAACTGGGCATTGACCATTCCGCTGGAATTCCAGCAGCCCTTCGCGCCCACGCACGAGGCCATGGCCGCGCTCGACCTGCACCACGGGCGCAAGCCGCACGAGCTGGCCGCCGACCTGCGCCGCGCGTTCTCCGGCATCGTCGCCGGCAACGTCAAGGAGGACGGCATGCGCCGCATCGAGCAGTACGGGCCGTTCCAGATCCACGGCGACACCGACATGATGCAGGCCCTGGATGCGCTGCTGCGCGCCTTCGTCGAGCAGCGCCGCATGAAGATCGCCGGCGAATACCGGCCCTGCTACGAAGTGCTGGCCTGAGCCGCGAGCGCCGGCGGGCTAGGGGGCGCCAGCGTCGTCGACGCCCAGCGGCAGGTTGACGGTGGCGTAGAAGCGCAGGCCGTCGCTCTGGATGCGGACGCTGCCGCGGCCGCCGGTCAGCGCCTCGATGCGCACCTGCGACGCGCTCAGGCCCACCTGGTGGCCATGCGCCTGCTTGCCGGCGGGCGGCACCGGATTGCTGATGCGCACGGTCACCGCGTTGGACGTGACCGTGACCGCGATGTCGATGTCGCCGCCGCCGGGCAGCCGTTCGATGCCGTGGCGGATGGCGTTTTCCACCAATGGCTGGATCGAGAGCGAAGGCACGTTCGCCGCGGGGAGCGCCTGCGGCAGGTGCCAGTGGACCTGGAGCCGGTCGCCGAGCCGGAACGCCTCGATCTCCAGGTAGCGCCGGACCAGGAACAGTTCGTCCTCGAGCGAGATCTCGCGCGGACCGGCCAGCGCCGCGCGGAACAGGTCGGCCAGATCCAGCAGCACGCGCTCGGCCGCCTCGGGCTGCTGGTGCACCAGCGCCGCGCCGGTGTTCAAGGTGTTGAAGAGGAAATGCGGGCGGATGCGCGCCTGCAGCGCTTCCAGCTCGGACTGCTTGGCGCGCAGCGCCATCTGTCGCGTGCGCCACTGGTTCTGGAACGCGGCGAGGCCGAAGATGCCCACCGTGGTGACGATGCCGAGCGCCCGCCACTGCGTCCACGCCCATTCCCCGCGCGCGATCCGCCAGCTGTCGCGGAACACGAACCCGATCAGTTCGGTGATGCCCCAGGTATTGAACAGCAGGATCGCCAGCACGACGTAGGCGATGCGGTGCGGCGGCAGCGGACGCAGCGGCTTGCGGATCAGGTAGGTCACCGCCAGCGTCCACAGCAGCGTCCACTGGATGGCGATCGACACCAGGCCGAAGTAGCGCAGGCGGTGTTCTTCGCTGCCCGGCGCCAGCGCCAGGACCAGCGCCAGCGCTTCGCCGGCGAACAGCATCCAGGCGATCGCCGGCGCCTGCCACAGGGTGTCGAGCGGACTGTGCTTGGGGGGCGAAATGGGCATTGCGTCACATGATAGGGGCCGGCGATGCGTCCGTCGGGCCATCTGACCGCCTGTCCCGATTCCGCTTGCCCGGCAATCGCGGGCCGCTAACCTTGGCATATCAAGGGGAGGGGGTACATATGCGACCGGGTCCGGTGCGCGGCTTCACGCTCGTGGAATTGATGATCACCGTGGCCGTCCTGGCCATCGTGTGCGCCATCGCGTTCCCGAGCTTCGAAGGCGTGATGCGCTCCAACCGCCTGGCCACCACCACCAACGAGATGATCGCCTCGCTCTCGCTCGCGCGCAGCGAGGCCATCCGCAGCGCCCATCCGGCCAGCATCTGCGGCAGCGACGACGGCAGCGCCTGCAGCGACGACTGGGAAGGCGGCTGGCTGGTTTGGGACGACGCGGACGGCAACGGCGAGATCGACGACGAGGAGCGGATCGTGCGCTTCTCCAAGGCCAACGCCAAGATGAGCGTCGCCGGTCCGGAAGGGGGCGTGATCACCTTCGACGGCCGCGGCCGGCGCGCCGGCAACGATGCCCAGGCCGTGGTGCTCAAGGCCAAGGACTGCAACGGCGACAATCTGCAGATCACCTTGGCGGTATCGCCAACCGGCCGCGCCGACGTCAGCGAGAGGCAATCATGCACATGAAGGCAAGACCAAGACACGCGCCGCGCGGCATGCGCGGCTTCAGCCTGATCGAAGTCCTGATCGCCATCCTGGTGCTGTCGTTCGGACTGCTGGGCCTGGCGATGCTGCAGACGATGAGCGTGCGCTTCGCCGAAAGCGCGAACTACCGCACGCAGACCACCAACCTGGCCTACGAGCTGCTCGACCAGATCCGCGTCAACCGCGTCAACCTGGCCTCCTACGAAGGCACCTACCGGGCTACCGCCGGCGGCGACGATTGCGCGCCGGCCACGGGCGCCAATCTGACCACGGCGCGGTACATGGCCGCCTGGCGATGCCGCCTGGGCAGGACGTTGGGCGACGACGCCACGGCGAATGTCGCGATCGGCGCGGACGACGAAGTCACGGTCACCATCAACTGGGGCGACGAGCGCTGGAACGCCGATTCCGGCACGCAGAGCCTGGAGGCGACGACCCGGCTATGAAACCACGGCGCAACCAATACGGCCTGTCCCTGATCGAGCTCATGATCGCGCTGCTGATCGGCACGATCCTCATGCTCGGCCTGCTGCAGGTCTTCAGCGCCTCGCGCGCCTCCTACCAGCTCTCGGAAGGCCTGAGCCGCACCCAGGAGAACGGGCGCTTCGCGCTCGACTATCTGCAGCGCGACATCCGCATGGCCGGCCATTTCGGCTGCGTCAACGACCAGGCGCACGCCCAGCAGAACCCGAACGGATTGGACACGACCTTCGGTGCCGGCGCCGAGGAAGGCCTGCGCTTCGACATCTCGATCCGCGGCTACGAGGCGACGGGCACCGCGCCCAGCGCCACCGGCGTCGCGGTGGAGGAGAGCCCGGGCGCCGGCAGTACCGCCTATACCCCGGCACTGCCCGACGACATCGAAGAGGCCACCCCCAACCGGATTGCCGGCAGCGACATCATTGCCTTGCGCTACCTGGCGCCCGAAGGCGTGCCCGTGGCGGTCATCGCCGGATCGGCGGGAGAGCCGAGCTTCAGTTTCGATGCCGAACGCTGGGACGTGCTGCGCAGCGGCGTCGACGATCCCGGCCTGTTCGGCGTGGCCGACTGCACCGGCGCGACCGTGTTCGAGGCGGGGAACGACAGCGACGGGGCCGGCGGCGAGATCGTCGTGGACGCCGACGCGCCGGCGAACGATGGCGACTTCAGCAAGGTGTTCACCGCCGGGCAGGCCATGCTGTATCGCGCCGAGAGCGTCGTCTACTACGTTGGCCGCAAGCGGATCCCCGACGGCAGCTGGCGGCCCGCGCTGTACCGCGTGCGTTTCCAGGCGGCGCCGGGAGGCGAGGTCGAAGCCTCCGATCCGCAGGAACTGGTGGAAGGCGTGGAAAACCTGCAATTGCTCTACGGCCAGGATCGCGAACTGAGCGCGTCGGCATCGCCCACCGGCTTCGTCGATCGCGTCGGCACGGCAGGGGCGGTGAACACCTCGGTACCGAACGCCGCCGATGCCTGGCGCCGCGTCGGCCTGGTGCAGGTCGGCGTGCTGATCGCCAGCAACGACCGCACCGCGTCCGAGCAGGCCACGCAGCGGCCTCCGACCTCGCTGGGCGTGGGGTTCGCGCTGCCCGACGACGGACGCTACCGCACCGTCTACGAAACCACGGTTGCGCTGCGCAACCGGCTGTACGGCAACTGACGCTGGAGTCCGCCATGACCGGTCGAAATTCCCCGTCCGCAACGCCTGCTCGCCAGCGCGGCGCGGTGCTGTACGTGGCCCTGGTCCTGCTGATCCTGATGGCCCTGATCGGCATCGCGGGCATGCGCGTGATCAGCATGCAGGAGCGCATGTCGTCCAATTACCGCGGCGCCAACCTGGCCTTCCAGAACGCCGAGCGTTCGGCCCGAGACTCGGAGGCCAACATCAGCCGCGCGCTCACCAGCGCCGCCGGCACCTTCGCCGCCGACCAGGAAGTGTGCTCGCCGAGTTTCGATCCGGCCAGCTGGGCCGACGGCAAGGACACGACCCGGCCGATCGGCGACGTCAACGAGGATACCTACATCCGTCGCGTGGACCGCTGCTTCGCCGCATCCAGCCGGCGCGTCGGCAACAAGCAGAACGAAGAGACCGGCAACATCTACGAAATCACGGCATTGGCGAGCGATGCCGAAGACAACCCCAGTTCCAGTGCGGTCATCGACACCGTTTTCATCCCCTGATCGACCGCGGAGACCGTTATGACCATCCCAGCCTGGTTCCGCCTTTCCGCGATCGTCCTCATGGTGACGCTTCTGGTCACCCGCAGCGTCGACCTGACGGCCGGCAACAACGACTACGACGTCTCGCAGGTGCCGCTGTTCTCCGGGCAGTCGGATCCGCCGCTGATGATGCTGGTCATGTCGCGCGACGAGCAGCTGTTCAACAAGGCGTACCCGGACTACACCGACCTGAACGAGGATGGAAAGCTCGATACCACTTATCAGGATCGTTTCGACTACGCGGGCTATTTCGATCCGAAGCTGTGCTATGCCTACAACAACGGCAAGTTCAAGGCGGCCGGTCAGGCAAATGGCCACAAGTGCTCGAATCAGTGGAGCGGCAATTTCCTGAATTGGGTCACGATGAGCCGTCTCGACATCCTGCGGTTCGTGCTCTACGGCGGGCAGCGCAGCACAGACAACGCCACCACGGTGCTCGAGCGAGCCAATATCCCCAGCGATCTGCATGCCTGGGTGAAGGTCTACAGCGGTTCCGACATCGGCAGCTATACGCCGCTCTCGGGGCCCCAAACGTTCTGCAACACCAGTACCGGCATCAACAGCGATCCCCTGATGCGCGTCGCGTCCGGAAATTGGTCGGAATGGGCGGCGACGGCGGTGCGGCAGTGCGCCAAGCGAGGAGAGGTTTCCAGCGGCGACGATGATCGGCCATCCGGCACGATTACCGACATCACCGTGCGCGTGGAGGTCTGCGATCCGCGCGCCAGTGCCGCCAACCGCGAGAGCTTCTGCCAGAAGTACAGCAGTGGCACGACCGACAGTTTCAAGCCGGTCGGCCTGCTGCAGACCTACGGCGAAGCCGGCCGCCTGCGTTTCGGCATGGTCAGCGGCACCTTTTCCAAGCCGCGCAGTGGCGGCGTGCTGCGCCGCAATATCGGCCGCCTGGCGGGGAATAGCGGCACCGCCACCGGATGCACCGCAGGCGACGAGGTCGATCTGAGCAACGGTCGTTTCTGCAATCAGACGGACGGCACCGAAGGCATCATCAATACCCTGTCGCGCTTGAAGCTGACGCAATGGAACTACTCCCACGTCTGGAACGACTGCAATACGTGGGGCTACCTCAATCGCCAGGGCTTCAGCGACGCGGGCAACGGCTCGCTCAACAATCCGGGTACGGGCACCAACGACTGCAACGCCTGGGGCAATCCTTTGGCGGAAATGTACGCGGAAGCGCTGCGCTACGTTGCCGGACAGACCACGGCAACGAGCGCCTTCGCCGGTGGTACCGACCTGTTAGGAATGCCGGTGCCGACCTGGTCGGACCCCTACCGTGCTCCGGAGAGGGGCGGCAATTCGTTCTGTGCGACCTGCAACATCCTGGTGATGTCCTCGGGGCTGCCTTCCTTCGATAGCGACGAAGTGCCGACCGTTCAGCCTATCGCCGCCGCGGCGACGGCGACGGACAATGTCGGTACGGGCGAGGGTCTGTCCGGTAGCTACATGGTCGGCCGCGTGGTCGCCAACCAGGCCGAACTGGCCGTCGGCAATTCGGTCAACACGCACGAGGACATCTGTACCGGAAAATCGCTTGGAGCGGCGCTGTCCAGGGCGCGCGGCCTGTGTCCGGACGTGCCGTCCATGGAAGGCAGCTATCTGATGTCCGGCCTGGCCCATCAGGCCAGGATCACCGACATGCGGCCTGGTCTGCAGGGCAAGCCGGCGGGCTACAAGAACACGGTGACGACCTACGCAGTGGCGATGGCCGAGAACCTGCCGAAATTCGATATTCCGGTGGGCAACGGCAAGATCACATTGTCGCCCCTGTGCCAGGCGAACAAGTCCGGCACCGCCAAGATCAACGGCGGCAGCGAGGACAAGAACTGGCGCACCTGCTTCCTGGGGTCGGTCGGGGTCGGGAAGAAGGAGTCCCGAGTGTCCCCGTACCATGTCTATGGCCGCGACCTGGAAAGCGACGGCAGCGCGGGAAGCTTTTCCCTGGTCTGGGAAGACTCGCTATGGGGCAACGACCACGACAACGACGTGGTGTCGATGATGACCTATTGCGTCGGTTCCGCCTGCAATGCGAACACCAATCCGCGCAACACCAGCTACAACGGCAAGGACATCTGCTGGCGCTCGGATTCGCCCGTCTGCGGCGCAAACGGCTCGCCGTCGGTCGGCGCCAACGAGGTCCTTGTCCGCATCGAGAACATGTCCGCCTATGCGGGCAATGCGATGATGACCGGTTTTACCGTGACCGGCAGCAACGACGACGGCGTCAAGCGCCTGGCGCTGCGGCCCGGCAGCTCCGACAATTCGATCCTGACCACGCAGGCCGATCCGCCGACCAACTGGTTCAAGCCGAAGGTACTCAAATTCACCCTCGGTACCAGCAATGCCAAGCTGCTGGAGAGCCCGCTCTGGTATGCGGCCAAGTATGGCGGCTTCAAGGACAGCAACGGCAACAACCTGCCGGACCTGGCCAGCGAATGGAGCACGCGCCAGCCCGGGACGCCCGACAACTACTTCCTGGCCCGCGATCCGTCGAAGCTGAAGACCGAGCTGGACCGCATCTTCGCCGAGGCGGCCGGCAGCAAGGCGCCCACCGGCGGCGCCGGCGGCGGCGCGCGCATCACCGGCAACTCGTTCACGCTCGAAGCCACCTACGAGCTGAAGGACGGCACGGTCAACGACTGGATCGGCAACGTCCGCGGCGTGCAGGTCAAGCAGGACGGCTCGGCCGGCAACGAAATCTGGAACGCGGAGGCCAAGCTGCCGACCGCGAGCAGCCGCAACAAGATCTTCATGGTGACCGAACCCACCAGGATCCGCGCCGACGGCACGGTCAGCGATGAAGCCTCGGCGGCCTCGTTCACGGGCAACAACATCCCCGGCACCACGCGCGAGGCCAAGCTGGCATCGATGGGCATGCCCGCGATCCCGACCTGGTTCCGCAGTACCTACAGCGTGAACACGCTGGTGTCCTACATCAAGGGCGATCATTCCAACGAACGCGGCAAGGGGGCCGACAGCCAGAAGACCTTGCGCAACCGCAGCTCCGCGCTCGGCGACATCATCAATTCCACCCCGGAAATCGCCTCGCCGCGCGACGATTTCGGCTACGCGAACTGGGCGAGCTTCAGCACCGTGGAATGGAAGCGCAAGCTGGGCGGAAGCTACGGCACCTACCTCACCACCAAGGCCACGCGCACGCCGGTGATCTACGTGGGCGCCAACGACGGCATGCTGCACGGCTTCAGCGCCAAGAACGACGCGAGCGGCGGCGAAGAGCTGTTCGCCTTCATTCCCTCAGGCTCGCTCGACCACCTGGCCAGCCTGGCCGACCCGAACCTGCTGCACCGCTACTACCTGGACGGTCCGGTCACCACATCGGACGTGCCGTTCAGCGCCGAGGGCGACTGGCACACCGTGCTGGTCGGCACCCAGGGCGCGGGCGGCAAGTCGGTGTTCGGCCTGGACGTTTCCACGCCGGGCGCCTTCGACGACGACGACGTGCTCTGGGAACTCAGCGGCAAGACGGTCAACGAACTCGGCATGGTGATGGGCAAGCCCGTGGTGGTGCCGGTCAAGAGCACCGGCGGCAAGCCGCGCTGGGTGGCCATCTTCGGCAACGGCGTCAATTCCGACTCCGGCGCACCCGTGCTGTTCGTGGTCGATGCCAAGGACGGGACCGTGCTGGCCCGCCTGAAGCCTTCCGAGACGGACTACGCCGTCCGCAACGGCCTGATGAGCATCGCGCCGGTGGCGCTGTCCAACAACGACGGCATCGTCGACACCGTCTACGGCGGCGACCTGCAGGGCAATGTCTGGAAGTTCGACCTGTCCGACGAAAACCCCGAGGACTGGACCATCGCCTACAGCGAGCAACCGCTGTTCACGGCGAAGATCGGCGACGTCGCCCAGCCGATCACCGGCGGCATCGAGGTGGCCACCGGACAGGGCGGCGGCGTCAATATCTTCTTCGGCACCGGCCGCTATTTCGTGGTCGGCGACAACCAGATCAGCGCCGATCCGCCGGTGCAGAGCCTCTACGGCATCCTCGACAACCTCGGGGCGGTCCGCATCGCCGGCCGCGACGAGCTGGTCGAGCAGACCATTTCCAACGTGGCGCTCTCCAACGGCTACACCACCCGGGACGTCTCCAACAACCTGGTCAGCTACGGCACCAAGCGCGGCTGGTACATCGACCTGAAGGTGGATGACGCCGCCAAGGGCGAGCGCTTCATCGGCACGCCCAGGGTGCAGAACGGCAAGGTGATCTTCACCACCTACGAAGGCATCGACGCGACCTGCTCGGCCGGCGGCGGCAACAACTGGCTGTACGCGCTGAACCTGTTGAGCGGAGCGGGCGGCATGTCGGGCGTCTCGAACACGCGCGGCGGCAATCCGGTCTGCACGGGCGACTGCGGCGCCATTTCCTTGAACAAGGAAGGCAAGAACATGCCGCCGGTGAAGGACACCAATGTCTTCGTGCCGCCGCCGCCGACGCTCGAGGAGCTCAACGGCCTGTGCAACATCGCGACCGACCCGACCTGCCTGCAGAAGCGCCTCGACGCCAAGGAGTGCACCTTCGTGCTGCGCGCGCCGGGCGCCGATCCGCTCTTCCTGCCGCGTCCATGCGGCCGCCAGTCCTGGCGACAAGTCCGATAGGTGGCATGTCCATGATCCTTCTACCCATTGCCGCGGCGCGCAGGTCCAGGGGATTCACCCTGATCGAGCTGATGATCGTGGTCGCCGTGATCGCGGTCATCGTGGCCTTCGCCTATCCTTCCTACGTCGACCACGTCCGCAAGTCGCGCCGTGCCCAGGCCAAGGCGGACATGGTGGAACTGGCGCAGCTGCTGGAGCGCTGGCATACCGTGGAGAACACCTACGAAGGGTTCGCGGCGCCTTTCGAGCGCTCCCCGCGCGAGGCGGCCGCGGACACCGAGCAATATCAGATCGGGGTCGCGGTGGACGATGCCAACAGCTTCACGATCACCGCCACGCCGCAGAGGCAGCAGGCGGACGACCGCTGCGGCACCCTGACGATGAACCAGGCCGGCGTGAAAACGCCGGACAGCCCGCCCGAATGCTGGTAGCGCGGCGGGCCCGCCCGCCGAGGGATTCCCGTCCCGGCGATCGCCGCTGGGCGGGCTCGAGCGTCTCGCGGCTTGCGGCCGAGGTACCTCGCCTTTAATATTCGCATCCCCCGCCCGAATAGCTCAGCCGGTTAGAGCACTTGACTGTTAATCAGGGGGTCGTTGGTTCGAGTCCAACTTCGGGCGCCATTTTCAGGATCAAGGACTTACGGAGTCTCCGGGTCCTGTTCCCGGCGTGATGCGGCGATCGCCGCCGCGCAATCCGACCTCCCGGCGGCACGCGACGACCGCACCCGGCCGACATTGTTGACGGCGACGACGGCGTTCAGCTCCCCGCCGGTGCACAGGCGGATCACCACATTGCTGCCGGCGGCGCGGCCGTCCGGCTGGAAGCGGATCAGGCGGCGCGCGACGCTGCTGCGCAGCCGGAGCGGACTCGGGGCGCGTTCCACCACCTGGAGAATGTCGGCGCGGCCCTCCGGCTGACCCATGTGCCGCGGGTCGCGGAAGACCATCCAGCCGCGATCCCAGACGCCGTCGCGGCGGCAGCGCAGCCGGGGCGGCGTGATCGGGCACACGACCGTCGGCGCCGGCAGGGAGATCGCCGCCATGCGTGCCGATGCCAGCGACGCGCTCATCAGATGCATGCCGGTGATGACGCGGCCGCTAGTCACCAGTCGCGCGACGGCGGGCATCGCCACGCCGAGGCCGATCGCCATGACGGCGACGGTGACGACCATCTCGATCAATGTGAATCCCAACTGACGCCGCATCCCCGCTGCTCCGTTTCGATCCGTGGAACATTCTCGGCAGCGGGCCGCGGACCGGCGATCGGTATCAGCCGGTGAGAAGGGTAGGGATATCCTGTCCGGATGTGTCGGCGACGTTCCCGCGCCCGGGTCGGCCGCGATCCCGCGCACGGCATCGCCGGCACGATCGCCGTAAACTAGCCAATCGCCCTTTCGACGCACACATGAACGACGCTTCCCACCCAGCAGGATTCGAACTGATCGCGCCCTACCGGCCTGCCGGCGACCAGCCGCAGGCGATCGAGCGCCTGGTCGACGGCTTCGAGTCCGGCCTGGCGCGGCAGACGCTGCTCGGCGTGACCGGCTCCGGCAAGACCTACACGATCGCCAACCTGATCCAGGCGATCCAGAAGCCGGCGCTGGTGATGGCGCCCAACAAGACCCTGGCCGCGCAGCTGTACGGCGAGTTCAAGGCCTTCTTCCCGCACAACGCGGTGGAATATTTCGTCAGCTACTACGACTACTACCAGCCGGAAGCCTACGTGCCGTCCTCGGACACGTACATCGAGAAGGACAGCTCGGTGAACGAGCACATCGAGCAGATGCGGCTGTCGGCGACCAAGGCGCTGCTGGAGCGGCGCGATGCGATCATCGTGTGCACCGTCTCGGCGATCTACGGCCTGGGCGATCCCACCGAGTACTTCAAGATGGTGCTGCACATGGTCAAGGGCGAGCGCATCGACCAGCGCGAGCTGATCCGGCGCCTGACCGAGATGCAGTATTCGCGCAACGACACCGAGCTGCGCCGCGCCACGTACCGCGTGCGCGGCGAAGTGATCGACGTGCACCCGGCCGAGTCCGACGCCGAGGCGCTGCGCATCGAGCTGTTCGACGGCGAGATCGAGAAGCTCACGCTGTTCGATCCGCTCACCGGCGAGACCATGCGCACGCTGTCGCGCTACACGATCTACCCGAAGTCGCATTACGTCACCACGCGGCGCACCACGCTCGACGCGATCGAGGCGATCAAGCAGGAGCTGCCGCAGCGCCTGGAGCAGTTCTACGCCGAGGGCAAGCTGGTGGAGGCGCAGCGCCTGCAGCAGCGCACGCAGTTCGACCTGGAGATGATGGCCGAGGTCGGCTACTGCAACGGCATCGAGAACTATTCGCGCCACCTCACCGGCCGCATGCCGGGCGAGGCGCCGCCGTGCCTGTTCGACTACCTGCCGCCGGACGCGCTGCTGGTGGTGGACGAGTCGCACGTCACCGTCCCGCAGATCGGCGCGATGTACAAGGGCGACCGTTCGCGCAAGGAGACGCTGGTGGAGTTCGGCTTCCGCCTGCCCTCGGCGCTGGACAACCGGCCGCTGCGCTTCGAGGAGTGGGAGGCGCGCTCGCCGCGCAGCGTCTACGTCTCGGCCACGCCCGGCAAGTACGAGATGGAGAAGACCGAGGGGCAGGTGGTCGAACTGGTGGTCCGGCCGACGGGCCTGATCGATCCCGAGGTGGAGATCCGCCCGGTGGCGACCCAGGTCGACGACCTGCTGGGCGAGATCCACGAGCGCGTGGCCCTGGGCGACCGCGTGCTGGTGACCACGCTGACCAAGCGCATGGCCGAGAACCTCACCGAATACCTGGGCGAGCACGGCGTGCGCGTGCGCTACCTGCACTCGGACGTGGACACGGTCGAGCGCGTGGAGATCATCCGCGACCTGCGCCTGGGCAAGTTCGACGTGCTGGTGGGCATCAACCTGCTGCGCGAGGGCCTGGACATGCCCGAGGTGTCTCTGGTGGCGATCCTGGACGCCGACAAGGAGGGCTTCCTGCGCTCCTCCGGCTCGCTGATCCAGACCATCGGCCGCGCCGCCCGCAACCTGCGCGGCAAGGCGATCCTGTACGCGGACCGGGTGACGCGCTCGATGCAGGCCGCGCTCGAGGAGACCGACCGCCGCCGCCAGAAGCAGCTCGAGTACAACGCCGAGCACGGCATCGTGCCCAAGTCGGTGGCCAAGCCGGTGGTCGACATCATGGAGGGCGCGCGCAGCGAGCCCGCCGCCGAGAAGCGCGCCCGCGGCCAGGCCCGCCGCGTGGCCGAGGAGACGGCCGAATACGCCGCGCTCGATCCGGCCCAGCTCGCCAGCCGGCTCAAGGCGCTGGAGCAGCAGATGTACCAGCACGCCCGCGACCTGGAGTTCGAGGAGGCGGCGCGGATCCGCGACCAGATCCGCCGGGTCAAGGAGGCCTCGCTGGCGGGCTAGGGCGGGACCGGGCCTCGGCGGCGCCCCGGGGCCGCCGAACCGGGATTCGCTTGTCCGCGAGCCGCCTGGTGGGCTAGAATCCGCGTCCTTTCGGGCGGTTAGCTCAGCGGTAGAGCACTACCTTGACATGGTAGGGGTCACAGGTTCGAACCCTGTACCGCCCACCACCTTAACCCCATGATTCGTGGCGGGTTTCGGTGGAATCTTCGATCTGGATTTGCGGGCGACTGCCCCGCACCGACTCCGCTAAGCGCGAGCACATCCTTCGCCAGATCCGTCATCCAGGCGTCTAGCGCCTTGCGCACCTTCTCCTTGTCGAGCTTGGCGCAAGCGCGCGTTGCCGCGGCGCCGTCGTCTTCCGCTGCCGGCTTCAGTACCGCGGAATCGACCCATCCACAGTCGCCGCCCATGCATCGATGCCGCCTTCGATCGCGTAGACGTCGCGATGGCCCAGCATGAGAAAGTATTCGGCGGCATGCCAACTGCGGTCGCCGCGATGGCAGAGCACCGCCAGCGGCACTTCCGGGGCCAGGTTGCGGATTTCGTGCGTGCCTTCGTCCATGAACAGGAACGGCAAGGAAAGCCGCGCCAGGGCGCGCTCTTCCTTGCGGCGGATGTCGACGATGGTCAGCGTCCCGGCGCGGACGCGGGCATCCGCGTCGGCGGGAGACATCCAGCGCACCGGCTCGGGCACGGGCGCCCTGGGATGGTGGATCAGCAGGCTGGGGCCGCGCTCGACGTCTTGCCAGTCGATCGACAGGCCGTCGGCGCGGCGCGCGCTGGCCAAGTCGAACTGCAGCGGGACGCCGTCCACCTCGGTCGCGATGGTGTGTTTCCTGCGCGCACGAAAGTGCAGACTGGTGCGGAACTGCGAGTCGATCGCGATGTCCACGACCACGACGTTGCCTGTGCCGTCGACGACGTCACGCAGGAACCGGGCGGCGGCCGGGGTCAATCGCACCGTGGGCGGCGTGCGGTCGGGCGCGGACAGCCCCAGCGCGGCATGCAGTTCGTCAGCGTTGGCCATCCGCTCGACGGCATCGCTGTCACCTACGAGTTTCCCGTCGAGATACAACTGCGGGATGGCATGCAGCCCGCCATAGATCTTGATGTGTTCGCGGAGCCTCGAATCCGACGATACATCGACGTGCGCATAATCCAGTCCCAGGTCGTCGAGCAGACGGCAGATCTTATGCGAGAAGAAACGCTCGGGCGTATCGGGCGCCCCGTTCATGAAAACGACGAGTCGATCGGCGCGCAGCAGGGTTTCGATGCGCTGGCGGGCTTCGGCGGACAGTGTCATGGCGGTCGGCGGCAATGGGAATGTTCGGTGCGGAGCGCCGGGGCACGGCGTTTTGGCGAGTGTGTTCCAAATGCTTCGGCAAATCGGCGTCGCATCAGTCGAAGCAGGCCTCGAAGTTGTGCGACTCGATCCGCATTCGATTGAATGTCCTGACGAATGTCTCGGGCCTTTGCAGGTAGCGGTCGTAGCTTTCCCGGCCGGTGGATACCGCATGGGCGACCGCGTCGTAGAAGCTGTCGTCTCCGCCCAGGAAAAGCTGTCGCTTCGCCTGCTTCTCGGCCTTGAGCACCGCGGCCTGCAGCCGGCGCCTGTGGCCGATGGCCATCCGCCACAGGCGCCTGACGTTCTGCAGGCCATAGCATTCGCGCAGGGTCGCCCTGGCCTGTTCGGCATAGGCCGGATCCTTGTGGTGCCTGGGCCAGTTCAACGCATGCACGACGGCCCAGAAATCCTTCGGGTCCGTGCGCTCGAGCCGCGAAGCGAGCGCCCTCGTCCTGGCATCGGCTGCGGGAGGCCCCTCCGCCAGCGGCGTGCTGCGTTTCAGCAGCAGTCGCGCCTCCTCCTCGGTCAGCGAGAAGACTGCCGTGGGGCCGAGTTCCTTCAGGATCAGGCGATAGACGCCTTTTTTCGAACCCGCCCGGCGCAGGCCGAACAGGCCTCCCTTGATGAGCGATCCTTGCTGGCGCTTCGCGCTTTCAAGCGGGTGCACGGCCTTCGCCGTGTAGACATGCCAATCGTAAGCATCCGTTCCGCGCAAAGCCATGGGCGTCCCCGCTGTCCGAACCGCGCTTTCCATCCTGTCGGATCGCAGCATAGCCGACCGGCGCGCTCCAGGCCGATGTCTTCCAGGCAAATCCCCGGGACGGCGATCCCCTGGTGCTCGGCGCGAATCCATGCTGTCATAGGCCGCAGCGAAGGGAAGCACCGATGAAGCATGTCGCGCACATCGTCGTATTGACGTTATTGGCAGTCGCCGTCCCGTGCCACGCAAGGGAAGGGCGGCCCGGTTCCCCGGACCGGAAGGCGGACACGGCCGTTCGAGGAGCCTCGGCTCCCGTCGACGACGACCGGCTGGTGCCGAGCGAGGTCTCCGGCGACGACTGCGCCGCGGATGCGAGCATCGGCGTCGTCCCCGACCAGCGGATGCGCCTGCTCCACGCCCGCCTGTGCGAAGCGCAGGTGCAGCCGGCCTATCGGGCGCGCTGCGGCGGATTGGCCAAGGATCTGCGCACGATCCCGTTCGTGACCGATCACTGCGCATCGCTCGAGGAGCCGCTGGAGGTTTCCCTGGGCGGAAAGTCGTACCGGCTGCGCCGCGTCGGCACCGAACCTGCCGAGGGCGCGCCGCTGCTGGCCGGAACCTTCGCCGGCGACGGCTTGCGGATGCAGGTGCGACCCGGACGGGTGATCCGGGAACACCTGGAAGAAGGCGAGCGCATCGGCATCGAGCAGGAAGTGGCGGTGACCTTGACCCTGGGCAGCGCCACGCGCACCTTGTCCGCGGTGTACTCGGACGGCCCGTGAGCGCCGACGTCGATGCGACCGCCGCGTAGAACCGCGACCGACGACACAGGAATCGATTTGCATGAATCTCCATCCGCGCATCGTCGCCGTCGCCGCCATGCTGCTGTTCGGGCTCGGCATCGATTCTGCCGCCGCGCCGCGCTCCGGCGGCGAGCAGCGCTGCGGCTGGTTCGACAATCCCAGCCCGGGCAACGCTTCCCTGCACGACAAGGAGGGCGAGTGGACCATCGCCGTCCAGGGAGGCCACCAGGCCAAGGGCGACTGGCCGCCGAAATATCGGCAGGGACAGTGGCAGCGGACGAATGCCGGCGGCCATGGCTACGGCTGCGCCTGCCTCACCGTGCGGGTCGATGCCGAGGAAAAGAACGTTCTGGAAATCTTCTCATCGAGGGCGCAGCCTCTTTCGGTTTGCCGGAAGGACCGCGCGTTGGCGGGCGTCGAGGAGAGCCTCCGCTAGATCCGCGCCGCGACAAGCAGGCGAGGGCGCCGGTATCGGTCGCGCGCGCCCGTAAGGCGGGAGGCGATCGGGGCGAAAAGGGGAATGGTGTGTTCCCGCCGTCGCGGGTCGCCGGTCGGGGTTTTGATCGATAGTGGCGACGGGAAGAGACCCTCCAGGTGACGTCCATGAAGCTGCTGTACCAGACCCACTCCCCCTATGCGCGCAAGGCGCTCGTGTTCGCCCACGAGGCCGGTCTCGCCGACGGAATCGAGGTGGTCCATCACGAAACCAGTCCCACGCGCCGCAACGAGGAGGTGTTCGCGCAGAATCCGCTCGGCAAGGTGCCGGTGCTGCTGCGCGACGGGCTGCCGCCGATCTTCGATTCGGACGTGATCTGCGCCTACCTCGACACCCTGCACGACGGCCCGCGGCTGATTCCGCAGGCGGGCGAGGCGCGCTGGAAGGCGTTGCAGGTGCAGGCGGTCGCGCAAGGCCTGGCCGATGCGGGAATCGCGGTGCGCTGGGAAACGGTACGGCGCCCGGAGGCGCTGCGGTACGCGCCGCTGCGCGAGGGCTATACCGAGAAGCTGATCGCGGGCTACGACTGGCTCGAGCGCGAGCTCGACACCGGGGCGGCGCCGGACGTGGGGCAGATCGCCGTCGCGACCGCGCTCGACTGGCTGGAATTCCGCGAGCTGCCCGGCTTTCGTGCGGGCCGTCCGAAGCTGTCGGCCTGGTTCGACGTCTTCCGGGCGCGGCCGTCGATGCGCGCCACGCCGCTGGCCGGAGAGACGCAGGACTGATGGGCACGGCGCGCTCGCGCCGACGGCGGGGCGCCTGATCGCCGGAGCCGTGCGACGCGATGCCGGCGAACGCCGGCCGGAATCGTGATGATCGCGGCCAGTTGCGAGATACTGGGGAAAATCCCCCAGGAAACCGCATGAACACGTCCTCGAATGCCCCTTCCAAGCTGGCGCAGTTGCGCGAGATGTCGGTGGTGGTGGCCGATACCGGCGACTACGCCGCGGTCGAGCGCCTGCGCCCGGTCGATTGCACCACCAATCCCACCATCGTGCGCAAGGCGCTGGACCTGCCGGTCTACGCCGACCTGATCGAGGAGCAGCTCGGCTGGGGCCGCGCGCAATCCGGCGATCGCGCGCGCGTGGCGGCGGACGTGGCCGACCGGCTCACCGTCGGCGTCGGCAAGCGCCTCTCCGGGCTGATCCCGGGGCGCGTGTCCACCGAGGTCGACGCCGACCTGTCCCACGACACCGAGGCCACCATCGCCAAGGCGCGCCGCTTCATCGCCATGTACGACGAGATCGGCGTGCCGCGCGAGCGCGTGCTGATCAAGGTCGCCGCCACCTGGGAAGGCATCCGCGCCGCCGAGCGGCTGCAGCGCGAGGGCATCGACTGCAATCTCACGCTGATCTTCAACAAGACGCAGGCGCTGGCCTGCGCCGAGGCGGGCGTGTTCCTGATCTCACCCTTCGTCGGCCGCATCCTCGACTGGTACGTGGCGAACGGACAGAAGCCGGCCAGCATCGACGAGGACCCGGGCGTGCGCTTCGTGCGTGGCGTCTACGACACGTTCAAGCGCCGCGGCGCCGCCACCGTGGTGATGGGCGCTTCGTTCCGCTCCACCGCGCAGATCGAAGCGCTGGCCGGCTGCGACCGGCTGACGATTTCGCCGGACCTGCTGCAGGCGCTCGAGGACGAAACCGGAACGCTGGAACGCAAGCTCGTGGCGCCGCCCTCGGACGGCGCCACGCAAGACGCGCCGATCGACGCGCAGGCGTACCAGCGCGATCTCGCCGCCGACGCCATGGCCACCGAGAAACTGCGCGACGGCATCGCGACCTTCGCCAAGGACCTCGCCGGGCTGCGGACCGACCTCGCCGGACGCCTCTGAGCCGGGCCGGACGGATGCCGGCCTGACGCGATGCCGGGCCCTCGCCGCTTGCGATGGCCCGGCGCGGGCGTCGGGTTCCTGCGTTGACGGAACGCCGCGCCGCCGGAGAAGCGCCGGAAGTCCGCGCGTCGCAGGTGTGCCGCACGCATTCGCGCCGATCCACCGCATGCCGGACCGGCCGCCATGAATACGTATGCGGGGCCGATGGCGCGCCGGCGGACGGGCTTATGCTTCGCTCCACCCTCGACAACTTCGGCGATCCGGGCAGGCGATGAGCGATACGCAGTGGTGGCGCGGCGCCGTCATCTACCAGGTCTATCCGCGCAGTTTCCTCGATACCGACGGCGATGGCGTCGGCGACCTGCCGGGCATCGTCGACCGGCTCGACTACATCGCCGGCCTCGGCGTGGATGCGATCTGGATCTCGCCCTTCTTCAAGTCGCCGATGGCCGATTTCGGCTACGACATCGCCGACTACCGCGCCGTCGATCCGCTGTTCGGCACGCTGGAGGATTTCGACCGCCTGCTGCACAAGGCGCATGCGCTGGGCCTGAAGGTGATGATCGACCAGGTGCTCAGCCACACCTCCAGCGACCATGCCTGGTTCAAGGAGAGCCGGCAGAGCCGCGACAACCCCAAGGCCGACTGGTACGTCTGGGCCGATGCGCACGAAGACGGCACGCCGCCCAACAACTGGATGTCGCTGTTCGGCGGCGTGGCCTGGACCTGGGAGCCGCGCCGCGGCCAGTACTACCTGCACAATTTCCTGTCGTCCCAGCCCGATCTGAACTTCCATCATCCCGACGTGCGCGCGGCGACGCTGGAGAACGTGCGCTTCTGGCTCGAACGCGGCGTCGACGGCCTGCGCCTGGACGCGATCAATTTCTGCTTCCACGACGCCAGGCTGCGCGACAATCCGCCCAAGCCGATCGAGAAGCGGGTGGGGCGGGGCTTCAGTCCCGACAATCCCTACGCGTTCCAGTACCACTTCTACAACAACACGCAGCCGGAAAACCTCGCCTTCCTGGAGGAATTGCGTGCGCTGATGGACCGCTATCCGGGCACGGCGGCGCTGGGCGAGATCTCGTCCGAGGATTCGCTGGCCACCACCGCCGAATACACCCGCGCCGGCCGCCTGCACATGGGCTACAGCTTCGAACTGCTGACCGACGACTTCAGCGCCGGCTATCTGCGCGAGACCGTGTCCCGCCTGGAGGCCGGGCTCGGCGAGGGCTGGCCGTGCTGGGCGCTGTCCAACCACGACGTGCGCCGCGTGCCGACCCGCTGGGGCGGCGCGGAGGCGTCGCCGGCGCTGGCCAAGCTGCTCAATGCGATGCTGTGCTCGCTGCGCGGATCGGTTTGCGTCTACCAGGGCGAGGAACTGGGCCTGCCGGAAGCCGACGTCCCCTACGAGGCGTTGCGCGATCCTTACGGCATCGCTTTCTGGCCGAACTTCAAGGGCCGCGACGGGTGCCGCACGCCGTTGCCATGGACCGACGAACCCGACGGCGGCTTCAGCGGGGGTTCCCCCTGGCTGCCGATCCCCGAAGCGCACCGCGGCCGTGCCGTCGCCGTGCAGGAGCAGGATCCGGATTCGGTGTTGCGGGCCTTCCGCACGTTCCTGCGCTGGCGCGCCGGGCATCCTGTGCTGCGCGACGGCGCGATCCGTATGCTCGAAACGCCCGAGCCGGTGCTGGCGTTCGAGCGCGGCGGCGATGGCGAGCGGGTGCTGGCCGCATTCAACCTGTCCGGCGCCGCCGTCGACCTCGTGCTCCCCGTCGCGGGCGCCACGCTCCTGGAGGGGCATGGATTGCCGTCCGGCGAACTCGGGAGCGCGGGCGCGTTGCGCCTGCCCGCCCATGGGGCGCTTTTCGCGCGGCTGTAGGCGCGGCGGCCGTTCCCGGCATCTTGGATTTGCAAACGCATTCGTCGAATGCTGCATCGCAGCGAGACCGGCCGTGCAGGCGCAATGGCGATTCATCCGCCATGAATACGTATGCATCCAATTGTTTCCGTCACTCCGGCGTAACACCATGGCCACGCGCCGAGGGGGCGGCTGTTGCGCATCACGCGATTGACGCCGCATCGCAGGCGCAATCGAAAAAATCCAGATCAACGACCCGGAGGGGGTACGTCTGATGTTCAAGTCCAGCCGTCAACGGCCGACTGCAATTCCATCGGCTTCGGCCAAGCATGCTTTCATCGGGCGTGCTGTCATCGAACGTGCTTCCATCGAGCGTGCTTCCATCGAGCGCGCTTCCATCAGACATGATCTGCTGGCCGCGGCGCTGGCGTGCGCATGCGCGAGCTTCGCGCTGCCCGTCGCCGCCCAGGAGCAGGCCGAACCCGCGTCCGCTCCGGCGCAGGCGCAGCCGGCCGCGGAAGCGGCCACGCTCGATACCGTGCAGGTCACCGGCAACCGCCGCGTGCAGTCGATCCAGAAGTACGCCGGCACGATCCAGTCCTTCACCGGCACGCAGCTCGACAAGCTGGGCGTGAACACCGACATCCGCAACCTCTCGGCGGTGGTGCCGGCCCTGCAGATCACCAAGCAGGAAGGCAAATACGAGATGTACCTGCGCGGCATCGGCGCCTCCGATTCCGACTTCTCCTCCGACCCGGCCGTGGCCACGTACTACAACGGCATCTATCTGCCGCGGCCGCGTTCGATCGGTCCGATGTTCTTCGACGTCGAGCGGGTGGAGGTGAACAAGGGGCCGCAGGGCACCGTGCGCGGCCGCAACGCCGCCGCCGGCTCGATCAACGTCATCCCCAACCAGCCCGAGCTCGGCGCCTTCAACGGCAACGTCAAGATGGGCCTGGGCAACTACGACTTCCGCCAGTACGAGGCCGTGGTCAACGTACCGCTGACCGAGACGCTGGCCACGCGCATTGCGCTGTTCAACGAGAAGCGCGATTCCTACATCGAGAACGGCTATCCCTACGACTACGAAGGGCCCGGCGCGTTCGACAACACCGCCGTGCGCGCCTCGTTCCTGTGGCAGCCAACCGACCAGTTCAGCGCCTACGTGATGCTGGACAAGGTCAAGGAGAAGGGCACCGGCGATCCCGGCATGTTCACCGAGCGCGCCCTGGCGGCCGGATACGACATCAAGGATCTGGACGATCCGTTCCGGCAGTACTTCCGCCGGCCGGGCTATACCAGCAACGACATCGAGGGCGCCGCGGGGACCTTCACCTACCGCTTCAGCGACGCGGTGTCGGTGGAGTTCAATACCTCCTACCGCGCCTACGACTTCTACAACAAGAACGCCTCGCGCGAATGGCAGCTGGGGCCGGTGTATCCGGGCTCCGACGCCGACGCCTACCACGCGCCGAACCGCCTGCCGTGGTACGACACCTTTTACCAGGCCGACAAGTCCAGCTCGCGCGTCAACGAGCTGCGCTTCTTCGGCGACACCGGCCGCCTGATCTGGTCGGCGGGCCTGTTCAACTACGGCGAGAAGTACGACTTCGTGTCGTGGGACGTGGGCAACGGCTATTGGGGCGACTGCGACTGGTATCGCCCGGGCACCATCTGCGGTTGGCAGAACGGCCTGGGCGGCGAGAACCGCGGCGACGGCTCCGAGGTGGAGTCCAACGCCATCTACGCCGACCTGAGCTTTGCAGCCACCGACAAGCTGCGGCTGATCGGCGGCATCCGCTACACGCGCGACAAGAAGACCTCCAAGGACACCAATGCGCAGTACCAGTTCGTCGTGCCGGAAGAGCTGTTCGCCGATTTCGGCGTCGTGCCTTCCGACCTGGTCATCGGCTCTCCTGGCTTCCGACTGAAGGCGCCGGGAGATCGCTCGTTCGGGGCGCCGAGCGTCTGCAGCAACAGCGGGTGCACGCCCGGACCGAATTCGGTCGACTACTTCCTCGATGGCGTCGCCAGCTGGGGCGCGAACGACACCTGGGACGACTTCCTGCGGGCCTATCGCGACCAGATTGAGGTGCGCATCACCTCCGACTTCCCGGAAGGCAGGAACAAGGACGTCTACAAGAACAGCTTCGTCGACTGGCGCGCGGGCGTGGAGTACGACATCACCGACGACACGATGTTCTATGCCACCGTGTCGACCGGCACCCGTTCCGGCGGCCTCAACAAATCGCTCTTCCTGGACGACGGCACCAAGCTCTCGACCACCTTCAAGCCGGAAAAGCTGACCTCGTACGAGGTGGGCCTGAAGAGCGACATGAATTGGGGCGAAGTGCCGGTGCGCATGAACGCCGCCTTGTTCTACTACGACTACAAGGACAAGGTGCTGCAGAACATGATCGATGTCCCGAACCCGAACGGCGGCAACCCCAATGCCACCAAGCGCCTGGTCTACAACGACAACGCGGCGAACGCCGAGTTGCTGGGACTGGAGCTGGAGGGCAAGTTCGGTTTCGCCCACGGCATCGACCTGGGCTACAACTTCACGTACCTGGACGCGAAGTTCAAGGACTCGACCATCCTCGACACCCGTTCGTTCCTGTTCGTGCCGATCGACGGCAACCGCTTGCCGTTCACCTCCAAGTACAACGTCAACCTCAGCCTGTCCCAGGTCGTGGACGTGGAGTGGGGCGGCATCCGCTCGTTCGACTGGACGGTCAATCTGGCCTACCGCTCCAAGTACTACCTGACCGCCTACAACAGCCAGGGCTGGGCGGCCGGCCCGAACGGCCCGGTGCGGGTGCCGCTCGAGCAGATGGCATTCAGCAACAACCGCGACGCCTTCGGCGGTCCGGAGTTCCTGAGCGGCAACGCCATGCGCGACGACGTCGACGGCTTCACCACCGTCAACGTGTCGGCCGGCCTGAACTTCGGCCAGGAGGAGAGCATGCGCGTGGACGCCTTCGTCTCAAACCTGACCGACGAGGTCTATTCCGGCAAGGGCTTCATCAACAATTCGGTCAACATCCGCTATCTCAACACCCCGCGGATGTACGGCGTGCGCTTCAGCGCCAAGTTCTGAGCGGCGGAGCGGGAGCGTGCGAGCGCTCCCGCGCCTGGCCTGTATGCTGTCCGCAACGCCGACGGGTAGAGCGCATGAGCGGTAAACCGCAGCTGTCGTTCTGGCAGATCTGGAACATGTGTTTCGGGTTCCTGGGCATCCAGTTCGGCTTCGCCCTGCAGAACGCCAACGTCAGCCGCATCTTCCAGACGCTCGGCGCCGAGGTCGACGAGATTCCGCTGCTGTGGATCGCCGCGCCCCTGACCGGGCTGCTGGTGCAGCCGATCGTCGGCTATTGCTCCGACCGCACCTGGACGCGCTTCGGGCGCCGCCGGCCCTATTTCATGGTCGGCGCGCTGTTCGCCACGCTCGCCCTGTTCGCGATGCCGAATTCGCCGGCCCTGTGGGTCGCGGCGGGCTTGCTGTGGATCCTGGATGCTTCCATCAACGTCTCGATGGAGCCGTTCCGGGCCTTCGTCGGCGACCAGCTCCCGCAGCGCCAGCGCCCGGGCGGCTATCTGATGCAGAGCTTCTTCATTGGTGCCGGCTCGGTGGTGGCTAGCCTGCTGCCGTGGCTGCTGGCCAAGGCCGGGGTCGGCAACACGGCCGGGCCCGGGGAAGTGCCGGATACGGTGCGCTACGCGTTCTACTTCGGCGGCGCGGTGCTGTTCCTGGCGATCCTGTGGACGGTGCTGCGCACGCGCGAGTATCCGCCCGACACCCTCGCGGCCTGGGACGAAGCGCCGCCGCTGCCCGCGCGCGCCGTCGATCGCCATCGCCTGCGCCGCCAGGCCCTGGCATGGCTGCTTGCCGGTGCGGCGGGGATCGCCGCGGTGACGTATTGGCGGCTGGACAGGCAGCTGTTCATTCTCGGTGGCCTGATGGGCTTCTATGGCCTCGCCTTGCTCGTGCGCACGCGGATGCGCGGCGACGGCGCCTTCGCCAGCATCGTCGACGACATGCAGGAGATGCCGGCGGCGATGCGCACCCTGGCCGTGGTGCAGTTCTTCTCCTGGTTCGCCCTGTTCGCGATGTGGATCTACACCACCTCGGCGGTCGCGCAGGTGCACTTCGGCAGCGCCGATCCGGCGTCGGCGGCCTACAACGAAGGGGCCAACTGGGTCGGCGTGCTGTTCGCGGCCTACAACGGTTTCGCGGCCCTGGCCGCGATCGCGATCCCGTGGATGGTGCGAGCACTGGGCATCCGCGCGAGCCACCTGATCAACGCGGTGCTCGGCGGCCTCGGGCTGCTGTCGATCGCGGTGATCCGCGATCCGCATTGGCTGCTGCTGTCGATGCTCGGCGTCGGCTTCGCCTGGGCATCGATCCTGTCGCTGCCCTACGCATTGCTGTCCGACAGCGTTCCCGCGCAGAAGATGGGCGTCTACATGGGCATCTTCAATTTCTTCATCGTCATTCCCCAACTGGTGGCGGCCAGCGTGCTGGGCGTGCTGCTGAAGACCTTCTTCGGCGCGCAGCCGATCCATGCCCTGACGATCGGCGGCATCAGCCTGATCGTCGCGGGCCTGTGCGTGCTGCGGGTACCGCGTCCGGCGCCGTCCGTGCATCCCTTGGCCGCGCGGTGAGGACGATGAAGACGACGCTGCTGCCGCTCGCGATGCTCGCGGCCCTGGCCGGCTGCCAGTCCCCGGGCCCCGCGATGAGCGCGGACGCCGCCGCCGGCGCCCCCGACTACTACGGCACGCTCGAGCCCTTCGCGGCCAACGCGGTGTATTTCGTGGTCACCGACCGCTTCGTCAACGGCGACCCGGGCAACGACCATCGCGACCAGGGCGGCGCCCATCGCACCTTCGACCTTCCGGTGCGGGGGCCGGACGGCGAGACCGACAACATCGGCTACCTCGGCGGCGACTTCAAGGGCATCGTCGACAACGCCGGCTACATCCGCGGCATGGGATTCGACGCGGTCTGGGTGACGCCGATCGTCGACAATCCGGACGAGGCCTTCACCGGCGGCAAGCCGGTGACATGGGGCAGCTCGCTCACCGACCGCGGCAAGGCCGGCTACCACGGCTACTGGGGGGTGAACTTCTACCGGCTCGACGAGCATCTGCCGAGTCCCGGCCTGGACTTCGCCGGCTTCACGCAGGCGATGCGTTCGAACAACCTGAAGGTGGTGCTGGACATCGTCGGCAACCACGGCTCGCCGGCCTACACCATGGTAGAAGCGCAGCCGATGTTCGGGCAGGTGTTCGGCAAGGACGGCACGCTGCTGGCGGACCACCAGAATCTGCCGCCGTCCAAGCTCGATCCCGCACGCAACCCGCTGCATGCCTTCTACAACACCGGCGGCGGGCTGGCGGAGCTGTCGGATTTCAACGAGAACAATCCGGCGGTGCTCGACTATCTGGTCGGCGCCTACGAGCAATGGATCGAGCAGGGCGCCGCCGCCTTCCGCATCGACACCATCGGCTGGATGCCGGATGCCTTCTGGCAGAAGTTCACCAGCCGCATCCGCGCCAGGCATCCCGGTTTCTTCATGTTCGGCGAGGCCTTCGACTACGACGCGGACAAGATCGCCCACCACACCTGGCGCGGGCACGGCGAGACCAGCGTGCTCGATTTTCCGCTCAAGGCGGGGATCGCGGAGGTGTTCGGCGGCCAGCGCGCCGGATTCGAGCGGTTGCGCGAACCGCTGCACCTGGAGAACGGCCCGTACGCCAATCCCTACGAGCTGATGACGTTCTACGACAACCACGACATGCCGCGCCTGGACGCCACGGATGCCGGGTTCGTCGATGCGCACAACTGGCTGTTCACCGCGCGCGGGATCCCGGTGGTCTATTACGGTTCCGAAGTCGGGTTCATGCGCGGGCGCGCCGAGCACGCCGGCAACCGCAACTATTTCGGCCAGCCGCGGATCGAGGCGGCGCGCTCGCATCCGATCCGCAGGGCGCTCGCGCGCATCGCCCTGTTGCGCCAGGCGACGCCCGCGCTGCAGCGCGGCCTGCAGCTGAACGTGCGCCTGCAAGGCGACGAGGCGGTGTTCTACCGCGTGCTCGCCCACGGCGGCGAGCGCCAGATCGCGCTGGTCATGCTCAACAAGGGCGATGCGCCGCGGCGCATGACGGTGAGCGAATACCTGCAGCCGGGCAGCTGGCGGGATGCGTTCGGCCTGGGCGATTCCAATGTCGAGGGGAGATTGGAAGCGGACGTTCCGGCCCATGGCGTGCGCGTATTCCTGTACGGCGGCCCGATCACCCGCCAGGACCTGCGCACGCGGCTGGCGGAACTGATGGCGCGAAAATCGCGCCAGCCGCATTGAGGCCAGGCGCCTAGGCGCCGGTGGAGGCGCGCAGCACCAGCTTCGCCGGTATGGTCTGGTTCTCCACGCGCTCCCCGCCGATCAGCCGCAGCAGGCTGTCCACCAGCAGGGTGCCGGCCAGCCGCGTGTCCTGCTGCACCGTCGACAGTCCCGGCGTCACCAGGCCGGCCATCGGGATGTCGTCGAAGCCGGCCACGGCCACGTCCGACGGCACGCGCAGGCCGCGCTCGGCCAGCGCGCGCAGGGCGCCGATGGCGATCAGGTCGCTGGCGCCGAACACGGCATCGAAGCGCTCGCCGCGCTCGAGCAGCGCGCAGGCGGCCTCGTAGCCGGACTGCTCGGTGGTGATGGCGTCGGCCTGCAAGGCCGGCGAAGCCTCCAGTCCGGCCGCGCGCAGCGCAGCGACATGGCCGCGGTAGCGTTCCAGGAATTCCGGATAGTGGTCGGAGGCATGGCCGAGGAAGGCGATGCGCCGCCGGCCCCGCGAGAGCAGGTGCGCGGTGATGTCGTGGCCGCCCTGCACGTTGTCGCAGCCGATGGACACCCCGGGCTGGTCCCTGGAGGCCGAGCCCCAGCGCACGAAGTGCGTGCCGCGCTCGGCCATCTGCCGCAGCCGCGCCTGCGATTCCAGGTAGTCCCCGTAGCCGAGCAGCAGGATGCCGTCGGCCTTGTGGCTGTCCTCGTACTCGGCCTGCCAGTCCTCGGACAATTGCTGGAACGAGATCAGCAGGTCGTAGCCGCGCCGGCCGCAGGCGCGGGTGATCGAGCCGAGCATGGACAGGAAGAAGGGGTTGATCTGCGAATCGTCGGGCGTCGGGTCCTCGAAGAAGAGCAGGGCGATGGTCCCCGAATGCCGCCGGCGCAGGCTGGAGGCGTTCTTGTCGACCTTGTAGTTCAGCTGCTCGGCGATGGCCAGGATGCGCCGACGCGTCTCCTCGCTGACCATCGGGCTGCCGCTCAGGGCGCGCGAGACCGTCGGCTGGGACACCCCGGCCAGGTGCGCGATGTCCAGCGATGTGGGTTTGCCTTTGATGGTCATGGATCGGGCCAGCGCGGATCGGGGGTGCGTCGCCGCTGTTTGGCCTGTTCCATGCGCGCGGCGGATGTCTCCGCCCATGCCCCGAGGCGGTCGGCGCCTCGGCGCAGGGGCGGGATCGCGAGCATAAGCCACGACAGCTGCCCGGCGAGGATGCCGCCGTAGTAGATGGCGCCGATCCAGGCGGCGATGTACGGCTGTTCCAGCAGCAAGCCGCCGTGCCTGCGTATCTCGTCATAGCGGGAGGCCTGCAGCCACGCCTCGTCCAGGCCCATCCTCGGCAGCAGCGCGCCGCCGAACGCGCATCCCATCATCACCACGAAGTACCACATGATCCGCAGCGCCATCGCCCCGGAGGCCTGCATGGAGGCCTCGTCGCTACGCTGCACGAAGGGCAGGAAGTGGCCGACCAGCACCGAGGCGATGATGAACTTGATCGCCTGCGCGTCGATCATCAGCATGGCGAAAGACACCACGAAACCGGCGAAGAAGACCACCACGCCGATCTTGCCCAGCAGGCTGCGCGAGAGCATCAGCAGCATCAGGTTGAGCGGATTGAGGATGAATTCGAATCCGATGAGGACCGCGAAGTCGTAGATCTGCGCGGCCTCGTCCGGACGCGGCTCGAGCAGGTACACCAGGCTGACGTAGAACAGGAACACGGTGCCGCCCCCCGCCACCAGGCGGAAGGCGCCATGCAGCGAGGCCGGCAACCGGATCAGGGACACAGGGACATGGGCGTGTGCGGGTATGGAGGGCGCGCGGCCGCCATTGACTTGCCGGCCCCGATCCCCAACTATTGCCAAGCATCATGGCATACCGCCATGACCGAGCCGAAGGTGGCCCGCGGAAACGCCGGCCGAGCGTGCGACATGAGCACTACGCCCCTGCAGCGCTGACCCTTCCCAAGCGCCTCGAGAACGGCGCTTCGGCGCGCCACGTCCGTCCTTACAAGACCCCGGCCATCCCCGGCCGGACCATCCAATTCCGAGCCTTGCGCCTCCGAAGCCAATCGGGGCCGTAGGGACGCGCTTTCGCCAGACGCCCATGATCAACATCACGCTCCCCGACGGCAGCCGCCGCGAATACGAACACCCCGTCTCTGTCATGGAGGTGGCCCAGTCGATCGGCCCCGGCCTGGCCAAGGCCACCCTGGCCGGCAAGGTCGACGGCAGGCTGGTCGATGCCAGCGACCGCATCGACCATGACGCCACCCTGCAGATCATCACGCCCAAGGACGAGGAGGGGCTGGAGATCATCCGCCACTCCACCGCGCACCTGGTCGGCCATGCGGTCAAGCAGCTGTATCCGGGCGCGAAGATGGTGATCGGGCCGGTGATCGAGGAGGGCTTCTACTACGACATCTGGTTCGAGCGCCCGTTCACCCCCGAGGACCTGGCCGCGATCGAGCAGCGCATGGTGCAGCTGATCGACCAGGACTACGACGTGGTCAAGAAGATGACGCCGCGCGCGGAAGTGGTGGAGGTGTTCAAGTCGCGCGGCGAGGACTACAAGCTGCGCCTGGTCGAGGATATGCCCGACGAGACGCAGATGGGCCTGTACTACCACCAGGAATACGTCGACATGTGCCGCGGTCCGCACGTGCCGAACACGCGCTTCCTGAAGGCCTTCAAGCTGACCCGCATCTCCGGCGCCTATTGGCGCGGCGACTCGAAGAACGAGCAGCTGCAGCGCATCTACGGCACCGCCTGGGCCGACAAGAAGCAACTGGCCGCCTACATCCAGCGCATCGAGGAGGCCGAGAAGCGCGACCACCGCAAGATCGGCAAGCAGCAGGACCTGTTCCACCTGCAGGAGGAGGCCCCGGGCCTGGTGTTCTGGCACCCGAAGGGCTGGTCGATCTGGCAGGTGGTGGAGCAGTACATGCGCGGCGTCTACCGCGACAGCGGCTACGGCGAGGTGCGCTGCCCGCAGATCCTGGACGTGTCGCTGTGGCAGAAGTCCGGCCACTGGGACAACTACAAGGAGAACATGTTCTTCACCGAGTCGGAGAAGCGCACCTACGCGGTCAAGCCGATGAACTGCCCCGGCCACGTGCAGGTCTTCAACCAGGGCCTGCACAGCTACCGCGACCTGCCGATCCGCTACGGCGAGTTCGGCTCCTGCCACCGCAACGAGCCTTCGGGCGCGCTGCACGGCATCCTGCGCGTGCGCGGCTTCACCCAGGACGACGGCCACATCTTCTGCCGCGAGGACCAGATCGAGGCCGAGGTCACCGCCTTCCACCAGCAGGCCCTGGCCGTCTACCGGCACTTCGGCTTCGACGAGATCCAGATCAAGATCGCCCTGCGCCCCGAGCCGCGCCTGGGCGACGATGCCACCTGGGACAAGGCCGAGGCCGCCCTGCGCAGCGCCCTGTCGGCCTGCGGGGTGGAATGGCAGGAGCTGCCGGGGGAGGGGGCCTTCTACGGGCCCAAGATCGAATACCACCTCAAGGACGCCATCGGCCGGACCTGGCAGCTGGGCACGATGCAGGTCGATTTCATGATGCCCGGCCGCCTGGGGGCCGAATATGTGGACGAGCAGAGCCAGCGCCAGACCCCGGTCATGCTGCACCGGGCCATCGTGGGCTCGATGGAGCGCTTCATCGGCATCCTGATCGAGCACCATGCTGGTGCATTCCCGGCCTGGCTGGCCCCCGTTCAGGCGGTTGTGATGAACATCACGGACAGCCAGGCCTCCTACGTCGAGGAGGTCCGGAAATCCCTTGTAAATCAAGGCTTCCGGGTCGAGTCGGATTTGCGGAACGAGAAGATCGGCTATAAGATTCGCGAGCATACGCTGCAGCGCGTGCCGTATCTGCTCGTCGCGGGCGACCGCGAAAAGGAAAATGCGGCGATCGCGGTGCGCTCGCGCACGGGGGAAGATCTGGGCTCGATGTCCGTCGCAGACTTCGCCGCGCGCCTGCGCGAGCACGCAGCTTGAAGCGTGGCCTGCGCGCGCCCATATCGCGGGCGTGCGCAGTAGGCCCGGGTGCGGTGCGCATCCGGTATGAGTCATTTTGGAGATCGCAACATCAGTACTCCTGAAAAGCAAAATCGCCGCAACAACGAGATCCGCGTCCCGCGCGTGCGCGTGATCGGTTCCGATGGCGAAATGATCGGCGTGCTTTCGCGCGACGAAGCACTGCAGATGGCCGAAAGCGAAGGCCTGGATCTGGTGGAAATCCAGCCCAATGCCGATCCGCCGGTCTGCAAGATCATGGATTTCGGCAAGTTCCGCTTCGAGATGCAGAAGAAGGCCAACGAGGCCAAGAAGAAGCAGAAGCAGGTCGAGATCAAGGAACTGAAGTTCCGCCCGGTCACCGACGAGGGCGACTATCAGATCAAGATGCGCAACATCCGCCGCTTCCTGGAAGAAGGCGACAAGGTCAAGATCAACATCCGCTTCCGCGGCCGCGAGATGAGCCACCAGGAACTGGGCCGCGAGATGGCCGCGCGCATCGAGGCCGACCTCGGCGAGGATATCGTCATCGAGTCGCGTCCGCGCCTGGAAGGGCGGCAGATGGTGATGATGATCGCGCCCAAGAAGAAGTGAGCGCGAGGCACCGGCTTTCCCTCTCTTGCTGAGAGAGCGGAAGCCGGGGTCGGCCAGGGGCGCGCGCCGCCGCGGCGTACGCCGCCTCTCTCGGCCTTCGCATCGCCCGCCCCGGAGCCGCGCACAGCGCGGCCTTGGCCGGCTCAGGCCGGCCGATAGATCTGCAATACCGATCCGCGCGGAAAAGTCCTCGAACCGGCCAGCGTGAGCCTCGTCGGCGCGCTCAGGTCGGAGAAGATCGGCGCGCCCTTGCCCAGCACGATCGGATGCACCAGCAGGCGATATTCGTCGACCAGGTTCCGGGCGATGAGGCTGCGCGCCAGGGCGGCGCCTCCCAGGACGATGATCGGCTTGCCTTCCTGGGCTTTCAGCCTGGCCACTTCCTCCGCCAGATCGCCGCTGGCCACGTGGGCCTGCGCCCAGCTTTCCGCGCCGGGCTGCAGCGGGGCGATTTGCGGCGCGCCGTCCTGGGCATCCTGGGTGGCCGCGGCCGCCTTCAGGATCGCCGGCCCCTCCTTCGAGAAGACCGCCTTGGGAATACGGTTCATCGGCGGCGCGAACGCCGTGGTGGACGTCTGCCAGTAGGCGGCCATGCTGCGGAAGGAGCGGCTGCCCATGGCCAGCAGGCCGGCGTCCCACAGGTTCTCCACCTTCCAGGCCAGGGCCTCCGGGTCGCCGTCGAACATCCATTGGACGTCGTCCCCCGGGCCGCTGACGAAGCAGTCGAGCGACATGGTCATCGCCAGGATCAACTCTCTCATCGCTGTCTCCTCGTTCCAGTCCGTCCCCGGAGCGGGGCGGATCGATGGGTCCGGCACGTGTCTTGCCGGCCTTCCCATCACGACGCGCGACCGGAGGCGAATTCGACACGAAGCCGCGAAATCGATCCGGAGGAATGCCGGCAGGCGAGGCGTTGCATGCCGCGCGGCGGGGAGATCGTGCGGAGCGAACTCCCTGATTTGCAAGGGAATCCCGGGCAGGGCATAATGCTCGGCCCGGTTCGCCGGGGTTTTGTTTGCAGTATTTCTGGACCTGTCGTCGATTCCTTTGGAATCAATGACTTAATAAGCCGGCAAGGGCAGGACGGAAAGCCCGTCAGGGTCGCGCGATGCCTCGCGCAACCCAACGACGGCGCCCAGGCCAGTCGAAGAACATCCCAAAGGAAATCGCTATGCCCAAGATCAAGACGCATCGGGGCGCGGCCAAGCGCTTCCGGAAGACCGCTTCCGGCAAGTACAAGGCGGGCCACGCCAACCGCAGCCACATCCTCACCAAGAAAGCGACCAAGCGGAAGCGCAACCTCCGGCAGACGAACCACGTTCGCGCCGAGGACAGCGGCCGTCTGGACCGTATGCTGCCGTATCTCTGAGGAGGCTGAACCATGGCACGAGTCAAGCGTGGTGTGACCGCACGTCGCCGTCACAAGAAAATCCTCAAGCAGGCCAAGGGCTACTACAACGCCCGTCGCAAGGTCTTCCGCGTCGCCAAGCAGGCGGTCACGAAGGCCCTGCAGTACGCCTACATCGGCCGCAAGCAGAAGAAGCGCCAGTTCCGCACCCTGTGGATCGCGCGCATCAACGCCGCGGCCCGCATCAACGGCCTGAGCTACAGCCGATTTATGAACGGCCTCGCGAAGGCCGGCATTACCCTCGACCGCAAGGTGCTGGCGGACATCGCCGTGCACGACGCGACGGGGTTTGCGGCCTTGGCGGAGAAGGCGAAGGGCGCTTTGGCCGCGTAAACGGTACGCAGGTCCCTCTGCAGAAGTCCGCGCGTTCCCGCGCGGGCTTTCCAGGAAGGCAGGGGTTCCCGGCTTACGTGCGGGGAAGGGCGCAAGTCCTTCCCCGTTTTCATTTGTATCGCCGTTTTTGTGCCGTCCCCCTCCCGCGGGACGGCAGCAACGAGGGTTCGGGGCAATCCGCATGAGCGACATCGAATCACTGTCCACCCAGGCGCTGGCCGACATCGCCTCGGCGCAGACGCCGGACGCGCTCGAGGCGCTGCGCGTCGCGCTGCTCGGCAAGGCCGGCAGCGTGACCGCGCAGCTCAAGGCGCTGGGCGCGCTGCCCGGCGACCAGCGCAAGGCCGCCGGCGAGGCCATCAACCGCGCCCGCGACGCCATCGGCGAGGCCCTTGCCGCACGCAAGAACGCGCTCGATGCCGACGCGCTCGACGCGCGCCTGGCGTCGGAGACCATCGACGTCACCCTGCCGGGCAGGGACGCGGCGCGCGGCGGGGTGCATCCGATCACCCGCACCATCGAACGCATCGCCGACATCTTCGGCCGGCTCGGCTACGAGCTCGCCGACGGCCCGGAGATCGAGGACGACTGGCACAACTTCGAGGCCCTGAACTTCCCGCCGCACCATCCGGCGCGGGCCATGCACGACACGTTCTATTTCGAGGACGGGCGCCTGCTGCGCACGCATACCTCGGGCGTGCAGATCCGCTACATGCTGCAGCACAAGCCGCCGCTGCGCATGATCGCGATCGGCAAGGTCTACCGTTCCGACTCCGACCAGACGCACACGCCGATGTTCCACCAGTGCGAAGGCCTGCTGATCGACGAGCGCGCCAGCATGGCCGACCTGAAGGGCACCATCGCCGAGTTCGAGCGCGCGTTCTTCGAGCGCGACTTCGCCATGCGCTTCCGGCCGAGCTACTTCCCCTTCACCGAGCCCTCGGCCGAGGTCGACATCGCCTGGGAGCAGGCCGACGGCAGCACGCGCTGGCTGGAGGTGATGGGCTGCGGCATGGTGCATCCGAACGTGCTGCGCAACTGCGGCATCGATCCGGAGCGCTACACCGGCTTCGCCTTCGGCATGGGCGTGGAGCGGCACGCGATGCTGCGCTACGGCGTCGACGACCTGCGCGCGTTCTTCGACAACGACGTGCGGTTCCTGCGGCAGCTCGCGTAGGCGGCTTGCGAACATCGTCCGTCCCGCGCTCGCCGGGACGCGTCAACGGCACACAGCACTGGCTCTTTCAACGCTATGAAATTCTCCGAAAACTGGCTGCGCCAACACGTCGCATTGGGAAGTCCGGCCGAAAGCGGCTACGTGACGCGCGAGCGGCTCGCCGACACCCTGACCGCGATCGGCCTGGAAGTGGAAGACATCACCCCGCTGGGCGAATCGCTGCAGGGCGTGGTGGTGGCGCGGATCGTCGAATGCGCCAGGCATCCGGAAGCCGACCGCCTGCAGGTCTGCCAGGTGGACGCCGGGCAGGGTGCGCTGCTGCAGATCGTCTGCGGCGCGCCGAACGCGCGCCCGGGCCTGGTCGCGCCGCTGGCCACCATCGGCACCCGGGTCGGCGACCTGGTGATCAAGGCCGCCAAGCTGCGCGGCGTGGAATCCAACGGCATGCTCTGCTCGGCCAAGGAACTGGGCGTGGACGCCGACGCCTCGGGCCTGCTCGAACTGCCCGACGACGCGCCGATCGGCGCGCCGCTGGCGCAGGTGCTCGGCCTGCCGGACGCCAGCTTCGAGCTCAAGCTCACGCCCAACCGCGCCGACTGCTTCGGCATCCGCGGCATCGCCTACGACGTGGCCGCGGCCTGCGGCAGCGAGGTGGCGCCGCTGGACGCCACGCCGATGCCGGCGCTGAGCGATGCGGCGATGGCGGTGGAGCTGCACGCCGGCGCCGACGTGCCGCGCTATTGCGGCCGCGTCATCCTGGGCGTCGACGCCGCGCGCAAGACGCCGCTGTGGATGTCCGAGCGGCTGCGCCGCAGCGGCATCCGCCCGGTGTCGCTGCTGGTGGACGTCACCCAGTACGTGATGCTGGAGATCGGCCAGCCGATGCACGCCTTCGACCGCGACACGCTGCGCGGGCCGGTGGGCGTGCGCCATGCGCGCGCCGGCGAAACCGCCAAGCTGCTCAACGGCGAGACGGTGACCCTGGACGGCCAGTTCCTGGCCATCACCGACGGCAGCGGCGAGGCCGAGCGGGTGGTCGCGCTGGGCGGCATCATGGGTGGCTACGACAGCCGCGTCACCGAGGCCACGCGCAACGTGTTCCTGGAAGCGGCGCACTTCGCCGCGAGCGCGATCATCGGCCGCGGCCGCAGGCTCGGGCTGCACACCGACGCCGGCCACCGCTTCGAGCGCGGCGTCGATCCGGAACTGCCGCGTACCGCGATCGAGATCGCCACGCGCCTGATCGTGGAGATCGCCGGCGGCACGCCGGGCCCGGTCACCGAGGCGGTGCTGCCCGAGCACCTGCCGCAGCGCCATCCGGTGACGCTGCGCCGCGAGCGCCTGGCCCGCGTGCTCGGGCTGACGGTGCCCGACGCCGAGGTGGAGCGCATCCTGCGCGCGCTCGGCCTGGGCGTGGAGGTGCTCGCGGAAGGCTGGCGCGTCACTCCGCCTTCGCGCCGCTTCGACATCGCCATCGAGGAAGATCTGATCGAGGAGGTGGCGCGCATCCATGGCTACGACGCGATTCCCGGGGCGCTGCCGGGAAGCACGTCGGGCATCCTCGCGCCGAGCGAAACGCGCCTGGGCGAGGCCGAGCTGCGCCGCCGCATGACCGCGCGCGACTATCTCGAGACGGTGAACTACGCCTTCGTCGATGCCGCGCTGCTGCAGCGCTGGGACGCGGCGGCGGGCGGCGTGGCGCTGGCCAATCCGCTCAGCGCCGAGCTCGGCGTGATGCGCACGCGCTTGCTGCCCGGGCTGGTCGAGTCGCTGTCCCGCAACGCCGCGCGGCAGCAGCCGCGGGTGCGGCTGTTCGAGATCGGCAAGGTGTTCGCCGCCGCCGAGGGCGGCGATGCCGACACCCGGCCGGCACCGGTCGAGACGCCGCGCATCGCCGCGGCCGTCTACGGCAGCGCCGCGCCCGAGCAATGGGACGAGAAGCCGCGCGCGGCCGACTTCCACGACCTCAAGGGCGACCTGGACAGCCTGGCCGCGCTCGCCGACGCACGCCTCGACTACCGGCCCTCGCAAGCGCCCTGGGGGCATCCCGGCCGCTCGGCCGACGTCTTGCGCGACGGTGTCCAGGTCGGCTGGATCGGCGAGCTGCATCCGCGCCTGCAGCGGGCGCAGGACCTCGACCATCCCGTGATCGCCTTCGAGCTGGATCTTGCGGCGTTGCAGCAGCGTGCGCTGCCGCGCTCGGGCGCCCTGTCGAAATTTCCGTCGGTGCGGCGCGATCTCGCGTTCATCTTCCCGGAAAGCGTCGCATGGTCGGCGATCGCCGCCACCGTGCGTACCGCCGCCGGGACGCCGTTGCGGGAGCTGCATCTGTTCGACCGCTACGTCGGACGCGGGGTTGAATCCGGTTTCAAGAGTCTCGCCATGGGCTTGATTCTGCAGGAAGATTCCCGCACTCTGACCGACCGCGACGTGGAGTCGGTGGTCGCCGAAGTCACGGCTGCGCTGACCTCCGCGCATGGGGCGCGGATTCGAAGCTGAAGGAGCTGCGCCGATGCCATCCGGCATCGCGCGCTCCGTGAACGCCCAGTCATGGACGGCAGGGCAGGACGTCCGAGGCAGGCAGTGCGGGCTGCGTCATGGAAGGCATCAGGGTGGGCAGGTAAGGAGCAGACATGGCGGCACTGACCAAAGCGGAAATGGCCGAGCGGTTGTACGAGGAAGTCGGCCTGAACAAGCGCGAGGCGAAGGAGTTCGTCGACGCGTTTTTCGACGTGCTGCGCGAAGCGCTGCAGCAGGGTCGGCAGGTCAAGCTGTCCGGCTTCGGCAACTTCGACCTGCGCCGCAAGAACCAGCGCCCCGGGCGCAACCCCAAGACCGGCGAGGAGATTCCGATCTCCGCGCGCACCGTGGTCACCTTCCGTCCCGGCCAGAAGCTGAAGGAACGCGTGGAAGCCTACGCAGGCGGCGACCATGCTTGATCCCGGCAGCAATCGCGAGCTTCCGCCGATTCCGGCCAAGCGCTACTTCACCATCGGTGAGGTCAGCGAGCTGTGCGACGTCAAGCCGCACGTGCTGCGCTACTGGGAAACCGAATTTCCGAGCCTGAGCCCGGCCAAGCGCCGCGGCAACCGCCGCTACTACCAGCGCCACGACGTGCTGATGGTGCGGCAGATTCGCGGCCTGCTCTACGAACAGGGCTACACCATCGGCGGCGCGCGGCTGCGCCTGGAGGGCGAGACCGCCCGCCAGGAATCGGCCCTGAGCAGCCAGATCGTCAAGCAGGTGCGCATGGAGCTGGAGGAAGTCCTGCAACTGCTGCGCCGCTGAGGCGGCAGCGCATGCGCTTCAGCATCTTCCATTGGCTCGTCGCCCTGGCCTGCGTGGCCATCCCGGTGGCGGCCATCGCCGCGGTCGCCTGGATCCTGGTGCGGCAGCGCCGCCAGGCCGAGGAGGCCGCGCGCCGGCCCTTGCCGCCCCCGCCGATCCCGGCCTTGCCGGCCGCCCAGCCGCCCGAACACGGGGCGGGGGCTGCAAAGAACGATTGAGCAGAGGGTATAATCGTCCACCACCGGGGTATAGCGCAGCCTGGTAGCGCACTTGTCTGGGGGACAAGTGGTCGTCGGTTCAAATCCGGCTACCCCGACCAAATTCGCCGTCCATCACGGCCTGGAAAGTTCAGAAAACCCGCAGAGATGCGGGTTTTTTGTTGTCTCAGTGTCCGGGAATGTCTGATGCCGTCTCTTGCAATCTGGGGACAAATATGGGGGCAACTGGTGGAGGCTGAAATACCGTTGTGGCGGCAAGGAAAAGCGGCTGGCGCTCGGAGTCTATCCCGAGTCGGGGGTTGGCGCAGGCGCGCGCCAAGCGAGACGAGGCGCGCAAGCTGCTGGCCGCTGGCGGTGATCCAGGCACCCAGCGCAAGGCCGAAAAGGTCGCAGGCAAGGCGCGCGCGGCCAATAGCTTTGCGGTCATCGCCACCGAATTGATGGCGAAGCGGGCGGGGAAGCTTGCTGCCGGTACGGCGATCCGTGAGCGTCGCCTGCTCGAAAAAGACCTGGGGCCGTACATCGGAAGCGTGCCGATAGCCGAGAGCGGGCACGGTGAATATGTCTTTCCAGGCGTGCGCGGTAAGGATCAAAAAGCCCCGGACTTCGTGAAGGCATAGGCAGCGCAGGGCTGGCGCAACAACAAGTCGGATTTGAAACGCCATGCACACCACGATCGTTGCGGTGTTTCGGCCGCCGCAGGGCATACCGCCCCGGGAAGAACCCGCTTTTTCCGGGCGGACAACAGCTCAGAAACCGTTGCTGGCTTACCTCGTGCCGCGCCTTGCCTGTTGTTGCATGAATTCGTGCTAGGGGCCTAGTCGAAGGTCGGCGGGAAGCTAATCAGTATTGGGCCCATGCAATCTTGAATTTTTATCATCAATGGCGTAGATATCTCGCCATTGCAGGGTGGCAAAGGCTGTCAATCACCGTTGAGTCATTGCAAGGGGGAAGAAATGCGCGTTAAGACATTCTCGTACTCGGCGGTTTTCTCGAAAATTGATGTAAGCAGATTCACTATTGATTTTGATGCTTGGGTCAAATCAAACGCAGGCATTGAGATCAAAGAAATCAAGCACGACATTTCGTCGGGTGCCTTCTGGTATCCGCCGCAATTGGTCGTCTCTGTGTATTACGTCGAAAAGGCATAGCGCCAACGCGGGATTTGCATCGCTGTTTCATGGATTGTTGTATCGATATTGCCGCAGGTTCGTCAGCGCTCGCGCCTTATCCGCTTCCGTGCGTGGCCGGTGCTGGTCCTACCATGCCACTTGTAGCGGCGCTTGCCCGGTTCGGCCAGGGTGCGGCAGGGCTGGCCGTCCCGGTGCCGTCGTGCGTCACAGACGACCCGGCTCGATGCCTGTTCCGTCCTGTTCTCAGTCGGCTACCAGAAAATTCAGAAAACCCGCAGAGATGCGGGTTTTTTATTGCTTGTCCCAAGAGCCCCGATGCACAGTCGACGGGCGGACATGCAGCCTGCCCGCCGCTCCGGTGGCGAGGTCGGATGCCTCGGCCATTCTCCTGGCGCCAGTTGCCAGGATCGGTTACGGCTACTGCACCGTGCAGGTCAGCGTGAAGGCGAGCGAGGAGTTGGCGGGAAGGGTGGCGATCGTCACGCCCGAGGCGGATTGCAACGCCGCGACCGTGACGGTCGGGCAGACGGCGCCGCCCGTTGGGCTGCCGCAACTGGCCGCCGTGCAGTTCAGGCCGGTGGGAGCCGGGTCGCGCAATACCGCGCCGTCGCTGGCGTCGGGTCCGCCGTTGGCGACCACGATCCGGTAGTTGACGGTGCTGCCCGCCAGGACCGTGTCGCCGGTCTGATCGGTCGGGCCATTGGCCGGGGAATTGGTTTTCGTCACCGACAGGTTCGACTGCCGCAGACGGTTGACGAAGGTGCAGACGATCGTCTGGTTGCCGCCGTAGTCCGACGGCGCGATGCTGAGGCTGGTGCCCGCGAGCGTGGATGCGATCGCCGCGCCGCTGCCCTGTTCGACGCAGGACGCTCCGTTGAGAGTGAAGTTGTTCGGAAGCAGCGTCTCGTTGATCGTGATCTGCTGGGTGTGGTCGGACACCGGAAAGGTCGCGGAACTGGCGGGATTGGCGCCGGCGGTGTCGAGCACGAAGCTGCCGACGCCGTTGCTGCCGGAGAAGCTGAAGCTGCCGGTGCCGCCGTTGGACTGCTTGCGAACGATCACGCTGGAGCCGGCGAAGCTCCAGCGCAGTTCCAGGCCGTCTCCGGCGCCGGCGGCGCCGACCATCACCACGGAGAAGGTGAGGCTGGTGATGCCCGTGCCGTTGAATTGAATCGAGCCGCAAGCGGCGCCGGCGGTCGTGGTGGTGCATTCGGTGCCCGAGGTGCCGGCGACGCCTTCCTGGCGCTTGAAGGTGCTGCCGGTGAGCACGAACTGGCTGTTCCCGGCGAGCCTGGTCAGGGTGACGGTTCCGCCTTGGGAAACGCTAGAAGACAGCGTCCAGGCCGCGCTGTTCGAGTTGCCGGAAGTGCCGCCCAGCCGATCGACATGCAGGACGGGATTGTTGACCGGCTCGCTGAAGGTGACGGTATGGGTGATCGCGGTGGTGACGGCGGGAATCTGCAGCAGCAGCGATGGCCCGCCGGCGACGGTGTCGCCGTAGGGATCGCTCCAGAAGTTGCTGGTGTTGAAGGTGTCGTTGGCGTAGTTGACGCTGGAGGTGCCGGTGTGGGTGACGGCGATTCCCAGTACCGACGTGGTGGCGGAGCTGGTGCCGTTTCCCGTCCAGGTTCCGGTCAGGGCCGCGACGGCCACCGTCGAGGCGAGGGCCAGCAGCATCGCGATTGCGAATGCCCTGGCTTTTAGTAAGGCGGCTTTTCGTAAGGCTGAAGGCGTTGATATGCACTGCATGTCATTTCCCCAAAAAATGACTTGCCGTCCATCGAGTCATGCGATGAATGGTGTTATCCCGATCCCCGCATCCCTGCTCCTGTCCTTTTATGTGTATCTCGCAGAGCGCCGGTCCCGGTTGCGGACCGGCGAATTCAGCGGCGCATCCCCATTTCTTTACAGAGGATTGAATATTTGAAGTGAGGACTGTGTCAAGGTTTCAGTGCGAATGATTTCGCAGGAAACCGTTGCCGGCTGCACTGACCGCGGCCGTCATCCATTCGCAGCCGGCGCCGGCTCGACCGGTGCTGGCCCAGTGTTGTGTCGCTCGTCGGGACGAAGCGAGATTGCGCTCCGGGAGGTTCACCGCGAACAAGCCGGGCACCGCTCCGGCTTGTTCGTCCTGCGGCGGCAAGGCCGCGGCGCGCATCGTCAGAACGACGAAAACCAGTTCGATGCAGAAGTGAGGAAATAATCGGGCGGCTGGTGTCCGAGATATCCGCCGCCGCCGGAATACTGGCCGCCGGCATAGAGCGTCAGCCTGAGGTCGGCGGCGCAGCCGGTGGTGTAGCGTCGGGTCTCGCCGGAGGTCGTGTGGGCGCCGGTGCAGGACAGCCGCTGCATCCAGAAATCGTTCTGCGCTTCCCCGAACAGGCCGTCCGGGCTGGAATCGCCGAAGTAGTCGTCGTCCAGGCCGAAGAAGGTCCATACCGCCGGCTTGCCGACGCAGAGAGCGGGGTTGGGCGGCGCGCCGAACCAGTACGGCGTGTTCGCGGCGACCGGGGCGATGGCCTTGAACTTGTCGCCCAGGAAGCAGCCCACCACGGCGGCCATGTCGCCGCCCCAGGAGTGGCCGGTGGCGAAGACGCGGTTCTTGTCGATCGAATAGGTGCTTTGCAGGACGGCGAGCAGTTCCTTCACGAACACGATGTCGTGGTTGCCGCCGTAATCGCCGGCATAGGGTCCGAGCGCCCAGCCCTTGTCCCCGTACCAGCTCCATTTCTGGTCGGGGTAGACGAAGATCGTATCGCTCATATGCGATTCGAGGCCCGTGACGGTGGGCGGCAGCCAGCCTTTGCCGAACCACTCCCGCATTTCCTTGCCGGTGGTGTCGGTGCCCGCGAACACCAGGACGAG
Source organism: Luteimonas aquatica (assembly GCF_022662575.1). Classification (GTDB taxonomy): domain Bacteria; phylum Pseudomonadota; class Gammaproteobacteria; order Xanthomonadales; family Xanthomonadaceae; genus Luteimonas; species Luteimonas aquatica. The sequence continues at coordinate 8,984 of NZ_JALBFU010000008.1, read as the reverse complement.
CCGATAGGACTTGCTGGCGGTGTAGTTGCTTGGCAGGGCGACGTAATAGCTGCGCTTGTCGCCGGCGTCGCTGGAGAACGTGCGGGAGATTTGTCCGCTTGGCGGCGCGCCCAGCGCGCCGCAGGCAGTGCACGAGAGGAGCAGGAGCGTGAGCATCTTCAGGCCGGGGATCGGGATACGCATCGTTTTTGCCTCCACATGGTCGTGTGCAAGATGAAATGGCGCGTGAAGCCCGGGCAAGCAAGCGGGCCGACGTGGCGGCACCCCATGCTTCTTGGGCGGTGCGGAATCTCCTGTGTGCATGCGCGCCGGGAAGGGCTCGTTACCGAGCCCAGGCGATAGTGGATTCAGGCGGCACGGACGGTCTTGTGCTATTTGCCTCGAGCGGGCGCGGAATTGATCCGGTCGCGCCTCGGCCCGCGAGACGGCCGATTGCGATCGCACGTGCGAAGAAAGCCGCAAGGCGCAAAGACGCCGGCTGCGCGGTGCACGGCCAGCGGCGACGAATCAATCGGACTGGTTCGAGGGGGATCGCAGGCGCAGCGTACGGTAGTCGCGCGGGGTGACGCCGACCACAGCGCGGAACTGGCGCGAGAATGCGCTTTGGTCGCAGAAGCCGCAGGCTTGTCCGATGCTGGCGATGGTGGCGCTCGAGCGCAGCTGGCGCATCGCCGACTCGATGCGGATCTTGGTGAGGAACTGCTGCGGCGTGAGCTGGAAGACGCGATGGAACAGCCGCTCCAGCTGCGCCACCGAGATTCCCGCGATCCTGGCCATCTCGGCCACGCGGATGGCTTCCGCATAGTGGTCGTACATGTGGCTGACCACCTGTTCGAGCTGCGCGAACGAGGAATGGCGCTTGTCGGGCTGGCCGAGGTCGCGGGAGATGCCCAGTACGCCGACGACGCTTCCGCCGGCGAGGATCGGGCGCTTGAAGGTCAGGCACCAGCCGGGAAGGCGATTCGGATAGAGATGCACCTCGAGCTGGTTCTCGAGCACCTCGCCGCGCAGCACGCGACGGTCCTGCTGCAGGTATCGCGTGCCCAAAGGCGCCGGGAAGAGATCCTCGGCGGAGCGCCCCACCACGTCGCCGATGCGCTTGCGGCCGATGCGGCGGATCAGCGTCAGATTGCAATGGGTGTATCTGCCTTCGCGATCCTTGACGAAAAACACCACGTCCGGCAGCGCGTTGAACAGCGTCTGTATCTCGTCGGTGACAAGCGCTTCGCTCATGGTGGCCGGGCACGCAGGGGCAGGAGTCGTGGAGGCCCATGCTACGCGCGGACGGCCCCCGGGGATTGTGCGGATTTCCGCATCCGGGCGGAGAAAACCGCGCTAGGCCGGGTCAGGGGGCGCTGGGATGATGGAAGACCACGCGCACGGGCCGGCCCAATGTTCGAAATCGAGGTTGTCGATACCCATACCGCCGGGGAACCGACGCGCGTGGTCGTCGCCGGCTTCCCGGAACTGGGCGAGGCCGATCTGGCCCAGCGCCGCGAGCGATTTCGTGCCGAATTCGACCATTGGCGCAGCGCGATCGCCTGCGAGCCGCGCGGGTCGGACACGATGGTGGGCGCGCTGCTGCTGCCGGCATGCGATCCGGCAGCGTGCACAGGCGTGATCTTCTTCAACAACGTCGGCTACCTGGGCATGTGCGGCCACGGCACGATCGGCGTCGTGCGCGCGTTGCAGTACCTGGGGCGCATCCGGCCGGGACAGCACCGCATCGAAACGCCGGTCGGCACGGTCGGCGTCGACCTGGCCGAGGATGGCCGGGTCTCGATCGACAACGTCGAGAGCTATCGCCATGCGCGCGACGTGGCCGTGCAGGTGCCGGGATACGGCACGATCCGCGGCGACATCGCCTGGGGCGGAAACTGGTTCTACATCACCGGGCAGTCGCCGTTCGCGCTCGATCTGTCGCACCAGCGCGCGCTGGCCGCCTATGCCGAAGCGATTCGGCAGGCGCTGGAAGCCGCGCGCATCACCGGTGCCGACGGCGGCGAGATCGACCATATCGAAATCAATGGGCCGGCGCCCGACGGCACCGGCCATGCGCGCAACTACGTGCTGTGCCCCGGCCTGGCCTACGACCGCTCGCCCTGCGGGACCGGCACCAGTGCCAAGCTCGCCTGCCTGGCCGCCGACGGCAAGCTGGGCGAGGGCGAGCGCTGGGTGCAGCAGGGAATCCTCGGCAGCGCTTTCGAAGCAAGCTATCGGCATGGCACGCGCGGCGTGCTGCCGCGCATCACCGGCAGCGCCTTCGTCACCGCGCGATCGCGGTTGCTGGTCGACCCGGCCGATCCCTTCGCCTGGGGTGTCCGCGCCGGATGAATGCCTACGACCTCATCGTCGTCGGCGCCGGCATCGTCGGCGCGGCCTGCGCCGAGGCTGCGGCGAGCGAGGGGCTGCGGGTCGCCATGGTCGAACCCGGCCCGGTCGGCGGCGGCAGCACCGCGGCGGCGATGGGGCATCTGGTGGCGATGGACGAGGATCCCGCCGAGCTGGCGCTGTCGGCCTATTCGCTGCGGCTGTGGGAGCGCTATGCGCGATTGCCGGACGCCGAGTTCAGCCGTTGCGGCACCCTGTGGATCGCGCGCGACGCGCGCGAGATGACGGCGGTGCCGGGCAAGATCGCACGGCTGGCGGCGGCCGGCGTGCGCGCCGAGGCGGTCGAGGCGGGACGCCTGTACGAACTCGAGCCGCATCTGGCGCCGGGCCTGGCCGGCGGCATGTGCGTGCCGGACGAGGCGGTGGTCTACCCACCGCGCATGGCGCGCCATCTGGTCGATGCGGCGGGCGCGATGGGCGCGCAGCTGTATGCCGGGCGGCGCGCGATCGAGCTGATCGCGGACGGCGTGCGCCTGGACGACGGGCAGGCTCTGCGGGGGACCGTGCTGGTCGCCAGCGGCGTGGCCCTGCCCGAGCTGCTGCCCGAACTGCCGCTGCGTCCGCGCAAGGGACAATTGGCGATCACCGACCGCTATCCGGGGCTGGTAAGCCATCAGTTGCTGGAGCTGGGCTATGCCGATTCGGCGCACGGCGATGCCGACAGCAGCGTCGCCTTCAACGTGCAGCCGCGCCCGACCGGACAGATCCTGATCGGTTCCTCGCGCGAATTCGGCGCGGCCGACCGCGAGGTCTCGCTGCCCCTGCTGCGGCAGATGCTGCAGCGCGCCTTCGCGTTCCTGCCGGTGCTGCGCGAACTGCAGGCGATCCGCATCTGGACCGGGCTGCGCCCGGCGACGCCGGACGGGCGCCCCTACCTCGGCCCGGTCTTCGGCCGGCACAACGTGTGGGTCGCGGCAGGCCACGAGGGGCTGGGCATCACCACCGCGCTGGGCAGCGCGCGCCTGGTCGTCGACGGCCTGCTTGGACGCGGCACGGCGATCGATCCGGCGCCGTACCTGCCGGCACGCATGCTGGCGCGTGCGGCATCGTGAGCGGACGGGTGCGATTGACGGTCGATGGAGCCCCGGTGAGCGTGCCGGACGGCGCGAGTGTGGCGGCGGCGATCGCCTGCGCGGGGCGCCCGTTCCGGCGCTCGTGCGGCGGCCAGCCGCGGGCGCCGCTGTGCGGCATGGGCGTGTGCTTCGAATGCCGGGTGCGCATCGACGGCGTGGCGCAGCAGCGCTCGTGCATGGCGACGGCGCGCGAGGGCATGCGGGTGCAGACCGATGCGTGAGCCGCGCTTGCGTTACGACGTGCTGGTGGTCGGCGCCGGCCCGGCCGGGCTGGCCGCGGCGCATGCGGCGGCGGCCAGCGGCGCGCGGGTGGGTGTGGTCGACGCGCAGCCTCGCGGCGGCGGCCAGGTGTGGCGTCACGATCTCGAGCGCGGCGTGCCGGCGGCGGCGCGCCGCGCGCTGCGCGTGCTCGACACCCTCGGCGTGACCTGGATGCCGCAGGTGCAGGTCACGATGGCGCAGCCAGGCTGGCTGCTGGCCGATTGCCGCGAAGGCCCCCGCCAACTGCACTACCGCGCGTTGGTGCTGGCCACCGGCGCGCGCGAGCTGCTTTTGCCGTTTCCGGGCTGGACGCTGCCCGGGGTGACCGGGGCCGGCGGCGCGCAGGCGTTGTCGAAGCTGGGCTGGCCGCTGCGCGGCAAGCGCGTGGTCGTGGCCGGCAGCGGACCGCTGCTGCTGGCGTCCGCGGCGACGTTGCGCGCGCACGGCGCGCAGGTGCTCGGCATCCACGAGCAGGCCAGCGCACACGCGCTGCGCGCTTTCGCGCTGCGGCTGCCGCGCTGGCCGGGAAAGGCCGCGCAGGCGCTGGCGCTGCGGACGCGGCTGCTCGGCGTGCGCTACCGCACCGACAGCATCGTGGTCGCGGCGCACGGCGACGATGCCGTGCGCGAGGTCGAGATCGAAAGCCCGCACGGACGCCGCCGCATCGCCTGCGACCAACTGGCCGTCGGCTACGGCCTGGTCGCCAATACCGAGCTGGCGCAGTTGCTCGGTTGCCGGCTGGAACACGAGGGACGGCACCCGCGCGTGGCGGTCGATCCGATGTTGCGCACCAGCGTCCACGGCGTGTTCGCCGCGGGCGAGGCGCTGGGGATCGGCGGGCGCGACTGCGCCCTGGTCGAGGGCGCGATGGCCGGCTACATGGCCGTCGGCGCGGAAGCGATGGCCGAAAGGCTGCGCCGCCGTCGCCGTCGCGCGCGCGCTTTCGCCGAGCAGCTGCGCAGCGCCTTCGCGCTGCGTCCGGCCGTGCATGCCGCGGCGCGCGAGGACGTGCTGGTCTGTCGCTGCGAGGACGTGCCGCTGGGCGCGGTGCTCGGCATGGCCAACGCGCGCGAGGCCAAGCTCGCCTCGCGCTGCGGGATGGGCGCCTGCCAGGGCCGCGTTTGCGGCACGGCACTGGCCGAGCTGGGCCTGGCGCGCGCCGAGCGCTTTTCCGACGGCCGCCGCAGGCCGCCGCTGTTCCCGGTCCGCCTCGACGCGTTGGCCGGTTCCTTTCTCCACGATCCGCGAGACATCCCATCATGAGCAATGCCTCCTTCTGGAAGGGCGTCCTGCCCGCCATCACCACGCCGTTCCAGGCCGACGGCAGCGTCGACCACGCTTTCCTGGCCAGGCACGCCGAGCAGCTCGTCGACGCCGGCTGCACCGCGATCATTCCGCTGGGTTCTCTCGGCGAAGCGGCCACGCTGTCCTTCGAGGAGAAGGTGGCGATCATCAAGACATTGGTGGAAGCGGTGGGCGACCGGGTGCCGGTGGTGCCGGGCATCGCCTCGCTCTCCACCGCCGAAGCGGTGAGGCTGGCGCAGGCGGCCCAGGCGGCCGGCGCGGGCGGGCTGATGGTGCTGCCGGTCTACGTCTATACCTCGGATTGGCAGGAGGCCTCGGCCCATGCGCGCGCGGTGCTCGGTGCGACCGACCTGCCGTGCATCCTCTACAACAATCCGATCGCCTATCGCACCGATCTGCTGCCGAGCCAGATCGCGCAGCTGGCCGGCGAGTTCCCGAACATGCAGGCGGTGAAGGAATCCTCGGGCGAGATCCGTCGCTTCGCCGCGATCAAGGAGCTGCTGGGCGATCGCCTGGTGCTGCTGGTCGGAATGGACGATGCGATCGTCGAGGGCCTGGCCATGGGAGCCGAAGGCTGGGTGGCCGGCCTGGTCAACGCCTATCCGGCCGAGTCGGTGAAGCTGTTCGAACTCGCGCGCGATGGCGGCTACGCCGCGGCGGCGACGCTGTACCACTGGTTCCTGCCGCTGCTGCGCCTGGACACCGTGCCGAAGTTCGTGCAGCTGATCAAGCTGGTCCAGGCCAAGGCCGGCATGGGCGGCGAGGCCGTGCGCGCACCGCGCCTGGCGATCGAGGGCGCCGAGCGCCAGGCCGCGCTGAAGGTGATCGAGCAGGCCATCGCCACCCGGCCCGCGCTGTAGTGCAGGTACGCCCGCGGTTCGCGCGAACGTCGAACGGGCATGGGCCGGCCACGGAATAGCAACGAGGAAAGCCTGAGATGAACGAACAAGTTTCGCCGCTCCTGCTCGGCGGGCGCTGGCAATCCAGCCTGGAGATGGTGGGCAGCTTCCGCGCGACCGATCCCGAGACCGGCAATGCCGTCGGATCCGCTTTTCCGATCAGCGGCGCGGCCGACGTCGAAGCCGCATTGACCGCCGCCGGCGCCGTCGCGGCGGAGCTCGCCGCCACGTCCCCCGAGCGCATCGCCGCGTTCCTGGAAGCCTACGCCGACGCCATCGACGCCGATGCCGACACGCTGGCCGCGCTCGCGCATATCGAGACCGCGCTGCCGGCGCCCACGCGCCTGCGCGGCAACGAACTGCCGCGCACCAGCAATCAACTGCGCCAGGCGGCGCAAGCCGTGCGCGGACACACCTGGTCGCACCCGGTCATCGACACCGCCGCCGGCCTGCGCTCGCACCTGGCGCCGTTGTCCAAGCCGGTGCTGGTGCTCGGCCCGAACAACTTTCCGTTCGCCTTCAACGCCGTCGCCGGCAGCGATTTCGCCTCGGCGATCGCCGCCCGCAACCCGGTCGTCGCCAAGGCGCATCCGCTGCACCCGGCCACCAGCCGGCGACTGGCGCAACTGGCCCATCTGGCATTGCTGGACAGCGGCCTGCCCGCGGCCGCGGTGCAGATGCTGTACCACTTCGACAACGCCATGGGCCTGAAGCTTGCGGGAGACGCGCGCCTGGGCGCGATCGGCTTCACCGGAAGCAGGGCTGGCGGCCTTGCGCTGAAAGCGGCGGCCGAGCGGGCGGGCGTGCTCTTCTACGGGGAGATGTCCAGCGTCAATCCGGTGTTCCTGCTGCCGGGCGCATTGGCCGAGCGCGGCGAAGCGATCGCGCAGGAGTTCTTCGCTTCCTGCACATTGGGCAGCGGGCAGTTCTGCACCAATCCGGGCGTGGTGGTCGTGCCGCGCGGCGCGGACGGCGACGCCTTCGTCGCCGCGGCCGCGGCCCATTTCGCGGCGGCTGCGCCGATGACGCTGTTCTCGCGGGCCGGCGTCGATCATCTCGCGCAAGGCATCGCGGCGCTGCGCGAGGCGGGCGCCGAGCTGCTGGCGGGCGGTTGCGCGGGCGAGGGCGGGTTCCGCTATGCGCCGACGCTGCTCTCGGTGGAGGGCGAAACGTTCCTCGCCCGGCCGCGCGCGCTGCAGGCGGAAGTGTTCGGACCGGCCAGCCTGCTCGTCCGCGCGGACGGCCCGGCGGACATGGCGAGAATCGCCGGCGCCTTCGAAGGCAACCTCACCGGCACGCTGTACCGCGCCGCCGACGGCTCGGACGATGCCGCATGGCAGGCGATCGCGCCGGTGTTGCGCGCGCGCGTCGGGCGCCTGATCAACGGCAAGATGCCGACCGGCGTAGCGGTGAGCCCGGCGCAGCACCACGGCGGCCCGTTCCCGAGCACGGGCCATCCGGGCTTCACCTCGGTCGGCATGCCGGCGGCGATCCGCCGCTTCGCCGCGTTGCACAGCTACGACGCGGTGCCCGACGCGTTGTTGCCGATGGAACTGCGCGACGCCAATCCCCGGGGCATCGCGCGCATGGTCGATGGCCACTGGCGCGACGCCGGTCCGGAAGTGCGGGCATGAGCGCGCAGATCGGGCATCTCGACCTCGCCGAGGCGAGCGCGCAGCTGGCGCCCTGGACGCGGCGGGCGCCGGCGATCGATGCCGACGAGTACGGGCAGCGCATCGACAAGGCTCGCGCGCTGATGCGCGAGAACGGCATGGATGCGCTGCTGGTCACGGCCGGCACCTCGTTGCGCTACTTCGCCGGTGTGCCGTGGAACGCCAGCGAGCGCCTGGTGGCGTTGCTGGTGACCGCCCAGGGCGATCCGTTTCTGGTTTGTCCGGCGTTCGAGGAAGGATCGCTAGACGCGGTGCTCGCGTTCCCGGCCGTCAAGCGCCTGTGGGAAGAGCACGAGGATCCCTACGCGCTGGTGGCGCAGGCGATGGCCGAGCGCGGGGCGCGCACGCTGGCGCTGAATCCCGGCGCCACCTTCGCGGTCCATGTCGGCCTGCGCCGGCATCTGGACGTGCAGGCGATCGCCGACGCCACGCCGGTCATCGACGGCTGCCGCGCACGCAAGTCGCCCGCCGAGCTGGCGTTGATGCAGCAGGCCTGCGACATGACCCTGCAGGTGCAGCGCCTGGCCGCCGGCATCGCCCGCGAAGGCATCGGCACCGACGAGCTGGTGCGTTTCATCGACGGTGCCCATCGTGCGCTGGGCGCGGACGACGGCTCGTCCTTCTGCATCGTGCAATACGGCCATGCGACCGCGTTTCCGCACGGCATTCCCGGCGTCCAATACCTGCGCGAAGGCGATCTGGTGCTGATCGACACCGGCTGCACGGTGCAGGGCTACCATTCCGACATCACCCGGACCTGGGTCTTCGGCGCGCCCAGCGACGAACAGCGCCACATCTGGGAGCTGGAGCGCGCGGCGCAGGCGGCGGCGTTCGCCGCGGTGCGTCCGGGCGTGCCCTGCGAGGACGTGGACAGCGCCGCACGTAAGGTGTTGGAGGCGGCTGGCCTTGGCCCCGGCTACCGCTTGCCCGGGCTGCCGCACCGCACCGGCCACGGCTGCGGCCTGGCGATCCACGAGGCGCCCTATCTGGTGCGCGGCGATCGCACCGCGCTGCAGCCGGGCATGTGCTTCAGCGACGAACCGATGATCGTCGCGCCGGGGCGCTTCGGCGTCCGCCTGGAAGACCACTTCCATGTCGTCGAGGACGGTGCGCAATGGTTCACGCCGCCCTCGGCCGCCATCGACCAGCCGTTTTCCTGAGCCCGAAATCGCGGGCCGGCCGCCAGCGCAAGGGAACGCGCAGCCGCGGATTCCGGACTTTCCGCGTGTTGAAGGGGGAAGCGAAATCCATGTTCCGGATTTGCCGCGGTCGCGTGTCTTGATACGGACAACAGGGACCCTGGACGGGCCGTTTTGACCGTGCGGTCGGGGCGGCCTGGGCGGGGTCATGAGGTTCTGGCAGGCAGGACTGCAAGACCGGGC
>NZ_JALBFU010000007.1 GCF_022662575.1 Luteimonas aquatica | reverse complement strand
GGGCTATGGCGCCTACGCCTCGGGGGTGAACAGCGTGGCGATCGGTACCCTGTCGGAAGCCGAACGTGCCAACACGGTCTCGATCGGCAGCGCCGGCAACGAGCGTCAGCTGACCAATGTCGCCGCCGGTACCGAAGATACCGACGCGGTGAACAAGGGCCAGCTGGATGAGGTCGCCGCCGGCGTCGCCAACGCGGTGAGCTACGACGACGAGAGCAAGGACAGCATCACCCTGGAAGGCGAGAACGGCACCAAGATCGGCAACCTCGCGGCCGGCGACGTCAGCGCCAACAGCACGCAGGCGGTCAACGGCGGCCAGCTGTATGGCGCGCTCGACAGCACGGCGGCGGCATTGGGCGGCGGCGCCTCGGTGACGGCGTTCGGCACGATCAGCGCGCCGACCTATCTCGTCCAGGGCGGCAGCTACTTCAACGTCGGCGACGCGATCAGCGCGCTGGATGCCAGCATCTCGCAGATCGACCAGCGCCTGAGCAGCGTGGAAAGCAACGGCCTGGCCGCCGGCGCGAGCACGGACAGCACCGGCGACGACCGGGCGACCGCCTCGAGCAAGCCCGCCAGGACCGGCGCCGACGCCGGCTCGACCGGCGGCGGCACCGGGCCCGTGGCCTCGAGCAATGCGCCCGCCGCCGGCACCGGCGCGATGGGCGGCGTCGCCTCGGGCACCAACGCCGTGGCGATGGGCCAGGGCGCGGTCGCCTCGGGCGCGTCGAGCACGGCGATCGGCCAGGGCGCGACGGCCTCGGCCGCCAACAGCGTGGCCCTCGGCCAGGGCTCGGTCGCCGATCGCGCCAACACGGTCTCGGTGGGCAGCGTCGGCAACGAACGCCAGGTGGTGAACGTCGCCGACGGCACGCAGGCCACCGACGCGGTGAACAAGCGGCAGATGGATGCGTCCGCGACCAAGACGCTGTCCTCGGCCAACGCCTACACGGACTCGAAGTTCATGGCGCTGGAGGACAGCTTCGACGTGCTGAAGGACGACATGAACCGCCGCCTGCGCGACCAGGACCGCCGCATCGACCGCCAGGGCGCGATGAGCGCGGCCATGTTGAACATGGCCACCAGCGCGGCCGGCATCCGCACCGAGAACCGCGTCGGCGTCGGCGTCGGTTTCCAGGGCGGCCAGAGCGCGCTGTCGATCGGTTACCAGCGCGCGATCAGCGACCGGGCCACGTTCACCCTCGGCGGTGCGACCAGCGGCGGCGACACCTCGGTCGGTCTCGGCGCGGGCTTTGGCTGGTAGTCGGGAAAATGTCCGCGGACCGGCGAGAGACGGTCCGCGGATGCGCATGGCGCGGCCGCTGGCCGCGTCCGTTAGGGGATGGAGTCGTCAGCCGGCGATTTCGCTTGTTTCGTAAACCGAAAAAAGGAACCGCATCGTGATCAGCAGGAAACAACTCGTTGTGTACGGCATCGCCGGCATTGTATCGATGGCCGCCGTGATGCCCGCGGCGCAGGCCGCAAAGCCTTTCGTCGCCAAGGAGCCGGTCCGCGCCGCCGCCGACCAGTCGCAGGCCGGCGCGCGCATCATCGTCAAGTACAAGAAGGGCAGCGCCGTCAGCGTCGACCGCAATGCCAAGCTCGGCGCGGTCAATTCCGCCGTGGGGCGCGCCGGACTGGGCGCGCAGTCGGCGCGGGGCCAGTCCGCCGCCACGCGTGCGAACTACGTGCGCAAGCTCGGCGTCGGTGCCGACCTGTTCAAGCTCTCGCGCCGCGTTCCCGAAGCGCAGCTGCAGCAGCTGGTGCGCGAGCTGCGCGCCGATCCGTCGGTGGAGTACGCGCAGGTCGACCGCATGCGCCGCCTCGACGACGCGCCGATCGGCAAGGTGCGTGCCGCCGCCACCGCGGAAGCCTTCACTCCCAACGACCAGTACTACGCGCAGTACCAGTGGCATTTCCACAATGCCGTGGGCGGCGTCAACGCGCCGGCGGCGTGGGACATCTCCAAGGGCGACGGTGCCGTCGTCGCGGTGCTGGATACCGGCGTGGTGCTGAACCATCCCGACCTGCAGGCCAACCTGCTGGAAGGCTACGATTTCATCACCGACGCGTTCGTCTCGCGCCGCGCCACCGACGATCGCGTGCCCGGCGCCAAGGACTACGGCGACTGGACCCTCGACGGCGACTGCAGCGCCGACTGGACGGCCGAGGCCAGCAGCTGGCACGGCACCCATACCAGCGGCACGGTCGCCGAAGTCACCAACAACAGCGTCGGCATGGCCGGTCTCGCCCACAACGCCAAGGTGCTGCCGGTGCGCGTGCTCGGCCGCTGCGGCGGCTACGACTCCGACATCGCCGATGCGATCATCTGGGCCTCCGGCGGCACCGTCGACGGCGTGCCGGCCAACCAGAATCCGGCCGAGGTCGTCAGCCTGAGCCTGAGCGGCCCCGGTGCCTGCGATCAGGCCACCCAGGATGCGATCACCGGCGCCAACAGCCGCGGCACCCTGGTGGTCGTCTCGGCCGGCAACCAGGCCGCCGATGCGTCTACGCGCAGCCCGGCCAACTGCAACGGCGTGGTCACCGTCGGCGCCACGCGCGTCACCGGCGGCATCGCCTACTACTCCAACTTCGGTGCCGTGGTCGATCTGTCGGCGCCGGGCGGCGGCGGCAGCGTCGATGGCAATCCGAACGGCTATGTCTGGTCGACCGGCAGCGACAGCGACACCACGCCGGAAGCCGGCGCCCCGACCTACTTCGGTCTCGGCGGCACCTCGATGTCGACCCCGCATGTCGCCGCCACCGCCGCGCTGGTGCAGAGCGCGCTGGCCGGCGCCGGCCGCGATCCGCTCACGCCGGCGGCGATGGAGGCGCTGTTGAAGGAGACGGCGCGTCCGTTCCCGGTCGCCATTCCCTCGGGTACGCCGATCGGCGCCGGTATCGTGGATGCAAAGGCCGCGCTCGACAAGGCGCTGGAAGTGCCCTGCGATCCGGAGACGGAGCAGTGCGGTCCCGAGGCCACCCCGCTGACCAACAAGGTGGCGGTGAGCGGACTGAGCGGAGCCGCGGGCAGCGAGGCACTGTACAGCTTCGAGGCCAGCGCCGGCAGCACGCTCAGCATCCTGACCTACGGCGGCACCGGCAACGTTTCGGTCTACGTCAGCTTCGGCGCCGAGCCGACCACGACGGCCTCCGACGCCAAGTCCACCCGCGTGGGCAACAGCGAGACGGTGCGCTTCCAGGCCGCGCAGGCGGGCACCTACTACATCAAGCTGGTGGGCGCCGCGGCCTACAGCGGCGTCACCCTGGTGGCACGCCAGTAAGCCTCGCCGCGATCGCGCTACAGGAGACCCCGGCCGCGAGGCCGGGGTCTTTTTTTGATGGAGTCCGCCGCCGGGCGGCCGGGATCCGCCCCGGGCGCGGCGCCGCCGGCATCGATGTCGAGGCAACGGCATGACCTGCTAAAGTCGGCGTTCCCCACGGAGGTCGCAGTGAGCGCAGTCGTTCAGCAGCCCGGAAACGAACCCGCCGCCGGTCGCCATGCCCTCGACGCGCAGGCGGCCGACGGACAGGCCGCCGACGAGCGCATCGTCGCCGCGCTGCTGGAGAAGGGCCGGCTGAAGGAAGCCGACCTGGCGCGCGCGCGCCGCCTGCAGGAGGAAACCGGCGGGGCGCTGCTGGCGCTGCTGGCGCGGCTGGGGCTGGTCTCCGAGCGCGACCACGCCGAGACCTGTGCCGAGGTGCTCGGCCTGCCGCTGGTCGGCGCCAAGGAAGTGCCGGAAACGCCGCCGGAGATGCCGGCCGAGACCCAGGCGCTGTCCACGCGCTTCCTCAAGCAGTTCCACGTCTGCCCGCTGGGCGAACAGCGCGCCAACGGCCAGCCCGGCCGCATCGTGCTGTGGATGGCCGATCCCTACGATCCGTATCCGGCGGACGCGGTGCGCCTGGCCAGCGGCGGCGACGTCGTGCCGGCGGTCGGGCTGCGCTCGGAGATCGACGACCTGATCGAGCGCTGGTACGGCCAGGGCCGCAGCGCGATGGGCGCGATCGTGGAGACCGCCGACGGCGAGGGCAGCGGCGACATCGACGACGTCGAGCACCTGCGCGACCTGGCCTCCGAGGCGCCGGTCATCCGCCTGGTGAACCTGATCATCCAGCGTGCCGTGGACCTGCGCGCCTCCGACATCCACATCGAGCCGTTCGAGAACCGGCTCAAGGTGCGCTACCGCATCGACGGCGTGCTGGAGGAGGGCGAGAGCCCGCCCACCAACCTCACCGCCGCCGTGATCAGCCGCATCAAGATCATGGCCAAGCTCAACATCGCCGAGCGCCGCCTGCCGCAGGACGGCCGCATCATGCTGCGCGTGCAGGGCAAGGAGCTCGACCTGCGCGTGAGCACGGTGCCCACCGCGCACGGCGAGTCGGTGGTGATGCGCCTGCTCGACCGCGAGACGGTGGTGTTCGACTTCCACCGCCTCGGCTTCACCGACGAGTTCCTGCCGCAGTTCCAGAAGGTGCTCGACCAGCCGCACGGCATCCTGCTGGTGACCGGCCCGACCGGCTCGGGCAAGACCACCACCCTGTACACGGCGCTGTCCAAGCTCAACACCGCCGACGTGAAGATCATCACCGTCGAGGACCCGGTCGAATACCAGATCGAGGGCATCAACCAGATCCAGGCCAAGCCGCAGATCGGCCTGGACTTCTCGCACGCCCTGCGCTCGATCGTGCGCCAGGACCCCGACATCATCATGATCGGCGAGATGCGCGACCTGGAGACCTGCCGCATCGCCATCCAGTCCGCGCTCACCGGCCACCTGGTGCTCAGCACGCTGCACACCAACAACGCCTCCGGCGGCATCACCCGCCTGCTCGACATGGGCGTGGAGGACTATCTGCTCACCTCCACCATCAACGGCATCCTCGCCCAGCGCCTGGTGCGCAGGCTGGAGCCGACCCATGCGGAGAAATACCCGGCCTCGCCCGAGGAGATCGAGAAGTTCAACCTGCGCCGCTACCAGCCCGAGGGCGAGATCTTCCTCTATCGCCCGCGCGGCTCGGCGCTGGCGCCCACCGGCTACCACGGCCGCACCACCATCATGGAATTCCTGGTGATGCACGACGAACTGCGCCGCGCGGTGATGCGCCACGCCGGCATGGGCGAGCTGGAGCAGCTCGCCAAGCAGGGCGGCATGCGCACCATGTACGAGGACGGCATCGTCAAGGCGCTGGCGGGGCTGACCACCATCGAGGAAGTGCTGCGGGTGACCGAGGATGCGTAGCGCGCCGGCCGACAACGCCCGTCTGCAAGGATGATCCGCATGGCTTGCGCCACGAACCGCGTTTCCGCCGCCGTTGTCGCTGGACTGTTGCTGGCCGCGTCGGCGACGGTCGAGGCGAAACAGCGCCCCAAGACCCTGGCGCGCGAGGAAATCCCGCAGGATTTCTCGATCGGCAGCGCCGAACCCGTGCTCGGACTGAAGGTGAGCGTGGTCGACGGCAGGGTCGCCTCGGCGGCGCCGGCCGATGCCAAGGACGCCAACGTCCGCGCCACGCGCAGCGGCGGCGAGGGGCAGACCACGCTGACGGTGCGCACCGACCTCGCCGTCGCGGTGAAGTTCGACCTGTACGTTTCCGGGGACGGCCGGCGCTTCGAATACGCCAGCACCTGCGCGGTGACGCCGGGCGTCTCCTCGTTCGAGATGTGGGAGAAGCCGGTGCGCGAGTTCGCGCTGGGCAATCCGCGCGTGGTCGCGGCCAACGCCGTGACCTGCGACTGAGCCCGTCCATGCCGCTTTACCGCTATAAGGCCCTGAACAGCCGCGGCGAGATGCTCGACGGGCAGATGGAGGCCGCCAGCGACAGCGAAGTCGCGCTGCGCCTACAGGAGCAGGGCCACCTGCCGGTCGAGGCCAAGCTGGCCAGCGGCAGCGGCGGCGAGACCAACTGGCGCGGCCTGTTCAAGTCCAAGCCGTTCGCCGGCGAGCGGCTGGTGCAGTTCACCATGCAGCTGGCGACCCTGCTCGGTGCCGGCCAGCCGCTCGACCGCGCGCTGACCATCCTGCTGGAACTGCCCGAGGACGAGGCCGCGCGGCGCACCATCGCCGACCTGCGCGACGCGGTGCGCGGCGGCAGTGCGCTGTCGACGGCGCTGGAGCGCCAGCACGGCACCTTCTCGCGGCTGTACATCAACATGGTGCGCGCGGGCGAGGCCGGCGGCAGCCTGCAGGAGACGCTGCAGCGCCTGGCCGAGTACCTGGAGCGCAGCGGCGCGCTGCGCGGACGCGTGATCAACGCGCTGATCTACCCGGCGATCCTGCTGACCCTGGTCACGGTGGCGCTGGGCTTCCTGCTCGGCTGGGTGGTGCCGGAGTTCGCCGGCATGTACGAGAGCCTGGAGGCGGAGATCCCCTGGTTCACCAAGCTGGTGCTGGCGGTGGGCATCTTCGTGCGCGACTGGTGGATCGTGCTGATCGTGGTGCCCGGCGCGCTGGCCTGGTGGCTGGATCGCAAGCGCCGCGACCCGGTGGTGCGCGCGCGCTTCGACGAGTGGATCCTGCAGCGCAAGCTGGCCGGCTCGCTGGTGGCGAAGATGGAGACCGCGCGGCTGATGCGCACCCTCGGCACGCTGCTGCGCAACGGCGTGCCGCTGCTGACCGCGCTGGGCATCGGCCGCAACGTGCTCGGCAACCGGGCCCTGGCCGCCGACGTGGAGGCCGCGGCCGACGACGTCAAGAACGGCGTCGGCCTGTCCGCCGCGCTGGCCAAGGGCAAGCGCTTTCCGCGCCTGGCCCTGCAGATGATCCAGGTGGGCGAGGAGTCGGGCGCGCTCGACGTGATGCTGCTCAAGACCGCCGATACCTTCGAGCAGGAGACCGGGCAGGCGCTGGACCGGATGCTCGCGGCCCTGGTGCCGGTGATCACGGTGGTGCTGGCCGGCGTCGTGGGCATGGTGATCATGGCGGTGCTGATCCCGATCTACGGGCTCACCGATACAATCCAGTGACGCCACCCCGTATTCAGGGAGATGAAAGACGCTGCCGCGGTGAACCAATCGCCCGGCCGTCGATCAAAGAACTGGATTCAGGTACGGTCATGGCCCGGACGGCGGGACATGCGACCATCCGGGGTTCCCGGCGCCCCCGGACGACTTTTTCGACATTTCAGAGGATGCATGCAATGCGACGCACCCGTACCCTTCCTGCTTCTCCGCGTTCGGCACAGGCCGGTTTCAGCCTGATCGAAATCATCCTCGTCACCGTGCTGATCGGCGGCATCGTCGCCTTCGCGGCCAGCAAGATCATGGGCGGCGGCGACAAGGCCAAGTACAACCTGGCCAAGGCGCAGGTGCAGACCCTGGCCGAGAAGATCTCCTCCTACCAGATGGACACCGGCAACCTGCCCGGATCGCTCAACGACCTGGTCGCGCAGCCCGGCGGCGCCAGCAACTGGCTGGGCCCGTACGCCAGGGAGGCGGACCTGAAGGATCCGTGGGGCACGCCGTTCGAATACAAGGTGCCCGGCGACAACAAGCCTTTCGATCTGGTCAGCCTCGGCGCCGACAGGCAGGCCGGCGGCGACAGTGTCAAGGGCGACATCAAGAACGAGTAAGCATGCGCGCCGGGGGCCGGGAGCGGGAACAGGGACGGGGGGTGGCGACACCTCCCGTTTCGTCGTGCCGGGCCGTCCGGCCCGGCGCGCGCCGTGCGCCGGCGCCGGGCTTCACCCTGATCGAAATCATCGTGGTGATGGCCATCATCGCCGCCGCGGCGCTGCTCGGAGCGACCGCCCTGACCGGCGGCTTCGAGCGGATGCAACTGCATTCGGCCATGCAGGACGTGGCCTCCAACCTGCGCTACGCGCGGGCGCAGGCGATCGCCACCGGCGTGCCGCAGCGCTTCGTCATCAGTCCGCAGGAGCACACCTGGGAGGGCGCGGGCGGACGCCAGGGCCGCATCTCCGACAAGGTCTCGATCCGCTTCTTCGGCGCGCGCGAGGTGCAGCCGCGCCGCGACCAGGGCGCGATCGTGTTCTTCGCCGACGGCGCCTCCACCGGCGGCCGCGTGCAGCTGGCCGCCAAGCGCGCGGCATGGAACATCGACGTCGGCTGGCTGACCGGCGAGGTGAAGTCGCGGCGCGCCGAACGCGTGGACACGGTGGGCATGTGAGGGCGGCGCTGCGATCGCGGGCGTTGCCGCGCCATCGTCGTCGCCAGCGCGGCTTCACGCTGCTGGAGATCATCATCGCCTTCGCGGTGCTGGCGATGGCGCTGACGCTGTTGCTGGGGGCGCTGTCGAACTCGGCGCAACTGGTGCGCCGTTCCGCCGATGCCGGGCGCGCGGCGCTGCACGCGCAGTCGCTGCTGGCGCAGACCGGGGTCGGCGAGGCGCTGACCCCGGGGACGCGCGACGGCCAGTTCGAGGACGGCCGCTATCGCTGGACGATGCGCGTCGGGGAATACGTCGATCCGCTGCGGCCGCAGCAGGACGCGCTGCGCAATCCGGTCGGGCCGCGCCTGCTGCAGGTGGCGCTGACCGTCGAATGGGGCGAGGGCGGTCCGCGCCAGCGCCTGTCGCTGGAAACGCTGCGGCTGGCGGTCGCGGACGCGGCGCAGGGCGCGCCGCCGTGAGCCGGTCGCGCGCATCGATCCCGCGTCGGTCGTCGCGGGCAACGCGCGCGGCGCGGCGCGGCGTGCGCGGCTTCACGCTGATCGAGGTGCTGGTGGCGACCATGCTGCTCGCCGCCGGGCTGGCGGTGGCCTTCGCCACCGTGCGCGCGGCGAGCGCGACCAAGCAGCGCGGCGAAGCCATCTCCGAGCAGAACGAGCGCATGCGCGCGGTCGAGGGCTTCCTGCGCCGGCGCATCGCCTCGGCGCTGGTGCTCGGCTTCGCGGTCGACAGGACCACCGGCGAACAGACCCGCTTCAGCGGCGCGCCCGACCGCATGCGCTTCGTCGCCGATCTGCCCAACTACCTGGGCCGCGGCGGCCCCAGCCTGCACGACATCCGCGTCGTCGACGACGGCGGGCAGGCGAAGCTGGTGATCTCCTTCGCGCCCGTGGTCGGGGCCACGGTGGCCGAGGAGCGTCCGGCGCGTCCGCCCGAGCCGATGGTGCCCGACCTGGTCGCGGTGAAGATGCGCTATCGCGGCCTCAACGCCGACAACCAGCTCGGCGAGTGGGTCGAGGAATGGGAGACGCCCGACCGCCTGCCGGTGCAGGTCTCGATCGACATCGAGAGCAAGGCCGTCGGCCGCTGGCCGCGGCTGGTGGTGGCGTTGCCGCAGGCGGGCAACCAGGCGCCGGGGATGTTCCGGTGAGCGCGCGCGCGGATGTACGGGCGCCCGCGCCCGTCGGCGCGCGGCAGCGCGGCGTCGCGCTGCTGCTGGTGATGTGGATCATCGCGCTGCTCGCCTCGCTGGTGGCCGCGTTCGCCTTCTCCGCCCGCATCGAGCAGTTGCAGGCGCGCTCGCTCGACCAGGAGGTGGTGGTGGGGCAGGCCGCGCGCGCGGGGCTGGAGTACGCCCTGACCCGCGTCTTCGAGAACGACCCGCGGGTGCGCTGGAAGCCGGACGGACGTCCGTATGCGTGGGCGTTCGACGGCGCGCAGGTGGAAGTGAGCATCATCGACGAGTCCGGCAAGGTCGATCTCAATACCGCCGACGTGCCGTTCCTGAGCAAGCTGTTCGTCGTGCTGGGCACCGATCGCGAACAGGCCGGCCGCATCGCCGCGGCGATCGCCGACTGGCGCGACGTCGACAATCTCTCCCAGCCGCAGGGCGGCGCCGAGGATCCGGATTACGCTTCGGCGGGCCGACCGTATGGTGCGAAGGACGCGCCCTTCGACACCGTCGCCGAGGTCGAGCAGGTGCTCGGGATGACGCCGGAACTGTTCGCCAAGGCGGCGCCGCTGCTGACCGTCTACAGCGGCCAGATGCGCCCGGACCCCAATTACGCGCCCGCCGAAGTGCTGCAGGCATTGGGCGTGGATCCGGCGCCGATCCTGGCCAAACGCAAGCAGACGCAGCCCAAACCGGGCGATCTGGACGATTCCGCGCTATTGGGCGGCGGCACCGGCACGTATAGTATCGTCAGCCGCGCGCGGCTTCGGGATGGCCGCCAGGCAGTGTTGAGAGCGGTCGTGCGCGCGGGAGTCGGTACCGTGCCTGGGTCCGCGTATCTCGCACTGCGATGGGAAGAGGGAGCCATTCCGCGATGACGTCCGCGGTCGACAACGCGAGCGCCACCCCCACTTCGTTCCGGCAACGGTTCGGACGCGTGGGCGGGCGCCTGCACCCCGGTTTCGCGGGCTTCTGGACCTGGTGGACCGAGGCGTTGGCCAGCTGGCTGCCGGCGCGGGTGCGCGCCCTGTTCGGCCTGGCCCGCGAGCGCCTGCTGCTGCGCCACGACGGCGCGCAGCTGCAGCTGCTGCTGCAACGCGGCGACGCCAGCGAGACCATCGGCACGATTCCCTGGCAGCCGGATGCTGCAGGTGCGGAAATCGGCACCGAGGATCCCTTGGCCGAACTGCTCACGCAACGCGTCGTGGATCTGCCGCGCTGGCTGCTGCTGCCCGCCGGCGCCGGCCTGCGCCGGCGTCTCACCCTGCCGGCCGCTGCCGCCGAGCGCCTGCGCGACGTGGCCGCGTTCGAGATCGATCGCCAGACGCCTTTCGCCGCCACCGACGTGCATTACGACGCGCGCGTGGCCGCGCGCCGCGGCGACCAGCTCGATGTCGAACTGGTGGTGGTGCCGCGCGCGACGTTCGACCGTGCGCTGTCCGCGCTCGGGCCGCTCGGCGCCACGCTGGCCGGCGTCGACGTGGTGGACGGCGACGACCGCCCGCTCGGCATCAACCTGCTCTCCGATACCCGGCGCCGCCGGCGCAGCGATCCGTGGCGGGTGTGGAACCATGTCTTCATCGTGGTCGCGCTGCTGGCGCTGGGCGTCGGCCTGTGGCAGATCCTCGACAACCGCCGCCAGGTCGCCGACGAACTCGAGCGCGAGGCCGACCGGCACGGCAACCAGGCGCGCCAGGCCGCGGCGCTGAAACGGCAGCTGATCAACCAGGTCGAGGGCCTGCGGTTCCTGCAGGAGGCGCGCGCCGGCCGGCCGACCGCGGTGGAGGTGATCGACGAGCTCGCCCGCCGCCTGCCCGACACCACCTACATCGAGAAGCTCGCCATCGAGGACACCCGGCTGACGCTGATCGGTCAGAGCAGCGAGGCCTCGGCGCTGGTGATCAAGCTGGAGGGCTCCAAGCTCTGGCGCCAGCCGGCGCTGGCCGGCGCCCTGCAGCCCGATCCGCGCACGCGCCGCGACCGCTTCACGCTGACCGCCGAGCTGGCCGTCACCGACGCCGCCAAGTCGCAACCGGGAGGCGCCGATGCGCGAACGCCCTGACCGCGACCGCTGGCTGGCGCTGGGCATCCTGGCCGGCGCGCTCGTGCTGGCCTATTTCGTGCTGGTCCACTTCTGGTGGACGGTGCCGATGCTCGAGGTGAGCGAGAACATCGATTCGATGCAGCGGCGCGACCTGCGCGCGCGCATGGAGCTGCAGCAGGCGCCGCAGGTGCGCAAGCGGCTGCAGGAACTGCAGGTGCGCGCCAGCCGGATACCGGGCTTCATGACCGAGCGCAGCCCGGAACTGGCCACCGCGAGCCTGGTGCAGCGGCTGGAGACCGCGGTCAACGAGGCCAGCCCGGGCAACAAGAGCTGCGCCATCCTGAACCGCTCGCCGACCACCGATCCGCGCCCGCAGCGCTTTCCGCGCGTGGTGGCGCAGGTGCGCCTGCGCTGCGGCAATTCCGAACTGGCGACCGTGCTGTATTCGCTGGAGAACGGCTCGCCGCGCCTGTTCGTGGACAACCTCAACATCCTCTCGACCAATTTCTTCGTCGCCCAGCAGCAGTCCAAGCAGGGCGCCGGGCTGGACGTGAGCTTCGATCTCTACGGCTACCTGCAGCCGACCGCGGCCACGCCCGGTCCGGCGGCGCCGCAGCAGCAGGCCGGAGGCGCCGATGCGTCGCGTTGAGACCGCCGGCGCCAAGACCTGGCTGCTCGGCGCGCTGGCGCTGTGGGCGCTCGGCGTATGGGTGTTCGCGCTGTTCGGCATGGGCGGCAAGGTGGCGCCGCTGGAGGACGATCCCGCGCTCGCCGGCAGCCTGCCCAAGCCGGCGGCCGCGCCCGCCGAGCGTCTCGGGCCGCTGCCGCAGTACGCGGCGATGGGCGAGCGCCCGCTGTTCACCGACGACCGGCGCCCGCAGCCTTTCCTGATCAATCCGGCCGGCGAGGGCGAGGCCCAGGTCAACGCCTTCGACTACGTGCTGACCAGCGTGCTGCGCACCCCGAACTTCCAGATGGCGATCCTGCAGACCCCCGACGGCAGCGGCGAGCCGATGCGGGTGAAGGTGGGCGACGCGCCGAAGGCCGCGCCGGGTTGGCACCTGGCATCGGTGGATGCGCGCAGCGCGGTGTTCAACGGGCCCGAAGGCGAGCGCAAGCTGGAACTGCGCGTGTTCAACGGCAACGGCGGCGAACCGCCGACCGCGATCTCCGTCTCCGGCACCGTGCCGCCCGCCGCGCAGCCGGTCCCCGGACAGCCGGTCCCGCCGCCGATTCCGAACCAGGTGCCGCCGAAGCCGCAGAACGGCGAGGCGCCGCCGCCGCAACCGGCCCCGGCCGAGGCCGCCGCCCAGGACGCCGCCACCCAGCAACAGATCGAAGCCATCCGCAAGCGCATCGAAGCGCGTCGCGCCAAGCTGCGGCAGGAAGCGCAACAACAACAGCAGCAGCCGTCGCCACCGCCGGGCCAGACCCCTTAAGAGTGCACGCAATGAATGTCCGTTCCCTCCTGGTTGCCTTCCTTGTCACCGTGATCGCCGGTTGCGCGACCGGCCCCGTGCCGATCGTGCGCCGCGACAACAGCGCCCCGGCCCCGGTGGCCGCCGGCGAAACCGACCGCAGCAAGGAGGAGAACGCGCCGCGCGACATCCGCAAGGAATACAAGGAGGACGGCGGTCCGCGTCCGCAGATCCGCCGCGGCAGCGGGCAGACCATCAATCGCGAGGTCGCCGGCTCCAGGCCGCCCAGCCTCGGCGGCACCACCGGCTCGGCTACCTTCAACTTCGAGGGCGAGTCGCTGCAGGCGGTGGCCAAGGCCATCCTCGGTGACATGCTCGGCCAGAACTACGTGATCGCGCCCGGCGTGCAGGGCACGGTGACGCTCAATACCGGCAAGCCGGTCAGTCCGGCCGAGGCGCTGTCGGTGCTGGAGATGGTGCTGGGCTGGAACAACGCGCGGCTGATCTACAGCGACGGCCGCTACAACATCGTCCCGGCCGACCAGGCCGTGGCCACCGGCGCGGTCGCCCCGCGCACCGGCAGCGCCGCCACCGCGCGCGGCTTCGAGTCGCGGGTGGTGCCGCTGAAGTACATCTCGGCCACCGAGATGGAGAAGATCCTCAAGCCCTACGCGCGCGCCGGCTCGATCGTGAACGTGGATTCCGGCCGCAACGTGATCACCGTCGCCGGCAGCCGCACCGAGCTGGAGAACTACCTGCGCACCATCCAGATCTTCGACGTCGACTGGATGTCGAGCATGTCGGTGGGCGTGTTCCCGCTGCAGAGCAGCAAGGCCAGCAAGGTGGTGCAGGACCTGGAGAAGGTGTTCGGCGAGCAGAGCAAGACGCCGGTGGCCGGCATGTTCCGCTTCATGCCGCTGGAAGGCTCCAACTCGGTCCTGGTGATCACGCCGCAGCCGGAGTACCTGGACCAGATCCAGGTCTGGCTGGAGCGCATCGACGGCGCCGGCGAGGGCGTGCAGCTGTTCTCCTACGAACTGAAGTACGTCAAGGCGAAGGACCTCGCCGACCGCTTGGCCGACGTGTTCGGCGGCAGCGGCGGCGGCAGCGGCGGCGACGAGGGCGGCGCGCCCTCGCTGATGCCCGGCCTGAATCCGACCGAGCTCAAGGACGGCGGCGGCATGGACAGCGGCGGCGGCCTGGGCTCGGTGTCGAACGGCGGCGGCGATTCCTTCGGCGGTCCCGGCGGCACCTCGGGCGGCTTCGGCGGCACGGGCGGCGGCGGGGGCTCGCTCTCGCTCAATCCGCGCCAGGGCGGCAACGGCCGCGTCACCCTGCAGGTGGAGGGCGAGCGCGTGGGCGTCTCGGCCGTGGACGAAACCAATACCCTGCTGGTGCGCAGCACCGGCAATGCCTGGCGCTCGATCCGCGACGTGGTCGAGCGGCTCGATGTCATGCCGCTGCAGGTGCACATCGAGGCGCAGGTGGTGGACGTGACGCTGTCGGGCGACCTGAAGTGGGGCGTGAGCTGGTTCCTCGAGAAGGGCATGACCGACAACGGGTTCCCGAATTTCCCGGCGCCGGGAAACACACCCGGCACCTCCGGGCCCAGCAAATGGAGCACGCTCGGCGGCACCATCGGCGGCAACAGCGCGGGCGGCGGCCTGCTGTGGCAGTTCGTCAAGAACGACGCCGCCGCGGTGCTGAGCGCGCTGGACAAGGTGACCGACGTGCAGGTGCTGCAGACGCCGTCGGTGTTCGTGCGCAACAACGCCGTGGCCGAGCTCAACGTCGGCACCCGCATTCCGATCGTGTCCACCTCGGTGAACCCCATCACCGGCAGCGACGCCGCCTACAGCCAGGTGCAGTACCTGGACACGGGCGTGATCCTGAAGGTGCGCCCGCGCGTGACCAAGGACGGCATGGTGTTCCTGGACATCGTCCAGGAGGTCAGCGACGCTACCGAAACGACCAACGCGCAGGGCAATCCGCGCATCTCCACCAAGAAGCTCAAGTCGGAGGCGGCGGTGCAGGACGGCAATACCGTGCTGATGGCCGGCCTGATCAAGGACGGCGTGACGCGCGGCTCGACCGGACTGCCGGGGCTGAGCCGCATCCCCGTCCTCGGCGCGCTGTTCGGCACCCAGAACTCGAAGACCGAGCGCACCGAGACGATCGTCTTCATCACCCCGACCATCGTGCGCAACGCGCAGGAAGCCAACAATCTCACCGACGAATACACCCGTCGCTTCCGCGCCATGGAGCCGCTGCAGCCGAAAAAGAAAAAATAAATCGCGTTCCACATGAGCTTCACGGGGAATCGTCTATGGATGGGTCCCCGGATGAGTCCGGGAAGCCAGGAATTGCCCGCCTCGTGGAGAATCGATATGGCGAGAAATGCGCTTGCGTTAATTATTCTGACTTCGGTATGCGGGCAATTGATGGCCGAAGATAAAGCGACGACTATCGCCGAGGTGGCTTCAGGTGATTACGTGTGCTCGGAAGAAGGCGTTGGACTGGGATACGTTATTGAGTCCATCATTGAAAATGAGGGATTGCATTCAGTATGCAAAACCGGAAAGGCATATGGCTTAAAAAGCCTTATGCAGCAGAGTTCGATCAATGTTTGTGCTGGATCGCCAGTTCCAAGCGGATGGGTGGTAACGGCGATTCAACAAAGTGTTCCGGCGTGCGGGGGGTACTCTGGGTTCACTATCACCAATACCGCTGGGCTATCTTCTATCCGAGCCTGCAACCGAACCGTGATTCCAGATGGTTGGGTGGTCACTGCCACATATCAAAGTCAGTTGGCTTGCAACAGCGAGCCGGCGTTTGATCTGGTGAGCGTAAATCCGCCCCCGCCGCCACCTCCGCCTCCAATGCCGCAGGCGCCGCAAATGTATCCCGCGGAAAAGATCAATGCGACTAGCCATATTGTTAAATGGAGGTCTGCATCGGATGTCAGTGTCGGGTGGCGCTATGCGCTGGAGCGGAGCGTCAATTACGGCGGCTGGAAAATCATAAAAAAGGGCGAAGCTAGTGCGGGGGTTTCCGACTACTATGAAGGCAACGCATCCCCAGGAGTTGTCTATAAATATAGGGCGTATAGAATTACAGAGTCGGGTATCAGTCCTCGTTCTTCCGAGGTGCTGATACAACAGTAGGTTCGGCGTGGATGGGGGCTGCAAGGATTGGCGGCGATGCCAGTCTTGCTTGAAATCGGGCTGTTCTCCGTGACCTAAGCTGGCGGGGGGCGGGGAATGCGGCGTATTCTCCCCTGCTAAATGAAATCCATGAGCTCAAGTTTGAGGCATAGGCATACAGCCAGAGCGCCGCATGGCTGAGCTTCCGGTCGTGCTGCTGCCGGTCGGCGCCGACGACGAC
This sequence comes from Luteimonas aquatica, assembly GCF_022662575.1. Lineage (GTDB taxonomy): Bacteria > Pseudomonadota > Gammaproteobacteria > Xanthomonadales > Xanthomonadaceae > Luteimonas > Luteimonas aquatica. The sequence continues at coordinate 81,496 of NZ_JALBFU010000007.1, read as the reverse complement.
GCGCTCGACGCCTGCCTCGGCGCGCTGGAGGCGAACACGCCCGCCGGCACGCGGGTCTGGCTGGCCGACGACGCGCAATGCGGGCCGCGCGGCTACGCGGTGATCGAACGCTGGATCGCGCGGACGGGGCTGTCGGCCGACTACACGCGCCGGCAGCGCGCGATCGGCCAGGTCGCGCATCTGGACGAAATGCTCAAGGCCTGCGGCGACGCCGACGTCATCGTGCTGGCGCCGGATGCCCTGCCGACGCCGGGCTGGGCCACGCAGCTGGCCGCCTGCTTCGCGCGCGATGCTTCCATCGCGACCGCCACGCCCTGGTGCAACGCCGGCGAGACGGCGGCCTGGCCGCGTTGCGGCGAGATCGGGCCGGTGCCCGGGGACGCGGAGCGGATCGCGCGCGCGGCCGCGGCGATGGCGCCGCGCCATCCGGAGCTGCCGGCGGCGGTCGATCATGCGGTGCTGCTGCGCGGGCGCGCCCGCCTCAAGGCCGGCGGGCTTGATGCCGCCAGCTACGCGTCCTGGTACGCGGCCTTGATCGACCTGTCGCTGCGCCTGGCGGGACTGGGCTGGCGCAACGCGCTGTGCGAGACGGCCTTCGTCGCGCGCGGCGGCGAGGGCGGGCCGGCCGACGGCGACCTGGATGCGCTGGCGGCGCGCTGGCCGCACTGGCATGCGCGCCTGGCCGGCTTCCTGATGGACGATCCCCTGCACGAGGTGCGCGAGCGGCTGAGCCGCCTGCACGCCGAGGCCGACGCGACGCAGCGCCAGCGCGACCTGTTCGCGGAAGGCGCGGCCGACGCCGATGCGCCCGCACTCGAAGCGCCGGCGCCCGCGGGCGAGCCTTCCGGAGTGCGCGAAGGCGAGGATGCGCCGGGCGGAGGCGAAGCGTCGCCGCCATGAGCGCGCCCGGCATCGCCGCCATCGTGGTCACCCACGAGAGCCTGGCCACGATCGACGACTGCCTGGAGCGGCTGCGCCGCGCAGAGGGCGTGGCGCAGGTCCGCGTGGTCGACAACGATTCGCGCGACGGCACGCTCGCGCTCGTGCAGCGCCATGCCGCCGCCGACGCGCGCCTGCGCTTCATCGGCAATCCCGACAACCCGGGCTTCTCGGTCGGCTGCAACCAGGGCGCGCGCGACAGCGATGCGCCCTGGCTGGCCTTCGTCAATCCCGATTGCATGGTGGAGCCGGACGCGCTGGCGCGCCTGCTGGCGCACGCGCAGGGACAGGCGCAGGAGGTGCTGCTCGGCGCCGATCTGGTGGACGAGGCCGGCGTGCGCGACGGCGCCGCGCGCCGGCGGCAGCCGGACTTCGGGAGGATGCTGCGCGAGGCGTTCGCGGGCAGGGGACGCAGGCCGCTCGACCTGCCGGCGGACGACACGCAGACGCTGCAGCCCGTCGACGCCGTCTCGGGGGCGCTGATGCTGATCTCGCGCGCGCTGTTCGAGCGCATCGGCGGTTTCGACGAGGGCTACCGCCTGCATGCCGAGGACCTGGACCTGTGCCGGCGCGCGCGCGAGGCCGGCGCGCTGGTCGCGGTGGCCAACGACGTGCGCGTCGTGCACGTGCGCGGCGTTTCCAGCCGGGCGCGGCCGCTGTTCGTGGAATGGCACAAGCATCGCGGCCTGTGGCGCTATTTCCGCAAGTTCGAGGGGCGGCAATCGGGGCCGGCGAAGCGCGCCGCGGTCGCCGTCGCGATCGGCGCGCGCCTGCTCGCCAGCCTGGCGGCGAAGCTGGCGGGGCGGTAAAAAAAGCGCGGCCACCCGCAAGGATGGCCGCGCCTGGGCATTTCGGTCGCGCGAGGGCGGCAGTGCCGCCGGGCGATCAAAGCTCTTTGTCGTTGTACTCGATGATGAGCTGGTACGACAGCTCGGTGATCGGAACGCCTCCGGGGCCGGTGCCGATGATCTTGGTCTGCGCCGGAATCACGTGGGAGATCTTCCATCCCGCCGCGCCGAGCTGGGCGNTCGATGATGAGCTGGTACGACAGCTCGGTGATCGGAACGCCTCCGGGGCCGGTGCCGATGATCTTGGTCTGCGCCGGAATCACGTGGGAGATCTTCCATCCCGCCGCGCCGAGCTGGGCGATGGTCTTGGTGCCGACGTTGACGCAGCTGAAGGTCATCGTCGACCAGATCGCGTAGATCGGCTTGTCGCTTCGTCCCTTTTGCACGGAACTGCAGAACGAGGCGGCGGTTCCCGCGTGGGACGTGGACGGAACGGCATAGAGCGCCGAGGCGGCAATGGCGGCCAGAGGCAGGGCAAGAAGCCGGTTCATGTGTAACTCCTTATATCGGGACTGATGCTCGCGGTGCGCGAGGAACGCAGCCATTCCGGTGGAATGGCTGCGCAATTCAGTCGTGATGCGCGAGGATCCGTGGTCGCATGGACCGGCGGATCAAAGCTCCTTGCTGTTGTACTGGATGATGAGCTGGTACGACAGTTCGGTGATCGGAAAGCCCCCGGGGCCGGTGCCGATGATCTTGGTCTGCGCCGGGATGATGTGCGTGATCTTCCATCCTTCGGCGCCGAGCTGGGCAATGGTCTTGGTGCCGACGTTGACGCAGCTGAAGGTCATCGTCGACCACAGCGCGTAGATCGGCTTGTCGCTGCGGCCCTTCTGCACGGAACTGCAGAACGAGGCGGCGGTCGTGGCATGCGAGGTGGACGGAACGGCATAGAGCGCCGCGGCGGTGAGCGCCGCCAGAGGCAGGGCGAGGAAACGGTTCATGATCACTCCTTGAGTCGATTAACGTTTGCGGTCCGTGGCGGTAGCATTTTCAGGCTCCCCCGGCCCGCGCGCAGCATACGCATCCTCCCGGACGCGCGCCAGTTACTTGTGACAGGGTGTCCTTGCGCCGGGACAAGCGGTTCCGCAAGATCATGAATGGCGTGGCCGGCGACAAGGCATCACCGCTGGACGGCCGTCCGGACCCGCTCCAAACCAAGGCGAGGCGCGCAATCCGATGATCCGCGACATCCTCAAAATGGGCGACCCGCGCCTGCTCAGGATCGCCGAGCCGGTGCCGGCATTCGGCACCCCCGAGCTGGAAGCCCTGATCGCCGACATGTTCGACACCATGCAGGCCGCCGGCGGGGTCGGCCTGGCGGCGCCGCAGATCGGCGTGAACCTGCAGCTGGTGATCTTCGGCTTCGAGCGCAGCGAACGTTATCCCGACGCGCCGCCGGTGCCGCGCACGATCCTGCTCAATCCCGTGATCGAGCCGCTGTCGGGAGAGAAGGCCGACGGTTGGGAGGGCTGCCTGTCGGTGCCTGGCCTGCGTGGGGTGGTGCCGCGCTGGCGCCAGATCCGCTACCGCGGCTTCGATCCGGCCGGCGCGCCGATCGAGCGCGAGGCCGAGGATTTCCATGCCCGCGTGGTGCAGCACGAGTGCGACCACCTGATCGGGCGCCTGTATCCCTCGCGGATCGAGGATTTCTCCCGGTTCGGCTTCACCGAGATCCTGTTCCCGGACCTGGACCCCAACGGCGACGACTGAACGCCGCCGGGCGGGATGCCTAGAGTTCCATCAGGTCGCGCCCGACCACCAGCTCGCCCTTGAAATGCGCGGCGACCGCCGTACGCCAGACCTCGTCGCTGAGCGCGGGATCGCCGCCGGGCACGAAGTGGTTGAGCACCAGGGTCTTCACGCCGGCCTCGGTCGCGAGCCGGCCGACCTGTTCGGTGGTGGTATGGCTGTCGAGCAGGTGCCGGCGCAGGCGCGCGGCCTGCGGTTCGCTGGCGATGAGCCTGTCCAGCGCCGGCAGGAACATCACCTCGTGCACCAACACGTCGGCCCCGCGCGCCAGCGCCGCCAGGACGGGGCTGGGACGGGTGTCGCCGGAGAACACGATCGAGCGATCCGGCGTGTCGAAGCGGTAGGCGAAGGCCGGACGCAGCGGCGGGTGGTCGACCAGGGCCGCCCGCACCCGCACGCGCGCATCGCGCATGACCTCGCCGGCGCCGCGCAACTCGTGGGCACGGATCAGCGTCGCCGGATCGGGGCGTCCCTCGTCGGCCATGCGCGTGCGGATGTCGGTGGCGTTCAGGCGCAGCGACAGCCGGGTCATGCGCTTGAGCGGCGGCGGTCCCCAGGCATCGATCGGCCGGCGCAGGTCGGCGGCCCAGGCCAACAGCAGCAGGTTGCCGTAGTCGGCGTTGTGGTCGGAATGGTGGTGGGTGATGAAGACGTTGCCGACCGCGCCCAGCGGCAGCCCGGCCAGCGCCAGCTGGCGCGCCACGCCGTTGCCGCAATCGACCAGATAGACCGCGCCGTCGACCACCACCGCGCTGGCCGGCGCGGCGCGCAGCGCCTTGGGCGTGGGGCCGCCGGCGGTGCCGAGCAGGATCAGGCGCGTGCGGCGGTCCGCGGGCGCGGAAGGCGCGGCGAATGAAGCGGGCAGGGCGAGCGCGCCGGCGCCGGCGAGCGCGGCGCCCAGCAGGCGGCGGCGGTTGCGGTCGGGGGATCGGTCCATCGGCCTAATCTAGCGCTGGCCGGCCGAACACCGCTCAGCGATGGCGATTGATCTCGTCGCGCAGTGCCTTCGCCGCGGCCGCGGCCGCCTCGGCATAGTCGGCGCCGCCGGAGGCGTACAGGATCGCGCGCGAGCTGCTCACGATCATGCCGCTGCCGTCGGCGGTCCTGGCATTGGTCACGGTGGCCTGCACGTCGCCGCCCTGGGCGCCGACGCCGGGGATCAGGAACGGCACGTCGCCGACGATCGCGCGCACCTCGCGCAGCTGCCCGGGCCAGGTGGCGCCGACCACCAGCGCGCAGTTGCCGTGCGCGTTCCATTCGCCGGCGACCTTCTCGGCCACGCGCTGGTACAGCGGCCTGCCCTCGACCGGCAGGTCCTGCAGGTCGCCGGCGCCCGGGTTGGAGGTGCGGCACAGGATCACCACGCCCTTGTCGGCGCGGTCCAGGAAAGGCTGCACCGAGTCCTTGCCCAGGTACGGGTTGGCGGTGACGGCGTCGGCGCGGTAGCGGTCGAAGGCTTCGGCCGCGTAGTGCAGCGCGGTGCTGCCGATGTCGCCGCGCTTGGCGTCGAGGATCACCGGGATGCCGGGGTGGCGCGCGTGGATGTGCGCGATCAGCCGCGCCAGCGCATCCTCGGCGCCCTGCGCGGCGAAGTGGGCGATCTGCGGCTTGAAGCAGCACGCGTACTCGGCGGTGGCGTCGACGATGTCGCGGCAGAAGGCGAAGACGGCGTCCGGATCGGCGGAGAGCTTGGCGGGGAGTTTCCCCGGCTCGGGATCCAGGCCGACGCACACCAGGCTGCCGGCGCCGTCCCAACGCTTGCGCACATCCGCGATGAAGCCCATCCGCAATCCTCCGCTGGTCCCCGCCAGGCTCAGGTGACGATGATCGGTTCGCCGCGGGTGACGACGACCGTGTGTTCGAATTGCGCGGCGACCCCGCGCGGGCAGACCATGGACCAGCCGTCGGCCGCCTCGCGGGCGCGGTCGCAGTGCGTGGCCAGGAACGGTTCGACCGTGATCACCATGCCCTCGCGCAGCCGGCGCGTGTCGCGCGGCTCGTAATGGCCGGGAATGGTGCCCGGGGCCTCGTGCAGCGCGCGGCCCACGCCATGGCTGCCGAGGTTGCGGATCACCCGGAAGCCGCGCCTGGCGGCCACGGTTTCGACGGTGCGCCCGATGCCGTTGATCAGCTCGCCGGCGCGCAGCTGGGCGATCGCGGCGTCGCGCGCCTCGCGCGCGGCCTCCAGCAGCCGTTGCTGCGCCGGGCTGGCGCCGCCGACCACGAAACTGGCGCCGGTGTCCGCGAAATAGCCGTCCAGCTCGGCCGAGACGTCGATGTTGACCAGGTCGCCGTCGCGCAGCGCCGCATCGTCCGGGATGCCGTGCGCGGCGACGGCGTTGATGCTGATGCAGGTGGCGCCGGGAAACCCGTAGGTCAGCGCCGGCGCCGAGCGCGCCCCGGCCTTGCGCATCAGTTCGGCGCCGTGGGCGTCGAGATCGCGCGACACCGCGCCGGCGACCGCCCGCTCGCGCATCGCCGCCAGGATGCCGGACACCAGCGCGCCCGCGCGGCGCAGGCCGTCGAGCTCGTGCCGGTGCCGGATCGTCATTACTTCAGCGCCTTGAACCGCAGCCGGTGCGGGCCGGCGTCGTCGCCCATGCGGCGCTTCTTGTCTTCCTCGTACTCGCGGTAGTTGCCCTGGAAGAACTCCACGTGCGAATCGCCCTCGAAGGCGAGGATGTGGGTGGCGATGCGGTCCAGGAACCAGCGGTCGTGGGAGATCACGAAGGTGTTGCCCGGGAACTCCAGCAGGGCGTCCTCCAGCGCGCGCAGCGTTTCGATGTCGAGGTCGTTGGACGGCTCGTCGAGCAGCAGCACGTTGCCGCCCTGCAGCAGGGTCTTGGCCATGTGCAGGCGGCCGCGCTCGCCGCCGGACAGCGAGCCGACCATCTTCTGCTGGTCCTGGCCCTTGAAGTTGAAGCGGCCGATGTAGGCGCGCGACTGGATCTCGATGCCGTTGATGTTGAGGATGTCCAGGCCGCCGGAGACTTCCTGGAACACGTTGTGGTTGCCGGTGAGCGCGTCGCGGCTCTGGTCGACGTAGGCCAGCTTCACGGTCGGGCCGAGGTCGATCTGGCCCGAGTCCGGCTTCTCCTTGCCGGTGATCATCTTGAACAGCGTGGACTTGCCGGCGCCGTTGGGGCCGATGATGCCGACGATGGCGCCAGCCGGAACGGTGAAGCTGAGGTCGTCGATGAGCAGGCGGTCGCCGAACTTCTTGCTGACGTTCTTGAACTCGATGACCTTGTTGCCCAGGCGCTCGCCCGGCGGGATGAAGATCTCGTTGGTCTCCTGGCGCTTCTGGTAGTCGACCGCCTGCAGCTCGTCGATGCGCGCCAGGCGCGCCTTGCCCTTGGAGCGGCCGCCCTTGGCGTTCTGCCGCGCCCACTCCAGCTCCTTCTGGATCGCCTTCTGGCGCGCCTTCTCCTGGTTCTCTTCCTGCTTCAGGCGCTCGTCCTTCTGCACCAGCCACTCGGTGTAGTTGCCCTTCCACGGGATGCCGCGGCCGCGGTCGAGCTCGAGGATCCACTCGGCGGCGTTGTCGAGGAAGTAGCGGTCGTGGGTGACGGCCACCACGGTGCCGGTGTAGCGGGCCAGGAACTGCTCCAGCCACTCGACCGACTCGGCGTCGAGGTGGTTGGTGGGCTCGTCGAGCAGCAGCATGTCGGGCTTCTGCAGCAGCAGGCGGCACAGCGCCACGCGGCGCTTCTCGCCGCCCGAGAGGTTGCCGATCCTGGCGTCCCAGGGCGGCAGGCGCAGCGCGTCGGCGGCCACTTCCAGCTGGTTCTCCAGGGTGTGGGCGTCGCCGGCGGCGAGGATCGCCTCCAGGCGCTCCTGTTCCTTGGCCAGGGCGTCGAAGTCGGCGCCTTCCTCGGCGTAGGCGGCGTAGATCGCGTCCAGCGCGGCCTGGGCGTTGAGGATCTCGCCCACGCCTTCCTCGACCGCCTCGCGCACGGTCTTCTCCGGGTCGAGCTCGGGCTCCTGCGGCAGGTAGCCGACCTTGATGCCGGGCTGGGGACGGGCCTCGCCGACGAAGTCCTGGTCGACGCCGGCCATGATCTTGAGCACCGTCGACTTGCCGGCGCCGTTCAGGCCGAGCAGGCCGATCTTGGCGCCCGGGAAGAACGACAGCGAGATGTCCTTGATGATCTGGCGCTTGGGCGGCACGGTCTTGCTGACGCCGTTCATGGTGTAGATGTATTGCATGGAGGCTGTTCTCGAGGCGATGTGTCGCGCGCCGGCGAGGGCGTGCGAGGCGGGAAAGGTGGGGGCGCGCGGCCGGGCCGCGCCCGGATGACGGCGCATTATCGCATGGCTCCGATGACGCTTCCCGGGCACGGACGGCGCCGGGGCGCGCGCCCCGGGCGGGCGGTCTGCACGCCGTCTGAACGCGCCGCCGCCGCCCGCGGCCGGCCCGTCTCCGGAAGGCCGGGATTCAGTCGTCCTCGCCGATAGTTCGAGCACCGGATCGGACCGGGAGAACGACGATCATGCGAAGACTGCTTGGATTCACCGCGCCGCTGCTGCTGGCGCTGATGGCCGCCACCCCGAGCGCGGCCCTGGCCCGCGACGGCGGGCGGGGACACGACGGCGACCGCCACGGCAACTACGAGCGCGGCCGCGACCACGGCCGCCGCGACTGGGATCGCGACCGCCGCGACGCCCGCCGCGATTGGGACCGCGACCGCCGCCGCTACGACGGCTACCGCGATCGCGACCGCCGCTACTACGGCTACCGCGACCACGACCGCCGCTACTACGCGCCGCCGGTGCGGGTGATCCGCCGCGACTACGGCCCGCCCTACGGGCATGCCTACGGCTATCGCGGCTACGGCCCGCCGCGCTGGGCGCGCGGCACCCGCTACTACGACCGCGGCTACGGCCCGACCTACGTGGTCTACGACTACGGGCGCTACGGGCTGCGCCAGCCGCCGTACGGTTACCGCTGGCGCCGCAGCGACGCCGGCGACTTCCTGCTGGTGGCCGTGGCCACCGGGATCATCGCCGACCTGATCCTGCACAACTGAGGCGGGATCGTCCAGGAAGCAAGGATAAGGAGCGCGCCCCCGGGCGCGCTCCTTTCGTTTCGGTACCGCTGTTTTCGCGCCGCGCTCAGATCCAGGTGCTCAGATCCAGATGATCAGATCCAGATGATCAGCGCGATCACCAGCGCCACGCCGAGGTATTTCAGCGCGTAGTAGGTGGCCTTGCTGCGCTTGCGCAGCTCCTTGGTCTTCAGCCGCACCGCGTAGAAGTATTTGAACAGGCGATTGATCGCGCCGGTCTTGTCGCCTTCCATGTTCGGCGAGGCGCCGGCGGCGACCAGGTTCTTGCCGACGAAGTGGTTCAGCCACTGCGCCCAGCGGTACTTCATCGGGCGTTCGATGTCGCAGAACAGGATGGTGCGGTTCTGGCCGGAATCGTTGCGCGCCCAGTGGATGTAGGTCTCGTCGAACATGGTCCACTCGCCGTCGCGCCAGCTGTAGCGCGTGCCATCCACGTCGATGAAGCAGGCGTCGTCGTTGGGCGTTTCCAGGCCCAGGTGCAGGCGCAGCGAGCCGGCGAAAGGGTCGCGGTGCTTGCGCAGGTCCGAGCCGGGCGGCAGCTCGGTGAACATCGCCGCCTTCACGCTGGGGATGGCGCGCAGCAGCTCGGTGGTGCGCGGGCACAGCTCGGCGGCGGAGGGGTGCGCGTCGTCGTACCACTTCAGGTAGAAGCGCTTCCAGCCGCGGCGGAAGAACGAATTGAAGCCCACGTCGTTGTAGCCGTCGGCGGCCTTGATGTGCTGCATCTCGCGCAGGTGCCGTGCCTCGTCGCGGATCGCCTGCCAGTTGCCGCGCAGCGACTCCAGCTCCGGGAAATGCTTGCCCGGGTCGAGGAAGGGCGTCGTGGGCACGCGCGAGAAGGCGTACATCAGCACGTTCACCGGCGCCATGAAGGTGGAGTGGTCGAGCAGCTGCCGGCCCAGGCGATGGCGCACCTTGCCGCGGAAATGCACGTAGGCCGCGCTGGCGACGAACAGGAGGACCAGCACCCATTTCATCGGCGGGCGCTCCCGGGCCCGGCGCTCCGGCGGCCCGGGGCGCCGTCGGCGCGGCGGGGCAGGTGGGCGTTCCGGGAACAGCGATATGGCGCCATGGGGGGCATCGATCCTTTGCGAAAAGCCGGCGTCCCCGAACAAGGTCGGACGGGGGAAATGCCGCCGGCTGCATTTTAAGGCCTACCCCATGTTTCTGGGGCAATGGCGCGTCTTTCGCAAGGGTCGGGAAGCGGTGCCGCGGGCACAGTTTCGGGGATTGCGCGCCCGAGTCCGGGGTTGGCCGGCGCCGCCGGCGGCCGCGACGGGCGCGAATCCTCGCCGGGAACGCGGAACGTCGGGCTGCGCCGCGCAGGCCCGGGTTCAGTCGGTGAGATAGCCCAGATCGGCAAGGATCTGCCGGAACCTGATCCCGGTATCGACTTTGCCGCCGCCATGTTGCCCGGTCAGGATGACGATGCCCTTCTTGCAGGTGATGTCCGGGTTGTCGCCGATCTTCGAATAGTCGATCTCCTGCTCCCGCAGGTAGGCCAGGACCCTGGGCTTGAGGATCCTGTGGAAGTCGTTCTTGTCGAACTCGTAGCCGCAGACGCTGATGTTGGTCATGGTTGGCTCCATTGCATGCGATCGGCCGCATCCGATCAGAAGTCCCCGACGCTGCCGCGAGCCGGTCGGGAGGAAGGTCGGGTCGGCGGAGCCGGCCCCCTCCTGCGGAGGGAACCGGTGGCAGCTCCCGCCGGATCAGCGTCCGCTTCCGGTGAACGCCTGCAGCACCGTCATCAGGCCGGTGAGGTTGTCCGCGACGCCGGTCTGGCCGACCTTTTCGGTGGCGCCCGCGCCGGCCATGGTGTCCATGCTGTAGATCTGCATGACGCCCTGGTTGGCGGCGGCCTGGGACAGCGTGTTCTGCTGCTGCTGGGCGGCCACGGCGTTCTCGAACAGGATGCCGGTCGAGTGCGCCAGCGCCTGGTACAGCGTGCTGATGGCGATCGCCGGCGATTCGCCTACCACCTTGACGTTGGACTGGGTGACGGCGTCGGTGACCATCGGATTGACGGTTGTGGGATCGGGCATGTCTCTACTCCTTTCGATGAGGCCTCGTTTTCGCCGGAGGCGGTCGGCGTTCTTTTGACGCGATGCCGCGGCGTCTGTGAAGCGGGAGCCGGCGGCACGCATCGGAGTCGGCGGCGTGCGTCCTCGCGCGGCGGCATGCGCGAGCGCTAGGCGCGCGGGGAGAGCCGTTCGTGCAGCGCATGCAGCGCCGAGACGAATTCCGCCTGCGTGGGCGCGGACGGCGGCGCGGGCGACTGTTCCTGTTCGCACATGGCCACGATGGCCTGGACCAGCGAATCCAGCGCGACCTGCTCGGCCGTCGCCGCGCGATCGGCTTCCGACGCGGTCCTGCGCGTCAATTCGATCAGCGCGGTCGCGGCCAGCTGCGCGCGCGCGTAGGCGCTCGAGGCCTCGCGCTTCTGCTGCGCGAGCCTGGCCAGCGTGGACAGCGCCTCCGGCAGGCAGCGCTGCAGCGCGCGGCGCGCGAGTTGCGCGGCGTCGGCCTTCGCGCGCGCGGCGAGCAGCGGGACGTCGGGCTTGCCTGGCATTCCGGCAACGGGTCGCGGATGTGCGTTCATGCGTGCTCCGGAAAGGGGGTCATGACGCGGTGTCCTGGTCGATGGTCTTCGCCGAGTCGCCCGCCGTCTTGCTGACCGTGCCGTAGGCCGTCACCGCCGCGGTGACCATGTCCTGGATCGCCAGCAGCGCCGGGACTTCCTCGGCGGCCTGCAGCGGCCCTTCGGCGGCCTTCTTGGCGATCACCGTCTGCGCGGCGAGCGCGATCTGCATGATCGCGTTCATGTAGTTGGCGGCGTCCTGCACCGCATGCCCCGCGGTCTGCGTGGCCATCACCTGCGGCGGGACCTGCACCAGCTCGGGCAGGTACTGGTGGAGCTGGTCGTTGCTGAAGCCCACCGCCTGCACGATCTGCTTGTTCAGCGCGGACGTGTCGGGCGGCGGCGTCGGAGTGCCGGACGAAGAGGGCGAAGAGGGCGAAGAGGGCGAAGAGGGCGAAGAGGGCGAAGAGGGCGAAGAGGGCGAAGAGGGCGAAGAGGGCGAAGAGGGCGAAGAGGGCGAAGAGGGCGAAGAGGGCGAAGAGGGCGAAGAGGGCGAAGAGGGCGAAGAGGGCGAAGAGGGCGAAGAGGGCGAAGAGGGCGAAGAGGGCGAAGAGGGCGAAGAGGGCGAAGAGGGCGAAGAGGGCGAAGAGGGCGAAGAGGGCGAAGAGGGCGAAGAGGGCGAAGAGGGCGAAGAGGGCGAAGAGGGCGAAGAGGGCGAAGAGGGCGAAGAGGGCGAAGAGGGCGAAGAGGGCGAAGAGGGCGAAGAGGGCGAAGAGGGCGAAGAGGGCGAAGAGGGCGAAGAGGGCGAAGAGGGCGAAGAGGGCGAAGAGGGCGAAGAGGGCGAAGAGGGCGAAGAGGGCGAAGAGGGCGAAGAGGGCGAAGAGGGCGAAGAGGGCGAAGAGGGCGAAGAGGGCGAAGAGGGCGAAGAGGGCGAAGAGGGCGAAGAGGGCGAAGAGGGCGAAGAGGGCGAAGAGGGCGAAGAGGGCGAAGAGGGCGAAGAGGGCGAAGAGGGCGAAGAGGGCGAAGAGGGCGAAGAGGGCGAAGAGGGCGAAGAGGGCGAAGAGGGCGAAGAGGGCGAAGAGGGCGAAGAGGGCGAAGAGGGCGAAGAGGGCGAAGAGGGCGAAGAGGGCGAAGAGGGCGAAGAGGGCGAAGAGGGCGAAGAGGGCGAAGAGGGCGAAGAGGGCGAAGAGGGCGAAGAGGGCGAAGAGGGCGAAGAGGGCGAAGAGGGCGAAGAGGGCGAAGAGGGCGAAGAGGGCGAAGAGGGCGAAGAGGGCGAAGAGGGCGAAGAGGGCGAAGAGGGCGAAGAGGGCGAAGAGGGCGAAGAGGGCGAAGAGGGCGAAGAGGGCGAAGAGGGCGAAGAGGGCGAAGAAGGCGAAGAAGGCGAAGAAGGCGAAGAAGGCGAAGAAGGCGCTGCCGCGTTGTTTGCGGCCTCATCGTCGGCATCACCAGTCGTGGCGATGCCGGAAGCCGCTTCGTCGGCGGTCGTGCCTTCTTCGGGACGCGCTGCGGCAGCGGGCGCGTTGGGGACTTGCGCCGCCGCTTGCGGCGGCGTGGCCGGCTGCGCATCCCCGCCGGCCGCGCCGGAAGGCGCTGCGGCCTCGGCTTGTTCGGTGCGTTGCGGCTTCGGGGCCGGCGCTTGCGCGGCCGGACGCCCGAACACTTTGTCGATCCAACCCATGGTCAGTCTCCTGCGCGACCGGCGATCACTTCGAACCCTGGGCGATGTCCATGATCAGCTGGCAGCCCTTGGAGACGATGGCGGTGGTGATCTGGTTCATCGCCTGCTGGCTGTGCACGGCGTTCTGCACCGACAGGCCGGTGGCGTGGCTGACGACCTGGTACAGCGAGGCCATCGCCTGCGCGGGCGCCTCCGCGACGACCTTGACGTTGGTCTGGGTGACGGCATCGGTGATCTGGGAATTGACGGAAGGGTCGGCCATGGCGTTGTCCTGGGCATCGGGTGGGCGTGGGGAGAAGACGCGGACGCGCGCAGGTTGTGAACGCCGCGCGCGCCGCCGTCACTCGGAGAGATCGACCATCTGCTTCAGCCGCGTCCTCAGCAGCTGGATGCGCTTGCGCACCAGCGCCTGCGGGACGCCGAGCCGCATCGCGATGTCGGCATAGGAGCGCTCCTCCTCGAAGCGCATCCGGAACAGGGCCCTGTAGCCGGGCGACAGTCGCGACACCGCGGCTATCACCGAATCCAGGGTTTCCTTGATCTGCAGCGCACGTTCGTGGCTGGGCGCGCTTCCGGCGCCCGGGTGCTCGTCGACGTCGATGCGGAAGTCGCGCTGCGTGCTTTCCACGGCATGCCGGCGGCAACGGCTGATGAACTCGTTGTTGAGCGCGAACAGCAGGAAGGCGCGCGGCTGGCGGATCACCGTATCGTGGTGGTGGTGCAGGTAGTCCAGCGTTTTCACCACGGTGGAAGACAGGATGTCCTCCGCGTCCTCGACGTTGCCGTTGGTCAGCCGGATCGCGCGTCCGCGCAGCAGCGCGCGATCCTGTGCCCAGTTTTCCCACATTCCATCGACCGGTTCCCCGCCCCTCGGGCGTCCCGCTTCCTCGTGATCGGACATTCCATTTCTCTCGAGCTTCCCCCTGAGCCACTTGCTCCGGGTGGCGGGAGAAACGACGGCACGGCTGGGGATACGTGAAGGCCGATGCGGGAATCTGTGACAGTCGTGGCGCGTTTTTCGGCGCTCGATCACCCCGCATCGGGAATCGGCCTTGCGCTCGCGTCGGGGAAAATGCGCGCGGGGCGCGCGCCTGCGGCCGCGTTCCCTGGCCGTTTGCCATGAATTCCGGATCGCCGCGCGCGGCGGCGATCCGGAAGGCCTTCGCGGCGGATGCGCCGCGCGCGGACGGACTACTGCTTGTTGAGCAGCTGCACCAGGGCGGCCAGTTGCTCGGGCGACATCCGGGCGACCGCGTTGGCGACGTTCTGGCGCGCGGGCGTGGCGGTGCCGGTGACGTCGACGTGCGGCTGGGGCTGCGCCACGGTCGCCAGCGCCTTGTCCAGATCGTCGAAGGCCGCCGCGCCCAGCGCCTTGAGGTCGATCGAATTCATCCGCACCAGGTCGGACAGGTCGATGTCGCCGCCGCTGCCGGTCGTCGGCAGGTCGAGGTCCGCCTCGAACTCCTCGGCGATGCCGTACAGGCTGGGATCGGCCTTCTGGAACACCCCGTCCCGGCTCATGATCTGCTTCTTGCGCGCCTGGGCGAAGGCGCGGTAGTGCGTGCCGAGCTGGAACAGCGATCTCGCCGAGGGCGGGAGCAGCAGGCCGATCTCGCAATCGGCGTAGGGATTGTCGCGGATGTCGATCAGGTCGCGCAGCACCACCAGGCGGTGTCCCTTGAGCTCGCCGGCCAGCGTCTGGTTTCCCGCTTCGAGGACGTCGCGCAGCGCATCGCCGCCGTTGGTGAGCACGGTGAAGTCGTAGAAATCCGCCTCCGCGAGACGGGTGCCGTCATGGCGGGGATCGGTATAGAGCGCGGGCACGGTGAGCGAGAGCGCGAGTTCGCATTCGATCAGGGTGTGGTGGTACTGCAGCACCATCGAGGCGACGGGAATCAGCGCCAGGCCTTCCTCGATGGCGATCTGCGCATCGACCTGCCGCGTGCTGGCGGGCGAGGGCACCATCTGGCTCAGCAGGTAGGCCAGTGCCACCAGGCTGTCGGTGGTGGTGGCGGAGATGTCGGCGCCGAGGTAGGGGCCGTAGAAGCGCTCCATGTACTTCACCACGCTGCGGTCCAGCAGCTTGAACTTGAAGACGCCGAGCTGCGGCCACTGGCTCATGTCGAAGTCGGGGATCGGCTGGCGCGCCCGGTTGGCCGACTGGTTGAAGGCGTAGGCATCGCGCACGCTGCGCACGAACGCCTTCCAGTCCGCGCCGCCGCCGCCTTCGGCGAGGTAGTCGCCGAGTTCGCGCAACGCGTCGCCGATGGCGAACAGGTCGTGCAGCGTGTCGCCCTGCACCGCCTGCGCGAAGCGGGTCTTCGCCTTGTCCAGCCGTTCCTTGGCGACGGCGTTGCCGACCGGTTCGGGGAGGTTCTTGATCGTCTCGAGCACGACTCTGTTGAACTCCGATGCCTGCGCATCGTGGCCGCTGCCCGAAAGCGCGGCGCTGAGCGCTTCGAACATGGTCGAGGCATGGGCGGAGCGAAGGCGGTTGCGGGCCTCCTGGACGGCGTTTCCGTAGATCACCACGGCACTCATGGGCTGTCTCCTGGGGATGGGCGGGATGTCCGGACGCGATGGCGGACGGCGCCGTACGGGCGCGCCGCCCCGCACGGCGCCGTGGCGCCGATGGCGGACTGCCCTGTGGACGTTCCGGGGCGGCGGTCGTGAATCCGGGTCGCGCAAAGCGGGGGCGTCCCGGGAGGGCGCCGACGGCGCCCGGGGGCCGAAAAAGCTACAATCGAAGACCGAATCCCGCCCCCCATCCGGAGAGACGATGTTCCCCCGCGACGCCCGCATCGAAGGTTATGACCCAGAACTGGCCGCGGCGATCGCGTCCGAGAACCGTCGCCAGGAAGACCACGTCGAACTGATCGCGTCGGAGAACTACGCCAGCCCGCGGGTGATGGAAGCGCAGGGCAGCGTATTGACCAACAAGTACGCCGAGGGCTATCCGGGCAAGCGCTACTACGGCGGCTGCGAATTCGTCGACGTGGCCGAGCAGCTGGCCATCGATCGCGTCAAGCAGCTGTTCGGCGCGGACTACGCCAACGTGCAGCCGCATTCGGGCTCGCAGGCCAACCAGGCCGTTTACTTCGCCCTGCTCAATCCGGGCGACACCATCCTCGGCATGTCGCTCGCGCACGGCGGACACCTCACCCACGGCGCCAAGGTGAACCTGTCGGGCAAGATCCTCAACGCCGTGCAGTACGGCGTGAACGACAGCGGCCTGATCGACTACGACGAAGTCGAGCGCCTGGCCCTGGAGCACAAGCCGAAGATGGTGGTGGCCGGTTTCAGCGCCTATTCGCAGGTGGTGGACTGGGCGCGCTTCCGCGCCATCGCCGACAGGATCGGCGCCTACCTGTTCGTGGACATGGCGCACGTGGCCGGCCTGGTTGCCGCCGGCGCCTACCCGAGCCCGCTGCCGCATGCGCACGTGGTCACCTCCACCACCCACAAGACCCTGCGCGGGCCGCGCGGCGGCATCATCGTCGCCAGCCGCGCCGCGATGGGCGAGGCGGCCGAGGAGATCGAGAAGAAGCTGCAGTCGATCGTCTTCCCCGGCATCCAGGGCGGCCCGCTGATGCACGTGATCGCCGCCAAGGCGGTGGCCTTCAAGGAAGCGCTGGAGCCGGAGTTCAAGGCCTACCAGCAGCAGGTGGTGAAGAACGCGCAGGTGATGGCCGAGACCATCGTCAAGCGCGGCTACAAGATCGTCTCCGGCGGCACGCAGAACCACCTGATGCTGGTGGACATGATCGGCAAGGGCATCACGGGCAAGGACGCGGAGGCCGCGCTCGGCAAGGCCCACATCACCGTCAACAAGAATGCGGTGCCCAACGATCCGCAGAAGCCCTTCGTCACCTCGGGCCTGCGCATCGGCACGCCGGCGGTGACCACGCGCGGCTACAGGGAGCCGGACTGCGTGGCGCTGGCGAACTGGATCTGCGACGTGCTGGACAATCCCAAGGACGAGAACGTGATCGCCGGCGTGCGCGAGAACGTGACCAGGCAGTGCGCGCAGTTCCCGGTCTACGGATGATTCGCGCGTGAGTCCCGGCTTGCGCGCATTGCGGAGACGCTGACCTTGCATTGCCCCTTCTGCCAGCATCAGGACACCCGCGTGATCGACTCGCGCGTCAGCGACGACGGCGCCACCATCCGCCGTCGCCGCGAGTGCGAGGCCTGCGGCGAGCGCTTCAGCACGCTGGAGACGGTGGAGCTGAAGATGCCGGTGATCATCAAGGGCGACGGGCGGCGCGAGCCGTTCGACGCGCGCAAGCTGCGCCGCGGCTTCGACCGCGCCCTGCACAAGCGGCCGGTGTCGGAGGAGCAGATCGAGGCGGCGGTGCGCGCGGTGGTGCACCAGTCGCGCATGACCACCGAGCGCGAGCTGCCGTCGCGGCGCGTGGGCGAGTTCGTGATGGCCGAACTGCGCAAGCTCGACCACGTCGCCTTCGTGCGCTTCGCCTCGGTGTACCGTTCCTTCGAGGACGTGGCCGATTTCCGCGAGGAGCTCGACCGCCTGGAGCGCGAGCTGCCGGGCGAGGGCCAGTTGCCGCTGCTGGGCGGTGACGTGGTTCCCTTCGACAAGCACGCCGACAAGAACAAGAAGCGCTGAGACAGCCCTTCTCCCGCGGAGCGGGAGAGGGGTTGGGGTGAGGGTGTGTGAGTGCTTGAAAAGCCGGGCCCTCGCCCTCGCTCGCTACGCTCGCATTTCCCCCTCCCGCTTGGCGGGAGAGGGGCCAGGAGTAACGATGTCCGATTTCACCGCAATCGACCACGCCATGATGGCCCGCGCCCTGCGCCTGGCCGAGCGCGGCCTGTACACCACCAAGCCCAACCCGATGGTCGGCTGCGTGATCGCCCACGGCGAGCGCGTCGTCGGCGAGGGCTGGCACCAACGCAAGGGCGGGCCGCACGCGGAGGTCTTCGCGCTGCAGGCGGCCGGCGAGCAGGCGCGCGGCGCCACCGCCTACGTCACCCTGGAACCCTGCGCGCATACCGGCAGCACCGGCCCCTGCGCCGATGCGCTGGTCGCCGCCGGCGTGTCGCGGGTGGTGGCGGCGATGCACGATCCGTTCCCGCAGGTGGACGGCAAGGGCTTCGACAGGCTGCGCGCGGCCGGCATCGCCGTGGAGTCCGGCTTGATGGAGTCCCAGGCGCGCGCCCTCAACCGCGCCTTCCTCTCGCGGATCGAGCGCGGCCGCCCCTGGGTGCGGGTGAAGCTGGCGAGCAGCCTCGACGGCCGCACCGCGCTGGCCAGCGGCGAATCGAAATGGATCAGCGGCGAGGCCTCGCGCCGCGACGTGATGCGCTGGCGCGCGCGCAGCGGCGCCCTGATCACCGGCTCGGGCACCGTGCTCGCCGACGATCCGCGGCTCACCGTGCGCTTCGATCCGGCCGACGAGGCGGCGGGCGGGGGTGGGGCGCCGGAGTTCGTCGCGCCCCTGCGCGTGGTGCTCGATCCGGGCCTGGCCACCATCGCCCGCGGCCGGGTCCGCGACGGCGAGGCGCCCACGCTGTATCTGCACGCCCCCGACATCAAGCCGCCGCGCGAGTTCGCCGCCGCGCGCGCCGCGGTCCCGCTGCGCGACGGCCAGCTGGATCTTGCCGCCGTGCTCGCGCTGCTGGCCGAGCGCGAGATCGGCGAGGTGCAGGTCGAGGCCGGCGCCACGCTGGCCGGCGCCTTCCTGCGCGCCGGCCTGGTGGACGAGGTGCTGGTCTACGTGGCGCCGCTGCTGCTGGGGGCGCAGGCGCGCCCGCTGTTCGACGGCCTGTCGATCGACACCATGGCCGAGCGCCTGCGGCTGCGCATCGCCGAGGCGCGCCGCATCGGCGAGGACACCCGCGTGCTGCTGCTGCCGGAGACGATCGCTTGAACTTCCACGACCATTTCTCGCAGGTCGCCGTCGACTACGCCGCGGCCCGCCCCGAGTATCCGCCGGCGCTGTTCGCCTGGATCGCGTCGATCGCGCCCGCGCGCGGACAGGTCTGGGAAGCCGGTTGCGGCAGCGGCCAGGCCAGCCGCGACCTGGCCGGGTACTTCGCCGCGGTCTACGCCACCGATCCGAGCGCGGCGCAGATCGCGCAGGCCTCGGCGCCGGACAACGTGCGCTTCGCGGTCGAGCCGGGCGAGCGCTGCAGCCTGCCCGAGGCCAGCGTCGATGCGGTCTGCGTGGCGCAGGCGCTGCACTGGTTCGACCGGGCCGCGTTCTTCGCCGAATGCGAGCGCGTGCTGCGCCCGGGCGGCGTGCTGGTGGCCTGGGGCTACCGGGACATCCTGGTGCCGCCGGCGCTGGAGGCGGCCAACGCAGTCTTCCAGCACGACATCCTCGCCTATTGGCCGCCGGAGCGGGCCTTGATCGATGCGGCTTACGCGGGGTTCGCCTGGCCGTTCGAGCCGGTGCCGGTGCCGGCGTTCGAGCTGGAGGTCGACTGGCCGCTGGCGCGCATGCTCGGCTATTTCTCCAGCTATTCGGCCACCAAGCGCTACCGCGAGGCACGGGGCGCCGATCCGGTCGCCGCGCATGCGCCGGCCCTGGCGGCGGCCTGGGGCGACCCGTCCGCAACACAGCGTTTGCGCTGGCCGCTGTTCGTCCACGCCCGCCGCAAAGCGGCACAGTGATAGGATGCGCCTGCCGGTTCGCCGGCGGTTTTGCACACAATCATCGAAACGTCTTCAGGGCGGGGTGGAATTCCCCACCGGCGGTAGGCGGCCAGCGTCTGGATGTCCCACCCGGGTGTCCGCGCGATGCCGCGAGCCCGCGAGCGCTTCCGCGGCAGGCGGGTTTTCCGTCGCGGAAGGTCAGCAGACCCGGTCCAATGCCGGGGCCGACGGTCAGAGTCCGGATGAAAGAAGACGGTAGCGCGCGGCCGGCGGCCGCGCGTCTGCCTTCGCGTCCCGAGCGTTTGCGGATTCCTCCGCAAGAGCCCGCACGTCCCGGTGCGGACTTTTCGAAATGCTTTGGCTCATCGCGAAGAGGCAGCGGCACATCATGTTCACCGGACTCATCGAAGGCGTCGGCACCCTGGCCGCACGCGACACGCGCGGCGGCGACGCCCGCCTACGCATCCTGGCCGGCAGCTTGCCGGGGTTCGCGCCGCCCGCCGAAGACGTGGCGCTGGGCGAAAGCATCTCGGTCAACGGCGTCTGCCTGACCGTGGTGGCCTTCGACCGCGACGGCTTCGAGGCCGACGCCTCCAACGAGACGCTGGCCCTGACCACGCTCGGGCAACTGCCGATCGGCCGCGCGCTGAACCTGGAGCGGGCGATGCGCCCCAGCGACCGCCTCGGCGGCCATCTGGTCAGCGGCCACGTCGACGGCGTCGGCCGCGTGCTCGACATCGCGTTCGATCAAAGCGCCCCGGACGCGCGCGCGCAGCGCTGGCGCTTCGCCATGCCGCCGGCGCTGGCCAGGTACGTCGCGCAGAAGGGCTCGATCTGCGTGGACGGCGTCAGCCTCACCGTGAACGGCGTCGACGCCGAGAGCTTCGAAGTCACCCTCATCCCGCACACCCTCGCGCATACCGCCTTCGCGCAGACGCGGGTGGGCGAGGCGGTGAACCTGGAAGTCGACCTGCTGGCGCGCTACGTCGAACGCATCCTCCAGGCGCGCTGACAGGCGCGCCGACCCCGAAATCGCACGAGGCACCCGCATGGCATTCGCAACGATCCCGGAACTGCTCGAAGAACTGCGCGCCGGGCGCATGGTGGTCATCGTCGACGACGAGGACCGCGAGAACGAAGGCGACCTGATCATGGCCGCCGAACTGGTGCGGCCGTCGGACATCAACTTCATGGTCACCCATGCCCGCGGCCTGGTCTGCCTGTCGCTCACCCGCGAGCGCTGCCGCCAGCTCGGGCTGCCGCCGATGGTGCAGGCCAACACCTCCACGCACCACACCAACTTCACGGTCAGCATCGAGGCCGCCGAGGGCGTCACCACCGGCATCTCCGCCTACGACCGCGCCCACACCATCCGCACCGCGGTGCGTCCGGACGCGCAGCCGCGCGACCTGGCGCAGCCCGGGCACATCTTCCCGCTCGCCGCGCAGCCGGGCGGGGTGCTCACCCGCGCCGGGCATACCGAGGCCGCCGCCGACCTGGCGATGCTGGCCGGGCTGGAGCCGGCCGGGGTGCTGGTGGAGATCCTCAACGCCGACGGCAGCATGGCGCGGCGGCCGGAGCTGGAGGCGTTCGCGCAAACGCACGGCCTGAAGATCGGATCGATCGAGGCGCTGATCCGCCATCGGCTGGACACCGAACACACCGTCGAGCGCGTGGACGAGCGCGAGATCGACACCGCGCATGGGCCGTTCCGCCTGCTCACCTATCGCGATCGCCTCAGCCACGCGCTGCATTTCGCGCTGGTGCGCGGCACGCCGCGACCGGACGCCCCGACCCTGGTGCGCGTGCAGATGCAGAACCCGCTCGCCGACGCGCTGCACTGGCGCCGGGCCGACGTCGGCTCGCCGGCGGGCGAGGTGCTGGCGGCGATCGCGCGCGCGGGCGAGGGCGTGCTGGTGCTGCTCCACGAGCCGCAGACCGCCGAGGCCCTGCTGGCGCGCATCCGCGACGTCGTGCCGGGCCGCCAGCCCGGGGAGGACGCCGCACCCGCCGGCGAGGCCGACGAACGCCCGGGCTGCGCCCTGGCCGAGTGGCGGCGCAACGGCGCGGGCGGGCAGATCCTCGCCGACCTGGGGCTGGGCAAGCTGCGCGTGCTGGGCACGCCGCGCAAGCAGGTCGGCCTGGCCGGGTTCGGCCTGGAGGTGGTCGAGTACGTCGAAGGCCCGGTGCCGCCGGCCCCCGCTTGCTAAACTGCCTGCCCCCGCACAAGCCCGCTCCCATGACCCACTACGAAGGCGACCTGCGCGCTCCCGACGGCGCGCGCTTCGCGATCATCGCCAGCCGCTGGAACCTGCGCATCACCGACGCGCTGGTGGCCGGCGCGCGCAAGACCTTCTCCGACCACGGCATCGCCGAGGACGCCGTCGACGTGGTGCGCGTGCCCGGGGCCTGGGAGATTCCGGTCGCGGCCTCGCGCCTGGCGGCCGCCGGCACGCACCGCGCCATCGTCGCCGTGGGCTGCGTGGTGCGCGGCGACACCCGCCATTACGAGCACGTCGCCGACCGCTGCGCCGACGCGCTGATGCGCATCGCCCTGGACTACGGCGTGCCGGTGGCCAACGGCGTGCTGGCCGTCGACGACCTGGTCGATGCCGAGAACCGCGCCGGCGGCAGCCACGGCAACAAGGGCGAGGAATGCGCCCTGGTCGCCATCGAGATGGCCAGTCTGATGGAGAAGCTGCGTTGAGCCGGGGCGAGTCCCGCAACCGCGGCGGCCATCGCAGCCGCGACGGCGTCGACCACGTCGCCCGCTCGCGCTCGCGCCGCCGCGCGCTGCAGGCGGTGTACGCGATGCAGCTTTCCGGCGCCGACGTGAAGAACGTGATCGCGCAGTTCGCGCACGAGCAGGCGCACGAGGTGGCCGACCTGGAGTATTTCGAGGACCTGGTGCGCGGCGTGGACCAGCATCGCAACGCGCTCGACCAGGCGCTGGCGCCGTTCCTGGACCGCGGCATCGAGGAAGTCGACCCGATCGAGCGCGCCATGCTGCGCATCGCCGCCTACGAGCTGCAGCACCGCATCGACGTGCCGTACCGCGTGGTCATCGACGAGGCGGTCAAGACCGTGAAGCGCTTCGGCTCCGAGCACGGGCATACCTACGTCAACGGCGTGCTCGACCATGCCGCGAACCAGTGGCGCGCCATCGAGGCGAATGCCGCGCGGGGAAGCTGAGCGCGGCGCCGCCGCCGCGGGCGCCATGAGCGCGGAATTCGATCTCATCGCCCGCATCGCCGCGCGCCTGCGCGCCGCCGGCCCCGAGCGCGCCGACGTGCGGCTGGGCATCGGCGACGACGCGGCGCTGCTGCGGGTGCCGCCCGGCCACGAGCTGGCGGTGGCCACCGACACGCTCAATGCCGGCGTGCATTTCCCCGACGCCACCGCGCCCGCCGACATCGGCTGGAAGGCGCTGGCGGTGAATCTTTCCGACCTGGCCGCGATGGGCGCGCGCCCGGCCTGGTGCACCTTGTCGCTCTCGCTGCCGGCGGGCGAGGCGGGATGGCTGGACGCCTTCCTCGACGGCTTCCTCGCGCTCGCCGCGCGCCACGACGTCGCGCTGGTGGGCGGCGACACCACGCGCGGGCCGCTGTCGCTGTGCGTGACGGCGCTGGGCCTGGCCGAATCCGGCCGCGCACTGCGCCGCGACGCCGCGCGGGCCGACGACGAGATCTGGGTGACCGGCACGCTGGGCGATGCCGCCGGCGCGCTGGCGCAATGGCGCGCCGGCGCGCCGATGGACGCGGCATTGCGCCAGCGCCTGGACCGGCCGCAACCGCGCGTGGCGATGGGGGCGGCATTGGCGGCGCTGGCGCACGCCTGCATCGACGTCTCCGACGGCCTGCTCGCCGATCTCGGCCACGTGTGCGAGGCGAGCGGCCTCGGCGCCGAGGTCGAGGTCGATGCGCTGCCGGCCTCGCCGGCGCTGCGCGCCGCCTTCGACGACGACGCGCGGCGCGCGCTGCAGGCCGGCGGCGGCGACGACTACGAACTGTGCTTCACCGCGCCGCCTTCGCGCCGCGCGGACATCGAGGCGGCGGCCGGGGCCTGCGGCGTGGCCGCGACCCGGATCGGCCGCACCGTGGCGACGCGGGGCGTGCGCGCGTTCGATGCGCGCGGGCAGGCGTGGACGCCGCCGAGCGCCGGATACGCGCATTTCTGATCGGCCGCCCGCGTGCGCGCAGCCCCTCAGGTCCCATGGGGCAGGCAACGCGGAGCCGTCAAGGCCTCGCACGAAACGCCTGGACGCCGAAGGAGAGAGTCCGTTACAGGTCGTCCGCGCGAAAGGCGTCGCGCAGCCAGACCAGCGTCGGCGCCGCCGGGTCGCCGCTGGCATCGATCACGTCGAAGCGGCAGGCCGTCGCGGCGAACTCGGGGTGCGCGGCCAGGAACTGCCCGGCCGCGCGCACCAGCTTGCGGCGCTTGGACGCGTCCACCGACGCGCCGCCGCCGCCGAAGCGCGCGTCGCGGCGGTAGCGCACTTCCACGAACACCAGCTCCGCGCCGCCGGGCCGGGCGGCGTCGAGCATCACCAGATCGAGTTCGCCCAGGCGCGAGCGCGCGTTCGCCGCCACCTCGCGCAGGCCGGCGCGCAGCAGGTGCGCGCGCGCCGCCGCCTCGACGGCCGCGCCGCGGGCCTGCGTCTGGTTCAACGGCCTGCGTTCAAGGGCATGCACTCAAGGGCATGCGTTCAACGGCGTGCCGTGTCAGCCGCCGCGGCCGTCGTTGAGCGGCACCACGTAGCCGCTGCTGAAGGTCGACCACGCCGGCGTGCGCAGCACGTTGCCGGTGGCGCCGATGCGCAGCGCGCCGGTCGCGCCCTGCACGTTGGCGTCCGCGCTGGTGGCCAGGTGCTCGAGATAGGCGGTGAGCAGCCAGGCGTCGTAGCCGAAGGCGAACAGCTTGGCCGCCGGGCCGCGCGCGGTGGCCAGGCGGTTGCCGGTATCGGCCGCGCCCGGCAGGCCGGACACCGAGGCCACGCCCCAGCGCTCGGTGGGGAAGGCGATGCCGTCCAGGGCGCGGTCCTGTTCGGCCTTGCCGGTGCCCGAGGCCAGCTGCGAGGTGGCGACCAGCGGCTTGCCGGCATAGCCGGCCGCCAGCAGCTGCGGCGCGACGGCGCGCGCGGCCGGGCCGCGCAGGGCCAGGAACACCGCGTCCACGCCGCCTTCGCGCTGCAGCGCGGCCTGCAGCGTGGCCGTCATGTCGGCGGGCTTGTCGCCCACCACCGCCAGCGTCTGCATCACGCTGCCGCCGTTCTCCTGCAGGCGCTTGGCGAAGGTGCCGGCGCTGCGGCGCGCGTAGTCGTCGCCGGAGCTGAGCACCAGCACGCGCTGCGCCTTGCGCGCGGTGAGGTAGTCGGCCGCGCTGTTGCCGTCGTCCTCCGGCGCCAGCGAATAGCTGGCGTTGTTGGCCGGCGGCGCCACCGTGCCGTAGTTGAGCGCGAGCACCGGCACGCCGGATTTCACGTCGCGGAACACCGCGTCCACCTCGTCGCGTCCCAGCGGGCCGACCACCTGGTCGGCGCCCTCGGCCACCGCCTTCTGGTAGGCCGCGATCGCGCCGCCGGCGGTCCCGGCGGTGTCGTAGAACTTCAGTTCCGGGCGCCGGCGCTGCTCGCCGTAGTAGCCGGCGAGCAGGCCGTCGCGCACCGGCGCGGCGGCCGTGGCCAAGCTGCCCGACAGCGGCAGCAGCACCGCCAGCTTCTGCGGCGGACGGTAGCCGTCGCGCTCGGCCGGCGGCCGGCTGCCGGCGTCGAATTGCCAGTGGGCGACGCGCTGCGTGGCCTCGGCGGGGGTGTCCGGCGTCTTCTTGGGCGCCTGGCTGACCTGCACCGTGGTGCAGCCCGCAGCCAGCACGGCCAGCAGCGCGGCGGCGAGAATTCCTTTCAACGATTGCAGCGAATAGCGCATCACGGCCGGTCCGGGGACGGAAACGGCTAGGATTCTACCCTTTGCGCCCTTTCCGTCTCCGCCAGGGGCCGGAAACGTTCACGTTGGGGCGCTTGCACTGGAGCCCGATGTCCGCCACCACCGCTTCCCGCCCCGGCGTGCTGTATGTCGTCGCCACCCCGATCGGCAACCTTGGCGATCTGTCCCCGCGCGCCCAGGAGACGCTGCGCCAGGTGGCCGCGATCTGCGCCGAGGACACCCGCCATACCCGCCAGCTGCTGGCGCACTTCGGCATCGAGCAGGCGCTCCTCGCCCTGCACGAGCACAACGAGGACGAGCTGGCCGACCGCCTGGTGGCGCGGCTGCAGGCCGGGGAGTCGCTGGCCCTGGTCTCCGATGCCGGCACGCCGCTGGTCAGCGATCCGGGCTTCCGCCTGGTGCGTGCCGCGCGCGCGGCCGGCGTGCGCGTCTCGCCGGTGCCCGGCCCCAGCGCCCTGATCGCCGCGCTCAGCGTCGCCGGCCTGCCCAGCGACCGCTTCGTGTTCGAAGGCTTCCTGCCGGCCAAGGCCGGCGCCCGCCGCGACCGTCTGGCCGCACTGGCCGGGGAAACGCGCACCCTGCTGTTCTACGAGTCCGCGCACCGCATCGCCGAGACCCTGGCCGATTGCGTCGTGGCGTTCGGCGCGGCGCGGCGCGCGGTGCTGGCGCGCGAGTTGACCAAGCTGTTCGAGACGGTGTTGGACGGCTCCCTGGCCGAGCTGCAGGCGCGCGTGGACGCCGACCCGAACCAGCGCAAGGGCGAATTCGTGCTGCTGCTCGAGGGGGTGGGCGAGGACGCCGACGCCAAGGTCGCCGAGGGCCGGCGCCTGTACGCCAAGCTGAGCGCGCACCTACCGCCCTCGGCCGCCGCCAAGCTGGCGGCCGAGCTGAGCGGGGCGCCGCGCAAGGCGCTGTACGGCGGAGGAGAGTAGGCCCGTCTCGCGCGATCGCCCGGCCTCGCCGCGGCCCGCGCCTATTGCGGCGCCGGATATGTCCAGGTCACCGCCGGAACGCCGTAGTTCGAGAAATACCAGTAGCGGATTTCCCAGCATGCGCCGATCGGGATGCCGTTCTCCCGGTACTTCTGCTCGCGCAACGCGAGCTCCGGCGGATCGCCGGTCGTGAAGCCGACCTCATTTCCGGCGGCGTCGCGCTGGGTGATGAACATCTCCATGTTCACCATCAGGTTCACCACGGTATTGCCCGCGCGTGCCTGCGCGTCGCGCATCAGCGCGTAGTAGCCGAGCGTGTTGCGGTAGTCGATCTTGTAGCGCACGGGCTGCCACGGCAGGCAGTTGGTCGGGCTGACGCAGGTCACGGTCGAGGCCTGGCCGATGAAGTCCTGGAAATCCAGGCGGTTCAGGCGCGGGCTCGAGGCGAGCACCTCGGCCACGGCGGCCGTGAGCGACTCGCGCTGCGCGGCGCTCAGCGTGTCGTAGGGCGTCCAGAACGCCGGCGACCACAGGATGGATCTCGGCTTCACCGCGTAGAGATAGGCGGTGACCTGCGACAGGTACTCCTTGTAGGCGCCGCGGATGGCGGCATCGGTCATGTAGTTGAGGTTGGATTCGTAGGAGACGTACCAGTGGAAGGGGAGGTTGGGAAAGCGCGCGGTGATGTTGTCGGCGGCGAGCTTGGCGACGCGGATGCCGTCCGCGCGGAAGCTGGCGTCCTTGATGCCGGCGTCGTACATGGTGCCGGGGTTGTCGTTGGTCTTGTCCTTGTCCGGAGGTCTGGGCCAATCCTTCCACTCCTCGTTGCTTCTATGCGCGACGCCGAAGAACACGGAGCCGAAGCAGCGGAAGTAGGGCTCGGCCACGTTGAGCGCGGCCGCCCGCAAGGTGCCGTCCGAATGGGTGGCCTGCTGGATCACCAGGTTGGTGAGCTGGTTGGGATCGCCGGCGTCCTTGAGGTCGCAGGCCTTCTGCAGCCAGGCGCGCATGTCGGCTTCGACGAAGGGCTGGTTGAGCTGCAGGAAGATGCTTTTCGGTCCCGCCTGCGCCTGCAGCGAGAGCGCGGCCAGCAGGCATCCCATCACGAGTCTCTTCATGCTCCTTCCCTCGGTTGATTGCGAAGCAGCAGTGTCGGCGCTTCCCGTCGCATCCCTTGTGACGTCGGCGGCCGGCAGCCGCGCGAGCGCGTCGAAGCGAACCCCATCGCCGCGGCGAAAGCTGAACCGGTGCGGCGGCGGAGGGGGCCGCCCTCGGGAGCCGCGCATCGCGGCGGTCGGTGCATGCGACAATGCCCGCGGCGGAGCCGGCCAGACAGTCGCGTCACCCGAGCATGCTCGTCATGGCCGGGTGCCGAGGAAAGTCCGGGCTCCACAGGGCACGGTGCCAGGTAACGCCTGGGCGGCGCGAGCCGACGGAAAGTGCAACAGAAAGATACCGCCTAAGACTGCGCAAGCGGGACGGCAAGGGTGAAATGGTGCGGTAAGAGCGCACCGCGAGTCCGGCAACGGACCGGCACGGCAAACCCCACCGGGAGCAAGGCCAAATAGGGAGGCAATGCCGCGGCCCGCGGTGCCTCCGGGTAGGCTGCTTGAGCGTAGCGGCGACGCTGCGCCTAGAGGAATGACTGTCCCAGACAGAACCCGGCTTATCGGCCGGCTCCGCCGCTTCATTTGGCGCTTGGCGCCAAATGAAGCCCCAAAGTTCGCGTTGCGAACTTTGGGCCCCGGGCTTCTTTACACCCAAATCCCCGCCGCTTCGCGGCGCCCCCTTTACCAAAGGGGGCTCCTCGGTTGCGCGGTTGGCGGCTTGCGGCAGGAATGTGCGGGATTGTTCCATTGGCGTTGCCTATCGATTTGCCCCACTTTCTTTGTGATGGGCTTTGGAAATATTCTGGGCAACGGCTTGCTGCATTGCAGCATGTCGTGTGAACGGGTGCGCGGTCCGAAGTCTCAGAGAGTGTGAGATGGGTCAAATCTTAAAATTTGAGACGAAACAGAAGCTTGTGGATAAAGCTTGAACAAGTCTCTGAAGTTCTTCGCAAGTCCTTGACGCGCTTGATGAAATTTACTTTCGAAAGTTGTTGACAACCCTGTGCGGCGATCCTAAGGTGGCGCTTCGTGGGAAAACCGGGAGTTTCGTGGTTTTCTGGCGTTGAAGCCCGCCGAAGACGGGCAAAACCGGAAGGGTTGTCGTGTTCCAAGGCGAGACCGCCATCACAATCGACGATAAGGGCCGGCTGGCGATCCCGACCAGCTACCGGGACCTTGTCGCGCGCGAGTGCGGAAACCGCCTGGTCATCACCTACAACCCCTTCGAGGCCGGCTGCCTGTACCTGTACCCGCAGCCGGTCTGGGAGCGCGTGCGCGACCAGGTCAACGCGTTGCCGCGCACCAAATCGGTCAGCCGCAACCTGCAGCTGAAGCTGGTGGGCGCGGCGACCTTCGTCGAGCCCGACGGCAGCGGCCGCATCGGCCTGCCCGCCAGCCATCGCAACGCGATCGGCGTGGAGAAGCGGGCGGTGCTGGTGGGCATGGGCGACAAGTTCGAGTTGTGGAGCGAGCAGGCGCATCTGGCGCAGATCAGGCAGACGCTGGGCGATGCCGATCTGGGCGAGGACATGCTCGGTTTGCAGTTGTGACGGCCGGTGGCGCGGACGCCGGTTCCGCCCACCTCCCGGTCCAGCATTTGCCTGTGATGTTCCAGCAGGCCATGGAAGGGCTGCGAGTGGTGGAGAACGGAACGTATCTGGACGGCACGTTCGGGCGCGGCGGACATGCGCGCGGCGTGTTGCAACGCTTGGGGGGAGGAGGTCGGCTGCTGTTGATGGACAAGGATCCCGAAGCGATCGCCGTCGCCGAGCGTGAATTCGGCGCCGATCCGCGCGTGTCGATCCGCCGCGGCAGCTTCGCCGACCTCGCGAACTGGGACGCCGCGCAGAGCGGCCTGGACGGCGTGCTGCTCGACCTGGGCGTGTCCTCGCCGCAGCTGGACGTCGGCGAGCGCGGCTTCAGCTTCGGCAAGGACGGCCCGCTGGACATGCGCATGGACCCCGACAGCGGCGAGAGCGCGGCGCAGTGGCTGGCGCGCGCGTCCGAGCAGGAGATCGCCGACGTGCTGTGGACCCACGGCGAGGAGCGCATGAGCCGCCGCATCGCCCGCGCCATCGTCGCCCGGCGCGCGCAGCAGCCGCTGGAGCGCACCGCCGACCTGGCGCAGCTGATCGCCGCGAACATGCCGCGTTCCAAGCCGGCGCGCGGCCAGAAGGAAATCCACCCGGCGACCCGGTCGTTCCAGGCGATCCGCATCCATGTCAATCGCGAGCTCGACGACCTCGCCCAGGGCCTGGACGGCGCCCACGCCGCGCTGAAGGCCGGCGGGCGCCTGGCCGTGATCAGCTTCCATTCCCTGGAAGACCGCATCGTCAAGCGTTTCATCGCGCGTCATGCGAAAGCGCCGCCGGCCGATCGCCGATTGCCGGCGGCCGCTCCTTTCGTGCCGACGCTGCGCATCATCGGCGACGCGCAGAAGGCCGGCGCCGCCGAGACCGCCGCCAACCCGCGCGCCCGCAGCGCGGTGCTGCGCGTGGCCGAGAAGCTGCTGGAGGCCGCCGCATGATCCTGCGCGTGCTGCTCGCCGTGCTGGTCGTGGCCAACATCGTCAGCGCGGTGGGCGTGGTCAACGCCCGCCACCAGCACCGCCAGCTGTTCGTGCAGCTGGCGCGGCTGGAGCACGCGCGCGACGAGCTCAACGTGGATTTCGGCCGCCTGCAGCTGGAGCAGGCGACCTGGGCCGAGGCCAACCGCATCGACCTGATCGCGCGCACCAAGCTCGGCATGAAGTTCCCCGAGGGCGCCGACATCGTGGTGATCCGGCCATGAAGCTCGTCGACGCCCTCCGCGACGCGCTCAGGCGCCGGGCCGCCGGCCGCAAGAACGGCGCCGGCGCGCCGCCGCGCAAGTCGCGCAACCGCGCGCAGTTCAACCTGCGCGGGCGGCTGCGGCTGGTGGTGGGCACGCTCGGGCTGTGCGCGGTGGCGCTGGTCGGCCGCGCGGTCGACCTGCAGCTGATCGACAACGCCTTCTACCGGCAGAAGGCCGACGCCCGCATCCTGCGCGAGATCCCGATCCCCACCTCGCGCGGCATGATCACCGACCGCAACGGCGAGCCGCTGGCCGTGTCCACGCCGGTGGAGAGCGTGTGGAGCAATCCGCGCGAGCTGCTCAAGGCGCCGGACCGCATTCCCGAGCTGGCCCGGGCGATCGGCATCTCCGCCGACGAGCTCACCCGCAAGCTCACCCAGAAGGCGGACAAGGAATTCCTCTACCTCAAGCGCCGCATCAACCCGGTCGAGGCGCAGAAGATCCTGGCGCTGAAGATCCCGGGCGTGTTCTCGCAGCGCGAATACCGCCGCTTCTACCCGCAGGGCGAGGCGATGGCGCACATCCTGGGCTTCACCAACGTCGACGACAAGGGCCAGGAAGGCGTCGAGCTGGCCTTCGACGAATGGCTGCGCGGCCAGCCGGGCGCCGAGAAGGTGATCCGCGACCGCCGCGGCCGCATCGTCGAGAACGTCGACCTGGTGCGCGCGGCCGTGCCCGGCAAGGACATCACGCTCAGCATCGACCGCCGCATCCAGTTCCTGGCCTACAAGGAGCTGCGCAACGCCCTGGTCGAGAACAAGGCCGCCGGCGGTTCGATCGTGATCATGGACGTGAACACCGGCGAGATCCTCGCCATGGCCAACCTGCCCAGCTACAACCCCAACGCGGTCAACGGCGCGCCCGCCGACGTGCGCCGCAACCGCGCCGTGACCGACCTGGTCGAGCCGGGCTCGACGATGAAGCCGCTCACCATCGCCACCGCGCTCAACGCCGGGGTGGTCACGCCCGAGACGCGCGTGGACACCAATCCCGGCTACATGGCGGTGGGCCGCTTCACGATCCGCGACGTGCCGCGCAACAACGGCGTGCTCGACGTGACCGGCGTGATCACGCGCAGCTCCAACATCGGCGCCGCCAAGATCGCCGCGCGCGTGCCCAACAAGACCTTCTACGACTCGGTGCACGGCTTCGGCTACGGCAGCTCGCCGAGCAGCGGCTTCCCGGGCGAGTCCTCCGGCGTGCTGCCGCCGCCCTCGCGCTGGAGCGGATCGTCCAAGACCACGATGTCCTACGGCTACGGCCTGTCGGTGACGCCGCTGCAGATCGCGCGCGCCTATTCGGCGCTGGGCAACGGCGGCCGCCTGGTCACGCCGACCTTCGTCAAGGGCCAGCAGAGCGAGGCGCCGCAGGTGGTGCGCCCGGAGATCGCCCACGAAGTGGTGCGGATGATGGAGACCGTGGTGACCCTCGGCGGCGCCAAGCAGGCGGCCGTGCTCGGCTACCACGTCGCCGGCAAGACCGGCACGGCGCGCAAGGCCAGCCGCGGCGGCTACGACCCCGGCCACTACTTCGCCCTGTTCGCCGGCGTGGTGCCCGCCACCAATCCGCGCTTCGCCACGGTGATCGTCATCAACGACCCGCAGGCCGGCAAGTACTACGGCGGCCTGGTGTCCGCGCCGGTGTACCGCGCCGTCATGGAGGGCGCGCTGCGCCTGATGGACGTGCCGCCGGACGACATCGAGACCTGGCTGGCCGAGCAGGCCAAGGCCGAGGCGAAGAAGAACACGGGCAAGCCGGTCTCCACGCAGGCGCAAGTGGCGGCGGCCGCCGCGGCGGCGGTGCACCCATGAGCCGCAGCATGCCGCTGGCCGAACTGCTGCCGGACCTGCCGGCGGTGCCGGCGTCGCTGCGCATCACCGGCCTGGTGCAGGACAGCCGCGCCATCGCGCCGGGCAACGCCTTCGTGGCCATCGGCGGCTTCGGTACGCACGGCCTGCACTTCGTCGAGCAGGCGAGGGCGGCGCAGGCCGCGGCGATCCTGTTCGAGCCGCCCGCGCCGCAGGACCTGCCGGCGCCGGACGACGCGATCGCCGTGCCCGGGCTGCGCGCGCGCATGGGCGCGATGGCCGACCGGTTCCACGGACAGCCCTCGCGCGCCATGACCATGGTCGGCGTGACCGGCACCAGCGGCAAGACCTCGACGGTGCAGCTGATCGCGCAGGCGCTGGAGCTGCGCGGGCGCCGCGCCGGCACCATCGGCACGCTCGGCGCCGGCCTGTACGGCGCGGCCGTGCCGACCGGCTTCACCACGCCGCTGGTGCTGCAGATGCACGCCCTGCTGGCCGAGCTGCGCGATGCCGGCGCCGCCGCGGTGGCGATGGAAGTCAGCTCGCACGCGCTCGACCAGGGCCGCGTCGACGCCGTGCACTACGACGTGGCGGTGTTCACCAACCTCACCCGCGACCACCTCGACTACCACGGCGACATGGAGACCTACGGCGCCGCCAAGGCCAGGCTGTTCTCGCGCGCCGGGCTGCGCGCGGCGGCGATCAATCTCGACGACGCCTTCGGCGCCGGCCTGCTGGCGCAGCTGCCGCCCGCCGTGCGCGGCATCGGCCTGAGCGCGCGCGGCCAGGCGCAGGCGCAGGTACGCGCGGAGAACGTCGCCCTCGACGCCTCCGGCATCCGTTTCGACCTGGTGCTCGGCGATGCGCGCCACGCGCTGCATTCGCCGCTGCTGGGCCGCTTCAATATCGACAACCTGCTGGCCGTGGCCGGCGTGCTGCATGCGCTGGGCGAACGCGACGAGGACATCGCCGCGGTGCTGCCGCAGCTGCAGCCCATTCCCGGGCGCATGAACCGCCTGGGCGGCGACATCGGCGACGACGGCCGCCAGCGCCCGCTGGTGGTCGTGGACTATTCGCACAAGCCCGACCCGCTGCAGCAGGCGCTGGAGTCGCTGCGCGGCCACCTGCGCGGCCGGCTGATCTGCGTGTTCGGCTGCGGCGGCGACCGCGACCGCGGCAAGCGCCCGCAGATGGCGGCGATCGCCGAGGCCCATGCCGACCGCGTCATCGTCACCGACGACAACCCGCGCTTCGAGGACGGCGACGCCATCGTCGCCGACATCCTGGAAGGCTTCCGCGACCGCGACGCCGTGCTGGTGCAGCGCGACCGCGCCGCCGCCATCGCGCGCGCGATCGGCGAGGCCGGCCCGGACGACATCGTGCTGATCGCCGGCAAGGGCCACGAGCCCTACCAGGAAGTGGCCGGCCACCAGTATCCCTTCGACGACACGCTGGTGGCGCGCGCCCTGCTGGACGGCGGCGCGCGGGAGAAGCGGGCATGATCCCGGTGCCGCTCTCCCGCATCGCGCAATGGACCGGCGGCCGCCTGCACGGCCAGGGCGACGTGCTGATCGACGCCGTGGTCACCGACACGCGCACCTTCGGCAACGCCGCCGGCGACACCGAGTCCGCGGCGCTGTTCGTGGCGCTCAAGGGCGAGCGCTTCGACGGCCACCGCAACGTCGCCGAGGCGGCGGAGCTGGGCGTGCGCGCGGCGCTGGTCTCGCAGCCGCAGGAGCTGGCGCTGCCGCAGGTGGTGGTCGCCGACACCGAGCGCGCGCTGGCCTCGCTGGCCGCGGCGCTGCAGCACGCGCGCCACGACCTGGTCGTGGCGATCACCGGCAGCAACGGCAAGACCACGGTCAAGACCCTGCTGCTGTCGATCCTGCAGCGCGCCGGCAAGACCTACGCCAACCCCGGCAACCGCAACAACCAGATCGGCCTGCCGCTGTCGGTGATCGACGCGCCGGAAGACGCGGTGTTCTCGATCTACGAGATGGGCGCCGGCCAGCCCGGCGACATCGCCTACCTCACCGCCATCGTGCGTCCGCGCGTGGCGCTGGTGAACAACATCGCGCCCGCGCACCTGGAGCGCCTGGGCAGCCTGGAAGGCGTGGCCGACACCAAGGCGGCGATCTACGACGCGCTGCCGGGCGACGGCGTGGCGGTGATCAACGCCGACGACGCCTTCGCCGGCTATTTCGCCGAGCGCGCGCGCAGCCGCCGCCAGATCCGCTTCGCGCTCGAGGCCGAGGCCGAGATCGGCGCGCGCGAGCTGCGCGTGGCCGACGACCGCACCGAGTTCCGGCTGCTCACACCCGAGGGCGAGGCGGACGCGGCGGTGCCGATGGCCGGCCGCCACAACGTCGCCAACGCGCTCGCCGCCGCGGCGCTGGCCAGCGCCTGCGGCGTGTCGCTGCAGGACATCGTCGCCGGCCTGCGCGAGGTGCAGCCGGTGGCCGGCCGGCTGATGCGCTATCGCCTGGGCAACGGGGCGATGCTGATCGACGACAGCTACAACGCCAATCCCGGTTCGCTCAACGCGGCCATCGACACCCTCGCCAGCGCGCACGGCGAGACCTGGCTGGTGCTGGGCGACATGCGCGAGCTGGGCGTCGACGCCCAGCCGCTGCACGAGGCCGCCGGCAAGCGCGCCAAGGACGCCGGCATCGCGCGCCTGTACGCGCTGGGCGGCCTGAGCGCGATGGCCGCCAAGGCCTTCGGCGAGGGCGCCCGCACCTTCG
Source organism: Luteimonas aquatica (assembly GCF_022662575.1). GTDB lineage: Bacteria > Pseudomonadota > Gammaproteobacteria > Xanthomonadales > Xanthomonadaceae > Luteimonas > Luteimonas aquatica. The sequence goes on along the minus strand of NZ_JALBFU010000007.1, from coordinate 46,646 downwards.
CCACGCACGAGGAGCTGACCGAGGCGCTGCGCGCCGAGCTGCACGCCACCGTGCGCGTGCTGGTGAAGGGCTCGCGCGGCAGCGCCATGGACCGCGTGGTGAAGGGGCTGCTGGCCGCCGACGCCGGCGACAACGACAGGGGCGGGCCCGGCAAGGGCGGACCGAACAAGAAGGGGAACGCCGCACATGCTGCTTGAACTCACGCGCTGGCTGCAGCAGCTGGAGGGCCTGTTCGGGCTGTTCGGCTACCTGACCTTCCGCGGCATCCTCGCCGCGCTGACCGCGCTGTTCCTGTCGCTGTGGATGGGCCCGGCGGTGATCCGCAAGCTGGCGCAGTACAAGGGCGGCCAGCCGATCCGCAGCGACGGCCCGCAGACGCATTTCTCCAAGGCCGGCACGCCGACCATGGGCGGGGCGCTGATCCTGATCACCGTGCTGCTGTCGGTGCTGCTGTGGGGCGACCTGCGCAACCGCTACGTCTGGCTGGTGCTGACGGTGATGCTGGCCTTCGGCGCGATCGGCTGGCTCGACGACTGGATCAAGATCGTCAAGCGCGATCCCAACGGGCTGAAGTCGCGCTGGAAGTACCTGCTGCAGTCGATCTTCGGCCTGGCGGCGGGCGTGTTCCTGTACATGACCGCCGACCCCACGGTGCCGGCGGCGACCACCTTCTTCGTGCCGCTGCTGAAGATGGTCGCGGTGCCGCTGGGCGCGTTCTTCATCGTGGTGGCGTATTTCTGGATCGTCGGCTTCTCCAACGCGGTCAACTTGACCGACGGCCTGGACGGCCTGGCGATCATGCCGACCGTGCTGGTGGCCTGCGCGCTGGGCGTGTTCGCCTACGCCTCGGGCAACGCAGTGTTCTCCAACTACCTGCAGATCCCGCAGATTCCCGGCGCCGGCGAGCTGGTCATCATCTGCGCGGCCATCGCCGGCGCGGGGCTGGGCTTCCTGTGGTTCAACACCTATCCGGCGATGGTGTTCATGGGCGACATCGGCGCGCTGGCGCTGGGCGCGGTGCTCGGCACGATGGCGATCATCGTCCGCCAGGAGCTGGTGTTGGTGGTGATGGGCGGCGTGTTCGTGATCGAGACGCTGTCGGTGATGATCCAGGTGGCCTCGTTCAAGCTCACCGGCAAGCGCGTGTTCCGCATGGCGCCGATCCACCACCACTTCGAGCTCAAGGGCTGGCCGGAGCCGCGCGTGATCGTCCGCTTCTGGATCATCTCGGTGATCCTCGTGCTGGTCGGCCTGGCCACGTTGAAGGTGCGCTGACATGGGCGAATCCCCCTACATCGGTTCCTATCCCGGCGGCGCGCGGCAGGCGACGCGGCTGGATGCCATCGCCGGCCGCTACGACGGCTGGCTGCTGGGCATCTGCATCGCGCTCGCCAGCCTGGGCGTGGTGATGGTCGCGTCCAGCTCGATCGCCATCGGCGAGGGCCTGGGCGTGGGGCCGTTCTATTTCCTCAACCGCCACCTGATCTTCCTGGCCATCGGCATCGGCCTGGCGGTCTGGGCGATGCGCACCGAGCTCAAGACCGTGGAGCAGTACAACCAGCTGCTGCTGCTGGGCTGCTTCCTGCTGCTGATCGTGGTGTTCGTGCCCGGCATCGGCAGCAGCGTCAACGGCGCGCGGCGCTGGATCAACCTGGGCGTGTCCAAGTTCCAGGCGGTGGAGGCGGTGAAGCTGCTCTACATCGTCTGGCTGTCGAGCTACCTGGTGCGCTTCCGCGACGAGGTCAACGCCACCTGGCCGGCGATGCTCAAGCCGCTGGGCGTGGCGGTGGCGCTGGTGGCGCTGCTGCTGCTGCAGCCGGACTTCGGCTCCTCCTCGCTGATCCTGGCGATCACCGCCGGCATGCTGGTGCTGGGCGGGGTGAACCTGCCGCGCATGTCGATGCCGATCGTGATCGGCCTGCCGGTGTTCGCCTTCGTGGCGATCCTGGAACCCTACCGCGTGCGCCGCCTGACCTCGTTCCTCGATCCGTGGGCGGACCAGCTCGGTTCCGGCTACCAGCTCAGCAACGCGCTGATGGCCGTGGGCCGCGGCGAGTGGGCGGGCGTCGGGCTCGGCGCGTCGGTGCAGAAGCTGTCCTATCTGCCCGAGGCGCATACCGACTTCATCTTCTCGGTGATCGCCGAGGAGCTGGGCTTCGTCGGCGTCTGCCTGGTGATCGGCCTGTACGTGGCCCTGGTCGGCCGCGCCTTCTGGGTCGGCTACCGCTGCGTGGGCATGCGCCGCCATTTCGCCGGCTATTGCGCGTTCGGCGTGGCGCTGTGGATCAGCCTGCAGAGCTTCGTGTCCATCGGCGTGAACCTCGGCATCCTGCCCACCAAGGGCCTGACGCTGCCGATGATCTCCTCCGGCGGCTCCAGCGTGCTGATGACCTGCGCCGCGCTCGGCCTGCTGCTGCGCGTGTCCTACGAGCTCGATCGCGCCGAACGCCAGGTGGCGCGTCTGCGTGGGGAAGGTGTGCAGACGACCGCCGGCGGCGTGCAGGACGAACCGGCCGCGCAGAAAACGCCCGCCGCGCGTCCCAGGACGGACGCCAGGCCGGTGGCCGCGCGCGAGGCCGGCGGCCCGCGCCGCCGCGTCGAACCCACGATGGGACAGCACGCATGATCCGCCGTCTCTACGACGCCAAGGACCACGCGGGCGGAGTCGCTCCTGGCGACTTCGCGCGCCGCTACTCGCGCGTGCACTTCATCGGCATCGGCGGCGTGGGCATGAGCGGAATAGCGGAAGTGCTGTGCACGCTCGGCTACCAGGTCTCCGGCTCGGACATGGCCGACAACGCGGTCACGCGCCGCCTGGCCAAGCTCGGCGCCAACGTGCACCGCGGCCATGCAGCCGCCAACGTGTTGGGCACCGACTGCGTGGTGGTCTCCAGCGCCATCAAGCCCGACAACCCGGAACTGCTCGAGGCGCGTGCGCAGCGCATCCCGATCGTGCCGCGCGCGGAGATGCTGGCCGAGCTGATGCGCTTCCGCCGCGGCATCGCCGTCGCGGGCACCCACGGCAAGACCACCACCACCTCGCTGCTGTCCAGCGTGCTGGCCGAGGGCGGGCTCGACCCCACCTTCGTGATCGGCGGGCAGCTGCTCGCCGCCGGCGCCAACGCGCGCCTGGGCTCGGGCGACTGGCTGGTGGCCGAGGCCGACGAGAGCGACGGCAGCTTCCTGCGCCTGAACCCGCTGGTGGCGGTGGTCACCAACATCGACGCCGACCACCTGGAGAACTACGGCGGCGACTTCGCGCGCGTGCAGGCGGCGTTCTCCGAATTCCTGCACCGGCTGCCGTTCTACGGCATCGCCGTGCTGTGCATCGACGACCCGATCGTCGCCAGGCTCGCCTGCGACATGCCGCGCCACGTGATGACCTACGGCTTCGACGAGAAGGCCGAGGTGCGCGCCGAGGACGTGGAGCAGGAGGGCGGGCGCATGCGCTACACGCTGTGCCTGCCCGATGCCTCGCGCACGGCGGTCACCCTGGCGCTGCCCGGCCGCCACAACGTGCAGAACTCGCTGGCCGCCGCCGCCGTGGCCTGGCAGCTCGGCATCGCGCCGGAGGCGATCGCCAGCGCGCTGGAGAAATTCCAGGGCATCGGCCGCCGCTTCAACCTGCTGGCCGAGCTGCACACCGCGCAGGGCGCGGCCGTGCAGCTGGTCGACGACTACGGCCACCATCCGAAGGAGCTGGCGGCGGTGTTCGCCGCCGCGCGCGGCGGTTGGCCGCAGCACCGGCTGGTGGTCGCCTTCCAGCCGCATCGCTACACCCGCACCCGCGACCTGTTCGACGATTTCGCCAGCGTGCTGTCCGACGTCGACGCCCTGGTGCTGACCGAGGTCTACCCGGCCGGCGAGGCGCCGATCGCCGGCGCCGACGCCAAGTCGCTGGCGCGCGCGATCCGCGCGCGCGGCCGCATCGATCCGGTGGTGGTCGGCGGCGCGCAGGACCTGCGCGCGGTGCTGCCCGACATCCTGCGCGACGGCGACCTGCTGCTGATGATGGGCGCCGGCGACATCGGCTATGCCGCGCAGCAGATCGCCAACGACGGCTTCGACGCCGGCAAGGCGGTGGACAAGCCATGAGCGCGCTGCTGCGACTGATCGCCTGGAGCCTGGCCGTGGCGCTGGTGGCGCTGCCGGTGGTGGCCGTGCTCAACGGCTGGATCGGCGCCGAGCGCTGGCCGCTGCGCACGCTGCGCGTGGCCGGCGAGCTGCAGCGCGTGGACGCGCAGCAGCTGCGCAGCACCGTGCTGCCCTACGCACGCAGCGGCTTCTTCGCCGTGCGCCTGGAGCAGGCGCAGGCCGCGGTCGCCAAGCTGCCGTGGGTGGAGCACGCCGAGGTGCGCAAGCGCTGGCCGGACGTGCTGGAAGTACGCATCGTCGAATATCGGCCGTTCGCGCGCTGGGGCGAGAAGGAACTGCTGTCCGAACGCGGCAACATCTTCCCGATCGGCAACATGCGCGTGCCGCCCGGCCTGCCGCGCTTCGACGTCGACGCCCCGGCCGCGCGCATCAAGGACGTGGTGGCGCTGTACAACGAGGCCGGCGCAATGTTCGCCGCCGAAGGCCGCAAGGTGAGCGGGGTCTCGCTCGACCGCCGCGGCAGCTGGTCGCTGACCCTCTCCAACGGCACCCGGCTGATCGTCGGCAGCCAGGAGGCGCGGCTGCGCCTGGCGCGCTTCGCGCGGCTGATGCCGCAGCTGCTGGCGTCCAGGCCGCTGCCGCTGCAGAGCGCCGACCTGCGCTACACCAACGGCTTCGCGCTGACGTGGGCGAGTGGCCGCGAGCAAGCGGACGCCGTCAAGGCGTCCGCTGCGGCCGACGAGCGCCCGGCCACGGACGGCCGGGCAGGGCGTTCCGAAGCCCGTACTGCTGCGCCATGGATGGCATCAGGTTTCCCCATGCAGCCGGGAACGACCTTAAAGACGATACGCACATGAACCGCAAAGGCGACAAGGCACTGATCGTGGGACTGGACATCGGCACCTCCAAGGTGGTGGCGCTGGTGGGCGAGTACTCGCCCGGCAATCCCATCGAGGTGATCGGCATCGGTTCGCACGAGTCGCGCGGGCTCAAGCGCGGCGTGGTGGTGGACATCGAGTCGACCGTGCAGTCGATCCAGCGCGCCATCGAGGAAGCCGAGCTGATGGCCGGCTGCGAGATCCGCTCGGTCTACGCCTCGATCTCCGGCAACCACGTGCAGTGCCGCAACTCGCCCGGCATCGTGCCGATCCGCGACGGCGAGGTGACCTACGCCGACCTCGACCGCGTACTGGAAGCGGCCAAGGCCGTGGCCATTCCCGCCGACCAGAAGATCCTGCACGCGATCCCGCGCGAATACGTGCTCGACGATTCGCAGGAAGGCATCCGCAACCCGGTCGGCATGACCGGCGTGCGCCTGGAGGTGCACGCGCACCTGGTGGTGTGCGCGCAGTCGGCCGCCGCCAACATCAGCAAGTGCGTGCAGCGCTGCGGCCTGCAGATCGACGACCTGATCCTGTCCTCGCTGGCCTCCAGCACCGCGGTGCTGACCGGCGACGAGCGCGAGCTGGGCGTGGTGCTGGTCGACCTGGGCGCCGGCACCACCGACCTGGCGGTCTTCGTGCAGGGCGCGATCTGCCACACCGCGTCCCTGCCGATCGCCGGCGACAAGGTCACCGAGGACATCGCGCACATGCTGCGCACCCCGACCCCGGAGGCCGAGCAGATCAAGGTGCGCTACGCCTGCGCGCTGGCGCAGCTGGCGACCTCGGAGGAATCCATCCAGGTGCCGAGCGTGGGCGACCGTCCGCCGCGGCGCCTGCCGCGCCAGTCGCTGGCGCAGGCGGTGCAGGCGCGCTACGAGGAGATCTTCGAGATGGTGCAGGCCGAACTGCGCCGCTCCGGCTTCGAGCAGCACGTGCGCGCCGGCATGGTGCTCACCGGCGGCGCCTCGAAGATGGAAGGCGTGGTCGAGCTGGCCGAGGAGATGCTGCAGATGCCGGTACGCGTGGGCATCCCGCAGCACGTCACGGGCCTGGGCGAGGTGGTCGGCAACCCGGTGCACGCCACCGGCGTCGGCCTGCTGCTGATGGGCAGCCAGATCGAGCATCCGCGCCGCCCGGTGATCCCGACCGGGCGCGCCGGCACCTTCTTCAACAAGCTCAAGAACTGGTACCGCGGCGAGTTCTGACGACGGGTCATGCGTCGGCGCGAAGGCGCGGCGGCGCGGAAGGCAAGGCGAAGACGATTGCGACAACTTGGCAACACGACCGATCCAATACAGCAACACATAACTAATTAAAGCGAGGACACGGACATGGCACATTTCGAACTGGTTGAAAGAATGGCTCCCAACGCGGTGATCAAGGTCGTCGGCGTGGGCGGCGGCGGCGGCAACGCGGTCGCGCACATGGTCAACAGCAGCGTCGAGGGCGTGGAATTCATCACCGCCAACACCGACGCGCAGGCGATCAAGAACAACGGCTCCAAGCTGCAGCTGCAGCTGGGCGGCAACGTCACCAAGGGCCTGGGCGCGGGCGCCAATCCGGAAGTCGGCCGCCAGGCCGCGCTGGAGGACCGCGAGATCATCATGGACGCGCTGCAGGGCGCCGACATGGTGTTCATCACCGCCGGCATGGGCGGCGGCACCGGCACGGGCGCAGCGCCCGTGGTGGCGCAGCTGGCCAAGGAAATGGGCATCCTGACCGTGGCCGTGGTCACCAAGCCGTTCCCCTTCGAGGGCCGCCGCCGCATGCAGGTGGCGCTCAAGGGCATCGATGAGCTGTCGCAGCACTGCGATTCGCTGATCACCATCCCCAACGAGAAGCTGATCACCGTCCTGGGCCGCAACGCCACCATGATCCAGGCCTTCCGCGCCGCCAACGACGTGCTGCTCGGCGCGGTGCAGGGCATCGCCGACCTGATCGTGCGTCCGGGCCTGATCAACGTCGACTTCGCCGACGTGCGCACCGTGATGAGCGAGATGGGCCTGGCGATGATGGGCACCGGCCACGCCCGCGGCGACGACCGCGCGCAGGCCGCCGCCGAGTCGGCGATCCAGAACCCGCTGCTGGACGACGTCAACCTGGCCGGCGCCAACGGCATCCTGGTCAACATCACCGCCGGTCCGGACTTCACCATGGCCGAGTTCGACGAGGTCGGCCGCACGGTGGAGAACTTCGCCAGCGAGGACGCCACCATCGTCATCGGCACCGTGCTGGATACGGACATGCAGGACGAGGTCCGCGTCACCGTGGTCGCCACCGGCCTGAACCGCAGCGCCGGCCGCCAGGCCGCGCGCCACGACGACCGCGGCTATGCCGGCGCCGGCAATTTCGGCCACGACATCGTCCGCGGCGCCCGCCCGCAGGTCGAACTGGTGCGCACCCCCGCCAAGCGCGACGGCACCACCGGCCTGCTGGTGGACGACGGCGGCATGGCCTACAACCCGGGCCAGAGCCTGGCGTCGAGCCTGCGCGGCCGCGGCGGCAACAGCGCCGAGGCGCCGTCGTCCACGCCGCCGGTGGCGGATTTCGGCAACGACAGCAGCTATCTGGATATTCCGGCGTTCCTGCGCCGCCAGGCCGACTGATGCCGTCCTTGGCGCAGGCATATGGACTCCGGGTCGTCCGGCCCGGCCATCCATGGCCGGGCGTTCGGCGGCACGCGAGGCGATGCCTCGCAAGCATGCCGCCTCACCCGGCATTCCTGCGCCGTCAGGCCGACTGAAAGCAAGCAACAGGTAAAGCAATTAGGTAACGCCGTGTCCGCATGACTTCCCGTCCTGGCGATGCCGCCAGGGCGGGACTTTTCCGCCGGCCGCAATCCGGCCGGCGTTTTCTCCCGCCGCGACGCGCACGCCGCGCCGGGCGCCCGTCCGTGCGGGGTGGCCGATGTCTGATCTGCAGTTTCCGACGATCGAGGGCGTGCGTTGCGCCGTCCACGACGGCGGGCCGCGCAGCGGCGAGGCCGTGGTCTTCGTCCACGGCAACCCGGGCGCGATCGACGACTGGGCGGCGTTGCTGCCCGCGATCGAAGGCTTCTCCCGCGTCGTCGCCATGGACATGCCCGGCTACGGCCGCGCCGAGCGTCCGCGCGATTTCGATTACACCGTCCGCGGCTATGCCCGCTACCTGGGCCGGCTGCTCGACCATCTCTCGGTCGAGCGCGCGCATCTGGTGCTGCACGATTTCGGCGGCCCCTGGGGGCTGCGCTGGATGCTGGACCATCCGCGGCGCGTCGCCAGCCTGAGCCTGATCGACAGCGGCCTGATGCCCGGCTACCGCTGGCACCGCTATGCCAGGATCTGGCAGACGCCGGTCCTGGGCGAGATCTTCCAGCTGCTCGCCACGCCCGGCGTACTGCGCGCCTCCTTGAACCGGGACAATCCGCGGCCGCTGCCGCGCGGCTTCACCGACCGCGTCGCCGCCTTCAGCGACTGGGGCCACAAGCGCGCGGTGCTGCGCCTGTACCGCGCCTCGCGGCAGGTCGCGGCGATCTTCCCGGAAGCCGCGCGGACGCCCGTCGACGCCACGCTGCCGGTGTGCGTGCTGTGGGGCGAGCGCGACCCGTACCTGCCGGTCCGCTACGCGCAGCTGCAGCGCGAGTTCTTTCCGCAGGCCGAAGTGCACGTCCTGCCGGGCCTGGGACACTGGCCCTTCGTGGAAGCGCCCGAGGCCATCCTGGCGCCCTTGCAGGCCTTTCTGCGCCGCCGGAGGGGGTTGTATCCATGAAATGCTCGTCATTCCTGCGAAAGGAGGAATCCAGCGCCTTCCGCCAAGTCCACATGGCAAGTCGGAAAAGTCACTGGATTCCTGCTTTCGCAGGAATGACGGTGACAGGGAGGCGCGGGAGTGAGGCCGATTGGCGGCCAGGAGCTACTGTTGTTTCCGCTTCTTGCTGAGCTTCACCTCATACGCAGCCACAATCTCCGAAAGACTCACCAGCATGTCGTGTTCGTTCGTCGTATCGGACAAGAAATCCAGAGCTTTCTCGTACTGCGACATCGAGCTGATTTTGCCATTCTTTAGAATCGAATCAATGACCCGCAGCATTCTTTGCTGGAAGTACTCATAACCAAACCCATGGTTGGCTTTAAGCACTCTTTGCGCATCGCTTCGATCTTCATCTGGCAAATGAGAAATTCCTTCTGCCAAGTCGGATGCAATTGTCAGGATTGCCCTTTTTTTGCCTGTGTATCGAGCAATGGTCGCTCTTCGTGAAGCCGTCAAATCGGCATCCACAAATTTGGAAAGGCACTCTGCGGCGTCGTAGCACCACAATTCGAGCTTCTTCAGATCAATCTCTGTCGTTCCGGTCATGCCAATTCCCGCCCCGAATGCTGCAGATCACTATCAAGCAGGGTGCCTTGCGAACCCGATCGGTGGCCGCGAATTATTTCTTGGCCTGCTTTTTGCTCAGCTTTTCCTCGTGCGCGGCAACAATCTTCGAAAGGCTCACGAGCGTGTCCTGGTCGTTCGTCGTGTCGGACAGGAAATCCAGGGCCTTCTCGTATTGAGACATTGAGCCGATCTTGCCGTTTTTCAGGATCGACTCAATCGCTAGCAGCTTCCCTTGCTGGAAGTGCTCGTAGCCAAACCCATGCTTCTCCTTAAGAAGCTTCTGTGCTTTGGCGCGATCTTCATCTGCTAGAGATGAAATCATCTCGGCATAGTCCGAGGCGATGTAGAGCAGGTCCCTTTTCTTGTTTGCGTACTTGCTGATGTTCTCGTGAAGCATCGCAGCCACCACCGCGTTCAATCGCGGAGCCACGATGCTGGCCGCGTCGTAGCACCAGAGTTCGATCTTGCTGAGGTCTCTGTCAGTCATCTCAATTTTTCCTGCATGGACAGGAGAGTGGCGCTCCCGCTACACCTCAGGGGCGGCCGTCTCGTCTCGGCGTCACGAGCTATTTGCTGTCTAGTTTTGCAACGTAATCGGAGAGAATGCGCGATATCTGGTCCAGCTCTCCAGGATCATGGGTAGTGTCGGAAGCGTATTCGAGTGCGGCTTCGTACTGCGAGGACGATGTGATTTTCCCTCTTTTCAAGATTGACGAAATCGTTCGCAATCTTCCCTTCAAGAAGTATTCGTAACCGATTCCGCATCGCTCCTTGAGGATGCGCTGAGCTTCGTCTCTCTTGTCCGCCGGCAAGTGGCTAATGCCTTCCGCAAGATCATCGGCGATGCGAACCAACGCTGGCTTGCCCGAGTTCTTGTCAATGACTTCCATGGTCATATCGTGAATCGCTTCGGGAACGCCCGGTGAAAGAGTTTTCGCTGCGACGCGGCACCAACTCTCAATGGATTTCAAGTCGACATTCGTCATGCGGGTGGTATCCGTGGAAGGCTACAACGGACGGATTTCTTGAGCAGCGCCATCAAGACACCGAGCTCCGTTGATGGCGATGTCTATTTGCGCGCCTTCTTTTTTATAAGCTTCTCCTCATACGCCGCAATGATCTTTGCAAGATTCATAACCGTATCCTGGTCATTCGTCGTATCGGACGAGAAATCCATGGCTTTCTCGTACTGCGACATCGAGCTGATTCTGCCGTTTTCCAGAATCGACTCGATAACGCGCAGCTTTCTTTGTTGGAAATGCTCGTAGCCGAATCCATGCTTTTCCTTGAGCATCTTCTGAGCCTGGATGCGATCCTCGTCGGGAAGATCGGAAATTCCTTCCGCAAGATCGTCCGCAATCATGAACAATGCTCGCTTCTTTCCTGAGCTCTTGACTATGCTCTCATGTGACATCGCCGCCAGATCCGCATCCAGATACTGGGACAAGAACGCGTCTGCGTCGTAGCACCAGAGTTCGATCTTCCTGAGGTCTGTGTCAGTCATCTCAATTTCCTGCATAGACAGGAGGGCAGGTTTCCATTCTGTTGTTGAAATCTGCGGTCCGCGCTGCACCAGCGCTCTTCCGCGCGATTCATCCTGTTCCATCATCAGCACACGTCTGCGGTGGGATGGTTTCGGGGCGGTACGCATGAGCGGTTGCGCAGTAGGGGGGCTGGGATCAAAAGAGGTCGCCAAGTGACCGACGGCGATCGGAAATTATTTCTTGCCCTGTTTCTTGATGAGCTTCTCCTCATACGCAGCAACAATCTTCGAAAGGCTCACGAGCATGTCTTGGTCATTCGTCGTGTCAGACAAGAAATCCAGGGCCTTTTCGTATTGAGACATCGAGCCAACTTTGCCGCTTTTCAGGATCGACTCAATCACTCGCAACTTCCCTTGTTGGAAGTACTCGTAACCGAAGCCATATTTATCCTTCAGCATCTTTTGCGCTTCATTGCGGTCCTCATCCGATAAAGAATATATTCCTTCCGCTAAATCTGAGGCAATTTCCAGCATGGCTTTCTTCTTCCCCGCATGGCGAGAAATGATTTCTTTGCGCATTGCTGCCAAATCAGGATCCAGGTATCGGGAAAGAAAGTCGGCGGCATCATGGCACCAGGATGCAATTTCTTTAAGATCGATTTCAGTTGAAGTGATCATCAGTAGCCCGTGTAACCTGCGATGAGTCCGAATTCTTTAGTGGATGCATTATGATATAAGCGACCGTTTACGTTCCACTTTGACACGCCCCGTATCAGGTTTGCCACATGTGCGGTGCCAATTCCTCCAGCTGCATCAATTAGCTGTTGCTCTCTTCCTCGGATGGCAATGAGCCCCTTGTCTCCAGAAGCCCATTTGTCCAGGGTTGGATTTCCGAATCCTTGAAGACGCCTTTCGTGAAAGGCATACCTCTTCATCATGATGGCCTGAGGATCACCATAGCCGCTAGTTCGACCGAAGTAGTATTCGGTCCCAAAGTCACCCTGACGCGTTAGGGTGTAGGTGACATAGATTCTTTCTCGGCGAAGCCTCTGGACTTCTTCGACGATCACTTCGCCAAGGGACTTCGTGCCAAGGATGCCCGGGCCGAGCGGGTCAACGCCTTGCCCCGGGCGACGAATCCCCAGCGCTCGCGACGAAGCGGACATCGTCAGCGCCGCTACCGTTCTGGACACCGCCCCGGTGAGCGAGCCGGCCCCGAGCGTGATCCCGCTGGTCGTGTAGCCGCCGCCGCTTTGACAAGTCCCGTCCTTGTTCTCGATCCGAGAGCCCGTGCATTGCCCGTTGGCGTCCGTGAACTTGTACGGGTTGTTGTTGCCGTACCAGTAGCGGTTGAAGTTCGCGCCGTCCGCGGTGTTCGTGACCACCGGGTCCGCGCTGAGGAACCGGCCGATCGACGGATCGAAGTACCGCTGCTGCATGTAGTTGAGGCCGGAGGCGGCGTCGAACCGGTGTCCGGTGAATCCCGGTCCGTCGTGGGCCGCGCGGCTGGCGATCTGCCGCCCGAAGGGCTCGTACTCGCTGCGTTCGATGACGGCCCGGCTCTCGTCGGTGACGGCGACCGGGCTGCCCAGGCTGTCGGTGTGCTGGTAGGAGACGTTGTAGGTGGCGCCCGGGATGTTCGTCGTGATTCCGCGGCGCGCGATCAAGCTGTCGCCGAGGTAGATGCTCTCGTTGCGGGTCGTGCTCGTGGTCTCGTACACGAGCAGGCCGGACTGGCTGTACATGAACCGCGTCATCCGCGGATTGGCGGGCCCGATCGTTTCGGTGATACGCCGGCCGTAGGCGTCGTACGTGTAGCTGAGCGCGGGCCCGATCGCCCTGAGCTTGTTGCCGTAGTCGAAGTCGTAGGCCACCCCGTTCTTGTTGTTGACGTTGCCTTGCGTGTCATAGCCAAGGCCCGTGACGGTCGCGCCCGCGCAGCTGCCCGTCTTGACGTTGGTCAGCCGGTTGTAGCCGTCGTAGCAGTAGAAGTGGTCGCGGGCCGCGGGTCCGCCGATGGTCGTACGCGTGATGTTGTCGAGCTGGTCGAAGGCGTAGCTCGCCGTTCCGAACATCGGCGACACGGCCTTGGTGAGCCTGTTCAGCCCGTCATAGGTCAGCGTGCGGTTGCCGCGGGCGCCGGACAGGGCATCCGTGATGGTCGAGACGTTCGCCTCGCCGTCATAGGCGTAGCTGTCGTCATGGATGGCCGTGGCGCCGTACGCGTCGCGGCTTCGCGCCGGCAGGCCCCGCAGGTTCTGCGTCAGGCTGTGCGCGATGCCGTTCCCATAAGCGAATTGGGCGACGGCCCCGTTGGGGTGATACGCGATGCCCGTGGCATACGCGCCGACCTGCCTGGCGCTGCCAAGCGCGTCGGGCGCATAGCCGACGACCAGCCCGGACGGATAGGTGTGGCTGGCGAGGCTGCCGTTGGCGTCGTATCCGTAGCCGAGCGTCCAGGCGGCCTGGCCTTGGGGCGTCTGCGTCTCGCTCTTCAAGAACCGGCGCAGGTTGTACTGGTACGCATTGACGTTGGGCGTGGCGCCGGGATAGCTGAAAGTCTCCACGCGAGAAGGCAGACTGTCGGCGGTGTAGTTCCAGTTCTGGTCGCCGCGCCCGTCGGGGAACACAAGTGTTTTTAGGCGATTCCGGTTGTCGTACGTCCTGACAACCTTTCTTGTGGACGTGCTGGCTTCGGTTTCCTGGCAAGAGTTGGGATCGGCCAGGGCGGCGCCGGAGACGGACCAGTCCAGATTGCCGGCCCCGTCGTAGTGGGAGACCGTGCTGCCCGCCTCCGGGTCGATGGTCTTGCAAAGTTCCTTGGCGGGGTTGTAGACGAAATGGCGGGAGGACCGGACGGTGCCGCCGGCGTTCCGCTTCGCGATCGTCCGCGGGTTGCCGAGCGAGTCGCGGGCGATGTCGACGAAGGCGCCTTCCGGGTGTGCGATGGCCACCGGCCAATCCGTCGAGGGCTGGTCGAACGCCATGTAGCTGGTCGTCGTCTGCGCGAGGCGCGGGTTCGTGACCCGCGTCTTGAAGCCTGGGAGGTACTCGGTCCTGGTGGTGAGCACCCCGAGTTCGGAATCCTCATTGACGGTCAACGGTCTGCCGAGCACGTCATAGGTCGTCGCGACGCCTTTCAACGCGGTGTCGGTATAGCTGGCGAGGCTGCGCATCGGGTACGACTCGAACACCACGCGATTGGCCGAGTCGTATCGGCGGACGACGATGCTTCTTGTCCCTGCCGTGTCCGCGGCGTCGGCGGTTTCCTCGACGACGGGACGCCAGAGGCTGTCGTAGTAGGTGACCTTCCGCTTGTTTCCGGTCCGCTCGACTTCCGACCAGTACGGATTGGGGAGCCCGTAGAGGGAGGCCGCCGTCCTGGCGAAGGTGACGGACGAACTGTTCCAGTTGGGCGTATCGCCGTCCGGATAGTCGACGAAGTTGACCCGCCCCATCGCATCGAATCCGTACTGCGTCACGTATCCGTTCGCGTCCGTGATCGAGCTGGGCAGCCCGTCGTCGCGGATCGCGGCGGTGGTGCCGACCCCGTCCGCGAATTTGATCGTGCCCGGAATGCCGCGCTTCCAGCCGGACAGCGCGGTCACGTTGTTGTTGCCGTCCTTGACGGTGGCGACGGTTCCGAACTGGGTCGCGTCCGTGCCGGCGTAGTAGGTCAGGGTTTGCTTGAGCTTCCCATGCACCTTGTACCAGAGCGGTCTGGCAAGGGCGTCGTAGGCAACCTCCGATGCGACCTCGCCATTGACGTAGGTCTTTGCGCTCTGCGCGAGCACCCACTTGGCCGTATTGTCGTGGATGTCGATCGAGTCGTTGCGGCTGAAGCCGAGGGAGCTGGCGCGATTGACCACGAGCGGGCGCGCCAGCGCATCGAAGGTCGTGACCGTCCTGGTGAACGTCGCGCCGTCCTGCGTGACGGTTTCCTTCCTGACGGGACGCACGACCATTTCGTGGGGCTGGTAGGGGTAGACGTAGTCCCCCATGAGCATCGGAAATGCGGTGGTCGCGTAGGGATCGTTCTGATACTCGATCGTGCGCCTGGAGCCGACCGCGCCCGCGGCGTTCGTCCTGGTTTCCTCCAGCAGCAATCCCTCGGTGTAGCGGATCTTCGAATTGCTGTCGTATTGCGCCTGGGCGCCGTAGACGTAGCGGGTGACCGTTCCGTCGGGATGCGTGACCCGGGTTTCGCGGCGGCGACCGTCATCCGTCGCGGGCGGCGCGGCCGGCAGGGCGTCCGAGGCGTTCGCCTCGATGTAGGCGTCCGCCAAGGGCGCGCCGGCGGTGGCCGCGCCGCCCTCCGTGCCCGGAGCCTTGGAGCACTCTATGCAAGTGCCCGCGTAGTCGTAGGAGGTGAGCTGCGGCGCAAGCCCGGGCCCGGAGACGTTCTTGGACTCGAGGGTGAAAATCTCCCAATAGTCGGGGCTTGGCTTGGCGTTGCATCCGAACGAGGTGGAGCTGCGGGCAAACGTCCGCATGGCGAAGACGTACTCCGCCCTGGCTCCGCTGGGATGGACGACCGCATAGCCGAAGTTGGACGGCGGCGTCCGGTACTCCACGCAGGGCTCGGGCTCGCGCGGCGGTGTCCTTGGCTTGGACGAGCGCAGGTGCCCGCTCTTCTCGTACCGCCACTTGGTGCCGTCCGGCTGCAGTACCTCCAGCAGCCCGCCGTCGGCGTACTGGTCGCCGCCGGAATACGAGTACGTGTATGTCCTGCCGGCGCCCGTCGCGGTGTTGATCGCGCCATTGGCCCACGTGAACGCGATCGACCGGCCGTCGCTGGCGGTGATGGACTGCAGCTGCTCGCCGCTGTAGTTGTAGTTGACCCAGTTTCCGTTCCTGTCCTCCGCCCGGGTCGCGAGCAGGAAGACGCGGACCCGGTTCTTGTACGTGTTCCTGTTGGTGATGCCGCGAATGCGCGGCGCGCCGCGCAGCACCATCAGGTCGAAGTAGTAGGTCACGCCCTTGGCCGTCACCGCGGCGAAGCCTTCGCCCGGCTGGCCGTTCCTGAGCTGGGGCAGGCACCGCAGCCGCGTGTTCTGCGTGGTGACCCACGGATAGGTCTTTCCGTCCGTGGGGGCCTTGTAGCTTCCGGCCTTGGCCGGGAGAAGCATCCCTTCTTCCTCGCCGGGGATGTACAGGCCGTTCTTGTCCCATACGTAGCCGAAGAGGAAGTTAGGGGCGCCGCTGACGTACGGCGGATCGAGCCGCGAACAGCGCCTGTAGCGGTTGGCATCCTCGGGCGGCCCGACGACCCAGCCGCCATCGTCCGAGGCGAACGTGCCGGAGATGTACGGGACTTCGATGTCCCAATCCGCGTATCCGCCCAGGTAGGCTCTTTGGTGGTCGACGCCCTGGTTGCGGTCTTCGACGAGAAACCTCCTGCCCGCCTCCACGGGCAGATCGTTGTTGCCCGGCAGGGACAGGTCCGTGGCCTTGAACTCGGTCGAGCCGTTGAACGGCTGCGTCTCGTCCCCGAATCCGTCGTCGCCGATGGCGGCGATCTCGCGCGATTCCTTGATGGTCGAGGCGTATTCCTGGTACTTGAACAGTCCAGGCCCGGTCTCCTGCGCGATGGATGGCAATGCGATTGCCGCCAACAGCAAGCCCGACAGCGCGAGAACGTACTTCGTGCGCCGCTTGGCGCGAGAACTTCC
This sequence comes from Luteimonas aquatica, assembly GCF_022662575.1. GTDB lineage: Bacteria > Pseudomonadota > Gammaproteobacteria > Xanthomonadales > Xanthomonadaceae > Luteimonas > Luteimonas aquatica. The sequence goes on along the minus strand of NZ_JALBFU010000007.1, from coordinate 30,156 downwards.
GACACGTTCCATGAGATCCCCCTCTGGATGAGATAGACAGGTGTGGTCGTGCAGATCGTTTTCGGACGCGGTTGCCGGATCGCCTGTGCCGGGCGAACTTTCGGGATGGGAGGTGGCCGCCGCGCGATGTCCCGGTCAGCCGCGCGGCCGCTTGCCGCGAGGTGCGCGAATGCGTGGATGGCGATGCGATGCCGGCATGCCCGGCTTCGGCCGACGGCCAGGAGCGCCGATGGCCGCGACAGGGACGTCGCAACCGGCGCGTCGTCGCCCGGCCATGCGCTGCCGGGCACGGAGCCGAAGGGCGGGCGATGCGAGGCGGGCGCGAAGCCACGGCCCGCCCGGTCCCGCTCCTCGAAGGGAACGTCCCGGTCCTGCCGGCGGGACGGGGCCCCCCGTCGCGGCGGCCGGCAGCCGCGGCGCCTGGACGGGTAGACCAGGCCGCGCCGGCCGGCCCGCGCCGCGGCCAGGGCCTCCGGCGGAACGGAAGGAAGACGCGCGGGGCCGGCGGCGTCCGGAAACGGCACGTTTGGCTTGCAATTGCTTTTTGCCTCCCATCACCCTTTTCCCCCTGTCTTCGCCAATGGCCCCTGGTTTTCCGCAGGAAGTGCTCGAAACCGGCGTGTCGGCGAGCAAGAAAACAACCAAGAATTGCGTGCAATGAAAACGCTACAGCAAGGCTGGGCGGGGCGTCAAGCCGGCAGGGGCGGGGAGGGTGGGCGCGGCAGGGCGCCGGGGGCGCCCGGCGGGCGCCGATTCGAACGGGCGGGCGTGTGCGATTCTTCCGTTCAGGTTCAGCATCGCGCGTGCTAATCTGCGCGACGGTCCGACGTACTCCCCCATAGCACGGCCCCATGACCGCCGTCTGACGACCTAGGCCTCATCCCGCATGCAGCAGCGCACCATCAAGAACGTGATCCGCGCCACCGGCGTCGGACTGCATAGCGGCGAGAAGGTGTACCTCACGCTGCGCCCCGCGCCCGCGGACAACGGCATCCTGTTCCGCCGCGTCGACCTGAACCCGGTGGTCGAGATTCCGGCCAATGCCGACCTGGTCGCCGAAACCACGCTGTGCACCGGCCTGGCCGAGGGCGGCGCCAAGGTGCAGACGGTCGAACACCTGATGTCGGCGCTGGCCGGCCTGGGCATCGACAACGTCTACGTGGACCTGTCCGCGCCGGAAGTGCCGATCATGGACGGCTCCGCGGGACCGTTCGTGTTCCTGCTGCAGTCGGCGGGCATCGTCGAGCAGGCCGCGCCCAAGCGCTTCATCCGCATCAAGCGCGCGGTGGAAGTGCGCGAGGGCGACAAGGTCGCGCGCTTCGAGCCCTACGACGGCTTCCGCCTGGGCTTCACTATCGAGTTCGACCATCCGATGATCCCGACGGCGCAGTCGCGGGCCGAGGTCGATTTCTCCACCGAGGCCTACATCCGCGAAGTCAGCCGCGCCCGCACCTTCGGCTTCATGCGCGACCTGGAATACATGCGCGAGCGCAACCTGGGACTGGGCGGCTCGATGGACAACGCCATCGTGCTCGACGAGTTCCGCGTGCTCAACGACGACGGCCTGCGCTACGCCAACGAATTCGTGCGCCACAAGATCCTCGATGCGATCGGCGACCTCTACCTGGTCGGCCACCCGATCCTCGGCGCCTACGAGGGCCACAAGTCCGGCCACGCCCTCAACAACAAGCTGGCCCGCGCCCTGCTGGCCGAGCGTTCGGCCTGGGAAGAGGTCACTTTTCCCGACGAGCAGCCGGTGCCGGTGGTCTACGCCGAGCCCCTGCCGGCCTGAGGGCTCCCGGCGGCCATCCCTGCGATGGCGCCGTCTCCACGTTCCGTGACTCCAGGCCGACCCACGTCACAATTGTGAACGTGGCGTGATGGTTTAACTGAATATTTACATTTTTCTAGCCAAATTTTAGGCTCGATTTAACGCCCCGGCGGCGTGACGCCGGTAGCATGCCCCGTTCGTTTTCGGCTGGGGATGCTGCATCCCAGCCGCGAGCGAGTTCAGGACTCGTCCTTCGCCGGCCCCCCACCGGACTCCCGAAGCGACGCCAAGGCCTCGCGCAAGGCTTCGCGCGCGTGTGCCGACATGGGTTTGGCCGGTCGCGGCCCCTGCGCAGGCGGGGCGCTCGATCGGGTGGCCGTCTTGACGGTCACCTTGCTGACATCCAGCCCGATGGAGCGGGCGGCATCGAGGAGCGTGTCGGCCGCCAGCCTGAGCTTGGCGTGCCAGACCGGCGAATCGGTGACGAAGACGAGTTTGGCGCCATCCACATTCGCCAGCCGCGCGTGCGCGGCCAGCGGAGGCGCCAGCAGGGGGCGTAAACGACGGTCCAGTTCGTCCAGCCACAAGGCGCGACGCAAGGGATCGCCCGCCGGTTCGGCGAGCAGCGCATCGAGCGCGGCGCGCGGGACGGCGGAGCGGTCTGGCGGCCTGGAGCGTGAATCAGACATCGGTAACCATGACTTTACACAGCATTCGCCAATTTGCGCGCCACCAAACCGCCCGCCTGTGGCATTGGACGCAGCACCGCACCCACACACTCGCCCGGCACGCCCATGCGCGCACGGCCGCCCGTCCCGCCACCGCCTTCGCGGTGCTGCTCGGCGCCGGCGTGGCCTTCGGCGTCGCGGCCACCAGCACGGTCGACGTGCTGCGGGTCTCGACCCTGCAGGCCCGCGCCGACGGCCAGCAGGCCGAGCTGGAGGCCACCCGCCGCGCCGCGCAGCGCGAGGTCAACGCGCTCGCCGCCCGCCTGGGCGAGCTGCAGGCCGAGGCCAACCGGCTCAACGCCCTGGGCGAGCGCCTGACCCGCATCGGCCAGCTCGGCGACGGCGAGTTCGATTTCAACAAGCCGGTCGGCGTCGGCGGTGAAGGCCCGGTGCGCGACATGCCGGCGGGCGAGCTGCGCCGCGGCATGGGCACGCTCGACGCGCAGCTGCGCGATTCCGGGCGCCAACTGTCGGTGCTGGAATCGCTGCTGTTCAACCGCGAGCTGGACAAGAGCGCCACGCCTTCGCGCGAGCCGATCGCCAACAGCTACATCACCTCGCCCTTCGGCGGCCGCGCCGACCCGTTCGGCGGCGGCGGCGCCTTCCACAAGGGCATCGACTTCCATGCCAACGTCGGCGACCCGGTGCTGGCCGTGGCCGACGGCGTGGTCAGCTACGCCGACGTGCGCTCGGGCTACGGCAAGGTGATCGAGGTCGACCACGGCAACGGCTACGTCACCCGCTACGCGCACAATTCGCGGCTGCTGGTGCAGGTCGGCGACCTGGTCCGCAGCGGCCAGCAGGTGGCCAAGGCCGGCTCCACCGGCCGCTCCACCGGCGCCCACGTGCACTTCGAGGTGTGGGAGGACGGCCACGTCGTCAACCCGAAGAAGTTCCTGGGCGAGCAGGGCGTCAAGCGGATGTAGGCCCGCGGCGCCGCTTCCGCCGCGACGCGGGAGCGGGAGGCGGGGCTTGATACCCCATCCCGGCGCCACCACGTACAATGTCGCGTTGCCAAAAGGGCGCCTGGCGCCCTTTATTTATTTCGGCGATCGGGGGCCGTTTCCCGTGATCCGCTTCCCGCCGCAGCACGCGGCGCGGCGGCGGGGCACCAGGGACGGGCCGCCCGGACGCCGGATCCCCTTTCCGCTTCCGGCCATATTCCAACATGCTCAATCGCCTGCTCACCGGCATCTTCGGCAGCCGCAACGAACGCCTCGTCAAGCAACTCGGCGGCATCGTCAAGAAGGTCAACGCGCTCGAGGCGCAGATGCAGGCGCTGTCGGACGAGCAGCTGCAGGGCAAGACCGCGGAGTTCAGGGAGCGCATCGCCAAGGGCGAGTCGCTGGACAAGCTGCTGCCGGAGGCCTTCGCGGTCTGCCGCGAGGCGAGCCAGCGCGTGCTCGGCATGCGCCACTACGACGTGCAGCTGATCGGCGGCATGGTGCTGCACATGGGCAAGATCGCCGAGATGCGCACCGGCGAGGGCAAGACCCTGGTCGCCACCCTGCCGACCTACCTCAACGCCCTGGAAGGCAAGGGCGTGCACGTGGTCACCGTCAACGACTACCTGGCCCGCCGCGACTCGGCCTGGATGGGCCGTCTGTACAACTGGCTGGGCCTGTCGGTGGGCGTGGTCTACCCGGGCATGCCGCACGGCGACAAGCACGCCGCCTACGGCGCCGACATCACCTACGGCACCAACAACGAGTTCGGCTTCGACTACCTGCGCGACAACATGGCGCTGTCCAAGGACGACCGCTTCCAGCGCGGCCTGCACTACGCCATCGTCGACGAGGTCGACTCGATCCTGATCGACGAGGCGCGCACGCCGCTGATCATCTCCGGCCCCGCCGACGAGTCCCCCGAGCTGTACATCAAGGTCAACCGCGTGGTGCCGTCGCTGACGCGCCAGGAGAAGGAGGACGGCGAGGGCGACTACTGGGTCGACGAGAAGGGCAAGCAGGTGCACCTGTCCGAGGAAGGCCAGGAGCACGCCGAGCAGCTGCTGCGCCAGGCCGGGATCCTCACCGAGGAGGACGGCCTGTACGCGCCGCACAACATCCACGTCGTGCACCACCTCAACGCGGCGATGCGCGCGCACGCGATCTACTCGCGCGACGTCGACTACATCGTGCGCGACGGCGAGGTGATCATCGTCGACGAGTTCACCGGCCGCACCCTGCCGGGACGCCGCTGGTCGGACGGCCTGCATCAGGCGGTGGAGGCGAAGGAAGGCGTGCCGGTACAGCGCGAGAACCAGACGCTGGCCTCGATCACCTTCCAGAACCTGTTCCGCATGTACAAGAAGCTGTCGGGCATGACCGGCACCGCGGACACCGAGGCCTACGAGTTCCAGAGCATCTACGGCCTGGAAGTGATCGTGATCCCGACCCATCGCCCGATGGTGCGCAAGGACCATCCCGACGCCGTGTTCCTCAACCGCGCCGGCAAGTACCGCGCGGTGGCGGCCGAGATCAAGGACTGCTACGAGCGCGGCCAGCCCGTGCTGGTCGGCACCACCTCGATCGAGGTTTCGGAAATGCTGTCCGAGCAGCTGCGCAAGGACGGCATCCCGCACGAGGTGCTCAACGCCAAGCAGCACGAGCGCGAGGCGCACATCGTCGCCCAGGCCGGCCGCCCCAAGGCGGTGACCATCGCCACCAACATGGCCGGCCGCGGCACCGACATCGTGCTGGGCGGCTCGCTCGAGGCCGAGATCGCCGCGGTCGAGGCCGAGACCGGCGCGCCGCTCGACGAGGCCGCCAAGGCCGAGCTCAAGCGGGCCTGGCAGCAGCGCCACGACGAGGTCAAGGTCGCCGGCGGCCTGCACATCGTCGGCACCGAACGCCACGAATCGCGCCGCATCGACAACCAGCTGCGCGGCCGCTCCGGCCGCCAGGGCGATCCGGGCTCCTCGCGCTTCTACCTCTCGCTCGAAGACAACCTGATGCGCATCTTCGCCGCCGACTGGGTGCAGCGCGTGATGGCGCGCATGGGGCTGAAGGAAGACGACATCATCGAGAGCCCGCTGGTCTCCAAGCAGATCGCCAACGCCCAGCGCAAGGTCGAGGCCCACAACTTCGACATCCGCAAGAACCTGCTCGACTTCGACGACGTCAACAACGACCAGCGCAAGGTCATCTACAAGCAGCGCGACGAGCTGCTGGAGGCCGAGAGCATCAAGGACAACGTCGACGGCATCCGCGGCGACGTGGTCGCCGAGCTGGTCGAGCGCCACGTGCCGCCGAATTCGGTGGACGAGGAGTGGGACCTGCCCGGCCTGGAAAGCACGCTCGCCGCCGAGTTCGGCCAGGACGTGCCGGTGGCCGCGCTGGTCAGGGAAAAGCAGGAGAGCAAGCAGGAGCTCGACGCCGAGGGCATCCAGCAGCACGTGCAGGAGGTCCTCGACCGCCTGTTCGCCGACAAGGAGGCCGCGGTCGGCCCCGAGACGATGCGCATGCTCGAGAAGCACATCATGCTCAACGTGCTCGACCAGAACTGGAAGGAGCACCTGGCGCGCATGGACTACTTGCGCCAGGGCATCCACCTGCGCGGCTACGCGCAGAAGCAGCCCAAGCAGGAGTACAAGAAGGAGGCCTTCGAGCTCTTCAGCGAGATGCTGGAGAAGGTGAAGCGCGAAGTGGTCACCCTGCTGGCGCGCGTGCGCATCCGCACCGAGGAGGAAGTCGCCGCGCTCGAGGCGCAGGAACGCGCGCAGGCCGAGGCCCAGGCGCGGCAGATGCAGTTCCGCCACGCCGACGCCGGCGGCTACGGCGCCGACGAGGAGGCCGCCCAGGCCCAGGCGCAGGCGCAGCTCGCCAACGACGGCATGCCCAAGGTCGGCCGCAACGATCCCTGCCCCTGCGGCAGCGGCAAGAAGTACAAGCACTGCCATGGACAGCTGGCCTGAGCCAGCGCCGGCGCGCCGCCGTCGCGGCGCGCGCATGACGGCGGCCGCGGCCGCGTAGGCCGCCGCCGTGATTTCCGAGGACGCGCCGCGCGTGGAGGTGGTCGCCGGCGTCATTGCCGACGCCGCCGGCCGCATCCTGCTCGCGCGCCGCACCGACGGCCGCGACCTGGCCGGACTGTGGGAATTCCCCGGCGGCAAGCGCGAGCCCGGCGAAAGCGCGGAAGCCGCGCTGATCCGCGAACTCGAGGAAGAGCTCGGCATCCGGGTCGAGCTCGGCGATTCGCTCATCGCCGTGCCGCAGCGCTATCCGCACAAGCGCCTGCGCCTGGACGTGCGCCGCATCGCGCGCTGGCGCGGCAAGCCGCGCGGCGTCGAAGGCCAGGCCCTGGCCTGGGTGCCGCCGGCCAAGCTGCCCGCCTATCCCATGCCGCCCGCCGACCGCCCGGTGGTCGCGGCGCTGCTGCAGCCCGATCGCTACCTGGTCACGCCGCAGCCGGGCGAGAGCGATGCCGAATGGCTCGAGGGCCTGGAGCGTTCGCTGGCCGCAGGCATCGTCCGCGTCCAGCTGCGTCTTCCCGATATTCCCGAGCCGCGCCGGCAGCGCCTGATGCGCGCCGGAGTCGAACGCTGCCGCGCCGCCGCGGCGGAAGTGCTGATCAACGGCGACATCGCGCTGGCCCGCGAACTGGGCGTCGGCGTGCACCTGCGTGCCGCGCAACTGCGCGAATGTATCGCCCGGCCCATCAGGGAGAGCTTGAGCCTGGCAGCTTCCTGCCACGATGAAATGGAGCTTCGTGCTGCTGAAGCGCTTGGTTGTGATTTTGTAGTGCTCGGTCCTGTGAGTCCAACCACTACCCATCCAGGAGTTGAAGGCTTGGGGTGGAGGGGCTTCGAAAAATTGCGTGAAATTACATCATTGCCCATGTATGCAATCGGAGGCTTAGAGCCTGACGATCTCGATATCGCTCGTCTTCATGGCGCTCTAGGCATTGCTTCGATACGCAGTCTGTGGCGCTACACTTACGTGCAGACCCCTCTTTTCTGAAGAACTCTAAATATTCGCAACGCAATCGCCTTGCAAAGCGGATCAGTATGGGATTCAAGAATTATCGCAATTCCACGCAGGCCGCGGATGTCGCCCTGCACAACTGCCAAGGCGAAGTAGTGGGTTGCAATTTCAATCTTTTTCATCTCGCAAGCTGATTCAGCTAGCCATATGGTTGCATCGCTAGATCCAAACAGAGATGCTTTTCGCATCCATTTCACTGCGTTTCGCTTTGATCTCCCTCCTCCTTCGCCTTTCAAAAGCATAGCGGCGAGGTTAAAGGCAGCCTCTGGATGCCCCTGGTTGGCCGCGCACGAATACCAATGGCGAGCTTCTTTCAAGCTCTTATGTGAATCGCTCGCCGTTGCGTAGATGGCAGCAATAGAATACTGAGAATCAGCATTTCCAGATTGAGCTTCATTGAGAAGCTTTTTTATAGAGGGCTTCATTCTGAATTAAATTTTCCCGCCACGTCGTCCGCGGCAGCTTCCTGCCATGCCACTGCAATGTTTTTTCATGCAACCAGGCGGGGTGTTCATATTGGCTGCATCCCATGCGTTGTTCCATGCCTCGTTAACGTCTCTGCCGAGACCCAATCCATAAATGAAATTTGGGCATAGACACTCGCCTTGGGTTCTGCCGCGTCCAGAAACTCCGTTTTGCTCGCCTTTACATTTAATTACGCACCATTTTCCATTGCGGCCGGCTCTGCCATTAGCTCGCCCCCAGTCGCGGGAGGTGGTTCCATCAGAAGCGACAATTCGATCCCATGGATCGGGCTGAGAATAGTGGCGTTGTGGCAGCTGTTCTTCACCGGGGTAAGGAAAATATGATGGCCACCACCACGGACGGCGAACCAGAATTCGATCAAGCCCGAAAGGATCTGCGTAATCTAGCGGATCTCCTTCAACGTAAGAGTAAGTTGAGGGGCCTGCATCCAACCCGATAGGATCGCTTTGTATATATCGACCAATAGAAGGTTCATAATCACGGAAATAATTATAATTTAGATCAGATACGCGATCATAAATCTGCCCTGGAAATCTCATATTTAATTGGAAGATTGCTCCGTCGTTATCGGGATCTTCATTCGGCGGAGTGTCGCCGAATACCTCACTTCTGATATCGGAACTCCAAATCGTATCATTGCGAGATATGTCAATTACTGCTCTTGGCGTGCCAAGGTGATCGGGCTCGAGATAATACAGCGTCTGCGCCCCATCAAATCCTGACATCAAGCCAACAGGAAGATCGTCCAACCAAATCGCTTGCTGAATTGCACGGCCATTGCTGTCGTAATCTCCAAGCCAGCGCCCAGCTTCGTCATAAACGACGTAAATATTGGTGGTATCAAGAGATTTTCGGACCTGCTCACCGCGTCCGTTATAAGTGTAGTTCATGGCAATGACGCCATTGATTCTCACTTGAGAAATTCGATTGGCACCGTTATAGGTGAACTCCTTTGCAGAGCCTCCTATGTTGAGCGTATTGCCGGCGTTGTCATAAGTTCGTGCCGCCCCGCCTACGCCTGTTAGGTGATGACTGTCGCTTGGATAGATATAGTCAGTGGTTCCATTAGTGTTTGTTAATCCGGTACGGTTGCCGCTAGAGTCATAACTGTACTGCTCGATGGGAATTCCAGTTAATCCATCTTGAGTTTCTGTCAGGCGATCTAGAGCATCATATCTATAACGAGCCAGGATTGCGCTCTGGTCGGCGTTGTCCAATTGAATGAGATTTCCAGAAGCATCAAAATTAAAATGTAAAGAAAAGCCGTTCGCGTTACTTGATCTAATTATCATTGGATTATAATTAAGATCGAGAGCGTAGATTAGTCTACGATCATTGCCATAACGCCAACCAGTGACAGGGCCAAAAGGGGAATAGCTAGCTTGATCCAACAACAATTGACGCTCTTGTTGTGGCTTGGTAACCCCGATCTCGGAAATCTGCCCTAGGGAATTACGTACATAATCAACCAATATTCCATCGGGATAGGTAATGCTTTGAATTTTACCTGTCTTTGTATAGGAGTAGCGGATATCAAAAACTTTATCGCCGGTAGTTTGCACTTTTCTGGTGACGCGGTCAAAGCGATCATAGCAGTACTTAGTGCTGCCGCTACCATCAGTAATTTTAGTGATTAAGCCAATCGAGAAATGCTCATCGCCACCGCAGATAGAATTAACGGTGTCATAGGTATAGCTTGTGGCCGATTCGTCACTGAGCTGCGTCGTATGAGCGAGCCGATTCAATGCGTCGTAGCTATATAGACTGGTTATGCCCCGGGCATCCGTTTTCGTTTCGCGATTGCCCGCGCTATCGTATGTGTAGCTATCTAGGCCGGTATCTGGGCTCGATAGGTTCATCAGGTCGCCGAGGCCGTTGTAGGCGTAGGTCGTATTCAGATTTTTTGGATCAGAGATGGCGGATATATTATCTATGCCATCGTAATTGAATCGTGTTTCGGCGTTAATTCCGGAAGTATCTTTTGCTATACGAACAGGCCGATTCAAGTGATCGTGATCGTAATTAGTTATGTAGCCGCGAGGATCGATTACAGTATCTATGCCTCCAATCGAATCGTAGCTAAGATTTGTTGAGTTATCGTAGGCATCTTTAATCGTCAGAAGCTGATTCAAGCTATTATAAGTGTTGGACATTGTTCTTCTGATTATTCCTGCTGGATCTTTTGTGTTCTCTTTGATCCGATTGCCAGCAGCGTCAAGCTCGTACTGTATTGTGTTTCCGCTGTTGTCAGCAATTCCGATTAAGCGGTGTGCGGAATCGTAAGAATAAGAGATGAACGAACCGTCCGGCTGAATGATTTTTTTAATCATCCCGGCGGGCCAATACTCGAAGCGGGAAATTTGATCATCCGATTCCGAGGCTGGATCGGCGCCTCGCGCGATGTGAGTCAAAAGCCAGCCGCGCGTAGAGTACTCGTAGTCTGCGATCGCCCCATTAGGGGCCTTGATGGACAATGGGCGTCCTGCACCGTCGTAACGCAGAGTTTCAGTGACATGTCCTAGAGCATCCGTCGTCTTTTTAAGGTCGCCTTTGCGATAACTGCAAGTGGTTGGCGCGATGGCGCAATCGGTCGCGTCGTCGGGGTAATAGGTGTAGTTGGTGACATCTGTCAAATCGGTGCGTGGGCCGTCGATGGAGACCACAAGGCCAGCAATCGGACAAATACCCGCAGTGACGTCTGCCGCCTGGCAATAGGTCGTCCGAGTTTGACGGACTCCTAGAGGTGCGTTGGACTGCGAGCCACAAGCATATGCTGGCGTATTGGGAACAGCGGGATCCACGAGACAATTGGCGATTTCTTGCCCGTTCGTGTCGTAGTTCCATAGCTCAATCTGTTGTAGGGTTTGCACGCCGTTTTTCAGGGCATAATGCTCCCTGCGTGTAAGGCGATTCGCGCTGTCGCGAGTTAGCACCGTCTTGCGTTCCGATGGCGTGCCGGTGGCCTCCGTTATGCTGGATTGATAGGCAGGCTGATAAGTAAAGCTGGTGGTCGCCCCATTTGCGTAGGTGCGGGTCTTGACGCGACCGTCTGTTTCATAGGTGTTGGCGATGGCGTCTGGGCCGCCAACGACGCTCAGTGGCCGCCGATAGACGCCAGGTTGAAGCGTGTACGTGCGCTCGCCACCAGTGGGTGTGGTAACGGTGACCTTGTCTGCCGTATCGTAAGTCAGTGTGGTTTGCTCAACATAGCCGTTGGGCCCATGGAGCTGGCTAGATTTGATGCGCCCGTAACCATCGTAGCTAAATGTTGCATAGCGTTGCTCGTTATCACTAATTCCCGTCAAGTGATTCTTGAATATTGTTCCAGACAGTCCATTTTCATGATATGAGTAATGCCTTACTCCGCCATCCGCATGACTCACGGATATAAGATTGCTGTCTTCGTCGTAACCATAGCTGATGGCTGTACCATCGGGTAGAACTATTCTCGATATGATATTTTGATTTTTATACTCAAATGATATCGATCTATTATTTCGATCCGTTACTTTGTCGAGCAAATAATCATCCGAATTAGTATCGATGTATGAAAGAGCTACATCGTTCTGTGGGGATTGGGTATTGCTAATGCTAATTAGCCTTCCTTTGGCATCGAAATCTTTGGTCTCCCCTTCGATAGATTTGATTCTATATTTCGTGTTCCCGCTGTTATTCAATACAAAGAGAATGCGGTCTGGAGAATTTTTTAATCGATATTTTGAGCTTCCCAGTGATAAGAATGAATCATAATAACCATCAGAGGTCCTGAGCCAGGATGGTGATAGATTTGGCTGGTAATAAAGTTTTTCGGAGTAGGTGTGAGTCCACCCCGCCGGAAATCCGGATATGTCCGCAAACTGCTTAAGAGAATGGTAGAAGCGTGTAAACGAATGACCCGCGAAATTAAAATCGATTTCGGATCGTGATTTGTCGCCGGTTGCTGGGTGGCATGGATTGTTGTTCGCAGGACATGAATCGACTTGCTTTACTTTTCCAACAATTGTCGGAAACGGGCCCATTGCTTTACATAGATACGGCCACTCTATGACAGGCTTTTGTCCAGGCTTATAGGCAGGGTTGTATCCAATGATTGGCGAGAACCCCGCGGCACAAGAAAATAGCGTTAGCTTATTTATTTGCTTTGCATTAGTAGTGCTGGGTTCGTTTGGGCAGCTAACATCATATTCATAACGCCGCCCGTAGTTTCCATAGTTGTCAAGATTGTCCGGAACAAAATGATGCAAATAGGCCTCATTTTGTTGTGGGTTATAAGTTTGCGTGAATGGGTCGCCATGGGAGCCAATAATTCGATATGGCCCAACGATGCATGAGGGCGAGGTCCTTCGGATTTCATTAGCTGCGAGTGTATAAGATCGCTCTACTGCCTCCGACTCATCGGCGCATCGAATTGGATCCCACTCACTAGGAGCGCAGCCAAGATAGTCCGCCCAGCTTCCAGGAGAGAATGCGGGTGGATAGAGAGTCTCGGGTGGTTGGTCTCTGACGTTGTACTTGAAGGTGATACTGGCCGAAGAATCGGATTGATTGGAAATCGTCGATTCCTTTAGATAAAGGAGGTCTCCATAAACGGATTCTTCGCGCATTTTTGCTTCGGCTTGCGCGAGCGATTCAAAGCACTGGCTGCCATAACAGAATGCTTTTTCTTCGATATATTCGGCCTCGGCTGGCCAGATGACAGAAGCGAACACAACAAGCAGTAATGGCGAGACCTTCAGCCAACGGATTGGGCGATTCCAAAGAGTGCTGATCCGCGAGCTTTCTAAGTCGTGCTGTCGTGATGCAAAAGTTGAAGACAGAAGCATTGCACTTCTCCCCTAGGATGTTGGCTGCTCGCATTCGAGTTGACCAACTCCTTTCATTTGAAGGCGTCTCAGTCCTTGGAGTCAATAGGAAATGACTGAAGCACTTCCAACATCATCATGAATACGTCAAGCGCTGGCCAGACGTCGATAATTGGCATGGAACATGGCAACTTGTGCGGCTAACGCAATCAAATCGCCGTCATTGACGACGATGTCGTCCGCAATGGCCAGGCGCTGCATTCGAGTGGCTTGTGCCGAAATCATCTTGGTGGCTAAGGCGTCGTCGATCCCGTCGCGCTGCAGCAGGCGCGCATGCTGGACAGCGGTCGCCACGTCGACGACGAGGATGCGCTGCAGCCAGGGGTAGGCCTGCCGCCCGCCGCCTTCGGCGAGCAGGGGGATCGCGGCGACCGCGTAGGGACCCTCGGCGGCGGCGCAGGCGGCCTGCAGCGCGGCGCGCACGCGCGGATGGACGATGGCTTCCAGACGCCGGCGCGCAGCGTCGTCGGCGAAGACGCGGCGGCGCATCGCGGCGCGGTCGAGGGCGCCGTCGGCGCCGAGCACGTCCCGGCCGAAGGCGGCGACGACCTCGGCGAGCCCCGCACTGCCGGCCGCGACGGCCTCGCGTGCGGCGACGTCGGCGTCGGCCACGACGATGCCCAGCGCTTCGAAGCGCCGCGAAACTTCGGTCTTGCCGGAGGCGATGCCGCCGGTCAGCCCCACCACGAAATCGGCCATGGCGGCATTCTCGCCAGAATCGGGCGGGGAGGGTAGCGCGCCGGCTGTCTCCCGCGCCATGCAGCGGGCCGCCGGCGGACGCGAGCGGTCAGCCCTTCACGTAGCCCATGTAGGCGTCGATGATGGGCTCGCCCCACATGAAGACGATCCAGCCGGCGATGGCCAGGTACGGCCCGAAGGGGATCGGCGTGGCGCGATCGCGGCCCTTGGCGGCCAGCCAGATCGAGCCGATCACGGCGCCGACCAGGGAGGAGAGCAGGATCGTGGGCAGGATGCCCTTCAATCCCACCCAGGCGCCGATGGCGGCCAGCAGCTTGAAGTCGCCGTGCCCCATGCCTTCCTTGCCGGTGATCTGCTTGAACAGCCACCACACCGTCCACAGGCTGAGATAGCCGATGATCGCGCCGACCAGCGCCGGTTTGGCGGGGATGTAGAGGTTGTCGATGCTGCCGATCAGGCCCAGCCACATCAGCGGCAGGGTGAGCTGGTCGGGCAGGAGCTGCGTGCGCAGGTCGATGCCGGTCAGCGCGACCAGGAAGCAGGTCAGCAGGATCGCGCCGAAGCCCTGCCAGCCGAAGCCCCACTGCCAGACGCAGGCCAGCACCAGCAGCATGGTCAGCAGCTCCACCAGCGGATACTGCGGCGAGATCGGCGTCTTGCAGCTGCGGCAGCGGCCGCGCAGGAACAGGTAGCTGAAAACCGGGATGTTCTCGTACCAGGATAGCTGGTGTCCGCAATGCGGGCAGTGCGAGCGTTCCACCACGATGCCCGGCGGCGGCGGGTCGTAGAGCTCCGGTTCGCCGAGGATCTCGCGGCTGTCGGACTTCCACTGCCATTCCAGCCGCCTGGGCAGGCGCAGGATCACCACGTTGAGGAAGCTGCCCAGCGCCAGTCCCAGGCAGGCCGCGGCGGGATAGCCGAGTGCGGGGTTTTGGTCGAGGAATGCCATCAGAGGGTTCGAAAGGAGGCCGTGGTCGGCGCCCGCCGAGGCGGGAATCCAGGGACTTTAAGGGGCTGGGTGGGAAATGTCACTGAGGTGGCGCGGTGCCGGGCTGGATGCCGAAAAGGTCCAGGTGATGCTGGATCGTTTGCGGCCGCCGCCGATCGCGCGGCATTTCGAGCTTCGGATCGTCCACCCCGGCCCCGCGAAGCACGCGGGGCGTTCGTCCAAGGCGCGCGGCAGTGCCGCGCAAGCGCCTTGGCCTCACCCCACCACCGAGGCCAGCTTGAAGATGGGCAGGTACATGCCGATCACCAGGCCGCCGACCACGATGCCGATGAAGACCATGATCAGCGGCTCGATCAGGCTGGCCAGGGCGTCCACGGCGTTGTTGACTTCCTGCTCGAAGAACTCGGCCACCTTGAACAGCATGGTGTCGAGCGCGCCGGCCTCCTCGCCGATGGCGGTCATCTGCGTGACCATGTGCGGAAACAGGTTGGTCTGCTTCATCGCCATGTTGACCTGGTAGCCCACGGCGACGTCGTCGCGCATGCGCAGCACCGCCTTCTCGTAGACGGTGTTGCCGGTGGCGCCGGCCACCGACTCCAGCGCCTCCACCAGCGGCACGCCGGCCTTGAAGGTCACCGCCAGGGTGCGCGCGAAACGGGCGATGGCGCTGTTGTGCATGATCTGCCCGATCACCGGCACCTTGAGGACGGCGCGGTCGACGGCGTGCTGGAAGGCGGGAGATCGATTGAAGGCGTAGATGGCCGCGCCGATGCCGCCCGCGACGATGATCAGCATCAGCCACCACCAGCTCACCATGAAATTGGAGATCGCGATGATCAGCTGGGTGAAGGCGGGCAGTTCCGCGCCGAAGCTCTGGAATACTTCCTCGAAGGTCGGCACGACGTAGATCAGCAGGATCGCGCTGACGATCAGCGCCACCGCGATCACCATCGCCGGATAGAACAGCGCCTTCTTGATCTTGCCCTTGAGGGCTTCCAGGTTTTCCTTGTAGGTGGCGATGGTCTCGAGCACCGTCTCCAGCACGCCCGAGGATTCGCCGGCCCGGACAAGATTGCGGTACAGCTCGTCGAACTGCACCGGATGCTTGGCCATCGCCTCGTGGATCGAGGAGCCGTTCTCGATGTCCGAACGAAGGCTGTTCACCATCGCCTGCATTTTCGGGTTCTTGTTGCCGCTGCCGATGATTTCCAGGGACTGCACGATCGGCACGCCCGATTTCATCATGGTGGCGATCTGGCGGCTGAAGATCGCGATGTCCTTGGGCTTGATCTTGCTGCCGGTGCCGCCGAACAGCGGCTTGGTCTTGGGCTTGACGACGGTCGGCGTGATGCCCTGGCGGCGCAGCTCGGCGCGCAGCAGGTTGGCGCTCTTGGAGGCCTGCTCGCCCTTCATCTTGACGCCGCGCTTGTCGGTGCCCTGCCAGACGAAGGTGTTGAGGTTGACGCCCTGGCGCGCGGGCGCATTGGTCTTGGCGACGCTACGAGTAACAGCCATGCTTGTTTTTCCCCTGGTCCGGCGTCCGTGCGCTGGATTCAATATTGCCCATGGTAACGGGTTGCGGCCGCGATTGACGGACGCGAATGTGACGGCGGGCATGGATTGGCACGATCATTGACGCGACGCGTTGCCCCCGTGTGACGCAATCGGTCAGTCCTTGGTGACCCGGTTGATCTCGGACAGGCTGGTCATGCCCGCCTTGACCTTGTCCAGGGCCGAGCGGCGCAGGTCGCGCACGCCGGAGGCCTTTGCCGCCTCGGCGATCTGCAGCGCGCTGCCGCCCTGCAGCACGATGGTCTGGATCTCCTCGCTCATCGGCATCACCTGGTAGATGCCCACGCGCCCCTTGTAGCCTTCGGTGCATTCGTCGCAGCCGGCGGCTTCGTAGAGCTCGAATCCGTGCTGGATCTCGGCGTCGGTGAAGCCCTCGGCGAGCAGGGCGTGCCCGGGCAGCTCGATCGGGCGCTTGCAGTGGTTGCACAGTCGCCGCGCCAGGCGCTGGGCGATGACCAGCGTGACCGAACTGGTGATGTTGTAGGGCGCCACGCCCATGTTCATCAGGCGCGCGATGGTCTGCGGCGCGTCGTTGGTGTGCAGGGTGGACAGCACCATGTGGCCGGTCTGCGCCGCCTTGACGGCGATCTCGGCGGTTTCCAGGTCGCGGATCTCGCCGACCATGATCACGTCCGGATCCTGGCGCAGGAAGCTGCGCAGCGCGGCGGCGAAGGTCATGCCGCGCTTGATGTTCATCTGCACCTGGTTGATGCCGGGCACGCGGATTTCCACCGGGTCCTCGACGGTGGAGATGTTGCGCTGCTCGTCGTTGAGCAGGTTGAGCGCGGTGTACAGCGATACCGTTTTGCCCGAGCCGGTGGGGCCGGTGACCAGCACCATGCCGTAGGGCTTGCTGACGGCGTCGACGAACAGCTGCTTCTGCTCCGGCTCGTAGCCGAGCTTGTCGATACCGAGCTTGACCGCGCCGCCGTCGAGGATGCGCAGCACCACCTTTTCGCCGAACAGCGTAGGCAGCGTGCTGACGCGGAAGTCGATCTGCCGGGTCTTGCTGATGCGCAGCTTGATGCGGCCGTCCTGCGGCACGCGCTTCTCGGCGATGTCGAGCTGCGCCATCACCTTCAGGCGCGCGGTGATGCGGGGGTTGAGCTTGATCGGGATCTTGGTGACCTGCTTGAGCAGGCCGTCGATGCGCAGGCGGACGCGGTAGTCGGTCTCGTAGGGCTCGAAGTGCACGTCGGAGGCGCCGCGGCGAATCGCGTCGATCAGCACCTTGTTGACGAACTTGACCACCGGGGCGTCGTCGCCCTTGGCGTCGACGCTGGCGTCGGCATTGAGGTCGTCGTCGCCGACGATGTCCAGTGGCCCGGTGTTGTCGCTGTCGCCGAGCGCGTCGGCGAGCGTGTCGCTGCTCTCCAGCCAGCGCTCCATGGTCCGCCGCAGCGTGTCCTCGTCGACCAGGATCGGCTCGACGGTGAGGTTGGTGTGGAACTTGATCTCGTCCAGCGCGTGGTGGTCGCTGGGATCGGCCGTGCCGACGAAGAGCCTGGAGCCGCGCTTGAACAGCGGCAGCACGCCGTGCTTGTGCAGCAGGTCCTCCCGGACCAGGCGGATGGCGTGCTGGCTCTCGTCCATCGTGGACGGATCGAAGAGCGGCATGCCGAACTCGATGGAATTCGCCGCCGCCATTTGCGCCGTGGAGACGAGCTTGTTTTCCCGCAAATAGGTTGCGATTTGCTTGCGCTCGCGCGTCGCGGTGTCTAGCGCGTTACGCGCAACTGCCTCGTCCAACACGCCATCCAGCACAAGCCGTCGAGCAATTCCCGTGATGCCCACAAGATTCGCTGTAGGAACTGCGCTCATACCCCTCATCCTCCCATTCTCCCCATCGGGACTTTACCGCAGTTACGCATTGAGGAGGGGGCTGTAACGAAGAAACCCCGCCAGGCGGCGGGGTTTCTTCTGACTGCACTATCAGGCTTATTACGCCGTTACTGGATCGTCCCCACCGGGCAGCCCGACGGAGCGAACTTGTCTTCCACGTCGGTCGCGCAAACCCAGGAACCCTCGTCGTTACGGGCCCATTGCACCTGCTTGGCGCCGCCCGTGGTCAGCTTGGTCGAAGCGCTATGGCCGAACTCGGCGGTAACGGTCGCAGTGTTGTCGTCATTGATCACGACCTGCGGAACGCCCTGGACGGTGGCGTCGATGGTTTCACCCGACTGGGCGGCGCCCGTCAGGATGCTGGAGCCCGTGGCACCGATCTGGCAATTGCCGTCGGCGGCACCCACAGTCGTCTTGCCGTTGTTCATGCAGTCTTCGACGACAGTCTTCAGCGAGCCAGCCTCACCCATGGCGCGGGTGACCTGCGAACGCGCGACGTAGTTCTGGTACTGCGGAATCGCGATCGCGGCCAGGATGGCGATGATCGCCACGACGATCATCAGTTCGATCAGGGTAAAGCCCTGTTGCTTCTTCATGCGTGTATTCCCCTCAGTAATTGGTGGTTTGGAAGCTTCACATGCTGCATGCGCTGCGTTCCCGTCCCTAGGTCGGCCGGTCACATGGCACGTGCGATGGAGGGTAAGCATGAGGCGTGCCAACTCGGTTTCGAGACGTGGCCCAATCGCTATCTGTCAGAGCAGTCACGGAAAACGGTCCGACAGGCTTTGTCACTAATGACGCGATGCGTCATCCGCGAAAACCGAAAGTGACGTTTTTTGCCAAATTGGATCGTGGCAATCCGGGTCAATTGTGATCGTCGTCAAGGACCACGCGATTTATCGCCGGTTTCTTCGCCGGCGGCCCGATCCTCGTCCCGTGGCTAGTCGATGCCGAGCTTTTTCAGCTTGTAGCGCAGCGCGCGGAAACTGATGCCGAGCGCGGCCGCGGCCTTGGTCTTGTTGTAGCGGTTTTCCTGCAGTG
This sequence comes from Luteimonas aquatica, assembly GCF_022662575.1. Lineage (GTDB taxonomy): Bacteria > Pseudomonadota > Gammaproteobacteria > Xanthomonadales > Xanthomonadaceae > Luteimonas > Luteimonas aquatica. The sequence goes on along the minus strand of NZ_JALBFU010000007.1, from coordinate 11,224 downwards.
CCTGCTGGATGGCGGCGCGCTCGATCTCCTCGATGTAGGAGGGCAGGGCGCTGCTGGCGGTATCGCGCGGACTGAGCGTGCGGGGATCGGGCGCCGTCGCCGCGCCGCCGCCCGCGGGGCCGGTGGCCGGCACTGCGGGCGAAGGCGACGGCGCGACGGGCAGCCGCAGGTCGGCGGCGTGGATGACGTCGTCGTCGGCCAGGGCGAGGGCGCGTTCGAGGATGTTCTCCAGCTCGCGCACGTTGCCGGGGAAGGCGTACTCCTCCAGCGCCGACAGCGCGCTGTCGGAGAGCTTGGGCGCCGGCCGCTGCATGGCCTGGGCCAGGCGCTGCAGGATGGCCTGCGAGAGCAGCGACAGGTCGCCGCCGCGCTCGCGCAGCGGCGGCACGTGCAGCTCGATGACGTTGATGCGGTAGTAGAGGTCGTGGCGGAAGCGGCCCTCGGAGACCAAAGTGGCGAGGTCCTTGTGGGTGGCCGAGAGCAGGCGCACATCCACCTGCACCTCGGCGGAGGCGCCGACCGGGCGCACGGTCTTTTCCTGGATCGCGCGCAGCAGCTTGACCTGCATCGACAGCGGCAGCTCGGCGACCTCGTCCAGGAACAGGGTGCCGCCGTCGGCGGCCTGGAACAGGCCCGGCTTGTCGGCGTAGGCGCCGGTGAAGCTGCCCTTCTTGTGGCCGAAGAACTCGCTCTCCATCAGCTCGGCCGGGATCGCGCCGCAGTTGACCGGCACGAACGGCCCGCCGGCGCGCGCGCCCTGGGCGTGGATGGTGCGGGCGACCAGTTCCTTGCCGGTGCCCGATTCGCCGGTGATGTGCACCGGCGCCTGGCTGCGGGCGACCTTGGCGATGGTCTGGCGCAGGCCGACCATGGCGTCGGAGTTGCCGAGCAGGCGGCTGCTGTCCTCCGGCTGCGCGCGGCGCTGCCGGTTGAGGTCGAGCGCCTGGCGCACCAGCCCGCGCAGGACGTTGATGTCCACCGGCTTGCTGACGAAGTCGAAGGCCCCGGCCTTGAGCGCCTCGACGGCGGCCTCGACGTTGCCGTAGGCGGTGATCATCGCCACCGGGGTGTTGGGGAAGCGGGTGCTGATCTCCCCGACCAGCTCCAGTCCGGAGCCGTCGGGCAGGCGCATGTCGGTCAGGCACAGGTCGTAGCTGACGGTGGACAGCATCTCGCGGGCGACGCCGAGCGTGGGCGCGGTGTCGGTGCGCAGCCCCATGCGCCCGAGGGTCAGTACGAGCAGCTCGCGGATATCGTGCTCGTCGTCGACGATCAGGACGCTGCGGGTCTCACTCATGCGCACACCTTATATATGCAAGGCCAGGTGACCAATTGCGGCGATTTTATGCTTTTGTGCGCCGGCCCGTGCAGGGTGCGCGAGTCGGGCGCGTGATCCGGCGGGGCCGAACGACGGGACTAAAGCGGCAGCACCGCGTCCGGACCGGGCAGGGTGATGCGGAAGCAGGCGCCGCCGGCCGGCACCGCGACGTAATCCAGGCTGGCCCCGTTGGCGTGGCAGAGCTCGCGGGCGATGTACAGGCCCAGGCCGGTGCCGTGCTCGGAGGTGGTGAAGAAGGGGCGGAACAATTGTGCGACCACGGTCTCGGGAATGCCCGGGCCGCGGTCGAGCACTTCGAGCACGGGCATGTTGCCGCGCGCCTCCACGCGCACGATCACGCGCGCCGGCGCGTCCGGGGTGCGGCCGTAGCGCAAGGCGTTCTGGACCAGGATGGTGAGCACCTGCTGCAGGTGGCGCGGGTCGACCAGGGCCGGCTGCCGGCCGGACGCGCTGCTCATCGACAGGCCGTCGGCGTCCGGAGGCGAGCCGAGGCGGAACTCCTCCAGGAACCGGCGCACGAACTGGACCAGGTCCAGGTGCTCGGGATGGGCGCGCTCGCGGCGCGCGAGGCCGAGCACGCTCTCGACGATGCCGTTGGTGCGCAGGCACTGCTGGTGGACGATGTCGAGCAGGCGGCGGTCGGCGGCGCTGATGTCCTGCGATTCCTGCAGCAGCTGGGTGGCGTAGCTGATGGCCGCGAGCGGGTTGCGGATCTCGTGGGCGAGGCTGGCGGAGAAGCGGCCCATGGCGGCGAGGGTCAGCGACTCGGCGCGGCGCGAGACCATCGAGGCGTCGTCCAGGAAGACCAGCGTGGTCTCGCCCTTGGCCAGCAGCCGCGCGAACCGCGGCAGCACCTCGATGCGCTCCTCGCCGATCTGCAGCGGCGTGTCGTCGGTTTCGCCGCTGCGCTGCCAGGCCTGCACGCGCGCGGCCAGTTCCGGCGCCATCGCGCGCAGGTTGCGCGGCTTCTGCGCGGTCTGCTCCTCGCGGGTCTCGCCGAGCAGCAGCAGGGCCGCCTCGTTGGCCAGGCGGATGTAGCCGCCGCCGTCCACCAACAGCACGCCGATGCGCATGCGGCGGATGATCAGGCCGTTGACCTCGGACAGGTTGGCGGCCTCGGCGCCGCGCTGCTCGGCCAGCTCCTGGCTTTCGCGCAGCTGGCGGCCGAGCAGGTTGCTGATGGTGGCAATGGCGAAGAAGCTCACCGAGAACATCAGCACTTCCGCCAGCGGGCGGTCGTAGGCGTCCGGGCTGAGGCTGTTCCACAGGTATTCGCCGATCAGCGCCAGCACCGCGACGGCGGCCACCGCCAGGCCCAGCTCGATGCGCACCAGCAGCGCGGCGGCACCGACGTTGAACATCAGCATCATCGCCACCCCGGAGCCGGCGCCGGGCAGGGCATGGGTGATCAGCGCGGCCACCGCGATGTCGATCACCGCCCCGACCAGCGCCTGGCCGCGCGGCGAGGCCGCCGAGTAGCGGGCATAGAGCACCAGCACCAGGGCCATCGGGGCGTAGGCGAAGGCCACCGACTCGGCGAGCAGGGCATCGCGCGGCGCGCCGATGAAGGCCCCGGCCGGGCTGAAGACCATCAGCGCCAGCAGCGAGGCCTCGAGCAGGCGGTACAGCGCGAACAGGTACAGTTCGCGGCCGAGCGCACTGGGTGAGGGGCGGCGCTTAGGCAATGCCATCTCGGCATTGCCTGCCGCCTCGAGCGCCTGGCCAGGGAAGGCCGGGCCGGGGGTTCCGGAGCGGGTGTGGTTGCGCCATGGACGGCATCATACAAATTCCCCGGCCCGCCACCCCCTCGGGGGCGCCTGTACGCCCTTTTTCGCGAGCATGCAATTTTGCCCGCGGCCCCCCCATCGGCGAGAATAGCCGGCCCCGTCCGCATCCCATGGCTGCTCCGGCAGCGCCGCGCTGCGGGCGGATCGTTCCCCACGACCGGACCCCACATGAATTTCCACGAATACCAGGCGAAGCAGTTGTTTGCCGATTACGGCATTGCAGTCCCGGCCGGGCGCGTCGCGCGCACGCCGGAAGAGGCGGTGGACGCCGCCAAGGCCATCGGCGGCGATTTCTGGGTGGTGAAGGCGCAGATCCACGCCGGCGGCCGCGGCAAGGCCGGCGGCGTCAAGCTCGCCAAGACCCTCGACGAGGTGCGCGAGTACGCCAAGGGCATGCTCGGCACGAAGATGGCGACCTACCAGTCGGCCGGCGTCGCGCTGCCGGTGGACACGGTGCTGGTCACCCAGGCCACCGACATCGCCAAGGAGCTCTACCTCTCCGTGCTGGTGGACCGCGGCACGCAGTCGGTGACCTTCATCGCCTCGGCCGACGGCGGCGTGGAGATCGAGAAGACCGCCGAGGAGAATCCCGACGCGATCCAGACCCTGCACGTGAACTTCGTCCAGGGCCTGCAGCCCTACCAGTGCCGCGACCTCGGCTTCGCGCTCGGCCTCAACGCCAAGCAGGTCAACCAGCTGACCAAGATCATGCTCGGCCTGTACAAGCTGTTCAACGAGAAGGACCTGGCGCTGGTCGAGCTCAACCCGCTGGCGATCCTCACCAACGGCGACCTCGCCGTGCTCGACGGCAAGATCAACTCCGACGACAACGCGGCCTTCCGCCATCCCGAGCTGGTGGCGATGCGCGACATCCGCCAGGAGGACGAGACCGAGGTGCGCGCCAGCCAGTACGACCTCAACTACGTCACCATGGACGGCAACATCGGCTGCATGGTCAACGGCGCCGGCCTGGCGATGGCGACCATGGACGTGATCAAGTTGAACGGCGGCGAGCCGGCCAACTTCCTCGACGTCGGCGGCGGCGCCACCAAGGAGCGCGTGACCGAGGCGTTCAAGCTGATCCTGTCCTCCGACGACGTGAAGGCGATCTTCGTCAACATCTTCGGCGGCATCGTCCGCTGCGACATGATCGCCGAGGGCATCATCGCCGCGGTGAAGGAAGTCGACGTCAAGGTGCCGGTGGTGGTGCGCCTGGAAGGCACCAACGTGGAGGAGGGCAAGGCCCTGCTCGCCGGCAGCGGCCTGGCGATCACGCCGGCCGACGACATCAACGACGGCGCCAAGAAAGCGGTCGAGGCCGCCAAGAAGGCCGCCTGACCCCACACACCACTGAAAGCCCTTCTCCCGCTTGCGGGAGAAGGTGCCCGCGGGGCGGATGAGGGTGCTTTCGGCGACAAGCGAAAAGCCACCCTCGCCCCAACCCCTCTCCCGCCAGCGGGAGAGGGGCTAAACACTAAGGAATCCGAATTCCATGAGCGTTCTGATCAACAAAAACACCAAGGTCATCGTGCAGGGCTTTACCGGCCAGCAGGGCACCTTCCACGCCGAGCAGATGCTCGAGTACGGCACCAAGGTCGTCGGCGGCGTGACCCCCGGCAAGGGCGGCACCGAGCACCTCGGCCTGCCGGTGTTCAACACCGTCGCCGAAGCCGTGTCCGAGACCGGCGCCGACGCCTCGGTCATCTACGTGCCGCCGCCGTTCGCGGCCGACGCGATCCTGGAAGCGGCCGACGCCGGCATCAAGGTCATCGTCTGCATCACCGAAGGCATTCCGGTGCTGGACATGCTGCGCGTGAAGAACACGCTGAAGGGCTACGAGGACGTGGTCCTGGTCGGCCCCAACTGCCCCGGCGTGATCACCCCGGGCGAATGCAAGATCGGCATCATGCCGGGCCACATCCACAAGCCGGGCAAGGTGGGCATCGTCTCGCGCTCGGGTACGCTGACCTATGAAGCGGTCAAGCAGACCACCGACGCCGGCCTCGGCCAGAGCACCTGCATCGGCATCGGCGGCGACCCGATCAACGGCACCAACTTCATCCAGGCGCTCAAGCTGTTCCAGGACGATCCGCAGACCGAGGGCATCATCCTGGTCGGCGAGATCGGCGGCTCGGCCGAGGAAGACGCGGCCGAGTTCATCAGCGAGTACGTCACCAAGCCGGTGGTGGGCTTCATCGCCGGCGCCTCGGCGCCGAAGGGCAAGCGCATGGGCCATGCCGGCGCCATCGCCTCCGGCGGCGCCGGCACCGCCGAGGGCAAGTTCGCCGCGCTGGAGAAGGCGGGCGTGACCACGGTGAAGTCGCCGGGCGACCTGGGCGCGGCGATCGCCAAGCGCCTGGCGGGCTGAGAGCGGCCCTCACCCCAACCCCTCTCCCGCTTGCGGGAGAGGGGCTCTAGATCCTGACAGCATGGGGCTGAGAGCGGCCCTCACCCCAACCCCTCTCCCGCGAGCGGGAGAGGGGCTCTAGATCCTGACGGCATGGGGCTGAGAGCGCGGCCCTCACCCCAACCCCTCTCCCGCAGGCGGGAGAGGGGCTCTAGATCCTGACGGCATGGGGCTGAGAGCGGCCCTCGCCCCAACCCCTCTCCCGCAAGCGGGAGAGGGGCTCTAGATTCTGACGGCATGGGGTTGAGACGGCGTCCCGTTCTTGGCCCCTCTCCCGCTTGCGGGAGAGGGGTTGGGGGTGAGGGCACGGCTTTCCCCTACAGACATGCCAGCTTCCATCTTGCATCCTGCCTCTCGCGTACTTCAGAGGCGCAAGGATGCGCGACGGCCAGAAAATACGATTTGCGCGCCATCTGCGCCGGTCCATGACCGAGGCCGAGACCCACCTCTGGTTCCATCTGCGCAATCGCAGCTTCATGGGCCACAAGTTCCGCCGCCAGCATCCGCTCGACCGTTACATCGTCGATTTCGCCTGCGTGGAAGCGCGCCTGATCGTGGAACTGGACGGCGGCCAGCACGCAAGCTTGCTGGATGACAACCACCGTACCCAGGTTCTGCAGGGAATGGGCTACCGCGTGCTCCGTTTCTGGAACAATGACGTCTTCCTGCATCGCGACGATGTGCTTGCGGCGATCCTGGATGCCCTGCACGCGCAGGGTGCCCTCACCCCAACCCCTCTCCCGCAGGCGGGAGAGGCGCTCTAGACGGAGTTCCGGTTCGTCATGACCCTGCGTATCGCATTGGCCCAGTTCGACTTCCCCGTCGGCGACGTCGCCGGCAACGCCGAGCGCATCGCGGCGATGATCGCCGAGGCGCGCGATGCGCACGGCGCCGACCTGGTGCTGTTCCCGGAGATCGCCATCAGCGGCTATCCGCCCGAGGACCTGCTGCTGCGGCCCTCGTTCCTGGCCGACTGCGAGGCGGCCCTGCGGCGCGTGGCGGCGGCCACGCACGGCATCGTCGCGGTGGTCGGCTGGCCGGAGTCGGCCGGCAGCGTGGTCTACAACGCCGCCAGCGTGCTGCGCGAGGGGCGGGTGGAGGCCACCTACCGCAAGCGCGAGCTGCCCAACTACAACGTCTTCGACGAACGCCGCTACTTCAGCGTCGATCCCGACGGCGGCGCCTGCGTGTTCGAGGTCGAGGGCCGCGCCTCCGGCGAGCGCGTCAGCGTCGGCCTGGTGATCTGCGAGGACATGTGGTTCGCCGAGCCCCTGGCCGACACCGTGCGCGCCGGCGCGCAGCTGGTGCTGGTGCCCAACGCCTCGCCGTTCGAGCGCGACAAGCACGCGCAGCGCGACGCGCTGCTGGAGACGCGCGTGGCCGAGACGCGCGCGGCCGACGGCCTGGGCGTGGCGGTGGCCTATCTCAACGTGGTCGGCGGCCAGGACGCGCTGGTCTTCGACGGCGCCTCGGTGCTGGCCGACGGCGACGGCTTCATCCATCCGGCCGCGCGCGCCTTCGAGGACCACTGGCTGGTGGCCGACTACGCCCCGGATACGCGCAAGTTCACGCCGGTGTCGTGGCCGGCGGAAAGCGACGAGGGGCGCGACGCGCTGGCCTGGCGCGCCATCGTGCGCGGTACCCGCGACTACTGCCGCAAGAATGGGTTCGACAAGGCCTGGCTGGGGCTTTCCGGCGGCATCGACTCGTCGCTGGTGCTGGCGATCGCCGTCGACGCCCTGGGCGCGGACAACGTCACCGCGGTGCGCATGCCCTCGCGCTACACGGCCGGGCTGTCCAACGATCTCGCGGTCGAGCAATGCCGCACGCTGGGCGTGCGCCTGCTGGCGCTGCCCATCGAGAAGCCGTTTCAGGGCTTTCTCGACACGCTGTCGGAGGCCTTCCAGGGGCGCGCGGTCGACACCACCGAGGAAAACCTGCAGTCGCGCACGCGCGGCGCGCTGCTGATGGCCATGTCCAACAAGTTCGGCGGGCTGCTGCTGACCACCGGCAACAAGAGCGAGTACGCGGTCGGCTACGCCACGATCTACGGCGACATGTGCGGCGGCTACGCGCCGATCAAGGACCTGTACAAGACCGAGGTGTTCGCGCTGGCGAAATGGCGCAACGCGGTGGCCGGGGCGCCGGTGATCCCGCCGGAGGTGATCGCGCGCCCGCCCTCGGCGGAACTGCGCGAGAACCAGAAGGACCAGGATTCGCTGCCGCCCTACGACGTGCTCGACGCGATCCTGCTGCGCTACGTCGACCAGGAGCAGTCGCGCGACGAGATCGTCGCCGCCGGGTTCGACGCCGCCACCGTCGACCGCGTGCTGCGCCTGGTGCGCACCAGCGAGTGGAAGCGGCACCAGGCCGCGCCCGGGCCGAAGGTCTCGCGCCGCGCCTTCGGGCGCGAGCGGCGCTATCCGATCAGCAACCGCTACCCGGCCTGAGGCGGCTGCGCGGGCCGCATGCGAAAACGCCGCCTTGCGGCGGCGTTCTGCGCGTCGATCCTGGCCGGGATCAGTGCTTGTCCTTCTTCTCGTTGTCCAGCGCCGACTTCTCGCCGGCGAAGGGATTGAGCTTGCGGATGGTCCAGGGATAGTTCGGCCAGTCGCCCTTGAGGTAGGCGTGCTGCGGATCGTTCATCTCCAGCACGCGGCGGGCGTCGTCGGCCAGCTGCTTGTTGCCCAGGCGGGTGTAGGCCTCGGCGAGCAGGGCCACCGCGTCGTTCTGGTACTCGCTCTGCGGATAGGTTTCCAGCAGGAACTTGGCGCGGTTGGCCGCGCCCACATACGCGCCGCGGCGCAGGTAGTACAGCGCCACGTCCATGTCATGGCGGGCGAACAGGTTGCGCAGCGCCACCATGCGCTGGCGCGCGTCGGCGGCGTAGCGGCTGTTGGGATAGCGGTCGGTGACGATGGTGAAGTCGTTGTAGGCCTGGAACGGCGTGGCCAGGTCGCGGCGGCTGGCGTCCAGCGACCAGACCCGCTGCAGGAAGACGGTGTCGCGGTTGGAGTTCACCAGGCCGCGCAGGTAGTACAGGTAGGCCGCGTTGCGATGGGTCGGGTAGGTGCGCAGGAAGCGGTCGATCGAGGAGATGGCCTCCTCGTTGTTGCCCTGCTTGAACTGCGCGTAGGCGGTCTCCATCAGCGCCTGCTCGGTGTAGGGACCGTACGGGTACTGGGCGATCAGGCGGCGGTAGGTGTTGGCCGCGCCGTCCCAGTTGCCGCGCTCCATGGAGGCGTGGCCCTTCTCGAAGATCTGCTCGACGGGCTGGCCTTCCAGCGCGTCCTTGTCCTTCTTGAACATGCCCTTGACCCGCGAGCAGCCGGAGACGGCGAAAACGGCCAGCATCAGCAGGACCAGGATGTGGCGCGGGGCGGGCAGGCGTTGGGTCATGGCGGATTGCTATGTGAGAACGGGATTGGGCAGCACAGGCACGAAGGTCGGATAATAACAGCCCGTGCTCGCCGGCCGCCGCCGGCGCCTGAACCGGACCCGTCCATCTCATGCCTCCCCAGCTCGACGCCCCTGACGCCCCCGCCCTCCGTTCCGCGCAGGTCCCCGATACGGCGGCCGGACGCCGCTTCGACGCGGTGCTGGCCGAGCTGTTCCCGGAATTCTCGCGTTCGCGGCTGGCCGCCTGGATCAAGACGGGCGACGCCCGCCTGGACGGCGAGGCGGCGCGCCCGCGCGATCCGGTGCGCGGCGGCGAGACGGTGACGCTCTCGGCGGTGCTCGATACCCGCACCGGGGATGCGCCCGAGGACATCCCGCTGCAGGTGCTGTACGAGGATGCCGAGGTGTTCGTGCTGGACAAGCCGGCCGGGCTGGTGGTGCATCCCGGCGCCGGCCAGCCGGCGGGGACCCTGGTCAACGCGCTGCTGCACCGCGATCCCGGGCTGGCGGCGCTGCCGCGCGCGGGCATCGTGCACCGGCTCGACAAGGACACCTCGGGGGTGATGGTGGTGGCGCGCACGCTGCCGGCGCATACCGCGCTGGTCGCGCAGCTGTCCGCGCGCGAAGTACATCGCCAGTACCTGGCCATCGTGGTCGGTGCCCTGGTCAGCGGCGGCACCGCCAACGCGGCGATCGACCGCCACCCGCGCGACCGCCTGCGCATGGCGGTGCGCGAGGACGGCCGCGAGGCGATCACCCATTACCGGCTGCACGAGCGCTATCGCATGCATACCGCGCTCGAATGCCGGCTGGAGACCGGGCGCACGCACCAGATCCGCGTGCACATGGCGCACCTGAAGCACCCGATCGTCGGCGATCCGCTCTACGGCGGACCGCTGCGCCTGCCCAAGGGCGCCTCCGACGCGCTCGCGGCGGCGCTGCGGGGCTTCAAGCGCCAGGCGCTGCATGCGCAGACCCTCGAATTCCGCCATCCGCGCAGCGGCGAGCCGGTGCGCTGCGTCGCGCCGGTGCCCGAGGACATGCGCACGCTGATGCACCTGCTGCGCGAGGACGCCGCCGCGCACGCGCAGGCCGCGCGGCGATGAGCGCAGGCGGCCTGCTCGCGGCGGATTGGCGGGTGCCGGCGAACGTGCGCGCCTTCACCACGCTGCGCGACGGCCCGGGCGTCTCGCTGGCGCCGTTCGACCGCTTCAATCTCGGCAACCGCACGGCCGCCGACGGCGACGATCCGGGCGCGGTGGAGCGCAACCGGCGGGCGCTGGCGGAGGCCGGCGCGCTGCCGTCCGCGCCGCGCTGGCTGCGCCAGGTGCACGGCACGCGCGTGGCCGCCGAGCCCGGCGCCGACGAGCCCGAGGCCGACGCGGCGGTGACCGCCGTCCCCGGCAACGTGCTCGCCATCCTGACCGCCGATTGCCTGCCGGTGGCGTTCGCCGCCGTCTCCGGGAATGAGGCGGTGGCGGTCGGCGCGGCGCATGCCGGCTGGCGCGGCCTGGCGGGCGGGGTGCTGGAGAACACGGTGGCGGCGATGGACGCGCGCGCGCAGGACGTGATCGCCTGGCTCGGGCCCGCGGCCGGTCCGCAGGCCTACGAGATCGGCGAGGAGGTCTTCGAGGCCTTCGTCTCGCAGGACGCGCGCGCCGAGGCGGCGTTCGCGTCGACCCGGCCCGGGCATTGGCGCGTGGACCTGTACGCGCTGGCGCGGCAGCGGCTGCGGGCGGTCGGGGTGGAGCGGGTCCATGGCGGCGGGTTGTGCACGATCTCCGATGCGGCGCGCTTTTATTCGCATCGGCGGGATCGGCGGACTGGGCGGATGGCGACGCTGGTGTGGATGGATTGATTCGGGGGTGGCCCCCGCCATTTCCGAAGATGCTTGGAGTCCTTCGCATCCTGGTGAAGCTGTCATGCGCGGTTGATTTTTGATCTTGGGGTTGGTNGAACGCGCCGGACCAGCTGGGCGATACCACGACGCTGGCCGACCCGGCGGTGGTGGATGCCTTGGTGAAGAATCGTCGCGTGCCGAACGAATGATGCCTGGGCGGCTCGGGATGCGCGCGACTGCACAAAGTTTCGTCATCCCGGCGCAAGCTGGGACCCATTTTGATCTTCGCTGTTGTTCTTTAAGAGCAGAGCGTTTCGTCCGCTGGCGCGGCCGAGTTCATTTCTTTTGCTGGCCCAAAAGAAACGAACCAAAGAAAACGGCCTTCCCCGACGAAGCACTCCCATTGCTTCGTTGCTATCGGGATTTTTCGACTCGCCCTCCTGGCTCGGTCG
>NZ_JALBFU010000006.1:119415-129770 GCF_022662575.1 Luteimonas aquatica | reverse complement strand
GCACGTGCTGGATGCGGCCACCGGCATGAACTACATGCAGCAGCGGTACTACGATCCGGCGATCGGACGGTTCCTGTCCGTCGATCCGGTCACCGCATACGAGAAGCCGGGAGCGAACTTCAATCGGTACTGGTATGCAAACAATAATCCTTACAGATTTATCGATCCAGATGGGCGTATGAACCAAGATACAAAAGACCAAGAGATGATGCGAAAAGATCCTAGATCGATGGGGGCTCATCCGGGGATTGCTGGATCAGTTCAAATTGTAGGCAGCATGTCCACTATTTCGAGTTCAAGTTCGAATAAAGGAGGGGCTTCTCAAGGGACAAAAGCTACAGCGTCCAATAGGTCAGAACTTAAGAATCCATTGAGCTTCGGGGGTGGGTGTAGCATGACGGCCACAATGGGCTCATGTGGAGCAGCTCCGCCTGACTATATTCACGTTTCAGCCGGAATTTATGTGGCATCAGGAGGGGCTATGTTAACGCGCAACGGGACATTGCTCGCTGGAGGAGGAGTCGCCCATGCAACTCCGAAATCAATGGTAAGTGGTGAGGTGGGTTGGGCTGCTTCTGTTGGTTATCTTACGGCTCGTGGTACAGCTGCTGATGTCGATAATTTCGCGCGCGGCGCGACGACAGGGGTGGGGGGGTACTTTGGCCTTGGCGGATCTTATGTTTATAACGCCAGCGGCTCGGCAATTGAGGTGGGGTATGGAGGAGGTGGGTTTTCCTTGCAAGCTGTCGAGTACATGAAGCCTATATATTCTGCAAATAGTGATTAATATCATGATGTTGGGAAAGAAAAAAATATTGCTTATTTTCAGTATTTTTATTGTTGTAGTTGTGCTCCTTGTTGGGAGGGAGGGGTTCGTGTTCTTAGTATCTGGCCATGACTCAAGAAGGATCCCTCCCATGTTGCTTAAGAATGAACTGCACTCAATAGGCGCATTGAAAGGCCATGTTCCTGTGGGCGGTGTGAAGATTTTTGATAGAGGAATTGCCACTGGTGCAACACAGCATTTCCGTGCTTCAGAAGAGCGGAGTATGATTGCGAAAAATTATACGAATATGTTGCAACAGAAGGGGTGGGTGTTGTCAGGAAGTAGAGGAATATCTGGTAACGAAGATGTGGTGAAGTTCTGTAAAGGAACAATGAGTTTGACTCTAGATCTTGTTTCAGAAGGAGAGGTAAGTACTTATTATTACGTTGGAATTGTTTGGGCAAAATATAAATCAGATGGGGCCTATTGCAAGGCTGATGAATAATAAGAATATAGCGATGAAAATAGTTGGGGTTGCGCTGTTTTTTTGATACTAAGCAATGTCGATGAAGCCAACTTCATCTTTAGTGCCGATAGCTGAACAAACTGGAGGCTTGCAGTCGTCAGACGATGCAGTTCAGATCGTGATCGACTCACAAGCTGTAAGGGGCAAGAGCCTCTTAACGGCACTTTAATTTCAGATGGAACCAACCTAGAATCGGCCGTTCACGCCGGAAAGGATCCTGCGTGGATGTTGTAAACCATTGAAAAAATTGATGTTTATGAGAGCTGGCTTCCGCGCTCAGGGCTCAGGCTTTGGTGACGGTTGTCACATTTCCTCTTCTTCGGAAGGCTTAGAGAGAGAAGAACCCCAATGATGAGTACCAAACCCCACAAGCTGCGTGACGCGATCGCGTTGGCGCTCGCCGTCGGTTCGGCGGCGTTCGCGACGGCCGGCACCGCCCTGGCGCAGGATGCCTCGGGCGACGAGACCAAGACGCTCGACCGCATCCAGGTGACGGGCTCCAACATCCCCCGTACCGATACCGAAACCTCCTCGCCCGTGCAGGTGATCTCGCGTCAGGAGATCGACCGCACCGGCAAGACCACGCTGGCCGACTACCTGCAGACCCTGACGGTCGACGGCGCCGGCACGATTCCCAAGAGCTTCGGCAGCGGCTTCGCCGCCGGCGGTACCGGCGTGNCGCACCGGCAAGACCACGCTGGCCGACTACCTGCAGACCCTGACGGTCGACGGCGCCGGCACGATTCCCAAGAGCTTCGGCAGCGGCTTCGCCGCCGGCGGTACCGGCGTGTCGCTGCGCGGCCTGGGCGCCGGCTCGACGCTGGTGCTGCTCAACGGCCGCCGCATGGCGCCGTTCGGTCTGGCCGACGACGGTTCCAAGACCTTCACCGACCTGAGCACCATCCCGCTGGAAATGGTCGAGCGCGTCGAAGTCCTGAAGGACGGCGCCTCGGCGATCTACGGCTCCGACGCCATCGCCGGCGTAGTCAATGTGATCCTGCGCCGCGATTTCACCGGTGCGGTGATCAAGGGATCCTACGGCATTTCCGGTGAAGGCGACGGCGAAGAGCGCAAGGGCTCGATCGCCTGGGGTACCGGCGATCTCGGTACCGATGGCTACAACTTCTTCTTCAGCGTCGAAGGTGCCAAGACCGACAGGATCAGCATCAAGGATCGTCGCGATCGCAAGTGGATCGGCAGCGGCGACTCGCGTCGTTGGGGATACGCGCTGATCGACAGCAACCTAGGCGGCCGGATCAATGGTTCGGGCAGCACCGCGGGCTCGTCGCCCGTCGGCGCCGTGCGTGGTGGCCCGGGCAACAGGTTCCAGTCCCTCGGCAATCCCGGTGATTGCGCCGCGCTGTCCAACATTGCGGACCAGACGGGCTCGGGCGGCGGCTGCCTCTGGGATCCGAACCAGTTCGCCGATCTGGTGCCCGAAGAGAGCTACATCAATCTCTTCGCGCGCGGCACCTTCGCGCTGTCCGACTCGGCCGAGCTGTACACCGAGTTCGGCTACTCGAAGAAGAAGAGCGCCTTCTCTGGCACGCCTTCCGGCGTCGCGGGTATCTCCGGCTTCCCGGGCGGCGTGGTCAACAGTAACGATGGCGCCAATGCCACGATCATCAGCGCCGCTCACCCCGACAACAACCTCGGCATCGAGGGGCCGTTCCGCTACTCCATGTTCCCGAACGTGGGTACGCGCCGCGGCGAGCTCGAGAACGACTTCGTGCGCGCGCTCGTCGGTGTGAAGGGCACGGTCGGCGCGTGGGATTACGACGTCGGCTACCTGCATTCGCAGACCTCGCTGGACAACGTGCTCAACGGCTACATTCGCAAGAGCGTCCTGGATGAGGTGCTGACCAACGGCAACAACGCCTACGGCGGCTGGCTGCGCCTGGGCGCCAATGCCGGACAGACCCCGCAGTCCGTGCTCAATGCGGTTTCGCCGACGATCCGTTCCACCGCCGACACCGGCCTGGACCTGGTCGATGCGAAGATCTCGCGTTCGCTGATGGATCTGAAGGGCGGCGCACTGGGGCTGGCCATCGGCGCCGAGTGGCGTCGTTCGACCGCGACCTTGAATCCGACGACCTACACCGACGTGGGTGACATCATCGGCCTGGGCTATTCCGCTTTCAGCGGCAGCCAGACAGTGTCCGCGGCTTATGTCGAGTTGAATGCGCCGGTGCTGGAATCGCTGGAACTCAGCGCGGCCGGTCGTTTCGACAGCTACAAGGGCGGCGAGAATTCCTTCACGCCGAAGTTTGGCGTGAAGTGGAAGCCGGCCGATTGGATCGCTTTGCGCGCTTCTTATGCCGAAGGCTTCCGTGCGCCGAACCTGGCCGAAACGGATGGTTCGTCGGTAGGCTTCGCCACCGTGCAGGACAACGTGCGTTGCCCCTCGCCGACCCCTCCGGGCTGGCCGACCGATGTGCAGTGCAACCCGACGGTCGCCTTCGCCAATCAGCCCAACCCGAACCTGAAGCCTGAAGAGTCGAAGAGCTATAGCGTTGGTTTCGTGCTGCAGCCGATCGAAAGCATGTCCATTGCGGTCGACGGATGGCAGATCAAGCGTACCAATGAGATCACCCAGCTCAGCTCCGACCAGGCAATCGAACAAGGTCTGTTCCTGCGCGGCGATGACCTGATCAACGGAATCCAGGGTACGGGTTCGCTGCTGGCGATCTTCACGCCGTACATCAATGCGACCTCGTCGAAGGTCCGTGGCGTCGACCTGGACTTCAATCAGCGTTTCGATCTGGGCGATTACGGCAGGCTGCGTCTGGACATGCAGTGGAGCCACCTCATCCGCTGGGAGCGGACCGACGGCGGCGTGACCACGAACTTTGCCGGCACGCATGACAACTGCAACGTGACCAACTGCATCGGCACGCCGAAGAACCGCATCAACCTCGGCCTGACCTGGGATTATTCGGATTGGAGCGTGAGCGGTGTGGTGAACTATCGCGGCAAGTTCGACAACACGGAGCCGCTGAACGGTTCTACGTGGGATGCGGGTAGGAAGCAGTACACTTGCGTGACCTCGTATGCAGACGCTACCGAGGAAAATCCGCACGACGCCCCGGGCGGTTGCGAAATCCCGTCGTTCTACTCCATCGACCTGTCGGCCAACTGGAAGGCGACGGATGCGTGGGAAGTGTTCGGCTCGGTGCAGAACGTGACCGACCGCGTCGCCCCGCTGGATCTGACCACCTACGGTGCGCTGCACTACAACCCGA
Organism: Luteimonas aquatica; assembly: GCF_022662575.1. Taxonomy (GTDB): domain Bacteria; phylum Pseudomonadota; class Gammaproteobacteria; order Xanthomonadales; family Xanthomonadaceae; genus Luteimonas; species Luteimonas aquatica. The sequence continues at coordinate 125,236 of NZ_JALBFU010000006.1, read as the reverse complement.
TGGACGTCAGCGGTGCGATCGGCCGCTACTTCACCATCGGCGCGAAGTACACGTTCAAGTAATCGATCGTTCCATCGCGGTAAACGAAAGGGCCTCCTGCGCAAGCAGGAGGCCCTTTTCATTTGGCGTCCCCGCGACGCAGTCGTTCGCGGGGACGGCGGCTGCCGGCGACGCGCGCCCTTGGGCGTCGTCGCCGGGCCGGGCTCAGCGCCCCAGCTCGAACACCACGTCCAGGTTCGCGCTCAGGCTGGTTTCGCCCGGCGAGACCGGCGAGGAGGCGTCGTAGGCTTCGGCCTTGGCGGAGCGCATGCCCATCATCATCGGCACCGGCGGGCGGAAGCCGCCGCCCTCGCTGACGCTGACGATGCGCTTGACCTGCATGCCCAGCGACTTGGCGTACATGTCGGCGCGCTTGCGGGCCTTGTCCAGGGCGGCGCGGCGGGCCTCGTCGTAGACGGCCTCGGGTTCGTCGATCTCGAAGCTGGGGCCGTTGACCTGGTTGGCGCCGCTGGAGACCAGGGCGTCGAGCACCTTGCCGAGCTTGCTGATGTCGCGGACCTTGATGCTGACGGTATTGCTAGCCTCGTAGCCGGTGATCTGCGGCGGCTGGTTCTCGTTGTACTTGTAGTTGGGGTTGACGTTGATGCCGCTGGTCTGGATGTCCTTCTCGGCGATGCCGGCGGCCTTGATGGTGGCCATGACCTTGGTCATCTGCTCGGCGTTGGCGCGCAGGGCGGCGTTGGCGTCGGCGGCGCGGGTGACCACGCCGGTGGAGAGGTTGGCCACGTCCGGGGTGCGCTTGGCCTCGGCCTGGGCGGAGACCGAGAGCAGGGTGCCGTCGCTGGTCGCGGCGTAGGCGGGGGCGGCGTTCTGGGCGCAGGCGGTGGTCATCGTGGTCATACTCAGGGCAAGGGCGCTGGCGAGCAGCAGGGTACGAAGCGGTTTGCTTGGCATGGGGCGTCTCCTTTCATGACGAGGGGTAGGGTCGACAGTGTCCAGTGAACGGGTCGTGAGCCGGAACGGGGTTAAATGATCCGCCAAGCCGGCGGGGCGGGGCTGCAGGGTATCCTTGTCCGATGCTGTATCTCGCATCGCAATCCCCCCGCCGCCGCGAACTGCTGACCCGCCTGGGGCTGGCCTTCGACGTGCTCGACATCGAGGTCCCCGAACGCCGCGAGGCCGGGGAGTCGCCGCTGGACTACGTGCGGCGGGTCGCGCGGGACAAGGCCGCGGCCGGCCTGCTGCGGGCAGGTGACGGGGCCACGGTGCTGGCGGCCGACACCGAGGTGGTGCTGGACCAGGACGTGTTCGGCAAGCCCCGCGACGGCGACGACGCGGCGGCGATGCTGCGCCGGCTCTCGGGCCGCACCCACGAGGTGATCTCGGTGGTGACCCTGGCCTCGGGCGGGCGGACGGCCGAGGCGGTCAGCGTCACCGAGGTCAGCTTCGCCGAGCTGGACGAGGCCGAGATCCTGGCCTACGTCGCCGGCGGCGAGCCCCAGGGCAAGGCCGGGGCGTACGCGATCCAGGGGCGGGCGGAGGCCTTCGTGCGCCGCCTGTCGGGCAGCTACTCGGGCGTGATGGGGCTGCCGCTGCACGAGACCTCGCGGCTACTGAAGGACTTCGGCTGCTGGCCGGAGGCATCCGCGCCGCGCATGGAGCCGGTCGCGCGATGACCGAGGAGATCCTGGTCAACGTCACCCCGCGCGAGACCCGCGTCGCCGTGGTCGAGAACGGCATGCTGCAGGAGCTGCACATCGAGCGCGGCTGGAGCCGCGGAGTGGTCGGCAACATCTACAAGGGCAAGGTGCAGCGGGTGATGCCCGGCATGCAGGCGGCCTTCGTGGAGATCGGCCTGGAACGGGCCGCCTTCCTGCACGCGAACGACGTGATGCGCTCGCTGCCGGCGGCCGAGCTGCGCGAGGACGCGCCCAAGGGCGAGGCGATCGGCGCCGACGAGGCGTCGCGGCCGCCGCCGACGCCGGTGCCGCCGATCGGCGAGCTGCTGCGCGAGGGACAGGAGATCGTGGTCCAGGTGGTCAAGGACCCGATCGGCAGCAAGGGCGCGCGCCTGACCACGCAGATCAGCATTCCCTCGCGCTACCTGGTGCTGCTGCCGCAATCGAAAGTGGTGGGGGTCTCGGCGCGCATCGAGGACGAGGAGGAGCGGCTGCGGCTGAAGTCGCTGGTCGGGGGGCTGGCGGTCAACGGCGCCCACCACGGCTACATCGTGCGCACCAACGCCGAGGGCCAGGCGCTGGAGGCGCTGTCGGAGGACATCGCCTATCTCGGCCGCGCCTGGGCGCTGATCGAGCAGCGCGTGCGCGAGGCGCGCGTGGGCAGCTGCGTGTACGAGGACCTGACCCTGCCGATGCGCGCGGTCCGCGACCTGATGCGGCGCGACGTGGAAAAGGTGAAGGTGGATTCGCGCGAGACCTGCGACCGGCTGCGCGTGTTCGCCGCGCAGTACATGCCCGGGCTGGCCGAGAAGATCGAGCACTACAGCGGCGCGCGGCCGATCTTCGACCTGTACGGGGTCGAGGACGAGATCCAGCACGCGCTGGAGAAGGAAGTGCCGCTCAAGTCCGGCGGCTACCTGGTCATCGACCAGACCGAGGCGATGACCACGGTCGACGTCAACACCGGCTCCTTCCTCGGCCAGCGCAACCTGGAGGAGACCGTCTACCGCACCAATCTGGAGGCGGCGCAGGCGGTGGCGCGGCAGCTGCGGCTGCGCAATCTGGGCGGCATCATCATCATCGACTTCATCGACATGAGCGATGCCGAACACCGGCGCCAGGTGCTGCGCACGCTGGAGAAATCGCTGGCCAAGGACCACGCCAAGACCACGGTGTACGACTTCTCGCCGCTGGGCCTGGTGGAGATGACGCGCAAGCGCACGGTGGAGAGCCTGCAGCGCCAGCTGAGCGAGCCCTGCCACGAGTGCGGCGGCCGCGGCATGCTCAAGACCTCCGAGACCGTGACCTACGAGATCTTCCGCGAGATCGTCCGCGCCGTGCGCCAGTTCGAGGCGGCGCGGCTGCTGGTGATCGCCTCGCCGAAAGTGGTGGCGCGCATCACCGAGGAGGAGTCGGCGGCGGTGGCGGAGCTGGAGGAGTTCCTCGGCAAGTCGATCCGCTTCCAGGCCGACGAGCAGTATCTGCAGGAGCAGTTCGATGTCGTGCTGCTCTGAGCGAGGCTGCTCCGGGCGACGCCGCCTCGGCGCGCGCCGAAGCGGGCCCCTGCGCTGATGTCCCGGCTGCGGCGCAACCTCCGTCATCTCCGTCGCTGGACGTGGTATGCGGTGGCGATCGTGCTGGTGCTGATGGCGTTGACCGCCGGCGCGGTGAGCCAGCTGCTGCCGTTGGCCGAGCGGCATCCGGACAAGGTGGCGGCGTGGCTGGGCGAGGTGGTGCATCGCCCGGTGCGTTTCGACCGGCTCAAGACGCAGTGGACGCGGCGCGGCCCGCTGCTGCAGCTCGACGGCCTGCGCATCGGCGAGGGCACCGAGACGCTGCAGATCGGCAGCGCGGAGATCCTGGTGTCGCAGTACGCCGGCCTGCTGCCGGGCCGTTCCTTCACCGAGCTGCGCCTGCGCGGGCTCGACCTGACCCTGCAGCGCGACGACGCCGGCCGCTGGCAGGTGCGCGGCCTGCCCGGGGAGCGCCAGTCGACGCAGGACCCGTTCGCGCCGCTGGAAGGCCTGGGCGAGCTGCAGGTGATCGGCGGCAAGCTGCGCATCGACGCGCCCGGCCTCGGCATCCGGACCCAGGTGCCGCAGATCGACCTGCGGCTGCGCGTGGACGGCGAGCGCGTGCGCATCGGCGCGCGCGCCCGCATGCACGCCGATGCGCCGGCGATCGAGGCGCGTTCGGATTTCAACCGGCGCAGCGGCGACGGCCGCGGCTACGTGGTCGCCGAGGACGCCGACCTGTCGGCATGGAGCTCGTTGCTGCACCTGGCGGGCGTGTCGGTGACCGGCGGCAGCGGCCGCATCGAGGCGTGGACCGAACTGCGCAAGCACCGCGTCACCGGCGTCGTCGTGCAGTCGCGGCTGCGCGACCTGAAGCTGCAGGGCGCGCCGGTGGCCGGACGCGGGACGGCACCGACGGTCGCCTTCGAGCGATTGGAAGTGGATGGGCGCATGCGCATGCAGGCCGAGGGCTGGCGCTTCGACGCCGCGCGCCTGCGGCTGGGCAGCCAGCGCGATCCGCAGACGCTCGACGGTCTGGTCGCCGCCGGCGGCAGGCGCTACGCGCTGCTGGCCGATCGCATCGATGCCGGTCCGCTGTTCGCGCTGGCCGCGCTCAGCGACCGTCTCGATCCCGGCTTGCGCGGCTGGCTGCTCGACAGCAAGCCGGACGCGGGATTGCGCGACATCGTATTGGCCGGCCGCGACGGCGCGATGCGCGCGCGCGGCCGCATCGAGAACCTGCGCTTCGCGCCGCGCGGCACCACGCCCGGCATCAGCGGCTTCTCCGGCACCGTGGACGCGGACGGGGACGGCTTCAGCCTGGCGTTCGACCCGGCCGCGACGCTGCGCTTCGACTGGCCGCCCGGCTTCGGTGCGCCGCACGACGTGCGCCTGCAGGGCAACTTCGCCGGCTGGCGCGAGGGCCAGGGCTGGAAAGTGGAAACCGCCGGGCTGCGCATCGACGGCGTCGGCTACGGCGCCGACGTGCGCGGCGGGATGTGGTTCCAGGGCGACGGCACGCGACCGTACATCGACCTGGCCGCCAAGCTCGACGATGTCGCCGTGCCCGTGGCCAAGCGTTTCTGGGTGCGCCATCGCATGTCGCCCAATACCGTGCGCTGGCTCGACAACGGCCTGGTCGACGGTCGCGTCCGCGACGGGCGCGCGGTGGTCTCCGGCGACCTCGACGACTGGCCGTTCCACCCCGAGCCGGGGCAGGCGGCGAAGGGCCTGTTCCAGGCCGACGCGCACCTGTCCGGCGCGACGGTGAAGTTCCAGCCGGAGTGGCCGGCGGTCGATCATCTCGACGGCGACATCAGCTTCGTCGCCGACGGCTTCACGCTCAACGGCAAGGCCGCGATCGCCGGCCTGCCGGTGCCGCGGCTCGAAGCGGGCATTGCGCGCTTCAACGAGGCCGAACTGACCGTGCGCGCCGACATCGCCGGCGATGCGGGCGCGGCCTTGTCGCTGCTGCGGCAGAGCCCGCTGCACAAGCGTATCGGCGACACGCTCGACAACCTGAGCGCCGCCGGCCCGATGGCCTCGCGCTTCACGCTCGACCTGCCGCTGCACCACAACGTGCCCGATCCCTACGTGCCGAGGATCGCGGGCACGGTGGAGGTGAACGGCGCGCGCCTCGGCGAGAAGCGCTGGAAGCTGGATTTCGCCGACGTGCGCGGCACCGCGAAATACGACGACAAGGGCTTCGACGCGCAGGGATTGCGCGCGCTGTACGAGGGCGCGCCGGGCACGCTGTCGCTGCGCACCGGGCCGGGCCACGTGCGCAGCGACGCGCAGGCCTTCGAGGCCGAACTCAACACCGTCGCCGAGGCCGATACGCTGCTCGATCGCGTCTCCGACATGGCCTGGCTGAAGCCGCACGTGGACGGACGCTCGACGTGGACGGTGGCGGTCTCGGTGCCGAAGCCGCCGGCTTCCGCCGCCGCGGTCTCGCCGCCGACGCTGCTGCAATTGCGCTCGGACCTGGTCGGCACGCGCCTGGCCCTGCCGGCGCCGTTGAACAAGCCGGCCTCGGTGGCGCTGCCCACGCGCGTGGAGACGCCATTGCCGCTGGGCGAGGGCGACGTCACCGTCGCTTTCGGGCAGCGCCTGGCGCTGCGCGCGCGC
>NZ_JALBFU010000006.1:50423-119295 GCF_022662575.1 Luteimonas aquatica | reverse complement strand
CGGCGCGGGGGGGGGGCCGCCCCCCCCCCCCACGGCCGCACCGGCATCCGCATCGTGCTGGGCAGCGGACAGGTGGCCGAGGCGGCACCCGCCTCGGGCCTGGTCGCCACCGGGCGCACGCCGACGCTGGATGCCGTCGACTGGGCGGCGCTGACGATGGCCGGCGAGGGCGGAGGCCTGGCGCTGCAGCGCGTGGACATAGATGCCGATCGCCTCAACCTGCTCGGCGGCACGTTCGCCAATGCCAGCCTCAGCGCGGTGCCGGCGCCCAGCGGCACCGCCGTGCGGGTGGACAGCGCGACACTGGCCGGCACGGTGACCCTGCCGCGCGCGGACGGCGCGGCGATCGTGGGCAAGTTCGATCGTCTGTACTGGGTCTCGGCCAAGCCCGACGCCAAGCCGCAGGGCGCGGCCCCGGCGGGCACGGCGGCCGCCGGCGGCGCGTCGGCCGGCACGGCATCGACGCCGGCGGAAGAACCCGGCGCGGTCAATCCGGCGAACATTCCGCCGCTGCAGCTCAGCGTCGAGGATCTGCGTTTCGGCGAGGCGCATCTGGGGCAGGCCGTGTTGCGCACGCGTCCGGTAGCCACCGGCCTGCGCATCGAGCAATTGCAGACGCGCGCGCCGAAGCAGCAGGTGGACGCCAGCGGCGACTGGCTCGGGCGCGGCGCCGCGGCGCGCACGCGCCTGAAGGTCGACGTGAAAAGCGGCGACTTCGGCGCGCTGCTGGCCGGTTTCGGCTTCGGCGGCCGGCTCGCCGGCGGGCATGGCGAGGCGCATCTGGACGCCGCCTGGCCGGGCGCGCCGGGCGGCTTCAAGGTGGGAGCGCTGGAGGGCGGCCTGTCGCTGGCGATCAAGGACGGCCAGCTGGTGCAGGTGGAACCGGGAGCGGGACGCGTGCTGGGCCTGCTCAGCGTCGCGCAACTGCCGCGCCGGCTGATGCTCGACTTCCGCGATTTCTTCTCCAAGGGCTTCGCCTTCAACCGCATCGGCGGCAACGTCCGCTTCGGCGCCGGGCAGGCGCGCAGCGACGACATGCGGATCGAGGGGCCGGCCGCCGACATCAATATCCGCGGCGCCGCCGACTTGCGCGCGCAGACCTTCGACCAGTCCATCGAGGTGCTGCCCAAGTCCGGCAACCTGCTCACCGTGGCCGGCGCGATCGTCGGCGGGCCGGTGGGCGCGGCGGTCGGCGCGGCGGCCAATGCGGTGCTCGGCAAGCCGCTGGGCGCGGCCAGCGCCAAGACCTATCGCGTCACCGGCCCCTGGAAGGATCCCAAGGTGGAAGTCGCCAGCAAATCCGTGCCGGCCGCCGACAAGCGCTAGCCGCGGCCCGCCGCGCGGCCCGCGCTACACTCCCGGCATCGCTTGCGATCCGCGCGGCGCGTCCCCAATTCCGGTCTATGCTTAATCAAGACAATCCGCTGGTTCTCGCGCAAACGCGCCTGCTCTCGCCGGCCGGGCTCGATCCCGCCGGTCTGGAACGCGCCTTCGGCGCGCTGCTCGGCCCCGGCATCGATTTCGGCGACCTGTATTTCCAGCACGCGCGCCGCGAGAGCTGGGCGGTGGAGGACGGCATCGTCAAGGACGGCGCCCATTCCATCGAGCAGGGCGTGGGCGTGCGCGCGATCTCCGGCGAGAAGACCGGATTCGCCTATTCCGACGACATCAACGGTCCGGCGCTGCTGGCGGCGGCGCAGTCGGCGCGCGCGATCGCGCGCACGGGGCAGGCGCAGGGCGCGCGGGCACTGACGGCCGGGACCGGCCGCGCCCTGTATCCGGCCCACGATCCCATCGACGCCCTCGGCAATGCGGCCAAGGTCGAAGCCTTGCGGCGCGTGGACAAGCTGCTGCGCGCCGCCGACCCGCGCGTGCAGCAGGTGATGGTCAACCTGTCGGGCGCGGTCGATACCGTGCTGGTGGCGCGCAGTGACGGCGTGCTCGCCGGCGACGTGCGGCCGCTGGTGCGCCTGAACGTGCAGGTGATCGTGGAACAGGACGGCCGCCGCGAGGCCGGCTTCGCCGGCTACGGCGGGCGTTATTCCTACGAGGAGCTGCTCGGCGACGGCAAGCCGGAAAAGTTCGCGCGCGAGGCGCTGCGCCAGGCGCTGGTGAACCTGGAGGCGATCGACGCGCCCGCCGGCGTGATGCCGGTGGTGCTCGGTTCCGGCTGGCCCGGCGTGCTGCTGCACGAGGCGGTGGGCCACGGCCTGGAAGGCGATTTCAACCGCAAGGGCACCTCGACCTATGCCGGGCGCATGGGGCAGCGCGTGGCCGCCAAGGGCGTGACCATCGTCGACGACGGCACGCTGGCCAACCGCCGCGGCTCGCTCAACATCGACGACGAGGGCACGCCGACGCAGTGCACCACGCTCATCGAGGACGGCGTGCTCACCGGCTACATGCAGGACACGCTCAACGCGCGCCTGATGGGCGCCGAGCCGACCGGCAACGGCCGCCGCGAGTCGTTCGCGCACCTGGTGATGCCGCGCATGACCAACACCTACATGCTGGCCGGGCAGGACGATCCGCAGGAGATGATCCGCTCGGTCAAGCGCGGCCTGTACGCGGTGAACTTCGGCGGCGGCCAGGTCGACATCACCAGCGGCAAGTACGTGTTCTCGGCCACCGAGGCCTACCTGATCGAGGACGGCAGGATCACCGCGCCGGTGAAGGGCGCCACGCTGATCGGCAACGGCCCGGAGACCATGCAGCGCGTGAAGATGATCGGCCACGATCTGGCGCTGGACGAGGGCGTGGGCGTGTGCGGCAAGGACGGGCAGAGCGTGCCGGTGGGCGTGGGCCAGCCGTCGCTGCTGATCGATCAGCTCACGGTGGGCGGGACGAAGGCGTGAGCGATCGCGCCTGCGACGGAAACTCAGTCCTGCGGGTCGTGCGCTTCGGCGGGGGGTTCGCCGTCGGCGCGCTGCTCGCCGGCGTGCTCGCTCGCCAGCAGTTCGCGCAATTCGCGAAACAGCTCGCGGTAGCTGTGCGGCGGCTTCTGCTTCGCCCGCTCCTCCCCGGCATTGCGGGCCAGGGTGCGCAGCCGCTGGCGGTCCGCGGCGGGGTGCTCGGCGAGCAGCTCGCCCAGCGCGGCGTCGCCTTCGGCCAGCAGCCGTTCGCGCCAGCGCTCGGCGCGATGCAGCAGCGCCGCCTCGCGCCGCGCCGCTTCGCCGCCGGCATCGAGCGCGTCGCGGATGGCGTCCAGCGTCTCGTCCTCCTCGCGCCGCATCTGCTTGGCCAGGTAGGCCAGCTGGCGCTTGCGCGCGATGTGCGAGGTGATGCGCCGGGCCTCGGCGATATGCGGGTGCAGATGGTCGGGAATCGGCAGCCTGGCCAGCTGGCCGGCGTCCAGCCCGGCCAGCTGCTGCGCCAGCGCCAGCACGTCCAGCGCCTCGCGCCGTTGCTGGCTGCGGCTGGGTGAGAGGAAATCGCCGGTGGCCTCGTCGCGCCCACGCATCGTCAGACTCCAGAACCTGGGCCGCGCCGCGCGATTGCGCGCGGGCGGCACGATCAAAACAGCCTCTAGGATAGTGCATTGAACGCGATCATCGACTCTCCCGCCACGAACCTCCGCGACGACAGCCAGGCGCGCCTGGACGTGCTGGCCGGGCTGTCGCAGCGGCTGCTGGCGCGCGCCCGCGCCCGCGGCGCCACCCAGGCCGAGGTCTCGTGCTCGGAGGATCGCGGGCTCAGCGTCAACGTGCGCATGGGCGCGGTGGAGACGGTGGAGTCCACCCGCGACCGCAGCATCGGCGTCACCGTGTATTTCGGGCAGCGCAAGGGCAGCGCCAGCACCGCGGACCTGCGCGAGGACAGCCTGGAGGCCACCGTCGACCAGGCCTGCGCGATCGCGGAGTTCACCGAGGACGATCCCGCCGCCGGCCTCGCCGATCCGGCGCTGATGGCCACGGCGCTGCGCGAGTTCGACACCTGGCATCCCTGGGCGCTGGAGGCCGACCGCGCCATCGACATCGCGCTCGCCTGCGAGGCCGCCGGCCGCGAGGTCGACGCGCGCATCGGCAACTCCGACGGCGCCTCGGTCGGCACCAGCGAATCGCTGGTCGTCTATGCCAACTCGCATGGCTTCCTGGGCCGCGAACGCGATACCCATCACAGCATTTCCTGCGCGCTGATCGCCGGCCGTGGCGAGCAGATGCAGCGCGACGGCTGGTACAGCTCGGCGCTGGCCGAGTCCGACCTGGAAACGCCGGCGGCGATCGGGCGCCGCGCGGCGCAGCGCACCCTGGCGCGGCTGGCGCCGCGGCAGATCGCCACCGGCCAGTACCCGGTGCTGTTCGCCGCCGAAACGGCGCGCTCGCTGATCGGGCACCTGATCGGCGCGGTGTCCGGCGGCGCGCTGTACCGGCGCGCCAGCTTCCTGGTCGACAGCGCCGGGCAGCAGCTGTTCCCGGCCTGGTTCTCCGCGATCGAGCGCCCGTGGATGGCGCGCGGGCTGCGCTCGGCGGCTTTCGACGGCGAGGGCGTGGCCACCCGCGAGTCGGCGCTGGTGGAGGACGGCGTGCTGCAGCGCTACGTGCTCGGCAGCTATTCGGCGCGCAAGCTCGGCCTGCGGACCACCGCGAACGCGGGCGGCGTGTACAACCTCGAGATCGGCGCCGGCGGCGCGGCGGCGGGCGCGGATCTCGACGCCCTACTGCGCGGTATGGAGCGCGGCCTGCTGGTCACCGAACTGATGGGGCAGGGCGTGAACGGCATCACCGGCGACTACTCGCGCGGCGCGGCCGGCTTCTGGGTGGAGAACGGCGAGATCGCCTATCCGGTGGACGGCGTCACCATCGCCGGCAACCTGAAGGCGATGTTCCGCGACATCGAGGCGGTGGGCAGCGACGTCGACCCCCGTTCGCACCTGCGCACCGGTTCGATCCTGGTCGGCCGGATGACGGTGGCCGGCGAGGACTGAGCGCGCGGCCGCGCAATCGGCGGCCTTTCCATGTACTCTTTCGCTTTCGGGCGCGGATGCCCCGTGCCCGTCATTCCGGGGAGTTCATGATGAGCGATTTCAACGAAGCGATTACCCCTCCGCCGGCGCCCGATGGCGCCGCGCCGCAGGAGGACAGGACCGTCGCGCTGCTGGTACACCTGTCGGGCATCCTGCTCGGTTTCATCGTCCCGTTGATCGTCTGGCTGGTCAACAAGGACAAGCCGGAGAAGAGCTTCCTCAACGACCAGTCCAAGGAAGCCCTCAACTTCCAGATCACGCTGCTGATCGTCTACGTGATCGGCATCATCCTGTCGGTGATCCTGATCGGCGCGCTGATCAATCTCGTCGCCTGGGTGTGCTGCCTGATCTTCAGCATCATCGGCGGCCTGAAGGCCAACGAGGGCATCGCCTACCGCTATCCGTTCGCGCTGCGACTGATCAAGTGACCAGGCGCGTTCGCCTCGGGCAGGCGAACGACAGCGACAAGGCCCTGCGGATAACCGTTCCGTAACGAACGGCGTCCCTTCGGTTCGGTGGCGGTCAACTTGCCGCCACCACGCGCGTTGATAATGCCGACTCTGCTTCCGGAGCGGTGCGAATGTCGGCACGCGAGGCGGCCACGGCCGCCAACAGATTCGGGCTCGGCGCCAGGCCGGGCGAACTGTCCGCGGCGAGCGATGCGCGGGGCTGGCTGCGTGCGCAACTGCGCATGCAGCCGGACACGGCGGCGTTCCGCGACCTGCCGGACAGCCTGGCCCTGCTCAGGCGCGAGGCCGCCTACCAGCAGCAGCGCAAGGCGGAGAAGAACGGCGTGCCCGAGCGCGGCATGCCGGAAGGGAACGCATCCGAAGGCCGCATGCCGCCCGCGCCGTCGGGCGCGGCCATGGCATCCGCGGCGCCTGCCCGCGGCGGCCCGTCGCCGCAGCGCCGCGAGCTGACGCAACTGGGCTTGGCCGACATCGCCGCGCGCTATCGCATGGCGGCGACCACCGCGCAGCCGTTCCTCGAACGTCTGGTGCGCTTCTGGTCGAACCACTTCGCCGTCTCCATCGACAAGTCGACCGCGCGCCTGTACGCCGCGCCGATGGAGCGCGAGGCGATCCGCCCGCACGTGCTCGGCCGCTTCGAGGACATGCTGCTGGCCGTGGAGACGCACCCGGCGATGCTGCGCTATCTGGACAACGTCGCCTCCGTGGGCGACGGCTCGCGCCTGGTGCAATGGCAGGCGCAGCGCGCGCGGCGCGGCGAGGACGTGGCCGCGCGCAAGCTCGGGCTGAACGAGAACCTGGCGCGCGAGATCATGGAGCTGCATACGCTCGGCGTGAACGGCGGCTACGGTCAGGGCGACGTCACCGAGTTCGCGCGCGCGATCACCGGCTGGAGCGTGCCGGCGCCGCGGCAGCTGGCCGCGGCGCAGAGCGCCTTCGTCTTCCGCCAGAACGCCCACGAGCCGGGCGCGCGGCGGATCATGGGCAAGACCTATGCCGAGGACGGCCAGGCGCAGGGCAGGGCGGTGCTGCGCGACTTGGCGCTGCATCCGGCCACCGCGCGCCACCTCGCCGCCAAGCTGGCGCGGCATTTCGTTTCCGACGCGCCGCCCGAGCCGCTGATCCGGGGCATGGCCAAGGCCTACCTCGACAGCGGTGGCCGGCTGGACGCGCTGTACGCGGCGCTGGTGGACGCCGACGCCGCCTGGGCGCCGGCCGCGCGCAAGTTCAAGACGCCGGACGATTTCGTGGTCTCGGCGATGCGCGCCGGCGGCTTCACCCTCGACCAGCGCCCGGGCTCGTTGCCGAACCTGCTGCGCGAGCTCGGCCAGCCGGTGTTCACGCCGCGCTCGCCGGCCGGCTTCCCGGACGGCACCGGCGACTGGGCCGCCGGCGACGCGCTGCGCAAGCGGCTGCAGATCGCCGCCACCCTGGCCAACCGCGTCGGCGGCGAGCGCACGCCGCTGCAGCTGGCGCGCGAGACGCTCGGCGAGGCCGCGGTGGGCGCGGGGGCCGGGGCAGGCCTCGCCGCCGCGCTGCAGCGCGCGGGCTCGCCCAGGGAGGGCTATGCCCTGTTGTTCGCCAGCCCCGCCTTCCAGTGGAGGACCTGACATGCCGCTTTCCCGTCGTCGTTTCGTCATCGGGGTGGGCGGCAGCGCGCTGCTGACGCTGTGGCCGGGCCTCGGCGCGCCGGCCGCGCAGCCGACCGCGACCGCGGACGCGCGGCTGCTGGTGGTGATGCTGCGCGGCGCCATGGACGGGCTGCACCTGTTGCCGCCCTACGCCGATCCCGCCTACCGGCGCGCGCGCGCCGCGCTCGCCGTGCAGGACGGACTCAAGCTCGACGGCAGTTTCGCCCTGCATCCGCGCATGGCGTTCGCGCACGAGCTGTACGGTCGCAAGCAGCTGCTGCCGGTGCTGGCGATCGCACCGCCCTATCGCCGGCGCTCGCACTTCGAGGCCCAGGACTGCCTGGAGAACGGCACCGCGCGGCCCGACGGCGCGCGCGACGGCTGGCTCGGGCGCTGCGTCGAGGCGATGCCCAGAACCGAGGGCGTGGCGGTGGCGCCGGTGATGCCGCTGTCGCTGCGCGGCTCGCGGCGAGCCGAAACCTGGTCGCCGCCGCTGCTGCAGGAACTGCAGACCACGCTGCTGCAGCAGCTGCAGCCGCTGTACGCCGCAGACGAGCAACTGGCCGCGGTCTATGCCGATGCGGTCAACGCGCCCGAGATCGGCGCGCTGCAGGGCAAGCGCGGCGGCTTCGGGTTGCCGCAGGCGATGGCGGCGGCGGCGGAGCTGATGACCGGCGCCGGTTCACCGCGCGTGGGCTTCGTCGAGGACAGCGGCTGGGACACGCACCGCGGGCAGGCGGCCGCGCTGCAGCGCAAGTTCGGCGAGCTCGACGCCGGCCTGCGCGCCGCCCGCGCGGGATTCGGCGACGCCTGGGCGCGCACCGTGGTGGTGGTGGTGACCGAATTCGGACGCACCTTCGCCGTCAACGGCACCGGCGGCACCGACCACGGCACCGGCGGCCTGGCGCTGCTGGCCGGCGGCGGCATCCGCGGCGGGCGCATGCTCGGCGACTGGCCCGGCCTGGCGCCGGCGCAGCTGAACGACGGCCGCGACCTGCGTGCGACCACCGACTTGCGGGCGCTGTTCAAGGGCGTGCTCGGCGTCCACCTGGGCGTGTCCGAGGCGATGCTGGAAACGAAGATCTTCCCCGACAGCCGCGGCGTCCGCGCGCTGGACGGGCTGATGGCCTGAACCGGTCGGCGCGACGCGGGCCGGCGCGCGTCCCGACCCCGTCTGCCGCGCGGGCAATCCGAACGAAACCCCGCTAGGCCATCGGTTGGGTGACTTCGGGCGGGTTGCCCGGCGGGCAAACGCCCCGATCATCGTGAACGGGCCGGAGCGTTTCCGGCCGGAGACGAGCGATGCAAGACACCGTGTACGGCAATCCGCGATCGGTCGGCGAGAGCGAGCGCCATTGGGCGGCATTGGCGCATCTGGCGGCGCTGCTGCTCGCGTTCATGACGAGCTGGGCGGCGGGACTGGCGGGCGTGCTGGCCGCCGGCGTCGTCTACCTGATCAAGCGCAACGACTCGGCCTTCGCGGCCGCGCACGCGCGCGAGGCGGTCAACTTCAACCTGAGCATGTTCCTGTACGCCTGCGCCGCGTGCGCGATCGGCGTCGTGCTGGTCGGCGCCACCGTGTTCACGCTGGGCATCGGCGCGATCGTCACCGCTCCGGCGGGGCTCGTGCTGGTGGCCCTGGCCGCCGGCATCGCGGTGATGTGGCTGGTGTGCAGCGCGCTGGCCGCGATCAAGGCCTGGAACGGCGAGGCGTACCGCTATCCGCTGACGCTGCGCCTGCTGCGCTGAGCGCAGGCGGGCAAGGCCTAGTGGGTGCGCTCGACGGCGCGCCGGCCGAGTGCGGCCAGCGCCGCGGCGCGCTCGCCGAACGGCAGCAATGCCTCGCGCATGGCCTGCGCCAGCGCTTCCAGGCGCCGGCGCGAGGCGTCCACGCCGAGCAGCGCGGGAAAGGTGGCCTTGTCCTGCGCCGCGTCCTTGCCGGCGGTCTTGCCGAGCGTGGCGCTGTCGCCCTCGACGTCGAGCAGATCGTCGCGGATCTGGAAGGCCAGTCCGAGCGCGTCGGCGTAGCGGTCGAGCGCCGCGCGCGCGGGCGCGTCGGCGCCGGCAGCGATCGCGCCCAGGCGCACCGCGGCGCGCAGCAGCGCACCGGTCTTCATCGCGTGCAGGCGCTCCAGGTCGGCGAGCGCGGTGCCGCTGGCCGCGCCGGTGGCGTCGATGTCCAGGGCCTGGCCGTCGCACATTCCGCCGGCGGCGAGCGCCAGTTCGCGCAGCATGTCGACGCGGGCCTGGGCGTCGGCCGGGGCCGCGGCGAGGGTGGCGAAGGCCAGCGACTGCAGCGCGTCGCCGGCCAGGATCGCGGTGGCCTCGTCGAAGGCCACGTGCACGGTGGGCTGGCCGCGACGCAGCGCGTCGTCGTCCATCGCCGGCAGGTCGTCGTGCACCAGCGAGTAGGCATGGATCAGTTCCACCGCGGCGGCCGGCGCGTCGAAGCGCGCGGCCTCGTCGCCGTCGGCGTCCCGGAACAGCGTGCCGGCGGCATAGACCAGCATCGGCCGCATGCGCTTGCCGCCGAGCAGCACGGCGTGGCGCATCGCCTCGTGCAGGCGGCGCGGCGCGAGGTCGGTGGCGGGCAGCGCGCGCGCCAGCGCGGCGTCGGCGCGTTCGCGCCAGGCCCGCAACGATGCCTCGATGGCGGAAGGAGCCAAGCGGACGCTCAGGCGTCGTCGGCGCGCGGCGTACCGAAGGCTTCGGCGGCGGCGGGATTCTCGGGGTCGCTGAGCAGGCGCACGCGCAGCTCGGCCTGTTCCAGCGCCTGCTGGCAGCGGCGGTAGAGGCCGACGCCGCGTTCGTAGGCGGCCAGCGACTGCTCCAGGCTCATCTCGCCGTGCTCCATCTTCTCGACCAGCTGCTCGAGGGCTTCGAGCGAGGTCTCGAAATCGGCGACGGGGGACGGGTCTGCGGAGGGCTTGCGCGGCATGGGCGCAGTGTACGTCAAACCCGGGGTCCGATCGTGACGGCGCGCCTGGCGACGGCACGCTTGCCGGCAGGGCTATCCGGCCGTCGGCTCGTGCCGCAGCCGCGCGCCGCGCGCGCGCAGCCAGGCCTCGAACGGCGCCGAATAGACCAGATCGCCGGCGGCGAGCACGGCGCCGCCGGCATCGCGCAGCAGCGGCAGCCGCCCGCGTTCCCAGGGCGGTACGCCGAGCGCCTGCAGCACGTGCTTGAGCGCGTGCGAGTGGCCGCGTCCGGGCAGCACGATGCGCTCGCCGCCCTGGCGCGTGCCGGCTTGCAGTTCCGCTTCGAAGGCATCGGCGCCCTCCAGCCGCAGCATGCCGCCTCCGGGCAGCGTCAGCGGCGCGCGGCCGTCCCAGGGGGCATGCCAGCCTTCGGGCAGGGGCGCGCGCCGCGGTTCGGCATGCAGCAGGTCGCGCCAGCGCCGCACCACGGCGCCGTGCCAGGCGAATTCGCCATCGGCGTCGCCGAGCAGCGCGGCCTCGATCTGCGCGACGCCCTGCGCCGGCAGCGGCGGCAGGGCCAGCCCCTCGGTCCAGCGGCGCAGCACGCGCGCGCGGCGTGCGCGCGGCAAGGCGCGCAGGCGCGGGACCGACAGCGCCTGCGGATCGGCGGTGCGCGCGCCGGCCAGCGCCGCCGCATCCTCCTCCTCGAGCAGCTCGCGTGCTTCGCCGGCCAGCTGCGCCGCGCGCGCGAATGCCGTTCCGGCCTGCGGCCAGCGCTCGTGCAGCAGCGGCAGGACGCGAAGACGCAGGAAGTTGCGGTCGTATTCGCTGCCGGCGTTGCTCGGATCCTCGATCCAGGACAGTGCATGCTCGCGCGCGAAGGCCAGCAGGGCCGCGCGCGGCGTGTCCAGCAGCGGACGCCACAACCAGCCGGGAGGAAAGCGGCGCCAGGGCCGCATGGCCGCCAGCCCGTCGGTGCCCGACGCGCGCAGTGCGCGCAGCAGGAACGTCTCGGCCTGGTCGTCCCGGTGGTGGGCGAGGGCAAGCACCTCGCCCTCGCCCAGCGCTTGCGCGAAGGCCCGGCGACGCGCGGCACGGGCGGCCGCCTCGATGCCCTGGCCCTCGTCGCGGGCGACGCTCACGCGCACCACGTGCAGCGGCACGCCCAGGGCCTGGCAGGCCGCGCGGCAGTGCGCTGCCCAGGCATCGGCCTCGGGATGCAGGCCATGGTGGACGTGGATCGCGCGCAGGCCGCGCGCGTGCGCGGCCCGGCGCGCGAGCAGGTGCAGCAGCACGGTGGAATCCAGGCCGCCGCTGAAGGCCACCAGCACGCCGCGTGCCTCCGCCTCCGGGGGCATCGGCATCGGATCCGGGAGCGGCGTCGCATCGCGCATCCGGCGATGTTGCCACGGCGCCGCGATGCAGTGATCCACCGGTGGTGCCCGGCGCGCCGGCGCGGCTGCTTATAGTGAACGGCCGTCCGCATCCCGAGGCCGCATGAGCGCCCTGTTCGAACCCTTGCTGCAGCGCGAAGTGCTGCTTAAGAACCGCATCGTCGTCTCGCCGATGTGCGAGTACTCGGCCGTGGACGGCGTTCCGAACGACTGGCACCTGGTGCACCTGGGCAGCCGCGCCGTCGGCGGGGCCGCGGTGGTGCTGACCGAGGCGACCGCCGTGTCGCCGCAAGGGCGGATCTCGCCGCAGGACACCGGGCTGTGGAACGCGACGCAGGCCGAGGCCTGGGCGCGGATCGCCGGCTTCGTCGCCGCGCAAGGCGCGATTGCGGGCATCCAACTCGCCCACGCCGGACGCAAGGCCAGCACCCACGCGCCCTGGCGCGGCCGCGGCGAAGTGCCGGCGGAGGCGGGCGGCTGGCCGACCGTGGCGCCTTCGGCGCAGCGTTTCGACGCCGGCTATCCGCTGCCCCTGGCGCTCGATGCCGACGGCATCGCCCAGGTCGTCGCCGATTTCCGCGCCGCGGCGCTGCGTGCGCTGGAGGCCGGTTTCCGGCTGGTGGAGATCCATGCCGCGCATGGCTACCTGCTGCACCAGTTCCTCTCGCCGCTGTCCAATCGGCGCGAGGACGGCTGGGGCGGGGATTTCGCCGGCCGCACGCGCCTGGTGCGCGAGACGATCGCCGCGGTACGCGAGGTCTGGCCGGAGCGGCTGCCGCTGTGGCTGCGCATCTCCGCCACCGACTGGGTCGCGGGCGGATGGGGCCTCGAGCAGAGCGTGGAGCTGGCCCGCATCGCGCACGGGCTCGGCGTGGATCTGGTCGACACCTCGAGCGGCGGCCTCTCGCCGCTGCAGGAGATCGCGCTCGCGCCGGGCTACCAGGTGCCGTTCGCCGCGCGCATCCGCCGCGAGGCCGGCATCGCCACCGGCGCGGTGGGCCTGATCACCGAGGCCGGGCAGGCGCAGCGCATCGTCGCCGCAGGCGGGCGGACGTGGTGGTGATGGCGCGGGAGCTGCTGCGCGATCCGTATTTCCCGCGCCGCGCGGCACAGGCGCTCGGGACCGAGTTGCAGGCGCCGCCGCAATACCTGCGCGCTTGGTGAGCCTCGATCCGGCGCGTTTTCCGCGCCGGTAAGCATCGGCGTCGGCCCGTTGCCGGTTTGCTACAGTCGCCGTCACAGACGGAGGCGGCATGGCAAGCGCGAGGCAATGGATCGTGCGGGGAATGGTCGGGCTGATGGTGCTGCTCCCGGCGTTCGCCGTCGGCATGTATGCCGTCAATCCGTTCGGAGTGCGTTCCTACGATCCGCGGCAGCGCATCCTCGGCTATGGCCTGTATCGCATGCCTTCGAGCAGCATGCTGCCCACGCTGAAACCGGGCACGCTTTTCTTCAGCAGTGCAGGCTATTACAGCGACCACGCGCCGGCGCGTGGCGACATCGTGGTTTTCTCGCCTCCGCACCAGCCCGATCAGGTCTGGATCAAGCGGGTGGTGGGCCTGCCGGGCGAGCGTATCGGTTATCGCGACAATCGGCTCAGCATCAACGGCAAGCCGGTCTCCTATGCGCGGATCGGCCCATACCAAGGGCGCGGCCGGGACGCCGAGATGTCCGGTGCGGTCGAGCTGCGCGAAAACCTGCCCGGACATTCGCACAGCGTGCTCGAACAGGAAGGCGAGGGCGTCTTCGATCAGGGCGAGGGCGAATGGGACGTGCCCGCGGGCCACTACTTCGTGATGGGCGACAATCGTGATCGCAGCGACGACAGCCGCTTCTGGGGCGCCGTCGCGCGCGAGGCGCTACTGGGCAGAATGGTTTCCGCATCCGAACGGCCGGGCAGCACGGACACTCCACCGCCGGCACAGGCGCGATAGCCAGAACCCGGCGCGCCGATTCGACGCGTTGCCTCAGCGCGATTCGCGCTTGGCGATCTCCACCCATTCGCGCTGTTCGCGCTGGTAATAGCCGGGGGACAGCTTCACGCGCTTGAGCGTCTCGGCGAACAGCGCATCGGCCTTCGCGCTCTCGCCCTGGCGCTTGAGCAGCAGGGCATAGCGCACGCGCGCCTCCTCGCCGGGATGGCCGCCGGCGACGATCGCCTCGTACTCGTGCAGGGCGGCGGCCACATCGCCGGTGGCCTCCACCGCGCGCGCATACAGCAGGTGGCCGTCGGCGGAGCGGAAGTCGGGATTGGCCGCGATCAGCTCGTCCAGCGTCTGCCTGGCCTGCTGCGGCTGGTCCAGCGCGAACTGCGCCTGGGCCAGGCCGAGCAGCAGGTTCGGATCGGTCTTGTAGAGTCCCTTCAGCGCCGAGCGGTACAGCTCGGCCGCCTGCTGGTAGTCGCCGCTGAGCAGGCTCTGCTCGGCGAGGCGGCGGCGGTTGTCCTGGGTGTCGGCGATGTCGAGCGCGCGCGTGGCCCGGCGCTTGCCGCGCTCGGGATCGATGCGGTCGTGGACGCCGCGGATGGCGCGCCGCGCGCCGGGGCTATGGCGCATCCCCGGCAGGACCTCGGCGAAGAAGTAGATCGCCACGGCGATGAACGAGCCGATCAACAGGATGAAGATCCAGTACATCGGCCGCCCGGTGCGCACGACGTGCACCGCGCAGCCGATCTGCAGCAGCGCAGACAGAATGAGGATCGGACTCATCGACGTTCCTTGTGGAGATGTTCCCTGCGCAGGCGGCGATACCGCTTCAGGCGGCTTCGTAGGCGCCGTAGCCGCGCAGGCGCCGGTAGCGCTTCTCGATCAGCGCATCGGCGGGGATGTCCTGCAGCGCGTCGAGCTCGTTGAGCAGCACCGCCTTCAGGCGCGTGGCCATCTGCTTGGGATTGCGGTGCGCGCCGCCGATCGGCTCGCGCACGATCTTGTCGATCAGGCCGAGCTCGAGCAGGCGCTTGGCGGTCAGGCCGAGCTGCTCGGCGGCTTCCTTGGCCTTGCCGGCGGTCTTCCACAGGATCGAGGCGCAGCCTTCGGGCGTGATCACCGAATAGGTGCTGTACTCGAGCATCAGCGTGCGGTCGCCCACGCCGATGGCCAGCGCGCCGCCGGAGCCGCCTTCGCCGATCACGGTGCAGATGATCGGGATCTTCAGCTCCGACATCTCCAGCAGGTTGCGGGCGATGGCCTCCGACTGGCCGCGCTCCTCGGCGCCGATGCCGGGATAGGCGCCGGGCGTGTCGATGAAGGTCAGCAGCGGCAGCTTGAAGCGCTCGGCCATCTTCATCAGGCGCAGCGCCTTGCGGTAGCCCTCCGGGCGCGGCATGCCGAAGTTGCGGCGGACCTTGGACTTGGTGTCGCGGCCCTTCTCGTGGCCGATGATCATCACGCTGCGGCCGTCGATGCGGCCCAGGCCGCCGACGATGGCGGTGTCGTCGGCATAGGCGCGATCGCCGGCGAGTTCCTGGAACTCGTCGCAGATCACGCGGATGTAGTCGTTGGTGTAGGGGCGCGCCGGGTGGCGGGCGAGCTGGGACACCTGCCAGGGCGTGAGGTCGCGGAAGATCTGCGCGGTGCGCAGGCGCAGCTTGTCCTGCAGCGCGTGCACCTCGGCGTCGACGTTCACCGCCGGGCCAGTGCTGGCCTGGCGCAGGTCCTGGATCTTCGCCTCCAGGTCGGCGATCGGCTGTTCGAAGTCGAGGTAGTTGGGATTCATCGACGGAGGGCCGCTGGAAAGGCGACAGTCTAACTGGGGGGAGGGCGGAGCGGGTAAAGGGGGAGGATGCGGTCGGGTATGGCGGCGGGGGCGTTCGAGCGAGCTGCGCCGTTCGGGGCTAGCCTTTGCGGTCGATCCCGATGGGGCATCGGCGATGCTTGGGGAGATTGCCGCCGCCATCCATGGCGCGACATGAACGGCTTCGGATCGTCCGGCCTATCGCCGCGCTGACGGCGCGGCCCTAAATCCCAGGCCGGGCGTTCGCGACCGCAACCGATGCCGATAGGGCATCGGTGATGTTCGGGAGGATGTTTGGTGCCATCCATGGCGCGACATGAACGGCTTCGGATCGTCCGGCCTATCGCCGCGCTGACGGCGCGGCCCTAAATCCATGGCCGGGCGTTCGCGACCGCAACCGATGCCGATAGGGCCTCGGTGATGTTCGGGAGGATGTTTGGTGCCATCCATGGCGCGACATGAACGGCCTCGGATCGTCCGGCCTATCGCCGCGCTGACGGCGCGGCCCTAAATCCCAGGCCGGGCGTTCGCGACCGCAACCGATGCCGATAGGGCCTCGGTGATGTTCGGGAGGATGTTTGGTGCCATCCATGGCGCGACATGAACGGCCTCGGATCGTCCGGCCTATCGCCGCGCTGACGGCGCGGCCCTAAATCCATGGCCGGGCGTTCGCGACCGCAACCCATGCCGATAGGGCATCGGTGATGTTCGGGAGGAGGTTTGTTGCCCTCCATGGCGCGACATGAACGGCTTCGGATCGTCCGGCCCGGCCGTCCATGGTCGGGCGTTCGCGACCGCAGCAGACGCCTTGAGGGCGTCTGCTAAGCGCGGTCGCTCACCCAAGGGCGGTGGCCCATCGAGACGCGTACCGTGCGCACGCCAGGCTGGGCGCGCAGGCTGCCGGCGAGGTCCGCGTCGACGCGCACGCCGCTGCCGCCGTTGAGGACCAGCGTGCCGGCGGTGCCGGCGGGCAGCAGCAGGTCGTAGCGCAGCGAGGTCGTGCCGGGGCGGTGCTGGGCGAGGACGCGCTCGACGCGGTCGAGCAGGCCGGGCACGCGCAGGTCCAGGCGCAGGGCGAGCTGCTGCGCGCTCTGCGGGCACAGCTGCCGGTAATCCCAGCAGCGGCGCGCGCGCAGCGAGAAGCCGCCGCTGAACTCGTCCTCGCGCAGGCCGCCCTCGACGATGAGGATGCGGTCGCGGGTGAGCAGCTGCGCGAACTCGAAATAGCTCTCGGCGAAGAACGCGCACTCGATGCGCCCGCGTCCGTCCTCCAGCTGCACGAAGGCCTGCGAGTCGCCGCGCTTGCGCATGCCCATCACCAGGCCGGCGATGACGGTGGTGGTCTCCTGGCGCCAGCTGTTGCGGCCTTCCTGCGGGCGGCCGCCCTGCTGCGCGCGCTCCCAGATGCCGTCGAGCTGGCCGAGGTCGTGGCCGACCAGCATGGCGAGTTCGTCGCGATAGGGGTCGATCGGGTGGCCGCTGAGGTAATGGCCGAGCGTCTCGCGCTCGCCGGCGAGCTTCTGCGCCAGCGGCCATTCCTGCGATTCGGGCAGCTCGATGCGCGTGGCCGAGGTCGGTTCGGCGAAGCCCCCGAACAGCGAGTTCTGCCCGGCCTCGCGCTCGCGCGCCATCTGGTCGGTGGCCTTGAGCACCTCGGGCAACTGCAGCTGCAGCGAGGCGCGGTTCCTGCCCAGGGCATCGAGCGCGCCGGCGTTGATCAGCGCCTCCAGCGTGCGCCGGTTCAATTTCGAGGATTCCACGCGGCGGCAGAAATCCAGCAGGTCCTCGTACTGCCCCGAGCGCAGCCGCTCGTTGGCGATCGCCTCGCAGGCGCCCTGGCCCACGCCCTTCACCGCGCCCAGGCCGTAGCGGATGGTGCGCTCGTCGATGGCCTCGAACATGTAGGCCGAGGCGTTGACGTCGGGCGGCAGCACGGTGAGGCCGAGCGCGCGCGCCTCCTCCAGGAACATCACCACCTTGTCGGTGCTGTCCATGTCCGAGGACAGCACCGCGGCCATGAACTCGGCCGGGTAGTGCACCTTCAGCCAGGCGGTCTGGTAGGCGACCAGCGAGTAGGCGGCGGCGTGCGACTTGTTGAAGCCGTAGCCGGCGAACTTCTCCATCAGGTCGAAGATCGGGCCGGCGACGCGCGCCTCGATCTTGTGGTGCTCGAGCGCGCCGGCCTCGAACTTGGCGCGTTCCTTGGCCATCTCCTCGAGCTTCTTCTTGCCCATCGCGCGGCGCAGCAGGTCGGCGCCGCCCAGCGAATAGCCGGCCAGCACCTGCGCGGTCTGCATCACCTGTTCCTGGTACACGAACACGCCGTAGGTCGGCGCGAGCACCGGTTCCAGCAGCGGGTGCGGATACTTCACCTCGGCGCGGCCGTGCTTGCGCTCGATGAAGTCCGGGATCAGGTCCATCGGGCCCGGGCGGAACAGCGA
Organism: Luteimonas aquatica; assembly: GCF_022662575.1. Lineage (GTDB taxonomy): Bacteria > Pseudomonadota > Gammaproteobacteria > Xanthomonadales > Xanthomonadaceae > Luteimonas > Luteimonas aquatica. The sequence goes on along the minus strand of NZ_JALBFU010000006.1, from coordinate 101,746 downwards.
GTTCAGCGCGATCAGGTCCTCGAAGCGGTCGGGCTTGGCGCGCTTGAGCAGTTCGCGCATGCCGCGCGATTCGAACTGGAACACCGCCACCGTGTCGCCGCGCGCGAACAGCTCGTAGGATTTGGCGTCGTCCAGCGGCAGCGAGGCGATGTCCAGCGGCGGCTGGTTCGCGCGCTCGCGGTGCGCGTTGATCGCCTTCACAGCCCAGTCGATGATGGTGAGCGTGCGCAGGCCGAGGAAGTCGAACTTGACCAGTCCGATCGCTTCCACGTCGTCCTTGTCGAACTGCGTGACCGGGTTGCGGCCGCGCCCCTCGCCGTCGTGTTCGGCGAACAGCGGGCAGAAGTCGCTCAGCGGGCTGGGCGCGATCACCACGCCGCCGGCGTGCTTGCCGGCGTTGCGGGTCAGGTCCTCCAGCTGCAGGGCGAGGTCGATCAGGTCGCGGACGTCGTCCTCGTCGTTGTAGCGCTGGATCAGCTCGCTGCTGGCCAGCTCGGGATTGCGCTTGGACTCCTCGGAGCGGCCGAGCGCGTCGTCCAGGCAGATGCCCAGCGTCAGCGGGATGAGCTTGGCGATGCCGTCGACGAAGCCGTAGGGGAAGCCGAGCACGCGGCCGGCGTCGCGTACCACCGCCTTGGCCGCCATGGTGCCGTAGGTGATGATCTGGCTGACGCGGTCGCGGCCGTACTTGGCGGCGACGTAGTCGATCACCTCGTCGCGGCGGTCCATGCAGAAGTCGATGTCGAAGTCCGGCATCGACACGCGTTCGGGATTGAGGAAGCGCTCGAACAGCAGGTCGTAGGGCAGCGGGTCGAGGTCGGTGATGCCCAGCGCCCAGGCCACCAGCGAGCCGGCGCCCGAGCCGCGTCCCGGGCCGACCGGGATGCCGTGGTCCTTGGCCCAGTTGATGAAGTCGGCCACGATCAGGAAGTAGCCGGGGAAGCCCATCTTGACGATCACGTCGAGCTCGCGCTCCAGCCGCGCGTCGTAGTCGGCGCGGCTGTAGCCGGGCGCGAGCGGCAGCTTCTGCAGGCGTTTTTCCAGGCCGTCGCGGGCCTCGCTGCGGATCCAGGAGTCGAGCGTGTGGTCGGAGGGCACCGGGAAGGCGGGCAGGTAGTACGTGCCCAGGCGCAGTTCGAGATTGCAGCGCTGCGCCAGCGCCACCGCGTTGTCGATGGCGTCGGGGACGTCGGCGAAGATCTCGCCCATCTCCTCGGCCGATTTCAGATATTGCTGCGCGCTGTAGTCGCGCGGACGGCGCGAATCGTCGAGCACGCGGCCGGAGGCGATGCATACGCGCGCCTCGTGGGCGTCGAAGCCGGTCGGCTCGATGAAGCGCACGTCGTTGCTGGCCACCACCGGGATGCCGAGCTTGGCGGCCGCGTGCAGGGCGAAGGCGTTGAAGGCGGTTTCGCCGTCCAGGCCGACGCGGGTGAGTTCCAGGTGCAGCCGCTCGCCGAAGACGCGCTGCAGATCGGCCAATGCGCCCTCGGCGAGGTCGTGGCGTCCGCTCTCGGCGAGCTGGCCGGGTTGCGCCTGCCGCCCGGCCAGCGCGAACAACCCTTGGTTGATCTCCTGCAGCCAATGCGGGCGCAGCACCACGCCGTCATGGCGCTGGCCCTCCATCCAGGCGCGCGTGAGCAGGCGCGAGAGCGCCAGGTAGCCGTCGCGGTCGCGGCACAGCAGGGTGAGCCTGGAGGGCGCCTCGTCGCCCTCGGCCACCATCACGTCGGCGCCGGCGATCGGCTTGACGCCGGCGCCCTCGGCGGCGCGATAGAACTTCACCAGCGCGAACAGGTTGTTGCGGTCGGTCACCGCCACCGCCGGCTGGCCGAGCGCGACGCAGCGCTTGACGAGATCCGGAATGCGGATCGTCGAGTCGGCCAGCGAATACTCGCTGCGCAGATGGAGATGGACGAAACGTGCGGGCATCAACGAGACCGCCCGGAATGGGCCGTCTGGCGAACGGGAGTCGACCCGCAGGTTAGGGCGTGGAGGGGGCGGGAACAAGGCTTGACATCGCGCCCGCCCCCGGCGCGGCGATGACGACCCCGCCCGGCGTCGCGGGCGGGCGAGGGGACGGAAGCGCCCTCCGTGCCGATGGCCTTGGCCGCGGGTCCTGGCGGGCGTCGCCGCGGCACGATGCGCCCGCCCGGCGCTCCTATCCGGCGACGCTGGCGGCCGCGTCCGGCGCCCACCCGCATTCACGCACGGGCGCGAAGCTGCGGCGGTGCTGCGGACAGGGGCCATGCAGGGCCAGCGCGCGCAGATGCACCGGGGTCGGATACCCCTTGTGGCTGTCGAAGCCGTACTGCGGGTAGTGCGCGTGCAGCTCGCGCATCCTGCGGTCGCGCGCGACCTTGGCCAGGATCGAGGCCGCCATGATCGACGGGTCGAGCCCGTCGCCGCCGATCAGCGTCTCCGCCGGGCAGGGCAGGTCGCGCGGCATGCGGTTGCCGTCGATGCGCGCGAACTGCGCGGCCGGCGCCAACGCGCACAGCGCGCGGCGCATGCCGGCGAGCGTGGCTTGCAGGATGTTCATCGCGTCGATTTCGCCGGCGTCGACGAACTCCACGCGCCAGGCCAGGGCGCGCTCGAGGATCAGCGGGTACAGCGCCTCGCGCCGCGCCTCCGAGAGCTTCTTCGAGTCGTCCAGCCCCTCGATGGCCCGATCCGGATGCAGGATCACCGCGGCCACGGCCACGGGGCCGGCCAGGGGGCCGCGGCCGGCTTCGTCGACGCCCGCGATCAACAGGAATTCAGCCATGCGCCACGCCGGAATCGACCAGCTGCGCGATGGCGTCCGCGGCGCGCGCCGAGGCGTCCTGGCGCAGGGCCAGGTGCAGTTCGCGGTAGCGCGCCTGGAGCGACTCCACCGCATGCGGATTGCGGAACCAGGCCAGCGTGGCTTCGGCGAGCTTGTCGGGCGTGCAGTCCTCCTGCATCAGTTCCGGCGCCAGGTCGGCGCCGGCCAGCACGTTGGGCAGGGCGTAGCGATCGACCTTCAGCATGCCGAAGCCCTTCACGATCGCGTAGGTGAGCGGCGCGATCCTGTAGCCCACCACCATCGGCCGCTTGGCCAGCATCGCCTCCAGGGTGGCGGTGCCGGAGGCCAGCAGCACCACGTCGGCGGCGATCATCGCCGTGCGCGCATCGCCGTCGATCAGGCGCAGATCGCCGGGGGCCAGTCCGTCGCGGGGCAGCAGGCGCTCGATCGCGGCGCGGCAGGCGGCATTGGCGGCCGGCACCACGACCTGCAGCCCGGGCTGCTGCGTGGCCACGCGCGCGGCCGCGTCGAGGAAGGGCGCACCGAGGCGCGCGATCTCGCCCAGCCGCGAGCCGGGCAGCAGCGCCAGCACCGGCGCGTCCTGCGGCAGGCCGAGCCTGGCGCGCGCCTGGGCACGATCGGGATCGAGCGGCATCTCGTCGGCGAGCGGATGGCCGACGAAGCGCGCGTCCACCCCGTGGCGGGCATAGATCGGCGGTTCCATCGGGAACAGGCACAGCACGCGCGAGGCGGACAAGCCGATCTTCTCGGCGCGCTTTTCCCGCCAGGCCCAGACCGAGGGGCTGACGTAGTGCACGGTGCGCACGCCGCGCGCCTTCAGCCAGCGTTCCACGCCGAGGTTGAAGTCGGGCGCGTCGATGCCGACGAACACGTCCGGCCGCCACGCCAGCACGCGCTCGCGCAGCCCACGGCGCAGCCGCAGCAGCCGCGGCAGGTGCGTGAGCACTTCCGCCAGGCCCATGACCGCCAGCTCCTGGGCGTCGTACCAGGCCTCGAAACCTGCCGCGCGCATGGCATCGCCGCCCACGCCGGCGAACTCGGCATCGGGATGGCGCCTGCGCAGTTCGGCGATCAGGCCGGCGCCGAGCATGTCGCCGGAGGCCTCGCCGGCGACCAGGGCGAAACGCGGCGGCCGCGCGGGGGAACGGGAAGGGACGGCATTCATCGAGCGAGATGGTGTCGTATCTGCTGCTCGTACTGCGCGCGGTCGAAGACGATGCGCGCGACGGGCGTGAGTCGGGGCAGCGAAGGGGTGCGAGCATCCTGCCCCATCGCGGGCCCGTCGTCATCCTCGAAGGTCACATCGTGCCAGTACACGCGATCGGCGGCGACTTCCAGCCGGCACGACGCCACGCCGCAATAGTCGCAGCCGCAGTGGCAGCGGTACAGGACCAGGCGCCCGGAGCCGAACTGGTTCATCGCGCCGGTGCGGCCCAGGAACATGTCGCGGCCGCGCTCGCGCAGCGCCGGCGGCAGTCCCGCATCGAGGTCGGTGCCGCAGAACAGCAGGTCGCGCGCGATGCCGAGCCGCTCGGCGAGGGGGCGTTCGTCGACGAGGAATTCGGTGACGTCCCACTGCCGGGGCGCGCCGTCGATCCGGTCGCAGGCCTGGGCCGAGCCGATGCGCAGGCGCTGCACGTCGGTCATCGCGCCGCTCAGCGCTGCAGGGGGCGCTCGGCGCTGTCGACGAATTCCAGGAACTGGCGCACGTCCTCGCTGTCCTGCGCCAGTTCGGCGAGCTTGGCGCGCGCCTGTTCCAGCGTGTCGCCGGAGAGGTAGAGCGCGCGGTAGGCGCGCTTGATCGCGGCGATGCGCTCGGCGTCGAAGCCGCGGCGCTTGAGGCCTTCGCTGTTGATGCCGCGCGGACGCGGCTGCTCGCTCTGCGCCACCATCAGGAACGGCGGCACGTCGCCGGAGACCAGCGCGCCCATGCCGATGAAGGCGTGGGCGCCGATGCGGCAGAACTGGTGCGCGCCGGCGAAGCCGCTCATGATCACCCAGTCGCCGACGCTGACATGCCCGGCGAGCGTCGAGTTGTTGGAGAATACGCAGTGGTTGCCGATCGCGCAGTCGTGGGCGACGTGGGTGTAGGCCAGCAGCCAGTTGTCGTCGCCGATGCGGGTGACGCCGCCGCCGCTGCCGGTGCCACGGTTGACGGTGACGAATTCGCGGATGACGTTGCGGTCGCCGATCACCAGTTCGACGCGCTCGCCCCGGTATTTCTTGTCCTGCGGGTCGCCGCCGATCGCGGCGTGGCCGTGGATGTGGTTGTCGCGGCCGATGCGCGTGGGGCCGGTGATGCTGCAGTGCGCGCCGATCCGCGTGCCTTCGCCGATCTCCACCTCGGCGCCGATCACGGTGAAGGCGCCGACCGAAACGCCGGCGCCCAGTCGCGCCGCCGGGTCGACGGCGGCCGAGGGATGGATGACCGCGTCGGCCATGTCAGGTCTTCACCTCGGCGCAGAGGATGTCGGCGCTGGCGACCTGGTGGCCGTCCACGCGCGCTACGCCGCAGTACTGGGTCATGTTGCGGATGGTGCGCTTGATGGTCACCTCGAGTTCGAGGCGGTCGCCGGGGACGACCATGCGCGAGAACTTGGCGTTGTCGACCTTGACCAGGTAGGACAGGCGCCCCTCGAGGCCGCCGCCGTGGGTGACCTGGCTGAGCACGCCGCCGGCCTGCGCCAGCGCCTCGATCACCAGCACGCCCGGCATGACCGGGTGGTTGGGGAAATGCCCCTGGAAGAAGTGCTCGTTGATGGTCACGTTCTTGTAGGCGAGGATGCGCTTGCCCGGGTCCAGCTCGACCACGCGGTCGACCAGCAGGAAGGGGTAGCGGTGCGGCAATTGCTGCTGGATCGAAACGACGTCGATCGGCAGGGAGACTTCGCTGGACATCAGGATTCCTTGTCGCGCGCGCCGAGCTTGCGCGCCAGTGCGTCGAGTTGCTTGAAGCGCGCGGCGCTCTTGCGCCAGTCGCGGTTGCTCATGAGCGGGGTGCCGGAAGAATACTCCCCCGGCTCGCGGATCGAATGGGTGACCAGGCTCATCGCCGTGACCATCACGCGGTCGCAGATCTCCAGGTGGCCGAGCACGCCGGCGGCGCCGCCGATCAGGCAGTAGCGGCCGATCACCGCGCTGCCGGCGACCGCGGAGCAGCCGGCCATGGCGGTATGCGCACCGATGCGCACGTTGTGGCCGATCTGGATCTGGTTGTCGAGGCGGACGTCCTCTTCCAGCACGGTGTCCTCGATGGCGCCGCGGTCGATGGTGGTGTTGGCGCCGATCTCGCAGTCGTCGCCGACCGCCACGCCGCCTTGTTGCGGCACCTTGATCCAGCGGGCCACGCCGTCCGAAGACGTGTCCATGGCCAGGCCGAAGCCGTCGGCGCCGAGCACGGCGCCGGGATGGATCAGCACGCGCTGCCCCAGGCGCACGCGGCGCACCAGGGTCACGCGCGCGACCAGTTCGCTGCCGGCGCCGATCTCGCAGTCCTCGCCGATCACGCAGCCCGCGCCGACGACGGCGCCGGCTCCCACCCGCGAGCGGGCGCCGACGCTCACGAAGGGGCCGATCTGCGCGCCGGGATCGATCTCGGCGGACGGATCGACGACCGCGCTGGCGTGGATGCCGGGACGCACCGGCGCCGGCGGATCGAACAGCGCCGCGATCCTGGCGAAGGCGACATACGGATCGGCGGCGACCAGCGCGGTGCCGGGATATCCGTCGGCGTCGGCCGCGCGCATCACCACGACCGCGGCCGCCGAGTCGGCGAGCTGGGCGCGGTAGCGCGGATTGGAGAGGAAGGCGAGCTGCCCGGGACCGGCCTTGGCCAGCGTCGCCACCGACTCGACCCGGACCGCGCCATCGCCGTGCAGGGACAGCGCGAAACGCTCGGCGAGTTCGCTCGCGGTGTAGGACGTCATGAGCGGAGCAGGCGCAGGCGGCGAGGGGCGGGCAGCGGGAGGGAACGACGCCGGAAGCCTGCCCGGCCCTTCGCTCGTGTCTCTCGCCTCTCCACTCGCCTCGCCTTTAGAACGCGCCGCCGAAGGTGAACTGCAGGCGCTCGATCTCGTCGGCCTCGCGGATGCGGGTGCCGTTGTTGTCGTACACGTCGCCCTTGTTGCGGATCGGGAACGCGTAGCTGATCGAGATCGGGCCGACCGGAGCGCGCCACATCAGCGCCACGCCCGCCGAGGCGCGCAGCTCGCCGGCGTCGAAGGCGTCGTAGTCCTTGTAGACGTTGCCGAAGTCGATGAACGCGGAGATGCGCGCGGCCGGGCTGTCGAACAGCTTCGGGAAGAACATTTCCAGCGAGCCGACGGTCTTGAGCGCGCCGCCGATCGGCTGCAGGTAGGTGCTGGCGCCGTTGCTGTAAGGCGCTTCCTGCGGGCCGAGGGTGTTGTCGCGGTAGCCGCGCACCGAGCGCGCGCCGCCGGCGTAGAAGTTCTCGAAGAACGGCAGGCCGGTGGCGGTATAGCTGGAGGTCTGCACGCTGCCCGGCGCGCAGCCGCCCGAGGCGGCGGCGTTGGCGGCGGTGGCGCCGCCGCCGGGGATCTGCGGCTGGCCCGGCAGCATCTGGCAGCTGATCAGCGTCTTGTCGGAGCCGTAGCTGTCGCCGTAGCCGAGTTCGAAGCGCGTGTTGAGCACCAGCGCGCTGGAGATCGGCCAATACTTGGAGAACTCGTAGTTGAGCTTGTAGTACTCGACCGTGGAGCCGGGCAGGGTGGTTTCCAGCGAGACGCGGTTCAGGGTGCCGCGCGTGGGCTGCAGGTAGTCGTTGCGCGTGTCGCGGGCCCAGGCCAGCTCGGTGCGCCAGGAGTGGAAGGTGCGTTCGCCGAGCGCGTCGATGTAGCGGACGATGCTCTCCGGCGTCGCGCCGCGATAGGTGAAGATCTCGTTGCGGTCGATGCCGAAGGTGGCGCGGATGGTGTCGTTCTCGGTCAGCGGGATGCCGAGCACGACCTGGCCGGCGGCGCTGGTGGAGGAGTACTGCGCGGTGTTGAACTCGGAGTTGTCGAACTCGCGCCACCACACGTTGTAGCCCAGCGTCAGGCCGTTGTCGGTGAAATAGGGGTTGAGGAAGGAGAACGAATAGCGCTTCAGGTAGACGTTGCGCTGCGCCTCCACCGAGACCTGGTTGCCGCTGCCGAGGAAGTTGTTCTGCGACAGCTGCACGGAGGTGGTCAGGCCGCTGAGCTGCGAGTAGCCCAGGCCGAACACGAAGCTGCCGGAGGTGGTTTCCTTGACGTTGAAGACCAGGTCGACCTGGTCGCTGCTGCCGGCCACCGGCTTGGTCTCGACGTCGACGCTGCCGGGCTCGAAGTAGCCCAGGCGCTGCAGGCGCAGCTTGGAGCGGTCGACGGCCACCTGCGAGAACCAGCTGCCCTCGAACTGGCGCATCTCGCGGCGCATCACCTCGTCGGAGGTGCGCGTGTTGCCCTTGAAGTCGATGTGCCGGACCATCACGCGCGGTCCGGGCACCACCTGCATGTTGATGGCGACGGTGCGGTTCTCGCGGTTCACGTCGAGGTCGGGATTGACCTGCGCGAAGGCGTAGCCGATGTTGCCGAGCGTGGAGGTGATCGAGTCGGAGCTGATTTCCAGCAGCGCGCGCGAGAAGGTCTGGTCGGCGCGGGCCAGCACCTGGCGCTCGATCTGCTCCTTGGGCAGGATCGTGTCGCCGCTGACCTCCACCTTCGAGACCTTGTAGATCTCGCCCTCGGTCATGCCCATGGTGAGGAACATGTCGCGCTTGTCGGGGCTGATGGCCACTTGCGTGCTGTCGACGTTGAAGTCGATGTAGCCGCGGTCGAGGTAGAAGTTGTTGAGCTTTTCCAGGTCGCCGGAGAGCTTCTCGCGCGAGTACTGGTCGTCGCGGCGGTACCAGCTGAGCCAGTTGCTTTCGCCCGACTCCCAGGAGTCGGTGATCTGCTTCTGCTCGAAGGTGTCGTTGCCGACCAGGTTGATGTGGCGGATCTTGGCCGCCTTGCCTTCCTTGACGGCGATGGTGATGTCGACGCGGTTGCGGTCGAGCTTGGTCACCGTCGGGGTGATCTCGACGTTGTACTTGCCGCGGTTGTTGTACTGGCGGATCAGCTCCTGGGTGACCTTGTCCAGGGCCAGGCGGTCGAAGGTCTCGCCTTCGGCCAGGCCGATGTCCTTCAGGCCCTTGGTCAGGTCCTCGGTCTTGATGTCCTTGTTGCCGGTCAGCGTGAGCTTGTTGATCGCCGGCCGCTCGGTGACGGTGACGACCAGGATGTCGCCCTGGCGGTCGACCTTGATGTCCTCGAAGAAGCCGGTCTTGTACAGGGCGCGCACGGCCTGCGCGATGCGGGCATGGTCGGCGACGTCGCCGCGCTCGATCGGCAGGTAGGTGAATACGGTGCCGGCGCCGATGCGCTGCAGGCCGTCGATGCGGATGTCGCTGACCACGAAGCCGCTGTTGTCGACCGGGGCCGGCGCCAGCGCGGGCGCGGCGGGAGCGGAGGATGGCGCGATGCCGAAGGCGGCCTGCGGATCGGTCGCCTGCTGGGCCCAGGCGGGCGCGGTGGCCGATGCGAGGGCGAGGACGAGCAGGCGGCGGGTTGGAGTACGCGTCATCAATACAGGTCCACAGATGGAATGCAGCGCCAGCGCGGGGGCGAGGGCGGGATTGCGGGGGTCAGACAGTCAACGCACGAAGTTGTTCAGTATGTCGTTGAAGAACGCCAGACCCATGAGCCCCGCCAGCAGAACGAGACCGACATATTGCCCGGCGGCCATCGCACGCTCGCTTAACGGGCTGCCTTTGACCAACTCAATAAGGTAATACAAGAGGTGACCACCGTCCAAGAGCGGGATCGGCAGCAGGTTGAGAATGCCCAGGCTCAGCGACAGCAGCGCGAGAATGGTCAAATACCACGCCAATCCCCGTTGCGCCGACGCATTGGCGACACGGGCGATGGTGATCGGGCCGGCGACGCTGTTCTGCACCGAGACGCGTCCGTCGAAGACCCGGCCGACCATCTGGAACAGCTGCACGGTCTGGTAGCGCATTTCGCGCAGGGCGGCGGGGACGGCTTCCAGGGGTCCGTAGCGCTGGACGGCGTCCTTGGGCGGGTCGAAGGACTTGATCGGCTCGATCCCCATGATCCAGGCGCCGGGCGCGCCGTTCTCGCCGGCCTGGAACCGCGGCTTGAGCGGCAGCGCCAGCCGTTCGCCGTCGCGCTGCACCTCCACCATGATCTCGGCCTCGCGCGGCCCCAGGCTCTGCAGGAGCGGCCCGATGTCGCCGAACCCGGCCACCGGCGTGCCGTCGATGGCGGTGATGCGGTCGCCTTCGGCCAAGACGCCCCAGGCGGCCGTCCGGGGGCGGACATGACCGACCAGCGGCGGGACGATCTGCTGGCGTCCCCACAGGCCGATGTCGCCGAACACGGCGCGCTCGTCGCGTTCGGCGGGGATGCGCGAGAGCCGCAGCAGGCGCTCGTGCTCGTTGCCCTGCGCGTCGCGCACCAGCACCGAGGCGTCCTCGCGGTCGAGCGCGTGCGGCAGCAGCGCCATCTGCACCTCGCTCCAGATCGGCGTGGCGCGCCCGTCCACGGCGAGCACGGTGTCGCCGCGCTGCAGGCCCGACTGCGCGGCGATGCCCTGGACCTGGCCGATCACCGGCGCGTAGTCGGGGCGGCCGACCACGAACATGGCCCACAGCAGCGCCACGCACAGGATGAGGTTGGCGATCGGGCCGGCGGCAACGATCGCGATGCGCCGCCAGACCGACTTGCGGTTGAAGGCCTGCTCGGCCTCGGCCGGGGCGACGTCGGTCTCGCGCTCGTCCAGCATCTTGACGTAGCCGCCGAGCGGGATCGCCGCGATCACGTATTCGGTGCCGTCCTTGCCCAGGCGTTTCCACAGCGGCCTGCCGAAGCCGATCGAGAAGCGCAGCACCTTGACGCCGTTGCGCCGCGCCACCCAGAAGTGGCCGAATTCGTGGAAGGTGATCAGCAGGCCGAGACCGACGATGTACCACCACACGGAGCCGATGATTTCGAGCATGCGAAGGTGACTCAGTGCGGGGCGTGGCGGGAGAGGGCGGCGGAGGCATGCCGTCGCGCGCGCAGGTCGGCCTCGCGCAGGACGTCCAGCGAATCGGCGCGCGCGGGCGGCAGCGCCGCCAATGCGTCCTCGACCAGGGCCGGAATGGACAGGAAACCGATCCGGCCCTGAAGAAAGGCTGAAACCGCGATTTCGTTGGCCGCGTTCAGCACCGCGGGGGCGGTGCCGCCGGCCTCCAGGGCCGCATAGGCCAGGCGCAGGCAGGGGAAGGCGGCAAGGTCGGGGGGCTCGAAATCGAGGCGACCGTGGGCGAGCAGGTCGAGCCCGCCGACCCCGGATTCGATGCGCCGCGGCCAGGCGAAGCCGATGGCCAGGGCGGTGCGCATGTCCGGCAGGCCGAGCTGGGCCAGGGTGGAGCCGTCGACGAATTCCACCAGCGAGTGCACCAGGCTCTGCGGGTGCACCAGCACGTCGATGCGGGCCCCGGGCAGGCCGAACAAGTGATGGGCCTCGATCACCTCCAGGCCCTTGTTCATCAGGGTGGCCGAGTCGACCGAGATCTTCGGCCCCATCGACCACTTCGGATGCGCCACCGCCTGCGCCGGCGTGACGCCGGCCAGCCGTTCGCGCGTCCAGCCGCGGAAGGGGCCGCCCGAGGCGGTGAGCACGATCCGGCGCACGTCCTCGCGCGCGGCCGGCAGGCAGCGCGCGCGGTCGGCGGGGGCGCCGTCGCGATCGGCCGGCCGCGGGGCCGGCAGGCACTGGAAGATGGCGTTGTGCTCGCTGTCGATGGGGACGATGCGCGCGCCGTTGGCGTCGGCCGTGGCCATCAGCAGTTCGCCGGCCAGGACCAGGGATTCCTTGTTGGCCAGCAGCAGGCGCTTGCCCGCGCCGGCGGCGGCCAGGGTGGAGTCCAGCCCGGCGGCGCCCACGATCGCGGCGACCACGGTCTGGCACTCGGGGCCGGCGGCCAGCGCGGTGAGCGCGGCGGCGCCGGCATGGGCCCGGGTCGGCAGGCCGGCCGCGCGCAGCCCCTCGCGCAAGGCGGGGAATCCGCCCTCGTCGGCGATCACCGCATGCTCCGGGCGGTGCCGTAGGCACAGCGCCAGCAAGGCCTCGACGTTGCTGCCGGCGGCGAGCACGCCGGCGCGCAGCGTTTGCGGATGGCGGGCGATCACGTCCAGCGCGGACGCGCCGATCGAGCCGGTGGCCCCCAGGACGGCAACGGTCTGCACGGTCAAAGCCCCAGGATTTCCTTGCCGACCAGGAACACCGGCAAGGCCGCCAGTACACCGTCGATGCGGTCGAGGATGCCGCCGTGCCCGGGGATCAGGGTGCCGGAATCCTTGGCGCCGACATGGCGCTTGAGCAGGCTCTCGAACAGGTCGCCGAGCACCGAGAACAGCACCGTCACCGCGCACAGCAGCGCCAGCTGCGGCAATTGCGCGACCGTCGCCCCGGCGTACCAGCCTGCGGCCAGGCCGACGCCGACGCCGGCCACCAGGCCGCCGAGCAGGCCTTCGATGGTCTTGTTGGGGCTGATCCGCGGCGCCAGCTTGAGCGTGCCGAACTGCCGTCCGGCGAAATAGGCGCCCGAATCGGCCGCCCACACCACCATCAGCGCGGTCAGCAGCCAGCGATGGCCGAACGGCTCGCCGCTGTGGATCAGCACCAGCGCGCACCAGGCCGGCAGCGTCGCCAGGGTGCCGGCGGCCAGCTTGAACACGCGCGCGTGGGTGTCGTGGTCGGAGGCGAAGTCATAGAAGCGCAGCCACAGCAGCGACAGCACCCACCAGCCCACGCCCACCAGCGTGGCGATCTGCAGCAGCACCAGCGGGCTGCCGGAGGCCCACAGCAGCAGCACCATCAGCATCAGGTTGAGCACCAGCAGCACGGTGCGCTGCAGCGTGTCGCCGATCTCGGCCAGCTTCAGCCATTCCCACAGGCCGAGCAGGAACACGATCGCCGCCAGCGCCGCCATCCACGGCGTGGGCAGGAACAGGATCGCCAGGATGGCCACCGGCGCCATCAGCAGCGCCGCGAGGACGCGGGTGCGGGTCATGCGTCGGACCCCGCCGGCGGCGGGACGGGCCGGGACGGTGCGCGCAGCGCGCCGCCTGACGGGACGGCCGGATGAGTCGGGATCATGGCGCGGATTCTTCCATGGCGGCGACCTGCGCGCCGGTCAGGCCGAAGCGGCGTTCGCGCCCGGCGTAGTCGTCGAGGGCACGCTGCAGCAGGGCGGCGTCGAGCTCCGGCCACAGCGTCGGGGTGAACCACAGTTCGGTATAGGCCAGCTGCCAGAGCAGGAAGTTGCTGATGCGCAGGTCCCCGCCGGTGCGGATGAACAGGTCCGGCGGCGGCAGGTCGGCCAGGGCCATGCGCGCGGCCAGCGCCGATTCGTCGATCTGTTCCGGGCGCAGGCGGCCGGCGGCGACGTCTTCGGCCAGCGACCGCGCCGCCTGCGCGATGTCCTGGCGGCCGCCGTAGCTGGCGGCGATGGTCAGCGTCAGGCGGGTGTTGCCGCGGGTCTGGGCCTCGGCGGCGGCCATGCGTTCGAGGATCGGCGCGCTGAAGCGCTCGCGTTCGCCGATGAAGCGGATGCGCACCTGGCGGCGGTCGAGTTCGGCCACCTCGCGCTCGAGCGCGCCCAGGAACAGCTTCATCAGCGCGCCGACCTCTTCCTCCGGACGGCCCCAGTTCTCGCTGGAGAAGGCGAACAGGGTCAGCGCCTGGATGCCGCGCTCCAGGCAGAACTCGATGCACAGGTTGACCGCGCGCGCGCCGGCGCGATGGCCGATCACCCGCGGGCGCTTGCGCTGCGCGGCCCAGCGCCCGTTGCCGTCCATGATGACGGCGAGATGGCGCGGAACGCGGGCGGCGGCCAGCGCGGGCGGAGACTCGCTCATGGGGCCTGGGCCTCAGACGGCCATCAGCTCCTGTTCCTTGGCCTTGACCACCTCGTCGACGTCCTTGATCGCCTTGTCGGTCAGCTTCTGGATCTCGTCCTCGCTGCGGCGCTCGTCGTCCTCGGTGATGGCCTTGTCCTTGAGCAGGTCCTTGACCTGCTGGTTGGCGTCGCGGCGGATGTTGCGGATCGCCACCTTGGCGCCTTCGCCCTCGCCGTGGACGACCTTCGAGAGTTCCTTGCGGCGCTCCTCGGTGAGGGCGGGAAGGTTGATGCGGATCACGGTTCCGGCGGTGGTCGGGGTCAGGCCGAGGTCGGAGGCCAGGATCGCCTTCTCCACGGGGCCGACCATCTGCTTCTCCCACGGGGTGATGGTCAGCGAGCGGGCGTCGGAAATGGCGACGCTGGCGACCTGCGACAGCGGCATGTCCGAGCCGTAGTAGTTCACCTTCAGGTGGTCGACCAGCGAGGCGGAGGCGCGGCCGGTGCGAATCTTGCCAAGGTCGTGGCGCAGGGCTTCCACGCTCTTGTGCATGCGCGTCTGCGCGTCCTTCTTGATGTCGTTGGGCGTCATCGCTGGCTCCGGAATCGAATACGTAACCGGAGGATTATAGCCATCCGGACCGCGGCTACGGCCGCGGCCCGCCCGCCGGGCGCCGCCGCGGCGCGTGCGCGGCCGCGGGCGGGTCAGTGGCCGTGATGCGGCGCGCGGTCGTGGCGGTCGTGCTCGCAGGCGCCGCCGTGCTCGATCTGCAGGGTCGGGTGATTGATGCCGAAGCGGTGGTCGAGCGCGTGCGCGAGGCGATCGATGAAGGCGTCCTGGTCGTCGCCGGCGGGCCGCACCAGGTGCGCGGTCATGGCGATTTCGCCCGCGCCCAGCGACCAGATGTGCAGATGGTGCACCGCGACAACCCCGGGCTGGGCGCCCAGGAAGTCCAGCACCTGCGTCCGATCGATGCTGGCGGGCACCGCGTCCATGGCGGCGTTGAAACTGTCGCGCAGCAGGCCGAACGCGCCCACCGCGATCGCCAGGCTGATCAGCAGGGCGGTCACCGGGTCGAGCCAGGACCAGCCGAGGGTGAGCATGCCGACGCCGGCCAGGACCGCGGCCAGGGACACGGCGGCATCGGCCATCAGGTGCAGGAAGGCGCCGCGGCGGTTGAGGTCGTGGGCATGGCCGTCGCGCACGAACCAGGCCGCGACCAGATTGACGCCGATGCCCAGGGCGGCGACCACGATCACCGGAACGGCCGGGATCTGCGGCGGCGTGCCGAGCCGGCCGACCGCCTCCCAGGCCAGCGCCCCGGAGAAGGCCACCACCAGCAGGACGTTGGCCAGCGGCGAAAGCAGGGTGGCGCGGCGCCAGCCGTAGGTGTGCCGGTCGGTGGGCGGCCGCCTCGCCAGCACCGCCGCCGCCCAGGCCAGGCCGAGGCCGAGCACGTCGCCGAGGTTGTGGACGGCGTCGGAGAGCAGCGCCAGCGAGTCGGTGAGGAAGCCGTAGGCGGCCTCGAGCACGGTATAGGCCAGGTTGATCAGCGTGATCGTGGCGAAGGCGCGCGTGCTGGCGCCATGCGCGTGGCCGTGCGCATGGCCGTGGGAGTGGGCGTGGCTGTGCATGGCGGGATGCTGTCACGCCGCCGGCGCGGACACTATTTCAATGCGGCCGCGTGACCGGGCCGGCCATGCCTTCGGCGCGCCCACCCGCCGGGCGCCGCCGGCCGAGGCCGGCGCGTCAGGCGCGGCTGCGCACCAGCGTGCCGATCGGTTCCCCGCGCAGGATGCGCAGCAGCTGGCCGGGTTGCGCCATGTCGAAGATGCGCAGCGGCAGGTCGCTGTCGCGGCACAGGGCGAAGGCGGCGGTGTCCATCACGTTGAGGTTGCGCGCGATCACCTCGTCGTAGGTGAGGCTGTCGAAGCGCTTGGCGTCCGGGTTCTTCTTCGGGTCGGCGTCGTAGACGCCGTCGACCTTGGTGGCCTTGAGCAGCAGGTCGGCGCCGATCTCGATCGCGCGCAGCGCGGCGCCGGAATCGGTGGTGAAGAACGGATTGCCGGTGCCGGCGGCGAAGATCGCGATGCGGCCCTTTTCCAGGTGGCGGATGGCGCGGCGCCGGATGTAGTCCTCGCACACGTCGTTGATCTTGATCGCGCTCATCACGCGCACGCGGGCGCCGAGCTTCTCCAGCGCGTCCTGCATCGCCAGGGCGTTGATGACGGTGGCCAGCATGCCCATCTGGTCGCCGGTGACGCGGTCCATGCCGCCGGCCGCCAGGCCCGCGCCGCGGAAGATGTTGCCGCCGCCGATCACCACCCCGACCTCGGCCCCGGCCTGCTGCGCTTCGATGATCTCGCGCGCCAGGCGCCCGATCACCTTGGGATCGATGCCGTAGTCCTCCTCGCCCATCAAGGCCTCGCCGGAAAGCTTCAACAGGACGCGGCGATAGGCGAGTTGGGTCATGAGCGGTCTCGGGGCGATGAGCGCGGCGATTTTAGGGGTTCTTGGTCTTTTGCGCATCCGCAGCATCGCGCCGCCGCGCACGGAGCAGGTAGGGCGAACGCCGCGATCCGCGTTTTCGTAGGCATGAACAGACGCGTCCTGCTGCGAAACGGAAGACTGCGCTTGCGGGCGAAGACGCGCTGTCGGGCGGCGCAATCGCGCCGGGCGGCATGTTACAACTGTAACCATGCCGACCTGCCGCCGCCGCCAACCGTCGCCTTCCGAGCGCCCGTCGCCCGGCTGCGGACGATGGGCGCGTGGCCGGATGCCTGGCGCCGGCGCATGAGTTCGGCGGCACCGAACGCGCGCGACCCCGCGCCGCATTCCGATCTCGACCGCCAACCGGGGGAGGACGCGCCCGTCGAGCGCGACGACGCGGCTCCGGGGTTCGTGGCCTTCGTGCGCGACCACCAGGAGGCGCTGGTGGCCTTCCTGCGCAAACGCGCCGCCGAGGAGGACGCGCGGGACATGGCCCAGGAGGCGATGGTCCGGCTGATGCGCTATCGCCACCAGCCGCACGCCCAGTTGCGCGCCCTGATGTACCGGATCGCGCTGAACGTCTTCAACGATCGCGGACGCCGAGAGCAGTCGCACCACGGCGCGGTCCACGTCAGTTTCGACGACGACACGCTGGCCCTGCCGTCGGCGGAACTGACCCACGACGAGCGCATCGACAACGAACAGACGCTGGCGCGGGTGCGCGACGCCATCCTGCGCCTGCCGCCGCGCTGCCGGCAGGTCTACCTGCTCAACCGGATCGAGGGCATGCGCTACGCCGAGGTGGCGCGGCATTGCGGCATCTCGGTCAAGGCCGTGGAAAAGCACATCGGCAAGGCGCTGCAGGCGCTGCGCGACTGCCTGCCGCCGGACGCGGGCCGCAGCGGAGGCCGCTCGTGAACGCCGCCGCATCCCGCCAGGGCCCGCGCGACGGGCGCGCCGAGGCCTGGGCGGCGCGCCTGATGGCGCCGGACTGCACCGCGGCCGAGCACGCCGCCTTCGAGGACTGGCTGGCCGAAGCGCCCGGCAACGTCGAGGCCTACGTGGAAGCCGAGCAGGCGCACGCGCTGGCGGCGAGCCTGCGCGAGGACCCGTTCGTGCGCGCGGCCGCGCGCGGCGCACGGCGCCGTCCGCCGCGGCAAGGCTGGCGCTGGCTGCCGGCGGTCTCGGTCGCCGCCACCCTGGCCATCGCGGTCGGCGCGGTGGCCTGGCGCATGTGGCCGGCGGGCGAGGCGGTCGCGCCGATCGCGCACGCGACCGCGGTCGGCGAGCAGCGCCAGCTCACGCTTGCCGACGGCACGCGCCTGCTGCTGGACACCGACTCGGCCGTGGACGTGCGCCTGGGCGCGGGCGAGCGCCTGCTGGAGGTGCGTCGCGGTCGCGTGCAGATCGATGTCGGCCGCGACCCGCGTCCTTTCGCGGTGCGCGCGGGCGGGGCGCTGGTGCACGACATCGGCACGCTGTTCCAGGTCAGCCGCGAGCGCGGCGCGGGCGCGCGCATCGGCCTGATCGAAGGCGCGGTGCAGGTGTCGCTGGCCGACGCCCCGGACGCGACGCGCCAGATGCTGGCCCCGGGCGAGCAGGTGGCGGTCGAGGCCGACGGCACGCTGGGCCGCAAGCGCGGCCTGGACCTGGAGACCGCACGCGCCTGGCCGCGCGGCGACCTGGTCTTCCGCGAACGCCCGCTCGACCAGTTGCTCGAGGAGGCCAACCGCTACTCGACCACCCAGCTGCGGCTGGGCGACCCGGCGCTTGGCGGCATCCGCGTGAGCGGGGTATTCCATGCCGGCGATCAGGATGCGCTGAGCAAGGCCCTGGAGCAGGGCTGGGGGCTGCGGGCCGAGCGGACCGGCACGCACGAGATCGTGCTGCAGCGTCAGGCCGGCTCCAGATAACCTGGTTCCAAACAGCTGAACGGGCACCGGGCCTGACGCGGCGGGGACTGGCCGGACGGGCGGCTTGCCGCGTTCCGCCGGTGGCCCCGCGGGCGCGAAGGTGCATGGCAGAATAGCCCGCCCGCGGCGCGCGACGTCCGGGGGACGCTGCGGCCGATGCCGCCCCAAAGCCTCGGGACTGCATGGTCCGATTTCGTCACAGCTCGCTCCGATGCACGCTCTGGCTGTGCGCGGCCCTGGCGGCAGGTCTTCCCGGCCTGCCGGCCTCGGCGTGGGCGGCCGGGCCGGCGGAGGTCCGCTTCGAGATCGCGCCGGGCACGCTCGAGGACGCGCTCGAGGCGCTGGCGCGCCAGGGGCGGGTGCAACTGCTGTACGCCCCGACGCTGGTGGCCGGGCGCCGCAGCGCCGGGCTGCGCCTGGAATCCGCGCCGGCCGATGCGCTCGCGCGGCTGCTGCGCGGCAGCGGGCTGCAGGCGGTGCCGGTCAACGCCGACACGTACCTGCTCAAGGCCGCGCCCGTCGCGCCGCCGCGGCCGCGCGCCGTCGCCGCCGGACCGTCGGAGCTGCCCACGCTGACGACCGAGCTGACCACGGTGCAGGTGACCGGCAGCCGCATCCCGCGCAGCGACATCGACATGGTCTCGGCGTTCCCGCTGACCGTGATCACCCGCGACGACATCGAGTCCAGCGGCAAGCAGACCCTGTTCGAGCTGCTGCGGGCGCAGCCCGGCATGGCCGCGCACCATCCGATCTCGGTCTCCACCGACGGCGCCAACAATGCGCAGCAGCCTTTCGCCGTCGCCGCCACCACCAGCCTCAATACGCTCGGTCCGCGCGCAACGTTGTTCCTGGTGGACGGCCAGCGCGTGGCCAACTACGGCCTGGTCTCCTCCGACCTCGGCGGCCTGGTCGATCTGGACAGCATTCCGCTGAGCATCGTCGAGCGCATCGAGATCCTGCGCGGCGGCGCCTCGGCGATCTATGGCGCCGACGCCATGGCCGGCGTGGTCAACATCATCCTGCGCACCGCGCAGCAGGGCGGCGAGGTGACGATGCGCTACGGCCTGTCCGAGCGCGGCGACGCCGCCGAGCGGCGCCTGTCCTTCGGCATCGGGCACGATACCCGTGGCGGCGGCGCGGTCTTCGTCGGCGGCGAAGTGCTGCGGCGCGACGAGCTGCTCGGCGCCGACCGCGGCTGGCGCACCGCCGATCGCCGCCGCGACGGCCTCGGCGACGAGCGCATCCGGCTCGGCTATTCCTACTACGACCTGATGCGCGTGTTCGACCAGCCCGCGGTCACGCGCGGCTATTGCCGCGGCGCCGCGCCGTCCACGGTGGACGGCTGCCTGTTCGATCCGCCGCGCGGCGCCAGCCTGCAGCCCGAGACGCAGCGCTCCTCCCTCTACGTGCATGCGCATCGGCCCTTCGGCGAGCGCGGCGAACTGCATGCCGAGATCCGCGCGGCCAGCCTGACCCAACGCCTGCGCAATGCGCCCTTCTATCTGAACGTGCAGCTGCGCCCCGACCATCCCGACAATCCGGACCACCTGCCGTCGCTGAACTACGCCTTCGACGACCTGGGTCCGATCCGCAACCGCACCGAGGAGGACACGCTCGACGCCACCGCCGGCGCGCGCGGCATGTGGGGCGACTGGAGCTGGGACCTGGCCGTGGGCCATCACCAGAACCGCGTGGTCAGCCGCACCGACGGCCTGCTGCGCGGGAGCGCGTTCGAGGCCGCACTCCCCGACTACCGTTTTGCGGGCCCGAATGATCCCGCGCTGCTGGCCACGATCTCGCCGCGCATCACCACGCGCGGCAAGGCGACGCTGCAACAGGTCTCCTTCAATGTCGGCGGCCCCTGGTTTCCCTTGCCGGGGGGCGTCGCCCGCGTCGCGGCAGGCATCGAATACGGGCACGAATCGCTGCGCCACCGGCCCGATGCGCTGCTGCTCAACAACGAGGTGACGCTGGCCGAGCAGCGCATCGCCATCGACGACAGCCGCGACAACGCCGCGCTGTACGCCGAGTTGAACCTGCCGTTCTGGCCGAGCCTGCAGGCCGATCTCGCCGCGCGCGCGGACTACCGGCAAGGCTACGGCCACCGGCTGTCGCCGAAGCTCGGCCTGAAATGGAGCGTCAGCGACAGTTTCACCCTGCGCGGCACCTTCGCCACCGGCTACCGCGCGCCGAGCATGTTCGAGCTGCGGCGTCCCAACGTCCCGGAAACCTTCATCGACCTGCCCGAAAGCGACACGCTCAAGCCTTGCGCCTTCCCTTCCGGGGACGGTCAGCAGCGATGCTACCTCATACGCAAATCCATCGAGAACCGCGACCTGCGCCCGGAGACCTCGCGCAGCGGCCTGCTCGGCTTCATCTGGTCGCCGACGCCGCGGCTGAGCCTGAGCGTCGACCACTACCGGATCGTGCGCAGGAACGAGATCCTGCGCGTGCAGGCCGACGACGATCCCGCGCTGTTCAAGACGCGCGTGGGGCGCAACGAGTTCGGGCAGGTCGTCGACATCTACGAGTACTACGGCAACATCGGCAGGACCGAGTCCAGCGGCTGGCAGTTCGACGCGCAATACCGCAACGACGCCGGGCGCTACGGCCAGTTCGTCTGGCACGTTTCCGGCGATGCCCTGCAGACCCTGCGCCGCCGCACGCACGTCAACGCGCCGAGCCTGGACTACGCGGGCTACGGCGCGCCCAGGCAGAGCGTGCTGGCGTCGCTGCAATGGAACATCGATCACTGGAGCAGCACGCTCTGGGTGCGCTGGCTGGGCACGCGCAAGATCGGAACGCCGCAGGAGGGCTGCCCGGCGCCGAACCTGGCGGCGGGGCGCTGCACCGACCCGAGCGTGACCATGGTGGACCTGGATGTGGCCTGGTCGGGGATTCCGCGCTGGCGCTTCGCCGCGAACGTGCAGAACCTCACCGACCGCGAGCCGGTCAACTACGAGATCGGCAGCGGCGGCTATTCTGCCAACTACGACGACCCGCGCGGCCGCTACTACATGCTGAGCGCGACGTACCGGTTCTGACGCGTGCGACCGCGGCATTGTCCGGGACGCGGTCTGGGGGACGCGCGAACGCCTGACGCCCGACTGCGCTAGCATCGCGCCTCCCATAGGCAAGGAACCCGATCATGGCCGTGCAGACCCTGCAGGAATTTCTCTCGCATTCGAAGGAAAAGGACGCCAGCGGCGATGCCTTCGAACTGGAAAGCCCCCACCTGCTGGAGGTGCGGCTCAACGGCCTGGTCTGGGCCAAGGCCGGGGCGATGGTCGCGCGCAAGGGCGAGGTGAAGTTCACCCGCCAGGGGCTGTTGGAGCAGGGGCTGGGCAACCTGCTGAAGAAGGCGGTGAGCGGCGAGGGCATGCAGCTGATGAAGATGGAGGGCAGCGGCCGCGTCTATCTCGCCGACGGCGGCAAGAAGATCACTCTGCTGCGGCTGGCGGGCGAGGCGATCTTCGTCAACGGCAATGACGTGCTGGCCATCGAGTCGACCGTCGAGAACCAGATCACGATGATGCGCAGGGTGGCGGGCATGCTGTCGGGCGGCCTGTTCAACGTGCGCCTGAGCGGGCACGGCATCGTCGCCATCACCTCGCACTACGAGCCGCTGACCCTGCCGGTGAGCGCGCAGACCGGCCCGGTGTTCACCGATCCCAACGCCACCGTCGCCTGGTCGGGCGGGCTGACGCCGGAGATCGTCACCGACATCTCGTTCGGTACCCTGTTCGGGCGCGGCTCGGGGGAGAGCATCCAGCTCAGGTTCGCCGGCGAGGGCTGGGTGGTGGTGCAGCCTTACGAGGAAGTGGTGCTGCAGGCCAAGGAATGAGAACGCGAAAGCGATGACCTGGGCGCATTGGCCCGCAGTCGATGCCGATAGGGCATCGACTAGGCGCGGGCCAATGCCCAATGCCAGGGTTCGTAGATGATGCCGTGGGGGTTGTCGCGCGGATAGGTCATCACGAAGCCGTAGGCGCCGGCGTTGCGCCGCAACCAGTCGAACGCCGGCGTGTTCTCGAAGGACTCCTCGGCCGGCGGCTCGCCGGGGGCGCCGATGTCCAGCGCCAGGCCGGAGTGGTGCTCCGAATAGCCGGGCGCGGCGTTCACCGCCAGGATCTGCTCGAGCGATTGTCCGCGCGCGCGCTTGCGCTCGAAGATGCCCAGCTGGTAGTCGTGGCTGCGGTAGCCTGAGATCGCCTCCAGCACCACGCCTTCGTGCAGGGCGGACCAGCGCAGGCTGTGCCAGGCGCGCGCGGCGTCCGCGTGCAGCCACAACGGCCGCCGGTAGCGGTCGAGGCCGGCGAAGGCGAGCCGGTCGGGCTCGGCGACCAGCGGCAGGCCGGTGCGATCGGCATAGTCCTCCGCGTCGAGGCCGAGCATGTCCAGGCGTTCCTGCAGCCGGTGCAGGGGCAGGTGCGCCACCGTCTCGACGCCGGCGCGCCGATGCGCGGCGACGCGGTCCAGGGCGTCGACCGCCTCGTCGATGCCGGGCTCGCGCGTCCAGCGCTGCACCAGCGGCAGCAGGCCCTCGGGCAGCTCGGCGGCGAGGTAGCGGCCGTCGCGCTTGCGGCGCAGCACGCGGCGCGCCCGCGCCAGCGCGCGCGCATCGTGGTTGCTGCGCGCGCGCAGCAGATGCGCCGGCCACAGCTCGATGTCGGCGGTATTGATCAGTTGCGTGGGGCGGTCTCGCATGGCCGCAGCATAGGCGCATCGCGCCGCCCGCGTCACGCCGCGGCCGCCCGGGCGGCGCGATCCCGCCGCCGTCGGCGACGGCTAATCCTGCGGCGGCGTCTGCGCCATCCGGCGCAGTTCGTCGAGCAGGGCCTGCGGCTTCTCCGGGCTGAGCAGGAGCAGCTTGCCCTTGCCGTGCGGCAGCACCAGCACGCGCCGCCGGTCGGTCAGCACGCAGAAGGCGCGGCGGCGGTTGCGCAGCAGGTAATGGCCGGCCTTGAAGCCGGGCAGGCCGAAGCCGAACAGGCGCAGCATCGGCTTGAACTCGATGTGTTCGTCGAGCGAGACGATCCGCGCCTGGTCGAGCGACAGCTCCTCCACCGGCACGCGCCGCGTATGCAGCGCGGCCTCGGCGACGAGCATGCGGCCCTTCAGGCGGATGCGTCGATGCAGCAGCAGGATGTAGGGACCGATCACTACCAGCGCGAGGCCGAACGGCACGACCAGCCACCACGGCACGGGATTGTGCGGCGGCTGCTGGTGCGGCTGCGCGTAGGCGATCACCAGCAGCGCCACCCACAGCGCCAGCAGGATCCCCCACGAGAGGCGGCTCGGCGCCGCGACCGGAAAATCCTGGACGGCTTTGCTCGTGTTCATGCGCATGTCCCGGCGGGAATGACGTTCATGGCCGGTGTCGGCCCGGAGAAGGATGTCGCGTTGGTCCGCATGGTTGCCTCGAGGATCGCCGGCCGCAGGGCGGCACGGCCGGCGGAACGAAGAACAGGGCGCCGGCACCGGCCGCCGCTCATTCCGCCGGCTGCTCTTCCTCGGACGGCGTCCTCGGCGTCGGCAGCCTGCCGGACCTGCGCAGGGCCTCGCGCAGCACGTACTCGATCTGCGCGTTGAGACTGCGCAACTCGTCGTCCGCCCAGCGCTGCGCCGCGGCCAGGACTTCGGCGTTGATGCGCAGCGGGTAGGCCTTCTTGTCCGTCATCGGCAAGGCGGGCGGCCGTCAGTAGAGCGTGCCGGCGTTGACGATCGGCTGCGTGGCGCGGTCGCCGCACAGCACCACCAGCAGGTTGCTGACCATGTTGGCCTTGCGCTCCTCGTCCAGCTGCACCACGCCGTTCTTCTGCAGTTCGGCCAGCGCCATCTCGACCATGCCGACCGCGCCGGCGACGATGCGCGTGCGCGCGGAGATGATCGCGTTGGCCTGCTGGCGCTGCAGCATTGCCTGGGCGATCTCCGGCGCGTAGGCGAGGTGGCTGATGCGGGCGTCGAGCACCTGCACGCCGGCGTCGGCGAGGCGCTCGACCAGCTCGTTCTTCAGGTGCAGGGAGATTTCCGCGGCATGGCTGCGCAGCGCCAGTTGGCCTTCCTCGTGCTGGTCGTAGGGATAGCTGGTGGCCATCGCCCGCAGCGCGGATTCGGACTGGATGTGCACGAAGCTCTCGTAGTCGTCGACGTTGTAGACCGCCTCGGCCGAGTCCACCACCTGCCATACGATCACGGCGGCGATCTCGATCGGGCTGCCGTCGAGCTCGTTGACCTTGAGCTTGCCGCTCTCGAAGTTGCGCACGCGCTGGCTGACCTTCTTCTTGGTGAAGAAGGGGTTGTTCCAGCGCAGGCCGTTGTCCTTCACCGTGCCCACGTACTTGCCGAACAGGCTCAGCACCGCGGCCTGGTTGGGCTCGACCATGTACACGCCGCACAGGCTGAGCAGGGCGGCGGCGCCCATCAGCACGGCGAGCACGCACAGCGGCCAGGCGACCGCCAGGCCGACGATGAACAGGAATACGGATGCCACCGCGGCAAGCAGCAGCCCGAGCAGCATCGGAATGCCGGGCAGCGAGCGGATCGGGTTCTCTTTCACAGCGTGTCTCCTTGGCCTTTCCCCTAGTTGCGGAGAATTTGATATCAAAATGATATCAACGTCAAGAAGGTGATGCCGGAGTCGGTCGGGGCTTCACAAGTGATTGATTTATAAGTGCCATGCCGGCTGCGGCTCAGTCGGTATTGAGATAGAGCAGCGGCGCCGGCGCGAATTCGCCGGTGGCGAACAGGCCGCGCCCGCCCTGGGCCCAGCCGAGGGCCTCGGCCTGCGGCAGCCAGGGCAGCTCGTGCACCGCCGGCTTGCCCGCCAGCGCCTGCGCCCAGTTCTGGCGCGCGCCGCGCCGGTACAGCAGCACCTCGTTGTAGGTCATCACCGCGATGCGGCCGCGGTCCGGGGCGATGTCGGCGGCGGTGACCTGGTGGCGGATGCGCGCCATGCGTGCGTTGGCGCGCAGTTCCTCGGCGCTGGGCGGCGGCACGCCCGTGAGCGTCCCCAGGCGCTGCGCCACCTGCACTTCCTCGTCGCGCGGCCGCAGCGGCACTGCGAACAGTTCCGGCGGGGTGCGCTTCTTCGAGATCAGCAGCACCTGACCGAGGATCGGATCGACCGCGACCGCTTCGCAGTCGCGCGCGCCGTCCGGCCAGCGGAACGCGATCGACCAGTCTGGCCGCAGCGCGCGGCCGGTGGCCTGCGCGTCCAGCGCGGCCGGCTCCTCGAACACGTGCAGCTGCAGGCTGCGCCGCAGGCCGCCGTTGTCGCCGGTATCGGCGACCAGCAGGTAGCGGCGCCCGTCGAGCTCGAAGGCGGAGAGGTCTTCCCAGTCGGTATTGGCGATGCCGTCGACGCGGAACGTCGCCAGCAGCTGCCCGCGCGTGCCCACCGCGAACAGTCGCGGCGCATGTCCGCCGTCGTCGAGCATCCACAGCACGTCCTCGTGCGCGCGCGAGGCCGCCAGCCCGCTGACCTCGTTCAGCCGATCGTCCATCAGCATGCCGGAGAGCTGCGCGAACGGCGGCTTCTGCACGCTGCAGGCGGCGAGCAGCAGCGGCAGCCCCAGCAGGACGGGCAGCGCAGCAAGGCGGGGCGGCGCGTGAGCGGACGGCATCGGCATGCCCGCAGCATGGCATCGCGGCGATGGCGGCGGAAGCGGGCTCGCGGCACTTGCGCGGCGCGCGGCGCCTGATCGCCGAAAAGCAGCGTTTCGGCCCGGCGCGCCGGGATCGCCGCCGCGCGTTCTACAATGGCGCTTTCCGCACAGCAGGCCGCGCATGACCAAGCCCGTCGTCATCGGTACGCCGCATTCGGAGCACGCGCTGCGCGTGCTGCTGCTGGGATCGGGCGAGCTCGGCAAGGAAGTGGCCATCGAGCTGCAGCGCTTCGGCGTGGAGGTGATCGCGGCGGACCGCTACGCCGACGCGCCCGCGATGCAGGTCGCGCACCGCTGCCACGTGCTGGACATGCTCGAGGGCGCCGCGATCCGCGCGCTGATCGAACTGGAAAAGCCGCATCTGGTGGTGCCCGAGATCGAGGCCATCCATACCGAGACCCTGGTGGAGCTGGAGCGCGAGTTCGCGCAGGCCGGCACCGCGACGCGCATCGTGCCCACGGCGCGCGCGGCGCGCCTGACCATGGACCGCGAAGGCATCCGCCGGCTCGCGGCCGAGACGCTGGGGCTGCCGACCTCGCCCTATCGCTTCGTGGACACGCGCGAGGACTACCACCAGGCGGTGCGGGCGCTGGGACTGCCGTGCGTGGTCAAGCCGGTGATGTCCTCCTCGGGCAAGGGCCAGAGCCTGGTGCGCTCCGACGCGGACATCGACGCCGCCTGGGATTACGCGCAGACCGGCGGACGCGCCGGCGCCGGACGGGTAATCGTCGAGGGCTTCGTCGATTTCGACTACGAGATCACCCTGCTGACCGTGCGCCACGCCGCCGGCACGGCGTTCTGCCCGCCGGTCGGCCACCTGCAGCGCGACGGCGACTACCGCGAGAGCTGGCAGCCGCAGCCGATGTCGGCGCAGGCGCTGGCCGGCGCCTGCGCGATCGCCAAGGCGGTCACCGACGACCTGGGCGGCTGGGGCCTGTTCGGCGTGGAGCTGTTCGTCAAGGGCGACGAGGTCTGGTTCAGCGAGGTCTCGCCGCGGCCGCACGACACCGGCCTGGTGACGCTGATCTCGCAGGAGCTGAGCCAGTTCGCGCTGCATGCGCGCGCGATCCTCGGCCTGCCCATTCCCGCCGACGAAGCGGGCTGGATCGACCTGATCGGGCCTTCGGCTTCGTGCGCGGTACTGGCGCAGGGGCACGGCGTGCCGGTGTTCGGTGCCGTGGACGCGGCGCTGCGCGCGCCGCGCACCGCGCTGCGGCTGTTCGGCAAGCCGCGCGTGGAAGGGCAGCGCCGGGTGGCCGTGACCCTGGCGCGCGGCGAGGACGCCGAGCAGGCGCGCGCGCTCGCGCGCGAGGCGGCGTCCGCGCTGGTCGTCGAGTTGCGCTGATTCCTTCCCCCGAACCGTTCCGGAGCAGACAGGCATGAACGACAGCAACGGCTACGCCGTGTTCTTCTTCCCGCAGGCGCTCGAAGCCCTGGGCGAGGCGATCAAGCCCTATCTGCAGGACAGCCCGGCCGGGCCGCACGTGCTGTGCCATGAGATCGACACCGGCGGCGCCTTGATCGAGATGACCCTGCGCGGCCGCTCGCCGGAGGGGCGCGAGGTGTCGCTGGAGCTGATGGTGCCCAGCGGCATGGTGCGGATGGTGGTGTCCACGCACAGCGACGGCCTGTTCGGCTTCACCCCGCGCGGCACGGAGGCGGCGGCTGCGCCGGCGGCGGCCTTGCCGACCGGCGGGCAGGGCGCGGCACCGGCGGACGGGAAGAAGCAATAGCGCACTGGCGATCCGCACCCGGGCGCGGCGCGCCCGGGTGTCCGCGCGCTCACTCGCCCCAGACGATCGGCTGCTCGCGCTCGTGCGCATGGGCGCGGGCCCAGTCGCCGTAGCGCTGCTCGACGACGTCGCGCTTGACCTTCATGGTCGGCGTCATGATGCCGTTGTCGATGCTCCAGGTCTCGCGGGCGACGTAGAGCTTGGCGATCTTCTCGTGCGCCTCCAGCGTGCCGTTGACCGCGTCCATGTCGGCCAGCAGCTCGCGTTCCAGCGCCTCGCGCGCCCGCCCGCGCGCGTGCGGGGTCAGGGTGATGATCATGACCGGCTGGCTCAGCTGCGTTCCCATCAGGCAGAGCTGGTCGATGCCGGTGTTGCGCGCCATCGCGCCCTCGATCGGCGCGGGCGCGACGTACTTGCCTTTCAGGGTCTTGAAGATGTCCTTGATGCGGCCGACGATGTAGAGGAAGCCGTCCTCGTCGACGCGGCCCTTGTCGCCGGTTCGGAGCCAGCCGTCGTCGGTGAAGCTCTCGCGGGTGCGCTCCGGGTCGAGGTAGTAGCCCGGCATGACGCCGGGATGCTTAAGCAGGATCTCGCCCTCCTCGGACAGCTTGAAGCCGGCATCGGCCATCGGCTTGCCGATCGATCCGAAGCGGTAGTCGTGCGGCAGGTTGAGCGAGCAGTACGCGCCGGACTCGGTGGGGCCGCAGCCCTCCTGGATCAGGATGCCGAGCTTGTCGCGGAACCACTGCAGCGTGCTCACCGGGATCGGCGCCGCGCCGCTCAGGCAGAAGAGCGCGTTGTCCAGGCCGATGGCGCGCCGCAGCCTGCGCCGCACCAGCCTCCCCGCCAGCGGCAGCGACAGCAGCAGGTCCAGGCGCTTTTGCGGGATCTTCTGCAGGATGCCCGCCTGCAGGCGCATCCACACCAGCGGCACCGCGAAGAAGCGGGTCGGCGCCACCTGCGGCAGCTGCTGCGCCAGCTTGTCCAGCGATTCCAGGAAGTGCACCTGCGCGCCCCACATCAGGCTGCCGTTCGCCACCGTCAGCCGTTCCAGGAAGTGCGCCAGGGGCAGGTAGGAGAACAGGCGCTCGTTCTCGCACAACCGCGGCGCGACGTTGTTGAAGGCGCGGCGCAGGAAGCGCAGGTTGTCGGCGGTGAGCATCACTCCTTTCGGATTGCCGGTGGTGCCCGAGGTGTAGATCAGCACGTACAGCGCGTCGGCGGCCGGCAGCGGGTAGTCGCGCAGCGGTTCGAAGCCGCCGCTGAAGGCTTCCCATTCGACGTCGCCCGGCGGCGCGGCGGGATAGGGCATGCGGATCTTCAGCACGCCTTCGGGGATCGCCTCCAGGAACTGCGGGCCGTCGAGCATCGGGCCGAGGAACAGCGCGCGGGCCTGGCTGTGCTCGAGGACGTAGCGGGTGATCTTCTGCGCCTGCTTCGGATACAGGCCGACCGGCACGTGGCCGGCCATCGTGATCGCCAGGTCGGCGAGCAGCCAGTGCGCGGTGTTGAAGCCGGAGATCGCGATGCGGCTGCCCGGCGGCCAGCCCTGCGCGCGCAACGCGGCCGCCATGCGCCCGACCTGCGCGGCGGCCTCGTCCCAGGTATGGCTCAGCACCTTGCCTTCGACCGGCTGGAACAGCCATGGCTGGCCCGCCTTTTCGCGCGCCAGCCGCAGCAGGATCTCCACCGGCAGCTCTTCCGGTGCCTTCGTCGTGGTGTCCGCCGCCTCGCGCATCGCCCCCGCGCCTCCGCGTCAGCCGCGCTGGTACATGGTCACGATGCAGGCGCCGCCCAGTCCGAGATTGTGCTGCAGGGCGATGCGCGCGCCCTCCACCTGGCGCTTGTCGGCGCTGCCGCGCAGCTGCCAGACCAGTTCGGTGCATTGCGCCAGGCCGGTCGCGCCGAGCGGATGGCCCTTGGACAGCAGGCCGCCGGAGGGATTGGTCACGTACTTGCCGCCATAGGTGTTGTCGCCGTCCCAGATGAAGCCTTCGGCGCCGCCCTCGGCGCACAGGCCGAGCGCTTCGTAGGTCAGCAGCTCGTTGGCGGTGAAGCAGTCGTGCAGCTCCACCACGTCGACGTCCTCCGGGCCGATGCCGGTCTGCTCGTAGACCTGCCGCGCCGCCTCCCGGCTCATGTCGTAGCCGACCATCTTGATCATGCTCCTGGGCTCGAAGCTGGAGGCGTAGTCGGTGGTCATGCTCTGGCCGGCGATCTGCACCGCGTTGGCGATGCCGTGCTTCCTGGCGAACGCGTCCGAGCACAGCACCGCCGCGCCGGCGCCGCAGGTGGGCGGGCAGCACTGGAAGCGCGTGAGCGGGTCGAACACCTCGTCCGAGGCGAGGATCTGCTCCAGGCTCAGCTTCTCGTTGAACAGCGCATAGGGGTTGTTGCTGGCGTGCGCGCGCGCCTTCTCGGAGATCTTGGCGAAGGTCTCCTTGCGGGTGCCGTGCTGCCAGCGGTATTCGCGGCCGGCGCCGCCGAACATCTGCGCGGCGATCGGCGCCGCGCTCATGCCCTGCAGGTCGGCCATCACCTGCGCATGCTGGCCGAGCGGCGTCTCGCGGTCGTCGAACTTGGAGCCGAGCGCGCCCTTTTCCATCTTCTCGAAGCCCAGCGCGAGCACGCACTCGGCCGCGCCGCTTTCCACCGCCTGCCGCGCCAGCCACAGCGCGGTCGAGCCGGTGGAGCAGTTGTTGTTGACGTTGATCACCGGAATGCCGGTCAGGCCGAGCTCGTACACCGCGCGCTGGCCGCAGGTGGAATCGCCGTAGACGTAGCCCACGTAGGCCTGACGGACCTGCTCGAAGGGAATGCCGGCGTCCTTGAGCGCCAGCTGCCCGGCCTCGCGCGCCATCTCGTAGTACTCGGGGCTGGCGCCGGGTTTGGTGAACTTGGTCATGCCGACGCCGATGACGTTGACGCGGGTGCTCATGCGGGGCTCCTGTGGGGGGCGTGCCGCGCGCCGTGCCGGCGCGCAGGGGAGGGAGGGGGCATTACCCGTGGCGCGAGGCGCGGCATCAGGCGGTCTCGGCCACGGCGGCGCCGGCGGCGCGGAGCAGGCCGGCGAGTCGGTCGAGTTCGTGCGNGCGCCGTGCCGGCGCGCCGGGGAGGGAGGGGGCATTACCCGTGGCGCGAGGCGCGGCATCAGGCGGTCTCGGCCACGGCGGCGCCGGCGGCGCGGAGCAGGCCGGCGAGTCGGTCGAGTTCGTGCGCGAGGCGGGCCGCGCCGTCGACGCGCAGGCGCCCGCGCTGGTACAGGTCGCGCGCCTGCGCCTTGCCGTCGGCGAGCGCGCCGAGATCGGCGTCGTCGAGCGTGAAGGTCGCCGTGGCCTCGGGCGCGCGCGCAGCCTCCACGCGTGGCTTGGCGCCGCTCAGGTCGAGCACCCAGTCGGAGGCGGGTTCGCGCAGATGGAACTGCACCACTTCGCCGGCGAGCGCGCCGGCCGCCCTGGCATCGCTGGCCAGGCGCTCGTCCAGCGCGGCGAAGATCGCCTTGGCGCGGCCGCTCGCCGCCGCGGGCGCCATCGTCGCCTTGGCCGAAGCGGCCGGTGTGGCGGGCGGCGCCGCGGCCGCGCGCTCGGCCAGTACGGCCTGCAGCAGCTTGGGATCGATCTTCTGCAGGAACATCAGTTTCTGCGAGGCCATGATGTTGCCGACCAGCTTGAGCTTGCCGCCGAAGTAGAGCTTCTGCGCATCGGCCTGGCCGGTGCTCATCGCCACGAAGTCGGCATCGCTCAGCTCCAGCGTCACGTCGGGCTTGTCCGCGCTGCCGCCGCGCACCTCGCCGTCGCCCGCCTTCAGGTCCAGCACCCAGTTCGAGGCCGGATCGCGGAGCTTGAACTGGAACAGCGTCCTGGTCTGGTCGCCCAGGCCCCGGTGCTGCGCCAGGTGGCGGCGGATGGTTTCGAACAGATCGGCGGACGTGGGGCCGCTCGGCGCCGCGGCGGGCGGCGACGATGCCGGCGTCGCCACCGCTGGCGCGGCGCCGGTGCGTGCCTTGAGCACGTCCTCCAGCAACCGGGGATCGATCTTCTGCAGGAAGGAGAGTTTCTGCGACGCCATGATGTTGCCGCCGATCTTCATCCTGCCGCCGAAGTAGAGCTTGGTCGGATCGGCCTGTCCGGTGCTCATCGCCAGGAAATCCGCATCGCTCAGTTCCAGCGTGGCATCGGGCTTGTCGGCGACGCCGGCGCGGACCGCGCCATCGCCGGCCTTCAGGTCGACCACCCAGTCGGCGTCGGGGTCCTTGAGCTTGAACTGGAACAGCGTCTTGATCTGCTCGCCCAGGCCCTTGTGCAGCGCGAGATGCTTCTCGATCACCTTGAAGATGTCGGCGGTGGTCGGCGCGGGCGGCGCGGCGGCGGGAGCCGTCACGGCCGTCGCCTCGGGCGGCGCGGGGGCCGCCGTGCCCATGCGCCGCGCCTTCGCCTGTGCGTAGGGCTCGGCGCCGATGGCCTGCAGCGCGGCGAGCTTTTGCGAGGCCATCAAATTGCCGCCGATCTTCAGCTTGTTGGCGAAGTACAGCTTCTGCACGTCGGCCAGCGGCTTGGTCACCACGATCTCGATGTGTTCCTCGTCCAGCTCCAGCGTGCAGTCGGGCTTGTCGATGCTGCCCGGGCGGCATTCGCCGCCGCCGTTCTTCAGGTCCAGCACCCAGTCCGATTCCGGGTTGCGCACCTTGAACTGGAACACCGTCTGCACCTGCGCGGCCAGCTCGGGGTGCGCGGCGACATGGGCGGCGATCACCTCGAAGGCGTCGGCGGCGGTCAGGCGCGCCTGGCCGGCGCCGGCTTGCGGCGCGGCCGGCTGCGCCGGCGCGGGCAGGGCGTCGGCCCGCGGCCGGGCCTGCGGGATCTCGGCGTGGAATTCCACGGCCGCGTGGCTGATCGCGACCTCGTCGCGCTCCTTGACGCGGGTTTCGAACACGATGCGCCGGTCGGATTCCTTCCACATCCGCGTCACCAGCGTTTCGCCCGGGAACACCGACTTGGCGAAGCGCACCTTGATGCTCTTGAAGCGGCGGCCGTCGTTGCCGGCGAAGGCCTTGATCACGTGGCGGCCGACGAAGCCGAAGGTGCACAGGCCGTGCAGGATGGGTTTGTCGAAGCCGAAGGCCTGGGCGAAGGCCGGATCGGCATGCATCGGGTTCCAGTCGCCGGACAGGCGGTAGAGCAGCGCCTGGTTGGGATCGGTCCTTTCCTCGATCACCGCGTCGGGCGCGCGCGCGGGCGGGGCGTCGGCCTCGCCGGCGGGGCCGCGCTCGCCGCCCCAGCCGCCGGCGCCGCGCACGAAGACGGTGATCTCGTTGTAGGCGAGCTTCTCGCCGCTCTCGTCCAGCGTGTCCACGGCCAGGACCACCAGCGCGTGGGGATCCTTGTCGTAGGCGGTCTTGAAGCGGAACACGTGCCTGAGCCTGGCGTGCAGGGGCAGGGGACGCAGCAGCTCGGTGTACTGCTCGCCATGCAGCACGCGGTCCAGCCCGTAGTTCAACCCCTTCAGCCCGCGCCCGTCGCGGGCGAGGTTGAGGAAGGTGTTCAGCGCCGGCATCACCGCATAGGTCGGCAGCGCCTGGAAGCCGTCGCCCAGCTCGTAGACGTAGGGCAGCTCCTTCGGGTCCAGCGCGTCGCGCGCGGCGCCCACGCCGAGCGCGTACAGCGACAGGTCGCGCTCGTCGTAGGCCGACTCGGCCTCGATCGAATCCCCGGACGCCTCATCCAGGTCGATGAAGGCATTGCCGCCCAGGCGCGGCTTGCTGGCGCGCTCCAGGATCGAGGTGAACGACTCGGTCGGCGAGCTGGGATGGGTGCTGCTGCCGAAGTCAGTGATCTTGTCCCACTTGGCGGCGATCTCCTCCACGCTCACGCCCTGCCGGCCGCCGAGGAAGGCGCCCTCGCTGCGTTCCCAACGCAGCTTGCCGATGTAGCCGGCGCCGACCTCGAACACGCCCTTGGTCTCCTCGCACCGCTCGTGGCACAGCCAGGCCACCAGCGGGCTGACGTACTCAGGTTTAAGCAGGGCCATCACGTCCTGCGGCAGCACCGTGGAGAGCAGGCGCGAGGCCGCGGCCGGGGCGATGGTGTTGACGTGGATGTTCTTGCTGCGGCCTTCCTCGGCCAGCGTCTGCGCGAAGCCGACCAGGGCCAGCTTGGCAGCGGCGTAGTTGGCCTGGCCGAAGTTGCCGTACAGGCCGGCGGCCGAGCTGGTCATGACGATGCGGCCGTACTGCTTCTCGCGCAGGATCGGCCAGGCGGCCTGGGTCACGCGCATCGAGCCGAGCAGGTGCACGCGGTAGATCAGGTCCCAGTCCTGCTCGGTCATCTTCTGGAAGCTGACGTCGCGCAGGATGCCGGCGTTGTTGATCACGATGTCGACGGTGCCGAAGGCGTCCAGCGCGGTCTGCACGATCCTGGCGCCGTCCTCCACCGAGTCGTAGCTGGCCACCGCCTCGCCGCCGGCGGCCTTGATCTCGGCGACCACCGCGTCGGCCGCCGAACTCGACTTGCCGTCGCCGTGCGCGCTGCCGCCCAGGTCGTTGACCACCACGCGCGCGCCGCGCGCGGCGAAGGCCAGGGCATGCGAGCGGCCGAGGCCGGCGCCGGCGCCGGTGACGATGGCGACCCTGCCGTCGTAGCGAAACTGTTCGGTCATGTGTCCGGATTCCTGGTGGTGATGGGCGTCCCGTCGCTCGGGAGCCGGAAAAGCGCGTCGGCGGGCTACAGCGCCCGCGCGATGATTTCCTTCATGATCTCGTTGGTGCCGCCGTAGATGCGCTGGGCGCGCGCGTCGACGAAGGCGCGCGCGATCGGGTATTCGAGCATGTAGCCGTAGCCGCCGTGCAGCTGCACGCACTCGTCCACCACCTTGCACAGCAGGTCCGAGCACAGGTACTTGGCCGCGGCGGCGGCGTCGATCGGCAATTCGTTTTTCAGCACCAGCTCGGTGCAGCGGTCGACGAACGCGCGGGCCATGGCGACCTCGGACTTCATCTCCGCCAGCTTGAAGCGCGTGTTCTGGAAACTGGCCACCGGCTTGCCGAAGGCCTTGCGTTCCTGCACGTAGTCCCTGGTGATCCCGTAAGCGGCCTCGGCGCCGGTGACCGAGGTGATGGCGATGATCAGCCGTTCCCAGGCCAGTTCCTGCATCAGCATCATGAAGCCCATGTTGAGGCCGTCGTCGCCGCCGAGCACGTTCGCCTTGGGGATGCGCACGTTGTCGAAGAACAGCGGCGCGGTGTCCTGCGCCTTCATGCCCACCTTCTTCAGCTGCTTGCCCTTGCCGAAGCCCGGGCGGTCGGCCTCGACCAGCACCAGGCTGATGCTCTTCGCGCCGCCTTCTCCGCCGTCCATGCGCACCGCGACGATCGCCAGGTCGCACTGCAGGCCGTTGGTGATGAACATCTTCGAGCCGTTGATCAGGTAGTCGCCGCCGTCCTCGGTGGCGGTGGCCTTGATGCTCTGCAGGTCCGAACCGGTGCCCGGCTCGGTCATGGCGATGGCGGTGACGACCTCGCCGGTGGCCATGCGCGGCAGCCAGGCGCGCTTCTGCTCCTCGGTGCCGTAGTGCAGCAGGTAGTTGGCGACGATGTCCGAATGCAGGGCGAAGCCGATGCCGCTGGCGCCGGCCAGCACCTGCTCTTCCATCATCACCACGCTGTGCAGGCGGTCGCCGCCCTGGCCGCCGTATTCCTCCGGGATCGCGCAGCACAGCAGGCCCAGTTCGCCGGCGCGGTTCCAGATCGCGCGATCGACCTGTCCCTGTTCCTCCCAGGCCTCATGGCGGGGCGTCACTTCCTCGGCGAAGAAGCGTCTGGCGGTGCGTCTGAATTCGTCGTGGCCGGCATCGAACAGGGTTCTGGGCAGCATGGGCTCTCGTTTCCGCGGACAAGCGCGCTTTCGTGGACAGGCCGGCTGCGACCGTCGGCGGCGCGGCGCTCGGTGACGCTGGATTCAATCATGCGTTTGCATGAATCCTTCGGGTGAGCAGGCATCGCGCCAGAATGCTTAGCATTTCGGGCCACGCGGGACGGGAGGAGGGACCGGCCGCGTGCCGGGCGCCCGGAGCGCCCCTGGCGGCGCTAGCCGAGCGCCTCGATCTCGGGCCCGCTCATTCCGTAACGACGCAGCACGGCGCGGGTATCCGCACCCAGCTCGGGCGTGTCGCTCTTGCTTGCGGCCGCGTTCCCGGACGCGCCCTCGAAGCGGATCGGGCAGGCCAGCGCCGGCTTGCCGCGGAATTCCTCGACCAGCCCGCGCGCGCGCACCTGCTCGTCGCGCAGCGCTTCCTCCAGCGTCAGCACCGGCGTTGCGCAACAGTCGGCCGCATCGAAGATACGCTGCCAGTGCGCGCGCGTGCGCAGCAGGAAGACCGGCGCCAGCAGCCAGTGCAGCGGCGCCAGGCGCTTCTTCAGCTTCTCCGGCTCGCGCTGCAGGGCGGTCCAGCGGTCCGGCCCGCCATCGCGCGAAGCGTCGCCGGGCGCGGACTTGTCCGGTGTGCCGCCGTCGCCGACCCAGGCGAACAGCCAGCGCAGCGGCGCGGGCAGCGAGCGCTTAAGGGCGCGCAGCAGGCGCAGGAAGAATTTCGCCTCCAGCGCGCCCACGGCGAGATAGCGGCCGTCGCGGCAGCGGTACAGGCGGTAGTTGGGCAGGGCGCCGGTGAGCACGTCGCGGCCGCGCGGCGGCACGGCACCCTGGCTGCGCAGCGTGCCCAGGGCGACCTGCTGCAGCGCCAGCGTGCCGTCGAGCATGCTCACATCGACCAGGCAGCCCTGCCCGGACGCGCGCGCGCCCAGCACCGCCGCCAGGATGCCGATCGCCCCGGTCAGCGAGCCGCCGGCGATGTCGGCGATCTGCACGTTGGCCTGGGCGGGCGCGTCGCCGGCGCGGCCGGTCTGGTCGAGCACGCCGGCATAGCCGCAGTAGTTCATGTCGTGCCCGGCACGGTCGCGGTAGGGCCCGGTCTGGCCGTAGCCGGTGATGGCGGCGTAGACCAGCCGCGGGTTGATCGCCTTGAGTGTCTCGTACCCGCAGCCGAGCCGGTCCATCACGCCGGGCCGGAAGGATTCGACGACCACGTCGGCCTGCGCCGCCAGGCGATGGAAGGCGGCCACGCCGGCCGCGCTGTCCATGTCCAGCGCCACCGATTCCTTGCCGCGGTTGAGCAGCGCGAACAGCTCCGGCGCGAGCGTGCGCGTGTAGTCGCCGCCGCCGGTGTGCTCGATCTTCACCACCTCGGCGCCGAGTTGCGCCAGGTACAGCGTGCAGAACGGCCCGGGCAGCAGGCGGGTCAGGTCCAGGATGCGGATGCCGGACAGCAGGGGATTGCTCATTTCGACTCGCGGATGGCGATGGCGGGAGGGAACGGCCGGGCGTTGCCGACTTGTCGCGCGAAATCGCCGGCGACGCAAGCACGCTCCGGCCGCGCCCGTGCAGTGTCGGTGCCGGCCGCCGTTTGCAAGCAGGGGCCATCGTGTCAACATGATTAGCATTTGAGGCCGGCCGATTCGTTCCGCTGCATGCCGACGTCCACCGCAATCCGCCGTTCGCATGACGCCGCGACGCCCGATGCCGGCCGCCGTCGCCCGGCGCTGCGCAATTCGCTGCCCGCGGCCTATCTGCGCACCATGCTGGACGTGGCCGCCGAGCGCGGCATCCGCGTCGACCAGGCCCTGGCCGGCGGCCGCCTGACCCTGGAGATGCTCGACAGGCCCGACATGCGCGTCACCGCGCGCGAGGCCTCGGACGTCCTGCGCAAGGTGGTGGCGCTGGGCGGGGGCGGCATCGGTTTCGGCATCGAATTCGGCCTGCGCTCGATGCCGACCGCGCACGGCTATCTCGGCTACGCGGCGATGAGCGCGCGCGACATGGGCGAGGCGATCGGCCTGATGCTGCGCTACGAGCACCTGCGCCAGCGCGACGTCAGCCTGAGCCTGCAGTTCGAGGGCGAGCAGGCCATCCTGGAGGCGCACGAGACGCACGGCCTCGGGCTGTGGCGCCAGCTGTTCCACGAGGCGA
This sequence comes from Luteimonas aquatica, assembly GCF_022662575.1. Classification (GTDB taxonomy): domain Bacteria; phylum Pseudomonadota; class Gammaproteobacteria; order Xanthomonadales; family Xanthomonadaceae; genus Luteimonas; species Luteimonas aquatica. The sequence goes on along the minus strand of NZ_JALBFU010000006.1, from coordinate 64,211 downwards.
TCCTGGTCAGTTTCTACCGCATGCTGGGGTTCCTGGTCGGCGAGGCGCAGCCGCGCTGCGAACTCCGCTTCGACTGGCCGGAACCGGCCTATTTCGCCCAGTACCGCATGCGCCTGCCCGAGGTGCGCTTCTCCATGCCGGCGACGCAGATCCGCTTTCCGCGCCATTACCTGGAACGCAGGCTGATCACTGCCGACCGCAGCGCCGCGCAGCATGCGCTGCAGCAGATCGAACGCGAGGCGGCGCTGTCGAGCGCGCCGTCGCTGGCCCTGCTGGAGCGCGTCCGCGCCAAGATCCGGCTCGGCGAGCGCGGCAGCTACCCGCCGCTGGCCGAGGTGGCCTCGCAGATGTACATGTCCAGCCGCACGCTCAAGCGCAGGCTCAGCGAGCTGGGCACCGGCTTCCAGGAACTGCTCGACGAGGCGCGGCGCCGCGACGCCATGCGCATGCTGGCCGATCCGGACATCAGCATCCAGCGCGTCGCCGGCGCGCTCGGCTACCGGGATCCGCCCTCGTTCACGCGCGCCTTCCGCCGCTGGAGCGGCATCACGCCCAGCGACGCGCGCAGGCAGCTGCTGGGGCGATCGCCGGATTGAGGGCCGCGGGGCGCGGCCGGCGCCGCGCTCAACACGCTCAACGCAACGCGCTCACCACGCTCAATCGGCGGGCCTGGCCTGTCCGGGCGCGACCGCCTTCAGCATCGCGTCCAGCTCCTCCGGCCGGTCGAACACGCCCAGGTGCGAATGCCGGACGCGCCCGCGCGCGTCGACCACCACCAGCAGCGGCACCGACTGCGCCTTGAACAGGGCCAGCGTGCGCCGGTCCGACAGCAGCACGACGGGAAAATCGAAATCGTGCTCGGCGACGTAGCGCTGCACCGGGTCGAGCCTGCCGTCGGCTACGCCGAGCAGCTGCACGCGGTCGGCATCGCCGGCCAGGCGCTCGGCCAGCTGCCGCACCATCGGCGCGGACTGCTTGCAGTAGGGGCAGGTCGGCGTGAAAAAATACAGCAGCTGGAACTCGCGCGGCGCGGTGCCGAGCTCGACCTTGGCGCCGTCGAGCGTCGTGGCGGGGACCTTCGGCAGCCACATGCCGGGATAGGGTTCGAAGGCGCGCTTCTCCAGCATGTCGCGCTGCTCGCGCAGGTCGCGATTCTGCGAGGCGAGCACGACCACGAGCGCGGCGGCGGCCAGCAGGGCGAGGACGAGCCAGGGGATCTTGCGCAGCATGCCGGGTGCCGGGAAAGGGGGTGGCCGCACTCTGCTGGGGCGGGCGCGGCGCGTCAAGCGATGCGTGGGCGGATGCGCGGAATCGTGCGCGTGGGCGGAGATTGATGTGAGGTGATGCTGCGATCCCGCGGCGGGATGTTTTGATCGCAGTCGATGCCGATCGGGCATCGATCATGCTTGGATGCGTGTCGTGGCCATCCATGGCGCGGCATCGAGGCTTCGGAACGTCCGGCCGGTCGCCGTGCTGACGGCACGGCTCCAAATCCTTGGCCGGGCGTTCGGGACCGCAGGCGATGCCGATAGGGCATCGATCATGCTTGGATGCGTGTCGTGGCCATCCATGGCGCGGCCTCGAGGCTTCGGAACGTCCGGCCTGGCGCCGTGCTGACGGCCCGGCTCCAAATCCATGGCCGGGCGTTCGGGACCGCAGTCGATGCCGATAGGGCATCGACTAAGCGCGGTCCCTCACCCATGTTCTGCCGTCGAAGGATTCGAGGGGGTGGAAGTTGCGCTTGTAGTCCATCTTGGCGTGGCCGTCGATCCAGTAGCCGAGGTAGAGATGGCGGCGGCCGTCGCGGCGCGCCCATTCGATCTGGCGCAGGATCGCCAGCGTGCCGAGGCCGCGCGCCGAATCGTCCGGATCGTAGAACGTGTACACCGCCGAGAGGGCGTCGTCGGTCAGGTCGGTCACCGCCACGGCGATCAGCCGGCCGCGCAGGCGCAATTCGAGGAAGCGGCCCTGCGACCAGCTGCCGATCAGGAACTGGTCGAACTCGCTGGCGCCGTGGTCGTCCATGCCGCCGCCGGGATGGCGCAGGCCGAGATAGCGGCGGTACAGCGCGAAACGCTCGTCGTTGCGCTCGGCCGGCAGCACGCGCTCCTCGACCTCGGCGTTGCGCGCCAGGCAGCGGCGCTGGCTGCGGTTGGGCACGAACTCGTCGACGGGAATGCGCACCGCCACGCAGGCGCGGCAGTTGGAGCAGTGCGGCCGGTAGACGATGTCGCCGGAGCGGCGGAAGCCCCAGCCGAGCGCATGCGGATACACCTGCGGCAGGCGCGGATCGCGCGGATCGAGCACCAGGTCGCGGGCGATGCGCTCCGGCCAGTAGCCGCAGATGTGCTCGCCGGTGTGGAACAGCCGCAGGTCGTCGACGTCGCGCATCGGCCGTCCCTCAGGCCGATCCGGCGCACGTGAGCAGCAGGAAGCAGGCGCCGGCCGCCGCGCCTGCGGCGGTGCCGGCCACCAGGTCGCGCGGGACGTGCCGCGACAGCGCCAGCCGCGACCAGGCGATGCAGGCCGCGAACGCCAGGCCGGCCAGCGTCGCCCACCCCGACAGCGGCGCCAGCAGGCAGGCGGCGAACACCGCGAAGGCCAGGTGCAGGGACAGCTTGCACCAGGGCGCGGCGAGCAGGGCGGCGAGGATCATCGCCGCCGACAGCGCCAGCGCGATCGGCACCCCGCGCGGTGCGCCCGCCCACCAGGCGACCGCCGCGCCGGCGCCCAGCACCACCAGCAGGAAACGGTTCAGGCGCGCGCGCTCGTCGCGATGGCTGGCATCGACGTGCCCCCAGCGCTTGCGCCGCACCTGCCACCAGGAATAGCCCATCACCAGCGCGGCGGCGGCGCCCAGGCCCAGTGCCAGCTGCCAGCCCTGCGCGGCCGAGCCGCGCCCGGCCTGCGTGGCCAGCAGGGCCAGCGAGAGCAGCAGCAGCGGGTGTCCGAGGATGGAGACGGTGCGGGCGACGGGGGCGGCCATGCCGGCAGCATACCGCCGACGTTTCGCAGCCGTTGCGATTCCCGGGCGGTGCGCCGGCTGAGCGGCGCGCCGGTCGCGGTCAACCGCCGCGATGCCGGCGCGTTGTTCCAGGCACGGCACGCTCGTGCCGCCACAGGAGATCCAAGACATGATCCGCAAGACCCTACTCGCCGCTGCGTTGCTTGCCCTTGCCTCCGGCGCCGCGGCGGCCGCGCCGTCGGACGATGCCGCGACCTCCCGCCAGGCCCGCATGGCGCAGCTGGACAAGAATGGTGACGGCCAGATCGACCGCGCCGAGGCCGCCGCGGTGCCGCGGCTGGCCGAGCACTTCGACCAGATCGACGCCGACAAGGACGGCAAGCTCAGCGCCCAGGAGCGCGCGCAGGCCCATCGCGGCATGCGCCGCGGCGGTGCCGGCAAATGGCGCGAGGCGCTCGACACCGACAAGGACGGCCGCATCAGCCAGGCCGAGGCCGCCGCCAACCCCAGGCTCGCCGAGCGCTTCGCGGAACTGGACACCGACAGGAACGGCTATCTCGACCGCGAGGACTTCCGCGCGCGCATGGCCAAGCGCCAGGCCGAATGCTTCGTCAAGGCCGACGCCGACAAGGACGGCAAGCTGAGTCCGGAAGAGTTCGCCGGCGCGCGCGAGGCCTGCCACGGGCCGCGCGGCAGGGCGCAGGGCGGGGCGGGCAAGTCCTGATCGGGGACCGGCCGGCGCGTCGCGGGTTCGCGGGCGCCGGCCGGTCGCGGTTCACAGCGGCTGGATCACGCGCCAGCCGCCGTCCTGCGGCCGGACTTCGAACCAACGCGGCACCACCGGCCCGCTGCCGCGGCGCCTGACGAAATAGACGATGCCGGCACCGGAAGCCGAAGTGCTCTCGTAGCGCCCCACCGCCAGCACCAGCGGCAGCGTCTGGCCGCTGGCCTGCGCCGGACAGCGCGACACCGGCACCACCGTGGCCGGTGTCGGCGGCAGGGCGGCCAGCAGGGCGGGCGTGGGATCGCGCCCGTCGACCGCGATGCAGACCAGGCCGCCGCCCTCGCGCGGCACGTCGCCGCGCAGCACGGCCAGCGCCAGGGCCTCGGGCACCGGCGCGGTGCCGCGCGCGGGCAGCTCGGCGGTGCTCATCATCGCCACCGGCCTCGGCGCGGCCGGGGCGGGCGCCCGATCGGAGCGCCAGGCCATGAAGGTCAGCGCGATGATCACGGCGATCACCAGCAGCAGGCCGAGCTTGATGCGGAAGGCGCGGCGCTGGCCCGCGTCCTTGCCGCCGCCGGGAAGCTCGTTGCGGAAACTTACCGACAGATAGCTGTCGGCGGCGTTGCGCGTGGAGTCCATCAGCCCGGCCTCGCGCAGCATCTGCCGCGCGCGCGGCTGGTCCTCGGACTTGACGATCCACACCGCCGGCAGCTGCTGCTTGCCGTCGTCGCGATAGCTGAAGTTGCCGCGGATGGCGCTCTTGTAGGAGCGTCCGTTGGTCACGCGCGTCTCGATGCCGGCGTCCTCGAGCAGCCTGGACACCGCTTCGACGTTCTCCAGGCGCGGGCTGGCGAAGACCTGCCGCATGTCAGTTCTTCGCCGGCACGTGCGCGGTCGCGTCGGCCGCGTCGGTGACGCGGATCATGCCTTCCTGCGCGGTGCTGGCCACCAGGTGGCCGTCGTAGTCGAAGATCTGGCCGCGCGCCAGTCCGCGCGCGCCCTGCGCGCTGGGGCTGTCGATCGAATACAGCAGCCACTGGTCGGCGCGGAACGGGCGGTGGAACCACAGCGCGTGATCGAGCGAGGCCATCTGCACGTTCGGCTGGTAGTAGCTGATGCCGTGCGGGAAGGTGGCGGTGCCGAGCAGCTGGAAGTCGGAGGCGTAGGCGAGCAGGGCGCGATGCAGCTCCACCGCGTCGCCGACCGGGCGGTTGAGGCGGAACCAGACCTGCTGGAACGGCGGGCGCTTGGGCGGCTTGAGCTCGTCGCGCGGGTAGACGTGGCGGAATTCGAACGGGCCGGTGCGGTCGAGCCAGCGCTGGATCTTGATCGGCAGCTTGGCCAGCACTTCCGGCGGCACCGCGTGCGCGGGATCGATGTCCTCGGGCTTGGGCACTTCCGGCATCGACAGCTGGTGCTCCACGCCCTGCTCGTGCGCCTGGAAGGAGGCCGCGCAGAAGAAGATCACCTTGCCGTGCTGGATCGCGGTCACGCGCCGCACCGAGAACGAGCCGCCGTCGCGGGTGCGGTCCACGTCGTAGACGATCGGGTGCTCGATGTCGCCGGCGCGCAGGAAGTAGGCGTGCAGTGAGTGCGCGTCGCGCGGCTCGGTCAGCGTCGCCTGCGCCGCCGACAGCGCCTGTCCCAGCACCTGGCCGCCGAACACGTACTTGGTGCCGATGTCGCGGCTCTGGCCGCGGAACAGGTTGTCCTCCAGCCGTTCCAGCGAGAGCAGTTCGATCAGTTCGGAGACGGGAGAGGTCATGGCGGGGCCGCGGCCGGGGAAGCGGGAATTATAGGCGGGCGCGCCGACGCCCCGCGCCGGGCGGCCCTAGGGCGCCGCCAGCCGTTGCAGTGGCGTGGCCGCCAGCACCTGCGGCCACGGGAACAGCGGGCCGGGGTCGAGCTTGCGCCGCACGCGCGCGGCCGGGTCGTCGCTGGCGGCCTCGGTGCCGGTGTCGAGGTCCTCGTGGCCGGCGATCCAGGCCAGCGCCGGCAGCGTCTCGCGCAGCTGCGCCAGCAGCCGCGACAGCGCTTCGATCTGCGCCGGCGGGTAGGGCTCGTCCATGGCCTGGCGGCGCGAGTCCAGCCAGTGCGGATAGCGGCCGCGGTTGACCAGCTCGATGCCGACCGAGCGCGGGTTGTGGCCGCGCACGTGGTGGGCGACGCGCTCGTGCGGCACGTACTGCACGGCGGCACCGTCGCGGTCGAGGTACCAGTGGCCGCTGTTGCCGGTGCCGCTGGCCGGATACAGCACGCGCTCGCCGTACTCGCGCGCGATCGCCAGGTCCGGGAGCTCGGTGCAGTGGATCACCACCAGATCGATCTGCGAGAGCGGCCGGGCGGCGAGCTTGTCGACGTAGGGCAGGGGGTCGAAACGGACGGCAGCCATGACGGCGATGCTAGCATTCGTACATGGCCCTCCCGTCCCCCGATTCCGAACTGTTTCGTTTGATGTCGCGATTCCCGCGCGGCGGCCGCGTCGAGTGGATCGGCCTGCGCCCGGCGCGCGACGTGCCGATGCGCGAGGTCGCCTCCGTGCAGGCCTCGGCCGGCGGCGGGCTGGCCGGCGACCGCTATGCCGGCGGCAGCGGCAAGCGCGGCATCACCCTGATCCAGGCCGAGCACCTGCCGGCCATCGCCGCGCTCAGCGGCCATGCCGCGGTGCCGCCGGCGCTGCTGCGCCGCAATCTGGTGGTCTCGGGCATCCCGCTGGCCGCGCTGCGCGATCGCCGTTTCCGCGTCGGCGAGCTGCTGCTGGAAGGCACCGACAGCTGCGATCCGTGCTCGCGCATGGAGACCGCGCTCGGCGCGGGCGGCTACAACGCGATGCGCGGGCACGGCGGCCTGTGCGCGCGCATCCTCGAAGGCGGCACCCTGCGCATCGGCGACGCCGTGCACTGGGTGGAGGCGTGAGCATGCGCGGCCATTGCATCCTCTCGCACGGCTTCGAGAGCGGCCCCGACGCCACCAAGGTCACCGCGCTGGCGGACGTGGCCGAGCGGCTGGGCTGGACCCACGAGCGCCCCGACTATTCCGATCTCGACGCCAGGCGCGAGGTCAGCGAGCTCGGCGACGTGCCGGCGCGCCTGCAGCGCCTGCTCGGCCTGGCGCGCGACGCCGCGGCGCGCGGCCCGCTGGTGCTGGCCGGATCGAGCCTGGGCGCCTGGATCTCCGGTCAGGTCTCGCTGCAGGTGCCGACGGTGGCGCTGTTCCTGATGGCGCCGCCGGTGGCCATGGGGCCGGCGCCGAAGCTGGATGCCGCGCGCGTCCCGATCTCGCTCATCCATGGCTGGGACGACGAATTGATTCCGGCCCAGCAGGTGATCGACTGGGCCCATCCGCGCCGCGCGCGGGTGCTGATGGTCGACGACAGCCATCGCCTCTCCGCGCACGTGGCCGCCTCGGCGGAGGCGTTCGCGGAACTGCTGCAGCGCATCGCCGTCCCGGCCGACGCGCTGGCGCGGGCCTGAGCATGGCGATCCCGCCGGTCTGCCCGGTATGCGGCCGGATGCCCACGCGCACGGACGCGGCCGGAGAAGGCGGCGCCTGGGTGCGTTTCGCCGACTATCGGCCGCTGGCGCAGGCGCCGGACGCGGAACATCCCGTGCTCGGCGCCGACCACGGCGAACTCTATGTCTGCGCCCTGCACCTGGCCGCGGCGCGGGAGAGGGCGGCGTTGCCCGTGGACGATGCCGTCGCCGCGCTGAAGGCCCTGTTCGCCGGCGAGCCGCGCTACGTCGGCGACGCGGCCTCGCGCGGAGCCGGCTGGAAACGCCGGATCGGCGAATTCCTCGGGCTCAACCCGCGGCGCATGCCGTGAAGTTCTTCGTTTCCTGCGCCAAGGGCCTGGAATACCTGCTCGTCGACGAGCTGCTGGCGCTCGGCTGCGCGCGGGCAACCGCGACCACCGCCGGCGCCAACGCCGAGGGCGAGGCGGCCGACGCGCAGCGCGCGGTGCTGTGGTCGCGCCTGGCCAGCCGCGTGCTGTGGCCGCTGGCCGAATTCGACTGTCCCGACGAACAGGCGCTGTACCAGGGCGTGGCCGCGCTGCCCTGGCACGAGCATCTGGACGCGATGATGACGCTGGCGGTGGACGCGCATGTCTCCGGCGAGACGATCACGCATGCGCGCTACGCTGCGCAGCGGGTCAAGGACGGCGTGGTCGACGCGCTGCGCGCGCACGGCGGCGAGCGCCCGAGCGTGGACGTGGACGCGCCCGACCTGCGCCTTAACCTGGTCGTGCGCAAGGGCAGGGCGATCGTCTCGGTCGACCTGGGCGGCGGCCCGCTGCACCGGCGCGGCTGGCGCCGCACGCAGGGCGAGGCGCCGCTGAAGGAAAACCTCGCCGCCGCGGTGCTGCTGCGCGGCGGCTGGCCGCGGCTGTACGCCGAGGGCGGCGCGCTGCTCGATCCGATGTGCGGCAGCGGCACGCTGCTGATCGAGGGGGCGCTGATGGCGGCCGACGTCGCGCCTGGCCTGCTGCGGTACATGGATCGGCATGCGGATTCGCACGCGGATCCTTTCGCGCAGGCCCGCACGTCCCTGTACGGACTTTCCCATCCGCCGACCCGCTGGCTGGGCTTCGATCTCGCCGCCTGGAAGCGGCTGGTCGAACAGGCGCAGGAGCGCGAGCGCGCCGGACGCGGCGCCCTGCGCGACGTCTTCGACGGCGGCGACCTGGACCCGCACGCCATCGCCGCGGCGCGCGCCAACGCCACCGCGGCGGGACTGCGCGATGCCATCCGCTTCGACGTGCGCGACGCGGCCGTGTGGCCGGTGCAGTCGACGCCGCGCGGACTGGTGGTCTGCAATCCGCCCTACGACGCGCGCCTGCAGGCCGATCCCGCCCTGTACCGCGCGCTCGGCGAGGGCCTGAAGCAGGCCGTGCTGGGCTGGCGCGCCAGCCTGCTGTGCGGCGACGAGAATCTCGCCCGCGCCACCGGCCTGTACGCGCAGAAGAAATACCAGCTGTTCAACGGCGCGCTCGAGTGCAGCCTGATCGTCTGCGACCCGGTCAGGCCGGCGCCGCGCGCCGCCGCCGCGCCGCGCCCGCTCTCGGACGGCGCGCAGATGCTCGCCAACCGCCTGCGCAAGAACCTGCGCGCGCTCAAGGCGTGGCGCGCGCGCGAGGGGATCGACTGCTTCCGCGTCTACGACGCCGACCTGCCCGAGTACGCGGCGGCCATCGACGTCTATACCGAGGCCGACGATCCGCAGGCGCGCTGGCTGCACGTGCAGGAATACGCCGCGCCGGCCACGATCCCGGAAGCCGACACGCGCCGCCGCTTCGGCGAGGTGCTGGCGGCCGCGCGCGAGGTGTTCGAGCTGCCGCGCGAGCGCATCGCCACCAAGACCCGCGCCCGCGGCAAGGGCGGCAGCAAGTACGGCAATCTCGACCGGCGCGGCGAGCTGCTCACGGTGCGCGAGGGCGCGGCGCGGCTGCGCGTGAACCTGTTCGACTATCTCGACACCGGCCTGTTCCTCGATCACCGGCCGCTGCGCCGCCGCCTGTTCGAGCAGGCGCGCGGCAAGCGCTTCCTCAACCTGTTCTGCTACACCGGCGCGGCGACGGTACAGGCCGCGGCCGGCGGCGCCGCGTCCACCACCAGCGTCGACCTGTCGGCGACGTACCTGGAATGGCTGGCCGAGAACCTGCGCGAGAACGCCATCGGCGGCGCCGGCCATCGTCTGGTGCAGGCCGACGCCCTGGCCTGGCTGGAGGCCGACCGCGAGCGCTACGACCTGATCTTCTGCGACCCGCCGACCTTCTCCAACTCGGCGCGCGCCGACGACTTCGACGTGCAGCGCGAGCACGTGCGCCTGCTGCGCGCGGCGGTGGCGCGGCTGGCGCCGCAGGGCGTGCTGTATTTCTCCAACAACTTCCGCCGCTTCCGCCTCGACGCCGAGGCGGTCGCCGGATTCGCCGCGTGCGAGGACATCAGCGCGCAGACCATCGCGCAGGATTTCGCCCGCAATCCGCGCATCCACCGCACCTGGGCGCTGCGCCGCGCATAGCCGCTGCCGGCCGCGGAGCAGGCCCGGACGCGCCCGGGCTTCCGGTATCGCGCCGTGGACGGCGATGGACCACCGGCGGGCATGCCGGCGGCGAGACCGCTTTAACGAAGTCGGAACCCCCGCGCCGCCATCATGCGGCCATGACCAACGCGCTCGACAACGCCATGCCGCACTGGATGCTGATGCTGCGGCAATGGCTGCGACACCCCCGCCGCACCGCCGCCATCATGCCGTCCGGGCCGGAGCTGGCCGAGGCGATGCTGGCCGAACTGCCGCCGGGCGCGCGGCGCGTGATCGAGCTCGGCGCCGGCACCGGCGTGTTCACCGAACGCCTGCTGGCGCACGGCATCGCGCCGCGCGATCTGCTCTCGGTGGAGTTGAACGAGGCCATGTTCGGGCGCCTGCAACGCAGATTTCCGCAGGTACGCCTCGTGCGCGGCGACGCCCGCGACCTGGCCGCGATCGCCGCCGCACAGGGCTTCGCGGACGGCGCCAAAGCCGACGCGGTGATCTCCGGCCTGGGCGTGCTGGCCATGCCCAGGCGCCTGCAGCACGACATCTATGCCGCGGCGTTCGCCTGCCTGCGCGAGGGCGGACGGCTGGTGCAGTTCACCTACGGGCCGCAGGCGCCGCTGGCCGACGAGGTCGCCGCGGATCTGGGCCTGGAAGCCGCGCGCGGGGCGTTTGTGCTGCGCAACATCCCGCCGGCGACGGTGTACGTCTACCGGCGGGCCGACGACGGGCAGCCCGCCGGGAACCAGGGCGCCGGCGCCACTTCGGTGCCGATGTAACCTTCCGTTCCACGGGCCGCCCTGTTGGCGGCGCGAGCCTGGCCGCACAGTTGGGATATTCACCCACCACGAGCCATCGCCATGAACGCCACCACCCGATTCCATGCCGCCCGCGTGACGCGCAAGATTCGCGGCACCGCCGCGTCCGACGGCGCCGGCGTCAAGCTGACCCGCGTGATCGGCGGCGCCGAGCTGCCCGACCTCGACCCGTTCCTGCTGCTGGACGAATTCGGCACCGACCGTCCCGAGGACTACCTGGCCGGCTTCCCCGAGCATCCGCACCGCGGCTTCGAGACCGTCACCTACATGCTCGACGGCCGCATGCGCCACCGCGACAACCACGGCAACGAGGGCCTGCTGGGCCCCGGCAGCGTGCAGTGGATGACCGCCGGGCGCGGCCTGGTGCATTCGGAGATGCCCGAGCAGCAGGCCGGCCGCATGCGCGGCTTCCAGCTCTGGGTCAACCTGCCGGCGAAGGACAAGATGACCGCGCCGCGCTACCAGGAATTCGCCGCCGAGCGCATCCCGGTGGCGACGCCCGCGGCCGGCGTCACGGTGAAGGTGATCGCCGGCGCCGTGGGCGAGGTGCGCGGGCCGATCGCGCAGCCGGCCACCGACCCGGTCTATCTCGACATCGCGCTCGAGGCCGGCGCGGGCTGGGAATATGCGCTGCCCGAGGGGCACAACGCGTTCGCCTACGTGTTCGAGGGCGAGGCGCAGCTGGGCGAGGGCGAGGACGTGCGCGCGCTCGCCACCCACGAGCTCGGGATCCTCGGCGGCGGCGACCTGCTCAAGCTGCGCGCCGGCGAGGCGGGCGCCCGGCTGATCCTGGTCGGCGGCCATCCGCTGCGCGAGCCGGTGGCGCGCTACGGCCCGTTCGTGATGAACACCAAGCAGGAAGTGATGCAGGCCTTCGTCGATTTCCAGGAAGGCAAGTTCTAGCGACTCGCCGGGCATGGGGCGTTGCGAAAAATGCCCCTCCTCCCGGCCTTCGCCGCCCGACGGGCGGCCCGGTTCCCGCACGCGGAAGCGGGGCTGAAACGCGGGGCGGAGTCGAAAGCCCCCGCCGTCCCTTCTACCGCTCGCGGGAGAAGGGGCCCGAAGTGAAACGCGGGTCGGAGTCGAAAGACCCCGCCATCCCTTCTCCCGCTCGCGGGAGAAGGTGCCCGAAGGGCGGATGAGGGCGCTCTTCGCCCGCCCCCGGACCGCTTGCCAAACCCCACCCCGACCGGTTAGCGTCTGACCCATGCGCTCGACCGCCGCCATCGCCAACGCCCCGCGGAACGTCATCAATAACCGTTCCAATAACCGCGCGCCCAAAAGGCGGGTCGGCGATTAGGTGCGAGCGAGCATCCGATATCCCGAAACCCGCGCCTGGCGCGGGTTTCTTGTTTTTCGGCCCCCGATTTTCCAAGCACGATTTCCCAAACACGATTCCCAAGCACGGTTTCTCGAATCTCGATCTTCAATCCCCGGATTTTCCAACCCGCCCCCTCTCTCGGAGAAAAACGCGATGTGCTCGATCCTCGGAATGTTCGGCCTGCAGGGCGGCGACAACCTCGTCGCGCTGCGGCGGCAGGCGCTGGACCTCTCGCAACGCCAGCGCCACCGCGGCCCGGACTGGAGCGGGGTGCACGTGGACGAGGGCGCGATCCTGGTGCACGAGCGCCTGGCCATCGTCGATCCGGCCGGCGGCTCGCAGCCGCTGAAGTCCGCCGACGGGCAACTGGTGCTGGCCGTCAACGGCGAGATCTACAACCATCGCGAGCTGAAGAAGGAGCTGCACCGGGACTACGACTTCCAGACCGGCTCCGATTGCGAGGTCGTCAACGCGCTGTACCGCGAAAGCCTGGCCGAGGGCGGCGAACCCGACGGCTTCCTCAACCGCCTCAACGGCATCTTCGCCTTCGCCCTGTGGGACCGCGAACGCCAGCGCGTGCTGATCGCGCGCGATCCCATCGGCGTGTGCCCGCTGTACTGGGGCCACGACCGCGCCGGCCGGCTGTGCGTGGCCTCGGAGATGAAGGCGATCGCCGGGCTGTGCGCGGACGTGGCGCAGTTCCCGCCCGGCCACTACTACAGCGTCTCCTTCGCCGCCGGCGCAGGCGGCGCCGGCACGCTGCACCGGTATTATGACAAGCCGTGGCGCGACTATGCCGCCACCCGCGACGTGCGCGTCTCGCCGCAGGAGCTGCGCGAGGCCTTCGAACGCGCCGTGCACCGCCAGCTGATGACCGACGTGCCCTACGGCGTGCTGCTCTCCGGCGGGCTGGATTCCTCGCTGGTGGCCGCCTGCGCGGCACGCTTCGCGCGCAAGCGCGTCGAGGACGACGACGTCTCCGAGGCCTGGTGGCCGCGCCTGCATTCCTTCGCCATCGGCCTGGAAGGCTCGCCCGACCTGGCGGCCGCGCAGATCGCCGCCGATGCGCTCGGCACCGTGCACCACGGCTTCAAGTACACCTTCGAGGAAGGACTGGACGCGCTGCCGGAAGTGATCCGCCACATCGAGACCTACGACGTCACCACGATCCGCGCCTCCACGCCGATGTACCTGCTGGCGCGCCGCATCAAGGCCATGGGCGTGAAGATGGTGCTCTCGGGCGAGGGCAGCGACGAGATCTTCGGCGGCTACCTGTACTTCCACAAGGCGCCCAACGCGCGCGAGTTCCACGAGGAACTGGTGCGCAAGATCGACGCGCTTCACAACTACGACTGCCTGCGCGCCAACAAGTCGATGATGGCCTGGGGCGTGGAGCCGCGCGTGCCCTTCCTCGACGTCGAGTTCCTCGACGTGGCCATGAAGATGGACGCGCAGGCCAAGATGGTCGAGAAGGAGCGCGGGCGCATCGAGAAGGCGGTGCTGCGCGAGGCCTTCGACGGCTACCTGCCCAGGGAAATCCTCTGGCGGCAGAAGGAGCAGTTCAGCGACGGCGTCGGCTACGGCTGGATCGACGGGCTGAAGGCGCACGCGGAGAAGCAGGTCAGCGATCGCGAACTTGCCGCCGCCGACAAGCGCTTCCCGGTCAACCCGCCGCTGACCAAGGAGGCTTATCACTACCGCAGCCTGTTCGAGCAGGCCTTCCCGTCGCCGGCCGCGGCCGAGACGGTGCCCGGCGGCAAGTCGATCGCCTGCTCCTCGCCGGCCGCGCTCGCCTGGGATCCGGCCTTCGCGGGGGCCGCGGATCCCTCGGGCAGGGCGGTGGCGGGCGTGCACGCGGCCGCGCTCGCCGGCTGACGGCCGGGCGCGACGGGCGTCACAAAGCGCCGCGCGCGGGCTTTCGCGCGCGCCG
>NZ_JALBFU010000006.1:0-50291 GCF_022662575.1 Luteimonas aquatica | reverse complement strand
CCCCCCCCCCCCCCCCCGCGGCCGGATGCCGCGCGTCCCGTTTCCGGGAATGAAGACCGGCCGTGCGCGGCCGTCGTGTTGTCTCGCCGCGGCGCGGAGGGTAGATTGACCGGCCAAGCCCCCGGCGCATCAATGGAGGATGCCTTGCCAGTCGCCGCCGCCACGAGGGTGGGCTTGCCGGCCTTGCTGTGCATGCTCGCCGCATCCGCCTGCGTCCTCACACACGAAACACCATCCACGGCCAAGGAAAACACCGTCATGACGACAACCGCCTCGACCGCCGAACCCGCTGCCGCGCTCGGCGCGCAGGACATCGGCAAGCGCGTGCTCGCGCTGATCCAGAGCATCCACGGCATCGGCGACCTCACGCCGGCCAACATCGAGAAGCAGACCGGGATGCGCGTGGAGGTCAATCCGGACGATCCCAACGACTACGGCGTCAGCGGCAAGCTGGCCGGCGACTGGTACTACGGCCTGCGCACCATGTCGGGCGATCCCGGGCAGAAGCCCAACCGCCTGCTGTTCCAGTTCAACGACCAGAGCAACGCCAACGCCGACATGACCCCGGTGTGCGTCAGCTTCGACGAGTACAACCGCACGCTGACCGAGGCCGGCTTCTCGGCCACGCGGCTGCGCAACCGCATGAACACGCAGGACTACTGGGAGTTCACCCGCGACGACGTCGGCGTGACGGTCTACGTGCGCGGCAAGCGCGCGCCGGACGACGCGCAGACCTGCGTTTCCATGCTGATCATCAACGCCTACGCCTGACCAGGGAGCATAAGGACATGCCTACGCCGGAAGAGAAGAAACTCGATGACATGCTCAAGGACTTCGAGGCCGCCCACGACACCAAGACGGTGCATCCGGGGCAGAACCTCAGGGGCCTGATCGACAAGACGCCGGAGCTGAAAGCCGACATCCTGGAATCGATCAAGAAGGGCAATCTCGAAAAATTCGAAAACCTGAGCTACCCGGGCGCCGTCGGCACCTACGACGCCGAGGCGAAGACCCTGGCGGTCTCCGTCGACCAGCTCAAGAACGCCGACAAGAACGTGCAGTCGGCCAACACCCTGCGCTTCACGCTGGGCCACGAGCTGCAGCACGGCGTCAACCGCCAGGACATCCTCGACCAGGACGCGAAGCTGCGCAAGGATGCGGCGGCCATCGCCAACGGTCCCTCGCCGCACGACTACACCTCGGTGCTGAAGGACTACGACAAGAAGTCCCGCGAGCTGGAGACCACGGCCGAGATCGCCGGCTTCAACACGCTGGCCGAGAGCGTGAAGCGGCAGAATCCCAAGGCCACGCTGAAGGATCTGTACGACGCCTCGCCGACCGACATGCAGATGTACATCGACGCCGACCTGAGCAAGAAGCCGGCGACCTACACGGCCAAGCCCGGGCTGACCATCGGCAGCGACCTGAAGATCGACCCGGCCAAGAAGGAGAACGTCGAGGCCGTCGGCAAGCTGTTCTACGACGCCAACGGCTACCCGACCGGCGAGATCAGCCGCGCGGTCGGCATGGTCCAGGACGAGGAGGCCAAGGCGCAGGCGGCGGCGCTGGCCAAGAATCCGGCGGCGACCGCGCCGGAGATCCGCGTCGACATGAAGGCGCTCGGCATCAGCGGCACGCTGCCGCCGGGCTTCACCGACACCAGCAAGCCGCGGCTGCAGCCCGACGCCCCGGGCGCGCAGGCGCAGGACGCCCAGGACCCGCGCAGCCAGGGGCATCCGGACCACAACTACTACCAGATGCTGCGCGACAAGCTGCCGTCCTCGGTGCCCGACAACGCCGTCGCCCACGCCATGTACCTGGCCAAGCAGGACGGCATGACCGAGCCGTCCAAGGTCGACCCCAGCCACGTCAGCTACAGCAACGGCAGCGTCTGGGTCGGCGGCACCACGCCGGGCTACCGCGTCGAGCTCAACCCGGCGCAATCGCCGCCGATGGCCGAAGTGGCCGGGCAGCTGGACACCCAGCGCACCCAGCAGCAGGAGCAGGCGCGCCAGGAGCAGACGCAAACGCAGGCGCCGCAGCAGAACGAGCCGCCGCGGACGCACGCGCCGCATTCGCTCTGACGCGCGGACGGCGCGGTTGCGATCGAAGCAGAGGCGGGCCATGGCCCGCCTCTTTTTTTGCCTGGACGCGCGGCGCGGCCGGCGTTCGGGCAGGGGATGTCGATTCGACGGCGGGTCGTTCGTCGTGGTTGCAGACAGGGCGGAACAGCGCCCGCGTCGGAACCAGGCGCCGGCATCGCGGCTTCCGATGGGGACGCCGCCCGGCCACAAACTCCAGGAGACACTTCGATGACGCCCACCATCACCGCCTTTGAACGCTCGCCCGACGGCGGCATGGGACTGGCGCGCGACACGCGCGTGCGCTGGGCGCTCGAGGAAGCGGGCCAGGCCTACGAGGTCCGTCCCGTTTCGTTCTCCGCGATGAAGGAACCCGCGCACCTGGCCCTGCATCCCTTCGGCCAGATTCCCACTTACGAGGAGGGCGATCTCGTGCTGTTCGAGTCGGGCGCGATCATCTTCCATATCGCCTCGCGCCATGCCGGCCTGCTGCCGGACGAGGCCGATGCCCGGGCGCGCGCGATCATGTGGATGTTCGCGGCGTTGAACACGGTGGAGCCGCCGATCCTGGAGCTGATCACCGCCAAGTTCGCGGAAGGCGACAAGCCCTGGAGCCAGGAGCGCCTGCCGCTGATCGCCGAGCGCATCCGCCATCGGCTGGGGCAGCTCGCCGCGCGCCTGGGAGACGCGCAGTGGCTGGATGGCGCCTTCAGCGCGGGCGACCTGGTGATGGTGTCGGTGCTGCTCAGGCTGCGGCCGTCGGGAATTCTGCAGGAGTTCCCGCGCCTGGCCGCCTACGTGGCGCGCGGCGAGGCGCGTCCCGCGTACCGGCGCGCGTTCGCGGCGCAACGGGCGTTCAACACCGCCCGGCCGCCGGCCGGCTGACGGGGAATCGCTCGCGAGGCCGAACGCCGCTCCTGCCCGGCGCGCTAGCGCGCAGGCGGCGCCGGCGTCATGCGCAGCGCATGCGCCGGCGCGCCGGGCAGGAACGGCGTCGGCCGTCCCTCCACCCAGTCCTCGTGCCCGGCGCCCCAGAACGGCGACAGCGGATTGCCGCTCTGGCCGCCGGGCATGTGGATGATGCCTTCGTCCTCGTGGCCGGGCGAGACCACCATGCGCTCGGAGGCGCCGAAGTCGGGCAGCACCACGCGCGGCATGTTGTGGTCGCCGCGCAGCGGATCGGCGGGCATGCACAGCAGGCGCCTGCCCAGCAGCGGGATCGCGCCGGCGAGGGGATGGCAGATCCTGGCGGTGTTGGCCTCGCCCCAGTTGCGTCCGGCGAGCGCGCCCTGCGCGGACAGGCCGTCGCGCACTTCCGCCGCCGCGTCCTCCAGCAACGCGTCCCACCCCTTGGCGTCCTCGCAGGCGGATGCGCGGGGCATCGCCAGGGACGCGCAGGCATAGCGGCGCGGCAGCAGGTGCGGCGGCCGCTGCGTGACCAGCGGCCAGACCACGCCTTCCAGCTGCGCGCGCTTGGGCATCACGAAGTCGTCGCCCAGCGCCGCCTGCGCCGGCGCGGTCAGGCCGTCGGCGATGCGCGCGACCACCGCCAGGCGCCAGCTGCGCACGATGCGATAGCTCACCGATTCGGCCGAGGCGTGGCCGTCCCAGGTCCCGGCCGCCTCGGCCAGTGCCTGCAGCGCGGGCGTGCGCACGCGCTCGGCATCCTCGCGCAGCCGCCGCCACCAGCGCTCCAGGAACACGGCGCGGTCGTCGAGCTGGATCGCGAGCAGATCGCGTTCGCCGAGCTTGGGCCTGGCCAGCAGGCCGTCGCGGATCTGCTGCGCGCGCGCGCCCAGGTCGTAGCCGCCGTCGCCCACGCGCAGCAGGGCCTCGCCGTCGAGCGTGCGCGCGTTCGCGGTCCACAGCCGCGCGTTGGCCGGATCGATCAGGTGCGGGTTGTCGGCAGTGGCGATGGGCCAGGGCGCGCATGCCGGCGCCGGCGGCGCGTCGGCGGCGGGGACCGCGGCCGCCGTCGCGGCGGGCGGCGGGGCCGCTTCGACCAAGTGCTGCGACGAGCATCCGGGCGAGCGCTGCGGCAAGGGGCCGAGCAGGCGCCAGGCGATGCGGCCGCTCGCGTCGGCCACCAGCAGGTTCTGCGTCGGGATCGCCGTGTGCGCGGCGATCTCCAGCGCGTTGTCGAGGTCCTTCGCCACCGCGAAATCGGCGACGCCGAAATTGAGCGCGCCGGGCATGTGCGCGGTCCAGCGCAACGCCAGCGCGCCGCCGTCCGGCCGCTCGTGCAGGATCGGCCCCCAGCCGGTTTCCTTCACCTCCAGCGTCACCGGCGCCTGTCCGGCGACCTTGACGATCTCCCGGTATGTGGTCACCGCGTCGCAGCCGGGCATCCGGGCCCCCGCCGCGCACGGCTTCGCCAGGCGCCAGTCGGTGGTGTCGGCATAGCTGTTGGTGAAGCCCCAGGCGATGTGCCCGTTGCTGCCGACCACGATCGCCGGCAGGCCGGGCAGGCTGAAGCCCTGCACGTCGACGCGGCCCCCGGGCGCGCGCGGATCGGCGTAGCGCAGCCGCGCGCGGAACCAGATGTTCGGCGCGCGCAGGCCCAGGTGCATGTCGTCGGCGACGATGGCGCGGCCGTCCGCGGTGGCCGCGCCGGCCACCGCGAAATTGTTGCTGCCCGAGGCGGGCTCTTCCTGGCTGGCGAACGGGCGCGGCTGTGCCGGCATCGGCAGTTTGCGCAGGTCGAGCGTCTGCGCATCGGGCAGCACCGCGTCCGGGCGCGTGGCGCCGAACAGCGGCGCGTCCCAGGGCGTGCCGTCGAGTGAGAGCAACGCATAGAGCGCCGGCGGCACGTGCTGGCGGATCTGCCACAGCGCGTATTCGCGTTCGTCGCGGGAGTCCTGCAGGTCGAAATACATCGCATAGCCGGTCAGCGCCGAGTCGGCCGGCGTCCATGGCCGCGGCGACTGCCGCAGCAGCAGGTAGGGCCAGGGCCGCACGCGCAAGGCCTGCAGGCCGGCGTTGACGCCGTCGCTGTAGGCCTGCAGCTGCCCGAGCTTGTCGCCGGCGAAGGCGTCCAGGTGTGCGTCGATGCGCGCGCGCAGGCGATGCTGGCGGCGCCGCTTGTCGAGCTCGAGCGCGCGCTCGCCCACCAGTTCGGAAAGTTCGCCGGCCGCCGAGCGGCGCAGCAGGTCCATCTCGAAGAAGCGTTCCTGCGCATGCACGTAGCCGAGCGCGCGGGCGGCGTCGATGGGGTTGGCGGCCTCGACCGTGACCACGCCCAGGGCGTCGCGCTGCACCGAGACCGGCGCGCTCAGGCCGGCAAGCGCGAGTTCGCCATCCAGCGTCGGCAGGCTGCCGCGCAGCAGCCACCAGGCGGTTGCCATTGCCGCCAGCAACAGCAGTGCCAGCACGGCAGCGCCGCGTTTCAGCCACCTTGCCATTCCCGCTCCCCTTGGTCCGTTGCCGCGATTGTAGAGGGCGCGATCGGGAAAATTGCAATCGCGGTCGGCCCGAAGCCGCGGCGCGTCACGCCTGTCGTCTCCCGCCTTCGCGTGCACGGGGGAGGGCGGATTACCCGCTGGTACAAGGCCCCGGCCGGCAGCGCCCGCAGCAGGCGGCGGCTGGAGGTTCTTGCGCGCTAGCCGTTTTGCAGGAAGTAGGCCGCCGTGTGCAGCGCGCTCACCCCGTCGGCGGCGAAGCGCGGCTCCTGCGCCAGGATGTCGCGGCGTTCGGCCAGGGTCGCCGACCAGCCCGCGAACAGCGTCCGCACCTCGGCCTCGCCGACCGAGAACGGCGGGCCGTCCATCTCCGCCTGCGGATACTCCAGCGTGATCAGCAGGCCGCGGCAGCCCGGCGGCAGCGCGGCGTAGGCGGTGGCGAGATAGCGGCGGCGCAGCTCGGCCGGCAGCGCGATCAGCGCGGCGCGATCGTGCACGGCGCCGCAATCGGCCAGGGCCTGCGCGTCGAGCGCGAAGGCATCGCCGCAGATCAGCTCATAGGGCCCGGCGCTGTAGTGCGTGCCATAGCGGGAGTCGCGAACGTCCGGCGCGAGGCCCTGCTCGTCGAAGAACTGCCGTACCGCCAGCTCGGACAGTTCCACGCCGAGGATGCGGTGGCCGCGCGCGGCCAGCCAGGCCATGTCCAGGCTCTTGCCGCACAGCGGCACGAACACCCGTCCGCCGGCGGGCGGCGACAGCGCGTCCCAGTGCCGTTCCAGCAGCGGCGACACGCGCGCCTGGTGGAATCCGATCTGGTTGTCGTGCCAGCGCCGCTGCCAGAACTCCGCTTCCATCACTCCACCGCCAGCGCGTCGACCTTCTGCCAGCCGCGCGGCAGCAGCCCGCCGCGCGAGGCGCGCGCGCCGACGTACTCGTCGAGGTCCTTGAACGAGAGCGACATGGTGCGGCTGCCGGACTTCACCAGCAGCGTGCCGCCCGGCGACACCACCGCCACCGCCACCACGCGCTCGGTGCCGCGCTTGGCCTTGGGGATTTCGATCAGCTTGTTGCCCTTGCCCTTGTCGAGTTCCGGCAGCTCGGCAACCGGGAAGGCGAGCAGGTGGCCGGCGCTGGTGACGGCGACCAGGCGATCCTTGGCTGCGTCGCTCACCGCCACCGGCGCCACCACGGCCGAGCCCGGGGTCAGCGACAGCATCGCCTTGCCGGCCTTCTGCCGCCCGACCAGGTTCTCGAAGCGGGTGACGAACCCGTAGCCGTGCGAGGAGGCGAGCACGAAGCGCGTGTCGTTCTCGCCGCTGGCCAGCGCCTGGAACGAGGCGCCCGCCGCCGGCGAGAAGCGCCCGGTGAGCGGCTCGCCGTTGCCGCGCGCGGAGGGCAGGCTGTGCGCCAGCGTGGAATAGCTGCGGCCGGTCGAGTCGAGGAAGACCACCTGCTGCGTGCTGCGCCCCTTCACCGCCGCCAGCAGCGAATCGCCCTCGCGGTAGGAAAGCGTGGCCGCGTCGATGTCGTGGCCCTTGGCCGCGCGCACCCAGCCCTTCTCGCTGAGCACGATGGTCATCGGTTCGCTGGCGACCAGCTCGGTCTCGTTCAGCGCCTGCGCCGCCTCGCGCGCCACCAGCGGCGAACGGCGGGCGTCGCCGAACTTCTTGGCGTCGGCGAGCAGTTCCTCCTTGATCAGCTTCTTCAGCTTGGCCTTGCTGCCCAGGATCGAGATCAGGCGATCGCGCTCGCTGTCCAGCTCGTCCTGCTCGCCGCGGATCTTCATCTCCTCCAGCCGCGCCAGCTGCTTCAGCTTGGTGTCGAGGATGTAGTCGGCCTGCTCCTCGCTGAGCCGGAAGCGCGCGATCAGCGCCTGCTTGGGCTCGTCCTCGCTGCGGATGATGCGGATCACCTCGTCCAGGTTGAGGAAGGCCACCAGCAGGCCTTCCAGCAGGTGGAGGCGCCGCTCGACCTTCTCCAGCCGGTGGGTGAGGCGCCTGGTGACCGTGTCGGCGCGGAAGGTCAGCCATTCCGACAGCAGCATCTTGAGGTTCTTGACCTGCGGCCGGCCGTCCAGGCCGATCACGTTGAGGTTGACGCGATAGGTGCGCTCCAGGTCGGTGGTGGCGAACAGATGCCCCATCAGCTGCTCGACGTCGACGCGGTTGCTGCGCGGGGCCAGCACCACGCGCACCGGGTTGGCGTGGTCGGACTCGTCGCGCAGGTCCTCCAGCCAGGGCAGCTTCTTGGCGCGCATCTGCGCGGCGATCTGCTCGATCACCTTCGACGGCGAGACCTGGTAGGGCAGCGCGGTCACGACGATGTTCTGGCCTTCCTTGACGTAGGTGGCGCGCGCGCGCAGGCCGCCGACGCCGGTCTCGTAGATCGCCAGCAGGTCGGCGACCGGCGTGATGATCTCGGCGGTGGTCGGATAGTCGGGGCCGCGCACGTGCTCGCACAGGTCGCGCACGCTGGCGTCGGGGTCGTCGAGCAGGCGCACGCAGGCGCTGACCACCTCGTTGAGGTTGTGCGGCGGCACGTCGGTGGCCATGCCCACCGCGATGCCGGTGGTGCCGTTGAGCAGCAGGTGCGGCAGGCGCGCCGGCAGCCAGGTCGGCTCTTCCAGGGTGCCGTCGAAGTTCGGCGTCCAGTCCACCGTGCCCTGGCCGAGCTCGCCCAGCAGCACCTCGGCGATGGGGGTGAGCTTGGACTCGGTGTAGCGCATCGCCGCGAACGACTTCGGATCGTCCGGCGAGCCGAAGTTGCCCTGGCCCTCGATCAGCGGATAGCGGTAGGAGAACGGCTGCGCCATCAGCACCAGCGCCTCGTAGCAGGCCGAGTCGCCGTGCGGGTGGTACTTGCCGATCACGTCGCCCACGGTGCGCGCCGACTTCTTCGGTTTGGAAGCGGCGTTCAGCCCCAGCTCGCTCATCGAATAGACGATGCGCCGCTGCACCGGCTTGAGCCCGTCGCCGAGGAAGGGCAGGGCGCGGTCCAGCACCACGTACATGGAATAGTCGAGGTAGGCGCGCTCGGCGTATTCGCGCAGCGGGATCTGTTCGAAGCCGTGGAAGACGGGGCGGACGGGGGATTCGGCCATTGGCGGAGTCGGGAAAGTCGTTGCGTGGACCAGCGCACAGTTTACCCGCCCGCCCGGGGACGCATTAACGTTTTTTCATGCTGCGGAAAGCGCTCCGTACGGACGGCGCCGATAGCGTGGGCCGCGCAATCCCGCACATCACCGGAGATCCCGCATGTCCCGTTTGCTGCTTCCCTTCGCCGCCGCCGTCGCCATCGGCCTGGCCGGCGGCGGGTTCTCTCCCGCGCACGCCGCGACGCCGCGCACCGCCGCCGCTCAGGCGAAGGCGCCGGCCGCCAGGCACGCGGCCTGCCGCGATGCCCATGGCAAGTTCCAGGCCTGTCCGCAGGCGCAGGCCAAGTCCAAGCGCTGCCGCGACGCGGCGGGCAAGTTCGTCAAGTGCGCCGCGTGAGCAGCGGGCCGTGCGCCGTGCGGACGGCGCACGGACCGCGCCTGGACCGCGCCGTTGAGGGCGCCGGGTGCGCAAGCCGATAGGCGAGGCCGTCGCGCGCGCACGACGCCTGCTTGGGATGGGTTTGTCAGGGCGCCGGCGCGGCGGCTAGAGTGGCCGCAGGCACGCCGGCGAGCGCGACTGGCCGGCGCCACGTGACGACAAGGAGGATCCCGATGCGACTGCATGCTGCGATGGCCGTTTTGCTGATCGCGGGCCTGAGCGCCTGCGCCACCGACGCGCCGCCTGCGGCGCCCGTCGCCGACACGCCGGCGTCCCCGCCGATGCCCGGCTCGGACCAGGACGCGCACGGCTGCAAGCCTTCGGCCGGCTACACCTGGTGCGCGGCGACCAACCGATGCGAGCGCGCCTGGGAACTGGCCGAGGCCAAGGGCTTCGAGCGGACGCCCGAGGCCTTCGACCGCTATTGCAAGAACCCGCCCGAGGGGAAGTGACCGAGGCCGCGTCCGAGGAGCGGCAACGCATGGATGCGCGGTCGAGGAGGTTTCTCGCAAATGCCAATTTCCTCGTTTCGGCCGGCGCTGGCGCCTGGGCGCTATACCTGATCGCCTGGCTCTTCGTCCCGGTCACCGTCGATTCCCATTCCGGCCTGGCGTCGGCCCTTGCGGGCCTGTGCGTGCTTCCCGTGGCATTGGCGGCATTCGCCACCGGAAAACTTTTTCTGCGCGGGCGCCGCGCGGCCTGGGCCCTGCAGCTGGCGACCTTGGCGCTGGCGACGCTGGCCCTGAGATGGGTCGCGTAGTGCCGGAGCGGATTGCCCGCCCCGGCGATGCGCAAGGGGGCGCGAAGCCCCGGGCGCAGGCAACAAAAAACCCCGCTGGCGGCGGGGTTTCTTCGGTCGATCCATGGTGCCCAGGAGAGGACTCGAACCTCCACGGTGTTACCCGCTAGTACCTGAAACTAGTGCGTCTACCAATTCCGCCACCTGGGCAGGTGAGCCGCGTATGTTGGGGGCGAGAAGGGCGCTTGTCAATGCGTCGCCGCCGATGACGGGGCCGGGACGCCGGGGCGTGTAACATTCGCGGCAATGGCAAAAACACCCAGCAAGCGCGGCGGCGGCCGCGGCAAATCCGCCGGCGGCAAGGCCGCGTCGGCCCCGAAACGCGGCGGGGCGAAGACGGCGGGCAAGGCCCGCAAGCTGCCCGGCTGGATGCCCGAATCCCTGGCGTCCGAGCCCGGCGGCAAGGCGCCCAAACGCGCCGGCAAGGGCGCCGCGCCCGGCGGCGGCGGACGTCGTCAGGGAGCGCAACCGGCGGCCGCGCCGGCCAAGCATCGCCCCGGCAAGGCCGCAGGCCTGAACGATCCCCATGCCGCGCGCGAGGCCGAGCGCTACGAGCGCCCGATCGCCAGCCGCGAGGCCATCCTGCAGCTGCTGGCCGAGGCCGACGGGCCGCAGACCACCCAGGCCCTGGCCGAGCGGCTGCAGCTGACCGAGCCGGACCGCTTCGAGGCCCTGGGCAAGCGCCTGGCGGCGATGCTGCGCGACGGCCAGCTGCTGCAGAACCGGCGCGGCGGCTACGTGCCGGCGCGGCAGATGGACCTGATCCCGGGCACGGTGATCGCCAACCCCGAGGGCTTCGGCTTCCTGCGCCCGGACACGGGCACCGGCGACGACCTGTTCCTGCCGCCCTACGAGATGCGCAAGGTCATGCACGGCGACCGCGTGCTGGCCAGCGTCACCGGCGTGGACCACCGCGGGCGCCGCGAAGGCGCGATCGTGGAGGTGCTGGAGCGGCGGCTGAGCCGGCTGATCGGGCGCTTCGAGCTCGATTCCGGGGTCAGCTACGTCGTCCCCGACGACCGGCGCATCCAGCGCAACGTGCAGATCCCGGCCGACGCCCGCGAGGGCGCGCGCGCCGGCCAGCTGGTGGTCTGCGAGATCGTGCAGCCGCCGACCGCGCAGCGCCCGCCGATCGGCCGCGTGCTGGCGGTGCTGGGCGACAAGCTCACCCCGTCGCTGGTGGTGGAGGCGGCGATCCACGGCCACGAGCTGCCGCACGAATTCCCGCAGCCCGTGCTCGAGGAGGCCACCGCGGTGCCGCTGACGGTCGACGCCGCCACCGCCGCGGCGCGGGTCGACCTGCGCGCGACGCCGCTGGTGACCATCGACGGCGAGGACGCCAAGGATTTCGACGACGCGGTGTACTGCGAGAGCAACCGCAACGGCTTCCGCCTGGTGGTGGCGATCGCCGACGTCTCGCACTACGTGCGCCCGGGCACGCCGCTCGACGAGGAGGCGCAAAAGCGCGCCACCTCGGTGTACTTCCCGGGCTTCGTGGTGCCGATGCTGCCCGAGACGCTGTCCAACGGCATCTGCTCGCTCAATCCCAAGGTCGACCGCCTGTGCTTCGTCTGCGACATGCAGATCGACCGCGAGGGCGAGGTCACCCGCTCGAAGTTCTACGAGGCGGTGATGAACTCGCACGCCCGCCTGACCTATACCCAGGTCTGGAAGGCGGTGGGCGAGGACGACGCCGAAGCGCAGGCGCAGGTCGGCGCGCTGCTGCCCGACGTGCAGCGCCTGCACCAGCTCTACCAGGTGCTGGCCAAGGCCCGCGCCAGGCGCGGCGCGATCGAGTTCGAGACCTCCGAGACGCGCTTCGTGCTCGACAACAAGGGCGAGGTGGCGCAGGCCGGCATGCTGGTGCGCAACGACGCGCACAAGCTGATCGAGGAATGCATGATCGCCGCCAACGTCGAGGCGGCGAAGTTCCTGCTGGCCAAGGGCGTGCCGGCGCCGTACCGCATCCACGACAAGCCGCCGGAGTCCAAGTACGCCGACCTGCTGGAGTTCCTCAAGGAGTTCGGCCTGCGCATGCCGCCCTGGGCCAAGCTGCAGCCGCGCGACTTCACCCAGCTGCTGAAGAAGGTGCGCGAGCGCCCGGACGCCGCCCTGATCGAGTCGGTGCTGCTGCGCAGCCAGAGCATGGCGGTCTACGCCCCCGACAACGTCGGCCACTTCGGCCTGGCGCTGGCTGCCTACGCGCATTTCACCTCGCCGATCCGGCGCTATCCCGACCTGCTGGTGCACCGCGCGATCAAGCACGCGCTGTCCGGCAAGAAGGCCGGTGCCTTCCAGTATTCGCCGCGCGAGATGGCGGCGCTGGCCCTGCAGTGCTCCGAGCGCGAGCGTCGCGCCGACGAGGCCGAGCGCGAGGTCGACGAGCGCTACCGCGCCGCCTGGATGGAAAAGCACGTGGGCGGCGAGTTCGACGGCGTGATCAGCGGCGTGACCAGCTTCGGCCTGTTCGTCGAGCTGGACGGTTCCAAGGTCAACGGCCTGGTCCACGTCACCCAGCTGCCGAACGACTATTACCATTTCGATCCGGTGCGCAAGACGCTGTCGGGCGAGCGCACCGGGCGCGCCTTCCGCCTCGGCGACCGCGTGCGGGTGGTGGTGCTCAAGGCCAGCCTGGAGGAGCGCAAGATCGATTTCCGCCTGGTGGAGGAGCGCGGCGCCAAGCCGCCGCCGACGCGCGGGCAGCCGGCGAAGCGGGTCAAGCAGAAGTACTGAGCCGGGCCTCCGGCTCGCGGGGAAAGGCGCGGGGCAACGAGCACACATGAGCAAAGACAACCAATGGGTCGTTGGCATCAACGCCGTCGGCGCCGCCATCGAGCACGACGCCGAGCACGTGCGCGAGGTGCTGCTGGAGGCCGGCGCCAAGAACCCGCGCATCGCCGAGATCGAGGGCGCCGCGCGCCGCATGGGCATCGACGTGCGCCGCGTCGCGCAGCAGGCGCTGGACGGCGTCGCCGGCGGCCTGCGCCACCAGGGCGCGGCGGCGCGCTATGCCGCGGCCAGGACCTGGGACGAGCACGAGCTGGCCGCCCTGGTCGAGGCGGCCGGGGGCAGGGCATTGCTGCTGGTGCTCGACGGCGTGCAGGATCCGCACAACCTCGGCGCCTGCCTGCGCAGCGCGGCGGCGGCCGGCGTCACCGCGGTGGTGATTCCCAAGGACAAGGCGGTGCAGGTGAACGCGACCGTGCGCAAGACCTCGGCGGGCGCGGCCGACAGCATCCCGGTGGTGCGCGTCACCAATCTTTCGCGCACGCTGCGCGACCTGCAGAAGCAGGGCGTGTGGATCTACGGCCTGGCCGGCGAGGCGACGGCGTCGCTGTACGCGCTCGACCTGCGCGGCAACGTCGCCTTCGTGCTGGGCAGCGAGGCCGACGGCCTGCGCCGCCTCACCCGCGAGCACTGCGACCAGCTGGTCACCATCCCGATGCCGGGCCTGGCGACGGCGGCGGCGGTGGAAAGCCTCAACGTCTCGGTCGCGGCCGGCGTCACCCTGTTCGAGGCGGTGCGCCAGCGCCAGCCCTGATCCGGCCGGCGAGCCTGATCGGCAACGCCTTCGCTGCATCCTGATCGACAAGCGCAACTCCCGGAGAACGACGTCATGAACATGCAGTGGTACGACTGGGTCGGCATCGTCGGCACGCTGATGGTGCTGTTCGCCTATTACCTGCTGCAGGCCGGCCGCCTGCACGGCAACGGCCTGCTGTACCAGGTGCTGAACCTGTTCGGCGCGGCGGGCGTGCTGGCCTCGCTGTACGGCAAGTTCAACATCGCCGTGTTCCTGCTGATGACGGTCTGGCTGGTGATCAGCATTTACGGCCTGGTCCGTACCGTGAAGGGCGCCGGCGCGCCGAAGACGCCGGTGCCGTAACCGCGCGGGTTACACGGCGGTCAAACTCGCGCCCGTGCGCCGTGAGAAGATGGCCGCCACACACAGGAAGCGGGGACGACCCCGCCTCTCCATCGCATCCGGGGACGGCCCCACCTGCCTGGGAGAGACCTCATGCCCTGGATCATCCTCGTGCTCGCCGGCCTGTTCGAGATCGGCTGGGCGATCGGACTGAAATACACCGAAGGCTTCACCCGCCTGTGGCCCAGCATCGGCACCGTGGCGGCGATGGTCATCAGCCTCGGCCTGCTGGGCGTGGCGATGAAGTCGCTGCCGGTCGGCACCGCCTACGCGATCTGGGTGGGCGTGGGCGCGGTGGGCACCGCGATCCTCGGCATCGTGCTGCTCGGCGAGCCGGCGAACGCGGGCAGGCTGGCGAGCCTGGCGCTGATCGTGGCGGGCATCGTCGGCCTGAAGCTGGCCTCGGCCGGCTGAACGCAAGCTCCTCGCCTGTGCGGGGCGGGCGAATGCAATTGTGTAACTGCCGCGCGCCCCGCTAGGCTTGCGGCACCATGTCCCGCCGCGCGCGCCATCGCCGAACCAAGTCCCTGCTGCGGCTGTGCCTGATGGCATTGCTGTCGCTGGGCCTGGCGCTGCAGCCGCTGCTGGCGGCGGTGGGCGAACTGCACGAGTTCGCCCACGATCCCGCGGGCCTGCATGCCGTGCAGGACGAGGGCGCGCAGGACGAGAACGCGCAGGACGAGGGCGCGCAAGACAAGAACGCGCAGGCGCCGGACGCCGGCGGCGCGGACGATCCCTCCGGCCTGCACCAGCTGCTGGAATTCGCGCACTGCTGCGGCCAGATGCCGGTGTCGTCGCTGCCCTCGGGCGCGGCCGCCACCGCCTTCCCCCTGGCCGGCGATCGCCCGCAGGCCGAACCGCAGCTGCCATTGCAGGCACGCGTCTCCTCTCCCTTCCGTCCCCCGATCGTGGCCTGAGCGCACGACCGGCCGTCCAGCGGCCGGCGCCCACTCCTGCCACCACATCGAGGGATTTTCCATGTTCGTGCGATTCGCGGCCGCGGCCGCGTCGATCGCCGTCGCGTGCATGCTGGCCATGCCGGCGCGGGCGGCCGATCCTCCTGTTTCTCCTTCCGACGCCATCGCCCAGGCGCGCGCGCCCGACGCGGTTCGCGAGGCGGTGCGCGATGCCTGGCTGCGCTACCCCGGCCAGCAGGCCGCGCAGGCGCAGCTGGCCGCGACCCAGGCCCGCCGCGACGCCGCGGCGCAGCCGTTGTACAACCCCGAGCTCAGCTTCAATCGCGACGACGAGGGCACGGACGTCACCACGACCGCCGGCGCCTCGCTCACCCTCGACCTGAGCGGCAAGCGCCGCGTGCGCCGCGACGCCGCCGAGGCGCGCGTGGACCAGAGCGCGGCGACGGCGAAGCTGCTGCGCCGCGATTTCGCCAGACGCTGGTTCGCCGACTGGTCGGCGCTGCAGAGTGCGCAGCGGCGCGTGGCGGTCGGCGAGCGCCGCCTGTCGCTGACCCGCCGCTTCGCCGAGATCGCCGGCCGGCAGTTCGCCGCCGGCGACATCTCCGGCGCCGAGCGCGATCTGGCGCAACTGGCGCACGACGAGGCGCAGGCGCAGCAGGCCACGCTGGTGGCCGAACGCGCGCAGGCCGAAGCCGGCTTCGCCGCGCTGGGCGGGGATGCGCAGGCGCTGCAGGCGCAGGCGCTGCCCAGCGACAGCCTGCCGCCGCCCGTTGCGGCGGATGAGGCGGTCGAGGGATTGCCGGAATGGCAGGTGGCGGACGCGGCCGCGCGCGTGGCCGAGCGCGAGATCGCGGTGGCCAGGCGCAACCGCGTTCCCGATCCGACGGTGGGCTTCAACGCCGGCCGCATCCGCATGGGCGGCGCCAGCGACAACGTGTTCGGCGTGTCGCTGAGCATCCCGCTGTTCGTGCGCAATTCCTACCGCGCGGAAGTGGTCGCGGCGAACGCCGATGCCGATGCGGCGAATGCCGAACGCCGGCGCGTCGCCCTCGAGCTCGGCGCCGAGCGTCGGCGCGCGACCGACAGCTACGCCTCCGCGCTGTCGGCGTGGAAGCAGTGGCGCGGCAGCCGCGCCACCGACGTCGAGCGCCGCGCCGACCTGCTCGAGCGCACCTGGCGCGAGGGCGAGATCTCCACTTCCGACTACCTGCTCCAGCTCAAGCAGTCGCTGGATACGGCCCTGGCCGGCGCCGAGCTCGAGGCGCGCCTGTGGCAGACCTATACCGATTATCTCGCCGCCGTCGGCCGCATCGAGCGCTGGGCCGGGCTGGAGGCGACGCCATGAGGAACATCGCCATCATGCTGGACGACACCACGAAGACGAAATCCGGGGCCGCGCCGTCGCCGCGCGCGCGCCTGATCCCCTTGGCGCTCTCGTCGCTGCTGCTGGTGCTGGCGGCCTGCTCGAAGCAGGCGCCGCAGGCGCCGGCGGCCGGCGAGGGCGCCAAACCCGACGCCGCCGCCGCGAAGGGCGAAGCCCAGCCGGGAAGCGCGGGCGACGAGGCCGGGCACGAGGAGGACGAGGGCAGCCACGAGGACGCGCAGGAGGCGGCCGGCGCGGTCAAGATCGACGCGGCGGCGATGCGCGCCGCGGGCATCCGCATCGAGGCGCTGGCGCCCGGCGCGCTGGGTGGACAGCTGCGCGCGCCGGGCGAGGTGCTCGACAACGCCTACGGCACCACGCTGATCACCCCGCGCGTGGCGGCGCTGGTGGTGCGGCGCCACGCGAAGCTGGGCGACGAGGTGCGCAACGGCGCGCCGCTGGTGACCCTGGCCAGCGTCGAGGTGTCCGACGCGCAGGCCGAGCTGCGCATCGCCGAGCAGGAGTGGCGCCGCGTGTCCTCGCTGGGCACCGAGGCGGTGTCGGGGCGGCGCATCGGCGAGGCCCGGATCGCGGTGGACCGCGCCCGCGCCAAGGCGCAGGCCTACGGCCTGCCCGGCACCTCGAGCGGCAGCGTCAGCGGCCAGTTCGTGCTCAACGCGCCGCACGCGGGCCGCATCACCGAGGACGATTTCGTGGTCGGCGAGCGCATCGAGCCCGGGCGCGCGCTCTATCGCCTGGTCGACGAAAGCACGGTCTGGGTCGATGCGCGCCTGCCGCCCGGCAAGGTGCCGGACCTGGCGCCGGGCTCGGAGGCGACCGTGGTCGCCGGCGGCGAACGCCTGCAGGGCAAGGTGCTGCGCACCTCGCACCGCACCTCGGAGAGCACCCGCAACGCGGTCGTGCGCATCGAGGTGCCGAACCGCAACGACCGCCTGCACGGCGGCGATTTCGTCGACGTCTATCTCGACGCCGGCGATGCCGCGCGGCGGCTGAGCGTGCCGACCACGGCCCTGGTGCAGATGCAGGGCGACACGGTGGTCTTCCGCCAGGACAAGGCCGGCGCGCTGGAGGCGGTGCCGGTGCGCACCGGCGCGGTGATCGGCGACGTCACCGCGATCGAGGAGGGCCTCGAGCCCGGCGATCGCGTGGTGGTGGCGGGCGCCTTCGCCGTCAAGGCGAGCATGCTGAAGTCGCAGCTGGGAGAAGGCCATGGGCACTGATCCCCGCGATGGCCGCCGCGCGCGAGCGCCCGGCGGCAGCAACAAGGACCGCGGAGGCGAGCCATGCTGAACCGTCTCGTCGAACTCTCGCTGCGCTACCGCTTCCTGGTGCTGATCGTGTTCGCCGTGGTCGCCTTCCTCGGCATCGGCGCGGTGCGCAGCGTTCCCATCGATGCGTTTCCCGACGTCACCCCCGTGCAGGTCAACGTCTATACCGAATCGCCCGGGCTGGCCGCCGAGGACGTCGAGGAACTGCTCACCACGCCGGTGGAATCGGCGCTGGCCGGGCTGCCGAAGGTGCAGGAGATCCGCTCGGTCAGCCTGTTCGGCCTGTCCTACGTCTCGGTGTACTTCAGCGACGACACCGACATCTTCTTCGCGCGCCAATTGGTCAACGAGCGCCTGCAGGAGATCGGCGACCGCCTGCCGGAAGGCTACGGCAAGCCGTCGATGGGCCCGAACACCTCGGGCCTCGGCCAGGTGTACTGGTACACGATCGAGCGCGCGCCGGGCACCAGCAGGCAGCAGGTCAGCGACATGGACCTGCGCACCTGGCAGGAATGGACGGTGCGGCTGATCCTGCGCACCGCGCCCGGCGTGGACGACGTCAGCTCCTGGGGCGGCGGCGAGCGCCAGTACCAGGTGCGCATCGACCCGCAGCGCTTGTATGCGCGCGGCCTCGGCTTCAAGGACGTGATCGATGCCCTGCCGGCCAACAACGGCCAGGTCGGCGGCAACGTCATGGACGTGGGCCGCGAACAGTTCCTGGTGCGTGGCCTGGGCCTGCTCAAGTCCACCGAGGACATTGGCGCAATAGCGCTGAACAGGAGCGATGTGCTCAAGGCGGTGGACGGCGCGCCGATCTACCTGCGCGACGTGGCCGAGGTGGTGGAGGCGCCGGCGCCGCGCTTCGGCGCGGTGACCCGCGACGGCGAAGAAGTGGTGCTGGGCATGGCGCTCTCGCGCATCGGCGAGAACGCCCGCAACGTGGTCGCCGCGGTCAAGGACAAGCTCGACGTGGTGCGCGCGGCCTTGCCGGAAGGCATCGTGCTCAAGCCGATCTACGAGCGCACCGACCTGGTGAACAAGGCGGTCGGCACCGCGACGCGGGCGCTGATCGAAGGCTCGCTGCTGGTGGCGGTGGTCCTGTTCCTGTTCCTGGGCGAGCTGCGCTCGGCGCTGGTGGTGATCGTGACCCTGCCGCTGGCGATGCTGATCGCCTTCATCGGCATGGGCCAGTTCGGCCTGTCGGCCAACCTGATGTCGCTGGCCGGCCTGGCCATCGGCATCGGCATGATGGTCGACGGCGCGGTGGTGATGGTGGAGAACGCCTTCCGCATCATGGCCGAGCGGCGCGCCCACGGCGAGCAGGTCAACCGTGTCTCGGCGGTGCTGGCCGCCGCGCAGGAGGTGGCCAACCCGATCGCCTTCGCCATCCTGATCATCATCGTGGTGTTCCTGCCGCTGTTCTCGCTGGAGGGCCTGGAAGGCAAGATGTTCAAGCCGATGGCCTTCAACATCGCCTTCGCCATGGCGGGTTCGCTGGTGCTCAGCCTGACCCTGATCCCGGTGCTGGCCTCGATGATCCTCAAGCCCAAGGAGGAGAAGGACACCTGGCTGGTGGCCTGGCTCAAGCGCCGCTACCGTCCGCTGCTGGAATGGGCGCTGGCCCGCAAGAAGGCGGTGATCGGCATCGCCCTGGGCGCGCTGCTGGCGAGCCTGGCGCTGTTCCCGTTCCTGGGCAAGGAGTTCATGCCGCAGCTGCAGGAAGGCTCGATCATGTGGCGCGTCACCGGCATCCCGTCGACGTCGCTGGACGAGTCGATCCGCACCAGCAACCTGATCGCCAAGGCGTTCAAGCGCTTTCCCGAGGTCGACACCACGGTGGCGATGATCGGACGCGCCGAGAAGGGCGAGACCGCCGACGTCAACTACATGGAGATCTACACCGCGCTCAAGCCCGAGAAGGAGTGGACCACCGGCCGCAGCATCAAGCAGCTGGAGGAGGCGATGCAGGAGACGCTGGAGAAGGAGGTGCCCAACGTGGTGCCCGGCTACACCCAGCCGATCCAGATGCGCGTGGAGGAGCTGATCTCCGGCGTGCGCGCCACGCTGGCGCTGAAGCTGTACGGCACCGACCTCGGCCAGCTCGACAAGCTCAGCGGACGGATCAAGGGCGTGCTCGGCAAGGTGCCTGGCGTGGCCGACCTGTCGCTGGAGGCCAACGTCGGCAAGCCGCAGATCCGCATCAAGGTCGATCGCCAGGAGTTGGCCCGGCACGGCATGAACGCCGAGGACGTGCTGACCATCGTCCGCAACGGCCTGGGCGGCGAGCCGGTGAGCGTGCTGCTGGACGGCGTGCGCCGCTTCGACATCGCCGTGCGCCTGGACGAGGGCACGCGCGGCTCGGTCGAGGCGTTGCGGCGCATCCCGCTGCGCACCGCCGCCGGCGCGGTGGTGCCCTTGTCCGAGGTGGCGCAGATCGAGGTCGCGGAAGGCTACTCGTTCGTGCGCCGCGAGCAGCTGCAGCGCTACGCGGTGATCCAGATGGACGTGCGCGGCCGCGACATCGACGGCTTCGTCAAGGAGGCCGATGCGGCGATCGCGCAGCAGGTGAAGCTGCCGCCGGGCTACTGGATCGAGTGGGGCGGGGCGTTCGAGAACCAGCAGCGGGCGCTGTCGAAACTGGCGGTGATCGTGCCGGTGACGATCTTCTTCATCTTCGTGCTGCTGTACACGGCCTTCAACTCGGTGCGCTACGCCGCGCTGATCCTGGCCAACGTGCCGTTCGCCACCATCGGCGGGCTGGTGGCGCTGTTCGCGACCGGCCAGTACCTGTCGGTGCCTTCGGCGATCGGGTTCATTGCCGTGTTCGGCGTGGCGATGCTCAACGGCATCGTGCTGGTGAGCTTCCTCAACGAGCTGCGCGGCAAGGGCCTGTCGCCGCGCGAGGCGGTGCGCCAGGGCACGGCGCTGCGCCTGCGGCCGGTGCTGATGACCGCCAGCGTGGCGATCCTCGGCCTGGTGCCGATGCTGCTCTCCAGCGGGGTCGGCGCCGAGACCCAGCGCCCGCTGGCGACCGTGGTGGTCGGGGGCCTGATCAGCTCGACGCTGCTGACGCTGGTGCTGCTGCCGGTGCTGTACGAATGGCTCGAGCAACGCGGTGAAAGCGGGCGCGGAGAACGAAAGCAGGAGGAGGAGCGGACATGAAGCAGATCAAGGCCTTCGTGCACCGGCGCCGCGTCGGCGACCTGGTGCACGCCTTGGAGGAAGCCGGCTTCCGGCGGCTGAGCCTGTTCGACGTCAAGGGCGTCCTGCAGGGCCTGACCGAACGCGAGCTGGACTATTCTGTCGACCTGGGCGAGCGCATCCTCAACGAGGTGCAGATCGAGCTGTTCTGCGAGGATGCGCAGGTGGAGCGGGCGATCTCGACGGTGCGCGCCAACGCGCGCACCGGCGGCCGCAACGCCGGCTGGATCTACGTCAGCGATGTCGCCCAGGCCATCGAGATCGCCGGCGAAGCGCGGCAAGCACCGGAGAACTGACATGGGCGCGGGACACGATCACGGCGGCGGCGAGATCCGCCACGAAAAACCCCTGTGGTGGGCCTTCGGCCTGACCGCGACCTTCCTGGTCGCCGAGGTGGTGGGCGGCCTGCTCACCAACAGCCTGGCGCTGCTGTCCGACGCG
Organism: Luteimonas aquatica; assembly: GCF_022662575.1. Taxonomy (GTDB): domain Bacteria; phylum Pseudomonadota; class Gammaproteobacteria; order Xanthomonadales; family Xanthomonadaceae; genus Luteimonas; species Luteimonas aquatica. The sequence continues at coordinate 29,344 of NZ_JALBFU010000006.1, read as the reverse complement.
GCGCACATGGGCACCGACGTGATCGCCCTGGCCATCTCGCTGTTCTCGGTGCGGCTCAGCCGCAGGCCGCCCGACGCCAGGCGCAGCTACGGCTATGCGCGCATGGAAGCGCTCGGCGCCATGGTCAACGGCGGCCTGCTGTTCGTCGTGGCGATCTACATTCTCTGGGAGGCGATCGGGCGTTTCCGGCAGCCGCCGGAAGTCGCCTCCACCGGCATGCTGGTGATCGCGGTGCTGGGGCTGGTGGTCAACCTGATCTCGATGCGCCTGCTGCGCGCCGGCAGCGGCGAGAGCCTCAACGTCAAGGGCGCCTATCTCGAGGTCTGGGCCGACATGCTCGGCTCGGTCGGCGTGATCGTGGGCGCGGTGGTGATCATGCTCACCGGCTGGACGCCGATCGATCCCATCATCGCCGTGCTGATCGGCCTGTGGGTGCTGCCGCGTACCTGGGTCCTGCTGCGGCAGGCGGGCAACGTGCTGATGCAGGGCGTGCCGGAGGGACTGTCGCTCGACGAGATCCGCGCGGCGCTGCTGGCGCAGCCCGGGGTGGCCTCGGTCCACGACCTGCACGCCTGGGCATTGGGCTCGCGGGAGCCGGTGCTCAGCGCGCACGCGGTCGTCGAGGACGGGGCGTCGCCGGACGCGGTGCGGGTCGCGCTCGCGCGGATGCTGGAGACGCGCTTCGGCATCGAGCACGCGACGCTGCAGATCGAGGGCGAGGCCTGCGGGCAGTCGGCGCAAGGGCATGCGGGGCATCCGTAACCGGATGCCCGTGACGCGATCGTCAGGCGTTCGGGGCCAATGCCGATGCGGCGTCGGCTAGGCGCGATCCGCCCATTGGTTGGCGATGGTGCAGAACAGCTGCGCGGTGCGCTCGGTGTCGTAGACGGCCGAGTGCGCGTCCTCGCTGCTCCATTCCATGCCGGCGGCCTGCACCGCGCGGGCGAGCACGGTCTGGCCGTAGGCGACGCCGGCCAGGGTGACGGTGTCGAAGACGCTGAAGGGATGGAACGGGTTGCGCTTGTGGCCGCTGCGCGCGACCGCCGCATTGAGGAAATTGAGGTCGAAGTGGGCGTTGTGGCCGACCAGGATCGCGCGTTGGCAGTCGTGCTTGCGCACCGCCGTGCGCACCGCGGCGAAGACGTGGTCGAGCGCCTCGCGCTCGGGCTTGGCGAAGCGGAACGGATGGTCGATGACGATGCCGGTGACTTCCAGCGACTTCGGGTCGATCAGGGTGCCCGGCGCCGGCACGACGTGGGCGCTGGCGCCTTCGCCGGGGATCAAGCGGCCGTGCTCGTCGAGGTCGATCGGCAGGACGGCGATTTCGAGCAAGGCATGCCGGTTCCAGTCGAACCCGCCGGTCTCCACGTCCACGACCACCGGGAGGAAGCCGCGGAAGCGTTCGGACATCTTGCGGAAGGCGGCGGGGGCGGCACTCGGGTCGGCTTGCGTCATGCGGCAAGCCTACCAAAGCTTCGCCTCGCATCGGCGGGGGCGGCCATGTGCGGCGTTCGCGAAGGCCGGGACAAGCCTGTTTTGCCCGTCATTCCCGCGAAAGCGGGAATCCAGCGGCGCGAATGCGATGGCCCAAGGCGCTGGCCTGCCATCGCAGGGATGTTCGCGGGGATGGCGGCGCCTATTCGGATTCGCCCGGGGCATGGACCCGGGTGCCCAGCACCGTGCCTTCTTCCCGCAGCCGCGCCAGCATCGCCGCGCCCTCGCGTTCGAACGCCTCGATGTCCTGCGCGCCGGCCTCCGCGGCGAGCGCGCGCAGCTGCTCGCGGCCGGACAACGTCGGCTCCAGGTCCAGCCGCTGCAGCAGGCGATAGGTCAGCGGGCTCAGGGCGTGGAAGCTGACCTTGCCGTCGCGCTCGCGGCGCAGCAAGAGCAGCGTGGGCTGCGCCGGCGGCGCGTCCGGCAAATGGTCGGGACCGATCCGGTTCACCGGCCAGGCATAGGCGAGCGGCCAGGCCAGCGGCGACAGCACCGGCTGCCCGGCCAGCAGATCGCCCCCGGCCTCGTGCGCGATGTCGGCGGCGGCCTCGCTGATCTGCAGCGCCAGTTCCACCCATTCGTAATGGGCCAGCTCGCGCAGCCAGGGCGGATCGGCGCGTTCCGGGTCCGCCGGCGCGGTGCCGGCCTCGCGCGCTTCCAGATAGCGCAGGAATTCCCGCGGCAGCTCGGGGAACAGCGGCGTGCGGCAGCCGTGGTCGCGGTAGAACGCGCGCACCAGCCCCGTCCATCCGGTCTCGCCGTAGATGCGCCGCAGCACCGGAAAGTTGCCGGCGAGCAGGCCGGCGATGTTGTTGAAGAACAGCTCGCGATAGATCTTCAGCCTGCGCGGCTCGATGCCGGGCGGCGGCGGTACGCGGTCGGGATCGCGGATGTAGGCCGCCAGCGCGTCCTGCTGCTGCGGCAGGACGTTCATGCCGTGCGCGCGGACAGGGCGCGCGGCGGCGCGGCGGCCGGCGCCTGCGCCAGGTGGCGGCGCACGGTGTCCAGCTCGTCGACCAGCTCGGCGAAGGGCGGGAAATTGAAATCGCGCTCGAGCAGCGTCGGCTTGCGCCCGTGCACGCGGTAGGCCTCGGCGAGCAGCGCCCACACCGGGTCGCTGACCCCGGCGCCGTGCGTGTCGACCTTCAGGTCCTCCGCCTCGTCGTAATGCCCGGCGACGTGGATATAGGCGACGCGCTCGCCCGGCAGCGCGCGCAGGAATTCGTGGGCGTCGTAGCGGTGGTTGGTGGCGTTGACGACGATGTTGTTGACGTCCAGCAGCAGCTGGCAGTCGGCTTCGGCCAGCACCGCGTTGACGAACTCGATCTCCGGCATCGCCCGCTGCGTGTCTGCTACAGGCAACGCGGCGTAGTAGGAGATGTTCTCGACCGCGATACGCTGGCCGAGGATGTCCTGGGTGCGGCGGATGCGCGCGGCCACGTGCGCCACCGCCTCCTCGGTGAAGGGCAGCGGCAGCAGGTCGTAGAGCTGGCCGTGGCTGTCGCCGCAGGCGCTCAGGTGCTCGCTGTAGATCGCGGCCGCATGGGTGTCCAGGAAACGCCGCACCTTGCGCAGGAAGGTCTCGTCCAGCGGCGCCGGGCCGCCGACGGAGAGCGACAGCCCGTGGCAGACCAGCGGATGGCGCGCGACCAGTTCGGCGAAGCGCTCGCCCAGGGCGCCGCCGACGCCGATCCAGTTCTCCGGCGCGGCTTCCAGGAAATCGAACGTGCCGGGCGCGGCGGTGAGCAGGGCCTCGAGCAGCGAGCGCCGCAGTCCCAGGCCGACGCTGGTTTCGGTCAGTGCCACGGTGCCGTTTCCAAGCAAAACCCGCGCGCCGGAGCGCGCGGGTTGCGGTCGACGCGCTGGCTCAGGCCGAGCCGCCGCACTTGCCCTCGCCGCACTTGCCTTCGGCGCCCTTGGCAGCGGCCTTCTTGTCGGCGCCGCACTTGCCTTCGCCGCACTTGCCCTCCTGGTGGGCCTTGCCTTCGGCTTCGTCGATGAAGCCGTCCTTGTTGGTGTCGATGCCGTCGAACTTCGACTCCTTGCCGGGATGCGCGGCGTCGAACTCGGCGCGCGAGACCTTGCCGTCCTTGTCGGCGTCCATCTTCGCGATGCCGCACTTGCCTTCGCCGCACTTGCCCTCGGCCTTCTTGTCGCCGCCGCAGCTGCCTTCCTTCGCCTTGTCCGCGCCGCAGGAGGCTTCCTTCGCCTTGTCGGCGGCGGCGGCTTCCTGCGCGCCGAGCAGATAGCCCTGCGCGAGCTGGGTGGAGGCGAAGGCGGAGCCGGACAGCATCAGGCCGCCGGCGAGGGTGGCGCCGATGGCGAGGGCGACGGGCTTCTTGGTGTTGGACATCTTGGCTCTCTCCTGATGGTTACGGGCGGGGCCCGCAAGGGGTGGTGAGTGTTAACCAGCCATGGTTAAGACTTCGGAAACGTCGAGTGCGGGGGACAGGTATTGTCGCGCCAGGCTGCGTGCGCGATGCAAGCGGGCCTTGGCGGCTTCGGGATGCAGGTCAAGTTGCGCGGCGATCTCGGCCACGGTCAGGCCTTCCAGGTCGCGCAGCAGGATGATGTCGCGGTAGTGGGCGGGCAGGGCGGACAGCGCCGCCGCCACGTCCCGGATCAGGCCGCTCGGGGCGGGGTAGTGCGGGCCGTCGATCTCCTCGAGCGAGGGCAGCAGCACCAGGTGCCGGCGCGCGCGCTTGAGCCGGTTGCACTCGCGCTTGACGATGCGGAACAGCCAGGAGGCATAGGCCTCGAGGGCGCGCAGGCCGCCGAGCTTGCGCGAGATCAGCAGCAGGCTTTCCTGCACGGCGTCCTCGACGTCGTTGATCTCGCAGTGGTACTCGGCGTAGCGGCGCAGGTCCTGGCGCGAGCGCGCGAGCACCCGCTCCAATGCGGCGCGGTCGCCCGCGCGCGCGGATTGCAGTTGCGCGCGGAAGGCGTCCCCGGGGGCGTCGGCGGTTTCGGTCATGGTCCTGTCGGTCACGGTAGCGGATGGCGATCATCCGCACACGCCCTACAGGAGACCGGCCGGGCGCCGATCGGTGCGCCGGGCCGGGGTCGGGGCCGGAAAGGATTCAGCCCGGGTTTAGCCCCCGGGCGCCGCCGGCGCGCCCAGGTTGCGGTGCAGCATGGCGCCGGCGCGGGGAGCGCCGACGGAACCTCAGGCGGCGGTGTTGGTCTCGTCGCGCTTCTCGCGCGGCGGAAGCGGCTCCTCGCCGTGGACCTGGAACCAGATGTTCTCGGCGATATTGGTAGCGTGGTCGCCGATGCGCTCGATGTTCTTGGCCATGAACAGCAGGTGCGTGCACGGGGTGATGGCGCGCGCGTCCTCCATCATGTAGGTGAGCAGTTCGCGGAACAGGCCGGTGTACTGGGCGTCGAGCTGGGCGTCGGTGGTGCGCACCTTCAGCGCCGCATCGGCATCGCCCTCGCGGTAGGCCGTCAGCACGTCGCGCACCTGCTGCGCGGCCAGCGAACCGAGCGCATGCAGCCCGCGCGTATGCGGCAGCGGCGGCGCCAGGTTGAGCGCGATCGAGCGCTTGGCGACGTTGGCGGCGTAGTCGCCGATGCGCTCGATGTCCGAGACGATGCGCAGGGTGGCGAGGATCTCGCGCAGGTCGCGCGCCAGCGGGCCGCGCAGCGCCAGGGTCATGGCGTCGTGGCTGATGGTGCGCTCCAGGGTGTCGATTTCCTCGTCGTTGCCGATGATGCGCTCGGCCGCGCGGTCGTCGCGCCGCTCGACCACGTCGAGCGCCGCTTCCAGCTGCGCGGTGGCCATCTCGCCCATGCGCAGCACGTCGCTCTGGATGCGGCGGCGCTCCTCGTCGTAGCTCTTGACGATGTGATCGTGGGGTTGGGTGTTCATGTGGGTTCTCGGAGTCGTTGCGTGGGCGCTGGGCGGGGCTATGGCGCGTGGTGCGATTCTGAGCCTGCTTCGTGAGGACCGCTGCCGCCTTCCATGGCGAAACGTCACTGGCTTCGGGGCGTCCGGCCCGGCCTTCCCTGGCCGGGCGTTCGGGACCGCGGCCGATGCCGATAGGGCATCGGCCAAGCGCGGTCCCTCACCCAAACCGTCCGGTGATGTAGTCTTCGGTCTGCTGCTTGGTCGGGTTGGAGAAGATCGTCTCGGTGGCGCCGTGCTCGATCAGGTCGCCCAGGTACATGAAGGCGGTGAAGTCGGACACGCGCGCGGCCTGCTGCATGTTGTGGGTGACGATGGCGATGGTGTAGTCCACCTTCAGCTCCTCGACCAGCTGCTCGATGCGGCTGGTGGAGATCGGGTCCAGCGCCGAGGTCGGCTCGTCGAGCAGCAGCACGCTCGGCTTCAGCGCCACCGCGCGGGCGATGCACAGGCGCTGCTGCTGGCCGCCGGAGAGGCCGAGCGCGCTCTGCGAGAGCTTGTCCTTGACCTCGTCCCACAGCGCGCCCTGGCGCAGCGCGTGCTCGACGCGGTCGTTCATCTCGGACTTCGACAGCTTCTCGTGATGGCGGATGGCGTAGGCGATGTTCTCGTAGATCGTCATCGGAAACGGCACCGGCTTCTGGAACACCATGCCGACCTTGCTGCGCAGCCGGTTCATCGGGTACTTCGGCGAAAGGATGTTCTCGCCGTCCAGCAGCACCTCGCCGGTCGCGGCCAGCTTCGGATACAGCGCGTAGATGCGGTTGAAGATGCGCAGCAGCGTCGACTTGCCGCAGCCGGAGGGGCCGATCAGCGCGGTGACGCGCTTTTCCGGGATCTCCAGGTTGATCGACTTCAGAGCGTGGAACTTGTCGTAGTAGAAGTCCAGACCGCGCGCGGCGAGCTTCACCGGCGCCGCCACCGGCTCGGTCGCACGCGATTGCGTCGCGATCCTGCGCGGCGCGGTGTCTTCGATGTGGTGGGCGTCGTTCATGGAGGGATTCCGGACGATTGGAGGCGAAGAATCGGTGGCTGCAGCGAATGCCGGCAGGCCCGCAGGAGGGCGAGCGGGCTTGTGCGGATGCGCCTGGAGGTCAGTCATGCGAGATGCGCTTGCGCAGCAGCAGGGTGCGCGCCCCAAGGCTGACCACCAGGACGAACAGGGTGAGCACCAGCGCGCCGGCCCAGGCCAGGGTGCGCCAGTTGTCGTAGGGGCTGCCGGCGAACTGGTACATCACCACCGGCACGCTGGCCATCGGCTTGAGGATGTTGTTGCTGTCGTACAGGTTGCCGAACGCGGTGAACAGCAGCGGCGCGGTCTCGCCGCTGATGCGCGCCAGCGCCAGCAGGATGCCGGTGACGATGCCGGCCGAGGCGCTGCGGTACAGCACCTGGACGATCACCTTCCACTGCGGCACGCCCAGCGAAAGCGCGGCCTCGCGCATCTGCGCCGGCACCAGGCGCAGCATCTCGTCGGTGGTGCGCACCACCACCGGCAGCACGATGAAGGCCAGGGCGATCGCGCCGGCCAGCGCCGAGAAGTCGCCGCCGGCCAGCTGCATCACCACCAGGGTGTAGACGAACAGGCCGAGCACGATCGACGGCGCCGAGAGCAGGATGTCGTTGACGAAGCGCACCACGGTGCCGAGCTTGCGGGCGTTGCCGTACTCGGCCAGCCAGGTGCCGGCGGCGATGCCCAGCGGCGTGCCGATCAGCACGCCCATCGCGCACATCAGCAGCGAGCCCTTGAAGGCGTTCATCAGGCCGCCTTCCTCCATCGGCGGCGGCGTGATCTGCGTGAACAGCGACCAGTTGATGCCCTGGATGCCGCGCGAGACCAGGGTCCAGAGGATCCAGGCCAGGAACAGCAGGCCGAATGCCGCCGCCACGCAGGACATCGCCAGGGCGACGCCGTTGAGCAGCTTGCGGCGGCCGTAGAGCCTGTCGGCGTAGCGTTGCGCTGCGGTATCCATGATCAGTTGCCCTCCTTGCGCGCGAGCTGCAGGAGCATGAAGCGGGCGATGGCCAGCACCACGAAGGTGACGATGAACAGCACGAAGCCGAGCAGCAGCAGGGCCGAGCGGTAGGTCTGGGTAGCCTCGCCGAAGTCGTTGGCGATCAGCGCGGCGATGGTCGTGCCCGGCTCGAGCAGCGAGGCCGACAGCGACACCGAGTTGCCGACCACGAAGGCCACCGCCATGGTCTCGCCGAGCGCGCGGCCCAGGCCCAGGAAGATGCCGCCGATCACCGCCGAGCGGGTGTAGGGCAGGACGATGTCCCAGCTCACTTCCCAGCGCGTGGAGCCCAGCGCGTAGGCCGATTCCTTCAGCCGCGTCGGCACGGTGAGGAACACCTCGCGCATCACCGAGCTGATGAAGGGGATCACCATGATCGCCAGCACGAAGCCGGCGGTGAGGATGCCGATGCCCAGCGGCGGGCCCTGGAACAGCCGGCCGACCAAAGGCAGCGTGCCGAGGTTGTCGTTGAGCCAGGGCGTGACGTACTCGGTCATCACCGGCACCAGCACGAACAGGCCCCACATGCCGTAGATGATCGAGGGGATGCCGGCGAGCAGCTCGATCGCGGTGCCGACCGGCCCGCGCAGCCAGCGCGGCGCCACTTCGGTGAGGAACAGGGCGATGCCGAAGCTGATCGGCACGCCGATCAGCATGGCGATGATCGCGGTGACGATGGTGCCGTAGATCGGCGCCAGCGCCCCGTACTTGTTCTCCACCGGGTTCCACTCGGAGGAGTAGAAGAAGCGCAGTCCCTCGTGCGCGAGTACCTCGCGGCCGCCCCACAGCATCGACAGCGCGGCGCTGGCCAGCGCCACCAGGACGAAGACCACGGCCGCGGTGAGCGCGTAGCGGAAGAACCGGTCGTTGCGCGCGTCGCGGATGTCGCGCCCGGTGGGCGCGACCGATGCGGGTAGGCTGGTGGCGTTCATGAGCTCTGCTCGTCGTTCCTGCGCAAGCGGGAATCCAATGTCTTTCGTCGCTTGAAACAAAGTCGCTGGATCCCTGCTTGCGCAGGGATGACGATCCGCGCGCCCGCTTGGCGGGCGCGGCGGATCGTCACTTGATCTCCGACGCCCAGTACGCTTCGACCTGCTGCACCAGCTCCGGCGGCAGCGGCACGTAGTCGAGCGACCTGGCCTGCTCCTGGCCCTGCTCGTAGGCCCACTTGAAGAAGGCCAGCGCCTGCTTCGAGCGCGCCGGATCCTTCGGCTGCTTGTGCATCAGGATGAAGTTGGTGGCGGTGATCGGCCAAGCCTCGGCGCCGGCGGCGTTGGTGATCACCAGGTTGAAGTCCTTGGCGTTCTTCCAGTCGGCCGAGGCCGCGGCGGCGGAGAAGGAGGCCGCGCTCGGCTGCACGAAGTTGCCGGCCGCGTTCTGCAGCGCCACGAAGGTCATCTTGTTCTGCAGCGCGTAGGCCAGCTCGACGTAGCCGACCGAGCCCTTGATCTGCTGCACGTAGGAGGCCACGCCCTCGTTGCCCTTGCCGCCCACGCCGCCCGGCCACTGCACCGAGGTGCCTTCGCCGACCTTGGTCTTCCAGTCCGGGCTGACCTTGGACAGGTAGTTGGTGAAGTTGAAGCTGGTGCCCGAGCCGTCGGAGCGGTGGACGATGTTGATCTTGGTCGCCGGCAGGGCCACGCCCGGATTGGCCGCGGCGATGGCCTTGTCGTTCCAGGTGGCGATCTTGCCCAGGAAGATGTCGGCGAGCAGCGCGCCGGTCAGGCGCAGCTTGCCGGCCTCGATGCCTTCCAGGTTCACCACCGGCACCACGCCGCCGATGGCGGAGGGGAACTGGCCCAGGCCCGCGGCTGCCAGCTCCTCGCTGGGCAGCGGCTTGTCGCTGGAGCCGAAGTCGACGGTGCCGGCCTTGATTTGCGCGATGCCGCCGCCGGAGCCGATCGACTGGTAATTGACCTTGTTGCTGGTGGTCTTGTGGTAGTCGGCCGACCACTTGGAGATCAGCGGGTAGATGAACGTCGCGCCGGCGCCGGTGATTTCGGCGGCGACCTTGTCGCCGGCCTGCGCGGCGTCCGCGGCGGGCGTGCCGCCGTTGGCGGCCGGGGCCTGATCGCCGGACGGCGCGCAGGCCGCGACGAAGAGCAGGGTGGACAGGGTCAGGGCGGTCAGGCGGACCGGGGCGAGATTCATGGCGGCTCCAAGGAGAAACCGGCGCGCGGCCGGCGGATGTCGCTATGAAATGATGTTTTTGTTACAGACAAATGACGAACGAGACGGCAGACACCCGGAGCGCTCGTGCGCGGCGCCAGATCGGCCGCAACGCGGCGCAGCCGCCGGGACGAGAACGCGGCACACTGCCTGGAACCCCGCCAGGACCGGCGGCGCCGGAGATCGCCATGCTCTTGTTCGAACCGCAGACCGTGCTGGCCTACCTCGTCTCGGCGGTCGCGCTGGTGCTGATGCCAGGCCCCGGGACCGCCTGGATCGCGGTGAACGCGGCCGCGGGCGGCATGCGCCGCGGGGTCCGGGCCGGCCTCGGGCTGGAGACGGCCACCTTGCTGCATGCCCTGGCGGCCGGGCTGGGCCTGTCGGCGCTGCTGGCCGCCTCGGCGCTGGCCTTCGAGACGATCAAGTACTGCGGCGCCGCCTACCTGATCTGGCTGGGGATCAAGGCCTGGCGCGGCGGCTCCGTCGCGCAGGACGCGGCGGGCGCGGCGCCGGCGCCGATGCGCGGGCTGTGGATGCGCTCGGTGATGACCGGCCTGCTCAATCCCAAGGTCGCGCTGTTCTTCGTGGCGTTCCTGCCGCAGTTCGTGCATCCCGAGCGCGGCATGGTCTGGCTGCAGTTCCTGGTGCTGGGCGCGCTGCTGGCGCTGGTCGGCTTCGCCAACGACGTGGCGCTGAGCTTCCTGGTCGGCCGTTTCGGCCGGCGCCTGCGCGGCGGCGGCCGGTGGCGGCATCGCCTGACCGGCACGGTGTTCGTCGCGCTGGGCCTGCGCCTGGCGGCCCAGCAGCGCGGCTGAGCGCCGGCGCCCGGGCAAAAAAAAGCGGGCCCGAAGGCCCGCAGGTCAGGAGAGGACCCAGTGGGAGAGAGAATCAATAAGCCATGTTCTGCGACCAGTAGGCGTCGATCTGCTGCACCAGGCTGTCGGGCAGCGGCACGTAGTCGAGGGCCTTGGCCTGGGCGTCGCCGCTGGCGTACACCCACTTGAAGAACTCCTTGGCGCTCTTGGCGCTCTGGGCGTTCTTCGGCTGCTTGTACATCAGGATGAAGTTGGTCGCGGTGATCGGCCAGGAGTTCTCGCCGGCGGCGTTGGTCATCACCAAGTAGAAGTCCTTGGCGTTGGCCCAGTCGGCGCCCGAGGCGGCGGCCTGGAAGGTGTCGTCGCGCGGCTGCACGAAGTTGCCGGCCGCGTTCTTCATGCGGGTGAAGGTCAGCTTGTTCTGCAGCGCGTAGGAGAACTCGACGTAGCCGATGCCGCCCTTGATCTGCTTCACGTAGGCGGCCACGCCCTCGTTGCCCTTGCCGCCGATGCCGATCGGCCACTTCACCGAGGTGCCTTCGCCGACCTTGGCCTTCCAGTCCGCGCTGACCTTGGAGAGGTAGTTGGTGAAGTTGAAGCTGGTGCCCGAACCGTCGGAGCGGTGCACGACGGTGATCTTGGCGTCGGGCAGCTTCACGCCGCCGTTGAGGGCGACGATGGCCGGATCGTTCCACTTGGTGATCTTGCCCAGGAAGATGTCGGCCAGGGTCTCGCCGTCGAGCTTCATCGCGCCCGACTCCACGCCGGCCACGTTGAGCACCGGCACCACGCCGCCGATCACCGAGGGGAACTGCGCCAGGCCGGACTTGGCGAGATCTTCCGGCTTCAGCGGGGCGTCGGAGGAGCCGAAGTCGACGGTGCCGGCCTTGATCTGCGCGATGCCGCCGCCGGAGCCGATCGACTGGTAGTTGACCTGCTTGCCGGTGGCCTTGGCGTAGTCGGACGACCACTTGCTCATGACCGGATAGATGAACGACGCGCCCGCGCCGGTCACGTCGGCGGCGGAGGCATTCGCGGTGAAGGCCGCCGCCAGCGCGAGCGTGGCGAGACGGACGTTGAGCTTGCTGAACATGGAGAGTCCCCCGAGGGAATGTGCTGTTAAAAAAGCGGGCGTCGCCCGGCTGTGCACATTCCATAACGATTTTGTGACAGCTTGATGGCAGCGCCGGTCGCTTGGCTGCAGGCGCGTCGCCGGCGGATTGTGTGACCCGGTTCGCCTCGGCCTAGGGTCGTCCCCAGCTGTGATGCGAAGGGGATGGGGGTTAGCGTGTCGCGGCATCCATTCCCTCAGGCTTCCCCCATGGCAAACGGCGAAATCTCCTACACGGGCCCGAAGTTCCGCGATTCGGCCCTGGTCACTCAAGACGAAGTGAAGTCGGGCGAGGTCAAGGCCCCCGACGGCACCACGCCGTACACCGTCAAGCACGGCGACAACCTGACCCAGATCGCCTCCCAGAACGGCTACGGCAATCCGCCGAACATGGAAGCCTTCTACAAGGACAACCCGCAGTACGCCGAGCGCAACCCGGACCTGATCTACCCGGGGGAAGTGGTGTTCGTGCGCGGCGCGGAAGGCTCGCCCGAGCGCACCGACGCCGCCGCCCGCGATCTGAGCGACACCAAGTCGCAATCGGCCAGCACCGACTCCCAGGTCACCGGCAAGGAGGCCGCCACGGCGGAGGCCGAAGCCGACCTGGACGCCGCCGTTCGCAAGGAGATCGCCGCTGGCGGCGATCCGAAAGCGATCAAGGAGCGCCTGAAGGAACAAAACCTGCCCAATGTCAGCGATGCCGACATCGACCGCATCGTGGACGCGGCTTCCAAGCCGGCGAGCGCTTCCAATCCCCTGGGCGGTTCGCGCGAAGGCGCGCCGCTGACGCCTGCTTCCGCCGCCAATACCGCCGCGAAGTCCTATGACCAGGCGCGGGACATGCACGTCAGCACCGACAGCCAGAGCACCGGCAAGCAGGAACGGCTGACCAAGGCGCAGGACGAGTTCAAGGCCGCGATCACCAAGGAGCTGGCGCAGGGCACCAGTCCCGACGAGATCAAGGCGCGCTATGGCAATGATGCCGATCTGAACAAGATGGTCGACCAGGTGCTGTCCACGGGGCAGGCCGCCCGCCAGGTGTCGGAGGCGCAGTCCAGGAGCGCCGGCACCGACAGTCAGGTCACCGCGAAGGAGAACGCCGTCGCCGGCGCCAAGACCGATCTGGAGAAGTCCGTTCGCGCCGAGCTGGCCAACGGCTCCAGCGCGGACGCGATCAAGGCGCGGCTGAAGGCCGACGAGAACGTGAAGCTGGACGACGCCACCATCGACAAGATCGTCGATGCCGCCGGCAAGCCGGCGAGCGCGACCAACCCGATCGGCGGCGAAGCCACGCAGAGCGCGCCGTTGTCCTCGGCCTACGACACCAATGCCGCCGCCAAGGGCGTCGCCGACGCGCATGGCAAGAGCGGCGATACCAAGACCGCCGACGAGGCCTTCGTGAAAGCGGCCAAGCAGGAGCTTGGCGAGGGGGTGAGCGTGCAGGAGCTGAAGGAGCGCTACGGCAACGACGCGACCTTGAACAAGCTCATCGACCAGGCCGCCGCGAAGTAGTCGCGCCGCGCGAACGAAAAAAGGGCACGGCCATGGCCGTGCCCTTTTCTTTTTGCGCTCTCCGGATGGTTACCAGAAGAACTGCAGGCGCGCCTCGGTGATGCCCGGATCGTCGCTGACGTCCTTGCGCTCGCTGTTGACCTTGACGTAGTTCAGCATGAACTTGAAGTTGGAGCGCCAGTACCAGTTCACGCCGGCGGTCCAGGTGTTCATCTTGCCGCCTTTGACGTCGCCGTCGTTCAGGTCCATGGTGTCGTAGCGCAGTCCGACCTGCCACATGCCGCTGGACGGCTCGTCCGGCAGCGGGGTGGTGGGCACGCCGCCCTTGTAGCCCCAGGTCTCGCCGGTGATGTTCCACAGGCCCTGCAGATAGCCGCCGGTGCTGGTGTAGTTGTCGTGGTCGTAGCGCTTGATGTCGCTGTTGTAGTACTCGCCCTGCAGCTTGAACGGGCCGTGCACCCACATGCCCTCGACGCTGGTGGTGGCGACGCGGTCGGTGTCGGTGAAGTTGCCGGTATCGACCAGGCGCTCGGTGGCCAGGTCGGCATTCGGGCGCGAGCGCACGCGGAAGGTGTCGGCGTCGGTGTCGTAGTTCACGTAGGCCAGGCCGAAGTGCAGGATGTTGCCGCTTTCGTTGATCGGCGCGAACGTGCCGCGCAGGCCGTAGCCGCTGCCGTGGGCGAGGTTGCGGGTCAGCTCGCGGCCGAAGGCGCTGGCGGTGATGCCCCAGTTGTCCTGGCTGTAGCCGTAGGCGGCGCCGAGGCGGCGCGCGACCGCGTAGGTGTTGGTGGCGTTGGCCTTGGCGATGAAGTCGTTGTTCTTGGTGCTGGACAGCTCTTCCAGGCTGTTGGGCTGCTTGAACTGGCCCACCTGGAAGAAGTTGTTGCCGTCGCCGCCGATCTTGTACTTGACGTTGACGTCCAGCCACTTGTCGGCCTTGGCGTCGTAGCCCACCACCCAGTCGAAGTTGTAGGGGCCCTTGCCCTTGAGGACGAGCTCGGCGCGGCGGAGTTCGAATTCGCTGTTCTTGCCGTTGCCGCCGGTGCCGTCGACGCTGCCCTTGTTGAGGTCGAGGACGTCGTTGCTGAACCAGTTCGCGTCGGCCTGGACCAGGCCTTCGAAACTGACTTCTGAACCGCCGATCTGGTCGATGACGATCTCGGCGTGGGCGGCCGGCGCGGCGACGGCGGCAAGCAAGGCAACCGCGAGGGTGGAGCGTGAGAGTTTCATGACAATGGCCCTGGGGCGTGGAGAGACGCCGCGCAGCGTAGGGCGTGAATATTTCGTTGCTGTGACAGGCCGGCGCGGGACAGCCGGAGGGCGGCGCCAGTCTTGCCGGGCGTTTTGTCGGTTCGATGACCGGGGTGTGACATTTGCGGGTCCTTCCGCGAGGACCCGGCCATCCCTGGCCGGACTTCTCGATAGGGCGCAGGGCGCGGCCTTATTGAGCCGGCGGGGCCGCGCCCGGGGTCTTGTCGGGGTAGCGGCACAGGTCGCGCAGGATGCAGCGGGGGCAGTCGGGCTTGCGGGCCTTGCAGACGTAGCGGCCGTGCAGGATCAGCCAGTGGTGGGCGTCCTGCCGGTATTCGGCCGGCACCACCTTCAGCAGTTTCTCCTCGACCGCGCGCACGTCCTTGCCCGGCGCCAGTCCGGTGCGGTTGGAGACGCGGAAGATGTGGGTGTCCACGGCGATGGTCGGCTCGCCGAACGCGGTGTTGAGCACCACGTTGGCGGTCTTGCGCCCGACGCCGGGCAGCGCCTCGAGCGCCTCGCGCGTGCGCGGCACCTGCCCGCCGTGCAGCTCGAGCAGCTGCCTCGACATCGCGATCACGTTGGCGGCCTTGGCGTTGTAGAGGCCGATGGTGGCGATGTAGCGCTTCAGGCCGTCCTCGCCCAGTTCGAGCATGGCCGCCGGCGTGTTCGCCACCGGGAACAGCCGGCGCGTGGCCTTGTTCACGCCGACGTCGGTGGCCTGCGCGGACAGGATCACCGCCACCAGCAGCTCGTAGGGCGTGGAATAGACCAGTTCGGTGGTCGGCTCGGGATTGAGCTCGGCCAGGCGCGCGAACAGCTCGCGCACTTCGGCCGGCGTCAGCGTCCTGCCGCGGCGTTTCGGCGCGGGCGCGCTCATGGCCTGCCCGCGGCCTTGGCCTTGGCGCGCGCCAGTGCGGCCGCGGCGGCCGAGGGCAGCGAGGAGCTGCGCGCCTGCGCGTCGATCGCCGGCGCGAGTTTCGCGGCGCGTTCGGCCTCGCGCCGCCGCAGGCGCGCCTCGCGGGCGCGATGGCGCTCGCGCGCCGCCCAGGCGCCGGACAGGCGCCGGCATTCCTCGACGATCCGCGCCGACTCCTGCGCGGCGCGCACGTCGGCCGCCTCGCAGGCGGGGCAGGGAACATGCCGCATCAGCCCGGCATCGAGGGCGGCGTCCACGGCGTCGGCCTCCAGCAGCGCCGCCAGCCGCGCGCGCAGCGCGGGGTCGCAGCCTGGCGCGTGCTCCGCCGGGACCGAGGTGGCCATCCTTGCGCCCTCAGCGTCCGTGGAACGCGGGCTTGCGCCGCTCCAGGAACGCGGCGGTGCCTTCGCGCATGTCCTGGGTGGAGAAGATCAGGCCGAACTGCGCGGTCTCGAACTCCAGGGCTTCCTCCAGTCCGATCTCGCTGCCGTGGACGATGCAGTCGAGGATCCCGCGCAGCGCTAGCGGCGCGGCCGCGGCCAGTTGCGCGGCCAGCTTCATGGTCTCGGCCTCGAGCTCGGCCGCCGGCAGCACGCGGTTGACGATGCCCAGCTGCTGCGCGCGCGCGGCGTCGATCGGCGCGCCGAGCAGGCACAGTTCGAGCGCGGCGGCGCGCCCGGCCAGGCGCGCCAGGCGCTGGGTGCCGCCGAAGCCCGGGATCAGGCCGAGGTTGATTTCCGGCTGGCCGACCTTGGCGCTGTCGGCGGCGATGCGCAGGTGGCAGCACATGGCCAGTTCCAGGCCGCCGCCCAGGGCGAAGCCGTTGATCATCGCGATCACCGGCTTGGGCATGCGCTCCACGCGTCGCATCATGCGCTGGCCGCGCTGGGAGAAATCGCGGCCCTGGACCGGCGTCAGGCCGGCCATCTCGGCGATATCGGCGCCGGCCACGAAGGCCTTGGGGCCGGCGCCGGTGAGCACCACCGCGCGCACGGCCTCGTCCGCGGCAGCGGCGTCGAAGGCGGCGTGCAGGGCGTCCAGGGTGGCCGCGTTCAACGCATTCAGCTTGTCGGGGCGGTTCACGGTGACCACGCGCACGGCGCCGTGGTCGTTGATCAGCAAAGGGGAATCGGGCATGGGGCGGTCTGTGGCATTGGCGTACGGGGCGCGCGAGGGCGCGTTCAGGGGACGAATTGTGCCTGCCTGCGGAACTTGTCGGGCCGGCATGGGTCGTAGGGGCGGTCGTCAGTGGCGATTCAGCCCGGCGGCAGGTATCCTAACCCGTCCGATTGGGGCGGTTTGACCGCCCCAATTGCTTGATGGCCCGACTGTTCGCCCCTCAGCAAGGCACGACGCTTGCGCGGGACTTTCCAACCAGGATGTTCGTCCCTGACCAAGAGCCCGCATATGCGGACTTTCCACCAAAAGCGGAGATTCACTGCATGAAGTTGCGTTTGCTTGCCGCCACCCTCGCGGCCTTGACCCTGACGGCCGGCGTTGCCTCGGCGCAGGACACCACCTCCGAGAAAGGCAAGCTGAGCTATGCGATCGGCTACGACATGGGCAACAACGTTGCCGAGCTGGTCGAGAACGGCGAGGCCGTCGACATCAACACCATCGTCAAGGCGCTGCAGGATGCCTATGCCAAGAAGCAGCCGGCGGTCCCCGTCGACCAGCTGCGCACCGTGGTGAAGAGCATGCAGGAGCGCCAGCTGGCCAAGGCCAAGGCGGCGTTCGAGAAGGCCTCGGCCGAGAACAAGAGCAAGAGCGACGCGTTCCTGGCCCAGAACAAGGCCAAGGCCGGCGTGAAGACGCTGCCCAGCGGCGTGCAGTACCGCGTGATCAAGGAAGGCTCCGGCGCGAAGGCGACCCAGGCCAGCGAAGTGCAGCTGCAGTACAAGGGCTCGCTCACCGACGGCCGCACCTTCGTCGATACCGCCAATCCGCCGCAGGGCCAGAAGGGCGGTCCGGTCTCGCTGAAGGTCAGCCAGATCCCGCTGACCGGCCTGCGCGAGGCGCTGACGCAGATGTCCGCGGGCGCGAACTGGGAAGTGGTGCTGCCTGCCACCCAGGCCTACGGCAATTCCCCGGAATCGCCGGTCGGCCCGAACCAGGCCGTGGTCTTCGACGTCACCGTGGTGAGCGTCAAGTAAGGGCGGTCCGGCCGCAAGGCCCGCATGCAACACCCACTGCGCCGGCTTCACAGCCGGCGCAGTCGTTTCCGGTCCCCGAAAAGCGCCGTGCGAAGGCCACGCCGGCGGCGCTCCGGAGGCTCTTTGACGCTGGCGGACGCCGCCGTTTAGGATGGACCCGCGGTTTCGCCGGGACGCAGCCCATGCGAGTCGGCTGGCAACGGAGGTGCCGCGAAGCTTGAAATCGATGTCCGGTGCGGCGGCGGTTTCGATACAGGGAAGCGACCGCCCCCGGGTTCCGTTCGACATTGAAGGGAGGAACCAGGCAATGCAAAGCAACCATCTCGTCTCGGGCTGGCTCAGCGGCGCGGATAGCGTCGACGGCTTCGAGAATCCGGCCGGGCCGCTGTACATCGAGGGGGAAGGCGCCCTCGACGAGGCCATGATGTTCCCGGAGACCCACTCCACGTCCGTATCGACCTGCCCGAACGGCCGCTGCTATTGCTGCATCTGAGGATGCCGCACGACCATCGGCGCGCGCCCGCTTCCGGGCGCGCGCCGTTTTTATTGGCCGGCTCCGTCTCCAGCCCTGACGCCAGGCAAGGAACGCGATGACCGACAGCCGCCACCAGGAGGGCTGCGGCCCGATCATCGACCACTTCACCGCCGGCGCGCGCCCGCTTCCGGGCGCGCGCCGTTTTTATTGGCCGGCTCCGTCTCCGGCCCTGACGCCAGGCAAGGAACGCGATGACCGACAGCCGCATCCAGGAGGGCTTCGGCCCGATCATCGACCACTTCACCGCCGACGCGCGCGCGCTGTTCGCGGCGCGGCTGGGGCAATGCGCCGCCGGCCTCGACGCCGGCGAGGCGGAACTGATCCGCCTCGCCGCCGGGCGCGCGCTGTACGCCAATGCGCGGCTGAAGCTCAACCGCGTGCTGCTGCTGGAAATGCACGGCGCCAAGCACGCCGGCGAACTCGACGCGCAGGACGAGGCGGGACGTTTCGCGCAGTTCGTCGAGCGGGCGATGCGCGAGGAGTTCGTCGAGCATCTGCAGCAACGCTATCCGACGCTGCTGCCGCGGCTGCGGCGCACGCTGGACCAGCAGCGCGCGGCGATCGAGGCGATGGTCGCGCGGCTGATCGCCGATCGCGACGACCTGGCCGGACTGCTCGGCCGCGCGCCCGGGCGCCTGACCGGCATTGCCCTCGACCAGGGCGACCTGCACGCGGGCGGACAGACCGTGGCGCGGCTGACGTTCGAGGTCGGGCAGGTCATGTACAAGCCGCGTTCGCTGCGCATCGACGCGGTGCTCGACGCCTTTCTCGCGCGGGTGTTCGCCGAGGACGAACGCCGCCACGCGGCCGACGATGCCCGGCGCATCCGCGTGCCCGCGGTGCTCGACCGCGGCCGTTACGGCTGGGCCGCGTTCGCCGCGCACCGCTACTGCGAGGGCGAGGACGAACTGCGCGGTTTCTACCGCGGCCTTGGCCACTGGCTGGCGGTGCTGCGCCTGCTCGGCGGCACCGACATCCATCTGGAAAACCTGATCGCCGTCGGGCCGGTGCCGGTCGCGGTCGACGTGGAGAGCCTGTTCGCGATCGCGCCGCCGCTGGCGCCGTCGAACTACGGCCTGGCCTACGACAGCGCGCAGGCCCTGATCCAAAGCTCGGTGCTGCGCACCGGCATCGTGCCGTTCCGCGCGCGCACGGTGGGCTTCGGCCGCGCCGACCTGTCCGCCGCCGGCGCGCTGCCGGGCGAGCAGCCGCAACTGCAGGTGCCGGTGATCGCAGACGACGGCACCACGGGTGCGCGCGTGGCGATGGTCGAGGCCGACATGGCGATCGCGCAGAACCATCCCAGCCCGAAACCGGAGGTCTCGCGCTACTGGGACGAGATCAGCGACGCCTTCCTCGAGGCGTCCGCGCGCCTGCGCCGGCTCGACGCGAGCGGCGAACTCGAGACGCTGCTGTCCGCCTTCGAAGGCTGCCAGGCGCGCGAGGTGCGCCGCGCGACGCAGATCTACGTCGAGATCGGCCGCATGCTCTGGCATCCGGCCTCCCTGCACGAGGAGGACAAGGCGATCGAGCGCGCGCGCAAGCTGCTCTCGCGCAATCCCGCGGGCGTGGCGCCGCCGCAGGAGGAGATCGACGGCGAGATCGAGGACCTGCGCTACGGCGACATCCCGGTGTTCGTCGCGCCATTGGCGGCCGGGCGCATCGCCGCCATCCTCGCCAACTGGCGCGCGATGCGGCTGGAACTGGAGGAGATGACCATCCGCAGTTCGCTGGTCGTCACCCAGCTCAACCATGGCGCCGACGGGCCGAGCGAACGCGACAGCCGCATCCACTTCGCGCGCGCGCCGCACCGGCAGCGGCTCGACGAGCGCCGGCGCCGGCTGGCGGCGGACACCGCCGAGCGCCTGCTGCGCCTGGCCGTGCGCGGCGCCGACGGCTCGGCGACCTGGATCACGCCGGAAAGCTTCGGCAGCAAGGGCTGGCACGTGCAGCCGCTGCGCGGCGACGTGTACTTCGGCCTTGGCGGCGTGGCCGTCGCGCTGGCCGGCTATCGCCATGAGGTCGAGCATGCACGCGCCGACGCCGTGCCGGGCATCGACGACGCGCTGGAAGGCGCGCTGATCGCCTTGCGGTCGGCGACCGAGGGCGAGACGCCGCCGACCGTCGGCGGCTTCACCGGCTACGGCGGCCGCATCTGGGCCTGGCTGGTGCTGCACGACCTGCTGCGGCGGCCGGAAGCGCTGGCGCAGGCCGTGGCCTGCGCGCAGGCGCTCGAGCGCGCGGGCTTCGAGGAGGATCGTCATTTCGACCTCACCGACGGCAGTTGCGGCGCGATCGTGCCCTTGCTCGGCCTGGCCGAGGCCACCGGCGATCCGCGCTGGCTGGCGCTGGCCGCGCGCGCCGGCCGGCATCTGGAGGCGGTGGCGCGCGTGGACGCGCGCGGCGCGCATTGGCCGACGCTGCAGCTGCCCGATCCGATCGGCGGTTTCGCGCACGGCGCCTACGGTATCGGCTGGGCCCTGGCACGGCTGGCGGACAGCGATGCCGGCGACGACGCGGCGCGCGAACGCTGGAGCGCGCTCGCCGGGGCTGCGTTCGCGTTCCAGGATTCGCTGTTCGACGCATCGGCGCACAACTGGCGCGATTTCCGCATGCAGGACACGGTGAATTTCCCCACCTGGTGCAACGGCGGCGTCGGCATCGGCCTGGCGGCGGTGGACCTGTACGCGCGCGACGGCGATGCGCGCCATCGGCGCGACCTGCGCCGCGCGGTGACGGCCTCGCGCGGACAGTGGGGGTTCACCCACACGCTGTGCCACGGCGACTTTTCCTTGTGGGAACTGCTGGTGCGCGCGGCGGCGGCCGATCCCGACGCGTCGGCCGTCGACCGCGAAGAGGCGACCAGCCAGGTCGTCTCGGCCATCGAGGAGCACGGCATCGTCGGCGGCATCACCCGCAAGGCCTTCACCCCGGGGCTGATGACCGGGCTGGCCGGCGCCGTCCACGGCCTCAACCGCATGCATCCCGATTGCGATCTGGCCTCGCCGCTGCTGCTCGAATGCAGGCGGCGGGCGCCTGTCTGAAGCGGGGCTGGACGGAACCGTTGCGGATCCGTCCCGGGTGCGGGCGCGTGCGGCCGCCCGCAATCGCGATCGGCCCCGGTTGTGCGCTACGCTGTGCGGCGTGATGTCCTCTTCGGCCGCTGTCCTCCCCGCCATTCCCACGCCCTGCATCGGCGTCTGCATGCTCGATGCCGACGGCCTCTGCCATGGCTGCTACCGCACCGGAGAGGAGATCGCCGGCTGGCTGCGGATGAGCGACGAACAGCGCCTGTATCTGATGCGCGAGGTCCTGCCGCAGCGCGCGCCGCGCAAGCCATGAGCGCGGCCGCCGATCCGGAGCGCGCCATCGTCGGCAACCACGGCTGGCCGCACATCGTCCGCGCCCTGCATGCGCTGGACGCGGTGCCGGTCGGCGCGGCGTGGAACCGCGACGAGATGGACGGCCTGGCGCTGCCCGAGCGCGACGCCGCCGACGCCGCCGTGCTGGTGGCGCTGATTCCGCGCGAGGGCGTGCTGCAGGTGCTGCTGACCCGGCGCACCGACGCGCTGCGCCACCATGCCGGCCAGGTCAGTTTTCCCGGCGGCCGCATCGAGCCGGGCGACGCCGACGCGGTCGCCGCCGCGCTGCGCGAGGCGCACGAGGAAGTTGGGCTCGCGCCGCGGCTGGCGCGGCCGCTGGGCTATCTCGACCTGTTCGACACCATCACCGGGTTCCGCGTGCTGCCGGTGGTGGCGCACGTGGATCCGGACTTCGTGGCGGTGCCCGATCCGGGCGAGGTCTCGGACGTGTTCGAGGTGCCGCTGGACTGGCTGATGACGCCGGAGAACCTCGAGCTGATCGAGGTGGAGTATCGCGGACGCGCCCGCCGCATCCCCGAATTCCGCCGTCCGCCCAGTGCGCCGACGCAACGCATCTGGGGCGTGACCGCGGCGATCCTCTACAACTTCCGCTTCCGGCTCGAGCAGGCGGGCCTGGAGCGGGCAGATTTCGAGCAGGCCGCTCTCGAACAAGCCGACATCGAACAGACCGATCTCGAGCAGGCTTCGCCCAGGCAGGCGGACGCATGAACTCCTGGACCACCCTGGTATCGCCCGAGGCGTTGGCCGAGGCGCTCGGCGACGACAGGCTCGTCGTCCTCGACGCCCGCTTCTCGCTGGCCGCGCCGGAAGCGGGCGAGGCCGCGTACCGGCGCTCGCACATTCCCGGCGCGCGCTACGCGCACCTGGATCGGGACCTGTCGGGGCCGCGCGCGGCCGCCGGCGCCGGCCGCCATCCCTGGCCGGACGAAGCGGACTTCATCGCCCGCCTGGACGCGTGGGGCGTGACGCCGGCGCACCAGGTGGTGGCCTACGACGACGGCGACGGCGCGCATGCGGCGCGCCTGTGGTTCCTGCTGCAGGCCCTCGGCCATGCGCGCGCGGCCGTGCTCGACGGCGGCTGGGCGCGCTGGAGCGCGCTCGGCTTGCCGGTGCAGCACGACGTGCCCGCGCCGGCGCCGAGCGCCTACGGCGCGGCCGGCTTCGACCGGCAGCGCCTGCTCGCCGCCGATCAGGTGCAGGCGCACCTGGCCGATGGCGGCCTGCTGATCGACGCGCGCGCCGCCGAACGTTTCCGCGGCGAGGTCGAGCCGATCGACCGCAAGGCCGGCCACGTGCCCGGCGCGGTGAACCGGCCCTACGCGCGCAATCTTGCCGAAGGCGGGGCGGGCGCGTTCAAGCCCGCGTCGCAACTGGCGGAGGAGTTCGCGCGCCTGCTCGACGGACGCGCGCCGCGGGAGGTGGCGGTGATGTGCGGTTCCGGCGTCACCGCCTGCCATCACCTGCTGGCGATGGCCCACGCCGGGCTGCAGGGCGCGAAGCTGTACACCGGATCGTGGAGCGGCTGGATCGAGGATCCGGCGCGCGCGATCGCCGTCGGCGAACGATAGGCCGCCGCGCTAGGACGAAGCCATCGCGCCCGCCGCGAAACGCGCCTGGAGCGGCGTGCAATAGGCCATCGCCAGGATCGCGCCCCAGGCCAGCGTGCTGGCTTCCCACAGCATGCCCTCGACAGGCGAAGTGAGCGACGGACCGGCGAACGCGGACAGAACCAGGCCGGCCAGCGTGATCGCCAGTGAGAGCGTGCGTCCCCAGCGCTTGAACAGGAACATGCCGACGATCCCGGCGAGCATGAGCCCTGCCAGGCCGATGACGAGCGCAAGCGTCAGCCAGAGGCCGACCTGCGGCGACTGTGCCGAGGCCGACAGGCCGTCGAGCCATCCCATGGGTTCCTGCGCATAGGCATCGGCGAGCGCCGGCGAATAACCGCCCGGCGCGAGGCCGGCCGCGACGGCGCCGGCGATGAGGGCAACGTGCAGGACCAGCAGCCAGCGGAATGCGTTGGCGGAAGCGAACGCGGACGCGGCGCCGGCATCGGATCGCGATGCCGGCGCGCGATCGGCAGCGTCTTCCGGCGCGGTCATTTCCCGAGCTTGGCCACCAGAGCGCGCAGTCCGGCCTGCGTGTCCGGATCGTTCCAGGCATCGATGAACATGTCGAGGTGGATGCGCTCGGGTTTGAGCGCGGCCACCAGGTCCGCGCGCGCGAAGGCGCGCGTCTGCAGCATCGGCGCGCGCGGCAGCTGCAGCAGCGCCTCCAGCCAGGCGCGTGCGCGCGGCGGAACCTGTTCCGGCTCGGCCAGCTCGTCGACCAGGCCCAGCGCGAGCGCGCGCTCGGAGGACACCATCTCGCCGGCGACCAGCAGTCGCTCGGCGCGATAGGCGCCGACCACGCGGCGCATCAGCTGCTGGATGCCTTCCGGCGCCGCCAGCCCGACGCGGGTCTCGTTCAGGCCGATCTGGAACGGACCGTGCGCCATCACGCGATAGTCGCAGCACAGCGCCAGCACGCAGCCGCCGGCCGGCGCGTGTCCGGCGATGGCGGCAACCACCGGGATCGGGCATTCGCTGAGCGCGCGGGCGGCGACGAAAAAGCTTTCCCAGGCCGCCTTGAGCGCGGCGCGATCGTCCAGGCTCAGCAGATAGGGCACGTCGAGACCGGCCGAGAACACTTTCGGGCCGCCGGCCAGCACCAGTCCGCCGACGCCGTCGCTCACCGCCTGCGCCACCGCCGCGCCGAGGGCCTCGCACAGCGCCGGATTCAGGGCGTTGACCGGCGGGCGCGCCAGGCGCAGCTCGCGGATGGGGCCATGGTCGGTGGCCTGGATCAGGGACGTGTCGGTCGGTGCGCTCATGCGGGGTCCGGTTTGCGTAGCGATGGCGGTATCATAGGCGCATGAAGACGCTCCGCCATCCGTGGCTTGCCGGACTCGCGTTCTGCCTGTTGTCGGCGGGCGCGTTCGCCCCTGCGTTTGCGCGCGACTGCCAGCCGCAACTGCGCGAGGGCTGGGTCCGCCTGGGACCGGCCGGCATGCCGATGATGGCCGGCTTCGGCCGCATCGAGAACCGCTGCAAGGCGCCGGTCACCATCACCGGCGCCAGCAGCCCCGCCTTCGGCAGCGTCGAGCTGCACGAGACGCGCCTGGTCGACGGCGTGAACCGCATGCGCGCGGTTCCCGAACTGCGCATCGCGCCCGATGACGCGGCGGTGCTCAAGCCGGGCGGCCTGCACCTGATGCTGATGAGGCCGCATGCGCCGCTGCAGGCCGGCAGCAAGGTGGTGGTGCAGTTCGAACTGGCCGGCGGCGGCACGCTGTTGGGCGAGTTCGAGGTGCGCAAGCCCAACGCGCTCTGACCGCGCGGCTGATATGAAACCGCCGCGGGCCTAGAGCGTAGCGGCGTTGCGCACCGGTTCGGGCAGCGGCGTCGGGCGTCCGCTGCGGCGGTCGATCCAGACCATCACCACGTGGCCGTCGGCGTAGACCGTGGCGCCGTCCTCGCTGACGATGGCGTGGCCGATGGTCAGGCTGCTGTTGCCCACGCGCTCGGCATACAGTTCCACCGCGACGCTGGCCGGGTAGGGGATCGGCACGCGGTAGTTCATCTGCACCGCGGCCAGCAACGGCGCGGTCTCGTCCACCGACCAGGTGTCGTAGAACGAATCGAACCAGCGGATCCGCGCCTCTTCCAGGTACGTCATGAAATTGGAGTTGTTGACGTGGTTGAAGGCGTCGAGGTCGCGCCAGCGCAGCTCGATCGGCAGGCGGAACAGCATCTTGCGGTTGTCCAGGCTCATGGCGTCCGTGGCGGTGTGCCGCCATTCCTGGAAAGCAGGAATGGCGTGATGGGAATGGTGGCGGGGAAAGGGCCGGTCACGCCGCCGATTTTCGGCGTGACGGTTTCTTCTCGCTCTCGACGTTGAGCATCCTGGCGAGGAACTGCCCTGTGTACGAGCACGGCTCGCGCGCCAGGTCCTCGGGCGTGCCCTGGGCGAGGATCTGCCCGCCGCGATGGCCGCCCTCGGGGCCGAGGTCGATCACCCAGTCGGCGGTCTTGATCACGTCGAGGTTGTGCTCGATCACCACGATGGTGTTGCCGTCGTCGCGCAGCTTGTGCAGCACGCTGAGCAGGTGCTCGATGTCGTGGAAGTGCAGGCCGGTGGTGGGCTCGTCGAGGATGTACAGGGTGCGCCCGGTGTCGCGGCGCGAGAGTTCCTTCGACAGCTTCACGCGCTGCGCCTCGCCGCCGGAGAGCGTGGTCGCCGGCTGGCCGAGCTTGATGTAGGCCAGGCCCACGTCCATCAGCGTCTCCAGCTTGCGCGCCAGCGCCGGCACCGGCTCGAACAGCTTCAGCGCGTCCTCGACCGTCATCTCCAGCACGTCGTGGATGCTGTGGCCCTTGTAGAGGATCTCCAGCGTCTCGCGGTTGTAGCGCTTGCCGTGGCAGACGTCGCAGGGCACGTACACGTCGGGGAGGAAGTGCATCTCCACCTTGATCAGGCCGTCGCCCTGGCAGGCCTCGCAGCGGCCGCCGCGCACGTTGAAGCTGAAGCGTCCCGGCGAGTAGCCGCGCGCGCGCGACTCGGGTACCTGCGCGAACAGCTCGCGCAGCGGCGTGAACAGCCCGGTGTAGGTGGCCGGGTTGCTGCGCGGGGTGCGGCCGATCGGCGACTGGTCGATGTCGACCACCTTGTCGAACAGGTCCAGGCCCTTCACGTCGCGATACGGCGCCGGCTTGTGCGAGGCGCCGTTGATCTCGTTGGCGGCCAGCGCGAACAGGGTGTCGTTGATCAGCGTCGACTTGCCCGAGCCCGAGACGCCGGTGATCGCGGTGAACAGGCCGGCGGAAACGGTCAGGTCGACGTTCTTGAGGTTGTTGCCCGAGGCGCCGAGCAGCTTGAGCTGCATCTTCGGCTGCGGCTTGTGGCGCAGCGCCGGCACCTCGATGCGGCGCTTGCCGCTCAGGTACTGCCCGGTGAGCGAGCGCGGCGCCTTCAGCACCTGCTCGAAGCTGCCCTGGGCGACGATCTCGCCGCCGTGCACGCCGGCTCCGGGGCCGATGTCGACGATGTGGTCGGCCAGGCGGATCGCGTCCTCGTCGTGCTCGACCACGATCACGGTGTTGCCGAGGTCGCGCAGCCGCGTGAGCGTGCCGAGCAGGCGCTCGTTGTCGCGCTGGTGCAGGCCGATGGACGGCTCGTCGAGCACGTACATCACCCCGACCAGGCCGGCGCCGATCTGCGAGGCCAGGCGGATGCGCTGCGCCTCGCCGCCGGACAGGGTGTCGGCCTTGCGCTCCAGGGTAAGGTAGTCCAGGCCGACGTCGACCAGGAAGCTCAGGCGCTCGCGGATTTCCTTGACGATCTTGGCGGCGATCTCGCCGCGCCATCCCGGCAGCTTGAGTTCGCCGAAGAAGGACAGCGCCTCGTCGATCGGCATCACCACGATGGCGGGCAGCGGGTGCTCGGCGACGAATACGTTGCGCGCGGCGCGGTTCAGGCGCGCGCCGCCGCAGTCGGGGCAGGGACGTTCGCTGATGTACTTGGCCAGCTCCTCGCGCACCGCGCTCGATTCGGTCTCGCGGTAGCGCCGCTCCAGGTTCGGCACGATGCCCTCGAACTTGTGCTTGCGCTGGATGCGCGTGCCCGAGTCGGTGAGGTAGCTGAAGGAGATCACGTCCTTGCCGCTGCCGAACAGCACCGCCTGGCGCGAGTCCTCCGGCAGTTCCTGCCAGGGCGTGTCGACGCTGAACCCGTAGTGCTTGGCCAGCGACTGGATCAGCTGGAAATAGTAGGCGTTGCGTCGGTCCCAGCCGCGTACCGCGCCGGCGGCCAGCGACAGTTCCGGATGCACCACCACGCGCGCCGGATCGAAGAACTGGCTCACGCCCAGGCCGTCGCAGGTCGGGCAGGCGCCGACCGGCGAGTTGAAGGAGAACAGGCGCGGCTCCAGCTCCGGCAGCGAGTAGTCGCAGACCGGGCAGCTGTACTTGGAGGAGAACAGCAGCGGCTCAGCCTTCTCGTCGTCGAGCGACTGCACGGCAGCCATGCCGTCGCCGAGCTTGAGCGCGGTCTCGAAGGATTCGGCCAGGCGCTGCTTGATGTCCTCGCGCACCTTGAAGCGGTCGATCACCGCCTCGATGGTGTGCTTCTGGCGCAGCGCCAGCGGCGGCACCGCGTCGATCTCGTGCAGCTGGCCGTCCACGCGCACGCGCACGTAGCCCTGGGCGCGCAGCTGTTCGAACACCTGGGCATGCTCGCCCTTGCGCTCGCGGATCACCGGCGCCAGCAGCATGTAGCGCTTGTCCCGGCCTTCCTCGGTCGCGCCCAGCCCGAGCACCTGGTCGACCATCTGGCTGACCGTCTGCGCCTCCAGCGGATAGCCGTGGTCGGGACAGCGCGGCAGGCCGACGCGCGCGTAGAGCAGGCGCAGGTAGTCGTAGATCTCGGTGATCGTGCCGACGGTGGAGCGCGGATTGTGCGAGGTCGACTTCTGCTCGATCGAGATCGCCGGGGACAGGCCCTCGATGTGGTCGACGTCGGGCTTCTCCATCACGCTCAGGAACTGGCGCGCGTAGGCCGACAGCGATTCGACGTAGCGACGCTGGCCCTCGGCGTAGATGGTGTCGAAGGCCAGCGAGGACTTGCCCGAGCCGGACAGGCCGGTGATCACGATCAGTTGATCGCGCGGCAGGTCGAGATCGAGGTTCTTCAGATTGTGGGTACGGGCTCCGCGGATGCGGATGGTGTCCATCGCCATTGAGCGGCCTAGAGAAGTGGGGTCGGCCGGGAACGGCCGGAGGGGAGCGAGGGCTGCGCGAAAAACAACGGATTAGCGTAGCGAGGCAACGATTTGGGGGCAAATCACCGGAAAGCCAGTACCGCGCCACGCCGCTTCCGAGATTGCGGGCCGGTACGGGACTGCCGGCGGGACCCGCGCGCGGGTGCGTCCACTGTGCGGCGCGGCCGTCTCACCGGCTGCGACGCTGAACGCAACAGGGGCGCCGCAGCGCCCCTGTCCCGATCCGCCCGTGGCGTGCTCAGGGCTGCACGGTGAACTCGATGCGGCGGTTCTGCGCGCGGCCGGCCTCGCTGCCGTTGTCGGCGACGGGCTTGTCCTGGCCGTAGCCCTTCGCGCGCAGCGTGTCGCCGGCCACGCCGTTCTTCTCCAGGCGCGCCTTGACCGCGTCCGCGCGCGCCTGCGACAGCGTCTGGTTGGCGCCGGCGTTGCCGGTGTTGTCGGTATGGCCGCCGACCTCGATCCGGGTGCCGGCCGGCGCGTTCTTGATCGCCTCGGCCGCCTTGGCGAGGATCTCGTCGCTGTCCCTGGAGATGTTGGCGCTGCCTGTGTCGAAGTGAACGATCATCAGGTTCAGCGCCTTCACCAGGTCGTCGGCGCTGTAGCCGCCGCCGGCGGTGAGCTTGCCCAGGGCTTCCTTGGCCGCCTCGGCCGAGCGTTCCACGGCCGCGCCCACGCCCTGCGCCTCGCCAGCCTGGAACAGTCCGCCGAAGCTGAAGCCGCCGAAGGCCGCCTTCAGCTTGTCGAGCAGGCCGCTGCGGTCGGCGTCGGGGATCTGGCCGCTCAGGTCGATCTTGTTGCCCTCGAAGGTGAGGGTGGCGCCGTCGGCGGTGAACTGCGGCAGGAAGCCGGCCAGCGCCGGCAGCCAGCCCGGCGTGCGGGCGTTGGCGTCGACCTGGAGGCTGCCCGAGACGTTGCCGGCGCCGAAGGCCCGGGTCAGCGCGTCGACGATGGCGGTCTTGCTGGCTTCGCTGTCGACCACGCCCTCGTAGGTCACCTTGCCGCCGGCCCGGCTCAGTGCCAAGCGCGAATCGAACTGCGTGGCCGGCGCCGGCGCGGGTTCGGCCGGGGCGGGGGCGGTGGTGGGCGCGCCCGCCGCCGGGGCGGCCGCCTCGCGCGACTGGCAGCCGCGCAGCAGGAAGAAGCCGAGGATCACGATCGCCGCGAGCAGCAGCCAGGGCCACCAGCGGCCGGAGGCCGCGCGCGCGCCGTCGCCGGCCCGGTCCAGCCCGGCGCCGACGGCATCGCCCGCCTGGCGCGCGCCGC
>NZ_JALBFU010000052.1 GCF_022662575.1 Luteimonas aquatica | reverse complement strand
TCGAAGTCGAAGTTGACCCCGTTCTTCTGGCTCAGGTTGCCCTGCGCGTCGTAGCCCAGGCCCACCACCGTGGTGCCCGTGGCGCAGCTGCCGGTCTTGACGTTGGTCAGGCGCCAGGTGGCGTCGTAGCAATACGACTGGCTTCGCGCCTTGGTGCCGCCGAGGGTGACGGTGGTCAGGTTGTCCAGGCTGTCGTAGCCATAGGTGGCCGCCTGCGTGGTGCCGGTGCCGAACACGGTCGACTCGACCTTGGTCAGCCGGTCCAGCCCGTCGTAGCTCATCACCCGGTCGCCGCGGTTGCCGCTCAGCCCGT
>NZ_JALBFU010000051.1 GCF_022662575.1 Luteimonas aquatica | reverse complement strand
TCGAAGTCGAAGTTGACCCCGTTCTTCTGGCTCAGGTTGCCCTGCACGTCGTAGCCCAGGCCCACCACCGTGGTGCCCGTGGCGCAGTCGCCGGTCTTGACGTTGGTCAGGCGCCAGTTGGCGTCGTAGCAGTACGACTGGGTGCGCGCCTTGGTGCCGCCGAGCGTGAGGCTGACCAGGTTGTCCACGCCGTCGTAGACGTAGGTGGCCGCCTGCGCGGTGCCGGTGCCGAACACGGTCGACTCGACCTGGGTCAGCCGGTCCAGTTCGTCGTAGCTCATCACCCGGTCGCCGCGGTTGCCGCTCAGCCCGT
>NZ_JALBFU010000050.1 GCF_022662575.1 Luteimonas aquatica | reverse complement strand
CGCGCGGCTGTGGACGACCACGACCTACGACGCGCTGGGCCGGCCGACCCAGGTCACCTCGCCCGAACCCGGTGGCGTGAGCGCGACGGTGAAGACGGCCTACAGCGGCTCGACGACCATCACCACCGATGCCCGCGACAATCTCTCCAAGCAGGTGCGCAACGGTCAGGGCGAGATCATCGAGACCATCGGCGCGAACGGGCTGCATGCCTTCTACAGCTACTACGCCGACGGCAGTCTGTACTACGTCTCGCGCGATGCGGGGCGCGGCGCGATCCTGAACAGCTTCACCTACGACAGCATGGGCCGCAAGACCCAGCAGAACGACCCGGACAG
>NZ_JALBFU010000049.1 GCF_022662575.1 Luteimonas aquatica | reverse complement strand
CGCGCGGCTGTGGACGACCACGACCTACGACGCGCTGGGCCGGCCAACCCAGGTCACCTCGCCCGAGCCGGGCGCGACGGGACAGACCTCGACGGTGAAGACGACCTACAACGGGTCGCAGACGATCATCACCGACGCCCGCAACAACCAGACGGTGCAGTCGCGTGCCGGCAACGGCGAGCTGAGCGTGGTGACCGACGTCAACGGCCTGCAGACGGTGTACGGCTACTACGCCGACGGCAGCCTGTACTACGTGCAGCGCGATGCGGGCCGGGGCATCGTCTCCAACGGCTTCATCTACGACAGCATGGGCCGCAAGACCCAGCAGAACGACCCGGACAG
>NZ_JALBFU010000047.1 GCF_022662575.1 Luteimonas aquatica | reverse complement strand
GCGCGGCCAGAAGACCACCACCAGCTACATGGCCTGGGACCAGCCGGTCACCGATCTTCCCGTGGCGATCACCAATCCGGAAGGGGCGTTTACCGACATCGCCCGCGACGCCTACGGCAAGCCGTCCTTCATCCGGCGACGCAATGCCGACAGCTCCGTCGCCCTGGTGCGCTACTTCGCCTACGACGCCAACCAGCAGCTGTGCAAGAGCTCGGAGGTCGAGACCAACACCACGGCCATGGGCTACGACGCTGCCGGCAACCTGGCCTGGACGGCGGGCGGACAGGCCTGGTCGCCGACCGGCGCATGCCTGGACAAGAACGCGACCGCCGTGGCGGCCCGCCGCGTCGACCGCACCTACGACGCCCGCAACCGCCTG
>NZ_JALBFU010000046.1 GCF_022662575.1 Luteimonas aquatica | reverse complement strand
GGCTGGTCCCAGGCCATGTAGCTGGTGGTGGTCTTCTGGCCGCGCGGGTTGGTCACCCGGGTCTGGAAGCCGGTCAGGTACTCGGTGGTGGTGGTCAGCACGCCCAGTTCGGAGTCCTGCTTGACCGTGAGCGGGCGGTCCAGGGCGTCGTAGGTGGTCGTGGTGCCCTTGAGGGTGTCGTTGACCGTGGCGATGCTGCGCACCGGGTAGGACTGGAACACCAGCCGGCCCTGGGTGTCGTAGCGCTTGACCACGACGCTGCGGGTGTTGGCGGCGTCGGCGTTGTCGAAGGACTCCTCGACCACCGGGCGCCAGAGGGCGTCGAAGGCGGTGATCTTGCGGGCGTTGCCGGTGCTCACCGTCTGCAGCCAGTGCCCGGCGGGCAGGCCGTAGCGGG
>NZ_JALBFU010000045.1 GCF_022662575.1 Luteimonas aquatica | reverse complement strand
CCGATCGCCACGCTGTTCACCCCCGAGGCGTAGGCGCCATAGCCCAGTGCCGTAGAGTCCTCCGCGCTCGCGTACGACAGACTGCCGATGGCCGTGCTGTAGTCGCCGGTCGCGCCCGCGCCGGCACCGAAGGCCGACGAGTTCGCACCCGAGGCCTCGGCCGAGATCAGGCCGAAGAACGATGTCCCGCCCACCGCCGTGCTCTCCTCGCCCGTGGCCAGGCTCGACTCGCCCACCGCCGTGCTGCCGGTGCCCGTGGCCGCGCTCTGCGTGCCCACCGCCGTGCTGTAGTCGCCGATCGCGCTGGCCACCGCGCCGAACGCCGAGGACTGCGCGCCCGACGCGTAGGCGCCCACGCCCGTCGCCGTCGCCGCGAAGCCTTCCGCGCTCGCGCTCGCGCCCAGCGCCGTGCCGCCCACGCCCGCGCTGGTCG
>NZ_JALBFU010000005.1:75472-191179 GCF_022662575.1 Luteimonas aquatica | reverse complement strand
TGCTCACCGTCTGCAGCCAGTGCCCGGCGGGCAGGCCGTAGCGGGTGGCGGTCGAGGGCGCGAAGCTCTGCGTGGTGCTGGTCCAGTTGACGCTGTCGCCGTCGGGGTAGTCGAGCAGGGTCAGACGCCCCATGGCGTCGTAGCCGTAGCTGGTGACGAAGCCGTTCTCGTCGGTGGTGGACTGGATCCAGCCGTTGTCGTCGACCACGGCCGACTCGGTGGCGCCGGTGGGCGACTCCGGGGTGATGGGGTGCTTGATGGACTGCGGGATGCCGCGCTTCCAGCCCGAGAGCGTGGTGAGGTTGTTGTTGCCGTCCTTGACGGTGGCGACGGTGCCGTCGGCGTTGTAGGTCAGGGTCTGCTTGAGCTTGCCGAAGGCGTAGCTGCGCAGCGGCAGCGCAGTGGCGGCGTCGTAGTCGGTCTGCGACATCACCTGGCCGGCGCAGCTGGCCGGCGCGGTGCAGGTCACCGTCTTCACCTGGCCCAGCACCCATTTCGATGCATTGTCATGGTAGGCAGTGGTTTCTGTACGGCTGTTGCCAGCGGAACTCGAACGAACAACCTTGGTCGGACGAGCAAACGAATCGAGGCATTTGCCTGTGCATTCGTCAGCCACCTGATAAGAAAATGTCACTCCGCCAACGGAAGTCTTGCTAGAGAGCAAAGGAGCGATCTGTTGCAATGTCGCCTTGTTGAAGTCGTATCGTTGGACAACCTCACCAATCGTGGTCGGCCATGCGCCGGAGCCCGGTGCGGCATAGGCGTTCTCGGTGCGCTTCTGTAGATTTCCTGAGGCATCGGATCGCTCTTCCGTCGCTAAGCGACCAACAAGATAGGGAGCATTGATATCGTTGAAGAACGTATACCGTGTTGATCCTAGAGGGCTTGCTACTTGCGCCCATGCCATGCCGGGGCAGGCTGCGCCCCCATTGCAGGTCATCGGATAATTCGAATGAACATCTGGCGACAAATACGTATAGGTTTGCTGCTCTGACACCCCAGGCCCGCTGAGTGTGCGCTTTGTGACGGTAAGCGAGTTGATCACCGAGAAAACGCGTGCCGGTGCACCCGGCGTGGCCGGACAGCCAGGATCGGGAGCCAGCGCTTTCAAGTGATACTTCGACTGGACAGCATAAGTGACAGTCAGCCCGCTCGGATGCGTGAGCTTTGGCTGATACGACACATCGGCCGCCTTGGCCACCAAAGGGCAGGAGCCCGGCGTTGACGTGGCATATCGATCCACGCCGGAATCGAATGTGCGCATGGCCGAAGGCAAATCGAACGACCATGCGGCGCCATCCGGCTGTACGATCTTGACCAACCGCCTAGAATCTAGTGTGGGATTCTCGTACTGGTACTGCCAAACGCGCTGCGAAGCGGCGCCTTCGTTTGCAACGATCCGGTCGATCAATTCCGAATCCGTTCGCCAGTAAAGCTTGAGATTCCTTCCGTCGCTTGCGGTAATGGAAGTCAGCTTATGTCCGTTATATGCATATGTAACGGAATTTCCGAACCGGTCTTCTACTCGTGTCGCCCGCATGAGCGCTCGATTTCTGAGCACTTTGAATGCTCTGCCAAGCTCGGGATCAGGCTGTCTGTACGCCGGATAGGGGCGATAGCTGATGTTGTTTAACCAGTACTTGGTGCCATTGGTATCGACTGCTAGGAACGCTTCACCAGTGGTGTTAGCGGCTGTTGCCAGGCAACCGAATGTCCACCCAGTGAGCGTCACACCTGTAAACGTGTTAACGCCTGATATTGCTTGGCTCGGCTTCCAGCCGCTTGCCGGAAGCTTCAAGAGTTCCATTTCTCCACTTGGCATGACCCATCGCACCCCTTCCTCCCACCCATCGACTGTCGAGAGACTGGCCTGGGATGCCGTGGGGGAACGCTCCATGCCATCAGCAAACTTGGTGCACCTGGCCTCAGGCAACCAGGATGCGACGGCCCCATCGATTGGCGTCCCGCCATAAATGCCGGACGATGGAAGCTCTGCGACGGTCTTGATCTGGGGAGATAGGAACTCCCAGTCCGCGAAGTCCTGTTGCAAGCTTCCGTAATATTTTCCGGCAGCGTACTGGCGGGCAATGATGATGTCGGGGCCATTCCCCTTCAACACCACATCTTCCTGCCGGAACGAGAGCCCTCCAGCATGGAGATTGATGTTCTCTCCAAAAGGCGAGTCGAGTGGCTGAATTGCACTTTGCGGGGATTGCGTCCGATTGCTGTACCCATCCTCCTTGGTTACGTCTTGTGCGTAAGTAGGCCACGTTATAGTAAATATCAAAATTGCCGCGATATATAACAAAGAACAACGTCGACTTGATCTAAAAAGCCCCTTCCTCCATAAAAAGAAGCTGGTTTTTAATAGCAATTCCATTATCCCTGCCTCCCCGGTTTTAGAGCCTTCTAAGCCACTGACACGTAGTAGCACCTTAGTCGCACGAGCATCAACCGCATAACGACTTTAGCACCGCAGTAAGATTACGATACAGTGAGCTTCTTAAAGCATCTAACAAAAATAAGAAACTTCTGTCAAAAATATTTCGCAATCATTCGAGTTGCGGGACCCAATGGCGCACCCCTTAGCTGATGATAAGTTTTTGGTATTGATCAAGCCACTGTTGCCGGTCAAATCTCACCAACGCCACCACCAAGCCCGCAAGCGGTTGGATGACTGCAAGTACTATGGCTTCACCTTCGTCCTACAAACGGGCGTTTCCTGGAAGATTCTGTTACAGGAAATGAACTGCGGCTCTAAGATGACTTGCTGGCGATGGCTGCACGCGTGGCAACCAGCATATGGGATCGCCCCCTTGGGCCGCGGCTAAGCGTTTCCACCATGAGATTATGCACAACCGAAACGCATCTCGCTGACATCATCGACACGCACAGCTTCGAACGAAGACTTAAGACACTCACCGCCCCCTACGAACTCATCTGTGCATGATGGACATCAGAACCAAAACGAATCAAGCTCGACCCGATAATGCTTGGGCTGAACGGCTAGTCTGCCCTCATCTTCCTGCAGCAGGCATACCCCATGATTTTTGACGGCACCGACACCTACGTCAGCACCGCCGATCTCAGCCTGGCGGTGAACGCCGCGATCACCCTGCAGCGGCCCCTGCTGATCAAGGGCGAGCCCGGCACCGGCAAGACGCTGCTGGCCGAGGAGTTGGCCCGCTCGCTCGGCGCGCGCCTGATCACCTGGCACGTCAAGTCCACCACCAAGGCGCACCAGGGCCTGTACGAGTACGACGCGGTCAGCCGCCTGCGCGATTCGCAGCTCGGCGTGGAGGGCGTGCACGAGGTGCGCAACTACCTGCGCCGCGGCAAGCTGTGGGAGGCCTTCGAAGCCGACCACCGCGCCGTGCTGCTGATCGACGAGATCGACAAGGCCGACATCGAGTTCCCCAACGACCTGCTGCAGGAACTCGACCGCATGGAGTTCTACGTCTACGAGACCGACGAAACCGTGCGCGCCCTGCACCGCCCGATCGTGCTGATCACCTCCAACAACGAGAAGGAGCTGCCGGACGCGTTCCTGCGCCGCTGCTTCTTCCACTACATCGCCTTCCCCGACGCCGCCACGCTGGCGCGGATCGTCGACGTGCATTTCCCCGGCATCGAGCGCGAGCTGGTCGAGGAAGCGCTGGCGGTGTTCTTCCAGCTGCGCGAGGTGCCCGGCATCAAGAAGAAGCCGTCCACCTCCGAGCTGATCGACTGGCTGAAGCTGCTGCTGGCCGACCGCATTCCCGCCGCGGCGCTGCGCGAGCGCGATCCCGGCAAGGCCATCCCGCCGCTGTACGGCGCGCTGCTGAAGAACGAGCAGGACGTGCAGCTGCTGGAAAAGCTTGCCTTCATGCACCGGCGGCAGGCGCGCTGAGGCCGGCCGGCGATGCTGATCGGGCTGTTCCATTCGGTGCGCGCGGCAGGCGTGCCGGTGAGCCTGCGCGAACTGCTCGATCTGCACGCCGCGCTCGACGCACGGCTGGCCTACGCCGACCACGCCGCCTTCTACGAACTGGCGCGCCTGGCCTGGGTCAAGGACGAGCGCCATTACGACCGCTTCGACCAGGCCTTCGCGCAGTGGTGGCGCGGCATGGCCACGACGTCGATCGCACCGGACAAGGCGATCCCGGAAGACTGGCTGCGCCGCGAGTTCATGCGCATGCTCACCGACGAGGAAAAGGCCAACATCGACCGGCTCGGCGGACTGGACGCGCTGATGAAGGCCTTCCGCGAGCGGCTGGCCGAGCAGG
Organism: Luteimonas aquatica; assembly: GCF_022662575.1. GTDB lineage: Bacteria > Pseudomonadota > Gammaproteobacteria > Xanthomonadales > Xanthomonadaceae > Luteimonas > Luteimonas aquatica. Next base: position 186,914 of record NZ_JALBFU010000005.1, on the reverse strand, counting down.
ACGAACGCCACGCCGGCGGCAACCGCTGGATCGGCACCGGCGGCACCAGTCCGTTCGGCAGCGGCGGCTACCATCCGGAAGGAATGCGCGTGGGCCCGCAGGGCGGCGGACGCAGCGCCGGCAAGGTGTGGGAACGGCGCCGCTTCCGCGAGCTGGCCGACGACGCCGAGCTGGGCGTGCGCAACCTGCAGCTGGCGCTGCGCCGGCTGCGCCGCTTCGCGCGCCAGGGGGCGGCCGAGGAATTCGACCTGGACGGCACCATCGACGCCACCGCGCGCGATGCGGGCCTGCTCAACATCCGCATGCGCCCGGAGCGCCACAACGCGGTCAAGGTGCTGCTGCTGCTCGACATCGGCGGCTCGATGGACGACCACGTGCACCTGTGCGAGCAGCTGTTCACCGCCGCGCGCGGCGAGTTCAAGCGCCTGACCCACTACTACTTCCACAACTGCGTCTACGAGCGCCTGTGGCACAACAGCCGCTATTACGACAGCGACGGCATCGGCACGCTGGAGGTGCTGCGCACCCATCCGCCGGACACCAAGCTGATCTTCGTCGGCGATGCGGCGATGGCGCCGCACGAGGTGCTGCAGCCCGGCGGCAGCATCGAGCACCACAACGAGGAGGCCGGCGCGGTCTGGCTGCAGCGCCTGGCGGCGAAATTCCCCAAGCTGGCCTGGCTCAACCCGATGCCGGCGCGCACCTGGCACTACACCGCGTCCAACCGCGTGATCGCGGGACTGCTCGACCAGCGCATGTACGAACTGACGCCGCAGGGCATCGACCAGGCCGTACGCGCACTGCTGCGCTGATTCCGCCAGTCAGGCCCGCCGAGCGCGGCGGGCCTTGCTCAGATCGCCGCCACGCCGATCATCGCGCCCGCGATCGCCAGCAGTCCGGCGACGGCGAAGACCGTCGCGGCCTTGAGGCAGAACACTTCGAAACGGGACATCGGGGGGCTCCGGCGCCGCGGCCCTGCGCCGCGACAGAAGTCTGTGGCGCGCCCGCGTAAAGGCGCCATGCCCTTGCGGGCATTGGCGCGCAAATTCACCGTCAATCCGCGCGAGGCAGACGGCACCGGGCCAGCCGTTCCACGAAAAACGGCCCGGTTTCCCGGGCCGTTGCGTTTTCCTCGTCGATGTCGCTCGCCTCAGGCGGCGAACAGCGCCTTCATCTTCTTCAGCGCGTTGGCCTCGACCTGGCGGATGCGCTCGGCGGAGACGCCGTACTCGTCGGCCAGTTCCTGCAAGGTGACCTTGCTGTCCTGGTCCAGCCAGCGGCGCTTGACGATGTCGCGCGAGCGGGCGTCCAGGCGCTTGAGGCCTTCGCGCAGCAGGTCGAGCTGGTGGTCTTCGCTGTCGGCGCGCTCGTAGGCCTGCGAGGGATCCTCGTTATCGGCCATCAGGTAAGCGGCCGGCGACGGAGGGGCGTGCTCGTCGTCCTCGTCGGCGGGCGCGTCGAAGCCGATGTCGCGTCCGGACAGGCGCGACTCCATCTCCAGCACTTCGCGCTCGGACACGTTCAGGTCGCGCGCCACCGTGCGCACTTCCTCGGCATTCATCCAGCCCAGGCGCGTCTTGCTCTTGCGCAGGTTGAAGAACAGCTTGCGCTGCGCCTTGGTGGTGGCGACCTTGACGATGCGCCAGTTCTTGAGGATGAACTCGTGCATCTCGGCACGGATCCAATGCACGGCGAAGCTGACCAGCCGCACGCCGATCTCGGGATCGAAGCGCTTGACGGCCTTCATCAGGCCGATGTTGCCTTCCTGGATCAGGTCGCCCAGCTGCAGGCCGTAGCCGTTGTAGCCGCGGGCCACGTGCACGACGAAGCGCAGGTGCGAATGCACCAGCTCGCGGGCGGCGTCGAGGTCGCTCTCGTCGCGGAAGCGGTGCGCAAGCTCCTGCTCTTCCTCGACGGAAAGGACGGGGATCTGGTGCACCGCGCCGATGTAGGCGTCCAGCGAGCCGAGCGCGCTCGGCACCGGCAGGTTGTTGGCGACCAGGGGATAGCGGATCGTGGTCTCGGTCATGGCAGGCATTTTAGCAGTGAGCACCTATGACTGCTAAGGCGAGGGAAAGTTCCCCAGCGTTCTGTTCATGGAACAAAAAGCCAGGACCTGGGCAGAGTCCTCCTTCTATGGCGTCAACGGCGCCGAAAACAATGGCTGCCCGCCAGGCTTTCCCGATGCCCATCGATGCGTAGGTCCAGGATCAATAAAATCAATAGTTTATCTGCACAGATCACTCCCTGATCCAGGTAGCCCGCAGCAGGCGCCCCGCCAGCTCGGGCCCCCGGATCCGCCAAACGGCTTCCTCGACGCCCGGGCGCCCGGCTCGCGTCGCGACCGGGCGCCGGCGCGCGGCGGCTACCTGACCTCGAATTCGTAGATGCGCGCCGCCGGGTCGCCGTTCTGGCTCGGGGTGGCGATGTTGAGCCTGACATAGCGGGCCGACTGCGCCGTCACCGCATGGGTGCTGACGTTGGCGGTATTGGCGGCGACGCTGGCGACGGTGGTCCAGCTGCTGCCGTTGGCCGAGAGCTGGATGTCGAAGGCCCTGGTGTTCCAGGACGCCGACTCGCCGCCCGCGCCGGCATGCTTGACCGTGAAGCTGCTGACCGTCTGCGCCGAGCCGAGATCGACCTGCAGCCACTTGCTCGCCGCCAGCGTGCAGAACTTGTCGGCATTGCCGCCGCTCACGGTGCCGTTGACGGCCTTGGCGGGGGATTCGTTGCCGTTGCAGGCCGCCGAGCCGGTAGCCGCCTTGTTGAGGGCGAGGTTGGGGCTGCCGAGCGACACCGTCTGCGTGCTGGTGGCGGTGGCGCCGCCGTTGTCGGTGACCGTCAGCGAGACGGTGTAGCTGCCGGCCGCGGCGTAGGTGTGGCTGGGATTGGCGGTGGCGGCCGTGCCGCCGTCGCCGAAGTTCCAGCTGCGCGAGGCGATGCTGCCGTCGCTGTCGCTGGAAGCGTCGGTGAAGCTGGCGGTCAGGCCCGAGACGCTGGAGGAGAAATGCGCGACGGGCGAGGCGTTGCCGCCGACGGCGTTGTTGATGGCCGCCGCGTACTGGGCGCTGGTGCCTTGCGACCAGCATTTCTGGATGTCGTCGTAGAGCCAGAGGAAGCCGCCGACGATGCCCACCGCGTTCTTCCACGCCGTCATCCGCGTCTGCACGCTGGAAGGGCTGTCGCCGCTGCCGCAGCCGCTGCCGTGGCGGGTCCACAGGCCCGGATCGACGGTCATGCCCATCGCCGTCGACCAGGCCCCGGGGTCGTTGCCGGCGCCGCCGTCGTAGACCTGCAGGTAGATGCCGTCGACGCTGCTGCCCAGGTTGTTCTTGAGGTTCTTCCAGAAGGTCTGCTGGGTATACGGCGCGAAGGTGATCTTGTAGCCCAGGCCGGCGAGCATCTGCCCGAACTGCGTGGTCGGCGAGAGGTCGTAGGCGCTCTCGTCGTCGAAGTTCACCGCGTCGGCGCCGGTGGCAGCCTTCAGCGCCTGGAAGTTGCGGTAGAGGATGCCGTTGCTGCCGGTGCCGCACACGATCGTGGTGCCGCAGCCGGCCGCGGTGCCGTTGACCAGCTTGGCCATGCGCTCGAAATCCGGAACGCTCCAGGCGCCGATCGACACCTCGATGCGATTGACCGAGGTCGGCGCGGTCTTGAGCGTGGCCAACCGTGCCGGCCAGCCGGCATCGCCCATGTAGGCGCCGTTCCTGACCACGGGAATGTCGTTGTAGACCAGGTCGCCGTTGTCCTCGATGTGGAAGCTCCACAGGATCACCGTGGTGAAGCCCGAGCCGCGCAGGTCGTCCATGACGGCCTGGCCGCCGCTGTAGAACGGGCCGCCGCCGTAGATCGCCGATTCCGCGGCGGCCTGGCCGCAGGCCAGGGCCAGTCCCGTGAACAGCAGGGCGTGGGGGAGCACGGATCGTCGGTTGCGGGCACTGCGGATCTTCATGGACGCCTCCATCAGTACTGCGATCTGTCGCATTGCAGGAATCCGGGACGGCGACATCGCCGTCCCCGGGGTGGACTGCCCGCCGGCGCTCGCGCCGGTCGCGGCCGCTACTTGTTCCCGGCGCCCGGCGCCGGGCGCAGCGGATGCGCCTCGGTGTTGAAGGTGACGGCGTCGAAGTCGAGCGCGCCCTTGGGCGAGAACAGCAGGTAGAAATACTTGAAGGTCTCGGCGAAGACGAAGCTCTCCATCGAGTCCTTCTTCTCCTTGCTGCGCACGTCGCTCAGCGCGGCGAAGCCGCTGCGGGTGCGGGTATGGCGCACGAAGTCCTCGAAGAACTCGCGGCCCATCGCGCGATAGCGCGCATCGCCCGTGTAGTGGTGCAGGTAGTAGGCCGACTCGACGATTTCCGGGCGCAGCGCGTAGCCGGGCGAGAGCACCTCCATCTTCGCGTAATCCAGCGACTCGGGCTCGATGCCGTGCAGGCGCCACATCTTCAGGCCGGAATCCTGCAGGCGGCGCGCGCGCTCGAGGTCGCCGCCGAGCGCCAGCAGGGCCGGCATGAAGGCGTCGAGCGCGCCGTAGCGCGTGCGCGTGCGCCGGCCGTCGCGCATGTCGGCGTGCCCGTACCACAGCTCGCCCTGGCGGACTTCGTCGGCCAGGTAGCGGTTGACGCCGCCGATGCTGCCCTCCCACATGCGCTTGCAGTCGGCGTCGCCGAACAGGCGCCAGCACTTGTAGAGGTATTCGTAGTAGGAATCGATGCCGCCGCCGATGTGCGCGTCGGTGTCGGTCCATTGCCCGGTTTCGACGTCGATGGCGGCGCCCACCAGCCCGGTGTCCCTGGCGCGGCGCTCATAGGTCTCGACCAGGGCGCGCTTGGCCTTGTCGTAGAACTCCGGCTTGCCGGTGAGCTTGCCCAGCATGCCGAACTCGAGCAGCAGCGTGCCGGTCTCGGCCGGATTGCTGACCTTGCCGCTGGTCTTGCCGGTGCGCAGGTTGACGTGGGTGTAGGGCAGGCCGGTCGGCGAATCGAACACCGGCAGCAGGCGCCGGCCGAGGTCCTCGGCCAGCTCGAGCAGGCGGGCGTCGCCGCTGAGCTGGTAGCCCGAGAGCAGGCCGCCGAGCAGACGGATGGTGATCTCGAAGTTCTGCACGTCGAGATCGCGATCGAAGGACAGCCGGCTGACGATCAGCTCGCGCGCCTGCGCCGCCTCCTTGTCCAGCCCCATCAGCAGCAGCGTGTCGAGCGCGTCGACCGGGGTCATCAGCAGCGATTGCGCGTACCAGTCGCGGCCGGCGTTGCTGAGCGGCTTTAGGTCGTCGTGGCCGCGCGCGTAGCGCCAGTAGCCGCGCCAGGCGTGGCGGGTCTCGGCCTTCACGCGGGCGGCGAGCCTGGCCGCCTCGGCATCGGTGACCGGGGCGGCTTCGTTCTTCGCCGGCGGGGATGCCGATGTGGCGGTCGCGGCCGTCGCGGCATGCGGCGCCAGCCACAGCGAGAACGCCAGGCACAGCGCGGCCAGCGGCTTCATGGTCATGGTCAAGGCGTCCCCTCGCCGCGTGCGGGCATGGTGTCGGAAGGCGTGGCGGCGGAGACGGCGGCTTGCGCCGAGGCGTCCCAGCCGGGTTCGGGCGAACCGGACAGCGAGCGCAGGCGCAGCGCGCGCTGCACGGCCTGCTGCGTTTCCGCCGTGCGCAGGTGCAGGTACACCGGCTCGCCGGGCAACAGCGTCAGCGCGTTGTCGGACGGGACGACGTCGCGGTCGCCGAAGTCGAGCCACACCCCGCGCATCAGGCTGCGCGCGCGCAGTTCGAGCGCCAGGCCCTCGCCATCCGGGCGCAGCGTGGCGCGCACGTTCGGCGCCGGCCAGCGCAGCTCCTTGGCGGGACGGAAGTACACCGTGCCGCGCGAGACCGCGCGGCCCTGCACCCACAGTTCGAACACGGCGGCGGTGCGCCGCGGATCGGCGCCGCGCAGCAGGCTCTTGTCGCCAAGCACCGCCTCCTCCTGCGCGCCGAGCGGCCGCAAGGTCACCGTCTTGCGCTCCTCGCGCAGGAGCCGGCCGCCGAAGTCCAGGACCCGCAGCCGCCACTCGGCCTCGGTCGGCACGGTCAGGTCGGAGATCAGCGAGACCCGCGTCTTGCCGTCCTTGCGCAGCGGCGCGATCGCCAGCGGCGCGAAGAAGCGGCGGGCATGGAAGTGCAGCGGCTTCCAGCGGCCGAAGTAATCCAGGCTCGACCAGGACGCGCCCGGCCAGACGTCGTTGAGCTGCCAGTACAGCGAGCCCATCGTGCGCGGCCTCGAGGCGCGGTGGTGCAGGGCGGCCAGCTCGATGCCTTCGGCCTGCACCTGCTGGCTGAGGTAGACGAAATCGGGGAAGTCGCGCGGCTCGCCGTATTCGCGGCGGATGTACAGCAGCAGGCGCTGGTTGCCGTCGCCGGCGAGGAACTTCTGGTGCGCGCGGATCACCGGCGCGTCGATGCCCTGCTCGCCCGGTTCGGCGAAGGCGTCCACCGTGCGCAGCGACGGCCAGGCCTGCAGGCCGTACTCGGACATGAAGCGCGGCGTCACGTCCAGGTAGGCGGTCGGCGGTTTGGCCGGATTGCCCCAGACTTCCCAGTAGTGCTTGTCGCCGCGGTCGCTGTCGTTGGCCTTCTCGTCCAGGTCGTTGCTGGGCGAGCTCGACCAGTACGGGATGCCGCCGCCCTCCTCGGCCACCACCTGGCGCAGGTCGCGGCCGAACAGCTGCACGTAGCCCTCCCACACGGTCTTGGCGAAGGCCGGATCGGCCTCGGTCAGGGTCTTGCCGTGGCCCCAATCCTTCCAGGCGGTCTCCTCCTCGTTGTTGCCGCACCACAGCACCACGCTCGGGTGGTGGCGGATGCGGCGCACGTTGTCGCGCGCCTCGGCCACGACGTTGGCGCGGAACTCGGCGTCGAAGGCGGGCGGCATGCCGCCGCCGAACATGAAGTCCTGCCAGACCAGCAGGCCGAGCTCGTCGGCGATGTCGAAGAACGCGTCGCTTTCGTAATAGCCGCCGCCCCAGTTGCGCAGCATGTTCATGTTGGCATCGCGCGCCGCGGTCAGGTCGCGGCGCAAACGCTCGTCGGTGACGCGCGCGGGAAAGGCGTCGAAGGGAATGGCGTTGGCGCCCTTGGCGAAGATCGGCACGCCGTTGATGACGAAGGCGAAGCCCTGGCCGCCCTGCGCGTCCTGCTCGCGGCGCAGCTCCACGGTGCGCAGGCCGGTGCGCTTGCGCGCTGCGCCCTGCACGCCCCTGCGGTCGACCAGCTGCGCCTGGACGGTGTACAGCGCCTGCTCGCCGTAGCCCGCCGGCCACCAGCGCCGCGGCTGCGGTATCTGCACGGCCACGTCCACGCGGTTCTCGCCGCGCTGCAACGCCACCTCCTGGCGGATCGGCGCCAGGGCGGCGCCGTCGGGACCGGTCACCGCGATCTCCAGCGTGGCCTTCTGCGCCTTGTCGCTGTCCACCTGCACGCGCGCCTGCAGATCGGCGCGCTGCGCGTCCAGGTGCTGCTGCACGAGTTGCAGGTCGACCAGGCGCAGCGCATCCCAGGCTTCCAGGCGCACCGGGCGCCACACGCCGGCAGTGACGTAGCGCGGCCCCCAGTCCCAGCCGTAGTGGTAGCCCGGCTTGCGCGCGAAGTTGCCGGTCATCGCGTCCTTCGGCTCGTCGCCGTAGGGCGAGGGATAGTTGCCGGCGATCTTGTGCGGCATCGCCTGCACCCTGGGCAGCAGGCGCCGGATCGGCGAATCGAAGACCACGGTCAGTTCGTTGCCGCGCGCGCGCAGCTTGCCCTCGACCGGGATGCGCCAGGTGCGGAAGCTATTGTCGGTGCTGGCCAGGCGTTCGCCGTTGAGGAAGACCTCGGCGAAGGTGTCCAGCCCCTCGAACACCAGGGCCGCGTGCGCGCGCTTGCGCAGCTCCGCGCCCGCGTCGAAGCGGGTGCGGTATTCCCAGCGCGACAAGCCGATCCATTGCAGCTCGGCTTCCGCCGCGCCGACGTAGGGATCGCGGATCAGTCCGGCCGCGAGCAGGTCGATGTGCACGTTGCCTGGCACGCGCGCGGCATGCCAGCGGGCGGCCTGCGGCTGTTTCGCGACCGCCGCATCGTCGGTCGCCAGGCGGAACTCCCAGCCGTCGCGCAGCGGCACCGACGCGGGCGGCGCCGCCTGCGCCCAGGCCATCCACGCCGCCGACACCAGCAGCACCACCGTCGCGGACCATCCGCGTCGCCGTCCACCCGCCTGCCGCATCCGCCTTCTCCCCGCCCGTGCCGGCGCGATCAGCCCCCATCCCATCGGCAACAGTCCGACCGGCATCAATCGAACTTGTAGACCAGTTCCGCGGACACCTCGCGGCCCACCCGCGAGAACACCCGCTCGTTGGCGTAGATGAAGAACATCTTGTAGGGGTCCTTGTACTCGGCCTCGTCGAACAGATTGTCGATGTACAGGTTGACCCGCGCCTTGTCGGTCATCTGGTATCCGGCGGTCAGGTTGAAATAAATCGGGGCCTTGAGCTTGTCCACGTGCCCGCACACGCTCGGGTCCTCGCCCGGCAGGCGCGGCGCGCATCTGCCGTAGGAGTCGCCGTTGACGTGGCCGATGCGGTTGGCGAACAGGGTAGCCGTCCACGGGCCGCGTTCCCAGCTGGCGCTGGCGCGGATGAAGCTGCGGATCTCGTCGTCGCGCTGCTCCAGCAGCGGCGAGCCCTTGTCGCGGCGCGTATTGGTCTTGAGCTGGTTGGTGTAGTTGAAGGCGAAGCTGAAATCGCCCCAGGACGTGGTCGGAATCCGATAGCGCGCGGACACGTCGACGCCGGCGACCTCACGGTAGGAGAGGTTGATCGGTCCGCTGAACACGGAGCGCACCTGCCCCAGGGGATAGTTGGCATCGGGCAGGCCGGAGGCGTTCGTGCCCGGCGCGCTTCGCGACACGCGCGAGACGATGCTGTCGCATTCGGCCGAACCCGGCGTCACGCGCAGCGGATTGCCGGCCTCCTTGGGCACGCCGTTGATGCACTCGCTTTCCAGGTCGAGGATGTCGGTGATGCTGAAGTCCTGGACCTGGTTGTCGATGTTCATGCGCCAGTAGTCCGCGCTCAGCGACAGGTTGTCGGTCGCGTCCCAGACGAAGCCGGCGCTCCACGACTTGCCGGTCTCGCTCTCCAGCTTCAGGTTGCCCGTGCGGCTGATGTCATGGCGGTAGTACAGGTCCTGGGAGCCGCAGCTGGGCTGCAGGTCGCGGCGCACGCAGTTGGCGATGTCCGAATCCTCCTGCGTGCCGGTGCCGCTGGTGGCGAACAGGTAATGCATGTCGGGCGCGCGGAAGGTGGTGTTGTAGGACGCGCGCAGCAGCAGCCTGTCGACCGGACGCCATTCCAGGCCGGTGTTCCAGGTGAAGTTGCCCTCCTTGCGGCTGTCGTCCTTGTAGCGGTCGTAGCGGCCGGCCGCGGTCAGGTTCAGCGATTCCAGCAGCGGCACCTTGAACTCGACGCCGGCCGCGTAGCGCTTGCGGTCGCCGCCGCCCTGGTTGACGCCGCCGGGCTGGTCGTACTGCTTGCCCGGGCCGAAGGTCAGCGGATCGGGGTGCAGGCGATAGCCCTGCGAGCCGGCCTCCAGCACGGCGGCGAACCCCACCGGGCCCGCCGGCAGATGGAACAGCTCGCCGTTGACCGCGAACTGCGCCTGGTTCATCCACGACTCGGCGCTGCTGTGGCCGCGCGTGGTCATGGAGCGGAAGGCATCGCCCGACATCGGATTCCAGAAGCGGTTCTGGTCCAGCGTATAGATCGGCGTGCCGTCGTCGGTCACGCCCTGCTGCGGCCCCAGGAAGTAGTCGTCGATCGCCGACTGCAGAATGGCCGGGAAGCTGAACTTGACCTCGTACTCGGTGCGGCCGACGGTGGCGTCCCAGTCGAACTTCTCGCCGAAGTGCCCGCGCAGGCCGCCGGCCACGTCCCAGGAACGCTCGTTGGTGCGGAACAGGAAGGGCTTGCGCTGGCCGGCCTCGGCCACGGTGAAGGCGCGGCGCCCCTGTATGCGCTGGCCCAGCTGCGGGTCGTACCAGCTGCCGCCGCGGCCGTCGAGCAGGGTGAAGCGCAAGGCCTCGTCCTGGCGCGACTCGCCTTCGCTGTCCCACAGCGAGGCGCTGATCCAGGCCTGCATGCCGTTGTCGAACTCGTACTGGAAGTTGCCGAACGCCGACTTGTTGTCCGAACCGTTGCGCAGGCTCCACAGCGCGTTGCCCTTGCCCTGGGTGCAGCTGTAGCCGGGGAACTCGGGCGGGTTGCCCTCGTTGCCGATGAAGTCGTGCAGCGGCAGGTCCTGGAAGCGCTCGCAGGCGCCGTCGGGCGGCGTCACGCGTCGCTTGTTGCCCAGGTCGATCAGCTCCACGCCCCAGATCCACGGCCAGGCGTCGTTGACCAACGGCTTGACCCGCGAGCCGGGCTCGTAGTCGGAATCGACGAACGGCCGGTCACCCGCGAACAGCGTCTCGCGGCCGCTCCACTGCAGGCCGTAGGTGGCGCTCCACTTCTCGCCGGTGCGTCCGCCGACCCAGGACAGGTCGAAGGAATCGCCGCCGCCGCGCGTGGTGGTGCCGCCCTTGATGCGCACTTCGTCGCCGTTGTAGTTCTTCTTCAGAATCACGTTGATCACGCCAGCCATCGCGTCGGAGCCATAGATGGCCGAACCGCCGCTGGCCAGCACCTCGATCCGCTCCACCATCGCCATCGGGATGTTGTTGAAGTTGGCGAAGTTGCCGCGGCCCTCGTAGGGCAAGGGGTAGTCCGCGACGCGGCGGCCGTCGATCAGCAGCAGCGTGCGGCCCGGGCCCAGGTTGCGCAGGTTCAGGGGGCTGGCGTTGGGCGTGGGGCCCTTGTTGACGTCGGCCTGCACCGTGCCGGTGACCTCGGTCAGCGTGGACAGCGCCTCGTAGACGTTGGCGAAGCCTTCGCGCTTGATCTGCTCGGCGCCGATGATCGTCACCGGCGCCGGACCCTCGACCTGGGCGCGCTTGATGCGCGAACCGGTCACCGCGACCTTCTCCAGGTCGGTGGCGGCCGGCGCGGCGGCGGGCTGCGGCTGCGACGACTGCGCATGGGCCGCGTGCGGCAGCGACAGGGCCGTCAGCAGCGCGGCGGCCAGCGTGGATGTCTGGATATTCCCCTTCATGCCGCTCCTCCCGAAGAGCCAAATGCGGAAATAGGTTTGATGACGTGATCCATCGATTTTGAACGATCTAAATCAAGAGCCGGAAGCACCCGCCATGGCCGCAGAACGGCTCAGGCGACTGGACGCCGTTCGGCTCCCTTTTGCCCGGAACCGGCGCGCCGGCGCGTTGCCGCCCGGCTCACGATCCCGCCCCCTTGGGTTTGCAACTGCTGCCGCGCACCACCAGGCGCACCGGCGCGGTGGTCTGCTGCTCCTGCCCGCCGCGCGTGCGGATGCGCTGCAGCAGCAGCTCGGCGGCCTGGCGGCCGCGCTCGCGCGGATCGACCGCCAATGTGGTCAGCGGCGGCGCGGCGAAGGCGGCTTCGGGAACGTCGTCGAAGCCGGTCACCGCGAAATCCTCGCCGGGCTTGCGGCCGTGGCGCACCAGGCCGAGCATCAGGCCGAGCGCGACCGCGTCGTTGTAGCAGACCGCGGCGGTCGGCGCCTCGGCGGCGCCCACGCCGGCGAACAGCGCATCGACGCCGGTGGCCGCGTCCAGGCGCGTAGGCGCGGTCTCGACGAACCATTGCGGCCGCGGCTCGATGCCCGCCGCGCGCAGCGCGTCGGCGTAGCCGGCCCGGCGCTCGCGGCAGGAGCTGGAGTCGGCGTGGCCGCCGAAGAAGGCGATGCGCCGATGGCCGAGCTCGAGCAGGTGCTCGGTGGCCATGCGCGCGCCGTTGCGGTTGTCCAGCACCAGGAAATCCCAGTGCGCGCCGGCCAGCTCGCGGTTGAACACCACCACCGGCGAGCGCTGCCCGAGCACGCGCTCCAGCCGCTCGCCGTCGCTGTGCTCGGCCGGCGAGAGGATCACGCCCGCGGGCTGGTGCTCCATCAGCGACGCCAGCACCGCTTCCTCGCGATGCGGGGACTCGCTGGTGTTGCCGAGCAGGGTGACGTAGCCCTGGGCGGCGACCGCCTCGTCCACGCCGGTGGCGAACTCGGCGAAGAACGGGTTGCTCAGGTCGTTGACCACCAGGGCGATGGAGGAGGACGTGCGCCGGCGCAGGTTGGCGGCGCTGCGGTTGTAGATGTAGCCCTGGCGCTTGAGCTCGGCCTCCACGCGCGCGCGCGTGTCGGCGTGCACCAGCGGGCTCTCGCGCAGCACCAGCGACACGGTCGCGCGCGAGACGCCGGCGGCCTTGGCGATGTCGTTGACGGTGATGGCCTGGTGCCGCGGCGCGCGCTTGCCCGCCGCCGTCCCTGCCTTCTGCTTCGTTCCCTGCTTGCCTGTCACCGCATCGCTCCTCGCGTCGAACATGGCGAAGCCGGCAGCGCCTCCGGTTGCGTTCCCCAGCCTTGCGTGGGGGGCGCCCGGGTCAGGTCGAAGCGGAGCGTGCCGCCCTGCTGCAGGCGCGCCCAGTCGATCCAGACCTTGTGCTGCGGCTGATCGTCGAAGCGGACATTCTCCACATACTGCACCTGGCCCGCATCCGTGCCCGGGGCCTGGATGCGCAGGGTCTTGCCGTTGCCCAGGTCGATGGCCACCTCTTCGAAGCGCGGCGGGTGCAGCAGGAACTGCCCGGTCCCCGGCACCGCCGGATACAGGCCGACGGCGCTGAACAGGTACCAGGCCGACATCGTGCCCAGGTCGTCGTTGCCGGTGACGCCGTTGGGCGCGTTGGTAAACAGGTGCTGCGCCGCGCGCAGCACCGTGGCGGTCTTCCACGGCGCGCCGATCAGGGTGTACATCCAGGGCGAATGCAGATCGGGCTCGTTGTTGGGGTTGTAGCGGTACTGGTTGTAGTAGCTGTACGGCCCCACCACCCAGTGCTTGCGCGCGCCCTGCTGCGGATCGGCCAGCAGGTCGTCGTAGGCGAAGAACAGGTCCAGCCGCTGCAGCGCCTTGTCCTTGCCCTGCATGGCCTCGACCAGGCCGTCGACGTCCTGCTGCGCCAGCCACTGGTATTGCCAGGCGGTGCCTTCGTGGAAGCCGTGCTGCGAGCGCGGGCTGTAGTCGCCCCGCGGCGGGCTGTACCAGGCGCCGCCGTCCACGCGCGGGCGCGGGAAGCCGACGAAGCCGCTCTCGTCGCGCGCCTGCGCATCCCAGACGCGGTGCCAGTTGCCGCCGCGCGTCTTGAGCAGCGCGGCATCCTCGCCGTGGCCGAGCGCGCCGGCCATCTGCGAGAGCGAGCAGTCGGCCAACGCGTATTCCAGCGTGGCCGAGCCGCCGTGGTGCGGATCCACGTCCATACCCTTGGAAGGGAAGGCGCGGTCGTACTGCACGAAGCCGTCCTTCAGGTAGCTGGCGTTGCCGGAGCGGCCGGCATGGCGCGAGGACAGCGGCGGCATGCCGAAGGCGTTGCGGCGCAGCGCAGCGTAAGCGTCCTGTTCGCGCCCCTGCAACGCGCCGAAGCGCCACAGGTCGACCAGGAACGGCGTCACCGGATCGCCGGTCATGATATTGGTGTCGTAGTTGGCGTAGCCCCAGCGCGGCAGCCAGCCGCCCTGGGCGTCGATGGCCAGCAGCGAGCGGGCGATGTCGCGCGCGCGCTGCGGACGGATCAGCGCCAGCCACTGGTTCTGCGAGCGGTAGGTGTCCCAGAGCGAGAAGTACTCGTAGTAGGTCCAGCCCTCGGCGCGATGGATCTGCTCGTCGTAGCCGCGGTAGCGGCCGTCGGCGTCGCTGCCGGTCAAGGGCTGCAGCAGCGCGTGGTAGAGCGCGGTGTAGAACACGGTGCGGTCGTCGGCGCCGCCGCCGCGTACCTGCACGGAGGCGAGTTCCTGGCGCCACGCCGCCTGCGCCTGCGCGCGCATGGCGTCGAAGCCGAGCAGCTTGCCGCCGCGCATACCCTGGCTGCGCAGGTTGTTGCGCGCGCCCTCGGCGTCGACGTGGGAAATGGCGCTGACCGCGGTGACCGCGCGGCTCCTGCCCAGGTCGAAGCTGAGCCAAGCGCCGCTGGGCTTGGCCTCGCCCTCCATGCCGTGGCGCGCGCCGGGGTTGGCGCCGTCGCCGTCCCAGGTGCCGAAGGCCTGGAAGGGCCGGTCGAACTCGATGCGGTACCAGGTGGTGTATTGCTGCCCGCCGCAGAAGCTCTTGCTGACCAGCTTGCCTTCAACCGCGCGATCGCCGACCACGGCGATGGTGTTGCCGATGATGGCGTGGCGCTCGTCGGCCTGGCCGACGTTGACCAGCACGTGGCCGACGCCGGCCTTGCCGTCGAAGGTATAGCGCTCGGCGGCCGCATGGGTGAGCGCGGTGGCCTCGGCGGTGATGCCGCCGTAGTCGGTCAGGCGCACCTTGTAGTAGCCGGCCTGGCCGACCTCGCCCTCGTGCGCGTAGGCGCTGCCGTAGCGCTTGTGATCGAAGGTCTTGGTGTCGCCGGTGTCGAAATCCCCGCCCGCGGCGATCGTGCCGGTGACCGGCAGCACCGAGACCAGGCCGCCCTGCTCCCAGCAGCCGGCGCCGGAGAGGAAGGAGTGGCCGAAGCCGCGGATCTTGGGATCGTCGTACCGCCAGCCCGAATAGTGCGCGCCGATCGGGCTGACCTGGATCTGGCCGAACGGCGCCGATGCGCCGGGGAAGGTATTGCCGTCGTCCTTGGTGCCGATGAAGGTATTGACCGCCGCGGCGAGATCCTCGCCCGGCGCAGCCACCACAGGCAGGGCCAGCGCGGCCAAGGCCAGCAGCGTCAACGCCCCGCGACGCACGGACGACGGTTGCGGACGGGCGACGGCGGCCGCGCAAGGAAGGTGGGGCTTGACATGCATCGCTTAGATCGATCCAAACGGTCGGAAAATTTTTTTGGAACGATTCAATGTGCAATGTTCCGCGAGGCAATGCATCTTGCACTGCATCAAAACCCGCACCGGCCCTGCGGCCCGGCCCGCCATGCGGCCTAGGATGCGCCCTGCGCGGTGCCGCAGCCGTTCTTCGCTGCGCCGATCGCCCGGCGCGCCCATTGCCAGTCCCGGTCGCCGATCTCCAGACGTTCCACCTGCGGCGCGGCCTTGTCGAGCAGGGCCTGGGCGCGATGCGCCTGGTTGCGGCGCATCGCGATCTCCGCGGCCAGCACCTGCACCCGCGCCAGTTCCACGGCATTGATCACCGGATCGCGCCCGCCGAGGCGCAGCGCCTCCTCCGCCCGCGCCTGGGCCGCGTCGAGATCGCCGCGCGCCCGCGCGAGCATCGCGCCGCTGCAGGCGACCCACATCCGCAACGCGACGCCGGCGTCGGCCGGGTGCGCGTCCAGGATCGCGCGCACCCGGTCCAGCGTGCGTTCGGCCTCGGCGTAGCGCCCGCGATCGACCAGCAGCAGGACATAGGCATTGAGCGCTTCGGCGTAGGCGGGCGAATCGCCGCCATGCTCGCCCGCGATCATCCGCATCGCGGTGCGGTAGTCGCGTTCGGATTCGGCATAGCGCTGCAGTTGGCGCAGCGAGGACGCGCGCCGCAGATAGGCCCGGCGCAGGACCGCCCGGTCGATGTCGCGCGGGCCGTCGGGCAGGTGCGGAATGGCCGCATCCAGCAGCGCCACGATGCGCGGATGGTCGCGCAGCACGTCGTAGGCGGCCGCAGTGGCGCTGTCGAGGCGGGCAAGGTGGACCGCGCCCAGCCCCAGCCGCGTCGAGATCGCCCGCGACTGCCGGTAATGCGCGATCGCCTCCGGCAGGCGGCCGACGTCGCGCAGCAGCGCGGCCAGCAGGTTCTCGGCATCGGCGGTGGTCTTGCTGTCCTGGCCGTACAGCCGGTAGGACAGCGCCAGCGCGCGTTCGGCATAGGCCAGCCCCTGCCGCGAACCGGGTCCGCCGGTGCGGCGCGAGCGCGCCGCGTCCATCAGCAGCGCGACCCAGAGCGGGTCCTCCGGCGGCAGCGCGGCCGCGCGCGCCGCGTCCTCGGCGCGTCCGGCATCGCGCAGCGCGAGCGCCTTGTCCTGCTTCCAGGACGACAGGCTCGAGCGGCCGGACAGCAGCGACGCGCGCTCCGGCGAATCGCCGATCCCGGCGCGGTCGAGCACGCGCAGTCCGCGGCGCACGGCGCGGTCCGCCTCGGCCTCGTCCCCCGCGGCGGCGGCCACCATCGCGTAGTCCTGGTAGGACCGCGCCATGCCGGCCGGATCGTCGGGGCCGCGTGCGCGCAGGTCGAGCATCTTGCGCATCGCCGACCGCGCCTGGCCATGACGATTGAGCTGGCCGAGCAGCAGGCCGCGCACGCGCAAGGCGCGGATGCGCAGTTCGTCCTCGCGCGCGCCCTGCCGCGCATCGAGCAGGGCCATCGCCGCATCGGCGGCGCGCAGGCCCGGTTGCGGATCGTTGAGGCTGGCGTAGACCTCGGCCACCGTCAGCCAGGCGATGACGCGCATGGCGCGATCGGGCGGCGGATGGCGGGCCAGCCTCTGCGTGGCGGCGGCCAGCAGCGAGGCCGTGGTGAGCGGGCTGCCGCGCGCTACCGCCGGATCGCTGGAGGCCAGCACGGAGGCGAGGAAATTGCGCGAGGCGCGCGCGTACTCGGCCTCGCGCTCGGCGGCCGCCTCGGCGGCGCGGGCGCGCTGGCGTTCCACGTCCAGGCGCCAGACGAAGGCGCCGGCCGCCACGAACGCCGCGCATGCGGCCAGGCATGCCCAGCGATGGCGCAACACGAACCTGCGCGCCCGGTGGAGCGTTCCCGACGCGGCCGCGAGCGGGCGACCCGCCAGATGCGCGGCGACGTCGTCGGCCAGCGCGAGCACGGTGGCGTAGCGGTCCTCGGGTGCCTCGGCGCAGGCCTTGAGCACGATCCGGTCCAGGTCGCCGGAGAGCAGGCGCCGCCGTCCCGGCGCGTGCGCGCCGGGCGCGGGCACCGGCGCGGCGCCCTTTCTCACCGCCGACAGCTTGGTGTCGGCGAGCAGGTCGAACAGCACCGCGCCCAGCCCGAACACGTCGGTTGCGGTGGTGGCCGCGTCGCCGCGCCGCTGTTCGGGCGCGCCGTAGCCGGGCGTGAAGGCGATGGTCACGGTCGCGCCGTTGTCGGCTTCCTCGATCAGCTTGCCGACGCCGAAATCCAGCAGTACCGGCGTGCCGTCCTCGCGCACGATCACGTTGGACGGCTTGATGTCGCGGTGCAGGATCAGGCGCTGGTGCGCGTGCTGCACCGCCGCGCACAGCGCCAGGAACAGTTCCAGGCGCTGGCGCCGCGACGGCGCCCGCGCGGCCACGTATTCCGGCAGCGGCAGCCCCTCGACGTAGTCCATCACCAGGAACGGCTGTCCCTGTTCGGTATCGCCGCCGTCCAGGTGCTTGGCGATCTGCGGATGGTTCAGCCCGGCGAGCAAGGCGCGCTCGCGCGCCATGCGGCGCTTGCCGGCTTCCGTCGCGATGCCGTGCAGCAGCTTGAGCGCGACGCGCTGCGGCATGCCGTCGACGTCGCGCTCGGCCAGGAACACGCTGCCCATGCCGCCGGCGCCGATCTCGCGCAGCAGGCGATAGCGTCCGATGCGCCGCGCCGGCGCTTCCTGCGCCAGCAGCCGCTGCAGGCGTCGCGCGAGCGGGTCTTCCGGCATCGCATCCTCGCCCGTCTCGTCGTCGGCGCAGCGCAGCAGCCTCGCCGCCTCGGTGCGGACCTCGGCGTCCGCCTCCATGGCGGCCAGGAACGCGGCGCGGCGCTCGGGCGGCTGCCGCACGGCGGCATGGAAGCAGGCCTCGACGCGTTCGAGCTGCCCGGGCGTCATGCGCTGAGCCGTCCGCGCAGCCAGGCCTTGGCGAAGCGCAGGTCGCGCTCGACGGTGCGCAGCGTGACGCCGGTCGCCTCGGCGATCTCGTGCTGCTTCATCCCGACCAGGAACGCCAGCTCCAGCGCCCGGCATTGGCGCGGGTAGGCCTGCTCGAACACGCGCAGGGCCTGCTCGACCTCGGACCATTGCTCGGCGGGCGTCGGCGCCGGCAGCGTCTGCGACAAGGCCGCGTCGAAGGTCACCGCGAGCATGCCGCCGCCGCGCTTTTCCGCCTGCTGCCGGCGCACGATGTCGATCAGGGTATAGCGGATCGCCGCCGCCGCGATGCCGAAGAAATGCTGCCGGTTCTGCGCGCCCATCGACTCGCCCAGCAGCCGCAGCGAGGCCTCGTGCACCAGCTCGGTCGGATCGATCGACGGCCGCCGCAGGTTCGCCAGCCGCCGAGTGGCGATCGCCTTCAGCTCGCCGTAGACGCGATCGAACAGCGCCCGGTGCGCGTCGGCCGATCCGGCGCGGCAGGCCTCCAGCAGGAGGGTCACCTCCCCTTTGGGTTCGCCGTGCGCGGCCGCTTCCATGTTGTCCCCCGTGGCGTGTCCGATGGATCGTCTATCGATCCCCGTCGGCCGACGCAGTTCCCCGCATCTCGCCATTGGTCGCCGTCCGGGGCCTTTCGGATCGCCCCGCGGCAGGCGTGGCGGCTCCTGGCGCGATCTTACGAATTGCTGCTTAAGGATTTGTCTTCACGGAATTCCTCGCCCTGCGGCGGGCGGCGGCGCTTCGCGTTCGCGTCGCATGTCGGGATCGCGCGCCCATTCGCGAATGGGAAAGACGGCAGGCCCGCGGCGACACGCGCCCGGAGGTTCCGGCCCGCCGGCCGCGGCCGCCCGCTCGCCGCCGCGCGCGGCGCCCTTCCCGTTGCCGCACCCATGGAGAGAACGATGTCCAAGACACTGCTCGCGCTGGCACTTTCGCTGCTCGCCGCCTCGGCCCAGGCCACGCCGGCCATGCCCGCCTGCCTTCCGGGCCAGACCGCGATCCCGATCTACGCCAACGGCCCGGACGGCCCGATCCTGGTGGGCTGGCGCTGCGTCGGCACGCCCGATCCGCAATGGCGGCCGTAGCCGCGCCACGCCGCGCGGGCCGCGAAAAAAAACGGGGCGCCGATGGCGCCCCGTCTGTCCTGCCGGGAAGCGGAAACGCTTAGAAGCGGTACTGCGCGGACAGGCCGAGCACCTGCGCCTTGCCCTTGTACTCGCCCTGCAGCAGCGAGCCGCTGGAGGACACCGCGCTGATCTTCGGATCGTCGATCTTCACGTACATGTAGGACGCGTCCAGGCTCAGGTTCTCCGAGGCGTTCCAGGTGAAGCCGAGCGCGTACAGCATGCGGTTGTCGTCGGGAAGACGCGGCGTGCGGGTGTCGTTGTGGGTCGGCGTCTCGTCGCGCGCGACGCCGGCGCGCAGCGTGAAGCTGTCGTTCAAGTCGTACTCGCCGCCCAGCGAGTACATCATGGTGTTGTCCCACTTGAACGCTTCGCTGGTCACCAGCGTGCCGTTGGCGCGCTTGATGTCGATCGACTCCAGCGAACTCCAGCCGGTGGCCTGGATGTCGGCCATCAGGCGGAACTGCTCGGTGAAGTCGTACTGCAGGCTCAGCGTGTCCACGCTCGGCGTGGTCAGCACCGCGCCGCCCGGGCCGCTGTTGTACTGGGTGATGCCGGCGCCCTGGAACAGCGCGTCGACGTTGCCCGGCTTGGTGAACTTCACCGTGCCCTCGAGCTCGTGCTTGATTTCCGAGCGGTGCGAGTAGCCGACCCAGAACTGGTCGGTCGGACGCCACTGGAAGCCGAGCACCCAGCCGATCCCGTAGTCGTCGCCCTCGACCTTGGCGAAGCCGTCGTTCTTCTGCGGGCCGAAGGGGGCCGCCGCCGGGCTCGGGGTGACGCACAGCGCGACGTTGACGCGGCAGATCGCCGAGCCGAAGTCGACCGCGTTCGACAGCGTGGCGTCGGCACGCTCGTAGATCAGGCCGGCGCCGACCGAGAAGCGGTCGCTCAGCTCGATGGCCGCCGACAGGGTCAGGTCGATGGTGCGCAGCTTGGACTCGACGGCGTTGTAGCGGCCGATCCAGTTGCGGTCGTACTTGGTGGTCAGGCCGAAGGGCGCGCTGAGGCTGGCGCCGAGGGTGACGTAGTCGAAGGAGCCCGACAGCGGGACCACGACGGCGAAGGCCGGGACGGCCTCGACGTCGCCCGGGTCCCCGCCGTCGCCGCCGCGCAGCGGGCTGGCGAGCGGGCTACCGGCGGCGGCCTGGCCGCCTCCGCGGAAATCGGCGGTCAGGTCGATCGCGTGCAGGTCGCCCTGGAGGGTGGTCTGCTTCAGGTTGACCATGGCGGCGGGGTTGTTGGACACCACCGAGGCATCGTTCTGGGCAACGGCGCTGCCGGCGAGGGCGCGGCCAAGGTTCTTGGCGCTGTTCTCTCGGATCTGGAAGCCCGAGGCGCTGGCCTGGCCGAAGGCCAGAACGCCGGCGATGCCCAGCGCGAGGGCGGACATCTGGGTAAGGCGGGAGTGCATTTGCATTACGGTTCTCTCCGTGGGACAGGGTCTCGTTTGCGATCACGCCGTGCGTCGCGGGCGATGTCTCCCGCCCTGCGTCGGTCCTGCCGGAAACCCTCCCGACATACGGCGCCGCACGCACTATACCTTGATATGTGAAATTTTCGCTCATGCCGGAGGTTGGGTTCCGGCCCGAAGCGGGTATCTTGACCGTCCCCCTGCGACCCGCCCGCATGTTCGTCCCGATCCCCACCCGCCGCCATTCCTCCTTGCGCTGGGCCACCCCGATGCTGGTGGCCCTGCTGTGGATGGCGTTCCTGTGGGCGAGCACCCGGCCGGACGCGGCCCAGCGCGCGCTGCTGCTGGACTGGGGGGCGCTGAGCGGCGGCCAGCTGCCGGCCGACATGCTGCGCTCCTGGTCGGACGGCGGGCACTGGCTGCGGCTGATCTCGGCGCTGTTCCTGCACGCCGACTGGGCGCATCTGCTCGGCAACCTGGTGTTCCTGCTGATTTTCGGCCTGCCGGCCGAGCGCATGATGGGATCGTGGCGGTTCCTGCTGCTGTTCCTGCTCGGCGGCGCCTTCGCCAACCTGGTGGCGGTGCTGGTGATCGGCGTGCCGGACCGGCTCATCATCGGCGCCAGCGGCGCGGTCTCGGCGGTGATCGGCGCCTATCTGGCGCTGTTCCCCGGCGCGCGGCTGGGCGTGGTGCTGCCGCTGGGCGTGTTCCTGGAGTTCGTGCGCGCCCCCGCCTCGCTGCTGATCGGCATCTGGGCCCTGCTGCAGGTGGTGTTCGCCTACATCGGCCCGGCCTTCGGCGCCGTGGCCTGGGCCGCGCACGTGGCCGGCTTCCTGTTCGGCGTCGGTTTCGCGCTGCTGGCGCGCGCCGGCATCGCGCGGCGCCTGCGCAAGCAGCGCGGCTACTAGCGGCCCGCACCCACCGTCCTCTGCCTTGCCGATCGCGCGTCTACAATGCCGCGCATGACCCGAGCCAAGACCGTCCTCTACAAGATCGTCTTCCACAACCACGGCAAGGTGTACGAGCTGTACGCGCGCCGGGTGGCGGCCAGCGACATCTGGGGCTTCACCCAGATCGGCGAGCTGGTGTTCGACGTGCACGAGGGCGTGGTGGTCGATCCGACCGAGGAGCGGCTGCGCGAGGAGTTCGGCCATACCCGCGTCCTGCACGTGCCGATGCACAGCATCGTGCGCATCGAGGAAGTGGAGAAGAAGGGCCAGTCGGCGATCCGCGACCCGGAATCCGGCGAGAAGGTGGTCACGCCGTTCTTGCCGAAGCAGGGCCCGTTGCCGGCCAAGCCGCGATAGGCCGATGCCCGCGCCGTCAACGGCGCGGGCATCGCCGGATCCCTTGCGGCCCGATCGCGGAGAAGCCGCGGCTACTTGCGCGCCGGCGGCGCCGCCGGCGTGGCCTTGGCCGTCGCCGAGGGGTTCTTCAGCTCGGCCAGCGCGGCGGTGATCGGCCCGTCGCCCTCGAGCACCGCGCCGGCGTTGCTGCCGGCGATCTCCTCGTCGCCGCGCAGGTGCCCGGGCAGCATCGACTCGGAATAGTCCACGGGCTTGGCGTCGGCCTTGTCGGGCTTGAGCACCACGTCCGGATCGATGCCGCGCGCCTGGATCGACTTGCCGCTGGGCGTGTAGTAGCGCGCGGTGGTGAGCTTCACCGAGTCGCCGTTGTCCAGCGGCAGCAGGGTCTGCACCGAGCCCTTGCCGAAGGTGCGGCTGCCGATCACGCGGGCGCGCTTGTTGTCGTGCAGCGCGCCGGCCAGCACCTCGGCGGCGCTGGCCGAGCCGGCATCGACGATCACCACCACCGGCGCGCCGTTCATCAGGTCGCCGGGCACGGCGGCGAATTCCGCGTCGCTGATCGGGATGCGCCCGCGGGTGCTGACGATCTTGCCGCGCTCGAGCAGGTCGTCGGCGATCTGTACCGCCGAGGTGAGCAGGCCGCCGGGGTTGCTGCGCAGGTCCAGCACCAGCCCGCGCAGGCCGCGCCTGGGCGCGGCGGCGCCCCCGGCCGCCTCCTGCAGCTTGCGCAGCTGGCGTTCGAATTCGGCGGCGGTGTCGGCCTGGAAGGCGCTGACGCGCACGTAGGCATAGCCGGGCTCGAGCATGCGCGAGCGCACGCTGACCACGCGGATGGTCTCGCGCTTGACGGTGATCTCCACCGGCTTGGCCACGCCTTCGCGCGCGATGGTCAGCTTGACGCTGGTGCCGGGCGCGCCGCGCAGCGGTCCCTGCCCGTCCTCGTCGCTGGTCGGGGTCAGCGCCTTGCCGTCGACGGCGGTGATCAGGTCGCCGGCCTTGATGCCGGCACGCGCGGCCGGCGTGTCGTCGATCGGCGCGATCACGCGCACGGTGCCGTCGGGCTGCTGCTGCACCTCCACGCCGATGCCGTCGTAGGCGCCGCTGGTGTCCTCGTCGAACTCCTTGGCGTCGCGCTTCTCCAGGTAGGCGCTGTGCGGATCCAGGTCCAGCAGCAGGCCGCGGATCGCCGAGGACATCAGCTTCTTGTCGTCGACCGGATCCACGTAGGCCTGCTTCACGGCGTTGTAGACGCCGACGTAGCGGCGGATCTCGTCCAGCGGCACCTTGCTGGCGGCGCTTTCGGCCGCGTCGGGATTGTCTCCGGCGAGCGCCGCGTCGTCGGGCGATGCCGGATCTTCCTGCGCCGGGCTCGGCTGCGGCTGCGGTTGCGGCGGCTGCGGTTGCGACGGCTGCGGTTGCGGCGGCTGCGGTTGCGGCGGCTGCGGTTGCGGGGACTGCGTCTGCGCGGGCCGATCCGCATCCACGGGCGCTTCCTGCGCGAGCGCCGGCCCCAGCGCCAGCGCGAGAACGAGGATCGAAAGCGGTCGACGCATGGAATGGCTCCGGAAAGACGGGGATTCGACCGCGACGCGGCGGCCGGGTTCAGCCGATTATGCGGGGCGATGCGCGGGTAACGTTAAACGATGCTGACGCGCGGCGGCGCCGGCGTGATCGCCGGCACGGCCTAGCGGCGCTGCAGCCAGGTCCCCGGATCGACCGGCTGGCCGTTGCGGCGCAGCTCGAAATACAGCGCCGGACGGCCCTGGCCGCCGGAGCTGCCGACGCTGGCGACCGCATCGCCGCGCTTGACCTGGACGCCGGCGTCCTTGAGCAGGGCGTCGTTGTGCGCGTACAGGCTCATGTAGCCGTTGCCGTGATCGATGATCAGGATCATGCCGTAGCCGGTCATCCATTCGGAAAACACCACGGTACCGTCGGCGACGGCCTTCACCGCCGTGCCGGCGGGTGCGGCGATCAGCACGCCCGCGCTGCGCCGCCCGTCCGGCATGGTGCCGCCGTAGCCGGCCAGCAGCGCGCCCGACAGCGGCCATCCCAGGCCGCCGACCTGGATCGGCGCGGTCTTGGCCACCGCCACCGGCGGCTTCAGCGGCTTGTGCGGGCGGCCCTCGGCGCGCTCGCGCTCGCGTTCGCGTTCGCGCGCGGCGGCCGCGGCGGCGGCGCGGCGTTCGGCCTCGGCCCGCGCGGCGGCGGCGCGCAACTGCGCCAGCAGCTTCTGCAGCGCCTTGGCGTCCTGGCCCAGCGCCTTCTCGCGCGAGCTGCGGTCCTGGTAGCGCTTGTCGAGCTCGGCCACGGTGCGGGCGCGCTCGCGGCGATCGCTCTCCAGCGCGGAGAGCTGGGTTTTCTGCTGCTTGCGCGCAACGTTCAACGCCGTCTGCTTCTGCGCGATCTCGCGCTCCACGCGCTCCAAGTCGGCCAGCTCGGCGGTCAGCACGCCGATGCGCCTGGCGCGATCGCGCTGCAGATAGCCGTGATAGGCCAGGGTGCGGTTGGCGTCGGCGGCGGTGTCCTGCGACAGCATCAGCTTCAGCGGCGCCTCGCCGCCGACGGTGTAGGCCGCGCGCAGCAGCCGCTCCAGTTCGGCGCGCTGCGCGCCCAGGCGCGTGCGCATGGCATCGCGCTTGCCGCGCAGCGCGGACAGCGAGGCCTGCTGCCGCTCCAGCTGCGTCTCGGTATCGTGCAGCGCGCGCGTGGAGGTGCCGACCTTTTCGTCGACGGTGCGCAGCTGGCGGCTGGCGTCGCCGCGCTGGCCTTCCAGCTTGCGCCGTTCGCTGGCGACGTCCTTGAGCTCGCGATTGATCTTGTCGAGCTTGCGCTGGGCCTCGCGCGTGCTCTTCTGCGCCAGCGCGTCGCCCGCGGCCAGCATCGCCAGCAAGGCCGCGGCCAGCAGCAAGCCGCGGCGCATCGGGCCGAGCGCCCGCCGCCCGGAGCATGCCGGCAGGGCGAGGAGCTTGCAGCGCTGCCGATCTCGGGGCACGACGTTGGGGCCAGTGACTTAGGACAGATGCGATTGTAGCGAAGCAGGTGCAGGCTCACGCACCTGGACGGGCCGATGCCCTATCCTCAAGACGCAGCCCGCTGGAGTCCATGCCATGCCCGCCCCCGCCCCCGCCCCGATCCGCCGCCGCTTTTCCCCTTTCGCGCTCGCCCTCGCGCTGGCCCTGGCCGGCCCGGCCGCCTTCGCACAGGACGGCGGCGACATCGACAAGGTGAACGGCGGCATCACGGCGGAGGCCGGCAAGGCCTATGGCAGCCTGAACACCGTCAACGGCGGCATCACCCTCGAGGACGGCGCCCGCGCCGACGATGCCGAAACGGTCAACGGCAGCATCCACGCCGGCAACGACATCACCGCCGGCAGCCTGAGCACGGTCAACGGCAACATCCGCGTCGGCACCGGCGCGCGCGTGGACGGCGGCATCGAGACCGTCAACGGCAGCATCTTCGTCGACCGCCGCGGCCACATCGCCAAGGGCGTGGAAACGGTCAACGGCGCGATCGGCCTGGTCGCCACGGAACTGGGCGGAAGCGTCGAGACCTCCAACGGCGACATCACCGTCGGCGTCGGTTCGCACGTGCGCGGCGACGTCCGCGTCAAGAAGCCCAGCTCCAACTGGCTGCCGATCAATCTCGGCAGCAAGCACAAGCCGCGCATCATCATCGGCCCGAACGCCGTGGTCGAGGGCGCGCTGGTGTTCGAGCGCGAGGTGACGCTCTACGTGCACAAGAGCGCGCGCATCGGCCAGGTGACCGGGGCCACGCCCGTGCCTTACGACACTGCCCGGGCGCCGCAGAGCGAGTAACCGCGCCTAGCCGATGCCCTATCGGCATCGGCTGCGGTTGCGAGCGCGCGGCCATGGAAGGCCGGGCCGGACGTTCCGAAGCCCGCCAAGCCGCGCCACGGACGGCAACATCCGACACACCGAAAGAAGAATCGATGCCCTATCGGCATCGGCCGCAATCCCCGGCGCCATGGCCAGGCCGGGCGCACCGCCGCGAACAAGGCCGCCATGACCTTCCGCATGGATGCCCGCGCCGTTCTCCCACTAGAATCCGGAGTTTCCCGCCCGACGGAGTCTCCCGGATGCGCCATCGTCCCCTGTTGCTGTGCCTGGCCATCGCGGCCGCCCTGACCGCCTGCCAGCGCGAGCAGGCCGCCGCTCCCGACGCCGCACCGCCGCCTGCCGTCGCGCCGGAAGCGGGCGCCGCGCACGCCTTCGCCGACGACATCAACGCCGGCGATTTCGCCGAGCTGGTGAAGACGCTGGCCTCCGACGCCTTCGAGGGCCGCGGCCCCGGCACGACCGGCGAGGAGAAGTCGGTGGAGTACATCAAGGCGCAGTTCGAGCGCGCCGGCCTCAAGCCGGGCCTGGACGGCGGCTGGTTCCAGAACGTGCCGATGGTGGAAACCACCGCCGACGAGTCCACCGATCTCAAGCTCGAGGTCAACGGCAAGCCGGAGACGCTGAAGTTCGGCGCCGACATGGTGATCGGCACGCGCAGCGGCGAACCCGAGGTGAAGATCGACGGCAGCGAACTGGTGTTCGTCGGCTACGGCGTGGACGCGCCCGAGCGCAAGTGGAACGACTACGCCGGCATCGACGTGAAGGGCAAGACGGTGGTGATGTTCGTCAACGACCCGGGCTTCCACAGCGGCGACGCCTCGCTGTTCGAAGGCAAGCGCATGACCTACTACGGGCGCTGGACCTACAAGTTCGAGGAAGCCGCGCGCAAGGGCGCGGCCGCCGCGCTGATCGTGCACGACACGCCCGGCGCCTCCTACGGCTGGGACGTGGTGAAGAACTCCTGGTCCGGCGCGCAGTACGACCTGCGCGCCTCCGACGATCCGGCGCCGCGCCTGCCGGCGCAGGGCTGGCTCACCGCCGAAGCCGCCAAGAAGCTGTTCGCCGAGTCCGGCCTCGACCTGGGCGAGCTGTACAAGAGCGCCAACAAGCCCGGCTTCAAGGCGATCCCGCTCAAGGCCAAGCTGTCGCTGGACCTGAAGAGCAAGATCGCCGAGAAGCAGTCGCGCAACGTGATCGGCATCCTGCCCGGCAGCGAGAAACCCGACGAGGCGGTGGTGTACATGGCGCACTGGGACCACCTGGGCAAGCACGAGGGCGAGCCGGACGACAACATCTACAACGGCGCGGTCGACAACGCCACCGGCGTGGCCGGCATCATCGAGATCGCCGAGAAGTTCGCCAAGACCCAGCCCGCGCCCAAGCGCTCGCTGGTGTTCGCGGCGGTGACGCTGGAGGAATCGGGCCTGCTCGGCTCCAAGTACTACGTCGCCCACCCCGCGATCCCGCTGGAGAAGACGGTCGGGGTGATCAACATCGACGCGATGGGCGTGGCCGGACGCTCGCGCGACTTCGTGGTGGTGGGCAAGGGCAATTCGGAGCTGGAGGACATCCTCAAGCCGATCGCCCAGCAGCAGGGCCGCACGCTGGTGGAGGAGAGCGCGCCGCAGAGCGGCTCCTACTTCCGCTCCGACCACTTCAACTTCGCCAAGGCCGGCGTGCCGGCGCTGTACGCCGAGGGCGGCGACGACCTGGTCGAGGGCGGCAAGGCCGCCGGCAAGGCCGCGGCCGAGGACTACAACCGGCAGCGCTACCACAAGCCGGCCGACCAGTTCGACGGCACCTGGAAGCTCGACGGCGCCATCGAGGACCTGCAGGCGCTGTACGGCGTCGGCCGCGTGCTGGTCGACGGCAACCAGTGGCCGAACTGGTATCCGGGCAACGCCTTCCGCGCCGCCCGCGACAAGATGCTGTCCGCCAAGCCGGCGGCCGAGGCGCCGGCGCACTGAGCCGGCGAATGCGGCGCACGGTCCGCCCGCGGCAGGGGCGGGCCGGCGTCGGTCCGCCATTCTCCCGGGCGCGCCGCGGCGCGCCTCGCGGCATGGCTGTTCAAGCCCCTGGGGTTCCGGCAAGCTGCGCGCTACCGCCCTAGCGAGGACTCCGCCGATGGCCACCGCCTACTGGTGCATCGTGATCGCCGCCGTGCTGCCCTACCTATGGGTCTTCGTCGCCAAGTCCGGCGGACCGCGCTACGACAACCGCGATCCGCGCGGCTGGATCAGCAAGCAGGAGAACCCGCGCGTCAAGCGCGCCGACGCCGCACACCTGAACAGCTTCGAGGCCTTCGCCCCGTTCGCCGCGGGCGTGCTGATGGCGCAGTTCAGCGGACTCGACCCGCAGCGCATCAACGTGATCGCGGTGGTCTTCGTCGTCGCGCGGCTGCTGCACGGCGTGCTCTACCTGACCAACAAGCCGCCGCTGCGCAGCCTGGCCTGGCTGGTCGGCTACGTCTGCATCCTGGCCCTGATGGTGCAGTCGGCGATCGCGATCGCCGACTGATCGCGTCGATCGCGGCGCGGGCGCGAAGCGCTCGCGCCCGCCCTCACCCCGCGACGAGCTTCACCCGCGCGAAGTTGCGCTTGCCCACCTGCAGCATGCCCTCGAAGCCGGGCGCGAACGTCGTCGCGCCGTCCTCCACCACCGCGCCGTCCACGCGCACCGCGCCTTCCTTGAGCTTGCGCGCGGCCTCGGAATTGCTCGGCGTGATGCCCGCCGCGGTGAGCAGGGCGCCGATGCGGATGCCCTCGGCGGGGATCGCCACTTCCTGCAGCGGCAGCAAGGCGATGTCGCCCTCGCCGCGCACGGCGGCATGCCAGCCGGCGACGGCGGTGTCGGCGGCGGCGGCATCGTGGAAGCGCGCGGCCAGCTCGCGCGCCAGGCGCAGCTTGACGTCGCGCGGATTGCGCTGTCCGGCCGCCACCTCGGCGCGCAGGCGCTGCGCCTCCTCCACGCCGATCTCGAAGCTCAGCAGCTCGATCCAGCGCCACATCAATTCGTCGCCGATCTTCATGGTCTTGTTGACGATGTCGATCGCCGGCTCGGAGATGCCGATGTAGTTGCCCAGCGACTTGCTCATCTTCTGCACGCCGTCCAGGCCTTCCAGCAGCGGCATGGTCAGCACGATCTGCGGCGGCTGGCCGAAGTGCTCCTGCAGGCCGCGCCCCATCAGCAGGTTGAACTTCTGGTCGGTGCCGCCGAGCTCGACGTCGCACTGCAGCGCCACCGAGTCGTAGCCCTGCACCAGCGGATAGAGGAACTCGTGGATGGCGATCGGCTGCTGGCCGGCGTAGCGCTTGGCGAAGTCGTCGCGCTCGAGCATGCGCGCCACGGTGTGCTGGGCCGCGAGCTTGATCATGTCGGCCGCGCCCATCTTGCCGAACCATTCGGAATTGAAGCGCACCTCGGTGCGGGCCTTGTCGAGCACCTTGAACACCTGCTCGGCGTAGGTCTCGGCGTTGGCCAGCACATCCTCGCGGCTGAGCGGCTTGCGGGTGACGTTCTTGCCGGTCGGATCGCCGATCATCCCGGTGAAGTCGCCGATCAGGAAGATCACCTGGTGGCCGAGGTCCTGGAACTGGCGCATCTTGTTCAGCAGCACGGTATGACCCAGGTGCAGGTCCGGCGCGGTCGGGTCGAAGCCGGCCTTGATCCGCAGCGGCCGGCCGCTCTTGAGGGACGCGGCCAGGCGCGCCTCCAGCTCCTCCCGCTTGAGGATTTCGTCGGCGCCGCGGGCGATGGTGTTCATGATTTCTGGGGCGAGGGCTGGGGGGAGGTCGGTCGTTTCAGGCACTTGGGGCAATCCGGATGATGAAAATCGCAAAGAAAATGTGAAGGACATTGTAAAGGACGGGTTAAAGTGGCGTTAAGGCCATTTGCTGAAAACCCCCTGTTACATCAATGACTTGACGCACCCTTTTAGCGTGTCTATGGTACCCCCCTTACGCGCCCTTCACGTCAGGGCCGGGACACCGAGATGACCGAGCCGCCCCCGTCGCGCGACGCCGCCCACCGCCGCGTCCTGAACAACAATTTGCGCGACGCGGCCCGTAACAGTCCCGAACTCGGCTCCAGCAACCTCCGGCAGCACCTGGCCCGCGGCTTCAGCGGCCGCTGGACGCGCCGCGACTGGGCCCACGTCAGCCTGTTCGCCACGCTCGGCGCCCTGGTGGCGGCGATCGTGCCCGGTTTTTCCAACACTCTACAGTCCCCGGCGCACCCGCAGCGCACCACCATGTCGCTGAGCCTGCCGCCGCTGTCGCTGACCAAGCAGCAGGGGCAGTCGGGCGACAGCTGGCAGATCGTCAGCGTCAACCGTGGCGAGACCTTCAGCCACCTGCTCGACCGCCTGGACGTGCCCGAGGACGACCAGCAGCGCCTGCTCGAGCATCCGGGCCTGAAGAAATCGCTGGCCAAGCTCAAGCCTGGCGCCGAGATGGCCTTCGACATGCCGGTCGGCAGCGACGGCAAGCCGGCCGCGCTGCGCAACTTCCGCTACGACCGCGACGACAGCCACCGCGTGGAACTGTCGCTGGCCGGGGACAAGGTCGCCGAGAAGGTGATCACCCGCCCCACCGAGTCGCGCACCGTGGTGATCAGCGGCAAGGTCGGCAACTCGCTGTACCGCTCCGCGCGCAAGCTCGGGCTGTCGGGCGGCGCCATCGACACGCTCACCGACGACATCTTCAAGTACGACATCGACTTCAACTCCGACGTCGGCGCCAACGACCGCTTCAGCGTGGTGGTCGAGCAGCTCTGGCGCGAGGGCGAGCTGATCAAGACCGGCCCGGTGCTGGCGGCGACCTTCACCTCCGGCGGCAAGCTCTACTCCGGCTTCCGCGCCATCCGCGACGGCAAGGCCGAGTACTTCACCGCCGACGGCCGCCCGCTCAAGCGCAGCTTCATCCGCATGCCGATCCCGTACGCGCGCATCAGCTCCGGCTTCGGCATGCGCCGTCATCCGGTGCTCGGCCGCATGCGCGGGCACATGGGCGTGGACTACGCCGCCTCCAGCGGCACGCCGATCATGGCCGCGGGCGACGCCCGCGTCTCCTTCGTCGGCTGGAAGGGCGGCTACGGCCGCACCGTGATCCTCGACCACGGCCGCGGCTATTCCACGCTCTACGGCCACATGTCCGCCTTCGGCGGCATCCGCGCCGGCCAGCGCATCGCCCAGGGCACGGTGATCGGCCGCGTCGGCAGCACCGGCCTGGCCACCGGCCCGCACCTGCACTACGAATTCCGCATCAACGGCGTGCACCGCAATCCGCTCTCGATCACCATGCCGCCGCCCGAGCCCCTGTCGGGGGTGCAGCTGGCCGCGTTCCGCGCGCAAGTGGGCCCGGCGCTGGCGCGCATCGCCAAGGTCGAGCACATCATCTACGCCGGCGACGACGGCACGCGCGTGGCCTCCGTGCCGACCAAGCGCCGCAACAAGAAAGGCTGAGGGCGGGCGCGCGCGGCGCGCCTGCTCGCGGCACGGCCGACGGTGGCGCTCGCGCCGAAGGCAACGACCGAACCCCGATCCGTCTTCCAGCGCGCCCGCGCGCCGCGCGGAAAGCGGCTACGCTTCGCGTTTCCGTTCCCGGGCGTGTCCATGCTCTATCTGGGTCTGATCTCCGGCACCAGCGCCGACGGCATCGACGCCGCCCTGGCCCGCTTCGATAGCGAAGCCGCGGGCAAGCCCGAGCTCGTATTCGGACGCACCTACGCCTGGGACACGGCGCTGCGCGAACGCCTGGTCGCGCTCGGCCAGCAATCGGCCACGCTGACGCTGGACGAGATCGCCGAACTGGACGTGCGCATTGGCCACGCCTTCGCCGAGGCGGCGCTGCGCGCGCTGGCCGACAGCGGCACGCCGGCGGCCGAGGTGGCGGCGATCGGCTCGCACGGGCAGACCCTGCGCCATCGGCCGCAAGGCCGGCCACAGGACGGCCTGCCGCAAGAGAGCCGGCCACAAGAAGGCATGGTCCCCTACACCCTGCAGCTCGGCGATCCGAACACCATTGCCGAGCGCACCGGCGTGCGCGTCGTGGCCGACTTCCGCCGCCGCGACGTCGCCGCAGGCGGGCACGGCGCTCCCCTGCTGCCGGCGCTGCACGCGGCATTGCTGAGCGCGCCCGGGGAGGATCGCGCGGTCCTCAACCTCGGCGGCATCGCCAACTTCACCCTGCTGCCGAAACAGGCCGCCGGCGACCGCGGCCAGGTGCGCGGCTTCGACACCGGCCCGGCCAACGGCCTGATGGACGCCTGGTGCCTGCGCCACACCGGGCACGGCTTCGATCGCGACGGCGCCTTCGCCGCCGCCGGCCGCGTCGACGACGCGCTGCTGGCGCGCCTGCTCGACGAGCCGTGGTTCGCGCTGCCGCCGCCCAAGTCGACCGGGCGCGACCAGTTCCATCTCGGCTGGGTCGAATCCAGGCTCGGCGGGCACGAGGCGCCGCAGGACGTGCAGGCGACCCTGCTTGCGCTCAGCGCGCGCAGCATCGCCGACGCCTTGCGCGCGGCGCAGCCCGGCACCGCGCGCGTGATCGCCTGCGGCGGCGGCGTGCACAACGGCGCGCTGATGCAGGCGCTGGCCCGGGCGCTGCCCGGCTGCATCGTCGAATCCAGCGCCGCCCACGGCATCGACCCGGACTTCGTCGAGGCGATGGGGTTCGCCTGGCTGGCGCACGCCACCGTGCACGGGCTGCCGGGCAACCTGCCCAGCGTCAGCGGCGCGCGCGGGCCGCGCATCCTGGGCGGCGTCTACGCCGCCTGATCCCGCGCCGCGGCGCCGGACTCGCGGATCCTCGGCCAAAGCCAGGCGAGCAGCGCCAGCGCCGGGATCACCGTCGCTGCGCTGAGGATGAAGAAGGTGCTGTACGAGGTCGCTTCCACGATGTAGCCGGAGGCGCCGCCGACGAACTTGCCCGGCAGGTTGGCCAGCGACACCAGCAGCGCGAACTGCGTGGCGGTGAAGTTGCGGTCGGTCAGCGAGGACATGAAGGCGATCGACACCGTGCCGGCGAACCCCTGGCAGAGGTTGTCGGCCAGCAGCGCCGCGTAGAAGGCCCAGATCTGCGAGGGATAGTGCGCCATCAGCAGGAAGGCGAGGTTCGACAGCGCCACGCCGAGCACGGCCACCAGCAGCATGCGCCGGAAGCCGAACGCCGCCACCGCCAGGCCGCCGGCAAAGGCGCCGAGGATGCCCACCCACACGCCGAACAGTTTCGACACCGTGGCGATGTCCGCCTTGGTGTAGCCCGAGTCGAGGTAGAACGGCCCGGCCATCACGCCAATCACCTGGTCGGGGAACTTGTACATGCCCACGAACAGCAGCAGCGCGATGCCGAACGCCAGGCCGTGGCGGGAGAAGAAGCTGGTGAAGGGCTGCCAGAACGCGCCGGCCAGATCGATGCGGCGCGCCACCGCCGCCTCCGGTGCCGCCGAGGGTTCGCGCGAGAGCAGCGTGGCCAGCAGCGGCAGCAGCATCAGCGAGGACATCGCGACATAGGCCATGGTCCAGCTGCCGTACTCGGCGATGTACAGCGCGCCGGCGCCGCCGACGATCAGGCCGACCCGGTAGCCCAGGGTGTAGGTCGCCGCCAGCGCGGCCTGCGCGTTGGCCGGCGCGATCTCGATGCGATAGGCATCCACCACCGAGTCCTGGGTGGCGCCGGCGAAGGACGCGATCAGCACCCAGACCACCAGCCCGGTCACGCTCAGCTCCGGGCGCATGTAGGCCAGCCCGAACAGGCTGACGGCCACTACCGCCTGCGCGACCAGCAGCCAGGAACGCCGGCGCCCCAGGAAGGCGGTCAGCGGGAACGCATAGCGGTCCAGCAGCGGCGCCCACAGGAACTTCAGCAGGTAGAAAAAGCTCGCCAGGCTGATCAGGCCGATGCTGCCGAGGTCCAGGCCGACGTCGCGCAGGCGCGTGGACAGCGTCTGCGAGGCGATCAGCAGGAACGGCAGGCCGCTGCCGAAGCCGAACAGGGCCATCGTCAGCGCCGACGGCGTGCCGAAGGCGCGCCGGATCCCGGTCCAGCCCTTGTACGAGGCGGGCGCCGCCTCGGCCGCCTCGCTCACAGCGCGTAGTCCACGACGTAGGGCGCGTGGTCGGAGAAGCGCGGCTCGGCGTGGATCGCGCAGCTCTTCACCTTCTTGGCCAGCGATGGGGTGATCAGCTGGTAGTCGATGCGCCAACCAACGTTGTTGGCGCGCGCCGCGCCGCGCTGGCTCCACCAGGTGTATTCGACCGCGTCGGGCTTGGCCACGCGGAAGCTGTCGCGCCATCCGGTCTTCGGCGGCGGCGTGTCGTCGCCGCAGGCGTCGGCGATCATGCCGTTGAGCCAGGCGCGCTCGACCGGCAGGCAGCCGGAGTTCTTCTGGTTGGAGGCCCAGTTCTTGATGTCGTTCCTGGCGCGCACGATGTTCCAGTCGCCGCACAGCACGTAGTCGCGGCCGCTGGCCAGCCACTCGTCCAGGACCGGCTTGAGCCACTCCATCACTTCGTACTTGAAGCCCTGGCGCAATTCGCCCGAGGAGCCGGACGGGATGTAGAACGACACCACGCTCAGGTTGCCGAAGCGCGCCTCCAGGTAGCGCCCCTCGTCGTCGAACGGCGCCCAGCCGAGCGCGGTGCGCACCTCGTCCGGCTCGCGCTTGCTGTAGATGGCCACGCCGCTGTAGCCCTTCTTGGTGATCGCATCCTTGAACCAGGCCTTGTAGCCCTTGGGCAGGAAGGCGGGACCGGCGAGCTGGTGCTCCTGCGCCTTGGTCTCCTGCACGCACAGCACGTCGGTCTTGTGCTGCGCGAACCAGTCGAAGAAGCCTTTGCTGGCGGCCGAACGCAGGCCGTTGGCGTTGAAGCTCATGATGCGCATCTTGCTACCTTTTCGTGTCGATGGCCGTCTTCCGGGCCGCGCGCCATCGCCGCCCGCCGGATCACACATTCTGCACGAACCCGAGGGACTGCAGACAGCCATCGGCGGCGACCGCCGAGTCCTCCTGCCTGCCGCACCGGGCAGTCGTCCAGCCGGGCGGCACCTCGAGCGATGCCCGGACCCGCGCCGACCGAGCAAGCACAGACGGCCAGCATGGAGGGTCGACGCGGCGCAAGAGCCCCTCGTTCTTCTCGCCAGGCTCCTGTGCATGCAATGACGCCGGCGGCCCGCGATCGCTGCGGAAATACCGGAATCTCGCGCGCGTGCTATGGCGATCAGGACCATCGACGACGCATGAGCGCGCGTCATGTAGATGCGCGGTCGTGATGACAGCGTGAACACATGCGCGCGTGCTCGAGCATGAAGGGTCCCGGCATGCATTTTCGATAGAGAAAGCGGGCGATCGAAAGCATTTCTGTCGCCCGCCTCATTCAACCGACCAAGGACAAGGACAACTTATGAAGCACCTCAAGAAACTCTCCGTTATCGCCTGCCTGTGCCTGGCCTCGACGATGGCCCATGCCGGCTCGTACCAGGGATACGTCACGCAGATCATTCCCAGCACCTCGAACGGCATGGCGCACATCATCCTGAGCAATGGCGCCTTCCAGCCGGGATTCCCGAGCAGCTGTCCGCACGAGAACAACCAGATGATCTACTCCATCGATCTGTCCACGGCCACCGGAAAGGCGCTGTTCGACGCCGCGCTTTCGGCCAAGGAGAACGGGACGCTCACCTACGTCTACGGCAACGGCAGCTGCGCGCCGCGGGCGCCGGTCCCGCCCACCGGGAATACCGAAGTCGTGGTCTATCTGGGCATCAAGTAGCGCGCCAAGGCGGCCCGGGAGCGGGCGAATCCGCCTCCGGGCCGCACGCGATGGACCTGCGGACGAAACGCCAGCGCGCTCGTGCAGCGTCGATCTCGACGATGCTTTGCCTCGCCGGCCGGGCAAAGGCTCTCTATCATGCCCGCCATGATCGCCGTCCCCGACCTGCACGTTGCCCGCGTCACGCCTGCGCTCGCCGAGGCGGTGCGCGGCCTGCGCGTGGCGGCCGACCAGTACCCGTTCGTCGGCGATGTCGCCTTCAATCTCGCCGAGGCCGAGGCCGACCCCAACAGCGACGCCATGGCGATCCTGGTCGGCGAGGCCGTGGTCGGCTTCTACCGGCTCGACTACGTCTCGACCATCGTCTCCTGGAATCCGCTCGGCCGCGCCGGCGTCGGCCTGCGCGCCTTCATGCTCGACCGCGACTGGCAGGGCCGCGGCCTGGGCACGCGCGCGGTCAATGCCTGCTGCGCCGACATCGAACGGCGCCATCCCGAACGCCTGCTGCTCGCCCTGAACGTGAACTGCCGCAACCTCGGCGCCATCCGCGCCTACCGCAAGGCCGGCTTCGTGGATACCGGCGAGCTGTACTTCGGCGGCCGGGCCGGGCCGCAACACCTGATGGTGCGCGCGCTGAACAGGCGCGCGCCCGAGCACGCCGCCTGAACCAAAATCCTCGTCCCCCGCCCCAGGATTCCTTCCGCATGTCCGACCACCGCACCCGCTTCCTGCAGCTGGCCCTGCACGCCGAAGCATTGCGCTTTGGCGAGTTCACGCTCAAGTCCGGCCGCACCAGCCCCTATTTCTTCAACGCCGGCCGCTTCGATTCGGGCCAGGCGCTGGCCACGCTGGCGGCCTGCTACGCCGATGCCATCGAGGCCGCCGGTGCGCAGTTCGACCTGCTGTTCGGCCCGGCCTACAAGGGCATCCCGCTCGCCGCGGCGCTGGCCTGCGAGTACGCGCGCCGCGGCCGCGACCTGCCGCTGGCCTTCAACCGCAAGGAGGCCAAGACCCACGGCGAGGGCGGCACGCTGATCGGCGCGCCGCTGGCCGGCCGGCGCGTGCTGATCGTCGACGACGTGATCACCGCCGGCACCGCGATCCGCGAGGCGCTGGCGCTGATCCGCGACGGCGGCGGCACGCCCGCGGCCATCGCCATCGCCCTCGACCGCCAGGAGCGCGTCTCCGAACAGGACGATCGCTCGGCCGCGCAGACCGTCGCCGCCGAACAGCAGGTTCCCGTGATCGCCATCGCAACTCTGTCCGATCTGCTTGCGTTCGCCGGCGAAACCACCACACTGGCCGGCGAACGCGACCGTCTGCTCGCCTATCGCGCGCGCTACGGAAGCCGGGTTTCGTCGTAATCTCGCCGGCCGGGGGGCGGCATCGATGAACGCAGTGCCGATCAAAGCGGCGATCGCATGCCTGGCCGGCGCGCTGTGGCTGCTGCCCGCCGCAACGCACGCGCAGAAGAAGCCCGCCGCGAGCGGCGCGGCGAAGAAGCTCTATTGCTGGGACGAGAACGGCCACCGCGTCTGCGGCGACACGCTGCCGCCGGAGGCCACCGACCGCGCGCGCACCGAACTCAACGCCAGCGGCAAGACCGTCAAGACGCTGCAGCGCACGCAGACCGAAGAGGAGCGCGCCGCCGCCGCCATCGCCGAGAAGCAGGCCAGGCTCGCCGCCGAGGACGAGGCCGCCGCCAAGCGGCGCGATCTGGCGATGGCCGAGTCCTACGCCAGCGAGGCCGATCTGCGCCGCGCCTACGGCGACCGCATCGTGCTGCTCGACGAATCCCTCAAGGGCTCGCGCCTGGCGGTGCTCAACCTGCGCCAGAGCCTGCTCGGCCTGCTGCGCCAGGCGGCCGACCTGGAGCTGCAGTCCAAGCCGGTCGGCAAGCCGCTGACCGAGAAGATCCTGCGCCAGCACGCCGACCTGCTGCGCCTGCAGGAGACCCTGCACCACCAGACCGCCGACCGCGCGCTGCTGGGCAGCGACCTGGAACAGACGCTGGAGCGCTACCGGGCGCTCAAGGGCGCCAAGGGCCTGATTCGCGAATAGGTTGCTCGGGGGAGGCCGTCGCACGGTCCCGCCCGCACGCGATGCTGCGCTGCAGCATGCCCTGCTGCGCTCAGGCCCGCGCTAGCGAGCCGCCGCTATACTCGCGGCCCTTTCCGGAAAAAGGTGTCCTGGTGCCGTCATCGCAATCGTCGCATCCGCCCCCGGTGCTGGCGGTCCGGGCCTATACGGCCACGACCGCGCTCGGACGCGGACGCGCGGCCCAGGCGCTGGCGCTGCGCGAGCGACGCGGCGGCCTGCGGCCTAACGACTTCGGCGAAGGCGCCACCGCGCGCGAGCGCCTGGATTGCTGGATCGGCCGCGTCGATGGCCTGGAGACCGCGGCCCTGCCGGCCGAGTTCGCCCGCTGGGAATGCCGCAACAACCGCCTGGCCTGGCTGGCGCTGCAGCAGGACGGCCTGCTCGAGGCGGTGGCCGCGCTGCGCGAGCGTCACGGCGCCGCGCGCGTGGCGGTGGTGCTGGGCACTTCCACGGCCAGCATCGGCGCCACCGAGGAGGCCTATACCCGGCTGACGGCCCAGGAACGCTTTCCCGACGACCTCGCCCGGCCGATCGTGCACACCCCGCACTCGCTCGGCGACTTCGTGCAACACGCCACCGGCCTGCGCGGGCCCTGCATCACCGTGGCCACGGCCTGCTCCTCCAGCGCCAAGGTCTTCGCCCAGGCCGCGCGCCTGATCCGCGCCGGCGTCGTCGACGCGGCCCTGGTCGGCGGCGTCGACACCCTGTGCGGCAGCATCCTGTTCGGCTTCAATTCGCTGGGCCTGGTGTCCTCGCAGCCGTGCCGTCCCTTCGATGCCGAGCGCGACGGCCTCTCGCTCGGCGAGGCCGGCGGCTTCGCCCTGCTCGAGCGCGACGACGGGGGCGAGGCGGCGCTGCGGCTGTGCGGCTACGGCGAATCCAGCGACGCCCACCACATGTCCTCGCCGCATCCCGAGGGCGTCGGCGTGCTGGCGGCGATGCGCGAGGCGCTGGCGCGCGCCGGCGTCGCGGCGGACGAGATCGGCTACCTCAACCTGCACGGCACCGCCACCCCGGCCAACGACGCGGTGGAGGCGCGCGCCGTGGACGCGCTGTTCCCGGGCAGCGTGCACGCCAGTTCCACCAAGGGCTGGACCGGGCACACGCTGGGCGCGGCGGGCATCGTCGAATCGGCGTTCGCGCTGATCGCCCTGGAGGACGGCCTGCTGCCCGGCATGCTCAACAGCACGCGGCCCGATGCCGCCTGCGGGGCGCAGGTGCGCCTGGAGAACGACGCGCGCGCGATCGCCTATGCCATGAACAACTCCTTCGGCTTCGGCGGCAACAACTGCTCGCTGGTGTTCGGGAAGGCGGCGTGAGTTCGTTGTTCTGCGTGGTCGAGGGCGTCGGCTTCTGGGCGCCGGGGCTGCCGTCCTGGCAGGCCGCGCGCGACTACGTCGGCGGCGGCGCCCTCGCGGCCGACGCGCCGCGCAAGCCCTCGCCCGAGCTGCTGCCGCCCAACGAACGCAGGCGCGCTTCCGAATCGGTGAGCATCGCGCTGCAAGTGGCGGCCGACGCGTGCCGGCACGCCGGCCGCGACCCGGCCACGCTGCCCTCGGTGTTCGCCTCCACCCACGGCGACATGGCCATCACCGACTACATCTGCGCCACGCTCGCCGGCGAGCCGCGCGCGATGTCGCCGACCCGCTTCCACAACTCCGTGCACAATGCCGCCGCCGGCTACTGGACCATCGGCAACGGCTGCCGCCTGGCGACCACCGCGATCAGCGCGCTCGACGCCAGCTTCGCGCAAGGCCTGCTCGAGGCGCTGGCGCAACTGCACGACGGCGCCGAGGCGATCCTGCTGGCCGCCTACGACACCGCCGCCAGCGGTCCGCTGGGCACGGTCACGCGGAGCGAGGGCGTGCTCGGCGGCGCGCTGGTGCTGTCGCGGCGCGATCCCGACCGGCCGGACGCGCGCGCGATCGCCACCCTGCGCGCCACCCTCGTCGACGGCGAGCCGCCCGCGGCGCCTGCCGGCGCACTGGCGCGCCTGGGCGCCGGCAACGCCATGGCGCCGATGCTGCCGCTGTTCGACGCGCTGGCCGGCGGCGACGACGTGGTCCCGCTGAAGGCCGGCCCGGGCCGCGTGCTGCGCGTGGAAATCGCCCATGGCTGAACCCGCCTTGCCCGCATTGCACAGAGGCAACGTCGCCGTGGTGATCCCGGCGCTCAACGAATCGCTGCGCATCCGCGAGGTGGTGCAGGGCGCGCTGGCGCAATGCGACCTGGTGATCGTGG
Source organism: Luteimonas aquatica (assembly GCF_022662575.1). Classification (GTDB taxonomy): domain Bacteria; phylum Pseudomonadota; class Gammaproteobacteria; order Xanthomonadales; family Xanthomonadaceae; genus Luteimonas; species Luteimonas aquatica. The sequence goes on along the minus strand of NZ_JALBFU010000005.1, from coordinate 147,225 downwards.
TCGACGACGGCTCCGACGACGGCACCGCCGATCGCATCGCCGACCTGCCGGCCGTGCTGGTGCGGCATGCGCAGCGCCGCGGCAAGGGCGCCGCGCTGCGCGCCGGTTTCGCCGAGGCCGGGCGCCGCGGCGCCGAGGGCGTGCTGACCATGGACGGCGACGGCCAGCACAGCGCCGCCGACATCCCGCGCCTGCTCGCCGCCGCCAACCGCCACCCGGCTTGCGTGATCATCGGCGCGCGCCTGCGCAAGCGCGCCGCGCAACCGCTGTACCGGCGCATCGGCAACGAGTTCGGCGACTGGGGCGTGGGCTGGGGCTGCGGTTTCCGCATCGTCGACAGCCAGAGCGGACAACGCCTCTACCCGCGCACGGTCTACACCCTGGACGACGTGCCGGGCGAGGGCTTCGTGTTCGAGGCGCAACTGCTCATCTCGGCCGCGCGGCGCGCCGGCGCCGGCATCGTCGCGCTGCCGATCGACACGCGCTATGCCAGCGCGCACGCGCCGGACGCCTTCCGCAAGAGCCATTTCCGCCTGGTGCGCGACCTGTGGAAGATCGTCTCCCACGTCGCCGCGCAGATCCTCGATCGCGGCGACCTGCTGCGGGAATACCGCCGGACCCGCGCGCGCCCGCCGCGCATCGACGATTTCGACGAGGACGGCGGCCAGACGCTCCCGACCGCAACGCAGCAGCCGCGGCGCGGCTAGGCGTCAGCCGGGTATTGCTTGCGGATCGCCGCGACGGCAGTGCCGATCAAGGTTTTCAGCGTCGCCGTATCGATGTCCGCCAGGCGTTTGACGTACAGGCAGCCCTTGCCGGTGCTGTGCTTGCCCAGCTTCTGCAGCAGCGGCTCGTAGGGCGCGAGGTCGGAGGCGAGATAGAGCGCGAGCGCCTGCTTGCGCGGGGCGAAGCCGACCACCGGCCAGTCGCCCTCGCGGCCGTTCTCGTACCTGTAGTGGTACTGGTCGAAGCCGACGATGCCCGAGCCCCACAGCTTCGGCGCGCAGCCGGTGGCCTCGCGCATCATCGCCGCGACCGCCTCGGCGTCGGCGCGCCTGCCGGGATCGGCGATGGCGGCGATGAACGCCGAGACCGAGGCGGCACCGGGCATGGTCTTCTGCGTCGCCATGGCAGGCTGCGCGCGCTCAGCGCGCGGGCGGCGCGCTCGGCGGCGGCGGGTTGGCGACGTAGATGGCGATGCCGCGCGCGAATTTCTGCCGCGGGGTGATGTCGATGCCGACACCGGCGCCGCCGTAGCCATGCCCGCCGATGCGGCCGCCGCCACCGCCGACGCTGACGCCGCCACCGCCGTAGCCGTCGGCGGTGCCGCGGAACAGCACGCCGTTGGCGCCGAGCTTGGCGGCTTCCTTGCGCAGCTTGCCGACCACCGAATCCATCTTGTTCTGCTCGCCGTAGGTGAAGGCGCCGCTCTTGCTTTCGAGCATGGCGATCTCCTCGTACTGCCCGGGCGGCGGCGAGAAATACACCTGCACCTGCGCCGGATCGATGGGCGGGCGCGGCCGGCCGGTGACCAGCGCCGAACTGGCGCAGGCGGCCAGGCCGAGGGCGAGCAACGCAACGATGGATCGGCGCAATGCCGTGCGGAACATAGTCGACTCCCCTGTCCAGGCTGAACGGGGACGATGCTACGCCAGCCGGGCGCACCGGGGCTGAATGACCAGGCGCGGCGCGCGGCCGGCGCCGATGCCGTTCAGGCCATGCCGCCGTTGACGCCGATCACCTGGCCGTTGACGTAGCCGGCCTGCGCCGAGCACAGGAAGGCGACCAGCGCCGCCACCTCCTCGGGCGTGCCGGCGCGTCCGGCCGGCACCATCTGCCTGATCGCCTCCGGCGGGAACGCGGCTTCGGACATCTGCCCGGCGATCACGCCGGGCGCGACCACGTTCACGGTGATGCCGCGGCTGGCCATCTCGCGCGCCAGCGATTTCGAGGCGCCGTGCAGCGCGGCCTTGGCGGCGGCGTAGTTGCTCTGGCCGCGGTTGCCGAGCACCGCCGAGACGCTGGAGACGCTGACGATGCGGCCCCAGCGGGTGCGCGCCATCGGCAGCAGCAGCGGCTGGGTGACGTGGAAGAAGCCGTGCAGCGACACGTCGATCACGCGCGTCCATTGCGCGGCGTTCATGCCGGCCATGGGCGCGTCGTCATGGATGCCGGCGTTGTTGACCAGCACCTGCACCGGCCCGTCGGCGAGCAGGGCTTCGACGGCCCGGCGCGCGGCCTCGCCGTCGGCGACGTCGAAGGCGACCGCGGAGGCCGCGCCGCCCCCGGCGCGGATCTCGTCGGCGAGCGCCTCGGCGCGCGCCAGGTTGGCGTGGGCGTGCACGATCACGTGCAGGCCGTCGGCGGCCAGGCGCCGGCAGATCGCGCCGCCGAGGTCGCCGCTGCCGCCGGTGACCAGGGCGCGCCGTGGGGAGGAATCGGAAGTCATGGCGGAATTATCATCCCGCATCCGTCGGCGCGGCGAGGCCGTCGCGGAACATCACCGCGGCGCGTCCCTCGGCCAGCAGCGCACCGGCATGCACGATGCGGAAGGCGTACTGCTGGCTGTGGCCGGCATCGGCCAGCACGTCGGCCTCGCCCTCCAGCGCGCCGGGCAGGTCGTCCGCGCGCGCCACGTGCAGGCGCACCTCGCGCAGCGCCACCAGCAGGCCCTGGCGCGCGGGCGCGTCCGCGCGCAGTCCGCCATGCACCGCCATGGCCTGGGCGCCGTACTCGCACAGGTGCACGGCGCGCAGGCGGCCGTCCGAACGCAGCGGATGGGCGGGATCGCGATGGCCGTGCGCGCGCAGGCGGATGCTCGCCGCGTCCCAGGCCATCACCTCGTCCCAGAGGCACATCGCGCCCTGGTGCGGGATCAGCGCCTGGATGGCTTCGCGCGCCAGGATCAACGCGCCGCTCCCGCGTCCCGCCGGGCGGGCTGGCGCGAGACGAGCAGCGCCAGCACGAAGTTGCCGAACACGCCGAGGGCCACCGTGGTGCCGATGGCGCGCAGCACCGGGATCGAGGACAGCGCCAGCATCGCGAACACCAGCAGCGTGGTCAGGCTGCAGACGATCAGCGCGTGCAGGGTGCGCAGCTGGTCGGCGCGATCCTCGCCGGCGTGGTCGAAGAACAGGGCGTAGTCGAGGCCGAGGCCGGCGGCGAGGATCAGCGCGACCAGGTGGAACAGGGTCAGCTCGACGCCGCACAGCCGCAGCACGGCCAGGATGGCCAGCGTGGTCAGCGCCATCGGCAGCAGCACGCGCAGCACGCGGCGCGGCGCGCGCAGCGCGACCCATACCGCCGCGGCGAGCAGCAGCGCGGCCACGCCGAGCGCGGCCAGCACGCGGCCACGGTAGGCGGCGACCAGCGATTCGGAGGCCGCCTTCATGTCGAGCAGCTGCGCGCCGTGCGCCGCCGCCGCGCGCTCGAGCGCCGGCAGGTCGCGCAGCCCGCTCAGCGAGACCAGGGCGGTGGCATGGCCGCCGCCCTCGATCAGCAGGCCGGACACCGAGGCCGCCAGCGGCGTGCCGGCCAGGTCGCGGCGCTGCAGCGGCGGCGCGCGGCGCGCGGCTTCCACGTCGGCGGCGAACGGTTCGAAGGCGTCGGCACGGAACGGGCTGTCGGCCAGCGCGGCGGCGAGCGCGCTGCGCAGGGCGGCCGGGTCCGGCAGCCGCTGCTGGCGGGCGCGCTGCAGCGCGGCGCTGGGCAGCAGGCGCGCGGCCATGTCGTAGCCGGACAGGGCCTTGTCCGCGACCAGGCGATCGAGCGCCGGGCGCAGGCGCTCGCTGGCCGCCAGCGCGGCCTCGGCATCGTCGCCGCGCACGGTCAGCACGTAGCGCACGTCCGGCGCGCCCAGCTCGGCGCGCAGGTCGGCGTCGCGGGCGAGCGCGTCCGGCGGCACCGGGGTGAGCTTGGCCAGGTCGTTCTGCCAGAACGCGCCCGGCGCCAGCGCGATCGCCGCCACCGCGAGGGCCGCGAACGGCGCCAGCGACCAGCGCGGCCGCGGCGCGCGCTCGATCCACGCCCACAACACGGCCAGGCGCCGCGAATCGGCCAGGTCGCGTGGCGCCGGATCGATCAGGTGCGGCAGCAGGAAGCGCGTGGTCAGCGCGGCGGTCGCCAGGCCGGCGATGGTGAAGGCGGCCAGCTGGCTCAGGCCGTCGACGCCGGCGAAGAAGAAGGTCAGGTAGGCGATGCAGGTGGAGACCACGCCGGTGGCGAGCGTGGGCCAGAGCGCGCGCGCGTTGTGCAGCGGCGATTCCCCCGGGCGCTGATGGCTGAACAGGTGGATCGGATAGTCCTGCACCACGCCGATCAGCGTGAAGCCGAAGGCCACGGTGATGCCGTGCACGCCGTCGAACAGCAGGGCCACCGCGGCCAGCCCCGCCAGTCCCGCGCTGGCCAGCGGCAGCACGCCGAGCACCGGGATCTTCCAGCTGCGGTAGGCCAGGATCAGCAGCACGATCAGGCCGACGGTGTCGAAGCTGCCGATCCATTGCGCCTCGGCCTGCGTGCGGCCGCCGATCTCCACCGAGAACGCGCCGGGCCCGCTGAGCGTCATCGCCGTGGACGTGGCGCCGCGCGCCTTGGCGAAGGCGGCGCGGATCGCATCGACCGCCAGCTGCTGGCCGGTCGGGTCGAAGCCGGCCGCCTGCGTCTGCGCCAGCAGCAGGGCGCGCTTGCCGGCGCGATCGAACCAGACGCCGTGCAATCGCTGCGGCGCGTTCGGCGGCTGCAGGGCCTCGGCGATCTTGAGGGTTTCCAGGGTCGGGTCGGCGGGCAGCAGCGGTTCGACCATGCCGCCGACCGGCGAGCCGAGGTCCTGCACGCGCTGGTCGAGCTCCTCGCGCAGGTAGGCCGCGTCCAGACGCTGCACGTCCAGCGCCGCCGAGAGCAGGTAACGATAGGGGCGCAGGCGTTCGGGCACCGCGTCCAGGCCCGCCTCCTCGCCGTTGGCGGCCAGCACGAAACGGCGGTCGCGGGCCAGCGATGCCCGCAACGCCTGCGACTGCGCCGCCAGCGTTGGCGCATCGCCGCCCGACAATGCGATCAACAGCAGGCGCGAGCCCGGCCCCTCGCCCAGTTCGTCCAGCAGCAGCTTCTGCTCGGCCGTGCGCGCCTCGGGCATGAACTTGCGCAGGTCGCCGCTGAGCTGCAAGCGCGGCGCGATCGCCCAGGCCGCCAGGCCGAGCAGCGCCAGCCACAGCAGCGCCAGCGCGATGCGCCGTCGCGGACTCACGCCGCCGGCCCGGGTCGACCGGCGGCAGGCGTCACTGCGCTTCGCCGTGGCACAGGTTGGCGAGCGCGGGACCGGTGCTCAGCCCATCGGCCTCGCGCGCGGCGCCGGCCAGCAGGGTGCGGTGCACGGTCTTGCCCTTGGCGAGCTGCGTCTCGATGCAGCGCAGTTCCACGCCGCGGCCGTAGAGGTTGATCTCGCGCAGCTTGCTGGCCAGGGCCTGCTGCCTGGGCACCAGGGTCATCGACCAGCGCCGCCGCGTGCCCTCGACCTGGACGCGGTAGTTGCGTTCGAGCAGGGCATGGTCGCCGGAGAGCATCGCGCCGAAGCTGGCCGGCAGGCCGGCGATCTCCGGCGCGCGCGCGAGCGAGAACTTGCGCGGACTGCGCCCGGCGCGGGCGATGGTGACCTCGCCGTCGCCGGATTTCCCGGTCCTGATGGTGGTGGTTTCCAGGTACGGCACGCGCACCTCGCGCACCATCGTCTCCGCGTCCGGGCGCTGGTACTCGCCCGACACGCGCAGCGGCGCCTTGAGCAGCGGCGAATCGCGGAACTCGACGAAGTTGGCGCGCATCGGCGCCGGCCGCGCCAGCGTGCGCAGGATCCAGTCGCTGTCGACCGGCGAGCCGGGGTCGCTCGCGGGCGCGGGCGGCGCCTGCTCACCCCGCGGCGCGGCGCACAGCGGCGTCGCGGCGGCCAGCAGCGTCAGCATCAGCGCCAGCGGCCAGCGGCGCGGCGGCGTCCGTCGCGTCTTCATGCAGATTCCAGAAGTCATAGAAGTTGAACCAGTTGTACGGCGCACGGCGCGCATGATGCTCCAAACGCGAGGCGTATCGCTGAACGAGCGAGGCGAGCAGCACGCTGCGGCCGCGGCGCGGCAGGTCGATGCCGGCGTCGCTGAAGGATTCGAAGAGCAGGTCGTAGCGGTTGCCGCCGCGGTACAGGCCGAAGCCGAGCGAGATCGGCAGCTTGAGCACCGAGGCGACCAGCCAGGGCGAGACGGGGAACTCGGCCGGCGCGCCGAGGAACTGCGCCGCCTGCACCGGCGCGCCCGGGTGGGTGCGGTCGACCAGCAGCGAAACGAGCGCGCCTTCGTCGGCGGCCTGCTTGATCGCCAGCATCAGGCTGGGGCCGCCCTGGCTGGCGTCGATCACGCCGGCGGCGATCTCCGGATTGAGCGCGTCCAGCAGCTGCGTCATCGCCGGGTTGTGGGCCTTGTCGAGCACGATGCGGATCTTCACGTCGGGGCGCCGCCGCGCCAGCGCGCGCAGCGCCTCGAAACTGCCCAGGTGCGAGCCGAACAGCAGCACGCCGCGCCCCTGGGCCAGTTGCGCCTCCAACCCCTCCACGCCCTGCACCCGGACATCGAAGCGGCGCAGGTCCTCGCCGAGCAGGAACACGCGGTCGAGGATGGTGCAGGCGAAGGTATGGATATGCCGGGCCACTTCCCGCAGCCCCGCGCGGCGCCCGAACACGCGCGAGAGGTAGTCGCGCGAATCGCGCCGCTCCGCCCCGCGGCGCAGCAGGAAGTACGCGGTGATCGGATACAGGCACAGCCGCGCCAGGCCGCGCCCGCCATGGCGGCCGATCGAACGGATCAGCCACAGCGCGAACCGGCCGCCGCCCTCGCGCCGCTGCTTCCAGGCGTTGCTCACGGCAATGCCACCTCGCCGCTGGCCAGCAGCACGCTCCGGGACGCGTCCTGACGCAGCACGCGGAAACGCCAGCGCGGCGCCTGCCCCTCGATCTCCACGCGCGCCGGCTGGCCGGGCAGCAACGGCTGGGCGAACTTCACCTGCGGCAGCCGCACCGGTCCGAGCGGGCCGTGGCTGGCCTCGATCGCGGCCAGCACGCGGTCCAGCACCACCACGCCGGGCACGATCGGCCGCCCCGGAAAATGCCCGGGCAGGCAGGGATGGTCCGGGGCGATGAGAAAATCCAACGTTCAGGCCGCGGTGCGGCGCTCCTGCAGCAGGTCCAGGACCGCATGATAGGCACGCGCGGCCAGTTCCTGGCGATCCAGCGGCCCTTGCGGCCCGCAAGCGGCCAACGGCGCGCCGAAGCGCACCCGGATCGTGCCCGGGCGTACGCGGAAACCGCCGTCCGGCGGCAAGACCGCGCCCGAGCCGTGCAGCGCCACCGGCACCAGCTGCGCGCCGGCGTCGATCGCGGCCTGGAACGCGCCGCCCTTGAACGGCGCCAGCGCGCCGTCGCGGCTGCGCGTGCCCTCCGGAAACACGCACAGGCTGGCGCCCTCGCGCAGCAGCGCGTCGACCTGGCGCAGGAAGCCGCGCGCGGCGCGGCGCTCGCCGCGCTCCACGAACACCATGCCCATCGCCCGGGCGTATCGGCCCACCAAGGGCACGCGCGCCATCTCCTGCTTGAGCACGAAGCGCAGCGGCACCGGCACCGCGCGGAACAGCGCGCAGATGTCGATCGTGGACTGGTGGTTGGCGACCAGGATGCACGGGCGCGTCCAGTCCACCCGCTCCAGGCCCTCCACCCGCAGCCGCGCGCCGGCGCCCCGGAGCAGTCCCGGCGCCCAGCAGCGCGAGGCCATGCGCAGCGGCAGGCCGCGATCGCGCAGCAGGGCGTACAGCGTCAGCGCCAGGCAGATCCCGCCCGCGGTCCAGGCCAGGGTGAAGGCGAACTGCGCGGCATTGCCCAGCGCCCAGGGCAGCGCGGTCCAATCGCGTTCGCGCGCGGGAGAGTCGGGCATGTCCATCGCCTGGATCGCATACGCCGCGGCGGCGCTAGCGCAGGAAATCCTTCCAGAACGCCGGCCCCAGCCCGGCCATGCGGCGCAGGAAATCGGCGAAGCTGTGGTAGCGCCCCGGGAAGCGCCGCTTGCGCACCTGGTATTCGATGGCGAAGAAACCGCCGAGCACCCCGTAGGTGCCGATGTTGGCCAGCCAGGACCATTGCGCGGCGCTGATTGCCAGCGGCGGATGCCCGCCCAGGCGCGCCACCAGCCCGTCCGGCACCGCGATCAGCGCCAGCAGCAGGTTGAACGCCGCCAGCGCCGCCAGCGCCCAGGCCCAGGCGCGAGTCAGGCCGCGAGCGTAGTCGCCCAGCGCCGGCGCCAGCTGCGGCGGCGTGGTGCCGTCCAGCGCCGCCACGATCCGCGTGATCAGCGGCACCCGCCCCGGGCGCAGGCTGCGCGCGAACCAGGCGGAGATCATCGCCACGAAGGCCACCGGCACCAGCAGCAGCGGCACTTCGGTGAGCCCGGCGCGCGCCAGCCAGGCCGTGCCCAGCAGCAGCAGGACCAGCAGGCCCCAGGCGCGCATCCGCCCCTTGGCCAGCGGCTGCAGCAGCAGCATCAGCCACAGCGCGACCAGCGCGGCCACGCCGAAGCGGGCGTCGCCGTAGGCGCTGGCCAGGTGCGCCAGCAGCGTATAGGCCAGCGCCAGCAGGATCTGTGCGAGGAAGACGGCCGAGCGCGCGTCGCCGGCCACGCTCAGCCGGCCGCTTTGTTCTGCTCGATATGCGCGGACAGGGCGCGCAGCGAAGCGAAGATGCGGCGGTTCTCGTCGTTGTCCGAACGCAGCTGGAAGCCGTAGTGCTTGCTGATCGCCAGCGCCAGCTCCAGCGCGTCGATCGAGTCCAGGCCGAGCCCGGCGTTGAACAGCGGCGCTTCCGGGTCGATCTCGGCCGGCTGCACGTCTTCCAGGTTGAGGCTGTCGACCAGGAGTTCGGCGAGTTCGCGTTCGGCGTCGGTTTGCGCGGGCATGGCGTCCGGAGGGGTTCGGTGCGAAGGGGCGCCACGATCCAGCATCGCGCGCCGGTCTGCAACCCCGGCCGGCCTTGTCCGGCGCGGTCAGGCCATAGAGGCCGTTCAGAGAGCCAGCGGCTATCATGCGCGCCTGTCGCCCTCGCCGGCGGCGGGGTGCCGTTTCGACGCGGCGCCCCGGCGCCCGCAAGCCCGGTGCCGTCCGCCGCGAGCGGCCGCCCGCCGGATCCAGGGCGGCCGCAGACCCGCATTCAGGAACAGATGATCGCGCACCGCCCCACCCCGGACGCTTCCGCCGCCCCCGTCCCGTCCCCGCCGGCCACGCCAGACGTGCTGGTGATTGGCGGCGGCCCGGCCGGCAGCACGGTCTCCACCCTGCTCGCCCGCCGGGGCTGGCGGGTGACCCAGCTGGAAAAGGCGCGCCATCCGCGCTTCCACATCGGCGAATCGCTGCTGCCGATGAACATGCCGATCCTGCAGCGCCTGGGCGCCTTCGAGAAGATCGCGGCGATCGGCGTGCACAAGCGCGGCGCCGACTTCCCCAAGGACGACGGCCACGGCGGCTACAACACCTTCGCCTTCGATCGCGCCTACGACATGAAGTTTCCGCACGCCTTCCAGGTGCGGCGCCAGGACTTCGACCGGGTGCTGTTCGAGCATGCGCGCGAGCACGGCGTGGACGCGCGCGAAGGCGTCAAGGTCGAGCGCGTGGACTTCGACGCCGACGGCAAGCCGGTGGTGTACGCGCGCCCGACCGACGCGCCCCCCGGCACCGGCGAACAGGTGCTGCGCCCGCGCTACCTGATCGACGCCAGCGGCCGCGACACCGTGCTCGGCAACAAGTTCAAGCTCAAGCACAAGAACGCGCGGCACCAGTCGGCGGCGGTGTTCAGCCATTTCCGCGGCGTGGCGCGGCGCCAGGGCGAGGACGTGGGCAACATCAGCATCTATCGCCACGACCACGGCTGGATGTGGCTGATCCCGCTGCCGGACGGGGTGATGAGCGTGGGCGCGGTCTGCTACCCGGACTACATGAAGACCCGCAAGGGCGATACCGAAGGCTTCCTGATGCGCACGCTGGCGCTGGAGCCGGACGTGGCCGAGCGCATGCAGGGCGCCGAGCGCGTGGGCGAGGTGCACGTCACCGGCAACTACGCCTACGAGTGCTCGCGCATGAGCGGCCGCAACTGGGTGCTGGTCGGCGACGCCTACGCCTTCGTCGATCCGATGTTCTCCTCGGGCGTCTATCTGGGCATGCACGGCGCCGAGCGCACGGCGGCGATGGTCGATGCCGCGCTGCGCGAGCCGGCGCGCGAGCGCGAGCTGCAGCGGGCGCTGCAGCGCCACCTCGATGCCGGCATCAACGAATTCAAGTGGTTCATCTACCGCTTCACCTCGCCGACAATGCGCTACATGTTCGCCAACCCGCGCAACTACTTCCAGATCGAGCAGGCCGTGATCGGCATGCTGGCCGGGGACGTGTTCGACACGCCGGCCATCCGCCGCCGCCTGCGCATGTTCCGCTTCTTCTACGCCATGACCGCGCTGGGCATGCTGCCGCGCGCGCTGCGCAACTGGTGGCGCCGCCGGCGCCAGCCGCGCGAGAAGTTCCAGGGCGACACTCTGCAGGCGGGCAACCCGTGAGCCGGCCGCTGTCCTCCCTGCCCGAACACGGCCTGCCGCGGCCGCGGCTGCGCGTGGAATACGCCGAGCTCGACGCGCCCGGGCCCGCGCTGGCGCAGGACGACGTGCTCGCCGTACTCGGCTTCGGCCCGCAGGCGCCCGGCGACGAGGACCCGCGCTACCTGCGCATTCCGCTGCAGCCCTACGGCCGCGCGCCGTTCGAGGTGTGGCATGCCGGCGCGCCGGTCGAGCGCGGACGCGACGGCGACATCCGCTGGGCGAGCGACGGCGCGCTGCAGTTCGGCGTCATCGAGGTCGAGGAGAACGGCGACGTCGAGGCCGCCGCCGCCTACGCCTACGGGCGGCTGTCGGCCTTCGTCGGCGGCAGCGGGCTGCCGCACCTGCTGCGCGTCTGGAACTACATCGACGCCATCACCCTCGGCGAGGGCGACGACGAACGCTATCGCAACTTCTGCGTGGGGCGCGCGCGCGGGCTGGGGCGGATCGACGCGCCGAGCCTGCCCGCGGCCACCGCGATCGGCCGCTGCGACGGCGCGCGCGTGGTGCAGGTGTACTGGCTGGCGGCGCGCGCGCCCGGCACGCCGCTGGAGAATCCGCGCCAGGTCAGCGCCTACCACTACCCGCGCCAGTACGGCCCGCAGTCGCCGAGCTTCGCGCGCGCCATGCTGCCGCCGGCCGGCGCCGCGATGCCGCTGCTGCTGTCCGGCACCGCCAGCGTGGTCGGGCACGCCACGCAGCACCCGGGCGAGCTGATGGCGCAGCTGGAGGAGACCTTCGCCAATTTCGACGCCCTGATCGGCGCGGCGCGCGCGCGCATGCCGTCGCTGCCGGCGCGCTTCGGCGCCGGATCGCGGCTGAAGGTCTATGTGCGCGACCGGGACGACCTGCCGCGGATCGCCGAGGCGCTCGACCGCCGCCTGGGCGCGGACGTGCCGCGCGTGCTGCTGCACGCGGCCATCTGCCGGCGCGAACTGACCGTGGAGATCGACGGCGTCCACGCCTGATCCGGCCGCCCGGCGCATGGGACGGCGGTGGGGGTGACTTCATGCACCTTGATAGCGCCGGCCCGATTCCCCACCTTGGCTGGGCGGGCAATGCCGTCCGCCTGACTGGAGAGCCGTCGATGGGACTGATCAGCCTGCTCTGGGGCATCGCCGCCATGCTGTGGATGATCGTCGCCCTGATTCCGCTGGTCGGATGGGCGAACTGGTTCCTGATCCCCTTCGCCGCCGTCGGCGCCATCATCGCCGCGATCGGCGTGCTGTTCACCTCCAGCGGCAAGCGCGGACGCGCCAAGACCGGCCTGGTGCTCAACGGCCTGGTCATCCTGATCGCGCTGGTCCGCCTCACCCTCGGCGGCGGCATCCTCTAGCGGCACCTCGCCGAGACGGGAAACCACGGCCGCCGCAAGGCGGCCGTGGCGCATCTGCCCCCGCCTGCGAAGCCGCCGACAGCCGGCGCCCGGGTTTGTGCGCTCGCACATCGGTCGTGTGTGGAATGTCCTTGTTTCCGGCCGAAGCGCGGTAGCAGACTAGACCGCACAGGGAGACTCCCCCGCCGCGTCCATTCCGCGCTTCCTGCCTGTGTGTTCCTGAGCCCGGACCGCCGCGCGCGGTGCCGGAAGAGACCGTCTACCGCATTCGTTTCGAGGAGTGAGTGCAATGAAGATGGCAAGACCCGCAATCGTATTCCTGACGCTGGCCTGCGGCGCCGGCTTTTCCGCGCACGCGTCCCCGCCGCAGGCGGCGCCGGACCCGGCGACCGCCGTGCCCGCATCGGCCTCTTCCGCCGCCGACCAGGTGGTGGTCGGCATCGATCCGAAGACGCGCAAGCTGCGTCCGCTCACCGCCGCCGAAATGCGCGACCTGTCCGAACGCGCCGCGGCGATGCCGCGCGCGAGCGTGCAATGGGAGCGCGCGCCGCGCACGGCGGGCGAAGCGCAGACGACACTGCGCAAGCATGCCGGCGGCGGCGTTTCGATGCGCGTGCCGACCTCGGCGATGAGCCAGCTCACCGCGCAGCGCGGTGCGGACGGCGCGCTGCGCTATTCAGAGAACGAGCAGCATTCCGCACACCTGCCTCCGACGCAGGCCCGCCAGGAGATCAGCGAATGAAACGCCATCTCCTCGCCACCTTCGTGGCCGCCGCCCTGTGCGGCAGCGCGGCCCAGGCCGCCGTCATCACGCCGGTGAATCTCGATCCGGCCAACCAGGGCCTCAACGATCCGACGCCGCGCGCGCCGGAAGGCAGCAATCCCGGCACCACCGTCGGCGAACAGCGCAGGATCGCCTACCAGTTCGCCGCCGACCTGTGGGGATCGACGCTGCGCAGCGATGTCGAGATCCGCGTCGGCGCCAGCTTCCAGCCGCTCGCCTGCACCGCCACCGGCGGCACGCTCGGCTCGGCCGGCCCGTGGTGGATCTGGCAATCGCCCGACTTCCCCGTCGCCGGCGCCTGGTACCACATCGCGCTGGCCGACGCGATCGCCGGCAGCAACCTCATGCTGGGCGACCCCGCCTACACCGCGCCGGACGACATCGAGATCAACAGCCGCTTCAACGCCAACCTCGGCAGCCCCGGCTGCCTGGAGAACAGCGGCTGGTACTATGGCCTGGACGGCAACACGCCGGCCGGCCGGATCAGCTTCCTCGACGTGGTGATGCACGAGATCGGACACGGCCTGGGCTTCTCCGGCTTCGTCGGCTACACCAGCGGCGTGCTCGGCGAGCGCGTCGGCACGCCCGGCGTCAACGACGTCTACACCCACAACGCCTTCGACAACTTCAAGGCGCTGCGCTTCGACGACGCGGCGATGAGCAACGCCGACCGCGCGGCCGCCTTGCGCACGCCCGGCCGCACGGTGTGGGACGGCGCCAAGGTCACCGGCAACGTGCCCCTGGTGCTGGACCAGCTCGTCCTGCTGCGCGCCAGCGGCGCGCTCACCGCCGACTACGGCTACGGCACCGCCTCGTTCGGACCGGCCGCGACGCCGGCCAACTTCAGCGGCGCGCTCGCGCTCGCCAACGACGGCGCCGGCCCCGACAGCGCCGACGCCTGCGATCCGCTGCCGACGGGCAGCCTGAGCGGCAAGATCGCCTTCATCAACCGCGGCGGCCCGCCGGCGCCGGCACCGGCCTGCGGCTTCGAGAAGAAGGCGGTCAACGCCGAGAGCGCCGGCGCCATCGCGGTGATCATCGGCAACGTCGCCACCTCCAGCACGCCGGGCACGCCGCCGGGCATGGCCGACGATCCCACACTCACCGCCAACGTGCCGACGCTCAGCCTGAACCTCGCCGACGCCAACGCGGTGCGCGCGGCGCTGGCCGGCGGCGCCGTCAACGTCGCCCTCGGACCGGTGCCCGGACGCCTGGCCGGCGCCGACGTCGCCGGCCGCGCGCAGCTGTACACGCCGACCACCGTCGCCGGCGGCTCGACCTTCTCGCACTTCGATACGGCGCTCACGCCCAACGCCTTGATGGAACCAGCGATCAACGACTCGCTGGCCAGCAACGTAATGGTCGACCTGACGCTGGACCTGTTCGCCGACGAGGGCTGGAGCGTGAACACCGGCAACGCCAGGATCGGCCGCTGCGAGACGGCGCTGCCGCTGTCGCAGGACGGCGGGCTGATCTCCGGGGCCAACATCCGCGCCCACGACCGGCTGTGCCGCGCCACCAGCGCCAACCACGGCCAGTACGTGAACTGCATGAAGACGCAGGCGGACGCGCTGCAATCGCTCGGGCTGATCAACGCCTACCAGCGCGCCAGCGTGGTCAAGTGCGCGGCGCAGAACAGCAAGCCGGGCAACTGAGCCTCCGGCACCACCGTCGTCCCTCCGCCGGCGCCCTCGGGCGCCGGTTTTTTTCACCGCCTGGGACGAAATGTCCCGCCGGGGCCCGCGCGGCAGCGCGTATCATGTCGCCATGAGCTACCCCTACCTGCGCCCGCGCCGCATGCGCCGCGACGAATTCTCGCGCCGGCTGATGCGCGAGTCCGTGCTGACCGCGGACGACCTGATCTATCCCGTGTTCGTGCACGAGGCCGGAGGCCGCGCCGCCGTGGCGTCCATGCCCGGCGTCGAGCGCCTGTCGATCGACGAACTGCTGCGCGCGGCCGAGACCGCCAGCGAGCTGCGCATCCCCGCCATCGCCCTGTTCCCGGTGACCGCGCCGGAGGCCAAGTCGCTCGACGCGGCCGCCGCCTGGGACGAGGACGGCCTGTGCCAGCGCGCGGTGCGCGCGCTGAAGGCGCGCTTCCCCGAGTTGGGCGTGATCACCGACGTCGCGCTCGATCCCTACACCTCGCACGGGCAGGACGGCATCACCGACGATGCCGGCTACGTGGTCAACGACGTCACCGTCGAGGCCCTGGTGCAGCAGGCGCTCTCGCACGCGCGCGCCGGCGCCGACGTGGTCGCGCCCAGCGACATGATGGACGGGCGCATCGGCGCGATCCGCGCCGCGCTGGAGCAGGAAGGTTTTGTGCACACCCGCATCCTCGCCTACGCCGCCAAGTACGCCAGCGCCTTCTACGGCCCGTTCCGCGACGCCGTCGGCTCGGCCGCGGCGCTGGGCAAGGCCGACAAGGCCACCTACCAGATGGACCCGGCCAATGCCGACGAGGCGCTGCGCGAGGTCGCGCTCGACCTGGAGGAAGGCGCGGACATGGTGATGGTCAAGCCGGGCATGCCCTACCTCGACATCGTGCGCCGCGTGAAGGACGAATTCGGCGTGCCCACCTTCGCCTACCAGGTCAGCGGCGAGTACGCGATGCTCAAGGCCGCCTTCGCCAACGGCTGGCTCGACGAGCGCAAGTGCGTGCTCGAGGCCCTGACCGGCTTCAAGCGCGCAGGCGCCGACGGCGTGCTGACCTATTTCGCGCTCGACGCGGCGCGTTATCTGCGCGAAGCGCGGTGAGGATCCGCGCGGCCGTCGTCGCCGACGCCGCGGAGATCGCGCGACTGTCGGCGCAGCTCGGCTATCCGGCCGAGACCGCGGCATTCGCGCGGCGCCTTGCGTTCCTGACCGGTTCGCCGCGCCATGCCGTGCTGGTCGCAGACGGCGGCGACGGGCGGCTGCAGGGCTTCGCCGGCGTCGAGCACCGCGTGATGATCGAGATGGGCGAGCGCGTGGAGATCGTCGGCCTGGTCGTCGACGCGCAGGCGCGACGCGGCGGCGTGGGGCGCGCCCTGATGGCGGCGGCCGAGCAGTGGGCGCGCGAAGCGGGCGTGCACGAGATTTTTCTCGGCTCGAACGTCGTGCGCCCCGAGGCGCACGCCTTCTATCCGAGCCTGGGCTACGCCCGGGTCAAGACGCAGCACTCCTATCTGAAGCGCTTGTGATCCCGCCTCTCCCGCGCGGCGCGAGAGGGCCTTGCGAACGGGAGGCCGCGGCGCTCAGCGCACGCAGCCGTCCTTGCCCGTGACCGCCGGCGTGCGCACGCGATAGATGTCCTGCTTGCCCGCCTTCGGCGCCTTGGCCATGCCGTTGACGAGCATCTCGCCGGGCTTGGACGGGTCCACCGCCGGCCCGTAGGTATTGTCCTCCGGCCCGTTGAACGACAGCGCCCACGGCTGCGGATCGACGTAGGCCTTGCCGTCGCACTGCGCCAGCATCAGGCGCACCGGATCCTTCATGATGTCCTTGGCGTAGGCGAACACGATCGCCTTGCCGTCCTCGATCCAGGCCGCGTCGAACTCGTCGCCGGCGGTGTTGACGCCGGGCACCGGCTGGGGATCGACGAAGGCCTTGCCGTCCCAGCGCGCCATCAGCAGGTCGTGGCCGCCGGCGCCGCCGAAGCTGTCGCTGGCGAAGAGCAAATGCATGCCGTCGCGGGTCAGCGCCGGCGCCCATTCGTTGCCCTTGCCGTTGACGCCGGGGCCGAGGTTTTCCGGCGCGCCGAAATTGCCATCGGCCAGCACCGCCGCGCGATACAGATCGTCGCCGCCGTGGCCGCCGGCGCGATCGGAGAAGAAGTACAGCCACTTGCCGTCGGCGCTGAAGAAGGGATCGAATTCCTTGGCCGGCGTATTGATCGACAGCGGCCGCGCGTCGGCCCAGCGCCCGTCGCGCTTGTCCGCCTGCCACAGGTCGTAGCTGCCTGCACCGCCGGCGCGTTCACGGCTGCCCCAGACGATGTGCTGCCCGTCGGGACGCACCGCCGCGCGCACCTCGGCCGACGGCGTGGACACCACGCCCATGCCTTCGATGCCGAACTCCTGCAGCGCGGCGGCGGCCGTGCCGCAGGCCAGCGCCGTCAATGCCCATCCCCATCGCCGTACGCGCATCGCCGTTCTCCCCAATGGTCGGCGCGCAGCCTAGTGCACGGCCGACGCGGCGAACAAGTGCGCTTGGTCAGGCCGCCGCCGAGACGGAAACGTGACCGACGGCATAGAGCTGGCGCAGCGGCCGCGCCAGATCGGGGCGCGGCCGATCCCACAGGCGCAGCGCCACCAGGCTCCAGGTCTGCGGATCGAACGCGCTCACTGCCGCCAGCGCGCCGTTGGCCAGGTCTTCGTGCGCCTGCGCGAGCGCCTGCGTGCGGATCTCGCCCAGATCGGCATCGACGGGCAGCGCCCGCAGATCGCGGCTGGCGCAGACCGCCTCGCGCAGCCGCGCCGTGCCGTTCGCCTCCCACGCCGACCACGTGCGCACGTGCGGGCGGCCGAAGGCGTCCGTCAACGCCGCGAATCCGGGACCGGCCAGGAACGCATGCATGCCGGCGGCCTCGCGCCAGGCGTAGAACGGCGCGTAGAGGTTGCCGCGCGTCGGCAGCGCGGCATCGTCGCGGTCGGCGTAGAGGTAGGCCTTGAAGCTGAGCCCCGGGAACCCGTCCAGTTGCGGCCCTTTCTGCGCGATGCGGCGCCGGACGATGTCCATGTCGTAGTCGGCCGGCAGCGCGATGCTGTACTGCATCGCGATCATCGCGGCGGCCCGGACAGGCCGGCATCGGCGGCGGTGATGCCGGCGCGGCCGCCGCCGAAGGACCAGTCGTCGCCGCCGGTGGTCTGGATCACCACCATCACGTCCTCCGGCGCGATGCTCGGCGCCTGCCCCAGTAGCTCCACCAGACGTTTGTAGAAGGCGCGCTTGACGGCGCTCTCGCGCGGCCGGCCGGCGACGATGGCGATGTGCACGAAATCGTCCGAGCGCGGGCCGCCGAGATAGTCGCGGTCGAAGATCAGCTCGCCCGGATCGAGTTGGTGCAGGATCTGGAAACGATCGTGCGCCGGCACGTCGAAGGCCTCGTGCATGGCGCGATAGACGTTGTCGGCCAGTTGCCGCAGATACTCGGGCGACTTGCCGCGATGCAGGCTGATGCGGGCGTAGGGCATGGCTCAGGCTCCGGAAGGTTCGAGCTGGCGCAGCACGGCCAGCGCCGAGAAGGCCACCGGCCAGCCGCCGTAGAAGGCCAGGTGCGTGATCAGCTCGGCCAGCTGCTCGCGCGTCACGCCGTTGTCGACCGCGCGGCGCAGATGGAACGGCAGCTGCTCGAGGCGGTTGAGCGCGATCAGCGCCGACACGGTGGCCAGGCTGCGCTCGCGCGGCGACAGCCCGGGGCGCGTCCAGATGTCGTCGAACAGCAGACCGTCGGTGAGTTCGGCCAGCTTCGGGGCGAGGTCGCCGATGTGGTCGCGGGCGTAGTGGGGATCGTGGGGCATGGCGGGCTCCTGGACTTGACGCGGCCAGCCTAGGCGCGCAATTTAATAAAGAAAATCGGGAAATTTCGAATCAATCGTTCGAAAATTCAGGACTATCTCGCATGCGCGCCCCCCACTTCGACCTCGACGCCCTGCGCAGCTTCACCATCGGCATCGAGCTGGGCAGCTTCGCCAAGGCGGCCGAGCGCCTGAACCGCTCCACTTCGGCGGTCAGCGCTCAGCTGAAGAAGCTGGAGGAACAGGCCGGCGCGCCGATCCTGCGCCGCGCCGGCCGCGGGCTGGCGCTCACCGATGCCGGCGACACCCTGCTCGCCTACGCCCGGCGCCTGCTCGAGCTCAACGACGAGGCCGCCGTGGCGCTGCGCGGCGCCCGCCTGGAAGGCTGGGTGCGGCTGGGCCTGCAGGAGGATTTCGGCGAACGCCTGCTCGCCGACGTGCTCGGCCGCTTCGCGCGCGCCCATCCGCGCGTACGGATCGAGGCGCGCATCGCCCGCAACGCCGAGCTGCTCGATCGCCTGCGCGGCGGCCAGCTCGACCTGGCGCTGGCCTGGGACACCGGCGAGCGGCCGGCGCACGGCGAGCGCCTGGGCGAGGTGCCGATGCGCTGGATCGGAGCCGACACCGGCGACGCGGGCGTGGATGCCTTCGACCGCACGCAGCCGCTGCCGCTGGTGATGCTGGAATCGCCCTGCCTGATGCGCAGCGCCGCGACCGCCGCGCTCGACCGCGCCGGACTGCCCTGGCGCCTGGCCTTCACCAGCGCCAGCCTCGCCGGCGTCTGGGCCGCGGTGAGCGCCGGCCTGGGCCTGAGCCTGCGCACGCCCATCGGCCTGCCCGCGAGCGTGCGCATGCTCGACGGCGCCGGACTGCCGGCACTGCCGGCGCTGGGCCTGGGCCTGTATCGCGGCGAGGCGGCGCCGCCGCCGGCGGTGGCGCGCCTGGCCGAACTGCT
The DNA here is from genome assembly GCF_022662575.1 of Luteimonas aquatica. GTDB lineage: Bacteria > Pseudomonadota > Gammaproteobacteria > Xanthomonadales > Xanthomonadaceae > Luteimonas > Luteimonas aquatica. The sequence goes on along the minus strand of NZ_JALBFU010000005.1, from coordinate 127,997 downwards.
GCGTGCCGGCGTACGCGACGCGCTGTCGGCGCGCGATGCGGCGGGCCCTTCCGCGCGGCGCCGTGATGCGGTCGTGGCGCGGGAGTAGACTGCCGTTGTCTCGCGCCGGCCCTCACGCGCCGGCGCCTCCTTGTATCCGCCACGAGGCCGCAATGTCCCCATCCCGCCATGCCGTGTTCGGTCATCCGGTCGCGCACTCGCTCTCGCCGCGCATCCACGCCGCCTTCGCCGCGCAGACCGGCATCGCGCTGCAGTACGAGGCGATCGAAGTCGCGCCGGAAGCCTTCACCGCCTCGCTGGCCTCCTTCGCCGCCGCCGGCGGCAGCGGCGCCAACGTAACCCTGCCGCTGAAGGAGGCCGCGTTCGCCCTGTGCGCCGACACCAGCGCGCGCGCCCGGCGCGCGGGCGCGGTGAACACGCTGATCCGCGAGAACGGCGGCTGGCGCGGCGACAACACCGACGGCGCCGGCCTGCTGCGCGACCTGGGCGACCGCCAGGGATTGGACCTGCGCGAGCGCCGCACGCTGCTGCTCGGCGCCGGCGGCGCGGCGCGCGGCGTGGCGCCGGCGCTGCTGGATGCCGGCATCGGCGAGCTGTTCGTGATCAACCGCGACAGCGCGCGCGCCGATGCGCTGGTCGATGCGCAGGAACAGCCCGGCCGCGTGCATTCGCGCTACTACACCGACCTGACCGCACTCGGCGAATTCGACCTGATCGTCAATGCGACGTCCGCCGCGCGCAACGGCGGCCTGCAGAAGCTGCCGATGTCGCTGGTCGGCGCGCGCACGGCGTGCGTGGACCTGAGCTACGGCGAGGCCTCGATCCCGTTCCTGGCCTGGGCGCGCGCCGCCAGCGCGCACGATGCCGTCGACGGCCTGGGCATGCTGGTGGAGCAGGCCGCCGAGAGCTTCGCGCTCTGGCACGGCGTGCGGCCGGAAACCGACGGCGTCTATGCGGAGCTGCGCGGGCGCAACGCGGCGCTGGTCACGGCCGACTGATCGCGGCGGCGTCAGCCGTGGCTGGACGGTACGACGCCTTCTCGGGTGAAGTGCCAGGACGCCGGCGCGGAAACGCCAGGCACGGCACGATTAACGCGGATCCCCTAGGGGCGGTGACAATCCGCCGGCCGCCCGGCATCAGTCGAAACCCTTGCGAAGGGCGAGCCCGATGATGCGGGGATCCTGAAGGAAGACGTTGGCGGTCAAGCCGTTATCGTCGCCGTTGAGGTAGGTCCCGGTGATCGCTTCGCCATCGAGCGCATTCTTCACGTACAACTGCACGGTCAGGTCGCTTCGCGGTTGATACCAGGTCAACGACACGTTGACGTTGCCCCAATCGTGCAGGCGGTCGATCCTGTCCTGGTAGATGCGTGCCCAGCTTTTGCTCTGGTAATACAGATCCGCGCGCAGGGTCAGATCGCCCCCCTTTAGCGCGAAGGTGTACTGCGGACTGAGATTGACGGTGAGCCTGGGCGCATTGGGCAGTTCGTTGCCGCCCACGTTCTTGGCGAAACCGGCGCCCTGATTGGGCGCGTCCACGAGTGGATTGTAGTAAAGCCCACCCAGGAAGGGCGCGTCGTCGCCGGGTCCGCCATTATTCCCCCCGTCCCTGGTGAATCCCCCCAGCGAAAATAGCGTGTTGACGGTGCAGAAGCTGTTCAGCAGCAGTGCGAGCGTGTCATCGGGATATACGGCATAGAAATTCCTCAGCGCCGTCTCCACCAGCGCCCTGGGTGCGATGCAGTTGGATGCAAGCTGCAGCCAAGGACGCACGACCATCCACCCGGAGTTCCCCGCCGTGCGATCCATCACGTCTATCGAATACTGGTTCGCATCGATGCGCGTGCGAAGCAGGCCGAGATTGCCGCCGACCTGGAAGCGCGATGTCGGCTTCCACAAGGCCTCGATCTCGACGCCCCAGGTCTTGGCGTCGAAATTTTCGTTGAATGTGGCGCGATCGTAGAGCTGCGACACCTGGTAATCGCTGTAGTCGTTGTAGAACATCGTGGCGTTCAGGACCAGCTTGCCGTCCGCCATCACGTTCTTCATTCCCGCCTCGAAGGTCACGACGGACTCCGCCTTGAAACGGGGATCGCGCTGCGTGAAGCTCAAATAGGCCGGATTGGCTCCGATCCCGGGCGCATTGGCGCCGCCGGCCTTGTAGCCCCGCGCCAGCGACCCGTAGAACAGGGTGCTGTCGGAAAACGCCAGATCCGGCGACCAGTCGAGTACCAGGCGCCCCGTAGGTTCCTGCCAGGCCTGACGGATCCTGGGACTCTCCGGATAGCCGTACCCGGCATAGCCTCCCCCGAAGAGGCCCTTGGCCAGCAAAAGCTGGCTCGGCACGGGGGTCGCGACCTTCACGTCGCGGGTCAAGCGCAAGCCCGCGGTCATTCGCGCGGAGTCGGACAACCGCCAGTAGCCTTCGCCGAATATCGCGGTCGAATGCATGGCGGCGAGATTGCGGTTGCGAAAGTAATTGTGCCCCTGCCCGCTGATGCTTCGCAGCGGATTCGGATCGATATAGACGCATGGAGCGTAGTCGCCATTTGCGTTCGGCTTCTCCAGGACCGCCGTTACCGGCAGGCAATCGACTGGGGTGCTTGTCGCGGCATGGCGATTGAACATGCCTTGCGCCATCGCGGTGAAGATGTTGTTGAATATGTAATAGTTCTCGTCGATTCCGTAGTCCAGAAAGTTGGCGCCGACCTTGAAGTCGAACGGGCCGCCAAAGGAGGACTGCAGACGAAATTCCTGCGACCACTGCCTGGCGCCAGAATCGACGAGATCGGCCTGCAGCAGGCGGTTCGAGCAGCCCAGCTGCGGATCGCAATACACGCCTCCGGGAGCGAAGGGATAGACAAGGCCGGGCGCATGGCCCGGAATCATATCGACCAGCAGATTGGTGTCGGTGAAAATCGGGTTTGACTGGAAACGACCATAGTCCTGCGTCGAGTAATAGCTGTCCCGCGTATAGGTGGTCTGCGAAGAAAGCCTCAGGCCTTCGCCGACATCCGCCTCCAGGTTGAGCTGCCCGACATCGTTGACAGCCTGGAATTTCGGATCGTAGCTGGTCGCGATCCTGCGCAAGTCGCGCGATTGCCTGACGCCCGCGTAGGGATCGGTTCCGGGCGAAATCAAGAAAGCCAGCCGACCGGTGTCCGGATAGTCTCCGACGTATCCCCCGATCGATTGCGCAGCGAGCACGAACGGAAAGCCCGCGGCGTTCGGGGCGTCGAATGCGTCGCGATCGTATAGCGACCCGTCCTTGCACCCCTGGTTCAGATAGCCATGATCGATGGGGCGCACGGGCTGATTGCCCACCATCGACAGCTTCGGGTCCCTGTGGCAGAGCTGCTTGCCCGTACGCGATCGATTGTCATCCTCCTGGAAGTGGTCCCAGGTCAGATCGGCGGCGATTTTTTCGCTCGGCTTCCAGGCCAGCGAAGCGCGCACCCCCAGAAGATCGCGGTCGTTGACGTGCTTCCCGGTTACTTCGTTGTAGTCGTACCCGCCCCGCTGCGTATGCTGCATGGCCACGCGCAGGGCCAGCCGATCGCCCAGCGGCGCATTGACCATGCCGTTGATCCGCGCCGTATCGTAGTTGCCCACCTCGCCCATGACACTGGCTTCGAATCCGTCCGGGCTGGCGATGTTCGGGACCATGTTGATCGCGCCGGCGGTGGCGTTGCGGCCTTGCAGGGTGCCTTGCGGACCGCGCAGCACCTCCACCCGGTCCAGATCGAAGTACTCCAGCTCGTACAGACGGCTGCTGATTATCGGCGCGCCGTTGAAGCCAATCCCCACCGCCGGGTCGGCATTCACCGACAGCGTCTGCGTGCCGATGCCGCGGATCTGGAAGTTGTGCGTGGCGAAGTTGGTCTTGGTGAAGCTGGTGTTCGGCACCGCCCGCACCAGCTCCGGCCCGCCTTCGATCTTGTATGCCTCCAGCGCCTGGGCATCGAGCACCGACATCGCCATCGGGACGTCCTGGATGCGTTCGACGCGCTTGCCGGCGGTGACGAGCATGGTGTCGAGGGTGACCGGCCCGGCGTGCGATCCAGGCGCGGCGACCCCCGATTCGCTGCGCGGTTTGGCGGCTGTGACGGCGGGCAAACGGGTCGCCGCCATGGGAACCAGCGCGATGGCGCCAGAGGCATCCTGCTCCGCCGTCAGACGGGTACCGCGCAGGAGCACCGCCAATGCCTGTTCGGGCGAATAGGTGCCGGCGATGCCTTGCGTGCGCAGCCCCCGGACATCGGCCATCCGGTAGATCACCTGTTTTCCGGACTGCCGAAGATAGGCTTCAAGCCCCGTTGCGAGCTCACCGGGAGGCACCCGGAACACCATCCTTGGCGGCTCCGCGGCATATGCCCGCAATGTCGACCCGAAAAGGCAGATCGCCAGCCCGGCAGCGAAGAATCTGAAGTACCCCACGCTTATACGACGATCATGCGCCCCACCGGCCTGGTGCGCACTTTACCCATTCCTTGGGCGAAAGGAATAACGACCCGCGCCTGGCCCCTCCCGGACGGCAACGTTTCCTATGCCATCCTCCCGGGCTTCCCCAACCTTCGTCGCTTGCGCCGCTCCAGGATCGAGCCCGCCCATATCATGCCTCCGCAGGCGACCAGCCCCATGCCGATCCCGAACAGGCCTGGCAGGCGCCAGTTCGATTCGGCGATAACTCCACGCACTCCGCCCCTTTCCACGACCAGACCCGCGGCCAGGCACGCGATCATGTCGAACGCGCCAAGCAGTACGAGCAGGGATCCGCTTTTTTCCCCATGCATCCGTCTTTTCCCGAACAGGATCAGTGCGAGGATGAAGGCGCCCAAGGCCATGCCTGCGATCTCGTAAACCTTCTCGTCGAATCCCATAAGTCTCAGGCGTTGAATGCATGTCCCGTCCACCTGAATGCGGTGAACGGGTCGGGCCGCGCGGGTCATCGCAACCAGGCGGTGATCGCGCCCCCTCTTCCGAACGTTTCAGCCACGCTTTTGCTGCGTGGCGACGATCAAGGTCACCACGATGGCGGGCCACGCGGTGCGACTTGGCTTTCCCCGGCCGCGGGGACCAGCGCGACGGCGCCGGACGCATCGCGGGTGGCGCGCAGCGGCGTGTCCTGCAGCAACAGCCCCAGGGCGTGGCGTGGCGCGTGGTTGCCGGTGACGCCATGCGTCTTCAAGCCCTTGAGGTCGCCGGGGCGATAGATCAGCTGCTCCCCCGACTGACGGATGTACAGGTCCAGGGCCGGTTGCAAGTCCCCCGCCGGGACGACGAAGGCGCGCACCGGCGCCGGCTCCGTCCGCTGCGCGTGCAGTTGCGGTGCCAGGATCGACAGGCAGCCCGACAGGCAGGCTGCCTGCCATCGCCTGGCTCGTCCCATCCGCCTCGCGTTACGCATTTCCCCGCCCTTCGCCGTCGCTTCGGCGCATTACCGGCCATGATCGAAGCCGTGCGCGAGCCGGCCTGCCTCGCCGGCGATCGGCAATATTCCGGCCATCCAGATCAGGTAGACACGCGAACGGGCCAAATCCGGAACATCGCCCGCCCGATCGCCGCGGCGGACGATTGTTGGCGGACGGCAGGGTGTCGCTTGGTGCGCCTCAGCCGGAAATCTCGATCCGCTCCCCGTGGTCGCGCACCCGCAGGCCATAGGCGCTCGCCAGCAGGCGCGCGAAGGCATCGACGTTGGCCGCGTTGAAGCTCCCACTGATGCGGGTCCCTCCCGCCTGCGCGCCGGAAATCTGCAGCTTCCTGCGGTTGTAGCGGTTGAACTCGCCGGCGGCTTCTTCCAGGGTCACGTCGTCGAAGACCAGCAGGCCGCGGCGCCACGCCAGCTCGTTGTCGACCCGCGCCGCGGACGCGGCGACCGAGACGGCGGCGTCCGCGCGGGTGAGGACGATCTCGCCGCGCGTGGCCACGACCGTCCGCGCCGCGGGTGCGGACGCCGGCGGCTCGACGCGCACGCGCCCGTCCACCACCGCGACCTCCAGCCGGTCGCCGTCGCTGCGCACGGAGAAGCGCGTTCCCAGCACCACGACGCGGCGCTCTCCCGCATGCACCACGAAGGGCCGCGCGGCATCATGGGCGACTTCGAAATAGGCCTCTCCCCGCTCCAGCCAGACATCGCGCGCGTCCGAGCCGACCTTGGCGCGCAATTGCGTATCGGTATTGAGCTCCAGACGGGAGCCGTCATCCAGGGAAACGGACGTCCGTCCGCCGATCCCGGTGCTGTAGCGCTGCGCGCCGTCCACGACATGCAGGATTGCCGCGACACCCATCGTCACCGCGCCAAGCGTGGCGGCCAGGGCCAGCCAGCGCAAGGGCCGAGGCCTGGAGACCGGCGCCGCCGCCGGCGCGCGCAATGCCGCCAGGCGATCGATGCGCCGCCAGCCGTATTCCATGCGCAGCCAGGCGACGCGGTGCGCGGTGGAGGCCTCCAGCCACGTGTCGAGGGCCGCCTGATCCTGCGCGCTCCACTCGGGCTCGTCGCGCCGCGCGCGCCAGGCGGCGGCCGTCTGTTCGATGTTCCGTGCCTCGCTCATAGCATTGCCTCGTCGGACGGGGACGCGGCATCGGCATCGCGACGAATCCGGCCGGCGCCCCCCAGCATGAAGTCGGTCAGCGCGCGCAGCCCATACGCCATCTGCTTTTCCACGGTGCTGACCTTCACTCCCAATCGCTCCGCCACCTCGCGCTGCGACAATCCCTCGATCCGGCGCAGCATCACCACCTTGCGGCACCTCGGCGGCAGGCGCTCCAGGCCCGCCTTCAATCGGCGCAGCTCCTCGCGCGCGGTGGCTTCGCGCTCCGGCGTGAGAACGTCCACGGCGGCGCTCAGAGCGTCCAGGTCGGCGATCGACTCCATCGACACCACGCGCGCGCGCCGCACCTGGTTGATCAGCAGATTGCGCAGCGCCCGGAAGGCGAACGCCCGCGTGTGCCTGGGCAGGCCCTTGCGCGCGGACTCGTAGAGCTGCACGTACAGCTCCTGGCGCAGGTCGACCTGCTCGCTCTCGCTGTAGCCGCTGCGCCGCAGCAGGCCCATCAGCGCCGGCTCCAGGGGCAGCACTTCGCGCATGAACCACTCGTCGACCTCGTGCAAGCCCGCCCTCCTCAATGCACCCTGGTTTACTAGACGGTCGAAGCGGCCGAATCCGGAACATCGGCCGCGCAATGCGCGAAACGAATCACAATCGCGCGAACCGGTGAGACCCAATCCCGAGGCAAGATTGCTGCGGCTCGCTCCAGGGCCTTGTGCGTCGCTTCGGAGTTCACCGCTACAGCAAGCCGTCGCGCTTGATGGCGAGGTAGCGCTCCACCAGCGCGGCCGGCAGCTGCTCGCAGGTGACATCGAGCACGGCGACGCGGTGCCGGCGCAGGGCGTCGTGCACCGCGGCGCGCTGGGCGAGGTAGCGCGCCGCCTCGGCGGCGCGGACGGCGCCGGCGTGGTCGTCGGCGGGCCCCTCCAGGGCCTCGTCGACGGCGCGCTCGCGCAGCGAGGCGACCACCACCAGGTGGCGCTTGTGCAGCATGCGCACCGCCGCCAGCAGGTCTTCGCTGTCCTCGTCGCGCAGGTTGGTCACTAGCATCAGCAGGGCGCGGCGGCGCTGGCGCAGGGACAGTTCGGTGGCGGCGGCGAGGTAATCGGTCGCCGCCGCCCGCGGCTGCAGGTCGTAGCAGGCGCCCAGCAGCGTGTCGATCGCGCCGAGGCTGCGCTGCGGCGCGACCCAGCGCCGGCCGTCATCGGCGGTGGCCCCGCCGGCCGTGAACAGGCCGACCGCATCGCCCTGGCGCAGGGCGAGATAGGACACCACCAGGGTGGCGTCCAGGGCATGGTCGAAATGCGCGAGCGCGCCGTCGCGCGCGCGCATGCGGCGGCCGGTGTCCAGCACCATCACCAGCTGCTGGTTCTTCTCGTCCTGGTATTCGCGCGAGATCAGCTTGCGCGCACGCGCCGTGGCCTTCCAGTCGATCTGGCGCAGACTGTCGCCGACCCGGTATTCGCGCATCTGGTGGAAGTCGGTGCCCTCGCCGCGCCGCCGCTTCAGGTGCGCGCCGACCATGCGCGAGGCCTGCTCGGCGCTGAGCAGGGCCATGCGCGCCAGCGGCGCGAAGTTGGGGAACACGCGCACCCGCTGCGGCACGCCCGCCACGCGCGATTGCCGCCACAGCCGCCACGGCGACAGCAGCCGCAGCTGCACGCCGTCGAAGACGAAATCCCCGCGCGCATCCGGACGCAGCCGGTAAGGGAAGCTGGAGACCGTGCCCGGCGCCAGCGCGAGCGCGCGCGGCAGCCCGTGCGCCTCCCAGCCGCCGGGATGCAGGTCGTGCACGTCGACACGCTGGCGCCGCGGCCCGCCTTCCACGTGCAGCAGCACCTCGCGCTCGATGCCGATCGGCAATGCCTCGGGAATCTCGCGCACCACTTCCGGCGTCGCGCGGCGGCGCAGCCGCCAGGCATCGACCAGGGCGATCAGCGCCAAGCCGGCGCCGCCGCAGATCCACGCGCGCGCCGGCAGCCAGCCGAAGCTGGCCAGCGCACCCGAGGCCGCCCACAGCGCGAGCGCGCCCACCAGCAGCGGCGCCGGGCGCGGAAGTCGGGTGTGCAAGGAATGGGACATCTGGAAGGCTCGCGGGTCCTGGGAGGCGGCGCTATTGCGGATCCGGCTTGGCCAGCAGCGCGCGCAGCACGCGCTCGAGGCGGCGTTTCTCGATCCAGAACCAGGCGACCGGACCGAGCAGCGCGACCGCCAGCAGCCCCACGCCGATCGCCATCTCGCCGGGCGTCCCGCTTGGATGCAGCAGCAGCCAGACCAGCGCCGCGATCGCCGCCAGGCACCACGCCAGCAGCAACGGTGAGAGCAACACCCCGGACACCACCGCGCCGTCGCCGCTGGGCCGGACGCGCGCACGCAGCCGGGGCGATCTCAGCGGCGCGCCGTCGCCCGTATCCACAGGTTCCAGCGCCACCGACACCCCCGCACCCTTCACGCGGCCCTCCAGCACATTGCCGCCGGCATGGCGGGCAAGGCGGCGGCGGGCTTCCTCGACGGGAAGGTCGACGGCGATGCGCAGGGGCAGGATCGGCATGCGAGGGACTCCGGTTCGATCAGCGGCAAGCCTGGCCGGTCACTGCCGCGGCGCCTCGACCTTCGCCAGCAGCGCGTGCAGCACCTGGTCGGCGTCCTGCCCCTCGATCTGCAGCTCCGGCGCCAGCTCGATGCGGTGGCGCAACGCCGGCCTGGCGATGTCGCGGATGTCGTCGGGGGTGACGAAGTCGCGCCCCATCAGCACCGCCTGCGCGCGTCCGGCGCGCACCAGCGCCAGGCTGCCGCGCGGCCCCGCGCCGAGCGCGATGCCGGGCCAGGTGCGCGTGGCGGCGGCGATGCGCACCGCGTACTGCACCACGGCATCGTCCACGACGGTGGCGGCGGTGCCGAGCTGCATGGCGACGATGTCCTCGGCCGAGGACACCTGCGCCACCTGCGAGAGATCGAAGTCGGCGGCGGTGCGCCCGGCGCTGACCGCGGCCACCATGCGCGCCTCGTCGGCCTGCGAGGGATAGTCGATCAGCACCTTGAGCAGAAAGCGGTCCAGCTGCGCCTCCGGCAGCGGATAGGTGCCTTCCTGCTCGACCGGATTCTGCGTGGCCAGCGCCATGAACGGCGGCGACAGCGGGAAGCTCGATCCCTCGATGGTCACCTGCTGCTCCTGCATCACTTCCAGCAGCGCCGACTGCGTCTTCGCCGGCGCGCGGTTGATCTCGTCGGCCAGCAGCAGGTTGGTGAACACCGGGCCGCGCCGGATCATGAAGCTCTCGGTCTTCGGGTCGTAGACGGCGTGGCCGCTGACGTCGCTGGGCATCAGGTCGGGGGTGAACTGCACGCGGGCGAAGCCGCAGCCCAGGGCCTGCGCGAGGGCGCGCACCAGCAGGGTCTTGCCGAGGCCGGGGACGCCCTCGATCAGCACGTGCCCGCCGGCCAGCAGCGCGACCAGGATCTGGTCGAGCACCTCGGGCTGCCCGATGAAGGCCTTGCTCACCTCCTCGCGCACGCGCGCCACGCGCTCGGCGAGATCGTTGCCGGTGATCGGTTGGGGATGCGGGGCGATGGCGTTCATAGGATCGGGCTCATAGTGTCTGCCTCATCAGAAGTTGTCTCATCAGCGCCAGTTTGGCGATGCGGTGCCGGAAGTCGGCACCGTCGAAGGGGCGGGGCGGTTGCAGGGCGTGGGCGATCTCGGCGGCCGGCAATCCGATGCGTTCGGCGATGGCCTGCGCCTGGACCTGGCCCTCGAGGGCGGCGGCGAGCGGATCGCACCGGCGCAGGCGCGCCAGGAAGGCTTCGCGCATGGCGTGATGCAGCACCTGCGCGCGGCCGTAACGCCACAGGTGTTCGCCGCTGGCCTGCACGTGCTCGAGCAGGGCGCGACGGCCGGGCTCCGGCGTGGGCCGCAGCGGGCCGAAGCGCTGGGTGCGCATCCACAGCCAGGCCAGCACCGCCAGCAGCAGCGGCACCCAGGCCATCCATGCCTTCTCCAGCAGCAGCCGCCACAGCGGCGGCATGCTAGCGGCATAGATCAGATGCACGGTGCCTTGCTTCCATCCCGGCTGCAGCAGCTGCCGCGCGAAGGCCAGCTTGGCGGGGTGTTCGAGCTCGTCGTTGTCGAGGAAGTCCATGTCCGAGAGCACGTCGACCGTGCCCATGCCGTAGACCAGGCGCGCGTAGACGTAGCCGGCCTCCAGGTCGCCCCAGCTGTGCTGCGGCTCCACGCCGTCCATGGTGAAGCGGGCGCTGCCGCAGAACAGCAGCGTGGCGGCCTGCTCGCCGCCCTCGCCCTCGCCCAGCGGCGCGCAGGCGACCTCGTCCGGCATCGGGCGCAGGTCCAGCGCCCACAGCAGCTGGTCCTCGCGGATCTCGTTGCCCAGGCGCTCGGCCGGCGGCATGCGCAGCAGCAGGTGCCCGCCGGCCTGCACCCAGTCGAGCACGGTGTCGACCTCGTCGCCGGACAAGGTGCGCGGATCGCTGAACAGCAGCAGGGTGTCGCGCCGGCCGGGCGGCGACCGGTCGAGCTGCAGGCGCTGCCGCGACTCGACTTGCACGCCGTCGGCGCGCAGGGCGAGCTTCAACGCATACAGCGGGTTGTAGCTGGCCTCGCCGCGCGGCGGCAGCGGGATCGTCCTTTCCACGCGGTGGTAGGCGTGGCGCCACCACAGGCCGATCAGCACGGCCAGCGCCGCCGCGCCGAGGACCGCGAGCGCGAGCAGGCCCCGCTTGCGCGCCCGCGTGCTCATGCCGCCCAACCGAATCGCCGCGCCAGCGTGCCCAGCAGGGTCTCGAATTCGGTCTCCTGCGGCAGCCGCTGCGCGTAGGCCGCGTACTGCCACACGCGCACCACGCGCGCGAAGGCCTCGCGGTCCTCGCCCTCGGGCATGCGCCGCGAGGCGCGCAGGCATTCGGATTCGGTGGCGCCGGGCACCAGCAGGATGCCGGCACGCTCGGCCATGGCCTCGACGCTGGCGCGGTACAGCAGGGCCAGCGCGCGGCGCGGGCGTCCCTCCCGCCACAGCGCGCGCGCCGCGGCGGCGATGTCATCGGGCAGCACGTCGGGCAGGCTGGCTTCGCTCGTCTGCACCGGCGCCGGCGCCCGCCGACGGGCCGCGCCCGCGCGCAGCCATGGCCACCAGTGCCGCGCCGTCAATGCCAGGGCCAGCACCAGCAGCGCCAGCAGCAGCCACAGGCCGGCCTCGCCGATGACGCCGATCGGGGCCAGCAGCGAGGCAAGCCAGGGCGGCAGTGCGGACGAGGTCGCCTGCCGCCGCTGCTGCAGCTCGCGCGGCTCCCAGCGCATCACCTTCTGCTTGGGACGCAGCAAGGGATCGCGGTAGGCGCGGCCGACGGCGTCCCGGAAGGCGCGCTCGTCGACCAGCTCCTTGCCGAAGATCTCGCGCAACGCGCCCGCCTCGACCTCGGTCTTGGCGGCCTGCAGCGGGCACATCGCCTCGCCCTGCGCATGCGAGGGCGGCGCCAGCGCCATCGTCGCCGCAATCGCGACCAGCAGCGTGGCCGCGCCGGCCTGCAGGCGCGCGCGCAGGCGGCGGAAGGCGATCTCCACGTCCCAGGCCTCGATCTGCGTGCGGCGGTTCAAGTACAGGCCGAAGCCGGCGCCGACGTAGAACGGCTCGACGAGGCTGGTCGCCAGCCACACCAGCAGGTGCAGCAGCACCTGCAGCCAGCCCGGCGGCTCCACCCGCGCCATCGACCAGAGCGCGCGCCCGGTTTCGGGCAGGTATTCGAACGGCACCAGCAGCAGGCCGACCGACACGGCCGAGAACGCCAGCACGGCGACGAAGCCCAGGCAGGTGAAGGTCAGCAGCGCGGTGGTGCCGCCGATGCCGCCGGCCAGCACGCCGCGGCGCTCGCGCAGGCGCCGCGGCTCCACGCCTTCGAGCAGGTCCACCGGCAGCGTCAGCGCGCGCATCGGGCTGAAACGGCGCCACAGCAGCATCGGCCACATCGCGCGCCAGCCCCAGCGCCACTGCGCGCGCAAGGTCTCCCGCGTGTCCGGGGCCTCGCCGAAGACCGCGCGCGAGAGCACGTACATCGGCACGCGGTCGAACACCGGCTTGAGCCACCACATCGCCAGCCACGCCAGCCACACCGCGCCCAGCATCAGCGCGAGCCCGTTGAGCAGCGCGAACACCGGCAGGGTCAGCAGCAGCCAGGGGCGCCAGATCGCCCCGGCGTGCGTGCGCACCAGGGCCATGCCCAACTCGACCGCCTCCCACGGCGAGCGCGGACGCAGTTCCACGCGCAGCGACTCAAGGCGCATGGCGGGGGCTCCTGTCGCCATCCATGGCGCGACCTGCCGGACGCCAGAACGCCCGGCCCGGCCATCCCCGGACGGGCGTGCAGGGCCCTCGCCGCGCGAACGGCGCGGCTCGATGCCCATGCAGCGCGACGATGTCGCGTTCAGCGCGCATGGGCTCCCCCGCGCCACAGCCAGCCCAGCACCAGCGCCCACAGCACGCCGCCGACGCTGAACTTGATCCATGCCGGCATCCAGCCGATCGAGGACCAGAACGCCTCGACGAAGGCCGCGAACACCAGCATCGCGAACACGCCCAGGCACAGCTGCCCGAACACCTTGCCGCCCTCCACCAGCGCATCCAGGCGCCGCCGCCGTCCCGGCGCCAGCACGTCCAGCCCCAGGCGCAGCCCGGCGGCGCCGGCGATCACGATCGCGCTCAGCTCCGGCGCGCCGTGGCCGACCACAAAGCGCCAGAACGGATCGCCGTGCCCGACCGTCTGCAGGTGCGCGGCCAGGCCGCCGAAGATCACGCCGTTGAATCCCAGCGCCAGCAGCGCGCCGATCCCGGCGAAGAAGCCGCTGGCGGCGGTGCGGAAGGCGATGCTGACGTTGTTGAGGATGTAGTAGCCGAACATCGCCAGATCGGTGCCGCTGTCGCGGCCGAGCTTGGCGTCGGGCGCGGCCGGGTCGTACATCGCCTCGAACTGGGCGATCTGCTGCGGATCGAACAGGCTGTGGATCAGCTCCGGCTTCCAGGTCACCGCCAGGTACATGCCCACGGTGGCGGCCACGAACAGCGCCGCCGAGATCCACAGGCAGCCGCGCTGCGCGCGCACCAGGCGCGGGAAATCGGCGATCAGGAACTCCATCGCGCGCCGCCAGTGCAGCGGCCCCGGCCGGTACAGCGCGTTGTGGCCGCGGTGCATCAGATCCTGCAGGCGCGCGGTCACCACCGGGCTGTAGCCGCGGCTGCGCGCCAGCGCCAGCTGCTGGCACAGCCGCCGATAGTGCACGGGCATATCCTCGTCGCGCATCGGCGGTATCGACGGCGCCGCGTCCGGCTTGGCGCCGGGCTTGCCCTTGCGCTTGTCCTCGCCCGGCCGCGACTTGTCGGCGCGGACCTCCAGCCAGCGCTCGAAGGCCTGCCACTCCGCCTCGTGCTGGATGATGAATTGCGATTGCCTCACGAAAGCCGCCTCATGCAAGCCGCCTCACCGCCGCCCCAGCAACCAGGCAGCAATGCCCGCCAGTCGCACCACGCCCAGTTCGCCGCGCGCGCCGGTGACCGGCTCGACGATGTCGGCCAGCTCGCGCTGGCGCTCGGCGGTGAGCTGGGTGGCGCGCTCGGCGAAGGCGATCACCGCCACCTGCTCGCCCGGCCGCAGCGGCGCGGCCGGCGCATGCACGCTCACGCTCGGCGCGGTGCGCGGCAGCTGCAGGCGCGGGGCGTGCACCACTAGGGTGCCGGCGACCAGATCGCCGAGCCGGCGGCCGTACGGGTCGGCCAGGCCGGCGATCACGCCGAAGCCGTAGGCGAACGGCAGCATGTCCACAGTGCGCATCAGGTTGCGCACGATCGAGGCCATCCAGCCGACCGGCGCGCCGTCGGCGGAGACCACGCGCAGCTCCAGCGCGCGCTTGCCCGGCGTCTGCCCGTTGAACACGGCCTCGCAGACCACCGGGTAGGCCCACATCAGCAGGAACATCACGATCAGGTACAGGCCCATGCCGGCGGTGCCCAGCAGCGCCATGAGCATGCCCACGGCGGTCAGCATGCCCAGGCGGATGCCGGCGTCGATCAGCCAGGCCAGCGCGCGCGGCACCGGCCCGGCCGCCGGCAGCTGCAGGGCGACCCCTTCCGGGGTATGCACCTCGCGGAACGTGTCGAGCATCAGGCGTCGACGACGATGGTGTCGGCGAGCATGTCGTGGATGCAGCGCCGTTCGCGGCCGAAGATGAAAAGCACGTCGATCAGCGAGAAGAACGGCACGATCCCGAGCACGCCCTGCGCCAGCAGGTAGCGCAGCCCGAACAGCCGGCCGAGCCCCGTCCGGCTGCCGTCGCTGCGCACGATGCGGATCGCGCACCAGCGCTTGCCCAGCGTCTGCCCCTGCCGCTGCAGCAGGATCAGGTCGACCACCAGCAAGGCCAGCAGCGTGGCCAGCATCGCCAGCACGGCGGCATCGGACATCTGCTCGCTGTCGAGGCGCCCGACGCCGTCGACGGCGATCACCGGCAACAGCACCGCGGCGAAGAACAGCGCGGTATCGATCAGGTAGGCGCCCAGGCGCCGCCAGCGCGACGCCGGCGCGGTCGTCTCCCCGGCCTCCACCCGCGCGAGCGCCGCCTCCGGCGCCGAGTACGGGTTGAACGGCGGTCGAACCTCTTCCATGCGCGACGTCTCCCTGCGCCGTCGACGGGCGAACCCCGCGCACATGCTACTACAGCCGATTGCGACGAAAGTCCGCCGCAATCGCGCAGCGCGCCGCGCCGGCGACGCACGGA
Organism: Luteimonas aquatica; assembly: GCF_022662575.1. Taxonomy (GTDB): domain Bacteria; phylum Pseudomonadota; class Gammaproteobacteria; order Xanthomonadales; family Xanthomonadaceae; genus Luteimonas; species Luteimonas aquatica. The sequence goes on along the minus strand of NZ_JALBFU010000005.1, from coordinate 112,674 downwards.
ACTTGCGCGCGCCGACCGGCGGCGTCACCGGTGTCATCCTGCCGACATCCCGGCCCCGGCCCGCCTCGCGCCGCCGCTGTTTCGCCATCGACGGAACGGGTACCTTGGCCGTCCCGCCGCCCGACTCCGCAGATGCGCCCCCGCTCCCCACCGTCGCCGAGCTTCCGCCATGCGCTGCCGTGAGGGCTGCGGCGCCTGCTGCATCGCCCCGTCGATCGCCTCGCCGATCCCGGGCATGCCGCACGGCAAGCCGGCCGGCATCCCCTGCGTGCAGCTCGACGAGGACTATCGCTGCCGCCTGTTCGGCTCGCCGCTGCGGCCGGCCTTCTGCGCCTCGCTGCGCCCGGCCGGGGACATGTGCGGCGCCTCGCGCGGCCAGGCCCTCTCCCTGCTGACCGCCCTGGAGATCGCGACTTGTCCCGCCGCGCCGGAGGCGTAAGATGGACGCATGGCTAGGAAATCCGCCACCGGCAAGGTCGTCATCAAGCATCTGGGCAAGCGCAGCGGCAATCTCTCCGCGCCGGCCCTGCGCCGGATCGTGCGCGAAGCCAGGAGCCGCGTGCCGGTGAAGAAGGGCGGCGACCTGAAGGTGCGCGACACCGCCACCGGCAGCGGCCACATCGGCTTCGACCGCGATCGCGACGGCAGGTCCGCCAGGGCGCACGCCGCCTGAACCCGCGCATGGCCGGGACGCCAGGGTTCAACGACAACGTCTTCATCAACTGCCCCTTCGACGCCGGCTACTGGCCGCTGTTCGAGGTGGTGGTCTTTACCGTCTATGCCTGCGGCTTCGTGCCGCGCTGCGCGCTGGAGGAATCCGACAGCGGCGACGTGCGCATCGACAAGATCGTGCGCCTGATCCGCGAATCTCGGCTCGGCATCCACGACATCTCGCGGGTCGAGCTCGACGGCGGCCACCAGCTGCCGCGCTTCAACATGCCCTTCGAGCTCGGTCTGGACCTGGGCTTCAAGAAGTTCCACGCCGAGGGCGGGCGCAAGCGCCTGCTCATCCTCGACACCGAGCCTTACCGCTACCAGAAGTTCCTCTCCGACATCGCCGGCCAGGACATCCGCGCCCACGGCAATGCGCCGGAGAAGGTACTGCGCGAGGTCCGCGAATGGCTGCGCGTGGCCTCGCGGCGCGAGACCCTCAAGCCGACCACCTGGATCCGCGACCAGTACCGCGCCTTCGCCACCGCCCTGCCGGAGATCTGCGACAAGTCCGGGCTGGAGCGCGATTCGCTCAACTACCTCGACTACGCCCAGCTGGTGGAGGAATGGCTGCAGCAGGCGGTCAGCTGACACCCTCGCCGCGCAGGTACTCGTCCTTCAGCCGCACGTAGTGCTTGGCGCTGTAGTACAGCGCGTCGATCTCGGCTTCCGAGAGCATCCGCACCTTCCTGGCCGGATTGCCCAGCCACAGCTCGCCCTCGCCCACCACCTTGCCCGGCGCGATCAGCGCGCCGGCGCCGACGAAGCCGTGGCGGCGCACCACCGCACCGTCGAGCACCACCGCGCCCATGCCGATCAGCACCGCGTCCTCGATGCGGCAGGCGTGGATCACCGCCTTGTGGCCGATGGTCACGTCGGCGCCGACCACGGTGGCGAAACCGCCGAGCTTGGCGTGCGGGCCGTCGTGGCTGACGTGCACCACGGTGCCGTCCTGGACATTGGTGCGATCGCCGATGCGGACGAAATTGACGTCGCCGCGGATCACCGTCTGCGGCCACACCGACACATCCTCGCCGAGGACGACGTCGCCGATCAGGGTCGCGGCCGGGTCGAGGTAGGCGCGGGCGCCGAGCACGGGGCGCTTGTCGCGGTAGGGGCGGAGATTGGCGGGCGATGGGGGCGTCATGGGGGGATTTTAGTGCGCGACGGGTGGGCGGCGCGGACAAAAACGCGACCGGCGCCGGATTCGCGCCGGCCCGCTTGCCTGCGCGCTTTCGCCTCGGCCTATAGTGCGGTGCATGGACATGCCCGCCCAGACGCCCGTCGCCGACCTGCACCCCACCCTCGAACGCCTGCGCGGCGCCTGGCGGCGCCACCGCCCCGACGCGCGGCAGCGGCTCGACGACCTGGCGCGGCTGCGCGAGGCGGTCAAGGGCAACACCGAGTCCATGCTGCGGGCGATCTCGGCCGATTTCGGCCACCGCTCCACCCACGAGATGCTGCTCGCCGAGACCATGACGGTGGTGGCCGAGATCGACCACCTGCGCCGCCACCTGCGTGGCTGGATGAAGCCGCGCCGCGTCGGTGCCGGCTGGCGGCTGTGGCCGGCGCGGGCGCAGCTGCGGCCCGAGCCGGTGGGCGTGGTCGGCGTGATGTCGCCCTGGAACTACCCGGTGAACCTGGCGCTGATCCCGCTGGCCACCGCGATCGCCGCCGGCAACCACGTCTTCCTCAAGCCCTCCGAGCACGCGCCGCGCACCAGCGCCTGGCTGCGCGAGGTGCTGGCCGAGGCCTTCCCGGCCGACCGCGTGGCGGTGGCGCTGGGCGATGCCGCGCTCGGCGCCGCCTTCGCCGCGCTGCCCTTCGACCACCTGGTCTTCACCGGCTCCACGGCGGTCGGGCGCAAGGTGATGGCCGCGGCGGCGCCCAACCTGACGCCGCTCACGCTGGAGCTCGGCGGCAAGTCGCCGGCTTTAGTCATGGCCGACTATCCGGTCGAGCAGGCCGCCGCGCGGCTGTCGACCGGCAAGTGGTTCAACGGCGGCCAGACCTGCATCGCCCCCGACTACGTGCTGGTCGAGGAAAGCCGCCGCGACGCCCTGGTGAAAGCGCTGCGCGCGCAGGCGCAGGCGCGCTACGGCGACCTGCGCGAGGCCGACGACTACACCCGCATCATCAACGAAGGCCAGTACCGGCGGCTGCGCGGCTACCTCGACGACGCCCGGGCGCGCGGACTGGAGGTGATCCCGCTGGCCGAGATCGATCCGATCCGCGCCGAGGCCGAGCATCTCATCGCGCCGACCCTGGTGCTGGAACCCGGCGACGACGCCAAGGTGATGCAGGAGGAGATCTTCGGTCCGATCCTGCCGATCCGCAGCTATCGCAGCCTCGACGAGGCATTGGCCTGGATCGAGGCGCGCGACCGGCCGCTGGCGCTGTATCCCTTCAGCCACGACCGCGGCGTGGTCGAGAAGATCCTCGGCCGCATCCTCGCCGGCGGCGTCACCGTCAACGACACCCTGCTGCACTTCGCCGCCAGCAACTTGCCCTTCGGCGGCGTCGGCGCCAGCGGCATGGGCCAGTACCACGGCCGCGCCGGCTTCGACGCCATGACCAAGACCATCCCGGTGCTGTGGCAGTCGCGGCGCTCGGCCACCGACCTGCTCAAGCCGCCGTATCGCGGGCTGGCCGACCGCATGGTGAAGCTGCTGTCGGGACGGAAGTGATTCCCACGGCGTCCCGCCACCGATACCCTCACGCCGTCATTCCCGCGCAGGCCGGAATCCAGCGCCTTCCATTGCGTCGCGGCGGCGTCGGGGCGAGGCCGCCGGATCCCTGCCTGCGCAGGAATGACCGACCATAATCAATCTTTCCACCGGCTCCTCGACCAGACCCATGAAAATCGCCAGCTGGAACGTCAACTCGCTCAACGTCCGCCTGCCGCACCTGCAGCAGTGGCTGCAGGCCGCGCAGCCGGACGTGGTCGGCATCCAGGAAACGAAGCTGGAGGACAGCAAGTTCCCGGACACCGCGCTCGCCGCGCTCGGCTACCGCAGCGTGTTCTCCGGGCAGAAGACCTACAACGGCGTGGCCCTCCTCGCCCGCGAGCGCGCCATCGAGAACGTGCAGGTCGGCATCCCGGATTTCGAGGACGAGCAGAAGCGGGTGATCGCCGCCACCGTCGACGGCGTGCGCATCGTCAACCTGTACGTGGTCAACGGCCAGGACGTGGATACCGAGAAGTACGCCTACAAGCTGCGCTGGCTCGAGGCCGTGCACGGCTGGCTGGCGCGCGAGCTGCAGGCGCATCCGCGCCTGGTGGTGCTGGGCGACTTCAACATCGCCCCCGACGAGCGCGACGTGCACGACCCGGCGATCTGGAACGAGAACCACATCCTCACCTCCACCGCCGAGCGCGCCGCGCTCCGGCGCCTGCTCGATCTCGGCCTGCACGACGCCTATCGCCTGCACCACGAGGCGGGCGGCAAGTTCAGCTGGTGGGACTACCGCCAGGCCGGCTTCCGCCGCGACCTCGGCCTGCGCATCGACCTCACCCTGGTCTCGGACGCGCTGCGCGAGAGCGACGGCGCCGACATCGACCGCGAACCGCGTACCTGGGACCGGCCGAGCGACCACGCGCCGGTGTGGGTGAAGCTACGCACATGACGCTCGAATGACATGAAGCCGCGTGTCATCTTCGTCGATGTCGACGACACCCTGATTCGCTCCTTTGGCACGCGGCGCATTCCGATGCCGGCGATGGTTGAGCGCGTCCGCCAACTGCACCGCCAGGGCGACATGCTCTATCTGTGGAGCTCTGGAGGCGCTGATTACGCGCGCATGTCGGCGATCGAACTGGGCATCGAGCAATGCTTCACGGCCTTCCTGCCCAAACCGGAGGTTTATGTGGACGACCAAGCCGTTGCTGAATGGCGGGGCTGCCGGCATGTGCTCCCGGGAAACGCGGCCGACGCCTGACGCCTCGCTCGCAACCCGCAAAAAAGAAAGGCCCGGCGATGCCGGGCCTTTGCGTCACGCGTTTTCGCGTTTCGAAAAACTGTCAGCGCGCGCGGCCGCGCGTGAACAGATTCACGATCAGCAGCAGGATCACCGCGCCGATCAGCGAGGAGACCAGGCCCATGATGCTGAAGTCGCCGCTGTTGACGGTGCCCGTGCCCAGCATCGGCGCGATCAGCCAACCGCCGAGGAACGAACCGACGATGCCGACGATGATGTTCAGCAGGATGCCCTGCTGCGCATCGCGCCGCATGATGATGCTGGCGAGCCAACCGATGATGCCGCCTACCACCAACCAGATAATGATGCCCATGCTGCGACTCCTGAGAAAGTTGAGCGGGATGCACGCCTCGCTCTACTCCGAGGCCAGCCCAGCGTAGAAGCGAGGCCGTTATGACAGCGTGGGCGACATGAATGCGGGTGCAACACGCCCTTGCGCGGGTGACGCTCAGTTCATGTTGCTTTGCAGCACGCGCAGCAGCTCGGCGCGCGGCAGCTTGCCGGTTTCGTTGCGCGGCAAGGCGTCCACGCGCACCAGGCGGCGCGGCAGGAACACCGGATCGACACTGCGGCGCAGCGCTTCCAGGATGTCGCGCTCGTGCAGGTCGGGCGCGACCACCAGCGCGGCGATGCGGCGCACGCCGCCCGGATGGCGGGCGTCGTCGGGTTCGTCGAGCTGGAACACCACGCCGTCGCGCACGCCCGGAATCGCCAGCAGCCGCCGGGTGAGATCGCCCAGCGACGCGCGCTTGCCGGCGATCTCCAGCAGGTCGGCCTGACGGCCGCGCAGCAGGAAGCGGCCGTCGTCCTGCACTTCCATCAGGTCGGCCAGCACTACCGGCTGCGGCAGATGCGCCGCCTGCACCTGGGTGCCGTCGGGCTGCGGCGTCAGGCGCACGCCCGGCAGCGGCGTCCAGGCCTGCTCGTGCGCGGTGCGGCGGCGCGCGATCACGCAGGTCTCGGTGGAGCCGAACACCTCGCGCACCTCGCAGCCGAAGCGCGCCTCGGCCGCCGCGGCGAGCGCCTGCGGCAAGGGCGCGGTGGCGGTGACGATGCCGGCCATCGGCGGCCAGTCGATCTGCGATTCCACCAGCGCATGCAGGTGCACCGGCGTGGTCACCAGCAGGCGCGGGCCGCGCGCCTCGCCCAGCGCCTGCGCGACGTCCTGCGGGAAGAACGGGCGCCCGCCATGTACGGCGACGTTGCCATGCAGCGGCAGCATCACCGACATCTCCATGCCGTACATGTGCTGCGGCGGCACGGTGGCCACCACGTGCAGCGTCTGCTCTTCCGGCCACAGGCCCGCCAGCGCCGCCAGGTTCTGCGCGGTGCTGGTGCGGAAGTTGCGCCAGGTCTTCGGATTGGGCTTGGGCACGCCGGTGCTGCCGGAGGTGAAGCCGATCGCCACCAGCATCGCGTCGTCGACCAGCGGCAGCGGGCCCGCCTCACGCGGCAGCGGGTCGGGCAGCGCGATGTAGTGCGGCAGCGGCGCCAGATGCGCCTGGTCGCAGCCGCAGGGTTCGCCGTCGCCCAGGCAGTAGCTGCCCGGATGCAGCGCGCGCACCTCGTCGATGGCCGCGCGGGTGCGCGAAGGCGGCAGCAGCGTGGTCTGTCCGCGCAGCGCCACCGCGCAGAACGCCACCAGGAAGCGGTAGCGGTCCTCGCACAGGTTCACCGCATGCGTGGCCTCGGGCAGGCGCGCGGCCAGCGCGCGCACGTGCGCGAAAAAGGTCTCGAGCGGGATTTCGCGATCCGCGTCGAAAGCGATGGCGCGCGTCGGCGCGCCTTGCGCCAATGCGCAGGGTGCCGAGCTGGCGGACGCGAGCTTGCTCTGGATGACTGCCGACATCTGGATGATTGCTGTCCCGCGGCAATCAATGCCGCATGCCCCATATCCTTACTTCCCCGGCGATTAGCTTACGCTGACTGGCACGCGGATGCAGGCGCGGGCGCAGGCGGGCATGGGCGACCGCGTGCGGACTTTGCGGCGCACTCGTGCCAAGCTGCGATTCATGTTCGATCCCGGCGACAGTCTCGATCTGGGCCCGGTCCGCTGCGCCTGGGGGCCCTACCGGCACGGCCAATCGGCCGAGGCGCTGGTGCGTCCGCAACTGGCGCGCTGGCTGCAGACGCCGGCGGAAACGCTGTCGCTGGTGCGCGATGCGTACGGCCGGCCGCGCCTGGACCCGAACACGGCCTTCGATGCCAGCTGGAGCCACAGCGGCGACGGCCTGCTGCTCGCGCTTGGCGCAGGCGTGCGCGTGGGCGCCGACCTGGAATGGCTGCGTCCGCGCCCACGCATGCTGGCCCTGGCCGAGCGGTTTTTCACGCCCGGCGAAACCTCGCTGCTCGCCGCCTGGCCCGAGGCTGGCCGCGAAACGGCCTTCGTGCGGCTGTGGTGCGCCAAGGAAGCGGTGCTCAAGGCCCACGGCCGCGGCCTGGTGTTCGGCCTGGACCGCCTGGAATTCGCCTACGACGGCCAGGACTGGCGCCTGGTGGCCTGCGATCCCGCCCTGGGCACGCCGGCGGACTGGACGCTGCGCGCCTTCGCGCCCATGCCCGGCTACGAAGCCGTGGTGGCATGGGCGAAGAACCGCGCCTAGCCGATGCCCTATCGGCATCGGCTGCGGTTCTGAGCGCCCGGCCATGGAAGGCCGGGCCGGACGTTCCGAAGCCAGTGTGTCGCGCCACGGATGGCAATCGCCCCCTGGCCAAGCGCAATTCCCGGACACGCGTCTGCTGGGTTGCCGAGCCCCCGGCCATGGAAGCCCGGGCCGGACGTTCCGAAGCCAGTGTGTCGCGCCCCGGACGGCAATCGCCCCCTTGCCAAGCGCAATTCCCGGACTCGCGTCGGCTGGGGTGCCGAGCGCCCGGCCATGGAAGGCCGGGCCGGACGTTCCGAAGCCAGTGTGTCGCGCCACGGATGGCAATCGCCCCCTTGCCAAGCGCAATTCCCGGACTAGCGTCTGCTGGGTTGCCGAGCGCCCGGCCATGGAAGGCCGGGCCGGACGTTCCGAAGCCAGTGTGTCGCGCCACGGACGGCAATCGCCCCCTTGCCAAGCGCAATTCCTGGACCAGCGTCTGCTGGGTTGCCGAGCGCCCGACCATGGAAGGCCGGGCCGGACGTTCCGAAGCCGGTGTTGTCGCGCCACGGACGGCAATCGTGCTGGCTTCAAGATCCTTGCTCCACGCGCCGGCAGTCCCGTCCAAAGCCTGTGCCCGGCACCCATACAATGCCGCCATGACGCCCCCCGCCCTCCACCCCCTCGCTCCCGACCTCGTCGCGGGCCTGCAATCCCTGTCCCTCGACCCCGCCCTGGCCGAGCCCCTGCTTGCCTACCTGACCCTGCTCGACCGCTGGAACCGCACCTACAACCTCACCGCCATCCGCGATCCGCGCGAGATGGTGACCTTGCACCTGCTCGATTCGCTGGCGATGCATCCGCACGTGCGCGGCATCGCCACGCTGGCCGACCTTGGCGCCGGCGCTGGCCTGCCCGGCATCCCGCTGGCGATCGCGGTGCCGGCCCTGCGGGTGACCCTGGTGGAATCCAACGGCAAGAAGGCGCGCTTCCTGCGCGAGGCGGTGCGCGTGCTGGGCCTGGACAACGCCCGCGTGGTCGAGGCGCGCGCCGAGGCCGTCGACGAGCCCGGCGCCTTCGACGCCATCACCGCCCGCGCCCTGGCCACGCTGGCCGACATCCTTGCCCTGGGCGGCCACCTGCTCAAGCCGGACGGCCGCCTGCTGGCGATGAAGGGCGCGCGGCCGGACGAGGAGCTCGCCGCGCTGCCGGCCGGCTGGCAAGCGCGCGGGGTGACGCCGCTGCGCGTGCCGGGGCTGGCGGCCGAGCGCCATCTGGTCGAAATCGCGCGGGCATGAACCCGCGCCGCGGCCGCCCTTCCTGAAGCATTCCGCTGCCTCCGGCACAGTGCCGGGGGGCGGCTGGGGCATAATCCCCTGTCCGGCCGGCCGCGCCTTCGCGGCCGGCCGGGCCTCGACCCTTCGCACAAATCCGCTCCCAGACAGCCCGGACCCATGGCCCGCATCATCGCTATCGCCAACCAGAAAGGCGGCGTCGGAAAGACGACGACGGCGGTGAATCTCGCCGCGGCGCTGGCCGCCACGCCCAAGCGCGTGCTGCTGGTGGACCTGGACGCCCAGGGCAACGCCACCATGGGCGTGGGCGTGGACAAGCGCGAGCTGGAGGCCTCCACCTGCGACGTGCTGCTGGAGGAGGTCCATGCCGAGGTCGCCATCGTGCCCACCGAGGAAGGCCTGGACCTGATGCCGGGCAATACCGACCTCACCGCGGCCGAGATCGAGCTGATGGACGAGGAGGGCCGCGAGCAGCGCCTGAAGCGCGCGCTGGACGGCTTGCGCGATCGCTACGACTACATCCTCATCGACTGCCCGCCGGCGCTGTCGCTGCTCACCCTGAACGCGCTCACCGCCGCCGACGCGGTGCTGGTGCCGATGCAGTGCGAGTACTACGCCCTGGAAGGCCTGACCGCGCTGCTGCAGACCATCGAGGCGCTCAAGGCCAAGCTCAATCCCGCCCTCGAGATCGAGGGCGTGCTGCGCACCATGTTCGACGTGCGCAACAACCTCGCCAACGCCGTCTCGGGCGAGCTGACCACGCATTTCGGCGACAAGGTGTTCCGCACCATCGTGCCGCGCAACGTGCGCCTGGCCGAGGCCCCCAGCCACGGCCAGAGCATCGTCGGCTACGACAAGGGCTCGCGCGGCGCGGTCGCCTATCTCGGCCTCGCCGGGGAACTGATGCGTCGCCAGCGCGAACGCGAACAGTCCAAGCCCGCGGCGACGCCCTCCACATCGACGCCCGCCGCGCCGACGTCACCCGCAACTTCGGAGACCCCGGCATGAGCGCCGCCAAGACCATCGAAAAGCCCGCCAAGAAGCGCGGACTCGGACGCGGACTGGAAGCGCTGCTCGGACCCAAGGCCGCCGCCGAGGCGCCGGCGCTGGAAGCCACCCCGGGCGACACCCTGCGCAGCCTGCCGGTGGACGCGCTCGCGCCCGGCAAGTACCAGCCGCGCAAGCACTGGGACGAGGACAAGCTCGGCGAGCTGGCCGAATCGATCAAGGCCCAGGGCGTGATCCAGCCGATCGTGGTGCGCGAGCTGCCGGACCGCACCTACGAGATCATCGCCGGCGAGCGCCGCTGGCGCGCCTCGCGCCTGGCCGGGCTGGCCGAGGTGCCGGTGGTGGTGCGCAGCGTCGACGACCGCACCATGGTGGCGATGGCGCTGATCGAGAACATCCAGCGCGAGGACCTCAACCCGCTGGAAGAGGCGCAGGCCCTGCAGCGCCTGATCGACGAATTCGCCCTCACCCACGCCCAGGCCGCCGAGGCGGTGGGCCGCTCGCGCGCCGCGGTGTCCAACCTGCTGCGCCTGCTGGAACTGCCGCCGGCGATCCGCGCCCTGCTGGAGGCGCGGCGACTGGAGATGGGCCACGCCCGCGCCCTGCTCACGCTCTCGCCCGAGCTGGCCAGCCGCCTGGCCTCCGACGCCGCCGAGCACGGCTGGTCGGTGCGCGAGGTCGAGCACCGCGCACAGCAGTACGCCGCCGGCAAGGTGCCGGTGGCCGCGAACAGGAAGCCGGCCGCCAAGGCCGCGCCGCAGGCCGACATCGCCTCGCTGGAAACCGAGCTGTCCGAATCGCTGGGCACCCGCGTCAGCATCGCCCACGGCCGCGCCGGGCGCGGCAAGCTGGTGATCCACTACTCCGACCTGGATACGCTCGATGGCGTGCTCGAGCGCCTGCGCGCGCAGCGCAGCTGATCGGCTGACTCACCCATTGCCCGCATGACCGTCGAACTTTCCGTCGTCGTCCCCGTCTTCAACGAGCAGGACAACGTCGCGCCGCTGGTCGGCGAGATCGTCGCGGCGCTGCGTGGCGTGCTGCCGTTCGAGATCGTCTACATCGACGACTGCTCGCGCGATGCCACGCTCGAGCGGCTGCAGCAGCTCAAGCGCGAGGTCCCCGAGCTGCGCGTGATCCGCCACCTCTCGCAGAGCGGGCAGAGCACCGCGGTGCGCACCGGCGTGAAGGCGGCCACCGGCGCCTGGATCGCCACCCTCGACGGCGACGGCCAGAACGATCCGGCCGACATCCCCAAGCTGCTGGCCACGCGCGCCACCGCCTCGCCCGACACCAAGCTGTTCGCCGGCTGGCGCGTCAACCGCCAGGACTCGGGCAGCAAGCGCTGGGCCTCGAAGTGGGCCAACGCGATCCGCGCGCGCCTGCTGCGCGACGACACCCCGGACACCGGCTGCGGCATCAAGCTGTTCGAGCGCGCCGCCTTCCTGGACCTGCCCTACTTCGACCACATGCACCGCTACCTGCCGGCGCTGATGCAGCGCGCCGGCTGGCGCACGGTGAGCGTGCCGGTCAACCACCGCCACCGCGCCAGCGGCGTGTCCAAGTACAACAACCTCAATCGCGCCCTGGTCAGCCTGCGCGACCTGCGCGGCGTGGCCTGGCTGATCGCGCGCAGCAAGCGCACCGCGACGGAAGAAGTGGCGTGAGCGGCGATGTCATGAACGAGCCGATCGCCTGGCTCGCCTGGACCGGGCTGCACATGAGCCCGTGGAAGCTGATCGGCCTGGTCGGCGCGCTGATGTTCGGCGGCCGCTGGCTGGTGCAGTTCATCGCCAGCAAGCGCCACGGCAAGCCGGTGATCCCGCGCCTGTTCTGGTACATGAGCCTGGTCGGCAGCGCCATGACGCTGAGCTACTTCGTGTTCTCGCAGAAGCAGGACTCGGTCGGCGTGATCCAGAACCTGTTCCCGGCCTTCACCGCGGCCTACAGCCTGTACCTGGACATCCGCCATCGCGGCTGGCACCGCGACCGGGCCGGGCACTGACCCGCGCGACACCGCGCACCGCATGCGCCGAACGCGCCGCCTCCGGCGCCGGACAGCTCCATCGAATCATCGAGCGGCGCCCGACGTGCCCGCCGCCGCGCCGCCGTCGATCAGCACGTCGCGCCGCAGCTGGTCGCGCAGCGCCTTGTCCGGCGGCGCCGGCGCCGGACCGCCCAGTGCCCGGTGCAGCGTGCGCTCCATCAGGTACAGGTAGGCCTCGCGCGTGCGCGGGTCCTCCAGCTGGTGCCGGGCCCGGGCATCGATGAACAGCGTGAGGTCCTTGTCCAGCGCGCGCAGCTGCGCCGCGTAGTGGGTGACGCTGCGCACCGGCACGCGCTCGTCGTCGCCGCCGGCCAGCAGCAACAGCGGCCGACGCAGCCGCGCGGCGTTGGCGATCGGGGATTGCGCGCGCAGGCGTTCGGCGATCGCGACGTCAAACGGGTCCAGCGACAGCAGGCGCAGCGTCTCCGGGAACAGGATCCCGGGCGAGAGCGCATCGAGGCTGCGCGCATACCAGCGCAGCACCCAGCCGAAATCCGCCGGCGGCACCGCCGCGATGCCGACCTTGAACAGCTCCGGCTGGAAGGTGACGCCCTGCAGCGCCGAATAGCCGCCGAAGGACGCGCCGACGATGCCCACGCGCCGCGCATCGCCGATTCCCTGCGCCAGCAGGTAGCGCACGCCCTCGACGATGTCCTGCTGCACGCGGCCGTTGCCGAAGTCGCCGCGTGCGGCCTGCACGTAGGCGCGGCCGTGGCCGGTGGAACCGCGGAAATTGCTTTCGAACACCACGTAGCCGCGATTGGCGAGGAACTGGCTGGTCGAGCTGAACTCGGGGCGGAACAGGTTGAAGGGCCCGCCGTGGACAAAGGCGATCAGCGGGGCGCGCGCCGCATCCACGCCCGGCGGCACCAACAGGAAGCCGTGCAGGCGCATGCCGTCCGAGGCGGGATAGGAAAAGGCGATCTTGCGCGCCATCGCCGAGGCCGGCAGCGGCGCCACCGGTTTGCCGCGGCTCTGGAACCCGGCCTCGTCGATCGGATCGCGGAAGCGTCGCGTTGCCGGATCGTAGACGTGCAAGCGCTCGCCCTTGATCTCTCCGCCGCGCTCGTGCACCAGCCAATGCGCGCCGGGGCCCGCGCCCACCTCGATGCGCAGGTTGCGTCGCGGATAGCGCCGCTCGATGGCGTCGACATGGCCGCGGGCCTGCGCCGTCAGGCCATAGTTGGTGGCGACCGTGCTGCGGTAGCCGGCGATCAGCGGTTCGCGCGTGGCGGGGTCGAGCACGACCTCGTCCAGGTCGGCCTCGCCGCGCGGATCGGCATGCAGGGTGCGCAACCGGCCGTCCGCGTCCAGGTGCGCGAGACGATGGAAGCCGCTGCCGGCATCCGTGCCCAGCAGCAGGCCGCGCCCCCGGTCGGTGGCGGCGAGCAGGCTGCAGCGCTGCAGGTCGACGCAGCGCATCGCCTCGCGCGGTCGCGCACGCCTGGCCCCGTGCGCATCGGACGTCGCCGGGCGGTCCAGCCGATAGATCACGTACTTGTCGCGCTCGGCCTGGCTGACGAAGGCCAGGCGCCCGTCGTCGTCGAAGGCGAAGTCGACCAGTTGCCGCGCGGAGGCGTGCAGCAAGGTCTGCGTGCCGTCGACCCGCACGCGGTACAGGCGCCATTGCCTGGGCTTGCGCGAGACGCGCGGCGGGCTTTCCAGCACGATCGCCGCCGCCGGCATCACCGGATCGGCTCCCATGAAACGCCGCGGCCAGCGTCCGCCGAGCTTGGCGATGGCGCCGGACCCGGGCTGGCCGGCCACCGCCAGCGCGGACAGCTGGCGCGGCGATTCCAGCAGCAGCCAGCGGCTGTCGCGCGTGAAGGCCACGCGCGTCGCATCGGTATCCAGCAACAGGCGGCGCGCCGTGCCGCCGCCGGCCGGCAGCAGCCAGAGGCCGCGGTTGCGCCCGGATTCGCGCAGGTAAGCGATCCGGCGACCGTCGGGCGAGAGCCAGATGCCGAGCAGGCGCGGCTTGCCGAGGAAGGCGACGCGGTCGAATCGCGGCGCGGTCGCGCGTGCGCGCTCGGCCGACACCGCCGCCCGCAATGCCGCGTCCTCGGCACGCTCCGCCCATGCGGCCGGCGCGGCCAGCGCGCAGACCATCAGGGCGAGCGCGGCCCGCGCCCCGAAAAACTTCGGGAGCCTGATCTTCGGGAGCCTGATCTTCGGAAGCGCGATCATGGGGTTCTCCTGTGCGATCCGCCCGACGGGCGGAGGGGACATCCGTGTCCGGTTATGCCGCCGCGGCCTGGCCGAGCGGCACTTCCTCCAAGCTCTCGCGCGGCGGATACAACAGCCACAGCGCCATCAACGCGGGGATTCCGAACGCGCCGCAGATCACGATCCAGGCCACGCGCGCCGGCATCGACAAGGCCAGCTTCGCCGTTCGCCAGATCGCCGCGAGCATCGACAACAGCATCAGCGCCAGCGCCACCAGCACGACCCGGCGCGGCACCGGCGGCGGATCGGTATCGCGCAGCAGCACGTAGCCGGAGAACAGCCCGGTGATCGCCTTCTGCGCCGCGTACAGCGGCGGCGACACCCACCAGTTCTGGTAGCGCCACAGGTCGGGATAGTCGTGGCCGATCGCGCGGCGGGCGACCTGCACCGCGGGCCCGTGCGCATCGACGCGCACGATCGACTGGAACGAGTCGGCGCCTTCCGCGTTGTGCCCCCAGCGCGCGAAGGTGAAGGACACCAGGTACCCGTCGAGCAGTTCCATCAGGTCCAGCCGCGCCAGGTCGCCGACGCGGCCGGGCAGCGGCACGCGCTGGCGCGGCCGCAGCAGCACGTCGTCGTCGCTGAATCCGGCCAGGTCGTAGAAATACAGCGCGCGATCGCTGAGCAGCAGCATGTCGTCGCCCACCGGCCCATAGCCGGCGAGCACTTCGCCGGCCGGCAGCTGCGCGCGCGGCAGGATCAGCCCCGCGTCGCCGTCGTACTGATAGACCGCCTCCCTGCTCACCAGCAGGTTGTCCGGGCCGGGCAGCGGCGGCGCGGGGAAAGGACGGTCGCCGGCCACGCCCAGGCTGCCCGCCGGCCGCTTGTCGACCAGGCCGTAGCCCTGGAAACGCATGCGGTCGTGGCTGAATACCCAGCGCACGCGACGGGTCTCGTCGTCGAATTCCATCGGCGCCAGATTGGTCAGCTCGTGGCGCACCGGCACCGCGCGCAGATAGGAGGACAGGCCGAAAATCTCGGAGATCTTGGCCTGCTCGCGCCACAGGCGCGCCTCGGGCGCGGCGCTGTCGCGCAGCCCGATCGCCATCATCTCCGCGCCCTTGGCGTTCTCGGCTTCCTTCTCGCCGCCGGCGATCGGCACGGCGCGGTTGTTCGGGTGCGAGCCCTGCGCGATCCAGACGAACTCGACGGCGAAGCCGACCAGCAGCAGCGCGAACCACATCGTCATCGTCAGCGGCGCCGCCGTCAGCGCGACCGCGGCGCCGCGCGGCGGCGCGCTCAGTTCGGGCTTGAACGCGATCAGCACCATCGCCGCGAGATAGGCCAGCGCCGCCCCCTGCACGATGAGCGTCCCCGCGCCGGTGGCCTGGCCGAACACGAACAGCGGGATGAACAGCAGCGCGCAGAATCCGTAGCGGCGATTGGCCAGCATCGCGTAGCAGCCGGCCAGATAGCCGCACGCCGCCATCAGCCAGCCCGAACCGCACAGCAGCAGGTGGCGCGTGTCGACCACGCGCGCGGTCATCGTGCCCTGCCACAGCGCCACCAGCAGCAGCGGCAGCAGCACCGCCACGGCCAGCAGCACGAAACAGGCGCCCAGCAGCGCCGTCGCCACCCGCCAGTGCGGCACCGGCCCGTGCAGCAGGTTCAGCCAGGCGTTCGGCCGCCGATAGCCGCCCATCTGATACAGGCCGAGCAGCAGGCCGGTGGCGGCGTAGATCGCCGCGAACAGTTCATAGGGCGTGGACGGCTGCTGCGCCAGATCGACGAGCTTGGCCAGGAAGCCCAGCGCCAGCAGATGCACCAGGGCGTAGGCCGCCGCCCACAGACGGAAGCGCTGCAGTTCGGCCTTGAAGAGATCCCGCATGGGTTGTCCTGATTGGCATGGCGCGCCGCGTCATGCGGCGCGCCGGAAGGTCAATGGGTCGCGGCGCCCGCCGGCATCGCATGGTTCTTGGCCAGGAAGCCGTTGACCGCGCGGTCCAGGCTGACGGGCATGTTCTGCATCGAGCGCGCGCCGCTGGCGCGCAGGAACTCGGCGAAGCCCTCGTCCTGGTCGAGCACCAGGTAGTGCTGCAGCCCGTCCAGGCGCTGGGCCTGCAGCAGTCCCGGCACGCTGGCCGGGTCCGGTCCCTTGAACGGGATGTCGGCGATCCAGTGCGTGACGCGCGCGCAGAAGTCCTCCGGCGCCGACATGTTCCTCAGCTGGCCGCGCTCGAGGATGATCAGGTTGTCGGCGACGCGCTCGATCTCCTCCATCTGGTGCGAGCAATAGATCACCGTGCAGGCATCGGCCGCGTTGCTGTACATCAGCGATTCGAGGAAGGCGCGCTTGGCGACCACGTCCAGGCCCAGCGTCGGCTCGTCGAGGATCAGCAGTTCCGGCCCCTGCGCCAGCGCCAGCGCCAGGTTGAAGCCGGCGCGCTCGCCGCGCGAGAGCTGGCCGACCTTCTGCTCCGGCAGCACGTGGTAGTGGTCGAGCACGCCGCGGAAGGCGGCCTCGTTCCAGCGCGGGTACAGGCGCCGGCGCATCGCCGTCACCGCGCTCACGCGCATCCATCCCGGCAGGGTGTGCTCCTCGTTGACGAAGCCGATGCGCTCGCGATCGCCGGGCGTCAGGCGGCCGCTGTCGCGGCCGAGGATGCGCGCCTGGCCCGTCGTCGGCGGCAGGAAGCCGAGCAGGACGCGGAACAGCGTCGACTTGCCGGCGCCGTTGGCGCCGACGATGGCGTGGATGCGGCCGCTGGGGATGCGCAGGTCGAGGTGGTCGAGCGCGAGCTTGCGGCCATAGCGCTTGCTCAGCGCCGTGGTCTCGATGACGTAGTCGGTGGAGGGCGTGGCCATGGCGGTTCCGTGCGGCGGGCTTGGATCGACTCGGATGGAAGCGAGGACGGGACGGGATCAGCGGTCAGGCGGTCTTCCTGGGCGCCAGCGCGCGAAACTCGGCCTCCAGGCGCGCCTGCACCTCCCCGGGCGGGTAGTCCAGCGCGATCACGTCGTTGAGGAAGCGCCCGATCGCCTCGTCCAGGCGGCGTTCGCGCTCGGCATCGCTCAGGCGCTGGCGCGGCGTGGCCACGTACAGGCCCAGCCCCTGCCGCGACTCCAGCCAGCCCTCGGCGGTCAGCTCGGCGTAGGCCTTGGCCACCGTGTTCGGATTGACCGTCAGCTGCTGCGCCAGGCCGCGCACGCTCGGCAGCTGGTCGCCCGGCGCCAGCTCGGCCGTGGCGATCTTCATGCGCACCGCATCGACGATCTGCCTGCTGATCGGGCGCGGGTCGCCGGTGGCGATCTGGATCAGCAGGGCTTGGGGACGGGCCATCGGCATCACCGTATTAACTGTACTGTGAATATTAGTACAGTTGAGACATTCGACCTGTCAAGCCCCCGAAGGTCATGCCCGCTTGTGGATCAATCCTTGCCCCGCCCCGGACCGCGCGGCATAATGCGCGGCTCGCTGTGTCCGGCCCAGGCCCGGACCGGGCCGGAAGTGCGATTCCGTCCCCGCCTCCGCACGGCGAACCAAGACACCCGAATCGCGCGGTACCCGATGCTGGCATCGGTTGCCGGGGCCGCCGCCTCCCTGGCCAAGGGGGACACCCATTGCGGATCGCTCCGCGCAGAAGCACGAGGTACGACCATGTCCCGCGTATGCCAAGTCACCGGCAAGCGCGTGCAGACCGGCAACAACGTCTCGCACGCCAACAACAAAACCCGCCGCCGTTTCCTTCCCAACCTGCACGAGCGCCGCTTCTGGGTCGCCAGCGAGAACCGTTGGGTGAAGCTGCGCGTTTCCACCAGCGCCATGCGCACCATCGACAAGAACGGCATCGACGTCGTCCTGGCCGAGCTGCGTGCCCGCGGCGAGAAGATCTGAGGAGCCCATCATGCCCAGCAAACGCGACAAGATCCGCCTGATCTCCTCGGCCAACACCGGCCACTTCTACACCACCGACAAGAACAAGAAGAACACGCCGAACAAGATGGAGGTCAAGAAGTACGACCCCGTCGTCCGGAAGCACGTGATCTACAAGGAAGGCAAGATCAAGTGATCCGCGCCTGACGCGGATCCGGGCCGGCTCGCCGTCCCCGCCTTCACGAAAACCCGCCGCGAGGCGGGTTTTTCGTTTTGCGGACCCGCGTGGCCCGACGCGCGCACCACAGCGTCCCCGGGCCGGCGCTCGGCGCGGCGGCGATTCGTGCTGCAATGGCGGCATGGACCTGCCCGCCATCACCGTCAGCACCCTGCTGCTGGTCGCCGACTGGCTGATCCGCGTCGCGGCGCTGTTCTGGATTCCCACGCGCAGCACGCCGGCAGCGGCGCGCAGCTGGCTGCTGCTGGTCGGCTTCGTGCCGCTGTTCGGCCTGCCGCTGTACCTGGCCTTCGGCCATCCCTGGCTGGCCAGGCAGCGGCGCCAGCGCCAGTCGCAGGCCTCGCAGTTCATCCGCGAGCAGCAGCTGCCGCTGGCGCACCTGCGCTGGACGCCGCCCGGACGCCGCGAGGAAGGCAATCTCGACGACATCGCGCGCCTGGCCGAGCGCCTGGGCGACTTCATGCCGATGACCGGCAATGCCGTGACGCTGCTGGACCGCTACGACGCCTCGCTGCAGTCGCTGCTGTCCGACATCGAGGACGCGCGCGAGGAAGTGCACCTGCTGTACTACCTGATGTTCGACGACGCCGTCGGCCACGCCTTCGCCGACGCCCTGCGCCGCGCCGCCGCGCGCGGCGTGCGCTGCCGCGTGCTGCTCGACGCGGTGGGCGCCAAGCGCGGGCTGCGCGCCTTCGCCAGGCCGCTGCGCGCGGCCGGCGTGGACGTGCGCGCGATGCTGGCCGGCGGCCTGGCCTGGCGCCGCAGCTCGCGCATGGACCTGCGCAACCACCGCAAGATCGCCGTGATCGACGGCCGCGTGGGCTATACCGGCTCGCAGAACCTGGCGGCGCCCGAGTTCGTGCGCGGCTTCCCGAACCGCGAAGTGGTCGCGCGCATCGAAGGCGCCGCGGTGCTGCAATTGGCGGCGCTGTTCGCCAGCGACTGGTACATCGAGACCGGCGAGGCGCTCGCGGTGGCCACCGAATCCGTCACCTCGGCCGCCACGGCCGGCGCCACGCCGGCGCAGGTGCTGCCCAGCGGGCCGGCCTATCCGTTCGAGAACGCCCGCAACCTGGTGGTGGCCGCGGTGCAGCGCGCGCAGCGCAGCGTCACCTTGGCCACGCCCTACTTCGTGCCCGACGACGCCACCCTGACCGCGCTGCGCGTGGCCGCGCTGTCGGGCATCGACGTGCAGCTGATCCTCTCGCGCAGCAACAACCAGCGCCTGACCGCCTGGGCACAGACCTCCTACTACGAGGAACTGCTCGCCGCCGGCGTGCGCATCGCCCTCTACCGGCCGCATTTCCTGCACGCCAAGCATCTGCGCGTGGACGGCGACGTCGCCCTGGTCGGCTCGATCAATCTCGACATCCGCTCCTTCGCCCTCAACGCCGAGGTCGGCGTGCTCTGCTACGACCCGGCCGTGGCGGCGCGGCTGCGCGCGATCGAAGACGACTATCTCGCCGATGCCGACCACGTCGACTACGAGACCTGGCGCCGCCGCCCCACCTGGCGCCGCAGCCGCGAGGGCATCGCCCGGCTGGCCGATTCCTTCCTGTAGCGCGGGCGGCGGCGGGCCGCCGCGCGCGCGATCGGCGTACACTCGCTGCCTCACTCGAGAGCCGCGCACTTGGTCCAGAACTGGGTCCTGACCCTCGTCTCGGTCGGCTACGCCGCCCTGCTGTTCGCAGTGGCCTGGTGGGGCGACCGGCACCCGCAGTATTCGCAGGGGCGCACCTGGCTGCGGCCGCTGGTCTACAGCCTGTCGCTGGCGGTGTACTGCTCCTCCTGGACCTTCTACGGCGCGGTCGGCACCGCCAGCCGCACCGGCCTGGGCTACCTGCCGATCTACCTCGGCCCGCTGCTGATGCTGCTGTTCGGCTGGCGCATCCTGGAGCGGCTGGCGCTGATCGCGCAGTCGCAGAACACCGTCTCCATCGCCGACTTCATCGCCGCCCGCTACGGGCGCGCGCAGCGGCTGGCGGCGCTGGTCGCGCTGATCGCCCTGATCGCCGCCGTGCCCTATCTGGCGCTGCAGTACAAGGCCGTGGCCATCAGCCTGGCGGTGCTCGGCGGCTACGACGCCGCCACCTCCACGCTCGGCGATCCGGCGCTGTACGTGGCCGCGCTGATGGCGCTGTTCGCGATCCTCTACGGCACGCGCCAGGTCGACGCCAGCGAGCACCGGCCGGGCATGATGCTGGCGATCGCGCTGGAATCGCTGGTGAAGCTGATCGCGCTGATCGCGGTGGGCGTGTTCGCCATCGGCTGGCTCGGCGCGCGCGACCTGCATCCGGCCGAGGCCACGCGCGCGCTGCTGGAAAACGCCAAGCCGGTCGGCTTCATCGGCCAGACCCTGCTCGCCTTCGCCGCCATCATCTGCCTGCCGCGGCAGTTCCACGTGGCGGTGGTGGAATGCGTGAACGTGGCCGACATCCGCCGCGCGCGCTGGCTGTTCGGCGCCTACCTGGTGCTGATCTCGCTGATGGTGCTGCCGATCGCCGGCGCCGGCACGCTGCTGATCGGCGACGGCGCGCACGTGGACGCCGACAGCCTGGTGCTGGCGCTGCCGCTGTCCGAGCAGCGCCTGTGGCTGGCGCTGGCCGCCTACGTCGGCGGCTTCTCGGCCGCCACCGGCATGGTGATCGTGGCCAGCGTGGCGCTGGCGACGATGGTCAGCAACGACCTGGTGATGCCGCCGCTGCTGCGCCGCGGCTGGGCGCAGCGCCGCGGCGACATGGCAGCGACCGTGCTGTGGGTGCGGCGCGTGGCCATCGTGCTGCTCGCCGCGCTGGCCTACGGCTACTACCGCACCAGCGGCAGCGACACCACGCTGGCCGCCTACGGGCTGATGGCGTTCGCGGCGGTGGCGCAGTTCGCGCCGGCGCTGATCGGCGGCCTGTACTGGCGCGGCGCCAGCCGCCAGGGCGTGGAGGCGGGCCTGCTGCTCGGCTTCGCGATGTGGATCTACACCTTGCTGCTGCCGGCGCTCACCGAGGCCGGCTGGTTCGATCGCGGCTGGCTCGACCGCGGTCCGTTCGCGATCGGCTGGCTGCGCCCGCACCAGCTGTTCGGCCTGGTCGGCTGGGACCCGCTCACCCACGGCACCTTCTGGTCGCTGCTGGTCAACATCGGCGCGCTGCTGCTGGTGTCCGCGCGCTGGCGGCCGAGCTTCGACGAACGCCTGCGCAGCGCGCCGTTCCTGGATCCCTACGCCGCGCGGCAGACGCTGGTCTCCGGCGTCTCGCACAGCGGCGTGCAGGTCGGCGACCTGCTGGCGCTGGCCGGACGCATCATCGGCGAGCGCCCGGCGCAGCGCGCCTTCGGCGAACAGGCCGAGCAGCAAGGCCGCCCGCTGCGCGCCAACGCCGCCGCCGACCGCGCCTGGGTGCAGTTCACCGAGCGCCTGCTCGCCGCCGCCATCGGCGCCTCCAGCGCGCGCCTGGTGCTGACCAGCACGCTCAAGGGCTCGGGCATGGACGTGGCCGAAGTGGTGGCGGTGCTCGACGAGGCCGGACAGGAACTGCGCTTCAACCGCGGCATCCTCTCCAGCACGCTGGAGAACCTCGACCAGGGCGTGAGCGTGGTCGATCCCAACATGCGCCTGGTGTCGTGGAACCGGCGCTACCAGGAGATGTTCGAGTATCCCGACGGCATGCTCTACGTCGGCCGCCCGGTCGCCGACCTGATCCGCTACAACGCCGAGCGCGGCGAGCTGGGGCCGCTGGAGCCGGCGCAGATCGGCACGCAGATCGACAAGCGCATCGCCTACATGCGCGCCGGCTCCCCGCACGTGTTCGAGCGTGTGCGCGCCAGCGGCCAGGTGATCGAGATGCGCGGCCAGCCGCTGCCCGGCGGCGGCTACGTCACCAGCTACAGCGACGTCACCGAGTACAAGCGCGCCGAGCAGGCCCTGCGCGGGATGAACGAGACGCTGGAGCAGCGCGTGGCCGCGCGCACGCGCGAGGCCGACGCCGCGCAGCAGTCGCGCACCCGCTTCTTCGCCGCGCTCAGCCACGACGTGCTGCAGCCGCTCAACGCCGCGCGCCTGTTCACCTCGGCGCTGCGCGAGAGCACCGATCCGGGCGAGCAGCGGCACCTGGCCGAGCGCGTGGACACCTCGCTGCGCGCGGCCGAGGAACTGCTCGACGGCCTGCTCGACATCTCGCGCCTGGACGCCGGCGCGCTGCAGCCGGCGCTGTCCGACTTCGACGCCGGCGACCTGCTGAGGCAATTGCTGGAGCAGTACGCGCCGGTCGCGGCCGGGCGCGGCATCGACCTGCGCCTGTATCCGCGCGGCCGCGCGCAGGTGCTGCCGGTGCGCAGCGACCGCCGCCTGCTGCGGCGCGTGCTGCAGAACTTCATCGCCAACGCGCTGCGCTATACCCGCAGCGGCCGCATCGTGCTGGCCGCGCGCCTGCGCGGCGACCACATCGAGCTGCAGGTGTGGGACACCGGGCCCGGCATCCCCGAGCACCACCTGCGGCAGATCTTCGAGGAGTTCCGCCGCTTCGAGCAGCCCACCGACTGGGGCGAACAGGGCCTGGGCCTGGGCCTGTCGATCTGCCAGCGCATCTCGCACATCCTCAACCACCATCTCGACGTGCGCTCGCGGCCCGGGCACGGCAGCATGTTCTCGATCCGCGTTCCGCGCGGCCAGTTCTCGGAGCGCGGCGCCGCGCACGACGATGCCGCGCTGCGCGAGGGGCCGCTGCCGTCCGACACGCTGGCCGGCCTGCGCGTACTGTGCCTGGACAACGACCCCGAGATCCTCGACGGCATGCGCGCCCTGCTCCACCGCTGGCACGTGCGCGCGACCACCGCCGCCACGGTCGACGCGGCGCTGGCCGCGGTCGACCCCGTGCCCGACGTGCTGCTGGTCGATTACCACCTGCACGACCGCCTGCACGGGCTCGACGCGCTCGATGCGCTGCGCGCGCGCGCCGGCACCGACGTGCCCGGCGCGCTGCTCACCGCCGACGGCAGCGACGCGCTGAAGCGGGCGGCGCGCGCGCGCGGCTACCGGGTGCTGATCAAGCCGATCAAGCCGGCCTCGCTGCGCGCGTTCCTGGCGGCGCAGCGGCGCGCGCCCGTGGCGCCTGCCCGCTAGCCGGCGGGCGCTGGCGAGAGCGCCCGCCGCCGTGCCGCGATGCGGGGCAGATCGTGCCGGCGGAGGGTTGCAGCCCTCCGTCGCGGCCGGTCACGGCAATGCAATACGCCTCGCGCACAGTGGCGCTCCGCCGATCCCCCGGAGCCCTGTCCATGCGCCATTCCCAGACCCCGCACGCCCCCGCGGCCACCGCCCTGTGCTGCGCCGTCGTCACCGCCCTGATCGCCATGCCGCTGATGGCCGCCGGCAAGAAGCCGGCCGCGCCCCGCAAGGAGAGCCCGCAGCGCTGGTACCAGGAAGGCGCCGAAACCGCGCGCGAAGGCGCTGCGCTGCGCCCCAACGGCGCCAAGGCCCGCAACGTGATCCTGTTCGTCGGCGACGGCATGGGCCTGTCCACGGTGGCGGCCGCGCGCATCCGCGAAGGCCAGCTCAAGGGCGGCAACGGCGAGGAGAACGCGCTCTCCTTCGAACGCCTGCCCTACGTCAGCCTGTCCAAGACCTATTCCGTCGACGGCCAGACGCCGGATTCGGCGCCGACCATGACCGCCATGGTCACCGGCATCAAGACCAACCAGGGCGTGCTCAGCGTCACCCAGCGCGCCCGCTACAACGACTGCGCCTCCGCGCGCGGCCAGAACGTGGCCACCATGCTGGAACTGTCCGAGGCGCTGGGCCTGGCCACCGGCATCGTCAGCACCGCGCGCATCACCCACGCCACGCCGGCGGCGACCTATGCGCACACGCCCAACCGCGACTGGGAGAGCGACGCCGAGCTCACCGACGAGGCCAAGCGCAACGGCTGCAAGGACATCGCCCGCCAGTTGATCGAGTTCCCCTACGGCGACGGCCTGGAAGTGGCGCTCGGCGGCGGCCGCAGCTACTTCCTGCCCAACACCGTGAACGATCCCGAGGACGCCGGCAGCAAGGGCCGCCGCAAGGACGGCCGCAACCTGCCGCGCGAATGGACCGGGCGTCCCGGCGCCGCCTACGTCTGGAACAAGGCGCAGTTCGACGCCATCAACCCGCGCACCACGCGCCACCTGCTTGGCCTGTTCGAGCGCTCGCACATGGAGTACGAGGCCGACCGCGGCAAGGACGCCGGCAAGGAGCCGAGCCTGGCGGAGATGACCGGCAAGGCCATCGACGTGCTGGAGGCCAACAACCGCAAGGGCTATTTCCTGATGGTGGAAGGCGGCCGCATCGACCACGCCCACCATGCCGGCAACGCCAGCCGCGCGCTCACCGACGCCATCGCCCTCTCCGACGCCGTGCGCGCCGCGCTGCGCAAGACCGATCCGCGCGACACGCTGATCGTGGTCACCGCCGACCACAGCCATACCTTCACCGTCGCCGGCTATCCCGACCGCGGCAACGACATCCTCGGCAAGGTGGTCACCGACGGCCAGCTGGCGCTGGACAGCAACGGCAAGCCCTACACCACGCTCGGCTACATCAACGGCCCCGGCTACCGCGGCCCCGGCGCGCGCCCGGACCTGAGCAACGTGGACACCGCGCAGGTCGACTTCCTGCAGGAAGCCGCGGTGCCGCTGGAGTCGGAAACCCATGCCGCCGAGGATGTGGGCATCTACGCGCGCGGCCCCGGCGCGCACGCCTTCCAGGGCGTGGTCGAGCAGAACACGATCTTCCACGTGATGGCGCAGTCGCAGAAGGACGTCTCCGGCTTCCTCTGCCAGCTGTTCGGCGGCTGCGGCCCGCGCAACCGCGCGCACGCGCCGCTGCTCGGACCGCTGCTCGAGGACGACCTGCGCGTGGGCATGGCGCGCAACCGCAACGCCGCCGCGACGCGATGACCGTTCGCAATCCGCGATCGCCGCGGCACCTGCTGCTGGCGTCGCTGCTCGCCCTCGCCGGCCCGCTCTGGGCCGGCGAGGACGCGACGCCGGCGGCAACGCCCGCCGCGCCATCCGCCGATCCGCAGGCGCTGGTCGCCGAATACCAGGTCCGAGATGCCCAGGGCGAGCGCACCCTGGTGCTGGTGCGCGACGCCACGCGCGTGGAATACCGCCTGCAGGACGCACCCGTGCAGCTGTGGCGGCAGACCGGCGACGGCATCGCGCAATGGGAGCTGTTCCCGCGCGAGCGGCGCGCCATCGCCCTCGCCCCCGGCGATCTGCGCACCATCAACCGCGTGCCCGAGTGGGCGCACCTGGCCGGGCTGATCGATCCGGGCGTGCGCGCCGGGCTGCAACGCGACGGCCAGTCCCGCGCCTTCGAGGACGCGGCGATCCGCTATCGGGGCCGCAACGCCCAGGGCGAGCGCGTCACGCTCGAATGGCTGGAGGCCGGCGGCCTGCCCGCGCGCTACCGCATCGGTGCGCGCTACGAGCTGCGCCTGCGCAAGCTGCAGCGCGTGCCGGCCGATGCCGCCTTCACCGCGCTGGACGGCTACCGCGAATCGGACTACGCCGACCTGGGCGACATGGAACTGGATCCCTTCGTCGCCGCCTACTTGCATCGGCAGGGCAACGGGCACGCGCACTGACGCGCCCATGCGGGGCCGCGCCGGGCGCGGTCCCGCCCTCCCCCGGGCAAGCACGGCCCAACGTTACCGCCCCCACTTCCGCTGCGTCTGCTCCGCGGCCTCCAGGATGCGCGCGTCCTCCAGGATCAAGGCATTGATGCAAGCCAGATGCTCTGCGGCGATGCGCCGGCACAGCCGCGCCCAGGCCCGCGCCCGGACCGGGGACTGCCCTCGCGCGCCCAGCTCGACGGCATGCGCGTCGATTTCGTTGGCGAGCAGCAGCAAGGTGTAGCCGTTGGCGTCCTCGCGCATGGCCAGGCCCAGGCGGTCGCGGTCGCGCAAGGCACGGCGCGCGCACGCCACCACGAAGCCGATGGCCACGGCGGCGATCAGGCCGCAGACCGCGGCGATCGCCCAGGCGGTGTCCGCGATGGCGCATTCGTCGGCGTACAAGGGGTTCATGGCATCCGCCCGTGCGCGGGCGCCCGCATCGGGCCGCACGGCCCGGGGAGCGCAGCGACCGGCCGCAGCGGGCGCAAGGACGGGCAATCGTGGCATCGGATTCCTTGCACGGGAGTTCTCGGCAGCAGGCGTCCATGCATTGCTACCACAAGTTGCAAATCACGACAACTGAAAATTGCATTGGCCGATCACCCTTTACGCAACAATGGGTTGCGTTTTCGATCGGGCATGCTGCCGCATGTCGGCGCGGCCTGTCGCGACACAGCGCATTCATCCAAGAACGTGCCGAGATGCCGCACTCCAGCCATGCCGAATTCGCTCGCCGGCTGCACCGCGCGCTGGATGCCTCCGGCTTCGCGCCGGGGCGCCGGCGGACCGGCGCGCTGGCCGAGTACTACGGCGTCAGCCGCGAGACGGCGCGCAAGTGGCTCGGCGGCCTGGCTCTGCCCGAGCTGGACCGGATGATCGAGATCGCGGTCCATCAGCACGTCAGCTTCGAATGGCTGGCCACCGGACGCGGCGCACCGCAGGGCAAGGATCTGTCGGTGCGCGAGGCCTCGGGCAAGTACGGCGACCCGATGGAAGCGCGCCTGCTCGGCGTGCTGCGCAAGCTCTCGCGCAAGCAGCAGCGCGCCTTGATCGAGCTGCTCGACGCGCCCTGAGCACGGCCGTGCAGGCGGTGACGCCGATCACGGGATGCGCGCCCGTCTCCGGCGACGGGCCCCCACTGTCTTCACATCGGGTCTCGGCTCCGGTGCGACCGGCGAACCGCCATCGCAAATTGTTTATCCGAGCAATCGAAAGTTGCGTATGCCAAACATTCCTTACGCAACAATGGGTTGCGTTCGCTCGCGGCATCGATGCCGCATCGCCCCGCAACGGCGGCATGTCGCGACCTGGCGTATTCACTTTCATCAAGATCGCCGCCGCCTCCGATGCCGCAATCCCCGCACGCCGAATTCGCTCGCCGGTTGCACCGCGCGCTGGATGCCTCCGGCTTCGCGCCGGGGCGCCGGCGGACCGGCGCGCTGGCCGAGTACTACGGCGTCAGCCGCGAGACGGCGCGCAAGTGGCTCGGCGGCCTGGCTCTGCCCGAGCTGGACCGGATGATCGAGATCGCGGTCCATCAGCACGTCAGCTTCGAATGGCTGGCCACCGGACGCGGCGCACCGCAGGGCAAGGATCTGTCGGTGCGCGAGGCCTCGGGCAAGTACGGCGACCCGATGGAAGCGCGCCTGCTCGGCGTGCTGCGCAAGCTCTCGCGCAAGCAGCAGCGCGCCTTGATCGAGCTGCTCGACGCGCCCTGAGCACGGCCGTGCAGGCGGTGACGCCGATCACGGGATGCGCGCCCGTCTCCGGCGACGGGCCCCCACTGTCTTCACATCGGGTCTCGGCTCCGGTGCGACCGGCGAACCGCCATCGCAAATTGTTTATCCGAGCAATCGAAAGTTGCGTATGCCAAACATTCCTTACGCAACAATGGGTTGCGTTCGCTCGCGGCATCGATGCCGCATCGCCCCGCAACGGCGGCATGTCGCGACCTGGCGTATTCACTTTCATCAAGATCGCCGCCGCCTCCGATGCCGCAATCCCCGCACGCCGAATTCGCTCGCCGGTTGCACCGCGCGCTGGATGCCTCCGGCTTCGCGCCGGGGCGCCGGCGGACCGGCGCGCTGGCCGAGTACTACGGGGTCAGCCGCGAGACGGCCCGCAAGTGGCTGGGCGGCCTGGCCCTGCCCGAACTGGACCGGATGATCGAGATCGCGGTGCACCAGCACGTCAGCTTCGAATGGCTGGCGACCGGACGCGGCGTGCTCAAGGGCAGCGGGCTGTCGGTGCGCGACAACCCGGGCAAGTACAGCGATCCGATGGAAGCGCGCCTGCTCGGCGTGCTGCGCAAGCTCTCGCGCAAGCAGCAGCGCGCCTTGATCGAACTGCTCGACGCGTCCTGAACGCGATCGCCCGGGCTGAAACGGCACTGGCCGCGCCGCGCTAGTCGGCCTCTTCCGGCGGCGGCGCCACCGACCCCGGGTCCAGGGCCAGCCTGCCGGCGATCAGCACCGCCTGGGTGCGGTTGTTGGCGCCGAGCTTGCGCAGGATCGCGGTCATGTGCGCCTTCACCGTCGCCTCGGACACGCCCAGCTCGTAGCCGATCTGCTTGTTGAGCAGGCCGGCGCTGAGCATCTGCAGCACGCGGAACTGCTGCGGGGTGAGATCGCGCAGCCGCTGCGCGGCGTCGTGCTCGTCCGAGCCGGCCGCCGGCGCGGCCTGGGCGCTGGCCGGCGCCCAGCGATCGCCCTCGAGCACGCGCGTGATCGCCTCGCCCAGGGTGCCGGCGTCGGCGGACTTGGGAATGAAACCCATCGCGCCGTGGTCGAGCGCGCGACGCATCACCGCCGGCTCCTCGCGCGCGGACACCATCACGATGGGCAATTGCGGATACAGCGCGCGCAGGTGCACCAGCGCACTGAAGCCCTGCGCGCCGGGCATGTTCAGGTCGAGCAGCAGCAGGTCGGCGTCCGGCTCGGCCTCGACCATCGCGTACAGCGACTCGGCATCGTCGGCCTCGCGCAGCAGCGCCTGCGGCAGCACGCGCTGCACGGCGCCGCGCAGGGCTTCGCGAAACAGCGGATGGTCGTCGGCGATGAGGAGGGTGGGCATGCCTGTATTTTTAGTGCTTCTGAAAATCCTGATGCGGCGATATCAACAAGAGACCCGGAGGTGTCGAGGACCATCGGTCCGAGGGCACAGGGATGTGCGCCGTTTTTCGACCGAGCCAGGAGGGCGAGTCGAAAAATCCCGATAGCGGAGAAACAGTGGGAGTGCTTCGTCGGGGAAGGCCGTTTTCTTTGGTTCGTTTCTTTTGGGCCAGCAAAAGAAATGAACTCGGCCGCGCCAGCGGACGAAACGCTCTGCTCTTAAAGAACAACAGCGAAGATCAAAATGGGTCCCAGCTTGCGCCGGGATGACGAAACTTTGTGCAGTCGCGCGCATCCCGAGCCGCCCAGGCATCATTCGTTCGGCACGCGACGATTCTTCACCAAGGCATCCACCACCGCCGGGTCGGCCAGCGTCGTGGTATCGCCCAGCTGGTCCGGCGCGTTCTCCGCGATCTTGCGCAGGATGCGCCGCATGATCTTGCCCGAGCGCGTCTTCGGCAACCCCGGCGCCCACTGCAGGTGGTCCGGGGAAGCGATCGGACCGATCTCCTTGCGCACGTGGGTCACCAGGTCCTTGAGCAGCGCGTCGCTGCCTTCCTCGCCGGCCACCAGGGTGACGTAGGCATAGATGCCCTGTCCCTTGATGTCGTGCGGGAAGCCGACCACGGCGGCCTCGGCGACCTTCGGATGCGAGACCAGCGCGCTCTCCACCTCGGCGGTGCCGATGCGATGGCCGCTGACGTTGATCACATCGTCCACCCGGCCGGTGATCCAGTAGTAGCCGTCGGCGTCGCGCCGGCAGCCGTCGCCGGTGAAATAGGTGCCGGGGTAGGTCTTGAAATAGGTGTCGATGAAGCGCTGGTGGTCGCCGTAGACGCTGCGCATCTGTCCGGGCCAGGAATCGAGCAGCACCAGGTTGCCCTCGGCCTCGCCCTCGAGCTGCCGGCCGTTGGCGTCGACGATCGCCGGGCGGATGCCGAAGAAAGGCTTGGTCGCCGAGCCGGGTTTGGCGTCGATGGCGCCGGGCAGGGGCGCGATCAGGATGCCGCCGGTCTCGGTCTGCCACCAGGTGTCCACCACCGGGCAGCGGCCGTCGCCGACCACGTCGAAGTACCAGCGCCAGGCTTCGGGATTGATCGGCTCGCCGACCGTGCCGAGCAGGCGCAGCGAGGCGCGCGAGGTCTTCTTCACCGGCCCCTCGCCCTCGCGCATCAGCGCGCGGATCGCAGTGGGCGCGGTGTAGAACAGGGTCACCCGGTGCTTGTCGATGACCTGCCAGAAGCGCGAGCTGTCCGGGTAGTTCGGCACGCCCTCGAACATCAGCGAGGTGGCGCCGTTGGCCAGCGGCCCGTAGACGATGTAGCTGTGCCCGGTGACCCAGCCGACGTCGGCGGTGCACCAGTAGATGTCGTCGTCCTTCAGGTCGAACACGCAGGCGTGGGTGTAGCTGGCATAGACCAGGTAGCCGCCGCTGGTGTGCAGTACGCCCTTGGGCTTGCCGGTGCTGCCGGAGGTGTAGAGGATGAACAGCGGATCCTCGGCGTTCATGCGCTCGGGCGGGCATTGCTCCGGCTGCGGATCGACCACGGCGTCGAACCAGCGGTCGCGCGGCATCTGCATGTCCACCGCGCCACCGGTGTGGCGCACCACCAGCACCGTCTCCACCGAATGGGTGCCCGGCATCTTCAGCGCGGCGTCGACGTTGGCCTTGAGCGGGATCTTCTTGCCGCCGCGCACGCCCTCGTCGGCGGTGATGATCAGCGTGGACTGGCAGTCGGCGACGCGGTCGGCGATGGAGTTGGGCGAGAAGCCGCCGAACACCACCGAATGCACGGCGCCGATGCGCGCGCAGGCCAACATCGCCACCGCCGCGTCGACGATCATCGGCAGGTAGATGGTGACGCGGTCGCCCTTCTTGACGCCGAGCTGGCGCAGGGCGTTGCCGAGCCGGCACACACGCGCGTGCAGCTCGCGGTAGCTCACGCGCTGCGCCGGGGCGTTCGGATCGTCCGATTCCCAGATCAGCGCGGTCTTCTCGCCGTGCCGCGCGAGATGGCGATCGAGGCAGTTGACGCTGACGTTGAGCTCGCCGTCGGCGTACCAGCGGATGCGGAAGTCCTTCAGGTCGTAGCTGACGTCGCGCACCTGCGTCGGCGCCCGCTCCCAGTGCAGGCGCTCGGCGATCCGGCCCCAGAAGGCATCGGGGTCGCCGACGGAGGCGGCGTAGTCGCGCTCGTAGTCCTCGCGCTTGACGAGGGCCTGGGCGGCGAAGGCATCGGGAACGGGGTAGAGGGCGGGCGTAGTCATCGGATCGGCATCGACGGGAGCGGTACTGATGTCAGTGTGCCGCAAGCCCGGCCGCGAAAGGTTAGACCTTCGTCTAATGGCGGCGCCGCTTTCGACCAATGGCGAATCGACGCGATCTTCACGCACGCGCACCCTGCCCTCGCCGGGCCCCACCAGGCCCTACCGGAGGGAGTTCCATGACGATGCCGACCGCAGTGGGCAGGCGATCGCCTGTCACCGTACAGACGCGCCGCGCGCCCGCGGCGTCGCTGCTTGCCGTTTCCCTGTCGTTCGCCTTGCTGGCGCCGGGCGCGGCGCTGGCGGAAACCGCCAAGGAACGCGAGCTGGAAGCGCGCGTCGCGCAACTGGAAAAGATGGTGCAGCAGCTGGTGTCCCAGCAGCAGCAGACCCAGGCCAGCGTCGCCGAAACGCAGACGCAACTGAGCGAGGTCAAGACGGTGCAGGCGCAGGCACCCGCCGCCTTGCCGGCCGGCAAGGCGCCTATCCAGGGCGGCACCATCATGGCCACCGCCAACCCCGGCACCACTTTCACCTACGGCGGCTTCATCAAGCTCGACGCCTCGGTGACCAGCACCAACGACGGCGACATCCCCGACGGCACGGTCGGCCGCCTGTTCTACGTGCCCAAGGCCATTCCGGTCGGCGGCGGGCACACCAAGGAAGGCGGCGCCGACACCGACATGGGCGCCTACTTCTCGCGCTTCTGGTTCGGCGCCGACACCCAGCTCGACAGCGGCGACAAGCTCAAGGCCTACCTGGAGTTCGACCTGTTCGGCGGCGGCACCACCAGCTTCACCGGCAACGAGGTCGCCACCAACACCTACGCGCTCACCCTGCGCCACGCCTACGTCACCTGGAACAAATGGCTGGCCGGCCAGACCTGGTCCAACTTCCAGGACACCAACGCCCTGCCCGACACCGTCGACTTCCTCGGCCCCACCGAGGGCACGGTGTTCGTGCGCCAGGCGCAGCTGCGCTACACCAGCGGGCCGTGGTCGTTCTCGATCGAGAACCCGGAGACGGTGTACACGCCCTACCGCGGCAACATGGCCCAGGTGCAGGGCGACGACGGGGCGATGCCGGACTTCACCGCGCGCTACACCACCAAGGGCGACTGGGGCCACTTCAGCGTCGCGGCGCTGGCGCGCCAGCTCAAGTACCAGACCGCCGGCACCGCCACCGCGGCCGGCGCCGACGACAGCGGCACCGGCTTCGGCCTGAGCCTGTCGGGCAAGTGGAACATCGGCGCCAACGACGACATCCGCTACATGCTCACCGGCGGCACCGGCATCGGCCGCTACGTCGGCCTGGCGCTGAACAACGACGCGGTGCTCGACGAGAACGGCGACCTGGACAACATCGACGTGGTCGCCGGCTTCGTCGGCTGGCGCCACGTGTTCAGCCCGAAGCTGCGCGGCAACCTGTTCTACTCGCGCGCCGAATACGACAACGACACTTCGCTGACCGGCATGGGCATCACCAAGTCGGCGCAGTCGGCGCACGTGAACCTGATCTACTCGCCGCTGCCCAAGCTCGACGTGGGCGCCGAGCTGATCTGGGGCCAGCGCGAAATCGAGAGCGGCGACCGCGGCGACCTCAATCGCCTGCAGACGCACGTCAAGTACAACTTCTGACCCAGGGGAACCGCATGTCCACCACCACCGCCAACGCCTCGGCCACGCCGCTGACGCGAGGCCACAAGAAGGTCATCTTCGCCTCCAGCCTCGGCACCGTGTTCGAGTGGTACGACTTCTACCTGTACGGGTCGCTGGCCGCGATCATCGGCAAGCAGTTCTTCGGCGGCCTCAACGAGACCAGCCAGTTCATCTTCGCCCTGCTCGCCTTCGCGGTCGGCTTCGCGGTGCGCCCGTTCGGCGCGCTGGTGTTCGGGCGCCTGGGCGACATGATCGGCCGCAAGTACACCTTCCTGGTCACCATCGTGATCATGGGCCTGTCGACCTTCCTGGTCGGCGTCCTGCCCAGCTACGCCACGCTCGGCTTCGCCGCGCCGGTGATCCTGATCCTGCTGCGCCTGCTGCAGGGCCTGGCGCTGGGCGGCGAGTACGGCGGCGCGGCCACCTACGTGGCCGAGCACGCGCCCAACGGCAAGCGCGGCTTCTACACCAGCTTCATCCAGACCACCGCCACGCTCGGCCTGTTCCTCTCGCTGCTGGTGATCTGGGCCTGCCGCAACTACTTCGGCAAGGAGACCTTCGAGGCCTGGGCCTGGCGCCTGCCGTTCATCGTCTCGGTGGTGCTGCTGGGCATCTCGGTGTGGATCCGCATGCAGCTGTCCGAGTCGCCGCTGTTCCAGCAGATGAAGGCCGAGGGCAAGACCTCGAAGGCGCCGATCACCGAAAGCTTCTTCAGCAGCAACGGCAAGCTGGTGCTGCTCGCCCTGCTCGGCGCCACCGCGGGCCAGGGCGTGGTCTGGTATGGCGGACAGTTCTATTCGCTGTTCTTCCTCACCAAGACGCTCGGCGTGGACGCCAATACCGCCGACATCCTGATCGCCATCGCGCTGGCGATCGCCACCGGCGGCTTCATCTTCTTCGGCTGGCTCTCGGACAGGATCGGCCGCAAGAAGATCATCATGGCCGGCTGCCTGCTGGCGGCGATCACCTACATTCCGACCTTCAAGGCGCTCACCCACAACGTCAATCCCGCCCTGGAGGCCGCCGTCGCCGCAGCGCCGGTGACGGTGACCGCCGATCCGGACCGTTGCGCCTTCCAGTTCGACCCGGTGGGCAAGAAGACCTTCAAGCAGTCCTGCGACATCATCAAGTCGGCGCTGGCCAAGAAAGGCATTCCCTACGACAACGCCGCCGCGCCCGCCGGCAGCGTCGCCACCGTTTCCATCGGAGGCACCGTGGTCGACAGCTTCGAGGGCGAGGTGCTGGACAAGGACGCGTTCAAGACGCAGTCCGACGCCTTCGGCCAGCAACTGGGCGATGCGCTCAAGGCCGCCGGCTATCCGGAGAAGGCCGACCCGGCGCAGATCAACAAGCCGATGGTCGTCCTGCTGCTGACCTACCTGGTGCTGCTGGTGACCATGGTGTACGGCCCGATCGCGGCCTGGCTGGTGGAGCTGTTCCCCACCCGCATCCGCTACACCTCGATGAGCCTGCCCTACCACATCGGCAACGGCTGGTTCGGCGGCTTCCTGCCGGTCACCGCCTTCGCCATCGTGGCGGCCACCGGCAACATCTATTCAGGTTTGTGGTATCCGATCGTGTTCGCGCTGATGACCTTCGTGATCGGCTCGCTGTTCCTGCGCGAGACCAAGGACGTGGACATCACCCAGTAGCCGCCGCGCGCACGGCATCGGCGCTATCATCGGTCCCGCCGCGCCCCCGCGCGCGACGGGACCGGCACCCTTCGCCGGTCGTGGGAGGCGCGCATGCAAGACACCGTGCAGACGTTCCGGGACCGCTATCGCGCCCAGGTCAGTCCGCGCTACAGCGCCGTGGCGCATGCGTCCTTCATCACCCTGTTCGGCGCCGGCTGCGTCGCCTTCGCCCTGTCCGGACTGCGGCGCTTCTCCTGGCCCGAGGCGCTGGCGCTGGCCGCCGGGCTGCTGGCCTTCAACGGCGGCGTCTATCTGGTGCATCGTTGGCTGGGACACCGCAAGACCCGGCTCGGCAAGCTGTTCTACCGGCGCCACACCGGCGACCATCACAGCTTCTTCAGCCCGCAGCGGATGAGCTACGAGCAGCGCCGCGACTGGCGCGTGATCCTGTTCCCGCCGTGGCTGATCGTGCTGTTCGCCGGCGCCTTCGTGCTTCCGGCCGCGCTGCTCGCCGCCTGGCTGACCTCGCCCGACATGGCCCGCCTGCTGGCCTGCGGCCTGATCGCCGGCTACCTGCTCTACGAGTTCTTCCACACCTGCCACCACCTGCCCGACGGCCACCCGCTCACCCGGCTGCCGTGGCTGAGGCAGATGCGTCGCCTGCACCAGCTGCACCACCACCGCGGCCTGATGGGCCGCAGCAACTTCAACATCGTGCTGCCGCTGACCGACTGGGTCTGCGGCACGCTGCGATGGATCCCCGAGCGCGACGCTTCGCGCGCCTCGCGCTGATCCGCGCCCGGCAGCACGGATCGGCACGCGATGCCTCAGCGCATGCGCCACTCCATTCCGACGTAGAGCGCACGCCCCTCGCCGGGCAGGAAGTTCGCCGTGTCCCGGCCGCGGGCGTCGGCGATCACGCCGGTGGTGGCGATCCATTTGCGGTCGGTGAGGTTGCGCGCGTCGGCGAACCAGGACCATTGCGGACCGGCTTCGCCGCCGATGCGCAGGCCGAGGATCGCGTAGCCCGGCGCCTTGAAGCTGTTCGCATGATCGACGTCATAGTCCTGCGGCGCCCATTCCAGGCCCGGCGTGACATGCCAGCGCGGGCCTGGCGACCAGCGCAAGGCGGCGCGCAGCAGGTGCGGCGGGATCCCCGCCAGGCGGTTGCGGCCGTAGACGGGGTCGCCGTCGAAGCGGAAGTCGTTCCACAGATAGTTCGCCGACAGCCGCCAATCCCGGGCGAAATCCCAGTCCGCGCCCAGCTCCAGGCCCTGGTGGCGGGTGCGGCCGGCGTTGCGGGTGCCGAGCGGATTGCCCTCGGCGTCGTTGAGCGAGAGCAGTTCGCCGTCCACGCGGGCGCGGTAGTAGGCGGCGTCCAGCGACAGCGCGTCGCGCCGCAGGCGCAGGCCGATCTCGGCGGTGGTGGCACGCTGCTTGTCGACCGGCGTGGCGGCGGGGCCGCCGGCGAGCTCGCCGAAGCTCGGCGGTTCCAGGCTGCGGCTGAGGTTGGCGAACAGCTGCACGCCGTCCGCGGCCAGGTAGCGCAGGCCGAGCTTGGGGCTGACGCCGGCGTAGGTCCTGTCGAAGCTCTCGTCGATGCCGCGGTCGACGAAGCGGTCGCGGGAGCGCCGCGTCGCGCGCAGCGCCTGCGCGCCGAGGCTCACCGCCCAGCTGTCGTCCAGCCAGGTCTGGTTCTCGAGATAGAACACGGCGCTGGCGGCGCGCTGCGCGTAGCGGTTGGTGCGCTCGCCGCGCCGGCCGTCGACGTTCCGGTAGCGGTCGTCGTCGATCTCGCCCTGCGCGAAGGCGACGCCCGCGGTCAGCACGTTGCGCCGCGCGCCCAGCCGTCCCTCGCCACGCCAGCGCAGGTCGATGCCGGCATCGCGCGAATCCTGCTCCAGCACCTGGAAGATCGGGTGGTGCAACGCCTTGTCGGCGAGGTAGGCCGACAGCGTCAGCGTCCTGCCTTCGCCGGGCACCCAGGCCAGCTTGCCGCCGATCCGGTCCAGGCGGAAGTCGCGGCGCTGGTCGAGCTGCCTGTTGCCGGCCGCCGCCATCCGCGGATCGTGCCTGGCCTGCGCCAGGGTCAGGCTGCCCGGCAACTCGGAGCGCGTATCGACGTGGGTGAGGTAGATCCGGCCATCGAGCGTGTCGCTGAAACGCCAACCCGCGTTGCCGAACAGGCGCTCGTTCTCCTGCCGCGCGTGCGCGCGATAGCCGTCCGCATGCAGCCCGGTCAAGCTCAGATAGCCGTCGGCGCGATCGCCGCTGCCGGCGAACGCGGCCTGGCCGCGCCGGTAGCCGAAACTGCCGCCCTCCGCGCGCAGCTGCACCGCCGGCGCGTCGTAGCCGGTGGGCGCGACGAAGCCGATCGCCCCGCCCAGCGTCGCCGCGCCGTACTCGAGCGCGTTGGCGCCGCGATAGACCTCGACGTAGCGCGCGGCCAGCGGTTCGATGGCCTGCATGTCGAAACTGCCGTCGGCCAGGTTGAGCGGACTGCCGTCCTGCAGCACCTGCAGGCCGCGCCCATGGAAGGTGCGCTGCAGGCCGGAGCCGCGGATGGCGATGCGCGCCTCCTCGGCGCCGAAGCGCGGCTGCACGAACACGCCCGGCGCGAAGCCGAGCGCATCGGCGAGCGTGCTGACGCGGCCGTCGCGGTAACGCTCGGCATCGAGCACGGCGGTGCCGCCGGCGCGTTCGTCGAGACGCTCGCGCGCCTGTTCGAGGCTGTCGCCGGTGGCGATCGGCGGACGCTGGCCGTGCACCTGGATGCGGTCGAGGGTGGTGGCCTGGCGCGATGGCGGCGTTTCCTGCGCGCGGACGGGCGAGGCTGTCGCCGAGAGCGTCAAGGCCAGGGCGAGGGCAAGCGGCGAAACAGGCGGCGTGGCCGCGGTCGGAACGGACATGAGGAATCCCCAGGCAACGATGCGCGCGCGGATCTCCGCGCGCGGCAAGACATGGGCGCGCCGCGTCGAACGCGGCGCGCGGCG
>NZ_JALBFU010000005.1:48159-75351 GCF_022662575.1 Luteimonas aquatica | reverse complement strand
CCCCCCCCCCCCCGCGGCGATGGATCAGTAGGCGTACGTCAGCTTCATCCAGCCGGTGCGTCCCGGCTCGTGGATGCGCACCGGATCGGCGGGATAGCCGAAGTCGGCGCTGCCGGACAGGTTCAGGTGCTCGCTGTAGTCGCGGTCGAACAGATTGTCGATGCCGGCGGTGAGCACCAGGCGCTCGTCGAAGCGATAGCCGGCGTTCACCGCGACGGTGGCGAAGCCCGCGCTGCGTCCGAGATCGCGGCCGACGACATTGCCCTGTTCCACCGACACCCGATGCTGCGCGGCGACCCCGCGCAGCAGGGCGCCGAAGGACCAGGTGCGATCGTCGTAGGCCAGCGACAGGCGCGCATCCAGCGGCGGCATCTGCGGCAGCGGCGCGCCGGTCGCGCGCTGCTCGCCCCAGGCGTAGGCGAGCGTGCCTTCGAGCTTCCAGTCCGGCGCCGGGCGGAACGCGACGCCCGCCTCGCCGCCGCGAATGGCCGCATCGACGTTGGCGACTCTGCTCGTCATCCCCATCATGCCGCCTTCGCGGTAGGTGAACAGGATGTAGTCCTGGATGCGGCCGGCGTAGGCGGAGATCCAGGCCGAGGCGCGCGCGCCGCGGTATTGCAGGCCGAGATCGATCTGCGTGGTTCGCTCCGGCTGCACGCCGGCGAAGGCATTGGCGGCGCCCGGTGGCCCCAGGTTGGGCGAGAACAGTTCCCAGTAGTCGGGCATGCGCTCGGCATGGCCGAGGCCGGCGTACCAGGTGAGCGCGGGCCCGGTCGCGGCGTCCCCGGCCAGCGTCCGCTCGAAGCGCAGGAAGCCGCTGCGCAGCATGTCCCGGCGGCGCTGCCCGGCGGTGGGATTGGGCATGCCCATCATGCCGGCGACGGGGCGCGCATCGCGCACGCGGGCGCGGTCCACGCGCGCGCCCGCGACCAGGCGCTCGCGCGCGGCCAGGCGCCAGGTCGCCTCCGCGAATGCGCCGAGGTTGGAGAAGTCGGCGTCCTTCTGCCATGCCATCGCGCGGTAGTTCTCGCCGTGCATGGCATTGCGTTCGCGATGGCGGCTGCGCTGCGCATCCAGACCGGTGACGATTTCCCAGGCGCCAACCTTCCAGGTGGCGGCCGCGCGCCCGCCGCTGGTCCGCCGGTCGACGTTGGAGACCATCGCCATCGGCATCGGTCCCATCGGGTTGGGATCGCGCAGACTGTAGTTGTCCATCACGTGGTCGGCGTCGTTGACGTAGGCGTTGGCCTGCAGCGCGTCGAGCGCGCCGCCGATGCGCGTCTTCTCGAAGCGCAGGGCGTAGCTGCTGCGCCGGAACTGCACGCCGTCCATGCCGCGGCCGGCGTAGCGCGCCTGCCCGTCGCCGGCGCCGACGGTGGCCTCCAGCAGCGTGTCGCGGTCCGGCGTCCAGCCGAAGCTGGCGTCCGCGCTCCACTTCTTCCACAGCGAGGGCACCAGGTCGCCGGCGCCGTCGCGGTAGTCGTCGGCCTGCGAACGGTTGGTGCCCACGCGCACGTAGCCGCGCGGCGCCCCGGCGGTGGCGTCCAGGGTCTGGTCGTTGCGGCCGTTGGCGCCGGCCAGCAGGCTGCCGCGCACGCGCAACCCGGGGGCGTCGAAGGTTTCCGGCTCGCGCACGAAGCGCACCGTACCGGCCGACGCGCCCGGTCCCCATTGCACGGTCTGCGGGCCCTTGATCACCACCAGGCGGTCGTAGGTCTCCGGCGCCACGTAGGACATCGGGTTGTCCATGCGCGCCGGGCAGGCGCCGGGCATGGCGCCGTCGTTGCTGAGCAGGTTCAACCGCGAGCCGAACATGCCGCGCAGCACCGGATCGCCGTTGCTGCCGCCGTTGCGCACGGCGGTGAAGCCGGGAATGGTCTTCAGGTAGTCGGCGCCGTCGCTGGCGGGCACGGGCTGGCGCGGCAGGCGCGGATCGGTTTCGAACACCAGCGACGCGCTCGGCGCGGCGGCGGTGACCACCACGGTGTCGAGCAGGCGCGTTTCGGGGGCGTCCTCGTGCGCCGCGGCGCGCGGGGGCAGGGCGAGCGCGAGCGCGGCGGCGAGCGCGGCGACGGGCACGGCGGGACGGGCGGCAGGCGCCGCCGGCGGCGAACGCGTCGCCGCGGAAAGGGACATCGACATGGCATCTCCAAAATCACAAGACGCGCGGCGGCGAGCGTCGCGCGGGGTCGTCAGCTGGCTTGTGTTTCAGAGAACGAGCGGCGGTCCCCGGGAGCCGAGGCCGTAAGGCAGGAAGCGTTGCGCCGGCGCTGCGTGCCGGCCTGGCGGGATCGCGCGGGCGGGCAGGCGCGGCGAGAGCAGCGCCAGCCACAGCACCGCCACCGTCAGCGTGGCGAGCAGGGGGCAGTAATCGCAGTCGAAGCCGTCGTGCCCGTGCGAGGACCGGTCCGGCTCGCCCTGCGCGGTCCTGCTGGCCCCGAACAGGGCCAGGTCGACGTACTTCAATCCGGCGGTGGTGCAGATCGCCGCCAGCGTGGTCGGCACGCGGGCGGTCATCGGCTGCAGCAGGCGCCCGGCCGTCGGCAGCAACGCCAGCAGCAGCATGGCCAGCAAGGCCAGGCGCAGCATCGGGGCATGGAGGGCGCGTGATCGCAACACCCGGACAGTTTAATCGCCAAGGCGCGGCCATGCGGGGCATGGCGCGGGACATTTTGTCGCGCCCGCTGCCGCGGCTTGCCTGCGGGCGGCGCGTCGGAGGGCGTGCCCGTCCGCCGCGCCCCCCTATCGGATAAAAGTCCGGCCCGTTGGGGACGGGCCGGATGCACGCAAGAGAGAGTGTGCGTGCGCAGAGACGTCGATCAGTTGACGCTGACGGCCGACCAGGCCTTCGCCACCGCGTTGTATTCGGCCGATCCGGTGCCGTACAGATCCTTCGCCGCATTGAGCGTGGCGGTGCGGGCGGCGGGGTAGTCGGTGGTGGACGTGAAATAGCTGGTCAGGGCCTTGTACCAGATCTTCCCGGCCTTCTCGCGGCCGATGCCGGCCAGGCTCGTGTCGCCGTTGCACACCAGGTCGCTGGCCGTGTACTTGCTGCTGAAGTTCGTCGGCACCACCGCGCCCTCGGCCAGCAGGTAGAAGAAGTGGTTGGCCACCCCCGAGGTGAAGTGCGGATCGTACTTGCCGCCCTTGTAGGTGTAGGCCACGTCGAATCCGCCGCTGGGATAGCAGTCGTAGCCGTCGTTGAGCATAGTGGCATCACTCGGCTTGAACATCGAGCGCAGCGCCTTCAGGTCGCCGGAATTGCTGGTGAAGATCTCTTCGCCGATCAGGTAGTCGCCCGGGTCGCTGGCGTTGCCGATGCTGTACTCGACCAGCGTGCCGAAGATGTCGGAGGTGGCCTCATTCAATCCGCCGGTGTCCTTGATGTTGTAGTAGCCGAGCCCGGCGGTGGCCTGGGTGACGCCGTGGGTCATCTCGTGGCCGGCGACATCGAGCGCGACCAGCGGCCGGTAGGTGGTGCTGCCGTCGCCGTCCCCGTAGACCATGTACGAACCGGTCCAGCCGGCATTGAAGTAGTTCTTGCCCCAGTGCACGTAGCTCTTCACGCCCTTGCCGTCGTCGAAGATGCCGTTGCGGCCATGCACGCTCTTGTAATAGTCCCAGGTGGCGGCGACCCCGTAGTGGGCGTCGGCGGCGGCCGAGGCGCGGTCGCTGGTGGCGTTGTTGCCCCAGACGTTGTCGCTGTCGGTAAAGACCGTGGCGCGGTTGGTGCGCGTGGCGTTCTTGGCATCGAGCGTGGTGCCGCTGCCGCGCAGCGGGTCGATCATCTGGTAGCCGCCGCTCACCGAATCGGTGGTGATCGAGACGTTGCCGAGGGTGAGGGTCTTGCCGGTCCCGGTGGCGCCGGCCGAATGGAACTGGTCGTCCTCCAGCAGCACTTTGCCGTTGATCGCATCGATGTAGTAGTTGACCACGCCCGGATCCTGGCTGTCGCTGCGCACGCCCTCCAGGTGCACGCGGTAGGCCAGGCGCGGCTGCTGGCCGCGGGCATAGATCACCAGGCTCGCCTCGGGAAGCGATGCGATCTCGCCCTTGAAGGCGGCGCCCGCGCGCGTGATCGCCTCGTCCTTGTCGATCTTGGGCGCAATGCCCGGGCGCGCGGTCGTCTTCAACGCCGCATGGCTGACCGACTTCATCTTGCCGGCCTTGGTATGCATGACGAAATCGCCGCCGAACACCGGCAGGCCGCGATAGGTCCGCTCGAAGCGCACGTGCTGGGTGCCGTCGGGATCGTCGATGACGTCCTTGGCCACCAGATCATCCTGGCTGGCCAGGCGCAGCGCGGCCGCGTTGGCGGCGTTCCTGGCCAGTCCCTTGGCATGGACCGCCGCGGGCGAAGCGGCGGGCGAAGCGGCGGTCGCGGCGAGCGGCAGCGCGGCGGCGATGGCGAGTGCGAGCAGATGCATGGGTTTGCGCATGGCTGGGTTCCGTTCTCTCGTGAAGGAATCGATGTGCGGTCACGGAATCGGTGTGCCGCGGTTCCGTACCGTCAATCCCCAAACGTGAAACCGGTCCTCTCCCCCCACTCGCGGCGAAGATTTTCTTCATCGGGAACGTTGCTGCGATCGCAGCAACGCCTGCGTCCGCGACGCACGGATG
The DNA here is from genome assembly GCF_022662575.1 of Luteimonas aquatica. GTDB lineage: Bacteria > Pseudomonadota > Gammaproteobacteria > Xanthomonadales > Xanthomonadaceae > Luteimonas > Luteimonas aquatica. The sequence goes on along the minus strand of NZ_JALBFU010000005.1, from coordinate 70,731 downwards.
GGAGCGCTAGCACTCCCGCGCCGGCGATTGGATGCCGGGAAGCGCGGCGATCTCGGCGGCGAGAAAATCCACCAGCAGCCGCACCCGCGCGATGCCCGCGCGCTCGGGCACCAGCAACAGGCTCAACGGCACGCCCTGCATCGAATACGCGGGCAGGATCGGTTCGACCCGGCCGTCGGCGAGCAGATCGTCGACCAGCCAGCGATGCGCCTGCGCGATGCCGCGCCCGGCGATCAACGCTTCGCGCACGGCAAGCCCGTGGTCGACGCGGAAGCGGCCGCCGAAGGAGACGGCATGCTGCCTGCCGTCGGGCCCGCGCAAGGACAGCACGTCGCTCCCGGCCACGTTCGACATGCGGATGCCTTCGTGGCCGTGGAGCTGTTCCGGCGTGGCCGGCATGCCGCGCTCGGCCAGATAGCCGGGCGCGGCGACCAGCACGCGCCGCGATTGGCCGAGCGCGCGCAGCTTCATCGCGCTGTCGGCGAGCGGCCCCAGGCGGATGGCGACGTCCACGCCCTCGCGCACCAGGTCGATGCGCTCGTCGGTGAGGCTGAGGTCGATGCCGATCTGCGGATAGCGGTCCTGAAAGGCGAAGAGCAGGCGGCCCAGATGCAGCACGCCGAACGCCGCCGTGCACGAGACGCGGATCGTGCCGGCCGGCGCGCCGCGGGTATCGCGCGCCTCGTCGCCGGCCTGCTCCACCAAGCGCAGGATCAGCACGCATTGCGCGTAGTAGCGCCTGCCCTCGTCGGTCAGGGCGACGCGCCGGGTGGTGCGGCTGAGCAGAGGCGTGCCGACGGCCGCCTCCAGCTCGCGCAGTTGCCGCGTCACCGTCGACTGGCCGATGCCGAGTTCGCGCGCCACCGCCGACAGGCTGCCGCGCTCGGCGACGCGGACGAAGCTGCGCATGCGTTCGAGGGTGACGTCCGATTTATTCATTTTTCGGCAGAATATTATGCATTCCGGCTATCTATCGGATGGATGCGCGCCTGTCTAGAGTGCCGTCCTCCCACTTCCCGGATCGCCGCCATGAATGTCCTGCTCGTTTTCGCCCATCCCGAACCGCGCTCGCTGGCCGGCGCACTGCGCGAGGTCGCCGTGCGCGAGCTGGAGGCCCTCGGCCACGCGGTGCGGGTGTCGGATCTCTATGCCGCGGGGTGGAAAGCGCAGGTCGACCGGGGCGACTTCCCCCTGCTGGCGGCGGAGGCGCGCCTGGCCCCGAGCGAGGCGTCCGCGCAGGCCTTCGCCGCCGACGCGCTCACGGATGACGTGCGCGCCGAGCAGGAGAAGCTGCGCTGGGCCGACGTGCTGATCCTGCAGTTCCCGCTGTGGTGGTTCACCATGCCGGCGATCCTCAAGGGCTGGGTCGACCGCGTCTACGCCTACGGTTTCGCCTACGGCGTGGGCGAGCACAGCGACATGCGCTGGGGCGACCGCTACGGCGAGGGCGTGTTCGCCGGCAAGCGCGCGATGCTGCTGGTGACCGCCGGCGGCTGGGAGGCGCACTACGGCGCCCGCGGGATCAACGGGCCGATCGAGGACCTGCTGTTTCCGATCAACCACGGCATCCTGCATTACCCGGGCTACGACGTGCTGCCGCCGTTCGTGGCCTACCGGGTGCACCGCCTCGACGACACCGGCTTCGCGGCGCTGGCCGAAGCGCTGCGCGAGCGGATGCGCACGCTGGCGACCGCGCCGCCGATCGCCTACCGGCGCCAGAACGGCGGCGACTACCTGATCCCGAGCATGCAGCTGCGCGCGGGGCTGGAGACGCCGGGTACGCGCGGCTTCGGCCTGCACGTCGATCACGCGGCATCCCCAAGCGGACGCGATGACCGACGGCGGCAAGGCGGCTGAAACGGTCGCAGCGCTTCGTTTACGAGGCGATCTCGCCAAACGCGATGCCACGGGCGACCGCTTGCGCGGTGGACGCGGCGCGCAGCTTGCGGCGGACGGACCGCAGATGGTTCTCGACGGTGCGTTCGGATATGGCGAGGATCTGCGCGATCTCCGCTTGCTGCTTGCCCTGCGCCACCCAGCGCAAGATCTCCCGCTCACGGGCGGTCAGCGGCCGCGGACCGGCTTCCGGATCCAGGCGACGCAGGCGCTTGAGCGCATGGAAGGCCAGCGTACAGACGGCTTGTGCCGTGATCCGGACATCGTCGCGCATGTCCAGCGCGCCTCCCGCCAGCGACACCGCGCCCTCCAGGCCGGCCCGGCCGAAGACCGGCACCTGCATGCCATTGGTTTCTCCCAGGTCGCGCGGTCCCCGAACGAGGCGATAGTGCGCGCGCGTGCCGTCCCTGGACGGCGTCTTCGACCAGTAGAAGGGCTCCTCGAACTCCAGGATATGCCGCGTGATCGGACAATGGAGCAGGTAGGCCTGCCGCTCGAGGGCACTGCGGCCCTCGTCCCAGTGGCCGCTGACGAAGAAGACCTCGTCAATCGGATCGCGCGCCGTGCCCGGGGAGATGCTGCATACCACCAATCGATCGAACCCGAGCGCGAACGCGAACTCCTCCAGCAGTCCGCATACCGCCTGCGCGCTGCGGGCGGCGCGTATGCCGGAGGCGATGCGGAACAGCAATTCGCCCGGAGGCGCGGGGGTCGAGGGCATGGCGCAAGCATGCCTGCTTGCGGGCATCTTGCGAATAGGGGCTATCCCCGTGAGGCTTCCACTTCCCAGGATCGTCCGTAGACGTCGATGTTGGTGTAGACGCGGCCATCGCGGTAGCGGCCGTGAACGCTGATTCGCATGGTCTCGGAATCCAGCAGCTCCCGCTCCGCCCACTGCACCACCCGTCCCGACTTCCACGCCTTGGACGCCAGCAACGACGGCGAGCGCTGCTCGAAGCTCAGGGCATCTGCGATCCAGGACCTTTGATGGGGATAACGACTGCCGTCGGCCGCTCCCGAGAACGCGATCTCCCCGACGCGCCCTAGCGCATTCGTCCAGCGATAGACGATTTCGATGGTCCCGTCGGGATTGGCATGCACCCGATATTCCGCCGCCAGCGGCGGTTTGCCGAAGGCATAGCGCGAATGCCCGGGCCGCAGCCGCCAGAAGCCCTCGAACCGGTAGTCGGATGCATGCATGCGCATTCCTGTCCTCGATCTTCGCTGGCGCCGTTGTTCCGATCGCGGACGCTGCTCCGATGTCATCGGGACCGAGCTCCGAGCGGCCCGGCATCGCCGCACCGCCCGCCCAATCGTCCTGAGGGATTTCCCTTATCGCGCGGCCCAACGTGCGCGACTACAGTCGAGATCCTCGAAGCAAGCAAGAGGCCCCACGATGAACGCACGCGAAGCCGACATGGACAAGCGCCCGACGCCCGATCCTGCCGAGGACAATGCCTTTTTCCCGTCGCCCTATTCGCTTGGCCAGTATACCTCCGCGCAATCCGACCTGGACGGCGCCGACTATCCCAACGCCTACCGTGGCGGAAAATGGAAGGTGCTGATGATCGCCACGGACGAACGCTATCTGTTGATGCGCGATGGCAGCATGTTCTCCACCGGAAACCATCCCGTCGAGATGCTGCTGCCGATGTACCACTTGGCCAAGGCGGGCTTCGACATCGATATCGCGACCCTGTCCGGGAATCCGGTCAAGCTTGAACTGTGGGCATTCCCAAGGGAGGACGTCGCCGTCAACGAGATCTATCGACGCTATCTGGACAAGCTGAAGAGCCCCTTGAAGCTCGCCGACGTCATCGCCGACGGGCTGGGCGCGGATTCGAACTTCCTGGCCGTGTTCATCCCGGGCGGCCATGGCGCGATCATCGGCATCCCGCACAGCGAGGATGTCAGGCGCGTCCTGCAATGGGCGATGGAACACGATCGCCATGTGGTGACGCTATGCCATGGGCCGGCTTCGTTGCTGGCAACGGCCGCGGACGGAAACGCCGACGATTTCCTCTACAAAGGCTACAAGCTTTGCGTGTTCCCCGACGCACTGGACAGGAAGAACCCGGATATCGGCTACATGCCCGGCCAGATGCCCTGGTTTGTCGGTCAACAGCTGCAGGCGCTCGGCGCGGAAATCCTGAATTCGGACATCACGGGGCAGGTACACCAGGACAGGAAGCTGATCACCGGAGACAGTCCGCTGGCGTCCAATCATCTCGGCAAGGCGGCGGCCGCGGCCCTGCTCGCCGAAGCCGAGCGCCTTGGCGAACCGGCCCCGGCGGTATAGTCCCGGGACGGCGCGCATTCGAAACACGGAAATTCCTGCGCGCGATGCCGGGAGCATAGAGACCATGGGAAAGACAGTACTCGTCACGGGCGCGGCAACCGGCTTCGGCCGCGGCGTGGCGCTGGGATTGGCCGCGCGCGGCCATCGGGTGATCGCCGGATGCCAGATCTGGCCGCAGGTCTGGGAACTGCGGCAGGCCGCGGCCGCCGCCGGGGAGCACAACCTCGAGGTGATCAAACTGGACGTGTTGAACGGCATCGACCGCGAAAAGGCGTTCGGCTTCGAGATCGATGTCCTCTTCAACAACGCCGGCATCATGGAGTCCGGACCGATCGTCGAAATCCCGATGCCCGTCTTTCGGTCGGTATTCGAAACCAACGTCTTCGCGGCACTGGAAGTGGCGCAAGGCTTCGCGCGCGGCATGGTTCGGCGTGGCGGCGGACGCATCGTCTGGACGTCGTCCGTGGCGGGATTGGTGAAGGTGCCTTTCGATGGCGCCTACGCGGCCTCGAAGCACGCGGTGGAAGCCATCTGCTCGGCGATGCGCGAGGAACTCAAGCCCTATGGCGTGGAGGTGGCGACCGTCAATCCGGGCGCCTATCGCACCGGATTCAACGACACCGGCATGGAAAGCATGGACCAATGGTGGGCGCAGGGCGAGCGGGTCGTCGCGCACTGGCCGGTGCGCGAGCTCAACCACCAGCACGATCCGGCCGAGATGATCGCCGCGATCATAGACGTGATCGAAGCCGAGCACCCGCCCCACCGCACGGTACGCCCTGCCGCGGCGGAGCAGATGGTCCGCAGGGAACAGGCCGATGCGTGGGAAGGCCGGATATAAGGCGGGACATGGCGAGGGCCGCACCGCGTTTCGACCGCGGCGCGATCTCCCCGCACGCTCGAAGCGCCGCTGAAATCGGCGATCGCGAGGACCTTCCTGCGATGCATCGCGCGGACCGGTCCACTTGCGCGCAGGCGAAGGATTAGCTGTTGCTATACATATGAGCGCGGCCTTCCACGAGCGGTTTTCTTCATGCGGAATCTTGTCCGCGCAACCGCGGCGCTGATAAAGTATTTCCCGCAACAAACATCCCTCTTTGGGGAGTAGCCTTCTTCCTCCGTGCAGGAAGAGTTCCCATCAACATGCTTGGCCGCAGCGGCCATGGTGGGGCACCCGCGGGTTGGCGAGACCAACGAGCAAGACGCGCCGCATCGTCGGGGGCGCGCCTTGTTCGTCCGTGTCCGCACCCGACCGATGGCGCTGCCTATGAATCCGATCTCCATTCTCCTGCTCGGCCTGGCGATGTCGACCGACGCCTTCGCCGCCGCCCTGGCCAAGGGCGCGGCGATGACCAGGCCGCGCATCGCCGATGCGCTGCGCACCGGACTGATCTTCGGCGTGGTCGAAGCCATCACGCCTTTCGTCGGTTGGCTGCTGGGCTCCGCGGCCTCGCGCCTGATCGAGCAGTGGGACCACTGGATCGCGTTCGGCCTGCTCGCGGTGCTCGGCCTGCACATGATCTACAAGGCCACGCTCGGCCAGGACGCGGAAGGCGCGCCCGCCGACCAGGCGCCGGCCAAGCTGCTGACGCTCGCGCTGGCGGGGCTGGCGACCAGCATCGACGCCATGGCGGTCGGCGTCGGCCTGGCCTTCGTCGAGGTGAACATCCTGGCGGTCTCCGCCGTCATCGGCCTGTGCACCTTCGTCATGGTCAGCATCGGCGTGATGGCCGGACGGGCGCTGGGCACGCTGATCGGACGCCGCGCCGAGATCGTGGGCGGCGCCATCCTCATCGCCATCGGCGTGGCGATCCTGTACGAGCACCTGTCCGCGCAGGGCGCCTGAGCGGTCGCCGCGCGGCGGCGCGGTCCGTCTACCTATTGCGGCGGCGCGGCCAGCTCGCGCGCGTCCAGGCCGCCGTCGCGGTCGCGGTCCTGGCGCGCGAAGGTCTCGGCGATGCGCCTGCGGTAGTCCTCACGCGACACCGGCCGGCCCTTGCCGCCCGGCAGTTCGGCGGCATCGAGCGTGCCGCTGCGGTCGCGGTCCATGGCGTCGAAGGCGTAGCTCATCCAGTCCTGGTACTCGGCCAGTGAGACGCGGCCGTCGCGGTCGGCGTCCATGCGCGCGAGGTAGTCGGCGCTGGCCGCGACCTGCGCCGGCGCCATGCCCGCATGCAGCCAAGCGGAGAGCGCGAGCGCGCAGACGAAAAAGCCCGGCCGATGGCCGGGCTTCCTGCGCGCGCCAGGCGCCGCCGCGCTCACGCCCGGGCGGATTGCAGCGAGTAGCCCTTCAGGCGGGCCGCGTAGTCCTGCAGCGCGCGGATGCCGCTGGCCTCGGCCTCGCGGCACCAGGCCTGCAGGTTGTGCAGCGACTCGGCGGCGTTCTGGGTGCGCGCCTCCAGCAGGGCCGACAGCCGCGCGCGGTACTCGACCAGAGTACGGATGCGCGGACGCTGCGCCACCCAGCTGCGCAGCTGCTCGCGCGCGTCGGGCTTGAGCCAGCGGCCGTCGTCGACCATGCCCTTGCGCAGCTTGCGCGGCAGCAGCGCGCGCAGCTTGGCGCCGGCGGCGCGGGCCTCCTCGCGCAGGGCCGGGGCCAGCACGTTGCGCTGGTAGTCGGTCATGGCCTGGAAGCGATGGGCCAGCAGCGCCTTCATGGTGTCGGCGTCGGGCACGTGGATGTTGGGGCGCACGTCGAGCGTGGGCGCCACGCGCAGCACCTTGGCCAGGCGCACCTTCTCCAGCAGCTTGATCGCGGCCCAGCCGATGTCGAACTCCCACTTGCGCAGCGCGAACTTCGCCGAGCTGGGGAAAGCATGGTGGTTGTTGTGCAGTTCCTCGCCGCCGATCCACACGCCCCACGGCGTGAGGTTGGTGGCGGTGTCGGTGGTCTCGAAGTTGCGGTAGCCCCACCAGTGGCCGAGGCCGTTGACCACGCCGGCCGCCCAGAACGGGATCCAGGCCATCTGGATCGCCCAGATCGCCACGCCCTTGAAGCCGAACAGCGCGAAGCTGAGCAGCAGCAGCACCGTCGGCCCCATGGTGGCGAACGGCGTGTAGAGGCGGCGCTCGATCCAGTCGCTCGGCGCGCCCTTGCCGTACTGCTCGATGTCGGCACGCTGCGCGCGCGCCTCGCGGTACAGCTCCACGCCGCGCCAGAACACGGTCTTGATGCCTTTGTACATCGGGCTGTGCGGGTCGTCCTCGGTCTCGCACTTGGCGTGGTGCTTGCGATGGATCGCCACCCACTCCTTGGTGATCATCGAGGTGGTCAGCCACGTCCAGAAACGGAAGAAGTGGGCGAGCACGGGATGGAAGTCGACGCCGCGATGCGCTTGGCTGCGGTGCAGGTACAGGGTCACGGAGAAGATCGTCAGCTGGGTGGCGACCAGGAAATAGATCGCCAGGGTCCAGGGACCGGCCTGGATCAGGCCGCCGGCCAGGAAGTCGAGCAGGGAGGTGGGCATTACGGCTCCAGAAAACACACGGGCGGGCAAACGGCGCGAACCGTTGAGTCTCGCATGGACACTATGCCATCGGCGTGACGGTTTTCCACCCGTGCGCCCGGGTATGGAGCACGCGGGATTCAGTCGCGTGAATGCCGGCGCGGCGCGGCGGCGATCGGGCCGCCGGCCATGCGGCCGGCGGAACGTCGCGTTCGGCCCGCCCACGGCCGCGCGAAGCGGCCCTTTCTCGCCCCGGACGCCGGCAGAGCCTCCAGAGCTGGGTGGCGCATGCGGAAGGCGGCGCCGGGCGCCCTTGCCCGAACGGGCGGAAGGACCTATCTCTGCCTCCTCCGCACAGCCGCCCGCCGCCGCGCCGCCCATGCCCGAACTGCCCGAAGTCGAAACCACCCGCCGCGGCCTGGCCCCCCATGTCGAGGGCCGGCGCGTGCGCGCGGTGCTGCTGCGGCGGCCGGACCTGCGCTGGCCGATCCCGCGCGAGATCTCCGAGCTGCTGCCCGGCCAGCGCATCGCCGCGGTGCGGCGGCGCGCCAAGTACCTGCTGCTCGACACCGAGGCCGGCAGCGCGCTGCTGCATCTGGGCATGTCCGGCAGCCTGCGCGTGCTGCCGGCGACGACGGCGGTGACCGCGCACGACCATGTCGACATTGCCCTGGACGCCGGCAACGACGCGCCGCGCCGCGTGCTGCGCTTCAACGATCCGCGCCGCTTCGGCTGCCTGCTCTGGCAGCCGGCGGGCACCACGCACGAGCTGCTGCGCGATCTCGGCCCGGAACCGCTCTCCGACGGATCGGACGGAACGGCGTTCGACGGAGACTATCTGTTCGCGCGCAGCCGCGGCCGCAAGGTGGCGGTGAAGTCGTTCCTGATGGACCAGCGCGTGGTGGTGGGCGTGGGCAACATCTACGTCGCCGAGGCACTGTTCGCCGCCGGCGTATCGCCGCTGCGCGCGGCCGGGCGCGTCTCGCGCGAGAGCTACCGGCGCATCGCCGAGAGCATCCGCCGCATCCTGCGCTACGCGATCACCCGCGGCGGCACCACGCTGCGCGACTTCCTCAGCCCGGACGGCGCGCCGGGCTACTTCGAACAGGAACTCTCGGTGTACGGGCGCGAAGGCGAACCCTGTCCGAACTGCGGGCGCGCGCTGACCCTGACCACCATCGGCCAGCGCGCGACGGTGTGGTGCCGGCGCTGCCAGCGCTGAGCGCCCGCTTCAGTCGCCGCCGCCCTGGTTGGCCGCGCGCAGGCTGTCGATCGCCTGCGGCGAGGCCCACAGCAGGGTGTTGAGGTAGGTCTCGATCCGGCTCACCAGCGCCTCGCGCGGCCCCTGCCGCCATGCCGGGGCTGCGTAGAAGCGCGCCTGCTCGGCCTCCAGCGCCGCGCGGTCGGCGTAGGCGCGGATCAGGAAATAGGTTTCCTCTTCGTGATCGGAACGGCCGTAGGCGACCACGTCGGTCCCGGCCTGGCGCAGCATCGGCACGGCCTCGCCGTGCATGGCGGCATGGAAGCCCGCCGCCGTGCCGGGTTTGAGGCGATAGGTGCGGATTTCCAGCAGCCGGTCGCTCATAGCGGCAGGGGCGGCTGCAGCGGCTCGATGCGGCCCTCGCCGCGCACGATCTTCTTGAACTCGGCGCGGCTCACCGAGACGTAGCGCTCGTTGCCGCCGATCTCCACCTGCGGGCCGTCGTGCACGGCATAGCCGTTGTCGTCCACGCGCACGGTCATGATCGCCTTCTTGCCGGTGTGGCAGATGGTCTTGATCTCCGACAGCTCGTCGGCCCAGGCCAGCAGGTACTGGCTGCCCTCGAACAGCTCGCCGCGGAAGTCGGTGCGCAGTCCATAGCACAGCACCGGGATGCGCAGCCGGTCGACCACCTCGCTCAGCTGCCAGACCTGCGCCTTGCTCAGGAACTGCGCCTCGTCCACCAGCACGCAGTGCAGGTCGCCGTGCGCGGCGATGTCGGCCCGGATCCGCGCCTGCAGGTCGTCGTCGCGGTCGAAGGCCATGCCCTGCGCCTGCAGGCCGATGCGCGAGGCGACGGTGCCGCTGCCGGCGCGGTGGTCCAGGCGCGGGGTGAGGATCCCCACGCGCATGCCGCGCTCGCGGTAGTTGTGCGCGGACTGCAGCAGGGTGGTCGTCTTCCCGGCGTTCATCGCCGAGTAGTAGAAGTACAGCTTGGCCACCAGATGACTCCGTAAACTATTGATAAATTGGAGTTATATCGGTCAATTGCGGTATCAGAATTCATTGATACCGTCACCAAGCGACGCTGCCCCCTTTTGCATAGCGTTTGGCAGGGAACCGGACGCATGTCATTCATTCTGCCAGCTATGGCACGCGCCCGGCGAGGGTCTTACTTGAAGGAATCCGGGATGCTCGGTGCCTCGACTACACGACCATCTTGGAAGATCACCGACACCGACTTGCTATCAACAGAAAACGCTCCCGCTTTGGCATAGCTCCAGACCCAGACTTGATTCTGGCCCCTTGCCGTCACCGACATGGGCTTGCCCATGAGCTGGACAACTTCCTGCTCGGTCATCCCGACGCCTATCTGACGGGCTTGCGAGAAGTCGCACTTGGTTCCTGCCGTTGCGCAGGCTGTGAGAAGCAGGCTGGTTAGCAGTAAAGCAAAGACTTTCTTCATGTCATCTCCAATTCTTCTGTCCATATCAATGCGCGCTTACAGAGGCCTTAGCGGCTCTCCTTGAGCCGCTCTAGGTGCTTCAACACGCTTCCGATCTTGGACAGCAAGAAGCCGAAGAAAACGCCATTGAGACCAGACGCCACATAGAACCCGATCAGCGTGGTGTTCCAGACCTTCTTCGTGCTGTACGGGCCATCCGGCAACTCATACTGCCCAAACAAGAAGATGCAGATCGCGGCACCCACGATGCTTAGCCAGATGATTGCTTGCCCGATTAATGCCGCGTAGTCCCCCTCCGTCGTTAGCGCACCATCCCCGGCGGTAGCCTCCGTGGCCTGCGCGGGCGTGACAGGCTTTGGTGGAGCCTCAATGCACTTACCGCACAGGTCGGACATGAAGCCCGCTTGTTCCACATCGCACGACTTACAGATAGCCATAGATTCTCCCTTGCCTCGGTTGTAGGGATGTCCCCAGCCCCATTTTCGCAGACTATAGTCCGTCGTACTATAGTCACATGATCCCTAATGTCGGCCGTCAATGGCGACCGACAGCAAATCCGTGCAAAAAGCCTTTGGCGAAGCACTACGGGAGGTGCGTGCTGGTCGTGGGCTTTCTCAACAGGATCTGGCGTTGGAAAGCGAACTTGACCGAACTTACATCTCCTTGCTTGAGCGCGGCTTGCGACAGCCGACGATGACCACGCTGATCGCGCTAGCGGAAGCACTTGATGTGGATCCAACTATTCTCGTCAAGAGGACGACATTGCTCTTAACAAAGAATGAGAGCTGATAACTCAACCGCTACCACAGCAACTCAGAGTCTCTCTCAACCACAGCACTAGGTAAGGCTAGGCAGGAAACATCGGGGGAAATCGTGGCGAAACTTAAGGACGGGGAATCAAAATCCGAGGCACTGCTCTATCCGCTCTTGGATAAGGCTGTCGCTCTTCGCAAGGAATATCGCCGACGCAATACCAAATTCGATCAAAAACGAATCAAGTCGTCAGAGATCGACGAACATCTTGCCGCCGACTGGACAATCCACAAGAAGCAAAAGGGAATCGCTGTCGTTCGGCGTGAAAAAAAGATTGACGAGCGTCTGGAGAACCTCTGGTGGGTGCTGCTCTACAAAATGGGCTATGCGGAACTCAATTCCGGGCGAAAGTTTCGAATCAAGCTCAAGCGCAGAAACAACCAAGAAACTGAGAAGCAGATCGATGTGTTTGCTTCGGATGACGAAACCGTCATCGTCGCAGAGTGCAAATCTAGTGATCGCTTGAAGAGGCGCAGCCTTCAAAAAGACATTGAAGTGTTTGGCGCCCTGAAAGGTGACATTGCTGCATCAATAAAAGCCTTCTATGGGAAGGACTACAAGCCCAAGATTCTATGGTTCTTCGTCACTGAAAACATCATCTGGTCTGATGAAGACATTGCACGAGCCAATGCCCACAAGATCAAACAAGTTACGGAGATAGAACTCCCATACTACACACAGCTCGCTGACCACCTTGGCAAAGCCGCGCGCTTTCAGTTTCTAGCTGAGTTCCTGAAAGATCAGTCGATCCCGGAGATGACTGACACCAAGGTTCCCGCAACGCGAGGCAAGCTCGGTGGAAAGTATTTCTACTCTTTTGTCACAACACCTCGGCATCTACTGAAAATCGCTTTCGTCAATCACAGAACGCTAGATGACCCCGAAGGCCACCCCACCTACCAGAGACTCATTCAGAAATCACGACTGAAGGCTATAGGTAAGTTCATATCTGACGGCGGATTCTTCCCAAACAATCTCTTGATCAATTTTGTCAAAGCTCCACGCTTCGATATCTTGCAGAAAGACACATTGACAGATGTTCATTTTGGGAACTTGTATCTGCCTAACACCTACAAGTCCGCATGGGTAATTGACGGGCAGCATCGCCTTTATGGTTATGCTGGACTATCGGATGAGTATCTGGATCAGAAGCTTGTTGTCGTCGCTTTCGAAGGGATCTCGAAAGAAGAAGAGGCCAACATGTTCGTGACGATAAATCATGAGCAGAAGTCCGTTCCAAAAAACCTCTTGGACGACCTCGAAGGTCAGCTGAAATGGGGGTCTGATAATCCCAGCGAGAGAATTGGCGCGCTTGCTGCAAGAGTAATTCATCAGATGAACAGAGAGCTTTCTAGCCCGCTTTATGGCCGATTCTCTGCTGAAGGAATACGTGGTACACCAAGGGTGTGCTTGACCGTTCCGCAAGTAAAGCTCGGCCTGAAGCGGTCAGGCCTGCTCGGGCAGGTCGCGCTTCGCACTCACTATGAACCAGGCGCCCTATGCGGCCCCACTGACAATGCAACTTTACTAAGAGCCATCAAGATCCTTAACGGATACTTCCGTCAGATCCAAGAAGCAGCAGTGTCGAGATGGGAATCCGGCCGCCCAGGCAAGCTTTGCACGAATGAATCTGTGCAAGCACTGACTCTACTGCTAGCGGAGCTGATCAAGTACATCGAGAAAGACACTACAAAGCCACTTCGGTCTCATACCGAACAACAGGTTCTAGCACTCATAAGTGAGCACATCACGCCACTCCTAGACTTCTTGCAATCAGGAGATAGTGAAGTAGATGCACTGCTTAGCGTTCAATTCGGCAGCGGCGGACCGAGAGAGCTTTTACTTCGCTTTGCGAAGGTGATGAGGAGATCTTATCCGACCTTTGAACCCGATGGATACGATAACTGGGCGCAAAGCCAGTCAGAGGAATCGCGGCGAACCGCAGATGAGCAAGTACAAAAGATCAACATGATTGTTCAGAAGCACATCTTCTCCGTGTTCCGCCGCATGTATGGCGATGAAAAGAACGCCTATTGGGAAAGAGGCGTCTTGAGCAAAGAGATCAAAAGCAGGGCCTATACAAAATCCCAAGATGTTGACATCGACGCACGACTTCCGCTCGAAACCTATTTGGATTTCATTGAATTCAAATCGATCGTGGAACACAAAGAGCGTTGGCCACTATTCAAGGATGTATTTGATATCCCTGTTGACGGTGAAAAGGGGCAAGCGAAGAACCTCAAATGGATGGACAGGTTCAATGAAATACGCCGCATACCTGCACACGCCGCAGAAGGACGCAACTACAAAGCAGAAGATTTTCCCTTCTTGGAGTCAGTCATCGACACCCTAAAGTCTCGCATTGATGACTTTGACTATGACAGCATTACGAGCCAGCAATGAATACTTCAATTACCAGCATAACGCCATTTCTCAAGTGGGCAGGCGGAAAAAGATGGCTGTTACGCTCACACAAGATGGCTTTTGATTTGAATGGCATAGAGCGATATGTCGAGCCATTCGTTGGCAGCGCTGCTGTTTTCTTTAGCCTACAGCCAAAGCGAGCACTATTGAACGACGCCAATGCTGAATTGATCGAGACATACAAAGCCATCAAGTCCGACTGGAAGTCTGTGTTGGACTTGCTTCGCAAGCACCAACGTTCCCATAGCGATGATTACTACTATCAGGTACGTGATTCTGCACCGACCGCCCAAGCGACCAGAGCGGCTCGCTTTATCTATTTGAACCGAACCTGTTTCAATGGCCTTTATCGCGTCAATCGCCGTGGTGAGTTCAATGTTCCAAGAGGAACAAAGAATAGCGTTCTCTTGGACTCGGACGACTTTGAACTTATTTCCCGGAAGCTATCTAAAGTCACCCTTCAATCGGGTGATTTCGAGCGTGTAGTTGACCAGTGCGGTAGTGGAGACTTCATTTATGCCGACCCACCCTACACGGTTAAACACAATAACAATGGATTCATCAAATACAATGAAAAACTGTTCTCATGGTCAGATCAGGAGCGCCTGAAAGACGCACTCATACGAGCCTCAGACCGTGGTGCCAGAGTGCTTGTTAGCAATGCTGATCATCCTTCAATTCAAGAACTCTATGCCGATGCAACCTGCGCCATCGTTAAGCGCCACAGCGTTATGGCATCAGAGTCGGAGCGTCGCAAACTGACTACAGAACTTCTGATCAGCATCGGAAGGTAGAGCTGTTGGCTTACCAAACCACCCTAAACAGCGAAGTCCCGCATGTCACTCGCATATGCCCTCTTCGTTGCGTCGACCCAACAGGCGTCAAGGCACATGCGAACAACAGATGATCCCCGGAGGCTGTCGTGCAATCCGTTGCCCGGTGATCCGTTGGCGTAAACATGTTCAGGTAAAGGTGAGATAAGCAGTTGTTAGAGGGCATGGGAGAGGTTATGGGAACTGATGCTCAAGAGAGCTTTGTAAGATGGCAGACCGTCACCCGTGACTATTTCTCCACGGTTTCCAATCTCGTTCTTGGTCTTGCCACAGGTTTGCTAGCATTCTTGGTTTCCGGCCTTACTTCTTCGCAGCCCACTACAAAGTGCCTACTAATAGTTGGCACTGTTTCGTTGGCGTTGCTCGGGTTGTCCGTGGCGCTTGCTGTTTGGTGCGCCATAAATCGTCTCCGTGACTTCCGCGCCACCGCACAAATCGCCCGCTCACGGTCTAGGAATGAGCCGGTCCCTCCGAACGCTCGGCAAGAGTCCAAGATCATGGGGCAGCTTTCTTGGCGCCTATTCTGGTGGCAACTTGTTCTATTCGGTTTCGGAGCGGGTGGCGTTGCTGTCACCATCGTCGCCAAGCTTTGGGCTTAGCGGCATGTCCTTCTAATAATTCATTCAAGCCGAACCCGCTTCGCGAGTCGACTTAACTCAGGTGTTATCGCTACCTTGTACCTGCATGGTAGCCCGCGAGTTGGGATTCCTCGACGCCTCAGGCGTGGGGTGCGCGTATCGCATTGCTCACACCTATCCCCTCGCGGCCAAGCTCGTACACTCCTTGGCGGTGACTACGAAATGGTCAAGCAGCCGAACGTCCAACAACGACAATGCCTGCTTCAGCTGCACAGTAACGGCACGATCCGCCGCCGACGGCTCCGGATTGTGGGAAGGATGATTGTGAGCACAGATGACTGCTGCTGCGTTGTGCTTCAACGCCATCTGCGCTACCACCCGGGGATGAACTTCCGCGCCGTCTATCGTCCCCATGAAAGCCACCTCTGTCGCAATGACGCGATGGCGCGTATCTAGGAGTACCAGAAAGAATACCTCCCGATCCAGACCGGACAGCCGCATCCGCAGGAAATCCGTAGCTGCATTGGGATCGGTCAAGGGTTCACCTTGGATCACCCGCTGTTCCAGAATCCGAGCGGCACAGGAAATAAGATCATCCTCTGCCGCTCTGTCCATAAGCGCCCGCTTGCCAGACCGCCATGCACATGGAAGGCGATTGCTGGTCATGAGTGCATCCCCGATCCGGAAACATCCACCTGCCGCCTGTATCTATTGACTAGCGGGAGGTCGCGACGAATGTCTTCCAGCAGTTCTCCTATCGATTCGGCCGGGAGTCCAAGACTTCCAAGCTGTGTCGTCCGGGAAATCGCTTGAATTTGAAGCCCATGCGCCACCTGTAGAGACGAGAGGCATGCACCTCCTTCAACGTAGAACACCAAGCTTCCCAGCGCACCGACCAGATTGCTCACACCTATGGAGGACAGTCTTGCCCCCAATCCGTGCAACGGAGCATCCTCCGCAATGCCTCCCTTCCAGGCTTGGAATACATGCAGAATGAAAAGTCCGGGTATCCGCCAATGAACTCAGGCTTCGCATGAGCAAGCCTGCGATCTTTCACTACCTCAGCCGATGCCCGCTTCAATGGTTCCACAACCGGGATTAGCGCATTAAGACGGTCGGTTCTAGTGCCCTTGATCGCTACGTACCGCACCAAGTCACTTGCACCAACGGCATCCAAGTAGCGCTGACGAAGCTCACTGCTACCTCTGTTTACCCGCGTCCATGCACCAAGCGACCTGACGGAATGTTCCTCGGTCAGAATCCAGGCATCTACTAAACCGGCCAGCCTGTCCACATCGCTCACGGCCTCTAGAACATTGCACCGGATTGGTACATCGCTCCGATCAGCGGCGTAAGCAGAATCGGACCTCCAGACGAGCAGCTCACATCCTGTTCTGCATTTTGGCGACCGCGCCAGCATGCTTGTCAGATGGATCAGAACTTTCCGATCTCCGATGCGGTCGCGCAATGCCGCCTTGGATGATATGGCGACCACCTGCGCAACCAGCGCCAAGTTCGCAACAGACACATCAATAGAAATACAGTTTGGCCATGCCGCGCAGTGTAGCGCCGGCGCCTAGGGCGTGGCGGGCTGCAGCTTCGGCATCTCGTCGGGCGTTTCCGGCTCAACCGCTTGCTGTTGCGGCGCCGTCGCAGGAACCCGCGTCTTAACGGCTGGAGCCTCTTCCTTCACCGTCTCGACCTCGCCCACGCTGACTCGGCCGATTCGCGGCTTCGCCCAGATGCTGTCATGCCATTGCTGATACTGCTTCGGGTCCCAGTAGCGCTTGTCGTAGAACTTGGAACCGTCGATGGTCGTGCCGCCTCCCGGGCTGGGCACGAAGATCTGCAGATTGCCGGTGAATCCGGTACGACTTCCCGTCATGCGCAGACGTTCGCGGCGCAGGGCCTGGGCGATGCGCGGCTGGGCGGCGGCATCCCCGTATCGGGCATACAGATCCTGCCCCACCTCCAGGGCGCGTTTGCGCTCCTCTTCGCTCAACTGCTCCCAATACTGCTCGCGCAGCCCGAGGAATCCGACATAACCGCGCTCGGCGGCCAGATCCATCCAGGCATAGGCGGCCGCGCGATCCTGCACCGCGCCCTGACCGTTCCACAGCATTTCCGCGACCATGCCCTGCGAGGGCTTGTCGGCATAGAAGGCGGCTCGCTGGAAGAATTTCAGGGCTTCCTGCAGTTTCTCCTGCTTTCGCCTTTCCATGCCCAGCAGCCGATAGCGCAGGTCCGGATGGCCACTGAGGAAGCCGGCCGAGATCATCACCGGATCCCGGGTCGGGTCGGGCGGCGGCGCCTTGCTCTCCGCCCCCGCCCCCAGCGGCAACAGCAGGCACAACGTCAACATGGCGACCCTCGTTCTCATCCCCTGCATCCTTGACTTTTCCAGCCGGGGCAGCCTACCCAGGCCGCCTCTCGGTTGTCTGTAGACTGATGGCATAGCCCGGAAGTTTCCATGCACGGCCTCAACCCCCAACAATCCGCTGCGGTCGCACATTGCGACGGTCCGCTGCTGGTGCTCGCCGGCGCCGGCAGCGGCAAGACGCGCGTGATCGTGGAGAAGATCGCGCACCTGATCGGCTCGGGGCGCTATCCGGCCAAGCGCATCGCCGCGATCACCTTCACCAACAAGGCGGCCAAGGAAATGCGCGAGCGCCTGGCGCGCCGCATCAAGGGCGAAGCCGCCGAAGGCCTGACCATCTGCACCTTCCACGCGCTCGGCCTGAAGCTGCTGCAGATCGAGCACGCCAAGGCCGGGCTGCGGCGCGGCTTCTCGATCTTCGACGCCGACGACACCGCCAGCCAGCTCAAGGACCTGATGCCCGGCGCCAAGCCCGACGCAGTGCAGGCCATGCAGGGCCTCATCTCTCGCGCCAAGAACGCCGGCCTCTCGCCCGAGCAGGCGCTGGCGGCGGCGCAGGGCACGCGCGAGCACGAGGCGGCGGCGCTGTACGGCAAGTACCAGGCGCGGCTGGCCGCTTTCAACGCGGTGGACTTCGACGACCTGATCCGCCTGCCGGTGCAGCTGCTGGAGACCGATGCCGACTGCGCGCTGGCCTGGCGCGAGCGCATCGGCTACCTGCTGGTGGACGAATGCCAGGACACCAACGACGCGCAGTACCGGCTGCTGAAGGCGCTGGCCGGCGAAAAGGGCCATTTCACCTGCGTGGGCGACGACGATCAGAGCATCTACGCCTGGCGCGGCGCCAACCCGGAAAACCTCTCGCAGCTGGCGCGCGACTACCCGGCGCTGCGAGTGGTCAAGCTCGAGCAGAACTACCGCTGCAGCAACCGCGTGCTGCGCGCGGCCAATGCGCTGATCGCCCACAACCCGCACGAGCATCCCAAGACGCTGTGGAGCGCGGAGCCCGACGGCGAGCGCATCCGCGTCTGGGAGTGCCGCGACGGCGCGCACGAGGCCGAGCGCATCGCCGGCGAGATCCACTTCCTGCACACCGCCGCCACCCAGAAGCGCCTGCCGGCGGCCTGGAGCGATTTCTGCATCCTGTTCCGCGGCAACCACCAGTCGCGGCCGCTGGAGAAGGCGCTGCAGCTGCTGCGCGTGCCCTACCACCTGAGCGGCGGCACCGCCTTCCTCGACCGCGGCGAGGTCAAGGACGCGCTGTCGTGGCTGCGCCTGATCGCCAATCCCGAGGACGACGCCGCCTTCCTGCGCGCGGTGCAGTCGCCCAAGCGCGAGGTCGGCGCGACCACGCTGGCCAAGCTGGCCGAACTGGCGCAGCACGCGCACCTGCCGCTGGCCCGCGCGGCCGAATCGGTGGGCCTGCTGAAACAGCTGCAGCCGCGCGCGGCCAACGCGCTCAGCGCCTTCGCCGACATCGTGCGCGGGCTGCGCGGCGATGCCGCGCACCTGACCCCGGCCGACCTGGTGCGCCGGCTCAACGAGCGCTCCGGCCTGCTCCAGGCGCTGCGCGCGCAGTGCAAGAGCGAGCAGCTGTTCCAGATCCGCCGCGGCAACCTCGACGAACTCGCCGGATGGTTCGAGGGCGCCCGCGGCGCCAGCGCCGGCGAGCTGGCCGCCTCGCTCGCCCTGCTCACCCATGCCGACAAGGGCGATGCCGGCAACCAGGTGCGGCTGATGAGCATGCACGCGGCCAAGGGCCTGGAATTCCGCTACGTGTTCATCGCCGGCGTGGAAGACGGCACGCTGCCGCACGAGGCCAGCCTCGACGAGGGCCGCCTGGACGAGGAGCGGCGCCTGCTCTACGTCGGCATCACCCGCGCCAAGGAGCGGCTGTGGCTGTCGCATTCGCGCGAGGCGCAGCGCTGGGGCAGCAAGCTGCGCCTGACGCCCAGCCGCTTCCTCGACGAGCTGCCGGCCGACGAACTGCAGCGCGACGGCGACGATCCGGCCGCCGAGGCCGAGCGCAAGAAGGAACGCGCCGACGCCGGGTTCGCCGCGATCAAGGCGATGCTCGAAGCCGGCTGAGACGCGCGCGGCTGGGCACAATAGCGGCCACGGCCGGACCTTCCCCTCCGGCGGGACAGCGCCCATGACCGCTTCCGACCAGGCCCTCGCCCATGCCGCCGAGCGTTGGCTCGGCAAGGCCGCCGGCACTCTTTCCTCGGCCGAGCGCCGCGTGCTGGTGTCCGCGCTCAAGCGCCGCCTGCTGCCGCGCAGGGAAGCGGACGATGGCGTCGGCGCGCCGTCCCTGGGCGAACGCCTGGCCGACCGGGTGGCGACCTTCGGCGGCTCCTGGACCTTCATCCTGCTGTTCGCCGCCCTCCTGGCGATCTGGACCGGCGCCAACGTCTGGCTGCTGAGCCGGCCGTTCGATCCCTATCCCTTCATCTTCCTCAACCTGATGCTGTCGATGCTGGCGGCGGTGCAGGCGCCGATCATCATGATGAGCCAGAACCGCCAGGCGGCGAAGGACCGGCTGGCGGCCGCGCACGATTACGAGGTCAATCTCAAGGCGGAGATCGAGATCATGGCGCTGCACGAGAAGTTCGACCAGCTGCGCAACGAGCAGATGCAGTCGCTGCTGGCCGAGCAGCAGCGGCAGATCGACATGCTGACGCGGCTGCTGGAGCAGCGCCGCTCCTGAGCGACGCTCCCGGGCGGCACTGCAGGCGGTCGCGGCGCTCGGCTACACTCGCGCGGTTTTCACGACCGGAGTCCGCGATGCGTCCCACCCTGGCCACCGTTTCCCTGCTGGCCCTGGCGCTGGCCGCCTGCAAGCCGGTCTCGCTGACTGCGCCCGAGGGTGCCGCGCGCACGGACGCCAAGGCCGCCCCCGCGGCGAGCGCGAAGCCCGAGGCCTCGGCCGCCGACGACAACCTCAACGCCGTGCTGTGGATGCAGCGCTCGGAGGAATACAAGGCCAGCGCCGAGACCGTCTACCGCGCCGCGGCCGACAGGCTGGAGGCCGCGCTGAAGGAAAAGAACTGGGACGCCCTGGTGCCGGAGGAGCGCGACAACGCCGGCCAGACCGCCGGCCTGAAGCCGGCGGTGATCATGGACGTGGACGAGACCGTGCTCGACAACTCGCCCTACCAGGCGCGCCTGGTGGCCGGCGGCCAGGAATACGACGAGGTCACCTGGGACCGCTGGGTCGCCGAGAAGCGGGCGCGCGCGGTGCCGGGCGTGGTGGATTTCGCCAAGGCCGCGCAGGCGCGCGGGGTGACCATCCTCTACCTGTCCAACCGCGCGGTGCACCTGAAGGACGCCACGCTCGCCAACCTGCGCGAGGTCGGCATGCCGGTGGCCGGCGACGACGTGTTCCTGGGCCTTGGCACCTTCGTCAAGGACTGCGAGCAGAACGGCAGCGAGAAGAACTGCCGCCGCCGCCTGGCCGGGCAGCAGTACCGCGTGCTGATGCAGTTCGGCGACCAGCTGGGCGACTTCGTCCAGGTCGTGGCCAACACCCCGGATGATCGCGCCAAGCTGCTCGCGCAGTACCACGACTGGTTCGGCGAACGCTGGTGGATGCTGCCCAACCCGACCTATGGCGGCTGGGAACCGGCGCTGTTCAACAACGCCTGGGACCAGCCCCGGGCCGCCCGTCGCGAGGCCAAGCGCGAGGCGCTCGATCTAAGAAATTAATAAATTCAATAATTTATCGCTTTTTATTTCAGGTATTGCATTAAGTTCAGGCTCGCGATAGTCTGTTCAGGCCCGGCGCTGCCGGGGCCATGCCACAACCGAAAGTCCTCCGGCCTCGGCCGGACATTTTCAGGGAGCGCCCTCCGGGCCTCCCTTTCTTTTTGCCCGCCCGAGGGCCGGCAGCGGCATCCAATCCGGCCAGCGCAACGGATCGTGAGCGCCCGCTCCGACCTAGGGTCCGCCCCAGGTGAATCGGGGCAGGGGCGGGTCTACGCTGCACGATGCGTGCATCCCTCGCATGCGCGCTCCGGAGGTGCGACATGGCTGGTCCCGAGGGTGTCGGTCCCCCTTCAACGCCGCCTGGGCTGTTGAATGGCATCCTGCATGGCCGTGGGCCGCATGGCCCCGACAATCTTCCCAACCCGAATTCTCCGAACGGCGATACCGATTCGGGCAACCTGCCGATCCAGCAGCCGCGCAACGGCGATCCCGACTTCAATCCGCCCCATGCGAACGACTTCCGCGGCGGCTTGAACGACGCCGGCGCGTCGACGCGCGGCGGCCTGGAGTCGCAGCCGCAGAACCTGTATGCCGCGCTCTCGCGCGAGCCGGCAACCCCGGCGCCGCTGGGCACCGCGGACGCGCGGTTGTCGCCGATGACCGCCTCGGAGACCCGCCCCTTCGTCGCAAGCCAGAACGTGCCGCAGGCCAACCCGGCAAATACGCCGACGCATTCCGCGCCGACCCACGTCGCCGCCGTACCTGCCAACGCTGCGGCCACGGTGCCCGTGGCGGTCGCGGCCACGCCACAGGCGGTGCTCAATCCGGCCGTGCCCTTGACCACGCAGACCGCTGCGCCCGCCCATCTCAGTGCGCCCGGCGTTAGCGGCGGCATCGAACAGCTCGGCGCCTCGCTTCGTCCGGATGCGTTGCCCGTTAACCCCGCCGTCCAGCAGGCGCCGACGGCCGCACTTCCGGGCGTGGCCGCCGGTTCAACGATGGCGGTGTCGCCGACCGTGGACTCACGCGGTGTGACACTGGCCGCGAACGACCGCATCCCGGGCGTGCGCGGCGAGTTGCAGGCGCAAGGCAACACCGTGGCCGCCGGCTGGCGCCGCCGCGGCCGCAACAAGTTCGACCCCGCCGCCGATCGCCCTCGCCTGCGTGCCCTGTTCAGACGCGACCAGGACGCCGATAACGGCGCACAGGCCTGGCAATGGCTGTTCTGGCTGTTGGGGCTGGTCGCCTACGCCAGCATCGCCTTGGCCATCGTGGCGCTGATGCCGGGCGGCAGCGGCCTGTTCAGCGATCAGCATCGCAGTGGCACGTCCGGCGGCCTGATCGTGCTGGGCTGCGTGAGTTTCGCCGCCGCCTGGTGGCTGGCGCGGCGGATCCGCCGACGCTGAGACCTGACGGCGCGGCCTACAGGGTCGCCTTGCTCGTCCGCACTCCTGCATTGCCCCCGCCTCGCTGTGCTGTCAGCAGGAGGCGGGGCACGTGCGCGCCATCGGCCGGCGCTCCACGTCCGGCCAATA
>NZ_JALBFU010000005.1:0-48015 GCF_022662575.1 Luteimonas aquatica | reverse complement strand
TACCGGGGCCCGCTTCTGGATGACGCTTGTCGCCGGGCTTACTTGCGGACCAGGGCGACGTTGCCTTCGCCGGCGCTCTTGAGCGCGGTCGAGGTGGCGTTGGAGACCATCGAGAACAGCTGGCTGTCCGCGGTCAGCTTCGCAGAGGCCGAGCTGGAGATCTTCTCGTTCGGGCTGGCCACGAGGTTGGCATTGGTGACCATGCTGGAAGCCAGCTCGCCCATCTTCTGGCCCATGGCCTTGGCAACGGCATGCAGCCAGCTCTTGTTAGCACCGGCGCCGTCGATGTCGCCGCTCAGGGTCAGCTTGGCCAGGTTACCGATGATGTCGACAGTGTTGCTCATGATGTGTTCTCCGAAGAATTGTGTAGTGAATTTGAGTGTCTTGCGACCTTGTCAGGCCTTAATGCGAAGATTCAAACCTACACGCCGGGAGGACCGCGCAACCTGCGTGAACGCGATTTAGTGATCGATTGACGGAACTGCGAAGGTCCTTCGCGCGCCGGGGTCTGTTGCCCGGCCGCCTGTTCCTGCTGCTCGCGCTGGGCGTTGAACCACTCAAGCGCCTTTTCGCGGCCATCGCGCTGGATGCGTTGCGCGAACTCGAGGGCAACGAGCACATCCTGATCTTGCAGAGGCGCCATGGCCTCATCGAATTCGCGGATCAGCTCGCTGCGGTCGGCCTCGGTAATGCTCTGGCTGCGAACCAGGGCATCGATCGTTTCCAGCCACATGTTGCGATCCGGAACCGTCAGCGACGGATCCAGCGGCGCGCTGTCGATCGTCTCGCGGAACTGCTGGAGCATGATCTCCAGGCTCTTCTCATCCATGCCGGGCTGCTCGCGCAGCGCGGCCTCGAATGTAGCGAGCAGTTCCTCGCGCTGCTGACCGGCGCCACCTTCTTCGACGTTTTCCGCGACGGAAGTCATCTCCAGGCCGGCGCGCGCCTGCGGCACCGGCCTTGCGGCGGGTCGCTTGCGGGGAACTGCGCGGCGGGTGGGCGGTGCCATCAGTGCGTCGTCTCCGGAAGTGGTCGGGGGCGCCTTGACGGCGGATCCCCCCGGACCGGTCCATGGATCAAGTTAAGCAGACAATCCCTGGGGCCGATACTAGGGCAATCCCTAGGGTGGCGAAATCTCCCCCTGCGGCGAGACCCCGGCCGACCCGGCCTTTCCGTGATCCTGTCGGCCTTTCATGGCGGCAGCATGACTGGGCCGTCGCGAAAGCCCGGTGAGGACCGCGCTCAGGCATGGAAATGCGGGTCGATGGTCAGCTCGCCGAGATCGCTGTCGGCAAAGCGCCGGGCCAGTTCGGGAGCGGCGCGCCGGATCGCCTCGTAGCTGTCGCGCGAGCGCGAGTCGGCGCGCAGCGTCCAGCCGGTGGCGGTGCGGCTGAGCAGCAGGTCGGTCCCCGGCAAGGTGGCGTCGGACATGCGCAGCAGCACCTGGCCGTCGCTGTCGCGGGCGGCATCGTCGCTGGCGGCCATCTGGCGCACGTGCTTCTGGATCAGCTCGGCGAAAACCTGGGTATTGACCGGCGCCGGGGCCGTCGGCACCGGGGCGGCCTCGCTGCGCAGCGCCATCTGCGCCTGCCAGAGGCCGGCGATATCGCTCTTGGTGGCTTCCGAACCGGTGCCGCCGCCATCGCCGCCACCCTTGCGGGTGTCGCGCTCCTTCAGTCCCTGCAGCGCCGAGCGGGAAGCGCCGGCGCTCTCGCGCGTCCCGGAGGCGCCCTGCTCGGCGGCCAGCCTGGCCTGTTCGGCAGCGGCTTTGGCGGAGTTTTCGGAACGGGTCCGGGCCTGCGACTGTTCGTTCTGTCGCTGCGTCGGCTGCGTCGGCGCCTTGCCCTCGGCCTGGCGTTCCAACGCGGCGCGGAAACGGTCGACGTGCTCGGCGCTGGCGGCCTCGTGCCGGTTGCCGATCTGCCGCGCTTCCACCTGGCGCGCCTCGGCCTGGCGCTCCATGCGCGCCTCGTCGGCGCGACGGGATTCCCTACGCTCGATGCTCATGCTCAGCCCTCCTCATTCGCTCACCTGCATCAGCCGCGCGGCCTGCTGCAAATCCTCGGCCGCGGCCTCGTCCATTCTCGCCTCCAGCGCGCGCTGTTCGCCACGCCAGGCGTCCTTGCGCTTCTCCAGCGCCTCTTGGCGGGCCTTGGCGCGGAAGAAGGCGGTGCGCGCCTCGTCCAGCACGCGCTCGGCCTCGCGCAGCCTCTGCTGGGCCTGCGCCAGTCGCTGCTGCGCGGCGACGATGTAGTTGGCCAGCAGATCGATATGCGCCTCGCGCTGCTCCAGCGCCATCGGCCAGGGCACGCCCGCCGGCGGCGGATCGAGCAGGCGGCGGCGCTGGTCGGCGCGGTCGTGCTGCAGGTCGCGGATCTCGCCCTCGATCACGGTGCAGGCGTCGCGGCAGGCGGCCACCGCGCGCTGGCACTCCAGCACCTGCATGCGCGCGGTCTCGGTGCGATGCTCGCGCAAACGCAGCAGGGTGGCCAAGGGATAGCGCTTGCTCATGCGAACAGCCTGCGCAGCGCATCGGAGGATTGCGCGAAGGGCACCAGCTCGGTCGCCGACTGCTGCAGCAGCTTGCGGATCGGACCGATCTTGTCGATGGCGACATCGGCGTCGGGGTCGGTGCCGCGCTTGTACTCGCCCAGCTGCAGCAGCAGCTCGATGTCGTTGTACTTGGCCAGGTACTTGCGCAGCTGGCCGGCGGCGCGCAGGTGGGCCTGATCGACCACGCGCGGCATGGTGCGGCTCAGCGACGTGAGCACGTCGATGGCCGGGTAGTGGTAGGCGGCGGCGAGCTTGCGCGAAAGCACGATATGGCCGTCGAGGATCGAACGCACTTCCTCGACGATCGGGTCGCCGCCGTCCTCGTCCTCGGCCAGCACGGTGTAGAAGGCGGTGATCGAGCCCTTGTCGTTGTTGCCGGCACGCTCGAACAGGCGTGGCATGGCGCTGAACACCGAGGGCGGGAAGCCGCGCCGGGCCGGCGGCTCGCCGATGGCCAGGCCGACGTCGCGCAGCGCGCGCGCGAAGCGCGTCACCGAGTCCATCAGCAGCAGCACGCGCTTGCCCTGGTCGCGGAAATATTCGGCGATGGCGGTGCCGACCCAGGCGGCGCGGCTGCGCTCCAGCGCCGGGCGGTCGGAGGTGGCGACCACGATCACCGACTTGGCCAGGCCCGCGGCGCCGAGGTTGTCGTGGATGAATTCGTTGACCTCGCGGCCGCGCTCGCCCACCAGCACGATCACGTTGACCTCGGCGTTGCCGCCGCGCGCCAGCATGCCGAGCAGGGTGCTCTTGCCGCCGCCGGCGACGGCGAAGATGCCGATGCGCTGGCCTTCGCCGGCGGTCATGGTGGCGTCGATGGCGCGCACGCCGGTGGAGAAGGGGCGCTCGATGAGGTTGCGCGCCAGCGGATTGGGCGAGGCGGCGTAGATCGGCGCCGGCACCGAGGGGCCGATGGCGCCCTTGCCGTCGATCGGCTCGCCGTGCGCGTCGAGGATGCGGCCGAGCAGGCCGGGGCCGGCGCGCACCGCCGCCTGCTGGCCGCTGGCCACCACCTCGGTGGTGGCGGCGATGCCGTCGAGCGGTCCGAGCGGGGTGAGCAGGGTGAGCTGCTTGGAGACGCCGACCACCTCGGCGGCGAGCTTGAAGTTCGGATCGCCCGCGCCGGGCGGGTTGCGCAAGTGGCACAGCTCGCCGATCGAGGCCTTCAGGCCGGTGGCGCGGATCAGCGTGCCATAGGCCTCGGCGACGCGGCCGACGCGCTCGATCGACAGCGAATGCGCCTTGGCCAGCGCGCCGAACAGCGGATCGTCGGCGAAGCCGGGCGCGTCGCCGAGCAGCGGGGCGTCGGGCTTGTCGGTATTCATTCCCGATGCCCGCCCGCGGCGCTGGCCAGCGCGGTGCGGATCGCTTCGATCTGCTGGGCCACGCCGGCGCGCACCTCGCCGGCCTCGGACACCACCACGCAGCTGAGCGGATCCAGGCTGAGGTCGTCGACCAGTTCGATCACGCCGACCGCCGGATGCGCCTGGCGCACCGCACCCAGGCCGGCCGCCACGCTCTCGCGCACGGACGGGTGCACGCGGATCAGCAGGAACTGCTCGGCCTGCGCGGCTTCCACCGCGCGCATCACCATCGGCGGCACCACGGTCTTGGCGTCGAAGCCCGGGGCGATGCGGGCGACGATGGCGCAGGCCAAGTCGACCACCCGGCCGCTGGCCTCGGCCAGCACGCGCGCGCGGCGCTCGTTGAGCGCGGCCAGCTGCTCGGTCATCTGCTGCTCGACGCGCTTGAGGCCCTCGGCGAAGCCGGCCGCATGGCCCTGCTCGCGGGCCTGGGCGATCTCGGCGGAGGCCTGGTCGTAGAGCGCGTTGGCGCGCGCCAGCAGCGTGTCCAGTTCGTCCAGCCGCGCCCAGTCCTGCGCCGCCAGCACGTTGCCGGTGACGGCGCGCTCGTACTGCTTGCGCTCGAAGACCACGGCCGTGGCGCGCGCGGAAGCGGGACGGGAAACGATCGAGGCGTCGGATTCGATGGACATAGATCTGACCGCGCGGGCGCTACTGCGCGCCGCCGCGCTTTTCGTGATGACCGGTGAGAAAGATCACCTGCTTTTCCGGCAGATGGGCGGGCACCGCGTCCTCGCGCGGCCACAACAGCATGACCCAATCGGCGAACGCGGGATCGCGCGCGGCCGCCCAGGCACGCAGTTCGTGGCGGCCGTGATGGTCGAGCAGGGCGTACAAGGGCGCGTCGTCCTGCGTGCAGGCGGCCAGCGTGGCATGCAGCGCCGCGCGCAGGCGCGCGGCCACGGCATTGTCGGCGGCGCCGTCCCAGACTGCCTTGTCCAGGGCCAGCAGATAGCTGTTGCCCAGGGCGCGCTTGAGGATGCGCACCGGCTCGCGCCCGACCTCGCCGCGGATCGCCGGCGCGTAGGCCAGCACGCCCAGGTCGCGGATCAGCGCCGCCAGGCGCTCGCGCGGCCAGACCGAGGCCAGCCGGGACGTCCCGCCGTCCGCGCGCGGCGCGAACAGGTGCGGCGCGGCACCGGCGACCAGCCAGCGCGCCAGCATCCGCTGGCCGAGCTCGCTGTCCAGACTGCGCTGCAGCAACTTGGAGTCGAGGTCATCGCCCCGGCCGCCGCCGGTCTGCGCCGTGTCGGCGCCAGGCGGCCGATACCATCCGGGATCGACTTCTTCGAGGAGCGATTGGAGGCTCATGGCAGAGGACCTGGGCTAGCACCGTGTTACGGCGCCGCGCAAAGCGCGCCTGCCGGATTCTGCCGAGCCTGCGTTGCCCTCCATGGCGGAACATGGCTGGCTTCGGGCCGTCCGGCCCGGCCATGCGTGGCCGGGCGTTCGCAAACGCTGCGCGGCGGTGCCGCGCAAAGCACGCGTTTGCTCACCCCTTCCACACCGGGGCCGTTTCCGGCTGTTGCTTGGACTGCGCCTTGCCGCCGCGCAGGCGCGCGATCAGGGCGATGCCCACGGCCAGCAGCAACACGATGCCGGCGGTGATGCCGATCGCCAGCGGGCTGATCGAGGACAGGGCCGCCGGCACCACGCCGCTGCGGGCCACCCGCTGCACGGCCTGCTTCTGCCCGACCGGGAAGAACTTGATGGTGACCTTGTTGACGTCCTTCAGGCCGGCGATGCCGTCCTTGATATAGACCTTCAGGTCGGTCTCGCGATCGCTCAGGTTCACCTCGGGACGATGGAAGATCATCACCGAGGCCGAAGAGTCCGGCGTTTCGCCGCTCAGCGGCTCGCGGTCGGGCAACGCGATCGAGACTTCCGCATCGACCACGCCGTTGACCTTGAGCAGCTTCTGCCGCATGCCTTCCTCGAGGCCGTAGATGTAGCGCGCCTTCTCCTCCAGCGCCGAGGAAGCGAAGCTCTCCTTCTTGAAGAGCTCGCCCATCGACTCCGAGCGCCGCCGCGGCAGGCCGTTGGCGTTGAGCACCTGCATCGCGGTCGGGAAATCCCCCTGCGAAATCTTGACTTCCCAACGTTCCTTGTTGGTGAGCGAGGGGTCCTTGTCCGCATCGATGCCGGCGCTGAGCAGCGCCGCCATCACCTGGTTGGCCTGCTGCTCGTCGAGATCGCTGTACAGCGCCGACTTGCCGCAGGCGGCCAGCAGCAGGCACGCGACCAGGGCCACGGCCCTGGCATGCGGCCGGGACCACCACGACGACTGCAGCCCTGACGATTTCATGCCTGCCCCTGCCTCTTGGTTACGATTGCTGACGGAACAGCTGCTGGATGCCGTCCGAGGTGCGGTTGGCCACGTTGGAGGTCAGCTCGGCCTTGAACATGAACTGCTGGCAGGCCACCGTCATTTCGATCATGGCGCTGGGCCGCGAGGCGAAATCGGCGCTGCTCATCTTCTCCGCCAGCTGGCCGATGTCGCCGGCGCCGCTGTTGATGTTGTTGGCGAACGCGGCGATCGCGCGCATGCTCTCCGACGGGCCCTGCGTGGCGTTCACGCCCGCGCTCTTCTGCGCTTCGGACGCGGCGGCCGCGTTGTTGCGGGCGTAGGCGTCCGAGAACTGGTGCACCTCGAACGCGCCGGCCTGCGGCTGCGCCGCCGGCGCCGTCGTCTGCGTGGCTTTGACGGCTTCCGCCGCGACTGCCTGGATTGCTTCGGTCATTTCGGCTTCCCCAAATGAAAGTGTGGGAACTGTCGAACGGCACGTGCCTGTCCGCGCCGGGCAGGGATCATGCCGCTACCCGGTCGAGGACATGCGCGCATGCCGCATCGTCCTCAACGGCATCAGCTCCGCTTGGCGAGCGCTTCCATCGCCTGGCTGGCGGAGTTGAGCTGCGTGGAGACGCTGTTGGACTTGAAGTTCATTTCCATCGCGGCCACGGTCACCGCGATCATGTCCGAAGGCTTGTCGGCGCCGCTGCCGACCGAATCGGAGAGGCTGGTGATCTTGGAGGCCTGGGCGTCGAGATTGCGCATGCCGCTTTCGGCCAGGGCGCGCATCCAGTTGCCCTTGCCGCCGCCGCTGACGCCACCGCCGCCGCCGGCGTTGCTGACGGTGGTGTTGGCCAGAAAGCCCTGCAGTTGACTCTGATCGATCGTGCTCATCTTGCTTGTCTCCTCGTGGATGACGGTCCAAAGACCGGTTTACGACGATGGGGGTTACGGTGATGGAGCTGTGTGAAGACCTTGTGTCGGACAACCTGAAGACAACCTTACAACTTTCGCTTGCCCTCGGCGGCGGTGGCCGCCGGGGGCACGGAATTCTGGGCGACCGCCGGCTTGGCGGGCGGGACGGCCGGCGCGGACGCGGTCTGGGAAGGGGCGGGCTGGGCGGCCGCGGCCGTCTTGCTGTCCTTGGCCAGCTGCTGATCCGCCGCCGCGGCCACTTCCTGGGCGGTCACCGGGCGGACGTCCACCTTGTGCGGCATGCCGTCGCTCCCCAGCACCTGCGCGACCTCGCCGATCGATAATAGCCGGCCCAGGCCCGGGATGTCGGCGCCTGGCTTGTAGATCTGTCCGTCGACCCCGACCAGGTGCGCATCCTTGCCGCGGACCACGGAT
This sequence comes from Luteimonas aquatica, assembly GCF_022662575.1. Classification (GTDB taxonomy): domain Bacteria; phylum Pseudomonadota; class Gammaproteobacteria; order Xanthomonadales; family Xanthomonadaceae; genus Luteimonas; species Luteimonas aquatica. The sequence continues at coordinate 40,458 of NZ_JALBFU010000005.1, read as the reverse complement.
ACGATCCGGGTCGGCGGCGGCGGGGCCGCGGCATTGGCCGAGGCTTCGACCTGGCCACCGACCGCCACAGCGGCCTGGTTCTTGGGCACGATCCGGGTCAGACCCACCACCTCGCGCATCGCCCGCGATCCGGCCACGCGCTGCAGGCCGGCCATGTCCTGGAAGTAGCCGGACACCTCGACGCTGCCCTCGCCCAGGTAGTGGGCCTTGGTGTCCACGCCCGGCAGGGTGGTGCGCAGCACCTCGTTGACGTCGGCTGCGATCTGCTCGCCGGTGCGCAGGTTCAGCGCCACCGGCAGGCCCCGCTCCTGGATGCGGCGCTGGATGCGGTCGGTGGTGGCGCGGTCGGGGACGGTGCCCGTCAGGGTGGCCAGGCCGGTTCCGTCGGCGGAGAGCTTGCCCTTATAGATGTTGAAGTCGCGCACCAGGGCCTTGGCCTCGGCGTCGGTATCGATCTTGGGTTTGCCCGCCGGCATCACCGCGGCAAACACCGCCAGGGCGGCCAGCGACAGCGCGGCCACGGCGGCGATCACCGGCAGGCGGCGCATGCCGGCCCGGCTGACGCGGGCGGCGGTCGCGCTGAAGCCGGTATTACCCGGCTGCAGTTCGGCCCATCCGGGCGCGTCCTCGGGACCGTAGGCGATGGCCGCCTCGCCGATCTGGATCCGCTGCAGCGGGCGCAGCTCGACCGGGTCGCCGGGATGCAGCGGCTGGCCGTCCACGCGCAGCGGCGCATCCAGCGCGCGCAGCGAGGACACGTCGCCGAGCAGGTTGATCAGGGCGTGATGGCGGGCGACGCCGGCGTCGGCCAGGACGATGTCGCAATCCTCGCCGCTGCCGACCAGGATCATTTCACGCGCCGCCAGGGTGCGACCGGCACCGGCGTGCAGGCCCGACAGGATGCGCAGCACCTGGGACCCCTCTCCCTTGGCGGGAGAGCCGGCGGCGGCGTTGTCGTGGCTGGAAGACATGGTTGGACTCACTTGCGGATGATCTACCGCGGTTTGTGACTTGGCTACCTAGGGTTATCCCGATCCATGTGGGGGCACCATGGACCGGGCTTGCCCAATTCGGGATGAACCGAAGCGGGCACCGCATTCAGCAATGTCTGCCTGAATGCGGAGGGCGGCGCGTCCTTGTGCCGGAAACCTCCACTGCCACCGGAGGTTTCCGTCATGCGTTGATCTGGCCGGCCTGCACGATGCGCAGATCGGGGGCGAGCTCCTGGTAGGACAGGACCGGCAGATCGAAGAAATCGACTTCCATCAGCTTGCGCAGGTGCCGTCTCACATCCAGCGAGCACAGCAGCACCGGCCGCACCCCGGCCGGCTGCCGCGCCAGGTGCGAACGCACCTCGGCGCCCAGGCGCGCGGCCAGCTCCGGCGAGATCGCCAGCTGGCTGGCGCCGCCGGCCACGCGCACCGACTGCCGCAGCTTGTCCTCCAGCTCCGGGTGGATCAGCAGCACATGCAGGGTGCGTTCGGCGTCGGCATAGCGGTCGGCGATCTCGCGCTTGAGGGCCACGCGCACGTATTCGGTGAGCAGGACCACGTCCTTCTCGCGGCCGCCGACGTCGGTGATGGCCTCGAAGGCATCGCGCAGGTTGCGCACCGGCACGCCCTCCTCGGCCAGCCGCCGCAGCACGTCGGCCACGCGCTGCGGCGCGACCACGCGCAGCATTTCCTTGACCAGGTCCGGATAGTCGCGCTGCATGCGCGCGAACAGGTTGGAGGTTTCCTGGATGCCGATGAAGCCGCCCATGCGGCGCTGCAGGGCGCCGCGCAGATGTTCGGCGACCACCTCCAGCGGCGGGCGGGTGTCCTCGCCGGGTTCGGCGGTCCATTCGCCGGCCAGCGCCGGAAAGAAGCCGGGCAGCTTGGGCGCGGTGTCGCCGGTCAGGCGCGGCAGGCGGACGTGCGCGTCGGCGCGCAGGCGGCCGGAGGCGATGCGTGCGCCATGCGCGCTCAGGCGGTATTCACCCTCGGCGAGCGTCTCGCTCGTGCGCACCTGCGGCACCGGCACCGGCACGCCGGACTCCTCGCGCATCTTCTGGGCGATCTCGGCGACGCGCGCGCGCGTGGGCTCGCTGCCGATCGCCGCCGACAGCGACGGGGCCAGCTCCAGCAGCAGCGGCGGCGGCGGGGCCAGCTCGTCGCTCTCGGCGGGCTTCTGGGCCGCCGCCATCTCGTCCTCGGGCACGCGGAAGGCGCGGCGCAGCAGTTCGAACTGGTGGCGGTAGCGCCAGGCCGAGAAGGTGAGCAGGGCGATGCCCAGCACCAGGAACACCATCCACGGGAAGCCGGGCACCAGGGTCATCAGCAGCGCCAGGCAGCCGGTGATCAGCAGCACGCGCGGCTGCCCGGAGATCTGCCGGGTGATCGCCTCGCCCAGGTGCCGGTCGTCCTGCTCGCCGGCGGTGCGCGTCACCACCAGGCCGGCGGCGATGGTGGCCAGGATCGCCGGGATCTGCGAGACCAGGCCGTCGCCGATGGTGAGGATGCTGTAGGTGTGCGTGGCCGTGGACAGGTCCATGCCGTGCTGCAGCACGCCGACCGCCAGGCCGCCAAGCAGGTTGATGATGATGATCACGATGCCGGCGATGGCGTCGCCCTTGACGAACTTCATGGCGCCGTCGAGGCTGCCGTGCAGCTGGCTTTCCACCTCCAGCAGGCGGCGCTTGCGGCGCGCCTCGTCCTTGTCGATCAGGCCCGAGCGCAGGTCCGAGTCGATGGACAGCTGCTTGCCGGGCATGGCGTCCAGGGTGAAGCGCGCGGCCACTTCCGCGACGCGCTCGGCGCCCTTGGCCACCACGATGAACTGCACCACGGTGATGATCAGGAACACCACCAGGCCCACCACCAGGTTGCCGCCGGCCACCATGCTGCCGAAGGTGTTGACGATGTGGCCGGCCTCGGCATGGAGCAGGATCGAGCGCGTGATCGCGATCGACAGCGCCAGGCGGAACAGCGTGGTCAGCAGCAGCACGCTGGGGAAGCTGGAGAACGCGACCGGCGTCGGGATGTAGATCGCCAGCAGCAGCAGGCCGAAGCCGATCGAGATGTTGAACGCGACCAGGATGTCGATCGCGATCAACGGCAGCGGCAGGATCATCACGCTGATGATCGTCACCGCCGCCACGGCGAGGACGATGTCGCTGTAACCGGTGCGCAGGCGCGGCCCGCTGCCGGCCGGGGCGGCCATGATCGAGTCGATCAGCGCGCGCATCGGGAGCCTCCGCTCAGGCGCGCCGCACCGGCCTTGCCTGGCCGCGGGCCGTTCGCGGGCGAAAAGGACACCGCATCGACTCGCCCCGAAGCGAAATCGCGAACCTGGCGCATTCTTCCCCTGACCTCATGCGTCACAATGTGGCAAATCAACATATACCGTCGGCGGATTCAAGGCGTGAAGATGGTGTGACGATGACATGACGTGGCAGGCCGTGCCTGCCCCTCTTTCCTATTTCGGGATCCGGGGCCCAATCGGGTCAGCGTCGCGCATCACAAAAATTTAACGTGAAAGCGGTATACCGCTCCCTTCGGCGGAGGGGGCTGCCGGCGCCGCGGATTCCGGCGCGGTCAGATCGTCCGGGTCGAAATTCGTGAGGAACGTCACGCTTTGACCCGCCACGCCCACGGCGAACACGCGCCCGGATCGTGCCTTGACCAGCACGATCCGCTCCCTCGGGCCCACGGGAAGAATCTGTAGGATCGTCAGCGGGGTGGCGTTCTGCCCGGTCAGGCCGAAACGTCGCCGCGCGAAATGCAACACGGCAAACAAAGCGAGAATGATCAGAGCCAGCGGCAGCAGGATTCCCAGCAGTTCGCCCATCATGGACGGGGCCTCTGCCGGTGCGCCGGCCGCCGGCGCCGTCGCTGCGGCCAGCAAGGGGTTGGCCCAGCCGCAGACCAGGGGGACGACGATGGCCAACGACCACGGCCGGGACAGGCAAATTTTCGAGCGACGCTTCGGCATGGCGGGCCAGGGTACGGGACGGAGAAGCGGCGGCTACCGTAGCAGGGCGTCCGCGCGCTGTCGTCTGCGCCGTGCCGCGCCGGCGGAGACGGCTTCGGTTCCATGACCAGCGCGCACATGACCGGCGTCCGCGCAAAATCGCAGGCCGCCGCCGGCGCGGGGGCGCTGCTGGAGGCCGTGCCGTTCGCCTGCGCCGCCTACGCGCGCAAGGACGGCGCCCTGGTGGCGGCCAACCATCGCTTCCTCGACGCCTTCTCGGCGCTGCCCGAGCACGTGCGGCGCGATGCGCTGCTGGCGGCGCTGCACACCGAGGTCGCCACCGAAGGCGCGCCGCCGCAGGAGGTGCATACCCCGCACAGCGGCCGCTGGTACGCGCTGCACTGGGGCGAGGCCGAGCACGACGGCCAGGCGCTGTGGCTGCTCACCGCCGTGGACATCGGCGAGCGCATCGAGGCCCTGGACTCGCGCAAGAGCCAGCAGGAAAAGCTGCTGTTCACCTCGCGCATGATGTCGGTGGGCGAAATGGCGGCCACGCTGGCGCACGAGCTGAACCAGCCGCTGGCCGCGATCATGAATTACCTGAACGGAAGTCTGCGCCTGGTCGGCCAGGCCGGCGGGCCGGCGCAGGTGGAACGCGCGCTGCAGGCCGCGCGCACCCAGGCCGAGCACGCCTCGGCGGTGATCGCGCGGGTGCGCGAGTTCGTGCGCGCGCGCGAGCCCAAGCGCAGCGAGCAGGACGTCGCGGTGATGGCGGCGACGGTGCTGGAGCTGCTGCGCCTGGAGGCCGAGCGCCTGCAGCTGCGCATCGACGTGCTGCTGGCGCCGTCGCTGCCGACGGTGTTCGCCGACCGCGTGATGATCGAGCAGGTGCTGCTGAACCTGGTCAAGAACGCCATCGAGGCGATGCGCGAGGTGCCGGCGGCGCGGCGCGAGCTGCGCATCGAGGGCCGCGTCAACCTCGACGACGAGATCGAGGTGCGGGTATGCGACCGCGGCGCCGGCCTGAGTTCGGAACAGCAGGGCCAGCTGTTCTCGCCGTTCTTCACCACCAAGAACGAGGGCCTGGGCATCGGACTGGCGATCTGCCGCTCGATCATCGAGTATCACAAGGGACGGCTGTTCTTCGAGCCGCGCGATGGAGGCGGCAGCATCTTCGGCTTCACCCTTCCGCGCTTCGGAGGCGCCGGTGCACGTGGATAGGCGATCCCGCGCGGCATGCGCGGTGGCCTGTCGCGCCGCCGAATTGCGAGGGCTGAGATCATGAGCGAAGCGCGCATCTACCTGGTCGACGACAACGACGGCTTCCGCGATTCGACCGCCTGGCTGCTGGAAACGGCGGGATTCGAGGTACAGGCCTTCGCCTCCGGCCCGGCCTTCCTGGAGGCCTACGCCGGCGCGCGCCAGACCGAGACGCCCGAATGCCTGGTCTCGGACATCCGCATGCCGCAGATGAGCGGGCTGCAGCTGCAGGAGGAATTGTTGCAGCGCGGCATCGCGCTGCCGCTGGTGTTCGTGACCGCGCACGGCGACGTGCCGCTGGCGGTGGAGGCGATGCGCAAGGGCGCGTCCAACTTCCTCGAGAAGCCCTTCGGCGACGAGGCGCTGACCGAGGCCATCCGCGCCGCGCTGCTCAACGCGCGCAATCGCCAGGCCGGCGGCGCGCAGGGCGACTGCCTGGCCAAGCTCAGCCCGCGCGAGCGCCAGGTGCTCGACCTGGTGGTGGCCAGCAAGCCCAACAAGATCATCGCCGACGTGCTCGGCATCAGCATCAAGACCGTGGAGCTGCATCGCGCGAACATGATGAACAAACTCGGGGTACGCTCGCTGCCCGAACTGATGAAGGTGGCGCTCGGACATGGCTGAACCCGCAATCGCGACACACGCCGCGCAGGCCGCCCCGGTGCGCGGGCGCCTGCCCTCGCTGCAGCCGGTGCAGGCGCAGGCCCTGCGCCGTTTCTTCGGCGCGGCCCAGCGCTGGTTCCTCAACGACGGCGGCCTGCTGACCTTCTCCCCGGGCGCGGCCGGCAATGCCGGCGAGACCTTCGGCGTCGACGCCGACGGCAGCGTGCTGCCGCTGCGCCTGGACGCCGCGGCGCCGCTGCAGCCGGGCCTGCGCTGGAGCGACTACGGCGGCCGCTCGCGCATGCTGGCCTGGAGCCTGGCGCACGAGCCGCAGCTGATGCGGCTGAGCGAGGGCCTGGGCATCTCCCTGCTGCCGGTCGAATCGCCTTCCGGGGCCGCGCTGCTCGAATCCGACGAGGACGGGCTCTGGCTCGACTTCGCCATCGACGACGAGCCCGCCGAGGACGGCGCGCCGCAACCGGCGCGCACGCGCGGCGCCGTCCGCTTCCCCACCGCCTGGCTGGACCGCCTGCTGGCGCGCGCCGAGCCGATCTACGTCGACGACCCGCTGCCCGAGATCGAGCAATGGCTGCACCTGCCCGCGCAGGTCGCGCTCGAATGCGCCGGCCCGGTGCTGGACCAGGACGAATGGGACGAACTGCAGGTCGGCGATGTCATCCTCGCCGGCAACCGCCGCGCGCCGGCCGTCTTCGAGGCCCACGCCAGCGGCCGCGCCTGGCCGCTGGCGCCGACCGCCGCGGGCTGGCGCGTCGAAGCCGAGGCCAGGACGGTCACCACACCCCGCTATCCGGAGCCTTCCATCATGATGAACGACCCCGAACTCACTCCCGAAGACGGCGGCGAGGACACGCCCGCGGCCGAGGACCATCCCGCGCGCCGGCTGCCGGTGCAGCTGGTCTTCGACATCGGCCAGATCGAGATGACGGTCGGCGACCTCGCCTCGCTGCAGCCCGGCTACGTGTTCGCGCTGCCCTCGCACCTGGAGGGCGCCAACGTCACCATCCGCGCCAACGGCAGCCGCGCCGGACGCGGCGAGATCGTCGCGGTCGGCGATACGCTCGGCGTGCGGCTGCTCTCGTGGGCGTAGCGCGCCTGCGCTAGCCGGCTCCGGAAGTTTCCGCAACACCCTCCCATCGACGACGAAGAAAGCGCCCCGCATGGATTTCAGCACTCTCGACCCGGCACTCATCCTGCTCACCGTCGTCAGCCTGGCGCTGGCGCCGTTCGTGGCGGTGATGGTCACGTCCTTCACCAAGATCGTGGTGGTGCTCAGCCTGCTGCGCAACGCGCTCGGCCTGCAGCAGGTGCCGCCGAACGTGGTCATCAACGGCCTGGCGATCGTGCTGTCGATCTACGTGATGTATCCGGTGATCCTCGACACCCACGCCGCGATCGAGGCGCGCAAGCAGGGCCTGCCGCCGCCGTCCGCGTCGATCATCACCACGCCGCCCGCGCAGACGGTGCCGGCTCCGGTGACCACCGCCCCCGCGCCGCCCGCCGCACCGGCCACGCCCACCTCGCCCGCCGCCGCCGCCGGCGAGCAGGCCGAGGCCGAGGCCGTGGTCAATGCGCAGCCGCAGACTCCCGCCGACGGGACCGCGCCCCCTCCCGCCGCGCCGGCCGCCGCGCCGCCGCCGCCGCAACAGGCCACGCTGCCGCCGCTGCCGGCCAAGGGCGTGGAGCGCCTGCTGGCGCTGGCCCAGGCCGGCAAGGAACCCTTGCGCGGCTTCCTGCTCAAGCACTCGCACGATGCCGAGCGCGCATTCTTCCTGCAGAGCGCCCAGCGCCTGCTGCCGCCGGCCAGGCGCAACGACATCACCGCCAACGATTTCATCGTGATCATTCCGGCCTTCACGGTCAGCGAGCTGACCGCGGCGTTCCAGATCGGTTTCCTGATCTTCCTGCCGTTCCTGATCATCGACCTGGTGGTGTCCAACATCCTGCTGGCGCTGGGCATGATGATGCTGTCCCCGACCACGGTCTCGCTGCCGTTCAAGCTGCTGCTGTTCGTGCTGATCGACGGCTGGGCCAAGCTGGTGCACGGCCTCGTGCTGACCTACGGAGGTTGAGGCGATGGGCGAGGTTCTCGAGCTCACCAAACAGGCGCTGTGGCTGACCCTGATCCTGTCCGGCCCGCCGGTGGGCGCGGCGGCGCTGGTGGGGCTGCTGGTGGCGTTCCTGCAGGCGGCCACACAGCTGCAGGAGCAGACCTTCGCCTATGCGCTGAAGTTCTTCACCATCGTGGTCACGCTGTTCGTGACCGCGGCGCTGATCGGCGGCACGCTGTACACCTTCGCCGATCGCCTGTTCATCGACTTTCCCGGCCTGATCCGCCGCTGAGCATGCGCGAGGCCTGACCGGTGCAATACGAGCTGATCGGCAATCCGATGACGGCGCTGGGGCTGACCCTGCCCCGCGTGATCGGCGCGTTCCTGATGCTGCCGCTGATCACCTCGGAGAACATGCCTGCGCTGGTGCGCAACAGCTTCCTGGTGAGCCTGGCGATCGTGGCCCTGCCGGTCGCGCTGGCCGGCCTGCCCGCCGGGGGCATGCCGATCACCGACATGGCGCCGATCATCCTCAAGGAACTGTTCCTGGGCATCGCCCTGGGCTTCTGCTTCGGCATCGTGTTCTGGGCGATCGGCGCGGCCGGCAACATCCTCGACACCCAGATCGGCATGAGCATGGCCTCGATCATGGATCCGATCCAGGGCCACCAGTCCTCGCTGCACGGCCAGTTCCTCTCGCAGCTGGCCGGCTGGCTGTTCATGGCCAGCGGCGCGTTCCTGATCTTCCTCGACCTGCTGATGTCCAGCTACGCGGTCTGGCCGGTCACCTCGTTCTGGCCGCACCTGCAACCCGGCGGCATGGCGGTGTTCGTCGGGCAGTTCGGCTACATGATGACCGCGGCGCTGCTGCTGGCCGCGCCGGCGATGGTGATCCTGCTGATCATCGACGTCTCCTTCGGCCTGGTGAACCGCTACGCGCCCTCGCTCAACGTGTTCGCGCTGACCCTGCCGATCAAGGCCTGGCTGGCCACGGCGATCCTGCTGCTGCTGCTCGGCACGCTGGTGGAATTCCTGATCAAGCGGCTGGGCGACCAGCACGGATTCCTGGAACTGCTGCAGCGCGTCTTCGGCTGAGCCGCCGCCTATTCGTCGGCGCGCGTACGGCGCACGCCCTCGGCCCAGTGCAGCACCTCGGCCACGGCCTCGAAGAACTCGTCGCTGATGTAGTGGTCGAGCTCGACCTTCTCGTTCAGCCCGCGCGCCAGCTCGATGTTCTGCAGGATCGGGATGCCGGCCTCCTCGGCCGCCTTCTTGATCTGCTCGGCGTCGTAGTCCTCGCCCTTGGCGACCACGATCGGCAGATCGTCGACGCCGTGCTCGTACTGCAGGGCGATGGCGATGTGGGTGGGATTGGTCACGACGACGTTCGATCCTCTGACGGCATTGAGCATGTTCTGCTGCGACCACTCCTGATGCAACTGGCGGCGCCGCGACTTGATGTAGGGGTCGCCCTCGTTCTCCTTCACTTCCTGGCGGATGTCGCGCCGGCTCATGCGCAGCTTCTTGATGTAGGAGAACTTCTGGTACCAGACATCCAGCGCCGAGACGAAGAAGAACACGAAGATGGTCCACACGCCGATGCGCAGCAGGGCGTACCAGACCGCCGAGCCGATCGCGATCGGCGGCGAATTGATCAGGCGCAGCAGCGACGGGAGCATCCCCCAGAGCACGACGCCGCCGATGAAGAGCAGGAAGCCGCTCTTGATGACCGACTTCACCAGCTCGACCAGATTGTCCATCGTGAACATCTTCTTCATGCCCTCGACCGGGTTCATCTGGTCGAGCTTGGGCGTGAGCTTCTTCAGCGCCAGCAGCGGCCCCACCTGCAGGAACTCCACCAGCACGCCCAGGAACAGCGCCATCACCAGCAGCGGCAGCGTCAGCCACAGCAGCACGTCGAAGGCGCCGCTGGCCACCTCGCGCACCGCGGTGTCGAAGGGCTTGCCGATCGCGCCCAGGCTCAGCTCGAACAGCGCCTGCAGCTTGCCGTACATGAAGCCCATCATCAGCCAGCCGCCGGCCAGCCAGCCCAGCACCAGCACGGTGCTGGTCAGCTCCTTGCTCTTGGCGACGCTGCCGTCCTTGCGGGCGTCGCGGATCTTTTTCTGGGTAGGCGGTTCGGTCTTGTCGGCGCCCTGGTCCTTGTCGGCCATGCGGGGCTGCTCGCTGGAAGGATCGGCCGGAGGAGGCTAGCATGCCCGGCGCCGGCCCCGCCCCGCGCGGCGGGCGGCTTGAACGGCGGATGTCCGCCGCCGGCCATCTAGGGTTATCCCTAGCTGCCCGGGTCCCGACCGACGCGATAGATTCCCGTCATCGCCGCCCTTGCGGCCGTCGCCAAGTCCCCCGAAGTCGTCCCATGAGCGGTATCAGCAGCCCGACCGACCCTCGCCTCCTTGTTCCCGGTCTCGACCCGGCGCAGGGACAGGTCGCGCTCGAGCAGCCGCAGCAGGCGGGCGCGCTGCGCGATCCGGGCCTGCTGGCGCCGGTCGGGCCGCAGCACGACACCGGCGAGGGCATCCTCCAGGCCCGCGCCTGGGACGAGGACGGCCCGCACCAGCTGGACGGCGAGCCGGAGCTGCAGGCGCAGTTCAGCGCCCTGCCGCTGCCCGAGGCCGCCGCACAGGCGCCGGACGTGATCGCGGCGCCCCTGGAGCAGCCGGCCGCCGATGCGGCCTGACCGCGCCGCGGCCTGAATCCGCGTTCCTCGACCTGCATCCCCGGACAGGTTCTAGACTGGCGGCCTTCGCCGCCGTTTCGTCCGCTTCCCCATGACCGATACGCCTTCTCCCGCCGCCCTGCGCGCGGCCGCCAGCCGTCTGGTCGCCGTGCTCGGCGCGCACGAGGACCCGGAATACCGCCTGACGGTGCTCAAGCGGCTGGCGCGGCGCATGGGCGAGGAGGGCTATCCGCTGTTCCTGCGCGTGCTGGGCGTGATCGCCGAGAGCGACGACGCCCCCGCCAAGCAGCTGCTGGCCGAGACCTTCGGCACCGCGCTGCGGCGCATGGACATGCCCGGCGGCGCGCTCAATTCCTGGGGCGCGGCGCGGCCGCCGGACAGCGGCGAGCTGCTCTCGGCCGGACCGCTGGCCGGCAACGTCTTCTCCGGCCAGTTCTTCGGCGCCACCCCGCAGCGCATGCTCGGGCCGGTGGAATACCTCACCGTCTGGCATCTGCAGCGCACCCAGCGCATCACCCTCGGCCCCGAGGCCTTCCGCACGACGCTGGCGCGGCTGATCGCGCTGTTCAACCATAGCGACGACGCCCGCACCCTGTATCCGCAGAAGCTCGCCGCCGACGCCCAGAACGAGCTCGAGGGCGCCTACACCCGCGCCACCCGCGAGCGGCTGGCGACCATCGCCGCCGCCTGGAAAGCCGGCAAGTCGCCCGAGGACGTGGCCGAGGCGGCGCTGGAAACCCCGCCCGCCGAGAGCCCCCGCGAATGGGTGGTGCGCGACCTGTAATGCCGGCGCACGCCACAGGCGTGCAGAATCCCTGATCTGGGAGGCCGGTCCTTGCCGGCCCGCGGGGGCGAGGCCAAGATGCCCCGCCCTGGGGAGAGGTCGATGCGACATCGTGTCTGGAGACTCGCGCTCGTGGCGCTGCTGCTGGCCTGCGGCGCCTGCCGGCAGCCGTCGGCACCGGCGCCGGCGCAAGCCGCGGCCCCCGGCGCGGAGCGGCCGGCGCAGGCCGTTTCCCTACTCACCCGCCACCTGCGCGACAACGACCTGGCCGCCTTCGCCCGCGACGCGGTGCCCGCCGACCTCCATGCGCAGCTGGACGCCGCCTGGCGCGAAGGCCGCACGCGCTGGCCGCTGGACGCGCTGCCGCTGGGCGAGCGCGTCCCGCAAATGCTGGGGGCGCTGGCCAGGCCCGGCGCGGAGGCCCGCCTGGGCGCCGACTTCGACCGCCAGTTCGCCCGCGCCGACGCCGAGCTGAAATCCACCGCCGCCACCCTCGGCCTGTTCACCGCGCAGTACCTGCGCAACGAAGGCGACTTCAGCGAAAGCGAGCGCGAGCACTACGCGCAGCTGGTGGTCGCCGCCACGCGCTGGGCGCAGGCGGCGCCGCTGTCGGACCCGCAGCGGGCCAGGGCGGCGATCGCGCAACTGGCCGCGGCCGCCCGCCAGACCGGACTGGCCTCGGACGCGGACTTCGCCCTCCTGGGGCTACAGGACAGCCTGCGCCGGCTCTCCGGCTTCTCCCTGGCCTGCAAGCAGGTGCTCGCCGGCTACGGACTGGACCTGGACGCCGGGCTCGGCGCACTCGATGCCAGCCTGCAGTCGCAGACCGGCGACAGCGCCCTGGTGCGCATGCGCTACCGCTTCGCCGGCGAGCCGATCGACGCGATCGTGCGGGTGGAGCGGATCGAAGGCCGCTGGTACGTCAGCGACTTCCTGCGCCAGGCGCGGGCGGCGGCGGCGAAACCGGCCGCCGCGCCGGCCGCGTCGGCACCGGCCAGACCGCCGTCCGGCTAGCGGGCCGCTCCCGCCTCCCGCAGGGCCGGCATCGGTTTCTCGGCATAATGCCGCCGATGCCGAACCAGCCGACCCAACCGAACCTGTTCGACGCCGAACCGTCGCCGTCCTCCGACGCCGCCAGCGCTACGCCAGCGCCGGGCGATGCCGCCCGCAGCGAGCCCGTCCCGCCGGCCGGTGAGACGGAAGCCGCCCCGGTCGCGGCCTCCGGGCCGTCCGCGCCGGCGCCGGAGGTGGCGCCCGCGACGGACCCCGAGCCTCTTGCGGCGGACACCGCGCCCCACGCCGGGGAGGACGGAAACGTCCAGGCCGAGGACGCGGCCGCCGCCCAGGCGGCGGAGGCCGCCGCGCGCGAGCCCCGCGCGCGCCGTCCCTGGTGGGTCCGGCTGCTCGGCCAGTTCCTCAAGCCCTGGATCGAGCTGAAGATCGAACCGCAGGCACCGCGCGGCCTGATCGGCGACCGCCCTGTCTGCTACGTGCTCGAAGACTACGGCCTGTCCAACGCGCTGATCCTCGACCGCGCCTGCCGCGAAGCCGGCATGCCCTCGCCGCTGCGTCCGCTGCCGGGCGATCCGCTCGGCCGCAAGCGCGCCTACCTGGCGCTGTCCAGGCGCAGCGCCGGCAGCATGCTCAGCTACCTGGCCGTGACCGGCGAGCCGCTGCCGACCAAGGCCAAGACCCATTCCGAATCGCTCGCCCGCCTGCTCGAGGCGCACCGCGCCGATCCGGCGCTGGACGTGCAGCTGGTGCCGGTGTCGATCTTCGTCGGCCAGGCGCCGGACCGCAGCAGCGGCTGGTTCTCGGTGCTGTTCTCGGAGAACTGGACCCTGGTCGGCCGCTTCCGCCGCCTGCTGGCCATCCTGCTCAACGGCCGCAACACCCTGGTGCAGTTCGCCGCGCCCGTGGACGTGCGCGGCATCGTCCAGGAGGACCTGACGCCCGAGCGCACCGTGCGCAAGCTCTCGCGCGTGCTGCGCACCCACTTCAACCGCATCCGCGAGGCGGTGATCGGCCCCGATCTGTCCACGCGCCGCCTGCTGATCGACAAGGTGCTCTCCTCCGACCCGGTGAAGGAGGCGATCGCCGACCAGGCCAGGCGCGACAACAGCAGCATCGAGGAGGCGTGGAAGAAGGCCTACGGCATGGCCTACGAGATCGCCGCCGACTATTCGCACCCGGTGGTGCGCTCGGCCAGCTTCCTGCTCACGCCGGTGTGGAACACCATCTACCGCGGCGTGCTGGTGCACCACCTGGAGGCGCTCAAGGCGGCGGCGCCGGGCCACGAGGTGGTGTACGTGCCCAGCCACCGCAGCCACATGGACTACCTGCTGCTGTCCTACCTGCTCTACACCAAGGGCGTGGTGCCGCCGCACATCGTCGCCGGCATCAACCTCAACCTGCCGGTGCTCGGCAGCATCCTTCGCAAGGGCGGCGCGTTCTTCATCCGCCGCAGCATCAAGGGCAGCGTGCTGTACTCGGCGGTGCTCAGCGAATACGTGGCGCAGCTGGCCGCCGGCGGCTACTCGATGGAGTACTTCATCGAGGGCGGGCGCTCGCGCACCGGCCGCCTGCTGCAGCCCAAGGGCGGCATGATCGCGATGACGGTGCGCGGCTACCTGCGCCAGCCCACGCGGCCCATCCTGTTTCAACCCATCTACGTCGGCTACGAGAAGCTGATGGAAGGCAGCAGCTATCTCGACGAGCTGACCGGCAAGCCGAAGGAGAAGGAATCGATCTGGGCGCTGCTGTGGGGCATCCCCAAGGTGCTGCGGCAGAACTACGGCCAGGTGGTGGTGAACTTCGGCGAGCGCATCCTGCTCAACGACGCGCTGGCCGTGCACGCGCCGGAGTGGGACGGGCAGCCGCTGTCGGAGGACGACAAGCCGCAGTGGCTGTCGAACACCGTCGACGCGCTGGCGCAGCGCATCAACGTCAACGTCAACCGCGCCGCCGACGTCAATCCGATCAACCTGCTGGCGCTGGCGCTGCTGTCCACGCCCAAGCACGCCATGGGCGAGACCGACCTGCGCGCGCAGATCGCGCTGTCGAAGGTGCTGCTGCAGGACGTGCCCTACAGCGACCTGGTCACGGTCACCCCGCACGCGCCCGAGGAGATCATCGCCCACGGCGAGGAAATCAAGGTGCTGCAGCGCGTCAGCCATCCGCTCGGCGACGTGCTCACCGTCGACGACGACACCGCGGTGCTGCTCTCCTACTTCCGCAACAACGTCATCCACCTGTTCACCGCCGCCAGCTGGATCGCCTGCTGCTTCCAGCACAACCGCCGCATGGCGCGCAACAGCCTGCGCCGCATCGGCCGCAGCGTGTACCCGTTCCTGCAGACCGAGCTGTTCCTGCCCTGGGACGAGGACGGCTTCGCCGAGCGCATCGACCGCACCATCGACGTGTTCGTGCGCGAGGGCCTGCTCGAGCACGTAGACGGCGGCGGCGAGGAAGACGGCGGCATCCTGGCGCGCAACGCCGGGCAATCGGACGAGGTGTTCCGCCTGCGCGCCATCGGCCATCCGCTGCAGCAGGCCTTCGAGCGCTACTACATCGCCATCTCGGTGCTGGCCAAGAACGGTCCCGGCACGCTGGGCGCCGGCGAGCTGGAGAGCCTGTGCCAGCTGGCCGCGCAGCGGCTGTCGCTGCTGTACGCCCCGGCGGCCCCGGAATTCTTCGACAAGGGCCTGTTCCGCGGCTTCATCCAGAAGCTGCGCGAGCTGCGCCTGGTGTGGCTGGACGAGAACAGCAAGCTGGTCTTCGACCAGCGCCTGGACGCCTGGGCCAAGGACGCCAAGGTCATCCTCGGCCGCGAACTGCGCCACACCATCGAGAAGGTCAGCCCGGAGGCGGCCAAGCCCGATCCCGAGCCCGACCTGATGGCCTCCTGAGGCCGCCGGCGCCGATCCGATTCCGCACCCGTCCGCCCTTCGCCGTCCACGCGGCGGGGCTTGACCTTCTGGCACGCGATCTGGCCGGGCGAGACGACAAGAAGCCCTGCCACTGACGCGCCGCGCGCCGCGGCCCTTTGCCGGGACCGCGGCATCCGGCAGGCCGCGCCCTCGCGCATCGTCGATCAGGGCCGGCACGGGGCCAGGACGCGCTGCGGGCCGCCGCCGATGCGCGCCTCCATCTCGGAACGGATGCCTGCGGCGCGCGCCCAGGACCGCGCGCCGGGCCTCGCCGCTCGCGCCGGCCGCCGATCCCCGCTACCCTCGCGACGGTTCCGCAACGCCGCAGGTCGATGTCCGTCGCCAGTCCCTCGCTCGCCGCACCGTCCGCCGCGCCCCAGGCCCCGACCTGGTGGGAGATCCCGCGCCTGGCCGGACGCCTGCTCTGGCGGCACTGGCCGGCGCTGCTGTTCTGGTATTTCGCCCAGCGCGTGGCCTACGACCTGCTGCTGGATGCGGCCATCCGGCTCGCCGAGACCAGCGTGCTGCTCTCGTACGCGGCCATCGCCCTGCTGATCGTGACGCAACTGGCCGGCACCATCGCGATGTTCCTGGCGGTGCGTCCGTCGCTGGAGACCCAGGCCGGCCTCGGCGTCGCGCCGGCCCGTCCGGCCAGGCCCTGGCTCAGCGCCCTGGCCATCGCGCTGCTGCCGTTCTTCGCCTACTACGCCAGTTGGGGGCTGCTGGACGGGGTCAAGCGGGATTTCCGCCTCACCTACATCTTCAGCGTCTCCTTCGAGAACCGCGAGAACCTCGGCGACATCTTCGCGCTGCACGGCCTGTGGATCGCCTTGCTGATCGCATGGGCGGTGCGCGAGGTCGCCAAGCGCCGCGCCGCCGCCACCGGCCACGCGGCCTGGACGGTGCTGGCGACCGTGTGCGAAGCCTACTGGGTATTCGTGGGCGTGGCCGCGATCGCCCAGGGCATCGCCTGGATCAAGGACTGGTGGCACGCGCGGGTGGTCTACGTGGTGGTGGCGCAATGGTGGGAAAACCCGTTCGCCGGCTGGATCTCGCTGGCACCGCTCAAGCGCGTGCTGGAACCGGCCTGGGAATTCCTTTCCATCGCCGCCGGCGGCGTGGTGATGCCGCTGGTATGGCTGGCGATCACGGCGATCATCTACGGCCTGGACCTGCGCCGCCGGCATCGCCTGGACGGCGCCGACGCGCAATGGTCGGCGCTGGGCTCGCGCTACCAGGGCATGCATCTGGTCTGGCGCAAGCTCGCCGACAAGGCCAGCGCCGGCTGGACCAGCAAGGGCGTGCCGGTGGTCAACAGCCTGCGTCTGGTGCTGCGCGCCGGGCTGCCCGCCCTGCTGACGCTGTGCCTGTGCTGGCAGGTGCTGGCCTTCGTCGATGCCAGCGCGTGGCGCGTGGCGGTCGATCTGATCGGCGCGCGCGACTGGGAGAGCTGGGAAGTGATCGGACAGCCGCTCTCGCTGCTGTTCAACGGGCCGCTGTCGGCGCGGCCGGCGCTGTTCACCGAACTGCTGCGCATCGTGCTGCTGGCGGCGGCCTTCGATCGTGCGGTGGCGAGGCTGCCCAGGGCCGAGGTGGCCTCGGCGCCGCAAAGCGCCTAGGACGCGGCGCCGCTAGAGCGCGAAACGCAGATAGCTGCCCTGCGGCTCGACCGTATGGGCGGGCATGAGGATCTCCGCGTGCAGTCCGCGCGTGGGCAAGGTGGTCGGCACCTGGTATAGGTGCACGAAACGGAACGGCTGGCCGCGCCGCGCCTGGACGCGCTGGAAGCCCGTGCCCAGGCGCGAGCCGCAGCCCGTGCCCAGGTCCTCGCGGTATTCGCGCTGCTGCGACAGCGGCAGCGCATTGGCGTCCCAGCGCCGTCCCTGCGCGTCGGACAGGCGTCCCTTGCAGATGTCCAGCTTGTCCGGGCTCACGCCCGTGACCGGCACCAGCTCGAAGCGGACCGCCACAAGCGCGGCGTCGGGATGGAAATAGTCGCCCTTGGCCAGCTTGATCTTCTCGACGCGGCGCACGTCGACCACCCGCCAGCGCGCGCCGGCGTAGTCGGCCCACTCGCCCTGGCGCACCTCGATGGGCGACTGCGGGGAACGTCTCGCCTGCTCGTACAGGGCGTCGCGATACGGCAGCAAGAACGCCAGCGTCCCCAGCACCAGGGCGCCGAGCAGCCACCACGCATTGCGGCGCCACCATCCGCGCGGTGGTGACGGCGTTTCGGCGGCGGGCGAAGGCGTGGCGCTCATTGCAGGTCCAGGACGGGCTTGGCCTCGGCGAACAGCTTGCGCGTGCGCGCGGCGTCGAGGCCGAGGTCGATATCGACGAGATGGTCCATGTTCGAAGGCTTCAGCGTGCCCGCGTAGAACTGCAAATGCGCGCCGGCCAGTTTTTCCGGCGGAAGCTCGAAGAAGTAGCCGCCGGTGGCGGGCAGGCCGGCCGCCAACTGCTGGCCGCTCAGATTCATGCCCGGCAGTTTCGGACGGTCGTGGTCGCTGGCCGGATAGACCAGCCCGTCGCGGGTGCGCAACTGGGCGCTGACGAAGCCCGGCGCCTGCAGCACCTCCACCTCGGTCAGCGCGGACAGCCAGATGCCGCTGGTGCCGACCAGGCGCGGCCCGGGATTCAAGGCGTCGCCGCGCACCCGATAGGCGTGGGCGAGCTTGACCCGCTTGACCTGCACCGCGAAATTGCGCGCCTCCACGCGCTGCTCGACCCGCCCCGGGAGCAGCACCGGCGCCAGCTTGTCCGTATAGCCCGGCTCGGCCCGCCGCAGGCCGACGATCGCCGCCAGCACCAGGAGCGTGGCGACCACCAGCGACCAGCGCACCGGCAGGCGGCGCGCGGGCGGCGCGGCGGACGCGGTCTCCGGCGCGTTCACGGCGCACCCGCCGGGCGTCGTCGGTCCTCGACGGCCAGGATCAGTTTCGCCCGCGGATTGCCCTGCACCCACGCCGCTTCGCGGGTCAGGTAGGTCTGTTCGACGAAATCGCGCGCGTACAGGCCCCAGACGAGCTTCGGCGGCAGGGGTTGCCCGCGCGGCAGTGTCCAGACCAAATCGATCTCCACCGGCAGGCGCGGCTGCAGGTTCACGTAGAAGCCGTGGTCGTCGCCGCGCTGCAGGGAATCGGCCTTCTTGGCGTCCGACGCGCCGTCCGCCAGCCAGAACAAATCGCTCTGCAGATAGCTGGCATTGGCGAAGCCGCTGTCGGTCCGGTTTTCCACCCGCGCCCGCAGCACCAGGTAGTCCTGCTTGTCGAAATCGTTGGGCATCCCGCCCGGCCGCGTCGCGTCGACCCAGGCCCGCAAGGGCGTGACCGCCAGCGCGCCGTTGTCCACCCGCGTGCCCGCGCCCAGCTCGGGGTAGGGGTGCGTGGCCGAGCCCGCCTTGCGGAATCCGCCCAGCACCGCCGTCAATGCCACGGCCAGCAACGCCGCCACGCCCACCGCGCGCCACCAGCGGTTGCGCAGCATCGCGGCCAGTTCGTGAGAGTTGTCAGCGTTCGCCATCGACCCCGTTGTCGCCTTCAGGCTGGTCGGCGGTAGCTTACCCGCCGCCGGCCCCCGCATACCACGACCGGCTAGGCGGGCTCGTCGGGAATCAGCGCGCTCTCCAGGCGCGAGATCATGTCCTTGAGCTGCAGCTTGCGCTTCTTCATGCGCTTGACCGCCAGCTCGTCGGCCTCGATGTCGGCCTGCAGGCGCCCGATGGCGATGTCGAGGTCGCGGTGCTCGAGCCGGAGCTCGACCAGCCGGTGGCTGATGTCGGCGGCGTCGGAAAAGGACATGGACGGAGGACGGCGGCCCGGGCGTGGAGGGCTCCGAGCTTACACGCCGTCCGCGATCGGCGTCATGGAAGGGCGCCGGGTAGAATAGGCGGTTCATGAGCGCGATCATCCCTCTGCCGGAAGCCCCCCTGCCCGAAGCGGTGCCCCTGGCCGAGCCGACCCGGCGCGTCCCGCGCGCCGAGCGCGAGACGCGCGAGCTGAACAAGCTTGGCAAGCGCCTGCGCCACCAGGTGGGCCGCGCCATCGCCGACTTCGGCATGATCGAGGACGGCGACAAGGTGATGGTCTGCCTGTCCGGCGGCAAGGACAGCTACACCCTGCTCGACATCCTCCTGCAGCTGCAGGCCAAGGCCCCGGTGCGCTTCAGCCTGACGGCGGTGAACCTGGACCAGAAGCAGCCCGGCTTCCCGGAACACGTCCTGCCCGGCTACCTCGCCTCGCTCGGCGTGGATTACCGGATCCTGGAGCAGGACACCTACTCGGTGGTCACCCGCGTGGTGCCGGAAGGCAAGACGATGTGCTCGCTGTGCTCGCGCCTGCGGCGCGGCGCGCTGTACACCTTCGCCGAGGCGCAGGGCTTCACCAAGATCGCGCTCGGCCACCACCGCGACGACCTGGTCGCCACCTTCTTTCTCAACCTGTTCTTCCACGCCAAGCTCAGCGGCATGCCGCCCAAGCTGCGCTCGGACGACGGCAAGCACGTGGTGATCCGCCCGCTGGCCTACGTGCGCGAGGACGACATCGCCGCCTACGCCCAGGCGCGCGCCTTCCCGATCATCCCCTGCAACCTGTGCGGCTCGCAGGAGAACCTGCAGCGCAAGCAGGTCAAGCGCATGATGGAGGCCTGGGAGCGCGAATCGCCCGGCCGCATCGAGCAGATCGCGCGCGCGCTGGGCGACATCCGCCCCTCGCAGCTGAGCGATCCGAAGCTGTTCGATTTCCTCGCCCTGGGACGGCGCGGAGAGACGCCGCTGCCGGACGCGCACGACTGGCTGGCCGGCGAACCGCACGCCGCCGCCGAAGACTGATTCCCCGTGTCATCGGACCGTCATTCCTGCGAAGGCAGGAATCCAGCGACTTTGGCCTTTGCCGAGGCTCGCGAAGCCTGAAAGGCCTGGATGCCCGCTTTCGCGGGAATGACGGCTGTAACCTCTCGCTCCGCCCCTGAACTCCAACGCCGGTTCTTAGATGTTCTTCAGAAACCTCACCCTGTTCCGCTTCCCCGTCTCGCTCGACCTCTCCGAACTCGACACCCGCCTGGCCGAAGTCCCGCTCAAGCCGGTCGGCCCGCTGGAGCTGACCTCGCGCGGCTTCATCTCGCCCTTCGGCCGCGACGCCGAGGCGCTCTCGCATCGCGTGGACAGCGCGATCTGGCTGAGCGTGGGCAGCGAGGACAAGCTGCTGCCCTCGGCGGTGGTCAACGACCTGCTGTCGAAGAAGCTGGCCGAGCTGGAGGAGAAGGAAGGCCGCAAGCTCGGCGGCCGCGCGCGCAAGCGGCTGAAGGAGGATCTGGTGCACGAACTGCTGCCGCGCGCCTTCGTGCGGCCCTCGCGCACCGACGCCATGCTCGATCTCGAGCACGGCCTGTGCATCGTCGACACCTCCTCGCGCAAGAACGGCGAGGCGGTGGTGTCCGACATCCGCCACGCGCTCGGCAGCTTCCCGGCGCTGCCGCTGAACGCGGAGATCGCGCCGCGCTCGGTGCTGACCGGCTGGATCGCCGGCGACGCGCTGCCGGCGGGCCTGTCGCTGGGCGAGGAGTGCGAGCTGAAGGACCCGGCCGAGCACGGCGCGGTGGTCAAGTGCCAGCACCAGGAGCTGCAGAGCGACGAGATCGCCAAGCACCTGGAAGCCGGCAAGCTGGTGACGCGCCTGGCGCTCACCCTCGACGACCACGTGTCCTTCGTGCTCGGCGAGGACCTGGTGATCCGCAAGCTGAAATTCCTCGACGGCGCCGTCGACCAGCTCGAGGGCGGCGAGCGCGAGGACATCCGTGCCGAACTGGACGCCCGCTTCGTGCTGATGGCCGCCGAGCTCAAGCGCCTGTTCGAGGTGCTGGAGCCCGCGCTGAAGCTGTCCAAGGCCGAGGCCTAGCGCCGGCCGCGAACGTCCCCGAGCGCGCACCGTCATTCCTGCGCAAGCAGGAATGACGGACGCAAAAAAGCACGCACCGGAATATGCCGCGCGAGGACACGAACCGTTACGATAGACGCATGTCCGTCCTCTCGCGCTTGCTGACGCGCCCGCCGCGCACCGTCGAACGCGACACCGTGCCCTTCCTGCTCGAGGACGGCCGCACCGTCGAGGTGTTGCGCGTGCGCGATCCGCGCGCACGGCGGCTGCGCCTGTCGGTCGACGAGCGCGGCGCGCGCTTGACCCTGCCGCCGCGCGCCAGCCTGATCTCCGGCGAACGCTTCCTGCGCGAGCACCGCGACTGGCTGGTGCGCCAGCTCGCCACGCATGCGCACGTGCCGATCCCGCCGCTGGTGCGCGGCGAACCGGCGAGCCTGCCGCTGCGCGGCCAAGCGCTGCCGCTGCGCTGGCGCGAAGGCCGTTTCGCGCGCGTGCTGCGCGAGGACGACGGCCTCGTCCTGGAGCTGCCCGCCCGCGCCGGCGAGGCGGCGCAGCGCCGCGCCCTGCGCGATTTCTTCGAGACCGAGGCGCGCGCCGACGTCGCGCGCTGGCTGCCGCGCTACCTGCCGGCGCTGCCGCGCGCGCCGGCGCGCATCCGCGTCAAGCCGATGTCCTCGCAATGGGGATCGCTGGCGCCCAACGGCATCCTGGCGCTGGACCTGGCGCTGGTGCTGGGACGGGCGGAGGCTTTCGAATACGTGCTGGTACACGAGCTGTGCCACCTGATCCACGCCGACCACTCGCGCGCGTTCTGGCGCGAGGTCGAAGGCCGCTGCCCCGCCTGGCGCGAGGAACGCACCTACTTCCACGCCGAGGGCCGCCGCCTGAAGGCGACGCTGCGCGCCCTGATCGGCTGACGCGGCCGGCTAGGGCGGCGTGTCCGCCTCGTCCCACTCGGCATAGGCCAGGAACGGCCTGGCCAGGCCGATCCTGGCCAGCGCCTCGCCGAGCCCGTTGTCCACGTACAGGGCATGCCTCGGCCCGAGGAACAGGCTCGGCAGGTTCGGCAGCGGAAAGCTCTCGGCATGCGGATCGCCGTACTTGCGCCGCAGCTCGGGGTAGGAAGGCCAGACCCACGGCACCTCGGCGCGCCAGTGCAGCGCGCAGCCGCCGCCGGCCGCGCGGCGCCGCGCCAGGTGCACGCGGCCGTAGTACAGGCCGAACACCGAATCGGCCTGGCTGCGGTCGGGCATGTAGAACTCGGGCGAGGACAGGCGGACGGCCGCGTCGCACGATTGCTGCGAGGCCTCTTGCCGCATCCGCGCCATCTGCGCGCGCACCTTGGCGTTGCCGGTGAAGATCCCGGCCTCCAGCCGGTAGTCGGCGCCGGAGCCGTCCAGATAGTGGTCCATCATCCGCCCGGTCTGGCGCGCGAAGCCGACCAGCCGCCCGCCCTGCGCCAGTGTGCGATAGAAATCGACGAGGAAGCGCCGGTCCCGCGCGTCGATCGCCGCGCCGGCGATCGCCTTGTCCTCGATCGCGTCGATGCGCCGCTGCAACGCGTCCCTGCCGATGCCCGTGGCCAGCGTGAACCCCAGGCCGAAGCGCGGGCCGGGAAACAGCCAGAGCAGGCCGCCGAGCGCGGCCGCCAGCACCGCCAGCAGGACCAGCGCGCGCCGGCGAAGCGGGTGCCCGCTCATGCCGCCGCCGCGCTCACGGCCCGGCGGCCACGGTCTGCGGCGGATCGCAAGCGCCGGCATCCGGTCCGGACGCCGCGCGCACGAAGAAATCGCCGATCGCCGCCGCCACCGCGGCGGGCTGCTCCATGTGCAGGTGATGCGTGCCGGGCACGACCACCAGCTCCCCGCGCGGCAACAGCGCGACGTGCTCGCTGCGCAGCGGCTCGGGCAGGTAGGGCTGCGGCGGATCGGCGTAGATCACCCGCGTCGGGCACTCGATGCCGGCGATCAGGTTGCGCACCTGCGGCTCGGTCATGCGCACCATGGTCGGCAGGGTCATGCGCGGGTCACTGCTCCATTCGAAGCCGTCCGGCGCCTGCCCAGACCGCACCGCGCGCGCGCCGCGCTCCACCAGCAGGCGCGCGGCGGCCTCGCTCACGCCCAGGGCGCCGGCCTGCATGCGCGCGCGCACCGCCGTCTCCAGGGTCGGGAAGGTGCGCAAGCGCTTGCCCGCCAGCGCGCGCGTAGCCGCCACCGCCTCGCGCAGGCGCGTGACCGTGCGTTCGGGCGCCTCGGGCAGCGCGCCCAGCGCCTCGATGGCCAGCAGGCGCGTGACCCGCTGCGGGCTGCCGGCCGCCACCAGGCTGGCGATGCCGGCGCCCATCGAATGCCCGAGCAGGGCGAAGCGGTCCCAGCCGAGCGCATCGGCGATGTCGAGCACGTTGTGCATCGCGCCGGCGAAGGAATAGTCGGCGCCGCGCGGCAGGTGCACGCTGCCGCCGTGGCCCGGCAGGTCCGGCGCGACCAGGTCGATGCCGTGCAGGTGCGGCGCCAACGGCACGAAGCTGGCGGCGTTGTCGAGCCAGCCGTGCAGCGCCAGCACGCGCGGCGCGCCCGGGGTACCGGCGCGCAGGGCGGTGATGCGGCCGAGCGGGATCTCCAGCGAGAAGTCCTGCATCACGTCCATGTCTCCAGGTGGCCGCGCACCAGCGCGGCGAGCGCGTCGGCGTGCGCCGGCGCATCGTTGAGGCAGGGAATGTAGGACAGGCGCTCGCCGCCGGCGTCGCGGAAACACGCGGCGTTCTGGATCGCGATCTCCTCCAGCGTCTCCAGGCAGTCCACCGGAAATCCGGGACAGGCCACGTCCACGCGCCGCACGCCCTCGGCCGCCAGCGCCTGCAGCGTGGCGTCGGTGGCCGGCAGCAGCCAGCGCTCGCGGCCGAAGCGCGACTGGAAGGTCATCGTCCAGGCCTCCGGGGCGAGATCGAGCGCCCGCGCCAGCGCCTGCGCCGTGGCCCGGCACTGCTGGGCGTAGGGATCGCCCGCGTCGACCAGCCGCTGCGGGATGCCGTGGAAGGACAGCAGCAGGCGCTCGCCGCGGCCATGCGCCTGCCAGTGCGCGCGGATCGAGGCGGCGAGCGCGCCGACCACGCCGGCATCGGTGGCGTACTGGTCGATCATGCGCAGCTGCGGCGCCAGGGCGCCGTGCGCGCGGGAGAAGGCGGTTAGCGCGTCGGCCACCGAGGCCGTGGTCGTGGTCGAGTACTGCGGGTACAGCGGCAGCACCAGGATGCGGTCGCGGCCCTGGCGCGCCAGCGCGTGCAGCGCATCCGCGATGGCGGGCGCGCCGTAGCGCATCGCATGCGCCACCGGCAGCGGCAGGCGGGCCTGCAGCGCCTCGGCCAGGCGCCGGGTGTGCACGGCCAGCGGCGATCCGCCCGGCAGCCAGATCTCGGCGTACTTGCGCGCCACGCGCCGGCTGCGCAGCGGCAGGATCACCCCGTGCAGCAGCGGCAGCCACAGCCAGCGCGAGAGCTGCACCACCCGCCGGTCGCCGAGGAATTCGCCCAGGTAGCGCCGCACCGCCGGGGCGGTGGGCGCCTCGGGCGTGCCGAGATTGACGAGCAGGAGGGCGGCACGGTCGCGGGCAGGAGCTGCTGGCATGCGCATAGGATGGCAGAAGGCGGTGTCGCGGACGGCATGCGGGGGCCCGCCGCGGAACTTCGCGCCGCCGTCCGAGTCATCCCGGATGCCCGAGCGCGATGTGCGAAACTCAGAATCGATTCACGCCGCGCCGCTTAGGGTCGTGTCGATCGCCCATCCCCGCACGCGCAGCGCCGCCGCCATGCACCGCCTTCCATGCTTCCGGAGCCCCTCATGCCTGTGACCCACCGCTCGCCCGCCCTGCGCCTCGCCCTGCTCGCCACCGCCCTCACCCTGTCGATGGGCGTGGTCTCCTCGGCCTGGGCCGGCGCCGACGAGGACAAGCGCGCGCAGGACGCCACGCGCGTGCTCACCACCATCCAGCAGATTCCCGAATCCGGCATCCCGGACAAGCTGCTCGACGAGGGCCGCGCGATCGTGGTCGTGCCGGACGCGCTGAAGGTCGGCCTGGTGCTGGGCGGCCGCCGCGGCCACGGCCTGCTCTCGGTCAAGCGCCCGGACGGCACCTGGTCCAACCCCAGCTTCATCAAGCTCACCGGCGGCAGCATCGGCTTCCAGGCCGGCGTGCAGTCGGCCGACATCGTGCTGGTGTTCCGCAACGACCGCAGCCTGGAATCGATCGTCAACGGCAAGTTCACCCTGGGCGCCGATGCCGGCGTGGCCGCCGGCCCGGTGGGCCGCAACGCCGCCGCCGCCACGGACGGCCAGCTCAAGGCCGAGATCTGGTCCTGGTCGCGCGCGCGCGGCCTGTTCGCCGGCATCGCCCTCGACGGCGCGGTGCTGTCCATCGACGATGCCGCCAACGAGTCGGTCTACGGGCGCGACACCACCCCGCGCATGATCTTCGAGGGCCGCGAGCCGCAGCGCCCGTCCGACGCCGTGGTCGGTTTCCGCGACCGCCTGGAGGAGGCCAGCAACATCGCCCGCAACGCCCGCAGCTCGCGCGCCAGCGACGAGGCCGCGCGCTACGGCGAGGCCGCGCCGGCACCGGCGGCGGCCACCGCGCCCGCCGGCGCGCCGGCCACGACCACGCAGCCGCTGAATGCGCCCGCCCAGAACGCCGCGCAGCCCGTCGCGGCGCCGGCCGCCCAGCCCGAACCGCAGCCCCAGCCTTTCCAACCGGTGAACGACAACCCGGCCACCAGCGAGCCGCTGCCGGCCACGCCCTGATTCGCGCCCGCCCGCGCGCCGCAGGTCACAACGGCGCGCGGGCCCTGCGGTATCCTGTAGCGACACCTTCACCCCACTGCGAGGCACGCCATGGGCGGTTTCAGCATCTGGCACTGGCTGGTCGTACTCGCGATCGTATTGCTCGTGTTCGGCACCAAGCGTCTCACCAGCGGCGCCAAGGATCTCGGCAAGGCCGTCAACGAATTCAAGAAGGGCATGCGCGACGAGGACAAGCCGGCGGGCCAGCTCGGCGACCAGTCGCGCCAGGACGGCAGCAAGTCCGAGAACGAGCAGCGCAGCGACAGCAACGCTCCCCGCTGATCCCGACGGCGGGGCCGCGAGGCGCGCGCCGGGGCGCGGCCGCCATCCGGCCCGCGCGAGACTTCCTGGCGACTGAATGTTTGGCATCGACTTTCCCGAATTCGTGGTCATCGCCGTGGTCGCGCTGATCGTGCTCGGCCCCGAGCGCCTGCCCAAGGCGGCGCGCTTCGCCGGGCTGTGGGTGCGCCGCGCGCGCGCGCAGTGGGCCTCGGTGAAGAACGAGCTGGAACGCGAACTGGCGGCCGAGGAACTCAAGCGCAGCATGCGCGATACCCAAACCGCGGTGCGCGACCTCGACGCGCGCGTGCGCGCCGCCGATGCCGAGGCGCGCCAGGAGTTCGACGCGATCCGCGACGGCGCGCGCGTCGACGCGCCGCCGGCGCAGGAAGCGTCCGTCGCCGCCGCCCCGACCGACGATCGCGAGCCGTCCCCGGACACCCAGGCGCAGGAAAGCAAAGACGATGTCCGGCCCGCCTGAGCTCGACGACAGCGAGACCAGCCTGATCAGCCATCTGATCGAGCTGCGCGCGCGCCTGCTGCGCGGCGTGATCGGCCTGCTGGTGGTGCTGGTGGCGCTGCTGCCCTTCACCAGCCAGCTCTACACCTGGCTGGCCATGCCGCTGATCGCGCGCCTGCCCAACGGCCAGCAGATGATCGCGATGAATCCGGCCGGCGCCTTCTTCGCGCCGGTCAAGCTGACCTTCTTCGTCGCGCTGTTCGCCGCCGCGCCCTGGCTGCTATATCAGCTGTGGGCGTTCGTGGCGCCCGGCCTGTACCAGCGCGAGAAGCGCCTGGCCGTGCCGCTGCTGGCCTCCTCGGTCACGCTGTTCTACGCCGGCTGCGCCTTCGCCTATTTCCTGGTGCTGCCCTCGGTCTTCACCTTCCTGCTGCATTTCAAGCCGGACATCGTCGCGATCACGCCCGACATCGGCGCCTACCTGGATTTCGTGCTGGTGATCTTCTTCGCCTTCGGCGCCAGCTTCGAGCTGCCGGTGGCGCTGGTGATCCTGGTGCTGCTGGGCTGGGTGACGCCGGCGCAGCTGCGCGAATGGCGCGGCTACGCCATCGTGGCGATCTTCGTGCTGGCCGCGGTGATCACCCCGCCCGACGTGGTCTCGCAGCTGATGCTGGCCCTGCCGATGATGCTGCTCTACGAGGCCGGCATCTGGGCCGCGCGGCTGCTGGCGCCCAAGGCGGACGCGCCCGCCGACGAACGCGCGCACTGACCCGGCATCGATGACGCCCGCCGGGTTCTGGCGACGCTATGCGGCCTGGTCGCTCGATGCGGCGATCGTCGCCGTGCCGACCGCCCTGCTGCTGTGGCGGCACCTGGCCGGCGGCGGCGCCGCCGTCGCCGCCGACTACGCCGCCTTCCTGCAGGGCATGGTGCGCGGCATGACCGAGGCGGCGGCCGTGGGCGCGCCGCCGGCCGAACTGGCCTGGAGCTGGCTCTCCGATCCCGCCCTGCGTCAGGCGCTGGGCGCGCTGCGCCACGACCTGTTCGCCCTGCTGTGGCCGCCGATCCTGCTGTTCGCGCTGCTCGGCGCGCTCTACCGCATGGGCCTGGAGGCTTCCGCGCGCCAGGCCACGCCCGGCCAGCGTGCGCTGCGGCTGCAGATCGCCGACGCGTCGGGCCTGCGCATCGGCGCGCTGCGCGCGCTGGGACGGCATTTCGCCGGCGCGCTGTCCTGGCTCACGCTCAACCTCGGCCACGCGATGGCGGCGCTGCCGCCGCGCCGGCTCGCCCTGCACGACCGCCTTTCGAACACGCGCGTGCTGCAGCGCGGCGGCCATGCGCTGCCGGCATGGGCGGCGTGGTGGATGGCGGCGCAGGCGGTGGCCTTGCTGCTGCTGACGGCCGCCTTCTTCCTGGCGACCAATGCGATCTTCGACGCGGCGATCGACAGCGCCCTGGGCTAGCGCTTGCTCGCGTATTCGTCCCTGGCCGCGTGTGGGCGGCGCAACGCGCCCCAGCCCCAGTTGGCCAGCAGGCACAGCGCGGTGGCGGCGACCCAGCCCGTGGCGTCGACGCCACCGGGCAGGAGCGCGGCCAGTTCGGCGACCCAGCCGCGGCCGGACTCGACCACGACCGCCGCCGCCGACACGCCCAGGGCGCAGCCCAGTGCGCACAGCAGGCGCTGTTCCAGCAGGCTCGACGCGGCCGCGCGCGCGCGCGCCAGCGTCGCGACCCGTGCGGCGAAGTCGGCCGGCAGCGCCATGGGCGGCGCCTCGCGCAAGGCGCGGGCGACGCGCAGCTCGCCGGCGTCCGCATCGGCGCGACCGTCGCGGACGGCGCTGCGCGCGTGTTCCTGCGCCTGCCATTGGTGTTCGTCGAATGCGTGGTTGCGGCGATTCATGCGGCGACTCCGATGCGCGCTTCGAGCATCTCGCGCAGTGTCTTGCGGCTGCGGAACAGGTGGCTCTTGATCGTACCCTCGGCCAGTCCGGTGATGGCCGCGATCTCGCCAATCGGCAGTTCCTCCAGATGGTACAAGGTCAGCAGCGTGCGCTGCAGCGGCGGCAGCGCCTCGATCGCGGCGTGCAGCCGGCGCTGTTCCTCGGCGTCGGCGTGCGCGGCCTGCAGGTCGGTGCCGTCGTCGATCCTCTCCAGCGGCGACAGGCCGTCCTCCTCGTCCGCGACGGCGACGGGCTCGGCCAGCGGGATGCGCTTGCGCTCCAGGTGGCGCTTGGCCACCGAATAGGCGACCTGGCCGATCCACGACTTCAATGGACTGTCGAAGCGGTACTGGTGCAGGTAGCGGTGCACGCGCAGGAACGCCTCCTGGCACAGCTCGCGGGTGTCCTCCGGGTGCCGCACCATGCGCTGGATCACGTGCCAGCACAGGCCCTGGTATTCGCGCACGAGCCGTTCGAACGCGCCCGCGCGACCGGCGAGCACGGCGTCGACGAGGGCACGGTCGGCGGCATCCATCTGCGACGGGATACGCCCAAGGGGCGGACGGTTGCAAGGGCTTTTCGGCGCAGGGCTGCAACCGGCCGGGCGGCCGCCGTATCCCTTGCCGCGAACGGTACCGAACCCGGTACCGCCCGAACCCCGAGGTCGCTCCGATGAATTTCGATGTGCTGGTCCCGATTTCCCTGTTCGTCTGCATCGCCTATTCGATCAAGGCGGTGGTCGATGCCCGCGTGCGCAAGCAGCTGGTCTCCGGCAACGGCTCTCCCGAGCTGGTGCGCGGCCTGCTGGAAGGCGACGAGGCCAACCGCCGCCTGTCGTCGCTGCGCTGGGGCATCACCCTGGTCGCACTGGGCATCGGCTTCGGCGTGATCACCGCGCTCGGCCTGGACGACATCCGGCCTTCGACCCTGGCGATCCTGCTGGTGGCCCTGGGCCTGGGCAACCTGGCCTTCTACGGCATCTCCCGCAAGCCGCGATGACGGCCCGCCCGAAGACCATGCCTCGACCCGCCATCCCCGTCCGCCCGGCGCGAGGCCCGCGCGCACTCGCCGCGCCGCTGGCGTTGCTCAGCGCCGTGCTCGCCGCCGCGAGCTTCGCCCACGACCGGCCCGCGCCGCCGGACGCATGCCGCATCCGCGACGTCCCCGCGGCCGACAGCCTCGTCCGGGTGCCGTTCGACCTGGTCGATGGGCGGATCTACGTCGAGGCCAGCGTGAACGGGCGAGGCCCATTCCGCTTCGCCGTCGATACCGGCGCCAGCGGCATGGCGCGCGCCGACGCCAGGCTGGTATCGGCGCTGAACCTGCCGATGCAGGGTACGGCCGCCAACTCGGACGGCGTGAGCGCGGCCGAGGCCGACACGACGCGCTTCGACACCCTGCAGCTTGGCGGATTGAGGCGCGACGATGTCGCGGCGATCGCACGCGACTACCGCAGCCGCTCCTCGCCGGAAGGCGCGTTCGACGGCATCCTCGCGCGCGAGTTCTTCGCCGACGGCCTGCTGGTTATCGACTACCCGGCGCGGACCCTGAGCTTCAGCCGCAAGCGGGCGCTCTCGCCCGGCGACGGCAACACGCTGGCCTACCAGCGCGCGTTCCGCGTACCGGTGGCGATCGGCTCGCTGCAAGTGGAGGGCAACATCGACACCGGCGCCAACGTCGCCTTCGTCGTTCCCAAACCGCTCTACGACCGGCTCGACGCGAGTCCGCTGCAGCCGGCCGGCGACGGCCAGCTGTCCAACGGCAGGATCGAGATCTTCCGCGCGACCGCGCGAGGACCGCTCCGCATCGGGGAGGCGGCGTTCTCGAACGTGGAGGTGCGGGTCTCGGAGCGCTACCCCGAACTGCTCGTCGGCGCGCATGCCCTGCAGCGGTCGGTGCTGATGATCGATCAGCGATCCAGGCGCATCGCCTTGTGCGTGCCCTGATCCGGCCGGCGCTGCCGCCGCGCCGGCGTCGCCCTAGACCTCGATGCCGACGCGGCCGTCGCCACGCCCCTGCGGCGCGGCGGCGCCGTCGTCGCCGAAGGTATCGCGCCAGGCGAAGTAGCCCGCGCCGGTGAGCACGACCAGCAGCACCGAGCCCAGCGCGATCAGCACCAGCACGGCCAGCAGGTTGCCGACGGCCGGATGCAGCAGCGCGCCCAGCCCCATCGCCAGCAACGCGACCCCGGCCGACACCACGGTCAGTACCAGGGCGCCGCCGACGAAGATCAGCCCGGCGAGGAAATTGGCGGAAAAGTTCGCCAGCGCCGCGCGCACCGCCGCGCGCACCGCTTCGGCCAGGCGCAGCCTCGAGAACAGGATCAGCGGAATGCCGAACAGGATCAGCGCGAAGTTGAAGTAGTTGAACGCCATCTGCACCAGCGTCATCAGGCCGGGATGTTCCGGGCGCGGCATGACGTCCGGAACGGCGCCGCCCATCGCCACGCGCATCACCTCGAGATAATCCTTCCAGTACTCGGTCCCCGCCAGCGCCGCCGCGATCAGGCTGCCCAGCAGGCCGAACAGCAGCTGCGCGCCGCCCAGCAAGCCGAGCTGCCCCGCGCCGCCCTTGCGGAACGGCGCGAACAGATCGCGCGCCCGCACCGGACGCCCGGCTTCCGCTTCGCGGATCACATGCATCAGCCCGCCCATCAGCACCGGCAGCAGCAGGTTCATCGCCACGTAGGCCGGCGCGCCCCAGATCAGCGCCGCGGTGATGTCGCCGCCGGACTGCAGCACCATCGAGGCGGGCAGCATCATCACCGTGACCGCGAGATACAGCGTCGCCATCATCAGCAGCGAGGCGCCGAAGATGGCGCGCGGGTTGCGGGTGCCGAGGTTGATCGCCTGCCGGATCCAGGCGAAGGCCTGGCCGATCGGCTGCTTGCGGACTTGCATGGGCGCTTGCATGGGAAAACCGGACTGCTCTGCTGTCGTGGCCGGCGCGGTTCAGCTCGCGACGGAGAGCGCGCGCGCCCGGCGCACGAAGCGCCCGAGCACGCGGCGCGCGTGGGGGGTGGCGGAAATGGTACGCGAGAGCGCGTGCGGATCGAGGCCTTCGCGCACCAGCGCGTCGGCGCGGGCGCGGACGTAGCCGCGCATGTGCATCGCGCTGAACTCGGGGTGGAACTGCACACCCCAGGCCCGCTCGCCCCAGCGGAAGGCGTGGCAGCCGTCGCGGGCCGAGGCCGCGAGCAGCGTGGCGCCTTCCGGCGCGCGCAGCACCGTCTGCAGGTGCGTGGCCTGCGCCCGGAAGCGGGCCGGCAGGCCGGCGAACAGCGCATCCTCGGCGGACGGTG
The DNA here is from genome assembly GCF_022662575.1 of Luteimonas aquatica. Taxonomy (GTDB): domain Bacteria; phylum Pseudomonadota; class Gammaproteobacteria; order Xanthomonadales; family Xanthomonadaceae; genus Luteimonas; species Luteimonas aquatica. Next base: position 8,479 of record NZ_JALBFU010000005.1, on the reverse strand, counting down.
CCGCCAGCTCGATCTCCACCGTGCCCATCTCGCGCCCGCGCGGGTTGTCGCCCACCTCGCCGCCAAGGGCGTGGGCGAGGAGCTGGTGGCCGTAGCAGATGCCGAAGACCGGCACGCCGGCCCGCGCGGTCTCGCGCAGCCAGGCGGCGCCGCGCTCGCTCCACTCGCGACGCTCGGTGACCATGGCCCCCGAGCCGGTGACGATCACGCCGGCGAACCCCTCGGAGGTCGGCAGGGCGTCGCCGCCGTCGCCCTCCAGCCCGGCCACGTCCACGACCACCGCCTCGTCGCGGCCGAGGCCGGCGGCGGTGCGGATCCAGTGGGGGAAGCGGCCGTGGCGGCGCATCGACGGCACGGGCCGTCCGGTTTCGAGGATCAGGAAGGGCGCGGACATGAGGGACGGCAACGGGTGGGGGCGGCGCGTTTCCGGCCCGCGCCGAGGCGGTCGCGGCGGGACGCCTCGCTATACTAACCGGCCGTCGTTTGCGGCACGCATGCTCATGTCAGGCCCCCAGCGTCAGACCAATACGTTCCAGGAACTGATCCTCAAGCTCAACGCCTACTGGGCCGCCCAGGGCTGCGTGCTGATCCAGCCGCTCGACCTGGAGGTCGGCGCCGGCACCTTCCACCCGGCCACCTTCCTGCGCGCGCTCGGCCCCGAGCCGTGGAACGCCGCCTACGTGCAGCCCTGCCGCCGCCCCACCGACGGCCGCTACGGCGAGAACCCCAACCGCCTGCAGCGCTACTACCAGTACCAGGTGGCGATGAAGCCGAACCCGGACAACATCGTCGAGCTCTATTTCGACTCGCTCAAGACATTGGGCATCGACCCGCAGGTGCACGACCTGCGCTTGGTCGAGGACAACTGGGAGTCGCCCACGCTCGGCGCCTGGGGCCTGGGCTGGGAGGTGTGGCTCAACGGCATGGAGGTCGCCCAGTTCACCTACTTCCAGCAGGCCGGCGGCCTGGAGTGCCGCCCGGTGCTGGGCGAGATCACCTACGGCCTCGAACGCCTGTGCATGTACCTGCAGAACGTGGACAACGTCTTCGACCTGGTCTGGACCCACGGCCCGCAGGGCACGGTGACCTACCGCGACGTCTACCACCAGAACGAGGTCGAGCAGAGCGCCTACAACTTCGAGCACGCCGACGTGGCCGAGCTGTTCCATCGCTTCGACGCCTGCGAGCGCGAGGCCTCGAGGCTGGTCGAGCTCGGCCTGCCGCTGCCGGCCTACGACCAGGTGTGCAAGGCCTCGCACAGCTTCAACCTGCTCGACGCCCGCCGCGCCATCAGCGTCACCGAGCGCCAGCGCTACATCCTGCGCGTGCGCAAGCTGGCGCAGGCGGTGGCCGAGAGCTATTACGCGCAGCGCGAGAAGCTCGGCTTCCCGGGCTGCAGGCGCGAGGCGCGCGCCGCATGAGCCAGGTCGTCCCCGCCGAACTCGTCCCCTACGGCGGCGTGGCCTTCCTGTGCGGGGTGTTCTGCGCCTACTGGGCGCAGGAGACCGGCCGCAGCGCCTGGCTGTGGTTCTTCTTCGGCCTGCTGCTGCCGCTGATCGCGGCGATCTCCCTGCTGTCCAAGAACGCGGTGCGCGTGGAGCGCCGCGACGCGAAGTCGAAAGGCTCGCCATGAGCGGCCGCATGATCCTGATCGGCATGCTCGATTCGAGCTACGTGCGGCGCGTGGCGATCACGCTCGACGTGCTCGGCCTGCCGTTCGAGCGGCGCGACTGGTCGGTCGGCCGCGACTTCGAGCGCATCCGCGAATTCAATCCGCTCGGGCGCGTGCCCGCGCTGGTGCTCGACTCGGGCGAGACGCTGATCGAGTCGGCGGTGATCCTCGACCATCTCGAGCGGATCGCCGGACCGCAGCACGCCCTGCTGCCGTCCGATCCCGACGCCCGGCGCCGGGCGCAGTACCTGATCGCGCTGGCCGGCAACGCCGCCGACAAGGCGGTGCTGGTGGCGATGGAACGCATCTTCCGCCCGGCCGAGAAATGGCACGAGCCCTTCCTCGCGCGTTGCCGCACCCAGATCGACGGCGCCCTGGCCGCGCTCGAGCAGGCCTGCCGCGCGCGCCAGGCCCAGCCCTGGCTGGCAGGCGAGGCGATGTCGCAGGCCGACATCAGCCTTACCTGCTTCGTGACCCATGCCAGCGAAGCCGCGCCCTGGCCGCTCGACGCCTATCCGGCCCTGCGCGCGCGCGTGGCCCGCTGCGAGGCGCTGCCGCTGTTCCGCAAGTATTACGTTCCCTTCGACGCTCCCATCCCGACCCAGGCCCCTTCCGCATGATGCAGCCCCTGTTGATCGAACTCGGCACCGAGGAATTGCCGGTCAAGGCATTGCCCGGCCTGGCGCAGGCGCTGTTCGACGGCGTGATCGACGGGCTGTCCAAGCGCGGCGTCGCCGTGGAGCGCGGCGCTGCCAAGCCGCTGTACACGCCGCGCCGCCTTGCCGTGTCCCTGCCGGCGGTCGCCGCCGAGCAGCCCGAGCAGCACTCGGAAGTGCTCGGCCCCTATCTCAACGTCGCCCTCGACGGCGACGGCCAGCCGACCAAGGCGCTGCAGGGCTTCGCCGCCAAGGCCGGCGTGGACTGGTCGCAACTGGAGCGCGCGCGCGACAACAAGGGCGAGCGCTTCGTGCACCGCGCGCGCAAGGCCGGCGCCCGGACCGCCGACCTGCTGCCGGAAGTTCTGCGCGAGGCCATCGCCGCGATGCCGATCCCCAAGCCGATGCGCTGGGGCGACCACGACTACGCCTTCGCGCGGCCGGTGCACTGGCTGGTGCTGCTGCTGGGCGAGACCGTGGTCGAGGGCGAGCTGTTCGGCGTGCGCACCGGCCGCGACAGCCGCGGCCATCGCTTCCTGCACGCCGGCGGCGTCGCCATCGCGCAGCCCGGCGCCTACCTGGACGCGCTGCGCGCGGCCAAGGTGCTGGCCGATCCGGACGAGCGCCGCGCGCGCATCGTCGCCGAAGTGGAACAGGCCGCGCGCGAGGCCGGCGGCCACGCCCGCATCGACGCCGACATTCTCGAACAGGTCAACTGCCTGGTCGAATGGCCCAAGGCCGTGCGCTGCGCCTTCGAGCCCGAATTCCTGGCCGTGCCGCAGGAAGCGCTGATCGCCACCATGGAAGCCAACCAGAAGTTCTTTCCGGTACTGGGCGAGAGCGGACGGCTGACCGAGCATTTCGTCGGCATCGCCAACATCGACTCCAAGGACCCGGAGCAGATCCGCCAGGGCTACGAGCGCGTGATCCGCCCGCGCTTCGCCGACGCCAAGTTCTTCTTCGACGAGGACCTCAAGCAGGGACTGAGCGCGATGGATGCCGGCCTGGCTTCGGTCACCTACCAGGCCAAGCTCGGCAGCCTCGCCGACAAGGCCGCGCGCGTGGCCGCGCTCGCCGAGGCCATCGGCCCCAAGCTCGGCGTCGACGGCGCGCTGGCGCGCCGCGCCGCGCTGCTGTCCAAGGCCGACCTGCAATCGCGCATGGTCAACGAGTTCCCGGAACTGCAGGGCATCGCCGGACGCTACTACGCCAGGCACGATGCCGCCCTGGACGACCTGGGCACCGACGACCGCCAGGCGCTGGCCAACGCCATCGACGAGGCCTACCAGCCGCGCTTCGCCGGCGACGACATCGCGCTCTCGCCACTGGGCAAGACGCTGGCGATCGCCGAGCGGCTGGACACGCTGGCCGGCGGCTTCGCGGCGGGATTGAAGCCCACGGGCAACAAGGATCCGTTCGCGCTGCGCCGCAATGCGCTGGGCCTTGCGCGCACCGTGATCGAAAGCGGCCTCGACCTCGATCTGCGTGCGCTGCTTTTCAGCGCGGCGCTGCAATCCGTGACGGCCATCGCCGCCACCGCACCCCAGGACGCGAAGAAGCGGCAGGAGCACTTCAAGGGCACGGGCATCGACGCCACCGACGTCCCGCCCTCCGCGGATGGCTTCGTGATGCACGCCCTGCACGATCATTTCGCGAGCAGGGGCGAGACGCTGCACAGGCTCGAATCCGGCCCCCTGGTCGCCGATCTCTACGATTTCGTCCTCGACCGCCTGCGCGGCTACTACGCCGACCGCGACGTGCCCGCGCAGCACTTCAACGCCGTCGCCGCCCTGCGCCCGGCCTCGCTCTACGACTTCGACCGCCGCATCGACGCCATCGGCACCTTCGCCACGCTACCGGAAGCCGAAGCGCTGGCCGCCGCCAACAAGCGCATCGGCAACATCCTCAAGAAGGCCGAGGGCGAGATCCCGGCCATGGTCGACCCGGCCTTGCTCCGGGAACCGGCCGAGAGCGCCCTGGCCGAGGCCGTCGAGGCCGTCTACGCCGAAACCGGCCACGCCCTGGCGCACGGCGACTACGTCGACGCGCTGGCGCACCTGGCGCGGCTGCGCCCGCAGGTCGACGCCTTCTTCGACGGCGTCATGGTCAACGCCGACGACCCCGCCCTGCGCGGCAACCGCCTGGCCCTGCTCAAGCGCCTAGCCGACCGCCTGGGTAGCGTGGCGGCGATCGAGCATCTGTCCGTCTGAGCGGATGACCGCCTTCGGCCCCGATCCGTGGCAGCGGGCGCAGTCCGCCCTGGCGCAACGGCACCTGCCGGAAGCCGAGCGCCTGCTCGAGGCGGTGCTCGCCACCGAACCGGGGCATGTGCAGGCGCGCGTGCTCCTGGCCGGGATATGCCTGGCCCGGGGCCGCTTGCGCGCGGCTTGCGCGCACCTGACGCAGGCCACGCGCGCGCTGCCCGATGATGCGACCACGGTCTGCCGCGTCGCCCAAGCCTTGTTGCGCGTCGGTGAATCCACCGCGCTGCGCGAATGCCTGTCGCACCCGGCCGTGGCGCGCTGCCACGACGGCGCCATGCTCGCCACCTTCGCCCACCTGCAGCAGTCGCTGGGCGAACACGAACAGGCGTTGTCGCTGATGGACCGCGCGCGCGCGCTGGGCCACGACAACGCCGACTTCCGCTATTTCCGCAGTGTCCAGCTGCAATTCAACGGCCGCCTGGACGAGGCCGAGCGGGAACTGGAAAGCTGCCTGCGCCTGGGCCCGACCTACGGGCGCGCCTGGCTCACCCTGGCCCGGCTGCGCAAGCAGACCCCGCAGCGCAACCACCTGGACGACATCGGCCGGCAGCTGGCACGGGTGGCCGCCGACAGCCAGGACCATTCCGCCCTGGAATTCGCCCGCTACAAGGAACTCGAGGACCTGGGCGCGTACGAGGACGCATGGAAAGCGCTGGAGCACGCCAACGCGATCATGCACCGCCAGCTCCGCCACGACCCGCGCAAGGAGCAGGCGCTGCATGCCGCGCTGATCGCCGCTTGCGATGCCGCCTTCCTGCAGTCCGCGCCCGCGCCCGCGCCGGCATCCGCCGCCGACGGGCCGACGCCGATCTTCGTCCTCGGCCTGCCGCGCTCGGGCACCACGGTGGTCGACCGCATCCTGGGCAACCATTCGCAGGTCGTCTCCGCCGGCGAGCTCAACGATTTCGCGCACCAGTTGCGCTGGCAGGCGGACGCGCCCGGGCAGCCACTGGTCGATGAGGTGATCCTCGAGCGTCTGCGCGGACTGGATTTCGCCGAGATCGGGCGCCGCTATCTCGCGCAGACCGCCTGGCGCGCGCAAGGTCGCGGCTATTTCGTGGACAAGCTGCCGGCCAACTTCCTGGTCGCCGGCCTGATCGCCAAGGCCTTGCCGCAGGCGGTGATCCTGCACCTGGCGCGCGACCCCATGGACGTGTGCTTCTCCAACTACCGCGCCCTGTTCGGCAACTCGTACGCCTACAGCTACGACCTGCAAGCCTTGGCCGCGCATTACGCGTCCTACCGCCGCCTCATGGCCCACTGGCGGCAGGCCCTGCCAGGCCGCATCCTCGACGTGGATTACCAGGCCCTGGTCACCGACCCCGAGGCCGAGGCCGGCCGCATCCTCGACTTCTGCGGGCTCGCGCGCGAAGCCCATTGCACCGACCTGGTGCGCAACACCGCGCCGGTCTCCACGCTCAGCAGCGCCCAGGTGCGCGAGGGCATCCATGCCCGCGGCCTCGCCGAGTGGAAGCGCTACGAGCGTCAGCTGCAGCCGCTGCGCGAGGCATTGGAGCCGTTCGCGGCGCCCGAGGCGCGCTGAAAAGCGAAAAGGCCGGCTTGCGCCGGCCTTTTCGCCGCATCGATGGCGAGGATCAGAACTTCCAGTTGACCTCGACCGTGTACGAACGTCCGTAACCGTTGTAGTTGAAGATGTTGTAGTACGGATAGGCGGTCCAGGTGCGGTCCTTGGGCGCCATCTCGTCGAGCAGGTTGTTGACGGTGAAGACCAGCTCGACGCTGTCGTCGAACTGGTAGCCGAGCGTGGTGTTGAAGCGATAGAACGCGTCCACCCGGCCGGCATCCTTGGCGCTGTAGCCGGCGGTGGTCAGCTGCGCGGCGTAGTTGGGCGTCTGGCCGTAGCGGGCGCCGTACAGCGTGGCGTTCCACGCGCCCTTGCTCCAGTTCAGCGTGGCGCTGCTGACGCTGCGGAACTCGGAGGAATAGAACGGCTCGCTCAGGTAGTCCAGCGTCGGGTCTTCCGGGTATTGCTGGCGCTCGTGGTCCAGGGTGACGTTGTACTGCAGGCCGATGCCGAAGCGACCGTAGCTCGTGGTCTCCCAGTCGTAGTTGAGCTTGGCCAGGATGCCCGAGACCTCCTCGTTGGAGATGTTGATCGGATTGGTACGGACGGTATTGACCTGGTTGGGAACCGGGGAGTTCGGCGAGCTGCGGCCGATGCGGGCGAGCGCGTCCACGCAGGTCGGCGAAGCGGGATCGAGCTGGCCCTGGCGGCAGGCGGACTCGGTGCGCATCAGGGCATCGAGATTCAGGTCGTTGACCTCGTCGTCGATCTTGATGCGGTAGTAGTCGGCGCTGATGTCGAAGTTCGCCGAAGGCGACCAGACCACGCCGAAGCCCCAGGACTTGGCGGTGATCGACTTCAGCTCCTTGTTGCCCGAACGGGTGCCGAACACCTGTTCGGCGTTGTAGGTGCAGTCGTCGATCGGCGTGCCCGGCTCCTCGGTGGCGCAGCGGTAGTAGTCGGTCGTGGTGGTGTAGTAGCCGCTGTCACCTGCGAAGGTATAGGCCATGTCGGGGGCCTTGAAGGCCGTGGCGTAGTTGGCGCGCAGCAGCAGCGAGTCGATCGGACGGAACTCCAGGCCGACCTTGTAGGTGCCGTCGCTGTCCGAGCTGCCGCCCTTGTTCTTGTAGCGGTCGTAGCGGCCCGAGAGGTTGGCGGTCAGCTTGCTGAGGATCGGCACGCGGAATTCCACGCCCACCGCCTGGTTGGTGCGCTTGCCGGTGCCCTGGGTGCCGGTCAGGCCCCAGAACTCGCCGTTGACCACGCGCGGGTCGGTCGGGTTTTCCCAGAACTGGTTGCCGGCCTGCAGCACCGCGGCGAAGCCGACCGGGCCGGCAGGCAGGCTGAACAGCTCGGTGTTGGTCAGCTGCAGGTTGAAGTTCTGCGTCCAGGTCTTGGAGTCGCTCTTGATCTCGCTCTGGAAGCTCCGGTACTGGTCCGGCGTCAGCGGCTGGAAGAACGCCGCCTCGTTCGGCGCGTACACCGGATACCCGTACCCGTACGGGTCGGTTCCCATCTGCGGGCCCAGGAACTGCTGGCGGAAGAAGTCCTCGACCTCGTCCTTGAGCGCCCACAGCTGGCGGCTCTTGATGCGGTACTCGGAACGGTTGTAGTAGGTGTCGTAGTTCCAGTTCGAGGCGCCGAAGGCGCCGCGCAGGCCCACGGCCACGTTGTAGGAATCGCTGGTCAGGCGCTCGTTGTTGGTGTCCAGCCCGCCGGTTTCCTCCGGCGCGAAGATGTGCTGGAAGGTTTCGAAATCACCGCTGTTCTGGTTGAAGATGATCTGGTTGGTATCCACGCCGCCGGCCCAGAAGCGCGAGCCGCCGTTGTTCTCGCTCTTGCTGCGGTTGAGCAGCACCGTGCTGTACAGCTCGGTGTCGTCGTTGATGTCGTAGCTCGCGTTCAGATAGCCGCTGAGCGAGCTCTCCTTGTTCATGATCGAGGAGTAGCCGGGCTCGGCGCGGCTGCCGCAGTAGAAGCCGCGGTTCGGACGGAAGTCTCGGAAGGTGCTGCCGTCGTAGAGGCCGCCCACCGCCGAGCAACCGTCCACGCCGGGATCCAGGTAGACGTTCCGCGTCGCGCTGATGCGCGTGAACGTACGCGAGCCGTAGCGCAGGCTCGGATCGGGATTGTCGTTGGTGCTGTCGAAATCCTTGCGCTGGAAGCCGTAGATCGGGTCCTGCTTGTTGTATTGCAGGCCGTAGACCAGGTCGAGGCCGCCGAAGCTGTGGCCGCCGGTCGCCTGGAAGCGCGCGTTGCCGCCGCCGCCCTGGTCGTAGCCGCCGAAGCGGAAGCCGAGCGAGGTGCCGTCGAGCTTCTTCTTCAGGATGATGTTGACCACGCCGGCGATCGCGCTGGAGCC
>NZ_JALBFU010000044.1 GCF_022662575.1 Luteimonas aquatica | reverse complement strand
TTGGCCACCGCCACGTCCTGCTCCGGCACGATCAGCGTGATGTCCCAGGGCTGCTTGAAGCTCGGCTCGTCGAAGCCGGGGAAGGTGGTGCGCGCGCCCAGCGGCTCCATCTGCGTGACCACGTAGTCGTTGCCGTCCGGCTTGACGCGGTAGGCGCCCTGCAGCTGGCCGAACGGCGCGTCGTAGGCGATCTCGATGGCCGCCTTGCCCGCCGGCAGCCGCTCGGCCGCGCCGAGCTTGAGCACGCCCGAGACGTCGGCGTCCTCGGCCTTGAGCGCGACGCGCCTGCCATCGGCCAGCACCGCCTCGGCGCGCGAAATCTTCAGGTCGCGGCCGTGCATCCAGATCGTGTCGGTGGCTTCCTTCACCTCCGCCTCGATGCGCGTCAGGCCGCTGAAGCGCTCCTGGCGTGGATCCAGCTTCAGTTCCAGCCGCACCAGCGAGGGCACCACCGTGCGCGGCAGCGGGCCCTTGGGCACCGG
>NZ_JALBFU010000043.1 GCF_022662575.1 Luteimonas aquatica | reverse complement strand
CCGACCACGGTGAACACCGCCGCGAACGTCGCGGTGGCCAAGACCGGCCCGGCAACGGTGACGGCGGGCGCCAGCTACCAGTACACGCTGGCGGTGAGCAACAGCGGCCAGACCGCGACCGGCACCAACGTGGTCGTGCAGGACCAGCTGCCGGCGGGCGCGATTGCCACGGCGGTGACCGGCGCGAATTGCGGCCCCCTGCCGAGTTCGGCGGGCGCGCTGCTGACCTGTACGATCCCCGGCCCGATCGCGGGCGGAGGCTCGACCAATGTCGTGCTGACGGTGACCGCCCCGGCGACGGGCGGCTCGATCACCAACTACGCGGCGACCAACCCGACGGGCACCGGCAATCCGGGCACGCCGCCGGGTCCTGGCTGCACCAGCGGCCCGACGGTGAGCTGCAGCAGCGCGACCACGACGGTCAATGCGCCGCTGCTGAGCATGGCCAAGACCCACAGCGGCAACTTCGTGGTGGGGACCAACGGCACCTACACGCTGACGGTGAGCAACACCGGCACGGCG
>NZ_JALBFU010000042.1 GCF_022662575.1 Luteimonas aquatica | reverse complement strand
TGGTGTACTGCGTGGCCACGCGGAAGGCGAAGGTGTCGCTCAGCGGCACGTTCACCATCGCGTTGACGCGCGTCGTGCTGTAGTTGCCGAACTCGCCCTTGGTGTCGGCCGCGAACGCCGAGGGATCGGCGATGTTCGGGATCATGTTGACCACGCCGGCGGTCGCGTTGCGTCCGTACAGCGTGCCCTGCGGGCCGCGCAGCACCTCCACGCGTTCGACGTCGAAGTACTCCTGCTCGAACAGGCGGTTGCGGATCATCGGCGCGCTGTTGAAGCTGATCGCCACCGCCGGGTCGGTGGTCACCGACAGCGCCTGCGTGCCGATGCCGCGGATCTGGAAGTTGTAGCTGGCGAAGTTGGTCTTGGAGAAGCTCACGTTCGGCGTGGCCGTGACCAGGTCGGCGCCGGTCTCGATCTTGCGGTCGTTCAGGTCCTCGCCGCCGAAGGCGGTGATCGCGATCGGCACCTTCTGGATGTTCTCGACCTTCTTCTGCGCGGTGACCGTGATCGTGCCCAGCGTGGTGGCGTCGCCCG
>NZ_JALBFU010000041.1 GCF_022662575.1 Luteimonas aquatica | reverse complement strand
GGGCGGCCTGGCCACCGCCTACGACGCCCTGCAGAAGGCCTCCGAGGGCAAGGACGATCCCAAGGTCGACGGCCTCAGCCGCGACCAGCGCTTCTTCCTCAACTGGGCCACGGTGTGGCGCACCAAGTACACGCCGGAAAACCTCAAGGTGCGCCTGACCACCGACCCGCACGCGCCCGCCACCTTCCGCGCGATCGGCGCCCCTTCCAACCTGCCCGCCTTCGCCGCCGCCTTCCAGTGCAAGGCCGGCGACGCCATGGTGCGCGCGAACGACAAGCAGGTCGTGATCTGGTAATTGCGTTCCGCCCCCGCCCCTGCGCCCTCGCGCAGGGGCGGGATGTCCGATGCCGCCATTCGCGCGCCCCGCGCGCGATGGCCGGCGCCGGCGCCATCCGCCGCGATCATCGCGGTCGTCGAGACAGGCGTTCCGCCGGCGCCCGCCCGCAGGGCAGAAGCCTGCTTCCCCTCCTCCGTTCCGCGCCGGAGTTCCGCCCGTGAACATGCATCCCCTACGAGTGCAGGCACCGCGCGTGCTGCTGCTGTCCCTGTCCG
>NZ_JALBFU010000040.1 GCF_022662575.1 Luteimonas aquatica | reverse complement strand
GTCGATGGTGCCGTTCGATGTGGCCACCACTGCGGCCGTCACCGAGTTGGCGCCGATGGCGACGTCGCCGGCCTGGGCAGCCGCTTCGGCGCTGGTCCCGATCGCCAGCGCATCGTTCGCGTTCGCATAGGCGTTCATGCCAACGCTGACGCTGTTGCTCGCGGTGACTCCGGCGGTGAATGCGGAATTCACGCCAGCATAATTGCCGATGGCGATGTTGTTGTCCCCGGACATCGACATGCCGGCGTTCGAGCCAACGGAAACGTTGTCATTCCCCTGGACGGACTGGCCCGCGCCATAGCCGAGCGAAGCGTTGTTGTTGCCGACTACCCCGAGCCCCGAGTAGCTGCCGACCGTCGCGTTGTAGTCGCCCTGGGTGCCTTGCCCGGACGCCTGGCCGATCGCCGTATTCGATTCGCCGACGGTGCCATTGCCGGCAGCGGCACCGAACGAGGAATTGGCGCTGCCCGAGATGTTCTGCCCGGCCATGAAGCCGACGCTCGTATTGATCTGGCCCGCGATGCCCGGCGTGGAGCCCTGGCCTGCATCCCGGCCGATGGAGACGCTGTTCAGGCCATTGGCGTCGGCGCTGTCGCCGATCGCCACGGCGCCCTCGCCCGTCGCCGTTGCGTTGACGCCCGCGGCCAGGGCATTGAGGCCGGTGGCGCCGTCGTTGGCGTAGTTGCCGCCCTGCACGCCGTT
>NZ_JALBFU010000039.1 GCF_022662575.1 Luteimonas aquatica | reverse complement strand
CAGTGTCGACGCGGTGGATGCGTCGCTGACGATCAACAGCGTCGGTGCGGGCTGCACGCAGAGTGGCCAGACGGTCACCTGCACCACGCCGGCCGGCCTGGCGGCGGGCGCCAGCGCGACGTACACGATCACGGTCACCAACACCGGCACCGGTCCGACCACGGCCGATACGGTCAGTGTCGACGCGGTGGATGCGTCGCTGACGATCAACCGCGTCGGTGCGGGCTGCACGCAGAGGGGCCAGACGGTCACCTGCACCACGCCGGCCGGCCGGGCGGCGGGCGCCAGCGCGACTTACACGATCAACGTCACGCCGACGACGGCCAACTCGACCGGCATCGTCAACACCGTCAATNCTGCACCACGCCGGCCGGCCTGGCGGCGGGCGCCAGCGCGACTTACACGATCAACGTCACGCCGACGACGGCCAACTCGACCGGCATCGTCAACACCGTCAATACCAGCGGCGGCGGCGATCCGGCCTGTACGACGGCAGGCGGCGAAGGCTGCGATGCCACGACCCCGCCGGTGCCGGTGAATTCCGGCGTGGACCTGACCACCAGCAAGACGGTCAGCCCGAACCCGATGACGGTGGGTGTGGCCGCGACCTATACGATCACGGTCACCAACAACGGCACGGGTCCGACCAATGCCGATGTGGTGAGCGTCGATAATGTCGATGCCTCGCTGACCATCAACTCGGTGGGCGCAGGTTGCGCGCAGAGCGGCCAGACGGTCACCTGCACGACGCCGGCCGGCCTGGCCGCGGGCGCCAGCGCGACCTACACGATCAACGTCACCCCGACGGCCGCCAACAGCACCGGCATCGTCAACACCGTGAACACC
>NZ_JALBFU010000038.1 GCF_022662575.1 Luteimonas aquatica | reverse complement strand
GCGCGGCCAGAAGACCACCACCAGCTACATGGCCTGGGACCAGCCCACCACCGAGCTGCCGGTGGTGATCGACCAGCCCAAGGGGGTACGTACCGCCATCCCACGCGACGCCTACGGCAAGCCGCTGCAGGTGACGCGCTCGGGCCCGGACCAGTAAGGGGGACAGGACATGCGAAGCAATGCAACGACTCACGCGTCCGTGAGCCGCGCCGGCGCGGTGTCCGCCCGGGCCAAGCGATGGATCGGCAAGGCTGCCCTGTTGGCAACACTGGCGCTCTCGCCGGCCACCGCTTCCTGGGCGGCGATCGTGGGCAACATCGACGCGCTGGACCGGGTGGGCAACGACTACACCCTCACCGGCTGGGCCTGCGACAAGGGCGTGAGCGCCTCGATCAGCGTGCACGTCTACGTCGGCGTGAACGGCAGCGAGACCAACGCCATCGTGGCCACGGCCAACAAGCCCAGCGAGCCGGCGGTCTCCACCGCCTGCCAGACCACGGGCATCGCGCACCGCTTCTCGATCCCCGTGCCGATGGCCGTGCGCCGCGCCCACCAGGGCAAGAGGTTCTACGTCCACGGCATCTCGCAGAGCGGCGGCTCGAACCTGACCATCGGCAACTCCGGGGTGTTCGTGGTGCCGGCGCCGGTGGTGCAGACCCGGACCTATGTCTACAACGCGGCCCAGGAGCTGTGCCGGTTCGACGAGCCGGAGACGGGGCAGAACTTCCTGGGCTACGACGGGGCCGGCAACCTGGCCTGGTCGGCTTCGGGCTATGAGGGGGTGGCGAGCGGCTGCGTGGCCGCCACGGCGGTCGCGGCCCGCCGCGTCGACCGCACCTACGACGCCCGCAACCGCCTG
>NZ_JALBFU010000004.1 GCF_022662575.1 Luteimonas aquatica | reverse complement strand
CTGGTTGCCCGGCGCGATGTCGATGCGCTCGACCATGGCGGTCGGAATGCTGGCCAGGTCGGTGAAATTGCTCTGACCGTTGTAGAGCAGCGGATAGTCGGCCATCGGACGGCCGTCGATCAGCACCAGAGTGAAGCCCGGGTCCAGGCCGAGCAGGCTGATCGTCTCGGCGTTGGTGGTGAAGCCGCCGGTGAACTGGTTGTCCTGGATGGCGCCGGTGGTGAGCGGCTGGGCACGCAGCACGTCGTAGACGTCGCGGAAGCCCTGGCGCTGGATGCTTTCGGCGGTGATGGTGATGACGGGGGTGGCGGTTTCGATCTCGGTCTGGGGAATGAGCGAGCCGGTGACGGTGATCTTGCCCAGGTCGGTCGTCTTCTGGTCGCCCGCCTGTTCGCCGGCCTGCTCCTGTGCATGAACGCTGCCGATGCTCAAGGGCGCCATCAGCACAGCACAAATAGCCGTGGTTAACAGCTTCTTATTAGATTGCATGGTGAGTCCTCAACTTCATGGGGTGCGCGCACGGGCGCCGAAATAAAAAAAAGCGGCTTGAGCGCCGCATCAGTGAGCAGGGTTGGCTGCACATAACGACCTGATCCTTAGTCCTGCGAGTCCTTGGTGTTTCTGGCTTGCCGTCCCCCTGGATGCCCGATCAGCGCCTGGGACCGGCGGTGGGCAACGAAACCGAAATTACGGCTTCTTAACGTGGCGTGCAAGTGTCATTGCTCATGATGCTCGTGCGAATTTGTCCCAAGCCGGTATCCTGCCCGCAATGCGCCTGTCCTCCTTTCTCCTCACCCTCACCGTCCTCGCCGCCCCGATCCCGGCCATCGCGGCAAAAGTCAGCAAAGTCGACATCCATGGCCTCGACGAGGCGATGACGGCGAACGTGCGCGGCGCGCTGTCGCTGGAGGACGCCATCGGCAAGGAGATTCCCGGCCGGCGGCTGGGCTATCTGGTGCGCGTGGCCGAGGACGAGACCCGCGAGGCGCTGGAGCCGTTCGGCTATTACGCGCCGGAAATCCAGGTCGACCGCGTGCGCGGCGACAAGGGCACCGACGTGACCATCACCGTCAAGCCCGGGCAGCCGGTGCGGGTGCGCAATTCGGACATCGCCATCCTCGGCGCCGGCGGCGACGACCGCTACCTGAAGGAGGACCTGGCCGCCTTCACTCCGCACCAGGGCGACATCTTCAACCACGCCCTGTACGAGGCCAGCAAGACCCGGATCACCCGCCGCCTGGCCGAGCGCGGCTATTTCGACGCCGACTTCAACTCGCGCAGGGTCGAGGTGACGCGGGCCGACCATGCGGCCGACATCGATCTGGTCTGGACTAGTGGCGACCGCTACAACATGGGCGCGGTCACCTTCACCCAGGCCCCGAAGCAGATCATCAGCGAGAGCCTGCTGAACAAGCTGATCTACTGGAAGGAGGGCCAGTACTACCATCAGGGACGCCTGGACCGCCTGCGCAAGTCGCTCTCGGCCCTGGACTACTTCAGCCGCATCGACATCGAGCCGCAGCCGGAGAACGCCACCCTCGGGCCGGAGGGCGACAAGCGGGTGCCGGTCCAGGTCACGCTGACCCCGGCCAAGCGCAGCATCTACACCGCGGGCCTGAGCTACGGCACCGACAGCGGCGCCGGCATCCGCCTGGGCGTGGAGCGGCGCTATCTGAACCAGCGCGGCCACAAGGCGCTGGCGCAGGTGGACTGGGCGCAGAAGCGCAAGACCGCGACCCTGCAGTACCGCATCCCCGCCTTCGCCTGGCTGGACGGCTGGTACACCATCAGTGCGCAGCTGGCCGACGAGCAGACCGACTACATCGATTCGCGTCGCATCGAGTTCGTCGGCAGCCGCAGCGGCCAGTACAACCGCAATCTCAACCTGGTCGCGTCGATGCACCTGCTGCGCGAGCGCTGGGCCTACGTCACCGACGACGACGGCGACGCCGCCACGCCCGTGCAGTACCGCTATGCGACCTTCCTCTATCCCTCGCTGCGTGCCGAGTACGTCGATGTCGACGACCGCCTGTTCCCGCGCCGCGGCATCGGCGGCTTCGTGGTGCTGCGCACCGGCCTGGAAAGCCTGGGCTCCGACGCCAGCTTCGGGCAGCTGCAGGCGCGCGCCAGCTGGTTCAAGGGCCTGGGCGAGCGCAACCGCCTGATCGTGCGCGGCGAGATCGGCCACACCTTCACCAACGCCCTGGTCGACATGCCGCCCTCGCTGCGCTTCTACGCCGGCGGCGACCGCAGCATCCGCGGCTACGAATACCGCGAAGTCGGGCCGCGCATCGAGAAGATCGAGATCACCGGTTCGGGCAGGGAGCGGCGCGTGGACTCGTTCGCGATCGGCGCCAAGAACCTGCTGACCGGCAGCGTCGAGTTCGAACGCTATTTCACCGACACCCTGGGCGCGGCGGTCTTCGTCGACAGCGGCGACGCCTTCGACGGCACCAAGCCGGACTGGCGCACCGGCGTGGGCGTGGGCGCGCGCTACAAGTCGCCGGTGGGCCCGATCCGCTTCGACATCGCCCGCGGCCTGAACGACCCCGATTCGCCGTTCACCATCGGCCTGAGCATCGGAGCGGAATTCTGAGATGACGCAAACGTCCGCACCCGCCCCCGATCCGACGCCGGAAGAGCGCGAGGCCCGCATCGCCGAGTTGCGCGCGCTGCGCCGCGCGCGCATGCGCAAGCTGGCCCTGCGCACCGCGCTGGCCTTCATGGTGCTCGCGCTGCTGCTGGTGTTCGCGCTGTACTGGCTGTTGGCGACGCTCGGCGGCCGCGACTTTCTGATGGCGCAGATCGTCGCGCGCCTGCCGGCGGGCACGCAGCTGACCTGGGACAAGGCGGAAGGGCCGGTGACCGGCTCGCTGGCGCTGAGCGGCCTGCGCTTCGAGATGAAGAGCTGTCCCGACAAGGACGGCCAGCCGGTGCCCTACGGCCAGTGCGCCAAGCCCGACACGCTGGTGTTCACCGCCAGGCGCGTGGTGATCGACCCGGACATCCGTCCGCTGCTGGGCAAGCTGCTGCGCCTGGACGCGCTCGACATCGAGGGCGCGACGCTGGAGCTGCCCAAGAGCGACGAGCCCTTCGAGCTGCCGCGCTGGCCCGAGGTACTGCCGCGCATCGACCTGCCGCTGGCGCTGCAGGCCGACCGCATCCGCATCGACGGCTTCAAGGTGACGCAGGCCGGGCAATCGCTGATCGATGTGCGCACCGCGCGCGGCGGCATCGACGCGCGCCAGGGCGAACTGCACGTCGAGCACCTGGTCGTCGACAGCGATCGCGGTCATTTCGCCGTGCACGGCGACTATGCCCCGGACGACGACTACCGCATGTCGCTCACCGCCAGCGCCCTGCTGCCGGCGCCGCCGGCGCGCACGCGTCCGCGCATCGGCCTGGCCGCGCGCGGCGACCTGTCCAGGCTCGACATCGCCGTCTCCGGCAACGTGCCCGACAAGCTGCGCGCGCTGCTCACGCTGCGCGGCAAGGACCGGCCGCGCTGGCAGTTCAGCGCGGCCAGCAACGCGCTCGACCCGGGACTGCTCGCCGGCAGCGGCGAGCCGGGCACGCCGCTGTCGTTCGACATCCGGGCCGAGGGCCTCGGCGGCGAGGCCGATCTGCGCGGCAAGCTGCGCCAGGGCGATCTCGACCTCGTGCTGCAGCCCTCGAAGGTGAAGCTCGAGGAGCAGGTGCTGGAATTCAAGCCGCTGGCCGTGGACGTGTTCGGCGGCCACATCGTGGCGCGCGGGCGCGGCGATTTCAGCGAACCCGAGGCCGCGAGCTTCAAGTTCTCGGTCAACGCGAACGGGCTGTCCTTCGGCGGCGGCCCCCAGGCGGCCAAGGGCGCGGCGCCCGAGCCGGTCATCGGCGCCAATGCCGATTTCGGCATCGCCGGCACCAGCCAGGCCTGGGCGGCGGTGGGCAAGGCCGTGCTCACCCGCGAGAACCAGCGCGCCACCGTCGATTTCGACGGCCGCGGCGACACCGAGAAGCTGCTGCTCAAGTCGCTGCGCGCGGCGATGCCCACCGGCACGCTGGACGCCAAGGGCCAGGTCGGCTGGACACCGTCGCTGTCCTGGGAGATCGATGCCGCGCTCGACGGCTTCGATCCGGGCTACTTCGCCCGCGACTTCAAGGGCGCGGTCAACGGCAGCCTGGCCAGCCGCGGCCGCACGCGCGACGACGGCGGCCTGGAGGTCGAGGTCGACGCCGAGCGCCTCGGCGGCACGCTGCGCGGGCGCAAGCTCGGCGGACGCGCCGCCTTCGCAATGCACGGGCCGGCCACCGGCAAGACGCAGACCGACTTCGACGGCGAGATCGCGCTCAGCCTCGGCGACAGCCGCATCGACGCCAAGGGCAAGGTCGGCAACGCCCTTGCCGTGGACGCCAAGCTCGCGCCGCTGCAGCTGGCCGACCTGCTGCCCGGCAGCGCCGGCGCGCTGCGCGGCACGCTGCGCCTGACCGGCACCCGCACCGCGCCCAACCTGGACGCCGACCTGAGCGGCAGTGGCCTGAAGTACCAGGACTACACCGCCGCCAGCCTGAGCGTGAAAGGGCAGATCCCCTGGCAGGGCGCGAACGGCTCGCTGGCGGTCACCGCGCAGGGCGTCAATGCCGGCATCGCGCTGGCCAGCCTGCGCGCGGACGCCAGGGGCGCGATCGAGAACCTGCAATTCGACGCCAGCGCGCAGGGCCAGGCCGGCGGCGGATTCAGCACGCTCGCCCTGGGCGGCCACGTGCAACGCAACCGCAACGGCAACTGGCAGGGCACGCTGGTCTCGCTGCAGCTCGCGCCGGAAAAGGGCGCACCCTGGCGCCTGCAGTCGCCGGCGCGCTTCGCGCAGAACGGCAATCGCTGGACGCTGTCGGAGAGCTGCTTCTCCTCCGGCCCCGGCGCGCTGTGCGCCAACGCCGACTGGCCGCAGCAGGGCGTGCACCTGCGCGGCAACGGGCTGCCGCTGACGCTGGCCACGCCCTACCTGCCCACGCGCGAGGACGGCCGCCCGTGGATCCTGCGCGGCGAGATCGCCATCGAGGGCCAGGTGCGCCCGGCCGGCAACGCCTTCCAGGGCAACCTGCGCGTCAGCTCTCCCGGCGGCGGCCTGCGCATGAGCGAACGCGCGCGCAACGAGGTGATCAGCTACGAGAACCTGTCGCTGGACGGCAGCTTCGACGCGCGCCAGCTGCGCGCCACGCTCGGCAGCTCCTTCAACGGCGGCGGGCGCGTCGACGCGCACGTGGAGACCGGCTGGGACGCCTACTCGCCGCTGGCGGGCACGATCTCGGTCAACACCGCGCAGCTGACCTGGCTGGAGCTGTTCTCGCCGGACATCGTCGAGCCCACGGGCAAGCTTGACGGCCGCATCACGCTCTCGGGCACGCGCTCGCAGCCGGCGCTCGGCGGGCAGGCGCAGCTGAGCGACTTCAGCACCGAGCTGCCGGCGCTCGGCATCCTGCTCCAGCAGGGCAACGTGCGCCTGGACGCGCTCGCCGACGGCAGCGCGCGCATCAACGGCAGCATCCGTTCCGGCGAGGGCACGCTCAACATCGACGGCAGCCTCGGCTGGCAGGGCGACGACACGCCGCTGCAGCTGCAGCTGCGCGGCAACAACGTGCTCGTGTCCGACACCCGCGACCTGCGCGCGGTGGCGAATCCGGACATCACGGTGCGCTACGCGGCCAGGCAGCCGCTCAACGTCACCGGCACCGTCACCGTGCCGAACGCGATGATCGACCTGGAGCGCCTGGACCAGGGCGTGTCCGCCTCGCCCGACGTGGTGGTGCTCGATCCCGAGGACCCCGAGGACACCGGCGACTCGCCGCTCGAACTCGACCTGACCCTGGCCATGGGCGAGGACGTCAAGCTGAAGGGCTTCGGCCTGGACGGCACGCTCGGCGGCAAATTGCGCGTCCGCGCGCGGCCGGGGCGCGAGATGACCGGCAGCGGCCAGCTCGACGTGGGCGGCAAGTACGAGGCCTACGGCCAGAAGCTGCAGATCACCCGCGGCGCGCTGTCCTGGTCCAACGGCCCGGTCTCCGATCCGCTGCTGAACATCCGCGCCGAACGCAAGATCGAGGCCGAAAGCATCACCGCCGGCATCGACGTCACCGGACGCGCCTCGCAGCCGCAGGCCAACGTGTGGACCGATCCGGCCACCGACGATTCCGAGGCCCTGTCCTATCTCGCGCTCGGCCGCTCCACCTCGCGCCTGTCCAGCGACGAGAGCAACCAGCTCAGCGCCGCCTCGGCCGCGCTCAGCGCCGGCGGCAGTGTGCTGGCCTCGCAGATCGGCAGCAAGATCGGCCTGAGCGATGCCGGCATCAGCGATTCGCGCGCGCTGGGCGGCAGCGTGCTCGGCGTGGGCAAGCAGCTTTCCCCGCGCCTGTACGTCGGCTTCGGCGTGTCGCTGCTGGGCACGGGCCAGGTGCTCACCCTGAAGTACCTGCTGAGCAAGGGCTTCGACATCGAGATCGAATCGAGCACCCTGGAAAACCGCGGCTCGATCAACTGGCGCAAGGAAAAGTAGCACCATGCCCGAGCTGAGCGCCGCCGACCTGCTGCGCTTGCGCCTGGACCGGCACGGCATCGCCGCGCCGCGCTTCGACGCCGCCGCCGAGGTGGTCGCCTGGCTGGGCGCGATGCAGGCGCAGGACTACTACGGCTCGCTGTGGGCGGTGGGCCTGCGCATGCGCTCGGCGGTGGAGGCCGACGTGGAGCGCGCCATCGCCGACGGCCGCCTGGTGCGCACCTGGCCGATGCGCGGCACGCTGCATCTGATCGCCTCCCGGGACGTGCGCTGGATGCTGCCGCTGACCGCCGCGCGCAGCATCGCCGGCAACGCCGCGCGCCTGCACCGCGACTACGGCCTGGACGAGACCGAGCTCAGGCGCTGCCGCAAGCTCGTCGAGAAGACGCTGCGCGACGGCGCGGTGCTGCGCGGCGACCTGTACGCCGCCCTCGAGCGCGCCGGCATCGCCACCTCGGGCCAGCGCGGCGTCAACATCACCGGCCGCCTCGCCCAGGAAGGCCTGATCTGCGGCGGCCCGCGCATGGGCAAGCAGCCGAGCTTCGTGCTGTTCGACGCCTGGGTGCCCGCCGCGCCGCATATCCCGCGCGAGGAAGCCCTGGCCGAACTGGCGTGGCGCTATTTCCGAGCGCGCGGCCCGGCCACCGCGCAGGATTTCGCCTGGTGGTCGGGACTGACGGTGAAGGACGCGCAGGCGGGCGTGGCGATGATCGCCGACCGCCTGGCGCAGGACAGCTACGAGGGCCGCCCGCACTGGCGTGCGCGCGAGAGCGAGCCCGCATCGCTCGCCAAGGCGGGCAGGCGCCAGTTCCTGCTGCCGCCCTTCGACGAGTACCTGGTCTCCTACAAGGACCGCAGCGCCGCGGTCGATCCGGCCAGCAACCGCCTGGTGATCGGCATCAACGGACTGGTCAACGCCAGCGTCGTCGCCGACGGCCGCGTCGCCGCGCTGTGGAAGCGCGCGCTGGACAGGCATGGCGCGACGCTGACGCTGCAGGCGCTGCGCGCACTGCGAAAAACCGAGCTGGACGGCGTGCGCGGCGCGGCGCGCGACTATGCGCGCTTCCTGGGCATGAAGGTCGCGCTCGCCTGAGCGGGACCCGCGGCGGCAGAGGCGTCGCAGGCCTCCGGACCACGATGGCGGTCCGCCCGAGGTGGGCTACTGTCCCGCCTTGATGCGCGCGCCCTGCAGCCGCGGCACGCCGTCGGCGATATCGGTCCAGACCAGGAAGGCTTCGCCCTCGCGCAGGACGAGTTTCGGGAAGCCGGTGGCGCGCCCGCGCCCCTGCAGCCTGGCGATCTCGATGCGCGCCTGCTCGCGCGACAGATCGGCCGCATAGCGCGCCAGCCACAGCGACTGCCCCTTGGCGTCCTCGCGCAGCCAGGCCACCCAGACATGCTTGCCGTCGAGCGCGACGTCGACGCGGCCCTGCACCGCCTCGCCCTTGTCCACCGTGACCGGCGCGGCGAAGCTGTCGCCGGCGTCCTGGCTGCGGGCGATCTGCAGCAGTGGCGCATCGTTGGCGGCGCTGAACCAAGCCACCACCGCCTGCTCGCCGGCGGCGGCCACCGCCGGCCCGTTCACCGGACAGGCCGCCATCTTCCAGCCGTCAGCATGCACGGCCTGCGGCGCGCGCCAGGCGCCGCCGTCGAAGCGGGTGGCATGGATGTCGCGGATTTCCTCGGCGGTGCGGTCGCGGTACACCAGCAGCGGGCCGCGCGCGGTCACCGCCACGTCGGTGCCGCAGCAATCGCAGACCATGGCGTCGACCTCGGCGGTTTCCTGCACGCTCGGCGTCGCATCCAGCGTGGCGGCGTGCAGCGAGGTCGCGCCGCCGCCCTGCGCATGGCCCGCGTGCTCCGCGTCGGGGCCCATGTCTCGGCCCGTCAGCCAGGCGATGCCCAGGCGGTCGCGCGCCGCCGGCCAGAACGAGACGAAACCGTGCTCGACCGCCTTGCCGTCGTCGTGGGCGCGGATCGGATCGCTCCAGATCATGCCGTCGTCGGACGAGCGCGCCACGATGACGTCGTAGGCGTGCCCTTCGCCCTGCTCGCCGGCGCCGCGCGTCTTCTGCAGCCAGTGCGCCCACAGTGCGCCGTCGGCGGTGGCGGCGATATGCGGCGTATCGGCCCAGTTCACCAGCATCGACGCGCCCACGGCGATGGTCTTGGGCGCCCACTGCCATTGGCCGTTGCGGTCGTAGGTGGTGAACTGCAACGCGTGGCGCGACTTGTCGAAGGGCTTGACCCAGCTCAGCAGCAGGCGCCCGTCCGGCGCCAGGAACAGGTCCGGCTCGGACGCGCCGGCCGCCGCCGGCAGGCGCCATTCGGTCACCGTATCGCCGCCGGCCTCGGTGCGGCTGGCGGGCGGTTCGAGTTTCTGGCAGCCGGCCAGCGCGAGGGCGGTGGCGAGCGCCGCGGCTAGGGTCTTTTTCATGTCCGCAAGCGTACTCTAGGCGGCGTTGATCCGGTGCCAGGCCGAGCGCATGTTCACCACCGTCGCCCATTACATCGACCCGATCGAGGCGCACCTGGCGCGCGGGCGGCTGTTGTCGGAAGGCATCCAGGCGCATCTGGACGACGAGCACCTGGCCTGCGCCAACTGGGAGTGGCGCCTGGCGGTGGGCGGCGTGAAGCTGCGCGTGCTCGACATCCACGCCGAGCGCGCCCGCGCCGTGCTGCGCGCCATGGACGCCGGAGAATATGCGCTGGGCGAGGACGCACCAGCCGGGGACGATGGCGCTGCGCCCGGACTTCGGCCACCCGACCGCGAAAGCTGGTCGAGCCGGCTCGCCTGGCTGGCATTGATGCTGTTCAGCTTGCCGCTGCCCTGGAAACGCCCGGTGATGCATGACAAACAGGTCGTGCGCGACCTGTAGCCGCTACGCCTAGGGATTACCCGGCGGGAATTCACTGTCGGGACGCTGAATGTCGCCAGGCCACCTAGGGTTTGCCAGGATTGGAGTCGCCGCCAGCGAGACCTACTGTCGTCATCGCTACGCCACTAGGGCCAGCGCAACTGAAGGAGCAGGTCATGGCCATCGACGCCACCCGGGCCACGCAGGTCGTTCACAACAATTTCGTCGATTTTGATACCGCCCGTCAAAACGATCAGAACAAGGCTGACGGGAAGATCAGCGAGGACGATCTCCGCACGGTGGCCGACAACGCCGACGGCCGCTTCTCGTCCGAGGAGGTGGAGGCTGCACGATTCCTGCTGGACAGCCGAGCGGCGCGCAGCGCGCTCGACGTGGGCGCCGGCCATGGAAGCGTCGATGGCACCATCGGCCGCGAGGACATCGACGCGGCGATGGATGCGATCTCCGGCGGCACGTTCGAACGGCAATTGCTGGACACCGCCAGCGGGCGCGGCGGCCGTGACGGCTTCGCCAGCGTCGAGGACATCGACGCCGCGCTCCGGGATCCCGGCGTTCCGCAGACGGTCAAGGACGCGCTGATGTTGATGCGCCAGGGATTCACCGGCGACGCCTCGGCCTTCAATGCCCTGGTGCAGGGCATGTCGGCCGAAGACTTCGCCAACGCGGCGCAGATTTACAATTCCGACGAATTCGGCCTGCTTCCCTGCGTGCCGGACCAGGCCCTGATCGCCGAGATCGTGCGCAACGCCAACGGCGACAGCGCCGTCTCCGCCGACCTGCTGCAGTTGTTGCGCGACCCCGCCTTCCAGAACATGGACGCCGCCGGCAAGAATGCCAAACTGGAGGAATTCGCGCTGCTGAATTCCCCGCAGTTCGATGCCCTTCCGCTTTCCGACCAGCGCCTGATCACCGAGGCGCTGGCCAATCGCGAGCCTGGCGACACCGACCTGCCGGGCTCCATTCGCTCGCTGATCGCCAGCGATGGCTTCCAGAAGCTCTCGCCGGACGCGCAGACCGCGACACTGAGCCAAGTGCGCAACTACCCCGACTCGCGCGCGATATCCAATCTCGAGCGGCTTGCGGCCCTGGACTGGTTTCAGAACATGTCGCTTGGCGACATGCAGCGATCACTGAAGACCATCGCCCACATGTCGGTCTACGACAATGGCGGGGACCGCACCACGCTCGACAATACGTTGGAAAAATTGCTGGACCCCAACCAAGGCTATTCGATGGAATGGACCGCGCAGGCACCCGGCGTCGGCGCGCATTCCAATCCGGGCACCAAACTGGTTTCGATGAACAGCGCCGACGTGCTCGCCAACAACGATCCCATCACGGCGGGCACCAGCGCGGAGTGGCAGGCGGTGAACGCGCTGTCGCATGAGATCAACCACGCCATCGACGACGTACACGTGGCCACCACCTACGAGTACCTAGACAAGGAGTATCAGGCCTACGTGACCGGCAACGAGGCGGAGAGCGGCCAGCCCATGACCCGCCAGGAAGCCGCAGCCACCTGGCGCGGCCTCCTCGATCCCAACGGGATTTACGCTTATGCCTCTTGGGGCATTTCGCGCGACAATGCCGGCAACGTGACCGGCGACGTCACTGGCGCCATGGAGGATCCGACCCAGGCCGCGCTGATCTGCGCCGAGCTTTCGCGTCTGACTGGCGTCAATGTCACCGTCGCCAACTACCAGCAGGTGCTCAGCGATCCCGGTTCTTGGAATCCGCCGGAGCAGCCCGGACAGCCATCGGGGCCGATCCCACCCGATGCGCGGCCTCAGGGAAATACCGACAACAGCTGAGCCAAGGCAAGCGGCGATGAAACCAAGCGTTCAACCCGGAAAACTCCGCGGTATCGCAGCGATTGTGATAGCGTCCACCACGACGATGGCCTGCGGCAAAGGACTCGCGGACATGACTCAGAACAGCGCACTGCACCAGAAGATCGTGGCCGAAGCCGGTCAGCGTTACCACTGGAATCCCTCCGACACGGTGGTTTCGACAGATACGCAACTGTCGACCGACGGCTGCACGATCTATCGCGCCAGCAATACCGCCTTGCCGGATGCCGGCGTGCTGACCTATGCGGCACTGCCGGAAGGACAGCTCGTCGGCAGCCAGGACGGGCGCGAAGCCAGCGCACAGATTCTGCGCGCCTGCGGCAGCGGCCAGGACGCCGAATGGTGGGCGCAAGTGGTCGCCCGCTTCATCGGCGAGACGAACGGGCGCGTGGTGACCGACGACGACAAGCTCTCGATCGGCCTGATCCAGGCCCGTGGCGGGAACTACGCCCCCCCCGCCCTTCACAAGGAAAGCGATGTCACGCGCCTGCGCTTTCACGTGATCCGCAGGATGACCGAGCCTGCATTGGTGGAGGCGCTGCTTCCCCCGCAAGGCCCGATCGAAGTGGACGTGCGCTCCATCAAGCGCTGATTCGGTCACGGCCAGCAGGCCGGTCGTGCATTTGTCAATGGCTTTCGTGCGCCGCGTCGCATTGCGACAATCGCCGGCTCGCGGCGATGGGCCGCACAGACGACGGATGCAATGCAGGACAACCATGCTGGCCAAGACGCCGCCGCGCTGACGCGCAAGATCGCGCTCGCCATCGCCGAGGAAATCGGCGCACGCGCCGAACAGGCCGCCGCCGCCATCGCGCTGCTGGACGAGGGCGCGTCGGTGCCCTTCATCGCCCGCTACCGCAAGGAAGTCACCGGCGGCCTCGACGACACGCAGCTGCGCACGCTGGAAACCCGCCTGACCTATCTGCGCGAACTGGAGGAGCGGCGCCGGGCGATCCTCTCCAGCATCCAGGAGCAGGGCAAGCTGACCGAGGCACTGCGCGGCGAGATCGAAGCGGCCGACAGCAAGGCGCGCCTGGAGGACCTGTACCTGCCGTACAAGCAGAAGCGCCGCACGCGCGCGCAGATCGCGCGCGAGGCCGGGCTCGAGCCGCTGGCCGACGGACTGCTCGCCGACCCGACCCAGGCGCCCGAGGCCCTGGCCGCCGGCTATGTCGATGCCGGGAAGGGCGTGGCCGACGCCAAGGCCGCGCTGGAAGGCGCGCGCGCGATCCTGATCGAACGCTGGGGCGAGGACGCCGCGCTGATCGGCGAGCTGCGCGGCTGGCTGGCCGAGGCCGGCCTGGTGCGCGCGCGCGTGGTCGAGGGCAAGCAGGCCGAGGGCGAGAAGTTCCGCGACTACTTCGACCATGCCGAACCGCTGGCCAGGATCCCCTCGCATCGCCTGCTCGCGCTGCTGCGCGGGCGCCGCGAGGAATTCCTGCAGGTCGATCTCGACCCGGGGGCCGACGCGGACGCCGGACACCTGCTCGCCGAGGGCCGCGTCGCCCGCCATGCCGGCATCGAGGACCGCGGCCGTGCCGCCGACGCGTGGCTGAAGACCGCCTGCCGCCTGGCGTGGAAGGCGCGGCTGCACCTGCACCTGAGCATCGATCTGTTCGCGCAGGCGCGCGAGAAGGCCGAGGCCGAAGCGATCGCCGTGTTCGGCGAGAACCTCAAGGACCTGCTGCTGGCCGCGCCCGCCGGCCCGAAGACCGTGCTCGGCCTGGATCCCGGCATCCGCACCGGCTGCAAGATCGCCGTGGTCGATGCCACCGGCAAGCTGCTGGCCACCGAGACCATCTATCCGCACGAACCCAGGCGGCAGTGGGACCAGTCGCTGCACACGCTCAAGGCGCTGTGCGCCAGGCACCAGGTGCAGCTGATCGCCATCGGCAACGGCACCGCCAGCCGCGAGACCGACAAGCTCGCCGGCGAACTCATCAAGGCCAGCCCCGAACTGAAGCTGCAGAAGATCGTGGTCAGCGAGGCCGGCGCGTCGGTATATTCGGCCTCCGAGCTGGCGGCCAGGGAATTTCCCGGCCTCGACGTCTCCCTGCGCGGCGCGGTGTCGATCGCGCGCCGCCTGCAGGATCCGCTGGCGGAGCTGGTCAAGATCGAGCCCAAGGCGATCGGCGTCGGCCAGTACCAGCACGACGTCGACCAGTACCGCCTGGCGCGCGCGCTCGATGCCAAGGTCGAGGACTGCGTGAACGCGGTGGGCGTGCACGTCAACACCGCCTCCGGCGCACTGCTGGCGCGCGTGTCCGGCCTGTCGGCGTCGGTGGCCGAAAATATCATTGTGCATCGCGACGCCAACGGCCCGTTCAAGTCGCGCAGGGACCTGCTCAAGGTGCCGCGCCTGGGCGAGAAGACCTTCGAGCAGTGCGCCGGCTTCCTGCGCATCGAGGGCGGCGAGCAGCCGCTGGACGCCTCCGCCGTGCATCCGGAAGCCTATCCGGTGGTCGAGCGCATCCTGGCCAGCAGCGGCCGCGAGGTGAAGCAGCTCATCGGCGACGCCCCCTTCGTGCGCAGCCTCAAGCCCGAACAGTTCACCGACGAACGCTTCGGCGTGCCCACCGTGCGCGACATCCTCAAGGAACTGGAGAAGCCCGGCCGCGATCCGCGCCCGGAATTCAAGGCCGCGCGCTTCGCCGAAGGCGTGGAGGACATCAAGGACCTGCGCGAGGGCATGGTCCTGGAAGGCGTGGTCAGCAATGTCGCCGCCTTCGGCGCCTTCGTCGACATCGGCGTGCACCAGGACGGCCTGATCCACATCTCCGCGCTGTCCGAGAAGTACGTGAAGGACCCGCGCGAGGTGGTGAAGGCGGGCGACATCGTCAAGGTGAAGGTGCTGGAGGTGGACGTGGCGCGCAAGCGCATCGCCCTCACCCGCCGCCTGGACGACGCGCCGGCGCCGCGCGAGGCACGCAATGCGCCGCGCGCGGGCGGCGACGGCCGCGGCCGCGATGCCCGTCCACGCCAGAGCGCGCCGCAGCCGCGTCCGGCGCAGCCGGCGTTCAACAGCGCGCTGGCCGACGCCTTCGCCAAGGCGCGCGGCGGTTCCTAGCCGCGCGAAATAGCGCCCGATGCGCCTCGCGCGCCCGGCACGCGCCGGGCGCGATCGTTTCCGTGCGCTGTCGCTTCGCGCGAATGCCCGAAACCGCGACGACCGCCGCAGCCATAATCGTTGCGTGGTCGCAGATTCGTCCGTGCTATTGGCGCCTTCATTTCCCCATAACGCGATGCGCGGTTCGGGGAGCTAGTCTCTCGTACATCCATATCCACGCAGGGGGCATCCTTCACACGAGAGTCCGTCATGAAACGCACCGCCTGTGTCCTGCTCGCCGCGCTGGGGCTGTTCGCCAGCCTCGCCTCTCCCGCATCGACGTCTCCCGACCGATCCAGGTCGGCCGAGGCCTTCGGCAAGCTGCCGCTGCATTTCGAGGCCAACACCGGCCAGAGCGATCCGCGCGTGCGCTACCTGGCCCGCGGCGCCGGCTACGCCCTGTTCTTCACCGACGACGAAGCGGTCTTCGGCCTTCCGGCCGCCACCAGCCGCGTACAAAAAGGACGGCCATCCGAATCGCGGCAACCGGCGTCGGCCGGATCCGAGGCCGTTCTCCGCGCGAGCCTGTTCGACGCCCGCACCGACCTTAGGGTGCGAGGCGAGCAGCGCCTGTCCGGCACCAGCCAATATTTCATCGGCAACGATCCCGCACAGTGGAGGACCGGCGTCGCCCAGTACGCCCGATTGCGTTACAGCGAGGTCTATCCCGGCGTGGACTTGGTGTTCTACGGCAACCAGCAGCAGCTCGAATACGATTTCGTCGTCGCGCCAGGCGCCGATCCCGCACGGATCCGCCTCGACTACCGCGGCGCCGAGGCGATCCACCTGGACGGCGAAGGCAACCTGGTGATCCGCACGGCGACCGGCGACCTGGTCCAGCGCCGTCCATCGATCTACCAGGACATCGGCGGCAGCCGCCGCGAGATCGCCGGCCGTTTCGTACTCAAGCCCAATCCCGGCAACCACCGCATCCCGCTCATCGGGTTCGAAGTCGCCTCATACGACACCGGGCAACCGCTCACCATCGATCCCGTCCTGCTCTACTCGAGCTATCTCGGCGGCAACGGCTACGACGCGGCCACGGACATCCGCGTCGACGGCGCTGGCAACATGTACCTGGCGGGGTATACGCAATCGACCGACTTTCCGCTCTGGCAGCCCCTTCAAGGCCAACGCCAAGGCGATCCCAGGAACCCCGATCTTTTCCTCACCAAGCTCAGCGCCGACGGCCAGACATTGCTCTACTCCACGTATCTTGGCGGAAGCGATTACGACATCCCGACGGGACTTTCCGTCGCCGCCGACGGCACCGTATCGATCGCCGGCTACACGGTGTCGAACGATTTTCCGACGGCGAACGCCATGCAACCGAACCGCGCCGGATCGTACGACGGGTTCGTGGCGCAGCTTCGCGCAGATGGACAACGGCTGCTGTTCTCCACCTACTTCGGAGGTCCTTCCCTCGATCGCATCGAAGCCCTGGCACAGGACGGCTACGGCAATATCCACGTCGCGGGATGGACATACGGGAACTTCCCCACGAAAAATGCGCTGCAGCCGAACCCGGGCGGAGGCGAGGACGGTTTTGTCGCGATGTTGACGCCGACTGGCCGAAACGTGGTGTATTCCACCTACTTTGGCGGCTCGGGTTTCGATCACGTCAACGATTTGGCGCTCGATTCCGGGGGCCGTGCTCACATCGTCGGCATTACGACGTCCGACGACCTTCCCGTCGCCAACCCCCGGCAACCCGAATTCGCCGGCGAGACGGACGCGTTCGTGGCCAAACTGCGGCATGACGGCAGCGCGCTGATCTACTCCACCTATTGGGGCGGCGCCACCGATCACGAGGAAGGCAGCGGCTATGCCAGCGAGTACGCAAACGCAATCGCCGTGGACGCCTACGGTCGCGCCTACGTCGCCGGCACCACCAATGCAACCGATTTCCCCGTGCGCAGCCCGCTGCAGGCGCAACTTACTTGCGACAACCAAGCCAGGTGCAGGGATGCGTTCATCGCGAAATTCGACGTCTCCGGCAAGAACGTGTTCTATTCGACCTACCTGGGCGGCGGCAACACCGACGAGGCCAATGCCGTCGCCGTCGATGCAGGCGGCAACGCCTATCTGGCCGGGACGACCAAGTCACCCGACTTCCCCACCGTCGGGGCGTTGCAGCCTTTGCATGTCGACGACGCCTTCGTCGCGAAGCTGAGCCCGTCCGGGGGACGCCTGCTCTTCTCCACGCCGCTTGGCGGCAGCGGTTCGGAGCTCGTCGGCGTCCGTTTGGCCTTGGACAGCGCCAGCAACATGTATGTCGCGGGAGCGACCAGCTCGGCGGACTTCCCGCTGGCAAGCCCCTTCCAGTCGACGCCGCCGAACGTGGGAGGCGTGCATGCCTTCGTGTCCAAGATCGGCGAACCAGCGCGCTGATCCCGAGACCGTGGTCTGTTGAAGCGTCCGCTGATCCCTGGCACGGCGAAAACCCTGCCAGGGATCGGTTTCAGTCGAGCAATACCTGGCGCAGGAAAGCATCCAGCTCTTCAGGACGGCCGGCGGCCCCATCCAGCATGGGCGAATCCGATTCCAGAACCTGAAGGGTTTCTTCGATGAACTCGCTGATCAGCCGAACACGCGGACCATCACCTGTTTCCGCGCTGCGCCGCTTCACGTCCAACAACCATCGATGGCCTTTCGCAATGTCCCGGACGGGAGCAACCGCTCCAGCAGCAATTCGAAGGCCATCGGCGGCGGTTCGGGAAAGCGTTGTATCCACAGACAGGCCAGCAACGGACGCAGCACGTACAGGTATTTCTTCGTGCGCACCTGCTCTCCGCGCAGATAGCCGCGAAAATTGCCCTTGGCCATGCTCAGATAGTGATGCCAGGCTCCCAGGGGCGAGTAGAAGCGTTCCGCAAGATGCTTCAATCCCTCCGCCCAAGCCTTCTCCTGGCGGTAAACGATCGGCGAGCGCAGCCATTCCCCAGCGTGGGATTGGCTTTCGACAGCAACCTCAGCGCCTTGCGCAAATCCCAGCCGCTGACATCCAGGTCGCCATCGATCGGCAGGTCGATGACATCGCGCTGCGGCTGGCCGGGCCCCGTCCTCTCGTTGACCGTGAGGTACCAGTCGGCACGGTGCGCATAGACGAAGCGCGCGTCGTAGCCGCTGTCGGGAGAAGAAAATCCCCATCCCCGGCTGCCCGATTCGCAGGCAAACAGCAC
The DNA here is from genome assembly GCF_022662575.1 of Luteimonas aquatica. Taxonomy (GTDB): domain Bacteria; phylum Pseudomonadota; class Gammaproteobacteria; order Xanthomonadales; family Xanthomonadaceae; genus Luteimonas; species Luteimonas aquatica. The sequence goes on along the minus strand of NZ_JALBFU010000004.1, from coordinate 229,139 downwards.
ACGCACCTCGCGCGTCCGCTCGATTTCGCGCAAGGCCGCCAGTACGGCCTCGCGTTTTTCGGCGGCGATGGGATGAACGAGATCGAAGCCGGCCGGAGCGCTCATGCCACGCGCGTGCGTCTGGCGCGGGTCAGGTGCACCAGCAGCAGCGACACCGCCGCCGGCGTCATCCCCGGGATGCGCTGCGCCTGGCCGACGGTCTGCGGGCGCACGCGTTCGAGCTTCTGCTGCGCCTCCGCCGACAGGCCGCGGACCCGCGCGTAGTCGAATTCCGCCGGGATCGCGGTGTCCTCGTGGCGCTGCTGGCGCGCGATCTCCTCGCGCTGGCGGGCCAGGTAGCCCGAATACTTGGCCTCGATCTCCACCTGCTCGGCGACCTCGGCGTCCACCGGCGCGGGCGGCGCGAACGCGCCCACGCGCGCCAGCCTGGCGTAGTCCAGCTCCGGACGGCGCAGCAGGTCGATGGCGCTGCTCTCGCGGCTGAGCTCGATGCCGAGCGTGGCCACCGCCTCGCGGCCGGCGGCATTGTTCGGCGCCGCCCACAGTCCGCGCAGGCGCTGCGTCTCGGCGGCGACGGCGTCGCGCTTGCGCGCGAAGGCCGTCCAGCGCGCCTCGTCGACCAGATCGAGTTCGCGCCCGATCTCGGTCAGGCGCAGATCGGCATTGTCCTCGCGCAGCTGCAGGCGGTACTCGGCGCGCGAGGTGAACATGCGATACGGCTCGTTGGTGCCGTGGGTGATCAGGTCGTCGATCAGCACGCCGATGTAGGCCTGGTCGCGGCGCGGCGACCAGGCGTCCTTCTCCTGCACCTGGCGCGCGGCGTTCAGGCCGGCGATCAGGCCCTGGGCGGCGGCCTCCTCGTAGCCGGTGGTGCCGTTGATCTGGCCGGCGAAGAACAGCCCGCGCACCGCCTTGGTCTCCAGCGAGGCCTTCAGCCCGCGCGGATCGAAGAAGTCGTACTCGATGGCGTAGCCGGCGCGGGTCAGGTGCGCATGCTCGAAGCCGCGGATCGAGCGCACCAGCTCGAGCTGCACGTCGAACGGCAGCGAGGTGGAGATGCCGTTGGGATAGATCTCCGTCACGTCCAGGCCTTCGGGCTCGACGAAGATCTGATGGCTGGCCTTCTCGGCGAAGCGCACCACCTTGTCCTCGATCGAGGGGCAGTAGCGCGGGCCGATGCCCTCGATCTGGCCGCTGTACAGCGGCGAGCGGTGCAGGGCCTCGCGGATGATGGCGTGGGTGCGCTCGGTGGTATGGGTGATCCAGCACGAGACCTGGCGCGGATGGTCGGCGGCCGAACCGAGGAAGGAGAACACCGGACGCGGATCGTCGCCGGGCTGCTCGGCCATCGCCGAATAGTCCAGGCTGCGGCCGTCGATGCGCGGCGGCGTGCCGGTCTTCAGGCGGTCGACCGCGAACGGGCGCTCGCGCAGGCGCGCGGCCAGCGTCGTGGCCGGCGGATCGCCGGCACGGCCGGCGGCGTACTGGGTCTCGCCGATATGGATCTTGCCGGCGAGGAAGGTGCCGGCGGTGAGCACCACGGCGGGCGCCTCGAAGCGCAGCCCGGTCTGGGTGACGACGCCGCGCACGAGGTCGCCTTCGCCCGTGCCGTTTTGAATCAGCAGGTCGTCGACCGCCGACTGGAAGATGGTGAGGTTGGGCTGCGACTCCACCGCGCGGCGGATGTAGGCGCGATACAGCGCGCGGTCGGCCTGGCAGCGCGTGGCGCGCACGGCCGGACCCTTGGAGGCGTTCAGGCGCCGCCACTGGATGCCGGCGGCATCGGCGGCGCGCGCCATGACGCCGCCGAGCGCGTCGATCTCCTTGACCAGATGCCCCTTGCCGATGCCGCCGATGGCCGGGTTGCAGCTCATCGCGCCGACCGTTTCGATGTTGTGGGTCAGCAGCAGGGTCCGGCTGCCGGCGCGCGCGGCCGCGAGCGCGGCTTCGGTGCCGGCGTGGCCGCCGCCGACCACGATGACGTCGTAGTGGTGGAAAGAGCTGTTCATGTTCGCAGGTCGCAACGGCGGGCCGGTCGGCCGCGGCGAAATTCTAGTCGCTTCGCGTCCGGCGGATGCGCCGGGGGCAGGGTTGGCACGCTTTCTGCATGCCTATCNTGACGTCGTAGTGGTGGAAAGAGCTGTTCATGTTCGCAGGTCGCAACGGCGGGCCGGTCGGCCGCGGCGAAATTCTAGTCGCTTCGCGTCCGGCGGATGCGCCGGGGGCAGGGTTGGCACGCTTTCTGCATGCCTATCAGGTGCACCCGGTGTGGCAAGCGCACAAGGGGGCGCTGGTCGGGAATGGAACAGGGCCGACCACGCGCACATCGGGGTAGCCACGGGGGCCGAATGTCGGGGGACATTCGGCCCCTTTTCTTTGCGCGCGGCCCGGTGGCAAGGGGTCGGCTACGCGCAAAACCCACGCAGGGGCCCTGGGCCCCCGGTCCGGGGAAGGTGCCGACGCCCGGCGAGGAGCGGAACAGGGGGGATCCGGATTACCCCGCCGGGAGTCGACATAGGTTGAACCGATTGCGTCCAAACCCGACGCTGTCGGTCACACATGCGTAGCTTGCGGCCATCCGGCCGGGGAAGCAAGCGCTATCAGCGCTCCAGTTCGCGACGATTGTCGCGGACTGGCATTCTGGGCGCCCTGGGCGGGGGCTGCGGGCGGGACATCGGCGGCGGGCGCGGGATCGCGCGCGGCGGCGAGCTCATCGGCGGCGGGCGGCTGATGTTGCCCGGAGACGGCGGACGGGCCGCCGGCGGGCGCTCCCCGCCCCGCCAGGGCGAGGGGCGCGAGATGATCGGGGACGGGCGCAGGGCGGGATTGCCCGGCCGCGCCGGGGTCCCCGGGGGCCGCATCCGCGGCGGCAGCTGACCCGAGGAGCTGGGCGGATAGCCGCGCATCGGCGGCTGGCCGCGCCGGGGCGGCAGCGGGGTGCTCATGATCGGCCCCGGACGCGAGGTCACCGGGGGCGGGTCCGGACGATGCGGCCGGTGCGGGCGATGCGGCCGGTAGGGGCGCCAGTAATAGGGCGGATAGCCGTAGTACGGGTAGCTGTAATTGCCGTAGTAGGAGGGGTAGCCGTATCCGTAGCCGCGCCCATAGTAGCCGTAGCCGATGCTGCCGTAGGGCACGCCGTAATAGTCGTCGTAGCCGTAGTACTCGACCGAAGGCCGGCCGTAGTAGTAGTCGCCGGCGCCGCTGCGATAGCCGTAGTCGGTGACACAGCCGCTGAGCGCGGCGGCGGCCACCAGTGCGAGTGCGAATCGGCGAAGCATGGTCCAGCCCCTGTGGATAACCGAGGCCAGCATCGTCTTCCTGCTTTGAATCCGTGCTTAATTGCGCCGGAAAAGCACCGCCCTGGAACGCGGTGTTGCGGACGGCGAGGGTTTCGCGCGGGCGCGGTTCATCCGCGCGCCCCGCGCCGCCCGATGCGCTGGACACGACGGCCGCGCGCGCCCCAAGCTGCGCCCATGCAAGCCAGCGACCTCGCCTACCCCCACCTGCTCGCGGCGGCCGCGCGCATCGCCGCCTTCGCGCACGTCACGCCGGTCCTGCGCAGCGCCTCGCTCGACGCCGTCGTCGGCGCCACCGTGCTGCTGAAGGCCGAGCACCTGCAGCGCGCCGGTGCGTTCAAGTTCCGCGGCGCCTGCAATGCGGTGTGGTCGCTGTCCGATGCGCAGGCCGCGCGCGGCGTGGTCACGCACTCCTCGGGCAACCACGGCGGCGCGCTGGCGCTGGCCGCGCGCACCCGCGGCATCGCCTGCCACGTGGTCGTGCCCGAGGGCGCGGTGCAGGCCAAGCTGGCGGCGATCCAGGCCTACGGCGCGATCCTGCACCGCTGCGCGCCGGGCATCGCCGCGCGCGAGGCCGCCTGCGCGCGGGTGCAGGCCGAGACGGGCGCCGAGCTGGTGCATCCCTATACCGATGCGCGGGTGATCGCCGGGCAGGGCACGGCCGCGCTGGAACTGCTGCAGGCCGCCGGGTCGGCGGACACGCTCGATGCGCTGGTGGTGCCGGTGGGCGGCGGCGGCCTCGCCTCGGGCACCGCGCTGGCGCTGGCCGCGGTCTCGCCGCGCACGCGCCTGTTCCTCGCCGAGCCGGCCGGCGCCGCCGACGCCGCGGCCTCGCTGCGCGCGGGCGAGCGGGTGACCGACTTCGTGCCCGACACCATTTGCGACGGTCTGCGCGGCACGCTCGGCGCGCCGAATTTCGCGCTGCTGTCGGCGACCGCGCGGGCGCCGGACGTGGAAGTGCTGGTCGTCGAGGACGCCGCTACCGTCGCGGCGATGCGCCTGCTCTGGCAACGCACCAAGCAGGTGGTGGAGCCCTCCTCGGCGATCGCGCTGGCGGCGATCCTGGCGCAGCGCGAGCGCTTCGCCGGCCAGCGCGTCGGCGTGATCCTCTCGGGCGGCAACGTCGATCTCGACGCCCTGCCCTGGCCGTCCGCCGCGGCATGAGGGCGCGGCGCGCGTTCGCCCGCCGCCTGTTCGGCGCGCTGTTCAGGCTGCTGGCGCTTGTCGCGCTGTGGCTGGCGGGCGTGGCCGCCTGGATTCTGTGGGTGGGCGAACGCGACCAGGCCGCCGACGCCGGCGTGCGCGCCGACGCCATCGTGGTGCTGGGCGCGGCCGCCTACGACGCCGTGCCCTCGCCTGTGCTGGCCTCGCGCATCGACCACGGCATCGCGCTGTACCGCGCCGGCAATGCCGGCACGCTGATCTTCACCGGCGGCTTCGGCACCGGCGCGCGCTTCTCCGAATCGCAGGTCTCGCGCCGCTACGCCATCAAGCACGGCGTGCCGGCGCAGGCCATCCTGATCGAGACCCGCTCGCGCACCACCTACGCCAACCTGGTGGAAGCGCGCGCCCTGCTGCGCGAGCGCGGCCTGGGCCGGGTCATCGTGGTCAGCGATCCGCTGCACATGGCGCGCGCCCTGCGCCTGTGCCGCGAACTGGGCATCGACGCGCTGGGCTCGCCCACGCCCAGCACCCGCTTTCGCAGTTTCCGCCCGCGCCTGCAGTTCCTGCTGCGCGAGGTGTACTTCTTCCACCGCGACCTGTTCTCGGAAACGAGAACCTAGCGCGGCCCCAGCTGCTGCAGGCCTTCGTTGAGCATCAGCCGCGTGGCGGCCGCGCGCTGCGCCAGCGGGACGTCCTTGAGCGCATCGAGCATCCAGCCGAAGGAGCGGCAGCGCGCGTCGCGGCTGGCGGCATCGGCGCCGCTGGCAGTCATGCCGAGCATGAAATCGTCGTGCAGCAGCATCGCGGTGACGCCGGCCTGCTTCAGCGTCTTGGTGGCGGCGGCGGCGTCGAAGGGCTGGCGCGGCGACTGCGCGCCGGCAGCGGCGATGTTCAGCAGCGCGGTGCCGAAGCGCTGGCGGCTGTCCGGCCCGAGCCGGTTGGCGGTGGCGGCCAGCGCCTCGAAGCTGCGGTCGGCATGCGGATCGAACAGCGCGCACAGCGTGGCGGCATCGCGCGGCGTTTGCGAGGCGCGGTGCGCGGCCTGGAACAGGTCGTCGATGGCGGCGTCGGGCGCGCGCATCAGTACGTCGCCGGCGCTGGCGAGGATCGCGGCCGGATCGATCTGCGAGAGGTCGACGACGTAGTCCTGCGCGAGCACCGGGGCCGGCGCCAGGCAGAGCGCGAGCAGCAGCGCGCGCGGACGGAGTGGACGCATGGGATGGGCCATTCGGGCGGAGCGGATCGGCATTGCGGCCAGTCTAGTGGCTGTCCCGCAACGCTCCCTGAGCGGGCCGGCCCCCGCGCGAGCCTCAGCGCCGCCGCACCGGGATCGAGGCCGCCGGCACCGAGACCACGTCGAAACCGCCCTCGCGGATCGGCGCGCCCGGCTGCGGCGCCCAGGCCTGGGCGTAGATCACCTCCCAGGTGGCGGGCAGGCGGCCGTCGCCGCCGCGCATCGGCTCGTAGGCCGCCGCCGCGCGGGCGAAACGCGACTTGCCGGTGAGCGTGTGGCGGCGCGCGGTCAGCGCATTGGTGGCGCCGATGGCGCGCAGCTCGCGCATCAGCGCCGGCAGGTCGTCGTAGCCGCTGGTGAACACGTCGCGGTCGAGCACCGGGTTGCGGAAGCCGGCATGCATCAGCGCGTCGCCGAACTCGGCGATGCCGGCGAACGGGCTGACGTGCGGCGCCGCGTCGGCGAGCGCGAAGGCTTCGCGCAATTCGCCCAGCGTCTCCGGGCCGAAGGTGGAGCACAGCAGCAGTCCGTCCGGCTTGAGCACGCGGCGGAAGCCGGCGAACGCGGCAGGCAGATCCTCGACCCATTGCAGGCACAGGTTGCAGAACAGCACGTCGACGCTGTTCTCGGCCAGCGGCAGGGCGCGCGCGTCGGCGTTGATGCGGTCGATGGGCTTGTGCAACGGATTCAGGACGGACAGGTTCCAGCCGCCGCCGGTACGCGCCTGGCGCAGCATCGGCAACGCCAGGTCCAGGGCCAGCACGCGCGCGCGCGGCCAGCGCTTGCGCATGTGCGCAGCCGCGCGTCCCGGGCCGCAGCCCAGATCGACCACGACGTCGGGCACGCGGTCGTCCAGGTAGTCGAGCGATTCCAGCAGGCGCCGCTCGACCTCGTGCTGCAGGGTCGCCGCCGCATCGTAGCCGGCCGAGGCGCGCGAGAACGCGCGCCGCACGTGGCGGGGATCGAAAACCTCGCTCACGACGCCTCCGGCGACGGTGCGCCATCCAGGAAATCCCCGATCAGCGCGGCGACCTCGTCGGCATGGGTCAGGAATGGCGCATGCCCGCCATGCTCGACCTGCGCGAAGCGCGCGTCCGGCGCCAGCGCCGCGGCCTCGCGCATCGCCCGCGGATCGACCAGGCGGTCGCGGCGGCCCGCGATCCACAGGCTGGGCTGCGCCAGCCGCGGCAGCGCGTCGCGCAGGTCGGCGGTCTCCAGCAATTCCAGCCCGTCGGCGAGCACGTGCGCGGCGGGCTCGCCGCGCGCGAACAGTTCCTCGCGCAGCGCGCGCAGCTCGCCCCTGGCGTCGGTGGAGCCATAGGCCTCCAGCGCGATGAAGCGCTCCAGCGTGCCGCGATAGTCGCCGCGCAGCCCGCTGGCGAAATCCCGGAAGATCTCCGGCGACATGCCGTAACGCCAATCCGCACCGCGCACGAAGCGCGGGCTCGCGCACAGCATCAGCAGCGCCGGGACCGACGCGGCACGGGTGGCGGCGGCGTGCAGCGCCACCAGTCCGCCCAGCGACCAGCCGCACCAGGGCGCGGCGGGCACGCGCTCCAGGATCGCGGCGGCGCAGTCTTCCGGCGTCAGCGGCACCGCGCTGTCGCGGCTGCGGCCGTGCCCGGGGAGATCGACCAGATACAGGGTGCGCCGCTCGCGCAGGCGCGCCGCCAGCGGCGCGAACACGCCGCCGTGCATGGCCCAGCCGTGCAGCAGCACCAGCGGCGGGCCCTCGCCGAGGGTCTCGATGTACAGGTCGGAGGTCATGTCCGAGGCATTGTCCGGAATTTCATGGGGTGCGTTCTTGCCGTTGTATTCCTGGGGGCGCGTTCTTCCGTGTTTCCGGCTGCCGTGTTTCTGTGGGCCATGGCTGCCGTTCTTCTCTGCGCCGCATCTTCACTCCGTCATTCCTGCTAAAGCGGACATCCGCAAACGTTGGGGGTCGAAAAGCAAAGGCACTGGATTCCTGCTTGCGCAGGAATGACGGGGCAGATGACGGGGTGGCGGGACCGCCCGCAATGAAACGACGGCTCTGGCGCGGGCGCGCGCGCTTCATCGATCGCCCGCCTTTCCGGCCAGCGCGGAGAGCACCGCCACCGCCTCGTCGCGGCGTTCGGCCGGCACCAGCAGATGGTCGTGATGGAATGCGGCCAGGACGTTGCAGGCGATGCCGCGCGCGGCCAGCGCCGTCGCCACCGCCGCGGTCAGGCCGACGGCCTGCAGCGCCGAATGCACGCCCAGAGTCAGCCAGGCGGCGCGGAAATCGTAAGCCAGCCCCCGCGCGTCGGCCGCCTCGCGCGCCAGCACGTAGGTCGTGCCTTCGTCCTCGCGCAGCCAGGCCTGGGCCGAGGCGGCCAGCGCCGCATCGTCCCCGGTCCGCGTGACGAACACGTATTCGCCCTCGCGCACCCGCACCTGCAGCCCGGCCAGCAGGCGGGCGAGATCAGTTTCGGCTGCCATCGTCTTCCGGAAGCCGGGCGATGCCGCGATGCGCCGCTTGGATCGAGGATGCCGCGACGCGCGTGCCCGTCTCCTCCCACGCACGCGCGAGCGCTTCCGCCAGCCCTTCGATGTCCGCGGTGGTATGCAGCGCCGACAAGGCGATGCGCAGGCGCGCCCGGCCTTCCGGCACCGTGGGCGGACGGATCGCCGCCACCCAATAGCCGCGCGCCTCCAGCGCCTGCGCCATCGCCACGGCGCGCGCGTCGCTGCCGCACAGCAACGGCTGGATCGGCGTGTCCGAGGCCAGCAGTTCCAATCCGTGCAGCGCGGCGAGACGGCGCAGCTGCGCGATGCCGGCCTGCAATCTGTCCCGCCGCCAATGCTCGCTGCGCGCCAGCCGGACCGCCGCCAGCGTCGCCGCCGCCTGCGCGGGCGGCAGCGCGGTGGTGTAGATGTGCGGCCGCGCGGTCTCGGCCAGGTGCCCGATCACGTCCTCGGCGCCGAGCACCGCCGCGCCGTAGCCGCCCAGCGCCTTGCCGAGCGTGGCCAGCTGCAGGACGTCGCCGCCGCGCAGTTCGGCCGCGGCGACGCTGCCGCGGCCTTCGGGTCCGAGCACGCCGACGCCGTGCGCGTCGTCCACGTACAGCAGCGCGTGCTGCGCGCGCGCCACCAACGCCAGCTCGCGCAGCGGCGCCAGGTCGCCGTCCATGCTGAAGACGCCGTCGGTGGCCAGCATCGCCGCGCCGTCGGGCAGGGTGCGCAGCTGGCGCAGCGCGCCTTCGGCATCGGCATGCGGATAGCGGCGCAGGCGGCAGCCGCTCAGGCGCGCGGCGTCGATCAGGCTGGCGTGGTTGAGGCGGTCCTGCACGCAGGCGTCCTCCTCTTCCAGCAGCGATTGCAGCACGGCGAGATTGGCGAGGAAGCCGCCGCCGAACAGCAGCGCGCGCGGCGCGCCCAGCCATTCGGCCAGCTCGCGCTCCAGCGCCTGGTGTGGCCCGTGATGCCCGCAGACCACGTCCGAGGCGGTGCTGCCGGCACCGAAGCGCGAAGCCGCCTCCTGCAGCGCGTTCACCACCGCGAAGTGCTGCGACAGGCCGAGATAGTCGTTGCTGCAGAAATTGGCCAGCCAGCGCGGCTGGCCGTCCGGGTCCAGCACCTCGCAGCGGATGCCGTCGCGCCGCGTCACCGTGCGCCGCGCGCGCAGGCGGCCGGCGGCGACGCGTTGCGCGCGCGCCTGGGCGATACGGATGTGCAGGTCGGGCCGCGGCATGGGTCGGGGTCGGGCGGTCGGAAAGCGTCAGTGTGTCATCGCCCCGGTGACGGGGAATCGTTCGCGATCGGAAGCGGTCCGGCGGGATGCCCGGCTCGGGCCGCCTCGCGACGGCCCGGCAGGCTCAGGCCGCGCAGGGCCGCGCCGCCGGCTCGACGATCTCGGCATGCACCGTGCCGGCGTGGTCGTGCCCGTCCGCGTCCACCGCGACCTGCATCGGCCGCAGGCCCAGGCGCGCGAACAGCGCCTGGTCGCGCTCGGTGTCGGGATTGCCGGTGGTCAGCAGCTTCTCGCCGTAGAAGATCGAGTTGGCGCCGGCGGCGAAGCACAGCGCCTGCAGCTCGTCGCTCATCGCCTCGCGTCCGGCCGACAGCCGCACCATCGAGCGCGGCATCAGGATGCGGGCCACCGCGATCGTGCGCACGAACTCGAACGGATCCAGCTCGGTCGTGCCGTGCAACGGCGTGCCCTCCACCTGCACCAGGCGGTTGATCGGCACCGAATCCGGGTGCGCCGGCAGCGTCGCCAGCGTCTGCAGCAGCCCGGCGCGCTGGCGGCGCGATTCGCCCATGCCGACGATGCCGCCGCAGCAGGTCTTCATGCCGGCGTCGCGCACGTGGGCGAGCGTGTCGAGGCGGTCCTGCATCTCGCGGGTGTGGATGATCGATCCGTAGTACTCCGGATCGGTATCGATGTTGTGGTTGTAGTAGTCCAGGCCGGCGGCCTTCAGCGCGCCGGCCTGCGTCTGGCTGAGCATGCCGAGCGTGGCGCAGGTCTCCAGGCCCAGCGCCTTCACCTCGCGGATCATCGCCGCGACCTTCGGAATGTCGCGGTCCTTGGGCGAGCGCCAGGCCGCGCCCATGCAGAAGCGCGAAGCGCCCGCAGCCTTGGCCTGGCGCGCCTTCTCCAGCACCGCCTCGGTGCTCATCAGCTTCTGCGCCTCGACCCCGGTGTGGTAGCGCTGCGCCTGCGGACAGTAGGCGCAATCCTCGGGACAGCCGCCGGTCTTCACCGACAGCAGCGTGCTCACCTGCACTTCGGCCGGATCGAAATGCTGCCGGTGCACGGCAGCCGCGCGGTACAGCAGTTCGGTGAAGGGCAGATCGAACAGCGCCTCGACTTCGCCGCGTCCCCAGTCGTGGCGCAAGGGGGCGGGGAGCGGGGCGAGGGCGCTGGCGTCTTGGAGAGCTGGCATGGCGGGCCGGATGAGGACGAAACCGGCAGTCTGGGAAGCGGGCCGGATGCTGTCAACTTGACGGGAGCCGTCCGGGTTGACGAAAGCGCATGGGATCTCCGTCCGGCCCGGAACCGGTGTTCGCCACCGATTCGCTCGGTTCAGGCAACAAACATGCGCCTGTTTTGCGGTTTTTCGTGCCGTTTCTTGCGCCTATCGTGCAGGTCCGCCTTCCTTCGAGACCTGCCGTGGTCCGTCCGATCGGTTCCTTCTCGCGCCGTCTTCCCGCTCTGGCCGCTTTGGCGCTCGCGGCCCTGCTGCCCGGCGTCGTTGCCGCCGCCGACATCGCGCCTGCGGCCTTCGAGGCCGTCGGCCATACCTACGCCGTCGATTTCGGCGGCGGCAACGCCTTCGACATCCGCTTCGACTCCGATCGCGAGATGACCTTCACCAAGCGCCAGCCGCCCGGCCAGGGCCAGGTGGAAACCGTCCGCTTCCGGCACCGGCGGCTGCGCGAAGGCCTCTACCTCGTCTACTGGCAGGAAGCCGACCGCACCAGCGTCGTGCACGTGGAGGATTTCGCACGCGGCACGATCTACACCAACATCACCCGACCGGACGGAAGCTTCTTCAACGGCCAGTCGCCCCTCACCAAGATCCAATAACGAGGATTCGCCATGCACACTTTCCGCTCCGCGCCGCTGGCGGGCGCGCTCGTCCTGGCCCTGGGACTGGCCGCCTGCGCCGAGAACCCCGCGCCTCCGGCGGCGCCGGTCGCCACCGCACCGGCGACCGCCGCAACCGCCGAACCCGCCGCCGCGCCGCTGACGACCGAGGTCTACAACCCGGGTGCGGACGGCATCTTCCAGGTCAGCTCGACCCTGGTCGCCGGCGCGCGCGATGCGGTGCTGATCGACGCGCAGTTCTCCGTCGCCGACGGGCGCAAGCTGGTCGAGCGGATCCGCGCTTCCGGCAAGCGCCTGACCACGATCTACATCAGCCACGGCGATCCGGACTTCTATTTCGGCCTGGAGCCGCTGGTCGAGGCCTTCCCCGAGGCCAAGGTGCTGGCCACGCCGCAGACCATCGCCCACATCCGCGAAACCTCGGCCGGCAAGCTGCGGTTCTGGGGGCCCAAGCTCGGCGCCGGCGCGCCGACGCGCATCGTCGTGCCCGAACCGCTGCAAGGCGACCGGATCGCACTGGAAGGCAACGCGCTGCAGATCCTCGGCCTCGACGGCCCGACGCCCGATCGCAGCGTCGTCTGGATCCCCTCGATCCGGGCCGTCGTCGGCGGCATCCCGGTCGTCGCCGGCGAGCACGTCTGGATGGCCGACACGCAGACGCCCAAGTCGCACGCCGACTGGCTGGCCACGCTCGACCGCATCGCCGCGCTCAAGCCGGAGACGGTGGTGCCCGGGCATTTCGCGCCGGGCGCCGCGCAGGGCCTCGAGGCGGTGAGCTTCACCGCCGGCTACATCCGCGCCTTCGACGAGGAAGCGGCCAAGGCGAAGAACGCCGCCGAGCTGATCGCCGCGATGCAACGCCGCTACCCCGGGCTCGGCGGCGAGGCCTCGCTGGAACTCGGCGCCAAGGTCGCCAAGGGCGAGATGGCCTGGCCGTAAGGCCGATGCGTGCCCGCCGCGCGCGGACGCGGGCTTTTCCTAGCGTCCGCGCGGCGTTTCCCCGACTGCCGGAGCGCATGCGCTGCGGCAATCTGGCCGCATGCCTCCCCTGTTCGCGGACATCGCGCAGCGCCTTCCGCCTCCCGCCGGGCACACAGGCCTGCTGCAGCATCTCTGGCCCGCGCGCTGCCTGCTCTGCCGCGAACCGGCGGACGGCGCGCACGATCTGTGCGCGGCCTGCGCCGCCGTCCTGCCTTGGAATCGCCACGCCTGTCCGCGCTGCGCCGTACCGCTGCCGCCGGCGGACGATCCGACGGCGCCCGCTTCCGCGTGCGGCCGGTGCCTGCGGCATCCGCCGCCGCTGCAGTCCGCGCGCGCCGCCTGCCGTTACGGCTTTCCGCTCGACCGCCTGTTGCCGCGCTTCAAGTTCCACGGCGATCTCGCCGCCGGACGCCTGCTCGCGCAACTGATGGCCGCCGCCTGTGGCGAGTACGAACGGCCGGAGGCGATGATCGCCATCCCGTTGCATCACGCACGCCTGCGCAGTCGCGGCTACGACCAGGCCTGGGAGCTGGCGCGGCCGCTGGCGCGCGCGCTGGATCTGCCGCTGCTGCGCCACGCGCTGATCCGCCGCCGCGACACCGCGCCGCAATCGCGGCTCGATGCGGGACAGCGCCGCGGCAACCTGCGGCGCGCCTTCGCCGTCAACGCCGGCGCCGCGCTGCCGGCGCATGTCGCGCTGATCGACGACGTGATGACCACCGGCGCCACCCTGCACGCCGCGGCGCGCGCATTGCATCGCGCCGGCGCGATGCGCGTGGATGCCTGGGTGTGCGCGCGGGTGCCGGCGCCCGGCTGAGCAGGCCCGTTTTCGTGCAATCCCGCCGCGCGCATCGCAGGCGATACGCGCGGCGGCGATGGTCAGCTCGCCGGCTGCGCCGCCTCGTTCCTGCGTCCCAGCCACCACAGCGCCGCGCCGACCACGATCAGGCCGACGCGGATCGCGATGCCGACCGTCGGACCCCAGTTGTCGATCCAGCCCAGCAATTTGAACTCCATGTTCGCCAGATTCAGCAGGAACGAACCAAGTCCGAGAATGAACAGCAGACCGCCGATGGATTTCATGCGACTCCCCCAGAGTGAACGATGGTTGTGGGCCGGTTCCCCGCCGGCCGGGCGAGTCTAGCAAGCCATCGCAGTGCAGCAGACCGCCGCCGCAAGGCCGCCGCGGGCACGGGCGCCAGGGCAATGGCATGATCCGATCCCTGGACAGGCATCGGAACGGACCATGACCGCAACACGTCGCACGCTCGCGGGGCTGTGCCTCGCCGCCCTGCTGGCCGGCTGCCTGTCGCGCGCGCCCGAGGAAGCGCCTTTCACGCCGCCCTCGCCCCAGGTCCGCATCGAACTGCGCGACGTCCTCGACGCGCCGGAACCGGGATCGATCGAAGCCGCCGACGCCGAGGGCAAGCGGTACCGGCTGGCCGCGCGCCCGCTGCTCGACACGGGCGATGTGCTCGGCGCGCGCAAGGAGACCGACATCCACGGCATGCCGGTCGTCCTGCTGCGCTTCTCGGCGGACGCCGGCGCACGCCTGCAGCGCGATACCCAGTCCCGGCTGGGGCGGCAGGTCGCGTTCGTGGTCGACGGCCAGGTGGTGATGGCGCCGAACGTCGCCGGCCCGTTCGGCGACAGCGTGATGATCACCGGCCTGGCGGGCCAGGAAGGACAGCAGGCGCTGTTCGAGCGCATCACGCGATCGGGCGCGCACTGATCCGCGCGGCCGCCGCCGCGTCAGGAGGCGCGCATCAGGGCATGACCGGCGGCTGGTAGGCCAGCGTCAACCCGAGCAGCCACAGCAGGCCCAGCACCAGCGGGATGTGCACCAGCAGCTGCAGGAAGGTGAAGCCGACGATGTCGCGCGCCTTCAGCCCGAGCACGCCGAGCAGCGGCAGCATCCAGAACGGGTTGATCAGGTTGGGCAAGGCCTCGGCGGCGTTGTAGACCTGCACCGCCCAGCCCAGGTGCACCCGCAGCTCGTTGGCCGCCTGCATCACATATGGCGCCTCGATGATCCACTTGCCGCCGCCCGAGGGCACGAAGAAGCCGAGCACCGCCGAGTACGCGCCCATGACCAGGGTGAAGGTCTCGGTGGAGGCCACGTGCACGAACAGGCTGGAGAGCCGGTGCGCCAGCGTCTGCCCGTCGCTGTCGGCGGCCTTGGTGAGCATCAGCGCGATGCCGCCGTAGAGCGGGAACTGGATCAGCACCCCGGTGGTGCTCGGCACCGCCTTGGCCACCGCGTCCAGGAAACTGCGCGGCCGCCAGTGCAGCAGCAGCCCGAGGGAAAGGAACAGGAAGTTGTAGGTGTTGAGGTTGGCGATGGCCGAGACCGCCGGCTTGGAGGCGAACTCGGAGAACAGCCAGCCGAAGGCCAGCAGCGACAGCAGCACGGTCAGCAGCGGGCTGTATTCCAGCCACTCGCCCGGCCGCTGCCGCGGCGGCAGCGTCGCCGCGCGGTCCTCGCCGATCTCCACGAACTCCCCGGCCTGGCGCGCCGCCGCGCCCGAGGGCGCGGTGAGCCAGGCCACCAGCAGCGACACCGCGATCAGCACCGCCGTGAGCACGATCGACTGCCACAGGAAGATCGTCTGCGAGAACGGCAGCACGCCGGTGATCTCCAGCAATCCCGGCGGCATGCTGGCCGGATTGGCCTGCAGCTGCGCCGCCGAGGACGACAGCCCCATCGCCCACACCGCGCCCAGCCCGAGATAGGCGGCCGCGCCGGCGGCGCGGTAATCCATGTCCAGGTCCCGGCGCCGGGCCAGGGCCTTCACCAGCAGCCCGCCGAACACCAGCGAGAAGCCCCAGCTCAGCAGCGAGGTGAGCATGCTCACCAGGCCCACGTAGCACACCGCGCCGCGCCCGGTGCGCGGCGCGCGCGCCAGGAAATCGATGAAGCGCGCCATCACCGGCGCCGTCGCCACCACGTAGCCGCCGATGACCACGAAGGCCATCTGCATGGTGAAGGGATCAGGCTCCAGAAGCCTTCGCCGAAGGTCGCCGCGGTCGTCTTCGCTTCCGCGCCGGTCGCCAGGGTGCACGCCGCCACCAGCACCACGCCGAGCACGGCGAAGACGTAAGCATCGGGAAACCAGCGCTCGGCGAACGCCGCGCAGCGCAACGCGGCGCGTACCGGCCAGGCGGGAGGAGCGGCGCGTTCGGACGGATGCATCGGCGAATCTCCGGCGGCAAAGCCCGCATTGTGGCGGCGCGGCGCCGGCGCGGCAGCTATCCCTTGGTCTAGCCCGGCTGCGCGGACCTAGGCACCCGGCTGGAACAGGTAGTCGAGCGCGATCCCGGCGAACACCGCCATGCCCACCCAGTGGTTGTGCAGGAAGGCGCGGAAGCAGGCGTCGCGGTCGCGGTGGCGCACCATCACGAACTCGTACGCCACCAATCCCGCGGCCACCGCCAGCCCGCCCCAGTAGTACGCCCCGAGCCCCGAGCGCCAGCCCACCAGCGCCAGCGCCAGGAACACCAGCGCGTACAGCACGCCCTGGATCGCCAGGTCGAGCTCGCCGAACAGGATGGCCGTGGACTTGGCGCCGGCGCGCAGATCGTCGTCGCGATCGACCATCGCGTACCAGGTGTCGTAGGCCGTCGACCACAGGATGTTGGCCGCGTACAGCACCCAGGCCACCGGCGGCACCGTGCCCTGCACCGCCGCGAACGCCATCGGGATGCCCCAGCCGAAGGACATGCCCAGGTAGACCTGCGGCAGATGGGTGTAGCGCTTCAGATAGGGATAGCTGGCAGCCAGGAACACGCCGACGAAGCTCATCCACACCGTCAG
Source organism: Luteimonas aquatica (assembly GCF_022662575.1). Classification (GTDB taxonomy): domain Bacteria; phylum Pseudomonadota; class Gammaproteobacteria; order Xanthomonadales; family Xanthomonadaceae; genus Luteimonas; species Luteimonas aquatica. The sequence goes on along the minus strand of NZ_JALBFU010000004.1, from coordinate 213,075 downwards.
CCGGTTCTGGGTGAGCACCAGCGCGAAGGCCGCCAGCATCAGCACCGCGAACACCGCCAGCGCCTCGCGCCCGCGCACCGCGCCGGTGGCCAGCGGCCGGCCGCGCGTGCGCTCGACCTGCGGATCGAGCCAGCGGTCGGCGTAGTCGTTGATCACGCAGCCGGCCGAGCGCGTCAGCCAGACCCCGGCGCTGAACACGAACAGCGTCCACAGCGGCGGCACCCCGCCGGCGGCGATCCACAGCCCCCACCAGGTCGGCCACAGCAGCAGCAGCCAGCCGATGGGCCGGTCGCCGCGCGTCAGCTTCCAGTACTGGCCGAGCCGTTCGCGCCAGCGCGGCTGCGCCAGGGGGCGCGAAAGGGGGAGAGGACGCTGTCCGGACATCCCATTAGCGTACGCGACTCGCGCCCCGGCGCACGATCGTGGACAATAGCCGGCCGCGCGCCCGTAGCTCAGCCGGATAGAGTAGTGGCTTCCGAAGCCATTGGTCGGGGGTTCGAATCCCTCCGGGCGCGCCAAATTTCCGCCATCTGGACCTGCATTGGCGCCAAACCGCGCAGCAATGCTCCCCGGCTACGGTTTAACAGCGACGGCTCGGCCTCGAGAAGCAACACGCCGAGCATATGCGGAATGAAGACTGCCTTGCCCGATCTGGCGACGATCGACATCGCCCAGGATTGAGCCCCTGAGCATCGGATCCACCGAAGCCCCGGCATTCCGCTCAGTTCCACTAGCGAAGCGGCTTCAATTCAAATGAATTCCGAGGCGACAATCCCTCTTCCAGCAATTGGCGCAAAAGAGCTGGAGAACAAGGCCATTGCAGCTTCCCCAGACATTCATGGCGTACTTTGCCCTGGAAAGGTAAAAACGGAACGGCACGCTCGATCCATGCGAAAAATCGCGGCAGGAACGGATAGGTGGTGACGATCCTCGATACGTCAATGCGGCCATCCGGATAGGGCTGCACGTCCAGGGCGTATCGAACACCCTCATGCCACCAGGACAACTGCCAGTTGCCTGCCTCGTAATGGGTGTCGTAATCAATGACCAAATGCCGTTCTCTGGCAATCGAGATCAGGAGATTTTTGAGCAATGAGTCTGCTTGCATTTTTCTCCTGGCACCGGACTGGGCCAGCCTGAAAAACAGCTTTCGCCCGGATTCTGGGGATCTTCGCGGCGAACCGTCAACGGTCGATGCTTTTCACGATCCCGCAACGCGCAGTCGCTCGGCAGTTGATGTGCATGTCGCCCCCCCAACGAACAAATAACGGTCCACCAACAACGACCCGGTACCATCGGCGCGCGTCATCAATGTCGCTCAAGGAGAGAAGGTCATGAAGAAGCTGTGTGCAGTCGCCCTGATGGGCCTCGCGTTCGGGACGAGCCAGGCCGCGTTCGCGGAAGTGGTCGTGCAGACCAACAACGCCGACGGCGCCAATCGGGACAGCGGCATCGCCGCCGTCAAGGAGAAGTTGAACGCCGCCTGCGCCGAACGCGGCGGCAAGCCCGTATCCGACTCGTTCGAGGTGGTGTTCGAGAAGACCAGCCCGAACCCGGACGTGCCCAAGCCGTACTACGTCGACGCGAAGATGAAGTGCGACCTTCCCTGAGGACGCCCGGCGCACCGTCGGCCCGCGGGCCGGCCGGTGCGCGATAGACAGAAAGCCCCGCTTCGGCGGGGCTTTTTGCATGGCGCCGTCGCGTCGTGCGAAGACGGCCAGCCGCGGTCGGCGCGCGGCGCCCGCCTACTTCTCGCTCGCCTACCTCAAGGGCAGGGGCCCTGCGCGATTTCGACACGGCCCTGCAGCACGCCGAAGGTCGAGACGAACCCGCTGCAGTCGATCCATCGTCCTCCGACCTGGTGGCCGGCATCGTCGTAGTACTTGTACTCGATCCAGCCGGAGCCGGTCGGCGGCGGGCGGGCGGCCGAGACGCCCAGGGCCAGGGCGGACAGCGAGGCTGCGATCAGCAGCGTGTTGCGGGCAAGCCTTTTCATGGAAAATTCTCCGGTTGAGTGCCGCATGCGGCAGCGCTGTGTCCTGATGCCGATCGGGACAGGCGCAGGTTTCCCGGGCACGGGTTCGCGTCCAGGGGAATCAGAACGGGTTCGGCTCGGTCGCGGGGCAAGGATCGAAGCAGGGCTTGCCGGGCAGGCAGGGCGGCGGCACGCACGCTCCGCCTGGCCCAGGCCCCCCGGGCCCGGTCCCCGGATTGTCCGGATCGATGCAGTACGGCGGATCGCCTACCTCGATCTGCCCCTCCGGACAGATCGAATGGTTCGGATCCAGCGGGCCCTGGCTCTGCGCGCTGGCCTGGCCGGCGCCCGTCGACCAGGCCGCGGCCTGCAGCGCGGCACCCAGCACCAGGATGTTCACAAGCATTTTCATCATGTTCCCCCTTGTCGAACGGATACGTCGCTTGTTATGCAGATCGAAAGCACGTCCTTGTGCCGGTACCAGCCGCCGCTCCATGCGGCACCGTCGGGCGCGTCCGATGCGCCGGATCGATCCTAGGCACGCCATCGCCCCGCTCAAGGCTGAAACCGGGCCATGCCGGGAACGAGCCGGGTCAGGAAGATCGCCCCCGCTCTTGCAAAGCCCCGCCGCGAATCCGCTCGCAGGCCCGGGCGACCACACCCGTCCAGGTTCGGCAGCCAGATAAAACAATGGGTTATGCGGATCCATTCCCGCCATTCGCGCCGCTGACCTCTCGTCTGCCTGCCGCCCATGCAAAAACGCCCCGGCCGGGCCGGGGCGTTCGATTGCGGCGATGCCGATTCGGTCAGGGACTGGTCTTCAAGGTCAGCGAATAGGCGCCGAGCACCGAGTTCAACGGCGTGTAGTAGCTGGTGTAGCGGGTGGTCTTCGCCGTGCAGCGGCCATCCGGGGTGTTGCCGCCGGACAGCACGCCCTGGCCCTGTCCGGCGGAGGTGATGAAGGAACCGCCGGAGTCGCCGCCCTCGGAGCAGGCGTTGGACCGGGTCAGGCCCGTCACGGTGCCGTCGGGGTTGCCGTCGTCATCCACGTACGAGACGGTGACGTTCTTGGCCTTGATGGTGCCGCAGCGCCAGCCGGTGGTGCGTCCGGAACGGCAGACCGCGGCGCCGATGCTGGCCTCGGTGCTGCCCTTCACCGTGACGTCGCCCTTGCCGTAGCCGTAGACCGACGGCGAGAGCGTCTGCGTGGTATCGACCTTCACCCAGGCGCGGTCGGGACCGCTTTCGTTGTCGTCCGGCATGCTGGAGGCGGCGAACGAACCGATCTTCACGTCGCTGGCTTCGTCGTAGACCACGGCGCCGCCGCTTGCGCTGTCGCAATGGCCCGCGGTGGCGAAGCCCTGATCGGACCCCTTCGACACCGGGAAGCCGATCGAGCAGCGCGAAATCCAGCCCGGACCGACTTCCGGAAGATCGCGATAGATGCCGTCGCCGCCCTGCAGGTTCGCCTGCAGTCTGGGCGCCGCGTCCATGGTCTCGAAGCGCACGGCGCCGGCGTCGGCGCCGCTGCGCGCGACGAAGTCGATGCCGGCCTCCTGCCCGTCCTTCGCCACGCCGACCACGACGCTGTTGCTCTGCGGATCGACGTACCAGCTGTAGACGCCCCTGGGCGCCCGCTTGCCGCGCTTGATCACCTCGTCCAGTTGTCCCTTCGAGGCGTTCAGGCCTTCGAGGTTGCGGCGCACCTGGCGGATCTCGACGCCGGCCATCGCCTTCTGCGGCTTGATCGAGGTGCTGCCCACGACGAGCTGGTAGCTGCCGTCGGCCTTCCTTTCGATCCAGCTTCCCGCGTAGTGGCTGCCTTGCGCCTTTGCCAGCGCCCGCTCCTGCAAGGCGGTGATGCGCTCGATCTTCTGGTACTGCACCAGCTGTTTGGCCGACATTCCCAGGTCGCGCTGCATCGCGGCCTTCAGGGTCGGGTTGATGTCCTCGCCCGCGAATGCGGGTGCGGCGACGGCCAGCGTCGCGACGACGACGAGCGGCGCGGAGGCGAGACGGTTCCTGAAACCAGACTTGGACATGCGAAGTTCCTCAAGGTTGAGATAGACAGGGAAAGACGGCGCCAGGGAGCGAAGGTCCTGTCCAAACCGCGCTCCAACGTATCCAAGAACGCGCTGCTGGCGCCGATCCCCTACCAAATCGACGTCACATCGGGCGATGTGCTATCGCAACGAATCCATTCGTCGTCGTCGACCTTGGAAACCGCGCGCAATGTGCGCACGCACCATCGTTCGCGCCATGCGATGGCGTGCGATCCTGCAGCCGGGCAATCGCGCCGCTGCCGGCATCGGATGTGCGAATGCGGCAAGCGCACCGGGACGCTCGCGATGCTTCGCCGGCCTGTGCCTGTTTTTCATGCGGGACGGCCGTCCGCGCAGCGGATACGATCAGGCGCGCCATCGACGACGGCGGCTGCGTCGTCAGTGTTCGATGTTTTCGACCGTGATGCGCAGCGGCGATTGCGCGTGCAGGATCGAGATCACGCCGTTCTCGTGGAACACCACCAGGGATCCGGGCGGCAGGCCCGGATAGGCCGTCACCGGCTGATAGTCGCCGTAGTAGGCCAGGTACAGGGCGAAGGTGTTCAAGGACGACCGGTGCCGTTCGTACAGCTGCCCGGCGCCGAGCAGGAAGAAGGCGCCGGCCAGCACGCCGCCGAACCGGCAGAACGTCCTCCATGTCGCGACGGTCCAGTCCTGCACCAGCAGCTGCGCGAACATGGCCACTTGCCAGAAGATCGCCAGGACGCCGAGCACGGCCGCCGCCATCCCGACGGACGCCGGCAGATAAAGCACCAGCGTAAGCATGGCCACGGCCCAGTCGAAATCCTGTCCCGGCAACCCCGTGGCCGAGGTCAGCACGGTGCGTGCCATGGCGTTGGCGATCAGCAATGCCACCGCGTGCGCGATCGCCATCAACGTGGCGGTGACCGGATGCCGCCAGGCCCGGCGCCATAACGGGAGGGTGGAGATCGCCACGCCGATGGCGAGCAGGGCGCCGCCGGCCACGACCAGGCCGTCCGACACGGGCGCGCGCGCATGCGCGAGGAAAAGCAGGATGCCCAGCAGGATGAACCCTGTGGCGACGCCGAAAATCCAGTCGACCAGGCGCGCCACGCGCCCGCGCGTTCCCTGCAGGGTCATCGCCGCCTCCGAGGTTTCCATGCCCGATGGCGGCGAGCCTACGCGATGGCCGTGCACGTTCCGTACACGGCCCGGCCTTCGGACAGGTCATGCCGGAGGGTTTCCAACGCCTTCACTGCTCGAGGCCGCGATCCCGGCGGGATACTGATGCTCGCACCCGGCGCCTCGCTCGCGCCGGGTGCGATGTCGTTGCCGCTATCGGCGATCCGTCACGCCATCCTCGCGGCGCTGGCGTTGCGGTTCTGCGCCTGCTGCTGGTCCTGATCCTGCTGCTGGGCGTTGTTCTGCGCGGCCACGTCCAGGCGTGCGAGGCTGTCCGGCAACGGTTGGTTGACGGCCTGGGCCTTGTCGACGTTGGTGTGCATCATGTCCATGTTGTTGCCCGGATTCGTCCACACCGCGAACAGGTTGCCGTTGACCTTGCTGGCGACCACGTCATGGATCTCCTTGAGCGGCGGCGTGGATTCCTGGGCGCTCAGCGCAAGGGCACCGGCGATCCGTTCCTTCTCGTCATCGTTGCGGTAGCCGCCCGCTTCCGGGCCCAGCTTGTCGAGCCCGCGCATGGCCTGTTCGAAGAGCGGATGCTCGCGACCCGGCAACGGCGGCGGACCCTGCCCGTCCCGGCGCTGGCTGGGATCGGCGTCCAGATCGGTCGGACGTTCGGAACGCCCGCCCGCTCCCGGGCCTCCCGGATACCCATCGCGGTTCGCGCCGTAGACCTCGCCTTCAGGACCGCGCGGCGGCCGGCCGTCGGGACACGGCGGCAGACCTACGGGACGTCCTCCTGCTCCCGGGCCTCCCGGATACCCATCGCGGTTCGCGCCGGAGACCTCCCCTTCCGGACCGCGCGGCGGCCGGCCGTCGGGACCCGGCGGCAGACCTTCGGGACGTCCTCCTNATTCGTCCACACCGCGAACAGGTTGCCGTTGACCTTGCTGGCGACCACGTCATGGATCTCCTTGAGCGGCGGCGTGGATTCCTGGGCGCTCAGCGCAAGGGCACCGGCGATCCGTTCCTTCTCGTCATCGTTGCGGTAGCCGCCCGCTTCCGGGCCCAGCTTGTCGAGCCCGCGCATGGCCTGTTCGAAGAGCGGATGCTCGCGACCCGGCAACGGCGGCGGACCCTGCCCGTCCCGGCGCTGGCTGGGATCGGCGTCCAGATCGGTCGGACGTTCGGAACGCCCGCCCGCTCCCGGGCCTCCCGGATACCCATCGCGGTTCGCGCCGTAGACCTCGCCTTCAGGACCGCGCGGCGGCCGGCCGTCGGGACTGGGCGGCAGACCTTCGGGACGCCCACCTGCTCCCGGGCCTCCCGGATACCCCTCGCGGTTCGCGCCGTAGACCTCGCCTTCAGGACCGCGCGGCGGCCGGCCGTGGGGACCGGGCGGCCGACCCGCGGGCCGGCCACCCGCTCCCGGGCCGCCCGGCTCCCCGTCCCGGGTGGCCCCGTAGACCTCCCCATCGGGACCCCGCGGCGGCCCGCCGTCGGGACCCGGGGGCCGACCCGCGGGCCCACCACCCGCGCCCGGGCCGCCCGGGTACCCTTCGCGGTTCGCGGCGTAGGCCGCCCCAGCGGGACGCCGCGGCGGCCGGCCGTCGGGACCCGGCGGCTGACCTTCGGGACGTCCTCCCGCTCCCGGGCCTCCCGGATACCCCTCGCGGTTCGCCCCATAGACCTCGCCATCGGGACTCCGCGGCGGCAAGCCGTCGGGACCCGGTGGCGGACGCATGCCCGGCATCGGCTCGCCGGGCAGCGGACGCTGCTGAGCCTGCGTTTCCTGCGGCTGGGTCTGCTGCGCCTGCGCGGTCTGCGGCTGCGCTTGCTGCGTCTGCGTTTCCTGCGACGGCGCCTGCTGCGCCTGCGCGGTCTGCGGCTGCGCTTGCTGGGCCTGCGTGTCCTGCGACGGCGTCTGCTGCGCCGGCGCGGGCTGCGGCTGCGCGTGCTGGGCCTGCGTTTCCTGCGACGGCGTCTGCTCCGCCTGCGCGGTCTGCGGCTGCGCGTGCTGCGTCTGCGTTTCCTGCGCCGGCGCCAGCTGCGCCTGCGCGGTCTGCGGCGGCGCTTGCTGCGTCTGCGTTTCCAGCGACGGCGCCTGCTGCGCCTGCGCGGTCTGCGGCTGCGCTTGCTGAGCCTGCGTCTCCTGCGACGGCGTCTGCTGCGCCTGCGCGGTCTGCGGCTGCGCTTGCTGGGCCTGTGTTTCCTGCGACGGCGGCTGCTGCGCCTGCGCGGGCTGCGGCTGCGCTTGCTGGGCCTGTGTTTCCTGCGACGGCGGCTGCTGCGCCTGCGCGGGCTGCGGCTGCGCTTGCTGGGCCTGTGTTTCCTGCGACGGCGGCTGCTGCGCCTGCGCGGGCTGCGGCTGCGCTTGCTGGGCCTGTGTTTCCTGCGACGGCGGCTGCTGCGCCTGCGCGGGCTGCGGCTGCGCTTGCTGGGCCTGCGTTTCCTGCGTCGGCGTCTGCTGCGCCTGCGCGGTCTGCGGCTGCGCGTGCTGGGCCTGCGTTTCCTGCGACGGCGTCTGCTGCGCCTGCGCGGCCTGCGGCTGCGCTTGCTGGGCCTGTGTTTCCTGCGACGGCGTCTGCTGCGCCTGCGCGGTCTGCGGCTGCGCTTGCTGGGCCTGTGTTTCCTGCGACGGCGGCTGCTGCGCCTGCGCGGGCTGCGGCTGCGCTTGCTGGGCCTGCGTTTCCTGCGTCGGCGTCTGCTGCGCCTGCGCGGCCTGCGGCTGCGCTTGCTGCGCCTGTGTTTCCTGCGACGGCGCCTGCTGCGCCTGCGCGGTCTGCGGCTGCGCTTGCTGGGCCTGCGTTTCCTGCGGCTGGGTCTGCGCGGGCGAAGCGCTCTGGTTTTGCGTCGTGTCGCCCGGCTTCTCGTTCGCCGCCACGTCCTGCTGCTTGTTCTGGCGATCGAAGCGACCGTCGTTGAGATCGGTCACCCAGGCGTCCGTCACGTCCTTGGGCGCCTCGATATGCACGTGCGCGCCCTGCGAATCGCCGGTGTTGCCCTGGTTGCCGAGGGTCTGCCCGTATTCGACGCGCTGGCCCTTCTGCACGTCCACTTCGGACATGTGATACATGTACGCCAGCCGGCCGTCGTCGCCCTTGAGGATCACCGAATTGCCGGCGCCGCCGCCGTAGTCGCCGGCGAACATCACCTCGCCCGCCATCGGCGACGGAATCTTCTGCTGCTCGGCGTTGCTGCCGTTGCCGAGCACCACATCGTTCACGCTGAGCTCCTGCGGCAAGCCGTACTCCGCGCCGCGCGTGCGCGTGGTCTGGCCATCGTGGTGCTGTTCCAGCTGGCTCGGATCGTTGATCACCGTTCCCGAGCTGTTCTTGACCTCGTAGGGCGTGTAGGTGGGCACCTGCTGCGATGACGTGTCGCCGGGCTGCTGCGTCTGCGTGGTCGAAGGCGACTGCTGGCCAGGCTGCGTGGTCTGCTGTTGCGACGTGCCCGGCTGTTCGGAGGCGTCCTGCTTGGGCTGCGACTGCTCGGCCGAAGGAACGCCCTGCTGCTGCGTCTGCTGCTGCTGCGTGTCCTGCTTCTGCGTGTCGGTCGCTTGCGTCTCGGCCTCGGGCTTCTGCTGCTTGGTCTGGCCCTCGCGCCAGACCTCGGCGAATCCGTTGGGATGCTCGCCGGGGTTGGCGTAGGAGAAGGCTTCCAGTTCCTGCGGCGTCATGCTGGTGACGTTCTGGCGCGCGGGATCGCCGACGACGAAGTTGCCCTGTTCGTCCTTGCCCGCCACGTAGATGAAGTGGCCGCCGCCGCCCGGCAGGCCGCCATTGAGCACGACGCTGTGGCCGCGATCGATCGCCGCGCCCACCGCGGCCGCCGAGCCGTCCGGGTTGTAACTCGACTCCATGCCTGCTTTCTTCGCCGCGTCGGCGACCAGCGAGGCATTGCCCGGAACGCCGTCGTTCTCGTTGGCGCCGGTCAGGTTGATCATCTCGTTCAAGGTGGCGTCGTTCGAGGGGCGCATGCCCCACGACGACATGGCCATCGTCAAGGAGGTCGGGCCGCACTGCCAGTTGCCCGGCTGCGACTTGTACCAGTCGTTGCGGTCGAGGTTGGGGCCGACGGCCTCTTCGGCACCGGTGTTCGCGCCCGAATCGGTGGTCGTGGTATCCGTCGTCCCGTTGTTGCCGCCGGACTGCCCCGCGGCAGGCGTCTGGCCGCCGGGCGCGGGCGTCTGTCCGCCGGTGCCGGGCGATGCGGGCGTCTGGCCGCCGGTGTCCTGGGCGGGCGTGGACGGGTTGCCCTGCGTCGGCGCGGTCGTGGTGTCCTGCGTCTGCGACGGCAGGGTCACGCCGTCGCCGAGCGCCGTCTGCGCGCGCTCGTGATAGGCACGGCGCGCATCGATGCCGTTGAGGCCGCCGTTGATGCGGCGGGTGACTTCCTCGAAATTGCCGGCGTCGGCGGCGCTGTTGATGTCGCGCTGCTGCCAGTACCACGCCGCCGTCTTCGCCGCGACGTCCGGATCGCTCGCCAGTTCCGGGTTGCCCACCAGATCCACGCCCAGCGCCTCGCTGGCGGCCGCATAGTTGGCGCGTCCGGTGAGCTGGATGAAGCCGCGTCCCTTGAAGCGTTCGCCATCGCCGGGCTCGGTATTGCCGAGGTCCGCGCGCCCTTCGTAGTCGGCGCCGCTGGCGTACTCCTCCATGGTGTTGAAGCCGTCCGTTTCCTGCGCCAGCTGCGCCAGGAACATCGATTGGCGCTGCGGCGTGTTGGCCTCGGCGGCCACCATCGCCTGCGTCAAGGGGCCGGCGAGTTGCGCGGCACGCTCGGCGCTAAGATTGGGTGCGATCTGCTGGACTTGCTCGGCGGTGAGACCGCCGGTGGAAGGCGCGGGCGAAAGCGGAGCATCGGGCATTCGGCGCTGGACATTCATAACGGAACCTCATAGGTTTCGATCGGTGATTGATGTGCCTTCCGGAGAACGACATATGTCTATCGTGCGTAAGGCGGTGCCTTTCCTAGGACTCATTGCACTCAGCAACATGTGCTTCGCCGCCGAGCCTGATTGCGCGGACGAAGCACGTTTGCAGGCGAAACGGTTACTGACTTTTCATGTCGGAGAGGACGACCGCATCGCGATCGATCCTACCGTCACTCAGCGCATTCCCTTGCGCAATCCCGCCAACCGGAAACAAAAATTCACCGTGCTCGAAGTATGGGGTCACGTCTACAAGGGGTCGTACCGGATGCGCCTGATCTATGCCGAACCGGCGCGCGGCTGCACGCTGATGGGACAGGAGATCCTCGAGCACGCAAGCCTGTGAACGACCCATTGCCTTGGCACGATATTTCCGTTGATGTCTTTTTCGCGTCGAGGGGAGACGACAGGACATCGCGCGGCGGCGCGGGCGGGCGCCTGATCCCGGCGCCCGTCCCGGCGTCGTAAGTGCCTGAATGGATTGGCCACGGCCTTGAGGCTGAACAGGACACGCCGGCGATGCCGGCGTGCCGGAGCGGCGCCGTTTTAAGACGCGCGTCTCATTTCAGCTTGTAGACGAACTCCAGGGCGACTTCCCGGCCGATGGCGTAGTCGGTCGCGCCGAACTCGTAGTCCCCGGCGTAGCGGTCCTTGTGCCCGGCGTTGTCGAGCAGGTCGTTGACGTACAGGCCCACCGACACCCGCTCGTCGAAGAGATAGCGCGCCGAGAGGTTGAACAGCCACGGCCGCTTCACGCGATCGAAATAGCGCTCGGCGGTCTTGCCGTAGTTGGAGCTGGTCGCATCGGTGCCGACGCAGGTGCGGTCGTCGATCGCCGTGCCGCGCTCGCCGTTGTCGAACGGCACGCAGCCGCCCCAGTTGCTGCCGCGATAGTCCGAGCGCTTGGTGGCGAACAGCGTGGCGTTGAAGTCGCCGCGCTCCCAGCCCAGTGTCGCGGTGGTCTTGGTGTGGTAGCCGTCGTCCGGCGCGCCGGGCGCGCCTTCGCTCCATGGCGAGGCCTCGAACTGCTTGGTCTCCACCTTGAGCACGTTGGTGTAGTTCAGGCCGAAGGTGAAGTTGCCGAAGCGGTCGGTCTCCAGGCGGTAGCGGCCGGAGAAGTCGACGCCGCTGGTCCTGCGCCCGGCGCGGTTGATCGGGCCCTCGCGCACGGCGGTGATGGCGCCGTTGGGGCCGTTGCGCTCGATGCGCGAGGCGATGAAGTCGCAGAACTCGCCGCTCGGCGGCCGGCCGGTCGCCGGATCGGTGTACGGCGAGCCGTCGTCCTTGCGTCCCAGGGCGCAGCCCAGTTCGCCAGCGAGGATGTCGTCGGTGCTGATCTCCTCGATGATGTCGCGCAGGTCGATGTTCCAGTAGTCCAGGCTCAGCGAAAGGTCGCGCGTGGCGTCCCAGACCACGCCGGCCGTCCACGATTCGCCGTTCTCGTATTCGAGCAGCGGCGAGCCCTGGCGGGTGGTGATGCTGCGGTAGCTGGTGCTGGTGGCCGGATCGCTGTCGCCGTCCTGCGGGTAGCAGTTGCCGTACTTGCCCTGCTGGCCGCAGCGCAGGCGGTCGAGGATGCCGCGGTACGACTGGCCGCCCTGGGCGTAGACGTAGTGCATGTCCGGGGCCCGGAAGCTGGTCGCGTAGGAGCCGCGCACCAGCAGGTTGTCCAGCGGCCGCCATTCCACGCCCGCCATCCAGGTCGACTTGGCGGCGTCGAGCGTCTGCGTATAGTTGTCGTAGCGGCCGGCCAGGCTCATGGTCGCCGAGCCGATGCCCGGCGTCTTGCTGTCCCAGACCGGCACGCGGAACTCGGAACCCACCGCCCAGCGCTTGCGCGAGCCGCCGCCGAGGTCGAAGCCGTAGTAGGGGCTGCCGAAATCGGTGACGAACAGATTGTCGAGCCGGCGCTGCGGCTCGTTCGCGTTCTGCTCCAGGGTCGGCACGGTCCTGGGGTCGGGACGCAGCGCATAGCTCTGCTCGGCCCATTCGCCGACGGCGGCGAAGCTGATCGGCCCCGCCCAGCCCTGGAAGAGATCGCCGGACACCACCAGCTGCACCTGGTCGACCTTGGAGCGCGCGCGATCGTGGCCGTGGGTCGACATCGATTCCCAGTCGCGCCGGGTGATCGGCGTGAAGAAGCGATTGACGTCCACGGCGTGGATCGGCGTGCCCACCGGCACGCCGGCATAGCTGGCGTCGGTCACGCCCAGGCGCGGCCCGAGGTAGAAGTCGTTGACCAGCGCCGGCACCGCGGCCGGGTAGCTCTTCTTGACCTCGTATTCGGCGTGGTCGACCGAGGCTTCCCAGTCGAACCGCTCGAAGAGCGTGCCCTTCAGGCCGAGGGCGTAGTCGTAGGAACGCTCGTTGCTGTAGGTCAGCGCGTCGCCGATCTCCTGGCGGGTGAAGAAACGCTTGCCCTCCACGTAGGCGCCGATCTCGGAGTCGTACCATTTGACCTGCGGCACGTAGCCCATGCCGAAATCGCCGATGCTGCTGGTGCCTTCGCTGTCGAAGGCCATCACGCTGGCCCAGCCCTGCAGGCGGTCGCTGAAGTCGTAGGTGCCGTAGAGGTAGAGCGAGGCGCTCTCCTCGCCGTCGCGGATCGTCCAGTTGTGCGGGAACTTGCCGTTGGCGCAGTACTGACCGAGCGAGGGCCCCAGCGTATCGGTGGCGTTGTCGTACAGGCGGAAGTCCCAGCGCTGGGGCACGCCGCCGAAGCCCGGGTTCTCGCAGGCGCCCGGCGGCGGCGAGATGCGCCGGTTGCTGCCGTCGAGCAGGCTCAACCGCGCGGTGTCGTAGTAGTTGTTGAAACGGTTGCCGCGCGCGCGCGAGGCCTCGTCCCATGCCAGCCAGCCGGCGTCGTTCTCCGAATCGAGGAAGTCGCGCTCGCCGGCGAAGAGCGGATCGCGCTTGAGGTACTGCGCGGCGTAGGTCAGGCTCCACTTCTCGCCGGCGCGTCCGCCCGCCCACGACGCGTCCACCAGCGCGCGGCCGCCGTTGGTGGCGCCGCCGGCCTTGATGCGGAATTCGTCGCCGACGTAGCCCTTCTTCAGCACCACGTTGATGACGCCGGCGATCGCGTCCGAGCCGTAGATCGCCGAGGCGCCCGAGGCCAGCACCTCGATGCGCTCCACCGCCGCGCTCGGGATGTTGGTGAAGTTCTGGAAGTTGCTGCGCCCGCCGTAGGGCAGCGGATAGTCGGCGGCGCGATGGCCGTTGATCAGCAGCAGGCTGCGTCCCGGCCCCATGTTGCGCAGGTTCAGGGGACTGGCGTTGCTGGTGTGCGAGCCCCAGCCGGCATCGCTCTCCACGTAGCCGGTGGCCTCGGTGAGCGAGGACAGCGCGTCGTGGATGGTGACGAAGCCCTGCTTGCGCATGTCCTCGGCGGTGATGACCGTGACCGGCGTCGGCCCCTCGACCTGGGCGCGCGCGATGCGCGATCCGGTGACGACGATCTTTTCCAGGTCCGCCGGCGCTTTTTTCGCCTCGGGCGCGTCCTGGGCGAACGCCGCGGAAGGCGCGAACGGCGCAAGGGCGAGTGCGCTGAGGAGCGCGGTACGCAGTGGCATGTCTGGCATGGTCATTCCCCGGTCGAATCTCGTGAAGCGCGGGACGGCAGTGCCCGCGTTGCGAAGGCGCGCGATGCGCCCGGTCTCTCCCGCGGCGTCCGCCGTGGCCGCCGCCGTTCCGTCTCCGCCGCACCCCCCTGTCGGCCGCGGCGGCCTTGCTCGATCCTGGCGGATGCCGGCCGGAGCGGACTCCGGCCGGCATCGCGCGAGGCCTCAGTGCTCCAGGACGCTGATGCTGGTGCGGTAGACCGAATCGCTGGTCCACGGCGAGGCGTTGCCGACGCCCAGGGCGAACTGCAGGGTCTTGCCGGTGATGTTGCCCAGGTCGAAATAGCGCATCGGCACCAGCGCGCCCGGGCACCAGCTGCGCGGGTTGGTGGTGTTGTTGTTGCGGAAGATGCCCGGGTTGCCGCGCGGACTGTACTGCTCGTAGCTGGCGCAGTCGATCTTGGTGCTGAAGGTGGCGATCTGCGCGCCGTTGAACTTCACGCTGATGCTGGTGTTGGTGTACTCCTGTCCGCCGGAGGACGCGCCGTAGCCGGCGATGCTCACCGCCAGCGTGGCGATGCCGAGGTTCGCGCTGTGCGAGGCGGTGCCGGTGGTGATGTTGTCGTCCTTCTCGTCGGAGCGGGACAGGAAGCTGATCACGTCGGGATCGCCGCCGGCGGTGAAGGGCTTGGTCGACACCAGCGCCAGCGAGTACTTGAAGCCCACCTCGGCGATCGCCGGATCGGTCACCTTGGGAACGTGCGTCTCGCAGGCGTCCCCGCCGTACTGCGGGTTGGAACCGCCGCTGATGCCGACCCAGATGTCGCGGTCGGGGTTGGCCAGCGCGGCCGCATACGGATCCATCGGCGCATCGGGATAGACGCGGGTGGCCTTGGCGCCCTGGTACATGTCGCTGAAGGGCGAGATGAAATCGGTGAAGGTCACGCGCGGCGTGTCGACGGTCGGCGCGACGCCCTTGGGCATGCTGATGAAGAAGGCCGAAGCGAAGCGGTCGTAGGGATCGCACTGGGCATGGTAGGTGATGCGCAGCGCGACGTCGTCGCCGATCTTGGCCTTCTCCGCGTCGCTGAGCTTGCGCGCGTACTCGGTGCCGCGCTTCCACATCAGCACGCCGGCCGGCGGCGTATAGGTGGTCGGCTCGGTGCTGCGGTAGATGCCGAACTGCGGCACCTGGTCGAGCACCTGCACCACCTGCTCGCCGGCCGCCGCGGTGTCGTTCACCTCGAACTCGTAGATGCGCGCCGCGGCGTCGCTGGTCTGCGTCGGCGTGGTGATGTTGAGCCGGGCGTAGCGCGCGCTGGTGGCGGCGATGTTGTGCGTGGTGACGCTGGCGGTGTTGTTGCTGACCGTGGCCGCCGTGCTCCAGCTGCTGCCGTTGGCCGAGGTCTGGATGTTGAAGTTCTTGGTGTTGTACGCGGCGGCCTCTCCGCCGGCGCCGGCGTGCTTGACCACGAAGCTGGCGATGGTCTGGGCGCTGCCCAGGTCCACCTGCAGCCACTTGCTGGAGGCGCTGGAACAGAACTTGTCGCTGTTGCCGCCGCCGACGCTGCCGTTGACCGCCTTGGCGGGGCCTTCGTTGCTGTTGCAGGCGGTCGAGCCGGTGGCGGTCTTGTTCAAGGCCAGGTTGGTCGCGGACGCGGTGCCGGCCAAGCCGGTGCAGAGCAGGAGGCCGACGGCTGCGGCCGTGCGGCATGCCTGCGATGGGCGAGGTTGGGAATGCATGGTGATGGTCCTTGGAGGTCAGTGAGCGGTTTCGGTCATGGAGCGCCCCGTCGGGTGCCGGCCCTGGAGCCCGGACCCGTTGCGCGCCTGTCTATCCGACGAAAGAACAGCCAATGGTTTAATGGTCCAGCCACTCCGGGCATGCCACGCCCCGCTTTCCCATGCCTATGCCCCGGCGAGGTCGCGCGGCGGTGCGCCCGGATTTAGAACGATCCAACTTCCCGGCCCACGCCGCGCTCCTGCGAGGCGACATTCGGCCCTGTTGCGGTCTATCCGGTCCTGCAAGTTGCGGACGTTGAATACCACAGCCGTCCGCCCCCCGCATTCCGCACTAGCACATTCCCTGTCCTGTTCCTCCAAGTCCTTGTCTGGAAAGAGATTCCTGATGGGCGGCGACGCCTGGCCGGGCCCGGCGGCCCCGTCAGAAATCGTCAGCCCGCCGGTAGGCCTCGATCACCCGCCGCTCCCCGTCCGCGCCGGGCATCGCGTTGCCGTGCTCCATGCCGAAGACGAAATCGCGTCCTTCCTTTGCCATGCGCTCGTGGATGTGGGCGAAGACGTTGCGGTAGTTGATCTCGCCCGTGCCCGGCTCCTTGCGCCCGGGCACGTCGCCGATCTGGAAATAGGCGATCTCGTCCCAGGCCAGGTCGATGTGGCGGATCAGGTTTCCCTCGTTGCGCTGCAGGTGATAGATGTCGTAGAGGATCTTGCAGGCGGGGCTGTCGACCGCGCGCGCGATCGCGTAGGCCTGGGCCGAGGTGCGCAGGAAGAGTTCGGGCCGGTCGCTGAGCGGTTCCATCACCATGGTCAGGCCATGCGGTTCGAGCACTTTCGCGCCGGCGCGGATCGCATCGATCACGTGGGCGGTCTGGATGTCCGGCGGCAGGCTGGCGTCGAAGAAGCCCGGCACGACGGTCATCCATTTCGCGTTCACGCGCTTGGCCACCGCCACCGCCTCGCCGCAGGTCCTGACGAAGGCCTCGCGGAACTCCGGCTTGCCGGTGGCATAGGACACCTTCCAGTTGTCGCCGGCATCGATCACGAACACGCCCATGGTCATGCCCGCGCGCGCCAGCGCCTGGCCGATGCGTTCCTGCTCGGCGACCGGGCGCTCCATCAGCTCGTTGTCCTCGAACGCGCGGAAGCCGGCCTTGGCCATGAACTCGATCTGCGCGACCGGATCCTTGCCCGCCGAGGCTTCGAACATGCCCAGGTGCGGCGCGTACTTGAGCTTGAACGGCGCGCCGGCGGAGACGGCCGGCCCGGCGGCCTCGGCCCTGGCGACGGCCGGGGACACGGCCGCGGCGGCGGCGAGCGATGCGGTGGAGCGGAGGAAGGCGCGTCGGTGCATGGGCGGATCCTGTCGGGAGGGAGGCGGTGCGGACCGGGCGGCGGCGCCGCTCAGGTCCACCACGGTTCGTCGGGCGGCTCGCGCAGTAGCGCGCGCTTCAAGGTGTGGATGGCGGTCTGGAAGCCCTGGTCGGAGGACATCAGCGCATCCTCGTGCTCCAGGCTCACCACGTAGTCGTAGCCGGCCACGCGCAGCGCCTGCATGATCTGCTTCCAGGCCAGCAGGTCGTGGCCGTGCCCGACCGAACGGAAGTTCCAGGCGCGCTGCGCGATCTCGCGATAGGACTTGGCGTCGATCACGCCGTTGATGGCGACGTTGCCGCGGTCCAGCGCCACGTCCTTGGCGTGGAAATGGAAGATCGCCGGACCGAGCGCGCGGATCGCCTGCGGGATGTCGACGCCGCGCCACAGCAGGTGGCTCGGATCGAGATTGACGCCCAGGTGGTCGCCGGCCTCGGCGCGCAGGCGCAGCGCGGTCTCGGGGTTGTGCACCAGGAAGTTCGGATGCGGCTCCAGCGCCACGCGCACGCCGTGCTCGCGCGCGAACGCGGTCGCCTCGCGCCAGTACGGGATCGCCTTCTCGTTCCACTGCCACTCCAGCGTGCGCAGCATTTCCGGCGGCCAGGGCGAGGTGATCCAGTTGGGCACGCGCGCCTGGTCGCTGTCGCCCGGGCAGCCGGAGAAGGTGACCACCACCGGCACCTGCAGCCGCTCGGCCAGGCGCACGGCGCGGCGGAACGCGGCATCGTCGCGTCCCGCCGCCTCGCGGTCGGGATGCAGCGGATTGCCGTGGCAGGACAGCGCGCTGACGATCAGGCCGTGGCCGTGGACGCGGGCGAGGAAGTCGCGGGCGCGGTCGGTGGAGGCCAGCAGGCCGTCGACGTCGACGTGGTCGGCGCCGGGAAAGCCGCCGACGCCGAACTCGATTGCGTCCAGGCCGGCCGCCTGCGCGCGCGCGAGCACGTCCTCCAGGCTCAGCCTGGCGAACAGGGGAGTGAAGACACCGAGTTTCATGCCGTGTTCCTTTCCGGTTGCGCCGCGACATCGACCCGCGTCCACGCGCCACCGCCGGCCGCGCTGGCCAGCATGGCCTCGACCACGCACTGCACGCGCAGCGCATCCTCGAAGGTGGCCACCGTCGGCGGCAGGCCGCCGCGGTCCTCGTCCCAGCGCGCGATCGCGGCGTACAGGTCGCGCATCAGGTTGCAGAAGGCATCGCTCCAGGCTTCCTGGTGGCCGCCGGGCAGACGCGCGTAGGGCCGCGCCTCGGGCGAGAGCAGCGCGGGGTCCTTCTGCAGCACTTCGTTGGCGCGGTCGCGGTGGCCGATCCACAGCTCGTTCTGCGCTTCCTGGCGCCATTTCATCGAACCGGCGGCCGCGCACACCTCCAGCGCGAGGTCGTTCTTGTGGCCGGCGCAGACCTGGCCGACCGTCAGCGCGCCGCGCGCGCCGTTGTCGAAGCGCAGCAGCACCGTCGCCAGGTCCTCGCGCGCCATCTCGACCCACTGCGCGTCTTCTTCGTTGCCGGCGGCGGCGAACGTGCCCGCCGCGCGCGCCGGCTTGCGCCGCCGCGGCACCACGGTGGCCGGATCGGCCAGCACCTGGACGATGCGCAGGCCGCTCACGTGCTCGGCCAGGTCGCACCAGTGCGAGCCGATGTCGGCCAGCGCCAGCGCGGCGCCGCCCTGCCCGGGCTCCAGGCGCCAGGACCAGTCGTCCTCGCGCAGCAGCCAGTCCTGCAGGTAGTGGCCGTGCACCAGGTGCGGCGCGCCGATCCGGCCGGCGGCGATGGCCACGCGCGCCTGCTGCACCAGCGGATTGCCGCGGTAGTTGAAGGTGACGGCGTGGAAGACGCCGGCCGCGCGCGCCGCGGCGAGCAGTTCGCGGGCCTGTTCGACCGTGTCGGCCAACGGCTTGTCGCAGATCACGTGCTTGCCGTGGGCGATCGCGCCCAGGGCCACGGCATGGTGCAGGTGGTTCGGCGCGGCGATGTGCACCACGTCGACGCCGGGGTCGGCGACCAGCGCGCGCCAGTCGCCGTAGGCGCGCGGAATGGCCAGCTCGCGGGCGCGTTCGCGCGCGCGCGCATCGTCGCTGCCGGCCAGCGCCACCACCTCGACCGTGCCCAGGCGGCGCAGCGCATCCACGTGCCACGGGCCGATGAAGCCCGCGCCCACCAGGCCGGCGCGCAATGGCCTCATGCGCGCGGCGCCCCGCCGCCCGTCGCCGGCTTCGGCGCGCGATCGCGGAAGCACAGCGCGAACAGCAGCAGCACCGCCGCCGCGCCCAGCGCCGGCACCAGCCAGATGCGCGACCAGTCGTGCAGCACGGGATCGGCGGCAGTGCGGTAGGCGTCGACCACCTTGCCCGAGATCCACGAGCCGATCAGCATGCCCACGCCCCAGGTGACCAGGGTCAGGAAGCCCTGCGCCGAGGCGCGCAGGTGCGCCGGCGCCTCGCGGTCGACGTAGATCTGCCCGCTGACGAAGAAGAAGTCGTAGCACACGCCGTGCAGCAGGATGCCCAGGTACAGCATCCACAGGTGCGCGCTGGCGTCGCCGCCGGCGAACAGCAGGTAGCGCGCCGCCCAGGCCGCCATGCCGATCAGCAGCATCGCCTTGATGCCCAGGCGACGGAAGAACAGCGGCATCGCCAGCATGAAGGCGATCTCGGACATCTGCCCGAAGGTCATCTTGCCGGCGGCGTTGGGCACGCGAATCTCGTTGAGGAAGCCGTTGGTGAAGGCGTAGTAGAACTGCAGGGGAATGCAGATCAGCATCGAGCCGAGCATGAACACCGCGAAGGAGCGGTCGCGCATCAGCTGCAGCGCGTCCAGGCCGAGGAACTCGCGCAGGCCCGGGCGCGCCGCGCCGGCCGCGCGCGGCAGCGGCGGGGTGTGCGGCAGCAGCAGCGAGAACAGCCCGAGCGCCACCAGCGCGATCGCCGCGACGTGGAACTGGGTGGCCTTGTCCTCGGCGTGCAGCAGGTAGCCGACCACCCAGCCGGCGGCGATCCAGCCGATGGTGCCGAGCACGCGCACGCCCGGGAACTGCTGCTGCGGCCTGTCCATGTGCCGGAACGCCACCGCGTTGCTCAGGGCGATGGTGGGCATGAAGCACAGCATGTGCAGCAGCAATGCCGCGTAGAACGGCACGAAGGCGGTCTGCAGCGAGGCGTAGTAGAGGGTGGCGGCGCTGAGCAGGAACAGCACCGCCAGCGCGCGCTCGCTGGCGAACCAGCGATCCACCACCAGGCCGACGAACAGCGGCGAGACGATCGCGGCGATCGAGGCGGTGCCGTAGGCCAGGCCGGTCTGCTCGCCGGAGAAGCGCAGCGCCTGCAGCAGGTAGGTGCCCATCGTCACCGTCCAGGCGCCCCAGGCGAAGTACTGCAGGAACATCATGGTCGACAGGCGCAAGCGGATCGACGGGTGCATGGACGGCTCCGGGATGAGGACGGGCGATCGAATCCCTGTTCGCTGGCCGCGCCGGCTACAGCGCGCGCAGGCGGATGTTGCGGTAGCGTACCCGGTCGCCATGGTCCTGCAGGCCGATCACGCCGCTGCGCAGGACGCCGAAGCCCGGCCAGTCCTTGAACTTGCTGGCCGCCACGCGCGCCTTCCAGTCGGCAGAGCCGAGCGTGTAGGCGACCACCTTCTCGCCGTTGAGCCAGTGCTCGACGTGGTCGCCGCGCGCGACGATGCGGGTCCGGTTCCATTGGCCGGCCGGACGCACGGTGATCTTCTCCGGCGCGTACAGGCTATAGGCGGCCGAAGCCCAGCGGTCGCGTCCGTTCCTGCCGTCGGGATGGCGCTCGTTGTCGAGCACCTGGTACTCGACGGCGGTGCGGTAGATCTCCGGCTCGGATTCGTCGCCGCGATAGAAGATGCCGCTGTTGCCGCCAGGCGCCACCTGCCAGTCGATGCGCAGCTCGAAGTCGCCGTAGCGGCCGTCGCTGACCAGGTCGCCGCCGGCGCCGGTGCGCACGATCGCGCCGTCCTCGACCGCCCATCCCGCGACGGGTTCGCCCGGCTTGCGATAGCCGTGCCAGCCGCGCAGCGAGTGGCCGTCGAACAGCGATACGAAGCCCTGCTTGCGTTCGGCCGCGCTCAACGCCGCGCCCGGCGCGGGCGGCGCCGCGCCGGAGGAGGCCGCCAGGCAGGCAAGCAGGAGACCGAGGCCGATACGGAACGGGAAGGCGGATCGAGGCAGGCGGATCATGGCGTCACCGAGGATGGCATGCGGGTGGATGCGAGGCGCGTGATGGCGGTTGCATGCGAATGCGCGACGCGCTCGCCATCGTAAAGCCGCCGCGCGCCGCGTGGCCAGGCAGCGGAAAGATGGACTTGCGCGCCGGCGGCGTCCGGCGCCAGCCGCTCCATGCGCATGGCCGCGCCGGGCACCGACGCGACCAGGCGCGCGCCGGCCTCCGGGCCGAGCAGCGCGGCGGCGGTGTCCAGGCCGTCGGCATCGATGCCGCGGCGCGCGATCACGGTGGTGGCGCTGCGGCCCTGCATCGGCCAGCCGCTGCGCGGATCGATCAGGTGCGAATAGCGATGCCCGTCGGCTTCGAACCACTGCTCGGCATCGCCGGCGGTGGAGACGGCGGCGTGGCGCAGCAAGAGTACCGGCGCAGCGTGCGCCGGCAGCAGCGGCGCGATCGTCACGCGCCAGCCCGCCTCGCCCGGCGGCGCGTCGGAGACGGCGATGTCGCCGCCGAGCGCGACCAGCGCGCGCGACGCGCCTTGCGCGGCCACCGCCGACAGCGCCTCGTCGACGGCGTAGCCCTTGGCGATGCCGCCCACGTCCAGCCCCATGCCGGGACAATCGATGCGGGCGGTGCGCGTGCGCGCGTCCAGATGCAGGCAGCGATGGCCGCCGAGCGCGCGCGCCTGCGCCACGCGCTCGGGGCGCGGCAGTTCGCTGAGCCGGCGCGCGCCGCGCCACAGCCGGGTCAGCGCGCCCTGGGTGACGTCGAAGGCGCCGTTCGAGCGTTCGGCCACGGCCTGCGCGGCCTGCAGCACGCGGAACAGGTCCTCGCCGATCGCCGCCTCGCCGCCGCCCGCCTGCGCGGCCAGCCGCATCAGCTCGCTGTCCTCGCGGTAGTCGCTCAGGCTGCGGTCGAGCGCGGCGATGCGCGCGAAGCCGGCGCGCGCCGCGCGCGCGGCGGTGCCGGCATCGTCGGCATACAGCACGATCCGCGCCTGCGTGCCCATGTGCGCTTCGCGGTACTCGTAGCGCACCGGGGACGCGCCCGCCGGCGACGGCGCCGATGCCAGCAGCAGGCAGGCCGCCAGCGCGCGCCTCACTCGCCCGCCGCCCATTGCACGGCGCCCAGCAGCAGGTGCTGGAAGCGCGGGTCGCGCCAGACCTCGGGCCGGTGCCCGAGCGCGGTGTAGAACACGCGGCCCCGGCCCTGCGCGCGCGTCCAGGCCAGGGCGAAATCGCCGTCCTTGCGGTGCACCTTGGGATGGGCCAGATCGACCGAGGCCGTGTCCAGGCGCAGCAGCACGTGCACGTCGGCGCGCGACCAGTCCTTGAACTGGTAGATCTCGTCGGCGATGTCCAGGCGCCTGCTCAGGTGCCGCGTGGCCGGATGCCGGCGGTCTTCGACCCTCACCGTGACCTGCTGATTCCACGGATGCTCGTCGAAGTATCCGCCCAGCATCCGCCCGTATTCCGGCCATTGGTAGAAGGTGTCGCTGGCGCTGTGAATGCCGACGAAGCCCTTGCCGTCCTCGACGAAGGCGAGCAGGTCGCGCTTCTGGCGCGCATCGATCGGCAGCTCGCCGGTGGTGTAGAACACGACCACGTCGAAGCGCGCCAGGCGCGCGGCGTCGAGGATCGCCGGATCGTGGCTGACGGTGACGCGCATCCGCCCGGACTCCTCGCCCAGCTTGGACAGGATGCGCTCGGACTCGGGCACGACCTTGTGCCGGTAGCCGGCCGAATAGGTGAAGTAGAGCACTTCCGCCGCGGCCGGACGCGTACGCGGCGCCGCGCCGGACGGCAAGGCGAGGCAGGCCAGCAGCCACAGAACGCACACTGCCGCGCGCGCCGCGCCGCCGGCCACGCGCGCGCTCACGCCGCCTTCGCCCCGGGCTTGCCGGGCATGGCCACGGCCGGCACCGCGATCGCGCCGCTCAGCGCGAACGGCCCCGGCGCCAGCGTCTCCTCGGCGTTGAGCGCCTCCTCCCAGGTGACGCGGCCGCCGCTGTAGCCGGCCATGCGCCCCATGATCGCGCTGAGCGTCGCCTCGGACACCTGCTTGAGCGCGTTGAGCGGCTTGCCGCCGCGGATCGCCGCGATCAGGTCGGCATGCTCCTGCACGTAGGCATCGGTGTCGTTCTCGGTCACGCGCGGGTCGCGTTTCCAGGCGTTGGCGCCGGTGATCGCATGCTGGTCCACGCGCGCGTTGCCGCGCGTGCCCACCAGCGCCTCGGAGATGTTGTTGGCGCAGCCGTCGATCTGCCGGCACATGCTGATCAGGTGCGCGCCGCTCTCGTACTCGAAGTCGGTGGCGAAATGGTCGTAGACGTTGCCGTACACCGACTCGGTGCGCACCTGGCGTCCGGCCAGGCTCACCGCCGCGGCAGGGTGCGCGTTCATCGCCCAGTTGACCACGTCGATGTTGTGGATGTGCTGCTCGACGATGATGTCGCCGGCCAGCCAGTTGAAGTACAGCCAGTTGCGCAGCATCCACTCGCCGTCGCTCCAGCCCGGCTCGCGGTCGATGCGCCACAGTCCGCCCTGGTTCCAGTAGGCGCGCGCGGCCACGATCTCGCCGATGGCGCCGTCGTGGATGCGCTGGATCGTGTCGAGATAGCCGGCCTGGTGGCGGCGCTGGGTGCCGGCGGCGATCTTCAGGCCCTTGCCGTCGGCGATGTCCGACAGCGCCAGCACCTGGCGCACGCCGGGCGAATCGACCGCGATGGGCTTCTCGGTGAAGACGTGCTTGCCGGCCTCGATCGCCGCGCGCAGATGCTCGGGACGGAACGCCGGCGGGCTGGCGAGGATGACGTAGTTGATGTCCTGGGCCAGCACCTGCTGGTAGGCGTCCAGGCCGGCGAAGCGGCGCTCGGGCGGCACGTCGAGCGGCTTGCCGAGCTTGGCCTCGATCGCCGCGATGCTCTTGTCCAGGCGATCGGGGAACGCGTCGCCGATGGCGACCACGCGCACGCCCGGCGCGGCTTCCAGCACGTTGCGCAGCGCGCCGGTGCCGCGGCCGCCGGCGCCGACCAGGCCGACGCGGATTTCGTCGCTGCCGCCGGCATAGGCGGCGCCGAAGGCCGAGGCGAGGCCGATCGCCGCCGCCGTGCCCGCGCCGCGCTTGAGGAACTCGCGGCGCAGCGGATCGAAGGAATGCGCGGACGCGCGGCGGTCTTGTTCGGTCATGTCTGCCCCCCTCGGGATGGTCGGAATCGATTGGCGGATTGCCGGATGGCGCGGCTGGATGGAACCGTTCGACGGCGCATGCGTCTCCCGATGCTTCTATTCGTTCGGGCTGGCGCGGGTGATCTTCGATTTGAACGACTTCAATGCCGGCGCCTCGTCCACGGCGCGCACCACGCGGAAGCCGACGAAGCTGGCGTCGGTGTGCCACCAGATGCTTTGCGGCTCCTGCGGGTCGCGGCGGCTCCAGGCCGGCTTCGACGCGCGACGGGCGGCGCTGCGCAGGTGCTCGGCGTCGTCCTCGAACGAACCGCCGCGCACCACGTGCGGATAGCGCGCCGCGCCCGGCATCGCCAGCGGGTCGGTGGTCGCCTTGCCCTCGAGCGCGGCGTAGCGCCCGGCCTCGTAGCGGTCCAGCGTCCATTCGGCGACGTTGCCGTGCATGTCGTACAGGCCGAAGGCGTTGGGCTGCTTGCCGCCGACGCGGTGCGGCACGCTGTTGGCGTTGCCGGCGTACCAGGCGCTGGCCTCCAGCGAGGCGGCCTGCGCGCCGGAGGACCAGGGCGTGTCGGTGCCGGCGCGCGCGGCGTATTCCCATTCGGCCTCGGTGGGCAGCCGGTAGTGGTGGCCGGTCTTGGCCGACAGCCAGCGGCAGTATTCGGTCGCCGCGTGCCAGGTCATGCCGATCGCCGGCTGCCTGCCCTTGCCGAAGCCCCAGGACTCGTCGGCATAGGGCGGGGTCGGGCCGGTGACCGCGTCGCCGGGCGCGTCGGCGCCCTTGCTGAGCGCGGGCGCCTGCTTGCGGAACTGGTCGTATTCGTCCCAGGTGACCTCGTGCTTGCCGATCCAGAAGGCGCCCACGCGCACCTCGGCCTGCGGCCCCTCGTCCTGGCCGCGCCCGGCTTCCGAGGCCGGGCTGCCCATCCGGAAGCGCCCGGCCGGGACCGGCACCATGTCGAAGGCGACCTGCGAGCCGGGGATCGTTTCGGTATAGGGCTTGGCAGCCGCCGCGGGCGGCTTGGCGCCGGCGAAGGCGCCGGACAGGCAGAGCGCCAACGCCAGCGCGACGCGCGAGCCGGTCTGCGGAAAGCACGAAGCGGCGGATCCGGGCAAGTGGCGGGACGCGATCCCGGGATGGATGGCGCACGATGGCGTCTGGCGGCTTGCGATCACGGAACTCCCTTGACGAGCGACCGGCCCAATGGTCCAACCTGTAAGTCCCCAAAGGCCGCTGCTTTCGTTTGCGCCCGGAGCCCACAAGGCCGCCCTCCGGCCTTGAACGTCCCCGACCTTAGCGGCAATACAGGCGCATAAATGTGAATATGATCACAATTTATAACGATCTAATGGCCGAGACTCGCGATTCGGGGCGAGACCACCAGGGCCGGGGCCAGTCCGGCATGCCCCCAATTCCGGGGGAGGGAAGCGACACGGAGTACTTCTGGTCGCCGCGAATTCCCGGATATAAATGGTCCAACCAATAGGCCAATGAGGGGCATGATGAAGGTTTGTCTATCCGCCGCGCTATGCGGGCTGTCGCTGCTGCTGTCCACCGCTCCCGCCCCCGCCGCGGCGCCGCCCCCGGCCGCCGCCGCGCCCGGCCACGCCGCCGAAAGCGCCGAGGCCAAGGCGCGGCGGATGCAGTGGTTCGCCGACGCCAAGCTCGGCATCTTCATCCACTGGGGCATCTACGCCGTGGACGGCGTCGACGAGTCCTGGGCCTTCTTCAACGGCAAGATGTCGCACGCCGACTACATGAAGCAGCTGCGCGGCTTCACCGCCAGCCGCTACGACCCGGCCGCCTGGGCGGACGCGGTCCGGCGCAGCGGCGCGCGCTACGCGGTGCTCACCGCGCGCCACCACGACGGCGTCGCGCTCTGGGACAGCCGCCAGGGCCTGAACGTGGTCAAGGACACGCCGGCCGGACGCGACCTGGTCGGACCGTTCGTCGAGGCACTGCGCCAGCGCGACCTGAAGGTCGGCCTGTACTACTCGCTGCCCGACTGGTCCTACGACGACTACGACGTGTTCACGCGCAAGAGCAAGCGCTACGACTTCGCCCGGGAGCCGCAGCGCTGGCAGCGCTTCCTGGACTACTACCAGGGGCAGATCGAGGACCTGGGCGAGCGCTATCGCCCCGACCTGTACTGGTTCGACGGCGACTGGGAACACGATGCCGCCGGCTGGCAGTCGGCCAAGGTGCGCAGCGCGATCCTGGCGCGCAATCCCGGCGCGATCATCAATTCGCGCCTGAACGAATACGGCGACTACGCCACGCCCGAGCAGGGCGTGCCGGTGCTGCGGCCCGAGCCGCGCTACTGGGAGCTGTGCCTGACCATGAACCAGTCTTGGGGCTACCAGCCGCGCGACACCGAATACAAGAACGCCAACCAGATCATCCACCTGTTCGCCGGCGTGATCGGCATGGGCGGCAACCTGCTGCTGGACATCGGCCCGCGCGAGGACGGCACGCTCGATCCGCGCCAGGCGCAGATCCTGGAAGGCCTCGGCCGCTGGACCGGCAAGCACGCGCAGGCGATCTACGGCACGGTCGCCGGCCCGTCGCTGGACCACTACGCCGGACCGAGCACGCTGTCCAAGGACGGCAGGACGCTCTACCTGTTCGTCGACGGCAAGCCCAGCGGCGAGGTGCTGGTGAAGGGACTGGATGCCGCGGTCGCCAAGGCCTACGTGGTCGGCGGCAAGCAGCCGGTGGGCACGCGCGTGCTCGGCAAGTACGACTGGAGCAAGGTGCCGGGCCTGCTGTACCTGTCGATCCCGTCCGAGGCCTACGACGCGGACATGACCGTGATCGCGCTGGAACTCGACCGCCCGCTGGCGCTGTACCGCGAGGCCTCCAAGCCGATCGAGAGCAACGAATGACGGCGCTGCGCATGCTCGCCTTCGCGCTGCTGGCCGCCTGCGCCGGCGCGGCCTGCCTCCCCGAAGCCCGCGCCGACAGTCCCGGCGACTACGTGCCCGAGACCGATCCGCTGGTGCTGCGCAAGCTCGACCGGTGGCAGGACTGGAAGTTCGGCTTCATGGCCCACTGGGGGCCGTACAGCCAGTGGGGCGTGGTCGAGTCGTGGTCGATCTGCTCGGAGGACGTGGACTGGTGCGGGCCCTCGAAGAACAACCCGCATACGGCGCGATACGCCGACGACTACGTCGGCTACGTGAAGGCCTACGAGCAGTTGCCCGCCACCTTCGATCCGGTGAAGTTCGATGCCGGCGCCTGGGCCGACGCGGCCAAGGACGCCGGCATGCAGTACGTGGTGTTCACCACCAAGCACCATGACGGCTTCGCGATGTTCGACACCCGGCAGAGCGACTACCGCATCACCGCGCCCAACGTGCCCTTCCACGACGATCCGCGCGCCGACGTCACCAAGCAGGTGTTCGAGGCGTTCCGCGCGCGCGGCTTCGGCATCGGCGCCTACTTCTCCAAGCCGGACTGGCACAGCGACGACTACTGGTGGCCGCGCTTCGCCACGCCCAGCCGCCACGTCAACTACGACCCCCGCAAGCATCCGCAGCGCTGGCGGCGCTTCGTCGACTTCACCCACGCGCAGATCGGCGAGCTGACCTCGCGATACGGGCCGCTGGACATTCTGTGGCTGGACGGCGGCTGGGTGCGGCCGGACGCCGCCGGCGAGGACGCGCATTCGACCAACCCGGCGCCCGGGCCGCAGGACATCGACATGCCGGGCCTGGCGAAGCTGGCGCGCGCCAACCAGCCCGGCCTGATCGTGGTCGACCGCGCGGTCGGCGGCCGCTACGAGAACTACCGCACGCCCGAGCAGAAGATCCCGGACCAGCCGCTGCCCTATCCGTGGGAAACCTGCATGACCCTGGGCGATTCCTGGTCCTACGTGCCCAACGACCGCTACAAGCCGGCGCGCGAGGTGGTGCAGATGCTGGTCGACGTGGTCGCCAAGGGCGGCAACTACCTGCTCAACGTCGGGCCGGACGCCAACGGCGAACTGCCGCCGGTGGCGGTGCAGCGGCTGCGCGAGATCGGCGGCTGGATGCGCGTGAACGGCGAGGCGATCTATGCCAGCCGCGCGGTGCCGCCCTACCGCGCCGGCAAGTTCCGCTATACGCGGATGCGCAACGGCGACGTGTTCGCGATCTACCTGCCCGAGGCAGGCGAGGAGCGTCTGCCGGCCACGCTGCGCATCCCGGGCCCGGCGCCGCGCGCCGGCGCGCGCCTGACGCTGCTGGGCAGCGACGCGGCGCTGGCCTGGACGCGCCAGGGCGAGGCCACCGTGGTGGACGTGCCCGCCGCCGCGCGCGCGGCCACCGCCCAGGCCTATGCCTGGGCGATCCGCCTGCCGGGCGCGGCCGGAGCGGCGCGATGAAGGCGGCCTGCGCGCTGCTGGCGGCGCTGCTGTGCGCGCCGGCGTCCGCGGCCGGTCCCGGCGCGCCGCCGCCGGCCGCCTTCGGCAACGACCACGACGACCCGCGCACCGCCTATCCCTCGCCCGCGCCCGCCGACGTGCCGGCGTGCACGGTGGAGGTGCTGCACCATGCCTTCGACAGCTTCGAACCGGCGCGCGCCGGCATCGACGCCGCGCGCCGGTGTCCCGGGCCCTGGCACCGGATCGTGCTGCGCATCGACGGCAGCGTGAAGGGCCGGCAGTACGATCGCATCGGCCACGTCAGCGTCGGCGGCGTGACGGTCTTCCGCACCAGCTCCCCCGAGCCTTCGCGCGAGGGCATTGCCTGGCAGGTCGAGAAGGACGTGAGCGCCTATGCATCGCTGTTCACCGCGCCCCAGCCGGTGGAGATGCACCTGGGCAACGTGGTCAACGACACGCACACCGGCGTGTTCGACGTGCGCCTGCGCCTGCAGTTCTATCCCGCCGACGCCGCGCATCCGCCGGCGCCCAGCGCCGACCTGGTGCTGCCGCTGCAGGACCTGCGCCAGGACGGCCCCGACACCGTCGGCGCGGCCTCGCTGCCGGCCAATGCCGAACGCGTGGTCGCCGAGGTCTACGCCACCGGCTCGGGCGGCGGCTGCGAGGAGTTCTGGTACTTCGCCGTCGACGCCGAACAGGTCTGGTGCCGTGCCCCGCAAGGGCCCTACCGCGAGGTGCAGGTGCTGATCGACGGCCGCGTGGCCGGCGTGGCGGCGCCGTATCCGCACATCTATACCGGCGGCTGGTCCAACCCCTTCCTCTGGTATGCGATCCCGGCGCCGCGCGCGTTCGACATCGCGCCGATCCGCTACGAACTCACGCCCTTCCTCGCCCTGTTCGGCGACGGCAAGCCGCACGAGGTGCGCCTGCGCGTGGCCGGCCTGGCCGCCGACGCCAAGGGCTGGACGCTGATGCCGAACCTGCAGGTCTGGCGCGATGCCGGCAGCCGGCGCGTGGTCGCGCGTCTGCTGGAAACCGATCCCGGGACCACGACCGTGGACGGCGAGCTGGAAACGCTGGACCGCCGGCAGCCGCGCCTGCGGCAACGCTGGCAGCGCCGCTTCCTCGCGCGCGGCGAGGCGCGCACCTCGCACGGCGTGGTGCAGACCACGGTCGAGCGCGCGATCGAAGGCGACGTGCACCACCGCTGGACCGCGCAGGAGCATGAGGACGACGAAGGCGACCATGCCCTGCTGGGCGAGTGGCGCGACAGCGAAACCGTCGTCCGCCGTCCGTCGCGCGGCGCGGCCTCCACCGAGCGCAACGATCATCGCTTCGGGCTCGACGGCACGCTGCAGACCCGTCCGGTCGACGGCAAGCCGCGCCTGACCACCGCGCTCGATCTCCACGACCAGGCCACGCAGGTTCGCGACGGCGCCTGGACCCGCACCCGCGACCGCTTCGTCGGCACCGCGTCCTACACCGGGCAGGTACCGCGCGAGCAGCGCAACGCCACCGCCGACACGCGCCAGAGCTGGCGGCGCGAGGACAGCGCCGGCGGCTGCGCCGAACGCAGGATCGAGAACCGCAACGGCCGCTTCGTCGTGGACGAACGCGGCTGCCTCCCCGCCTCCCTGCCCCGGGACATGCAATCGCCATGAGCGCCTCGCACCGCAATGCGCCTCCCGCGCCGCAGCGCCGCCGTTTCCTCGCCGCGCTCGGCGCCGGCATCGCGCTGCCCGCCTGCGCCGTGAGCGCCGCGGCCGCGCCCAAACGCGCGGCCGCCGCCGTCGACACCGCGGCGCGCCCCGTGCCCACGCCCGCACAGCTGGCCTGGCAGCGCGAGGAGCTGTCGATGTTCGTGCATTTCACCGTCAACACCTTCACCGACCGCGAATGGGGCGACGGCACGGAATCGCCGCAGGTGTTCGCGCCGACGCGGCTGGACGCGCGGCAATGGGCGCGCGCGGCCAGCCAGGCCGGCTTCGCCAGCATGGTCCTCACCGCCAAGCACCACGACGGCTTCTGCCTGTGGCCGACGGCCACCACCGCGCATTCGGTGGCCGCCAGCCCCTGGCGCGAGGGCCGCGGCGACCTGGTGCGCGAATTCGTCGAGGCCTGCCGCGCCGAAGGCCTGCGCACCGGCGTCTATCTCTCGCCCTGGGACCGCAACCATCCGCGCTACGGTTCCGGCCAGGAGTACAACGACGTCTACATCGCGCAGCTGACCGAACTGCTCACGCGCTACGGCCCGATGACCGAGGTCTGGTTCGACGGCGCCAACGGCGAAGGCCCGGGCGGCCGTCGCCAAACCTACGACTGGCCGCGCATCCACGCCACGGTGCGCCGCCTGCAGCCGAACGCGGTGATGTTTTCCGACGCCGGCCCGGACGTGCGCTGGGTCGGCAACGAAAGCGGCAGCGCCGGCGCCGTCAACTGGAGCACGGTGGATCCGGCGCGCGTGCCCGCGCCCGGCGTCAACGATCCCTGGACCACCGAGGCGCTGCAGCAGGGCGATCCCGACGGCGCAGTGTGGCGGCCGGCGGAAACCGACGTGTCGATCCGTCCCGGCTGGTTCTGGCACGCCCGCGAATCGGATCGGGTGCGCTCGGCCGACAATCTGCTCGAGCTGTACTTCAACTCGGTGGGCCGCAACAGCAAGCTGCTGCTCAACGTGCCGCCCAACCGCGAGGGCCTGTTCGACGCGCCGGACCTGGCCGCGCTGGCCGGCTTCCATGCGCGGCGCACGGCGCTGTTCGCCGACGACCTGCTGCGCCGCGCGCGCGTGCGCGCCAGCGGCGGCCGCGACGCCGCGGCCGTGCTCGATCCCGATCCCGATCGCCACTGGCAGGCCGATGCGCGCAGCGGATGGCTGGAGTTCGCCCTGCCCGAACCCGTGCAGTTCGACGTGGTGCGCCTGGGCGAGGCGATCGCCCACGGCCAGCACGTCGGCGCCTGGCGCCTGCAGGCGCACGCGGGCGAGGATTGGCGCACGGTCGCCTGGGGCAGCACCCTCGGCCACTGCCGCCTGGCGCGGATGGCGCCGGTACGCGCGCAGCGGCTGCGGCTGATGATCGACTTCGCCTACGACACGCCGCGCATCGCCCAGGTGTCCCTGTTCCGCGGTGCGGCAGCCTTCGCGCCTGGCAAGCGCGCGGACGATCACGGCGACGCCTGAGGGCGCCGTCGCCGTCTCGGCGAAGAACGGGATCGGAAGACCGCAGATCGATGGCCGCGGTCAGTCGGCGAGGATCTCGAACTCGCCCTGCTGGCGGATGTCCTCGGAACCGGATCCCACCATCACGCGGAAGCGGCCGGGTTCCACCACGCGTTGCATCTGCCGGTTCCACAGCGCCAGGTCCTCGGGCTTGAGCGCGAAGCGCACGGTGCGGCGCTCGCCGGCCTTCAGATGGATGCGCTCGAAGCCGCGCAGATTCTTCTCGTAGGTGGTGACCGAGCTGACCAGGTCGCGCGTGTACAGCTGCACCACCTCGTCGCCGTCGCGGTCGCCGGCGTTGCGCACGTCCACGCTGACCGCGACCTCGCCGCCCGCGCGCTGCCGCGCCGGCGTCACGCGCAGATTGTCGTAGTCGAAGCGCGTATAGCTCAGGCCGTGGCCGAAGGCGTACAGCGCGCCGTTGACCCGCGATTTCTCGCCCTCCCACTGCGCGTTGGGCTTGCTGGGGAAGTTGAAGGGAATCTGTCCGGCCGTCCTGGGAAACGTCACCGTCAGCTTGCCGCCCGGATTGTAGTCGCCGAACAGCGCGTCGGCGATCGCGGTGCCGCCCTGGTCGCCGGGAAACCAGGCCTCCAGGATTGCCGGCACGTGCGCGTCGGCCCAGTTCACCGACATCGGACGGCCATTGATCAGCACCAGCACCACCGGCGTGCCGGTGGCGTGCACGGCCTGCAGCAGCGCCTCCTGCCGGCCGGGCAGGTCGAGGCTGGTGCGGCTCAGGCTCTCGCCCACCGTGCGGTCGCCATCGCCCAGCACCACCACCGCGACGTCGGCGCCGCTGGCCGCCCGGACGGCTTCGTCGATGCCCGCGCGCTCGGCCGCGCTCAGCGGCTCGGGCAGGATCTCGATGCGCGGCCAGTTCTCGCCGGCGATCTCGGTGCCCTTGGCGTAGCGCACGTCCACGCCGGCGCCGAGCTTGGCGCGGATGCCCTCCAGCACCGTGACCGGATCACCGCCGCCCGGCCCGTAGTGGCGGTGCGCATAGCGACCGTCGTCGGCGTTGGGCCCGATCACCGCCACGCGGCGCAGCGTCTTGCGCAGCGGCAGCGCGGCGCCGGCGTTCTTCAGCAGCACCAGGCTCTCGCGCGCGGCCTGCAGCGCCGCCGCGCGGTGCTCGGGGGCGTTCACCAGCCGCGCGCTGGCCTCGGCGTCCTCGACGTAGGGACGGTCGAACAGGCCGAGGGTGAACTTGACGCGCAGGATGTCGCGCACGCGCGCATCGACCGTGGCCATCGGCAGCGACCCGTCGCGCACCGCCGCGCGCAGCGGCAGCACGAACTGCTCCGGCGGCGTGAAGTTGGTGCGCACGTTCAGCCCGGCGGCCACCGCCTGCCGCGCCGCGTCCTCGGCGTCGGCGGCGACCGCGTGCTTGCTGTACAGGTATTCGACCGCCTCGCTGTCGGAGACGACATAGCCGCGGAAACCGAAATCCCCGCGCAGCCGTTCGGTCAGCCAGTAGGCGCTGCCGGTGACGGGCACGCCGTCGTAGTCGTTGTACGAGCTCATCACCCCGAGCAGGCCGGCCTCGCGGATCGCCGCGGCGAACGGCGGCAGGAAGATGTCCTCGACCTCGCGCGGAGTGGCCTGCGGATCGGTGCGCGCCTCGCCCTCGCGCGCGCCCTTGTTGTTGCTGTACACGGCGAAGTGCTTGGCGGTGGCGGCGGCGGTGAAGTCCTGCTGCAGGCCCTGGACCATCTCCACGCCCAGCCGCGCCACCAGGTAAGGATCCTCGCCGTAGACCTCCTCCATGCGCCCCCAGCGCTGATCGCGCGCCACGTCCAGGATCGGCGCGTAGACGTTGCTGTAGCCCAGCGCGCGCGCCTCCAGGCCGGTGATGCGCCCGATGCGGCGCACCAGCGCCTTGTTCCAGGTGTGGCCGATGCCGAGCTGGCTGGGAAAGTTGGTCGCGCCCCAGGCCTCGACGCCGCGGATGCCCTCGTTGCTGAAGTCGGCGGGAATGCCGAGCCGGGTCTGCTCGATGAAGAAGCGCTGCACGGTGTTCATCGCCCAAACGTGCCGGCGCAGGTCGGTCGCGTAGGGACTGGCCTTGCCGTCGCCGAAGCCGTTGTGCATCTCGTCGATGTTGCCGATGCCGTCCTTCCACAGCGCGCGCTTCCAGGCCGGCGTCGGCAGCGGATCGCGCAGCACGCGGCCGTAGCCGTACAGCGTGGCCATCTGCGCGGTCTTCTCCTCCATCGTCATCCGCGCCAGCAGGTCGTCCACGCGCGCGGCGATGGGTGCGCGCGGGTTCTCGTAGACGTCCTGACGCCCGTTCTTATTCAGGTCGAGCCAGCCCTCGCGCTGCACGCCCGGCACGGGCGCGAATGCGGCGCGGTCGGCCGGGGGCGCGCCCGCGCCCTGCGCGCCGGTGCAGGCGGCGAACGCGCACGCCGCCGCGAGCAGGCGGCGCCGCGCGCGGATCAATGCCGCCACCAGCTCTCGGGCACCGGCTCGGCGGCGGCGCCGTCGCGCTCCACCAGCAGCTGCAGCTGCTTGTCGCCGCCGCCCTGGAAGTAGCGCAGCTCGAAGGCGTGCAGGCCCGCGGCCAGCCCCGCGCTGCCGTAGGAATCGCCCGGCGACTGCAGTCCGTCGCGCTCGACCACGGTCTTGTCGTCGATCAGCACGCGCGCGCCGTCGTCGGAGCCGAGCACGAAGCGATAGACCCCGTCGGCCGGAATGTCGATGTAGCCGCGGTAGCGCAGGCCGAAGGTCTCCGCGCGCGCCTGCTCGGGCAAGCCGATGCCGCGCGCCGTCTCGGTGCGCAGCGGCGTCTGCGCCAGCAGCTGCTCGGTACGCGTGATCGCCGCCTCGTAGTACGCCCGTTCGAGTCCGGCCTTCAAGCCCTTGCGCTCGGCGCGCGTGGCCGGCTGCAGCTGCGCCAGCGCGTAGCGCGCGCGACTCACTGGCCCCAGGCGTCCGCCGGGCTGCTCCAGCCGCGCCGAAACCACGGTGCCGGCCGTGGCGAGCTCGAGATCGAGGGGGCGCTCGTAGACGGGCGATGCCGCGGTCGGATCGCTGCCGTCCAGGCTGTAGCGCACGCGTGCGCCGGGCAGCGGCGAGGCCAGGCGCACCTGCGCGCGCGGCTGCAGCGAGATCGCGTCGCCCTCGAGCCCGATCACGTCGGGCACGCGGTAGTTGACCCGCAGCTGGTCGAGCGTGCGCAGCTGCGGCTCCAGGCGGCGCTTGAAGTCGTCCCAGCCCGGGCGCGCGCGCGGCGACCACAGCACCTCGCTCAGCGCCAGCGCGCGCGGCCACAGCATGTACTCCGCCGCCTGGCTGGTGCGCACGCGCTCGGTCCAGAGATTGCCCTGGCCGCCGATCACGTGCTTGGCCTGCGCGGCGGTGAGCGAGTCGGGCACCGGCTCGAAGGCGTAGACCTGCCGCAGCGGCAGGTTGCCCGAGCAGACCGGCTCGCTCGGCGCCAGCGACTGGCAGTAGTCGAGATAGACGTGCGAGGTCGGCGCCATGATCACGTCGTGGCCGAGCTTGGCCGCGCGCACGCCGCCGTCCATGCCGCGCCAGGACATCACCGTGGCGCTGGGCAGCGGATCGCCGTCGAGGATCTCGTCCCAGCCGATCATCCTGCGCCCGTGCGCCTGCAGGTACTTCTCCACCCGGCGCATGAACCAGCCCTGCAGCGCGTGCTCGTCCTTCAGGCCCTCGCGGCGGATGATCTCCTGGGCCAGCGGACTCTGCTGCCAACGCACGATCGGCGCCTCGTCGCCGCCCAGGTGGATGTAGGGCGAGGGGAAGATGTCCATCACCTCGGCCAGCACGTTCTCGATGAAGGCGAAGGTCTGCTCGCTCGGGCACAGCACGTTGTCGTCCACGCCCCAGGTGGTGCGCACCTCGAACGGGCCCGGCGTGCAGCCCAGTTCCGGATAGGCCGCCTGCGCGGCGACGGTGTGTCCGGGCATCTCGATCTCGGGGATCACCTGGATGTGCAGCGTCTTCGCGTAGGCCACCAGCTCGCGCGCCTCGGCCTGGGTGTAGAAGCCGCCGTAGCGCTTCTCCTCGAATGTGTCGGGACCGCCGCGCTGCTGCAGCGAGGTGCGCGCGCGCCAGGCGCCGATCTCGGTCAGGCGCGGATAGCGCTTGATCTCCAGCCGCCAGCCCTGGTCCTCGGTCAGGTGCCAGTGGAAGGTGTTGAACTTGTAGCGCGCCATCAGATCGAGGGTGCGCTTGAGGAATTCCAGCGGGTAGAGATGACGGCCGACGTCGAGCATCAGCCCGCGATAGCCGAAGCGCGGCGCGTCCTCGATCAGCACCGCCGGCACGCCCGCCTTGGCGCTGCCCGGCGGCGCCAGCTGGCGCAGGGTCTGCAGGCCGTAGAACAGGCCGGCGGGCGTGGCCGCGCTCAGGCGGATGCCGTCGGCGTCGGCGCGCAGCGCGTAGCCCTCCGGATGGGCGCCGGGTGCCGGCTGCAGCGATAGCGTCAGGTCCGCGCCCGCCTCGCCCTTGGACTCCAGGCGCACCGGCACCGCCCAGGCCTCGCGCAGGATGGTGGCGGCCAGTTCGCCCAGGGCGCGGCCCTCCTCGTCCCCGGCGGGGAGTTCCACCCGCGCCGAGGCCCCGGACAGGTAGCGACCGGGCAGTGCCTGGATCCGCGCCGGCTGCGGCATCAGCGCGGGCAGGGGCGCCTCGGGCGCCTGCGCCAGCGCCGGCAAGGGAGCGCACAGGACGACCAGGCAGAGGGCGAACAATCGAGGGAGAAAACTCACGAGGCGCTCCGTGTTCGGGAATGGATGTCGGAGAAGGGGGATGATCGGGAGCGGGGGTGGACGCTTCCGGCCCGCCGGCGTCTAATCGCGGCGTGCCGGCTGGGGTTCCAGGCGACGCCTCGATGGACTGGAGCGACTCCTGTAAAGGTCCAATGGTCTAACCATTACCACACTATGCCTGTCCAAAGCATCCAGAATCGCCGGCTCTATCAGCAAATCGCCGACCAGTTGCGCGTTTTGATCAACCGCGGCGAGTACCCGCCGGGCAGCTACCTGCCCGCCGAGCGCGAGCTGTCGCAGCAGTTCGGGGTGAGCCGCACCTCGCTGCGCGAGGCGCTGATCGCCCTGGAGGTGATCGGCATGGTCCGGGTCCGCGTCGGCGACGGGGTGGTGGTGATCGGCCCGGAGCCGCCGCTGGCGAGCGAACCGGCCGCGCCCGCCCACGATGCCGCCGGCCGGGTGCTGGAGCGGGCGATGCGCAGCCAGCCCTGGGTGCCGGACCCCGAGCTCGGCATCGAGACCGACCTGGACGCGGAGATCCCGCCGTTCTCCCTGCTGCAGGCGCGGCGGCTGGTCGAGCCGGAAACCGCGGCACTGGCCGCCGAGAACGCCAGCGACGCCGAGATCGACGGCATCGAGGCCGCCTACCAGCGCAACATCGAGGACAACCGCGTCGGCTCGGCCACCCATCCGGGCGACCGCCTGCTGCACATCCGCATCGCCGACGCCAGCGGCAACCCCGCCTACGCGCTGCTGATCCGCCACCTGCTCGGGCACAAGTACGGCGCCATGTTCCAGCGCGTGCAGGCGCTGTATTCCAGCCATGACATGCCGCACCGCTCCGAGGACGAGCACGCGGCGATCGTCATCGCGATCCGCCGCCGCGACGCCGCCGCCGCGCGCCTGGCCATGCAGCAGCACCTGGATTCGGTGCTGCGCATTTTCTCCGGCGGAGAACGCTGAGGATCGCGCGCGGCGCGGGCACGCGATCGCGCGCCTGCGCACGAGCGGCCGCTCAGTACTTCGCGTCGAAGGCGAAGATCGGCTTGCGCGCGCGCCACTGGCCGCGGGTGAAGTCGGGGAACTCCAGGGTCTTGAAGCCCTCGGCGATGGACTGCTCCGACAGCGGCGTGATCGCGCTCCAGGCCAGCGCGTCGTAGATGTCGATCGGCATCGGCGCCTCGGCCTTGAGCGCCTCGACGAAGGCATGGATGACGAAGTAGTCCATGCCGCCGTGGCCGGCGCCGGCGGCGGTCTCGGCGTACTTGCGCCACAGCGGGTGGTCGTACTGGTCCTGGTAGGCCTGGAACGGCTCCCACTTGTGCGGCGGGCTGCGGCCCTCGATGTGGATCGACTGGTTCAGGTCCATCCACAGGCCCTTGGTGCCCTGGACGCGGAAGCCCAGCGAGTACGGGCGCGGCAGCGAGGTGTCGTGCTGCAGCAGGATGGTCTCGCCGTTCTCGCAGGCCAGGGTGGTGGTGACGATGTCGCCCAGCTTGAAGCGCACCTGCGTGCTGGGGTGGGTGGTGCCGCCGCTCTTCTCCACCGTGTATTCGTGCAGGCCGCGCGCCTTGCTGGCGAAGCTGTTGATGTGGGTGAAGCGGTTGCCGCGGTTGATGCCGGTGTACATCGCGCACGGGCCGATGCCGTGGCTGGGATACAGCTCGCCGTTGCGGCGCACCGAGTGCTCGGTGCGCCAGCGCGCCTCCGACCAGCCCTTGGGCCCGAACTCCACGCCGCTGTCATACGGTTCGTTCGGGTTGCCGGAATTGAACTTCACCCCGCGCAGGTCGTGCTGGTAGCCGCCCTGCAGGTGCACCAACTCGCCGAACAGGCCGGCGCGCACCATCTGCAGCGCCGCCATCACGTCGCGCCGGTAGCACACGTTTTCCAGCAGCATGTACGGCATGCCGCTGCGCTGCTGCGCTTCCAGCACGTCCCAGTGGTCCTTGAGGGTGACGCCGGCCACCACCTCGCAGCCGACCGCGAGCTTGGCCTGCATCGCCTCGATCGCCATCGGCGCGTGCCATTCCCAGGGCGTGGCGATCAGCACCGCGTCCAGCCCGCGCTGCGCCAGCAGGCGGCGGTAGGCATGCGCGTCGCCGTCCTCGCCGTAGGCTTTCGGCGTCGGCTTGCCGGCCTTCTCGGCCATCTCCAGCGCGCGCTTGAGCATGATCGGCTCGATGTCGCACAGCGCCGCCACCTCGACATCGTCGCGGCGCAGCAGCTCGTGCAGCAGCACCTGGCCGCGCATGCCGGTGCCGATCATGCCCAGGCGCACGCGGCGGCGGGACGCGCGCGCCGGCGCGGCGGGCAGCAGGCTGGTCGCGCCCAGCGCGGCGGCGGTGAGGAGGAAGTCCCTACGATGCATGGCGATGTCTCTCTCTGTTGCGATGGTGCGGATCGTGCGGCGCGGCACGCGGGAGCGTGCCGCGAATGCCGCCTCAGGTTAGCGCAGCTCCCTCAAGGCAAGGCGTCCAGGTCGATCGCCGGCGGCCGGCCGTCGGCGGTGCGCACGAAGCTCTGTCCGGGCGTCACCGGCGGCGAGAAGAAGCCGCCCAGGCGCAGGTGGAACAGATTGGCGTTCACGCCGCCGGCGTAATCCAGGCGCTGCCGGTTGCTGCCGGTCGCGTCCACCGTGAAGCGCGCGGTGACGAGTTCGGTCCAGGCGCCGCCCGCCGGCTTGGCCCACTGGTTGCCGTAGCGGGCGCTGCGGCCGAGGTAGCCGTTGTCCGGCAGGAACGACTCCAGGAACGAATACAGCGAGCGCAGCGCGGTGGGGCCGCCGGGACGCCGCCAGGTGGCGATCAGCCGCCAGTCGCGGCAGCGTCCGCCATTGGCCTGGCTCGCCGCCTCGGCGAACCAGGCGCTGAACAGCGTGCCGCCGCTGCCGTCCGGGCGGGCGCGGGTGAGGAAGCGGTAGGTGTGCCCGGCCTTCCACGGATAGACGAGATAGCTCTGTCCGCCGGTGCCTTCGCCGCCGAAATCGTTGTCGACCACCTGCGGCCCCTTGGCGACCAGGGTCGTCTTGCCGCCGTCGGGCGCGTCCCAGATCGAGAACAGCACGCGGCGCTCGCTGCGCGAATTGACCTGGATGCCGAAATAGCCGCCGTCGAAGCCGTTGGCCATGTAGTACGTGCCGACCGGGTCCTGGCCCTCGGGCACGGTCACCTCGCTGTAGACGTATTCGGTGTCGGCGGGGGCCTGGTAGCCCAGGTGCACCGAGGGCCCGCGGCGCGACCAGTAGAAATTCTCCGGATCGTCGGCGAACACCGCGCCGGCCGCGGCGCTGCCGGCGATGCGCAGTGCGCTGATGTCGCCGAAGTAGCCGCCGTCGGTGGACACGCCCTGCAGGTCCACCTTCACGTAGCCCGGGCGGTCGACGGTAAAGCTGCCGACCGGAAACACCGCGCTCTCGGCGCCGAACAGGTCCACCGGCAGCGAGCGCCCGCCCACGGTGACCTTGACCTTGCTGCGGTTGGCGCCCGCCAGCGCGCCCTCCAGCGCCAGCTGCAGCTCGCCGGCCTGCGGCACGCTGAAATAGACGCTGACGACGGTGCGCTTCGAACTCCACTCGTGCAGGCCGGTCTCGGTGATGACCTCCTGCGCCGACGGCGTCGAGCGGGTGAGATAGGCATTGCCGCCCAGCGGCACGCTGACGGCCTCCTGCGCGAGGGCCAGGCACGGCAGGGCCCACCACAGCAACGCGAGACTTGCACGGACGAGCGATCTCATGGGGTTCTCCGGAACGAAAGTTCGGGCTGGGATCCGCCGCGGCCGGCATGCGCCGGGCCGCGGCGGCACGCTGCGACGGCTAGAACTTGTAGTTCAGCGAGACGCTGTAGCTACGGCCATACAGGTTGGCGTAGTCGCTGGCGTCGCCGAGGAAACTGTTGGGGTCGTAGAACGGCAGGCGGTCGAACAGGTTCTTCACGGTGAGGCCGACCTTGACGTTCTCCGTCGGCTTCCAGGCCACGCCCAGGTTCGCCGTCCACCAGGCCGGCACGCCGTTGCACTGCCCGGGCGAGGGCTTGTTGTAGTAGGCCATGCACTTGCCCGGCAGCGAATCGATGTCGGTC
Source organism: Luteimonas aquatica (assembly GCF_022662575.1). Lineage (GTDB taxonomy): Bacteria > Pseudomonadota > Gammaproteobacteria > Xanthomonadales > Xanthomonadaceae > Luteimonas > Luteimonas aquatica. The sequence goes on along the minus strand of NZ_JALBFU010000004.1, from coordinate 172,575 downwards.
GGATCGTAGGCCCACTTGGTACGGCCGACGTAGTTGACGAACAGGCTGGTGGTCCAGTTGCCGTAGTTCCAGTCGGCGTTCAAAGTGGCGCGCAGGCGCGGATTGCCGTAGTAGCCGACCGTGTTGGTGTAGGCCAGGCCCTGGTCGGCATCGAGCGTCGTCGTGTCGTTGCGGCGTGCGATGGTCGCGGCCAGGCCGACGTTCAACCCGCCCCATTCGCCCAGCGAGAAGCGGCTGCGGGCGTCGATGTCGAAGCCGTCGACCAGGGTGCGGCCCTGGTTCTTGTACTGGCCGACGACGCTGGAGACGTTGCCCACGCTGTAGGTCGGCAGCGTGCCCGGACAGGTCACGCCGCTGGCCGGATCGGCGCACATCGCCGCCACCGCCGCCACGTTGGCGCGATCGGCGTCGGTGATCGGGAAGCGCGTCGAGGAGAGGATGTCCGCGGCCTTGCTGTAATCGGGCGCGGCGATCTGGTCGCGGCGATAGATGAACCAGTAGTCGGCCGACAGCGACAGCCATTGCGTGGGCTCGTAGACGAAGCCCAGGGTGGCGATCTTGGCCTTCTCCGGCTCCAGGTCCTTGTTGGGCTGGGTCATGCGCGCCACGGTGCGGCTGCAGTCGGCGTTCAACAGCGAGTTGCCCAGCTCCACGTCGCCCGGACGCCGCGAGCGCAGCAGCAGGTTGGCGATGGCATTGGTCTCGTCGCAGCGGATATCGTCCTTGTAGCCGCCGAGCTGGGCGAACACGCCGCCGGTGCCGGACTCGGCCAGGCTCGGCGCGCGGAAGCCCTCCGAATAGGTGCCGCGCAGCATCAGCTGCGGCAGCATCTGGTACTTGATGCCGATCTTCGGCGCGACGTTGGCGCTGAAGTTCGGATACTTGTCCACGCGCACCGCCGCGTCGAGCTCGAGCTTCTCGGTGATCGGCGCCACCGCCTCGGCGAACAGCGCGCTGGTGGTGCGCTCGCCGTCGAACCAGGAGCCGCCCTGCTGGGTGATCAGGCCGTTGGCCGCGTCGGGATTGCCCGGGGTGAAGAACGATTCGCGCATCACGCTGAAGCCGAACGCCGCGCGCACGTCGCCCGCGGGCAGGGCGAAGAGCGGGCCCTCGACCTTGCCGTCGAGCGTGGTGAGCCGGGTCCAGGAGTGGATGTCGAAGGTCGGGTAGGCCTCGCGCAGCAGCTTGGCGTTGGCTTCGCTGATCACGCCGAACTGGTAGGCCGGCCGGTCGGCCATCAGCGTGCGCCCGGTGGCCGGATCGACCGTGAACGGGCCGAAGGCCTTAGCGAAGCCTTCCAGGTTGACGTTGACGGTCTGGTAGGTGACCGAATGCGTGCCGGCGGTGGCCAGCGCGGTTTCCCAGCTCCAGTCGCCGATGCTGCCGCGCAGTCCGGCGAGCGCGCGGTAGCTCTTGTCGGTGTTGCGCTGGCCGAAGTAGTCGTTGCCCACGTCCTGCAGCAGGTACTGCAGGCCGACCACGCCGCCCATCATCGCCTTCAGCTCGGGGCTGGCGTTGTTGTAGATGTTGTTCGGACCCAGGAACGGATAGCTGAAGGTGTTGACGTTCACGCCGGTGTTGCGCGCGAACCAGCTGGTCGGCGCGCCGCTGGTGCTGTTGAAGGCGCGCGGCGTGCCGCCGTTGGCGGTCAGCTCGATGTCCGTGTAGGTCGCCTCGGCGAAGGCCTCGGTCGATTCGCCGATCAGGAAGTTGCCGTGGAAATAGAACGTGGCGCGCTTGGACTTGGCGCCGGCGTCGATCTCGTTGTTCAGCCACGTCTGCCAGATGCAGCGCGGACCGGAGGGCTCGGTGGTCAGCACGTTGGCGCAGCCCGGCGCGGCCTCCTGCCTGCGGCCGCCGGTGGCCGGATCGAAGGCGAAATAGCTGCCGGGGTTGAACACGCCCGGCGCGCTGCCGTTGTTCAGGCGGAAATTGTTGATGTAGTTCGGGTTGTTGACGTAGTACTGGCGCGGCTTCTTGTCGTACCAGTCGCTGAGCGGGATCGGATCGCGCCGGTACAGGTTCACCGAGGCGTACATGTTGTAGCGGTCGGTGTCGAGGTCGCCGATGCCGGCGGTGAAGCTGGCCTGGTGCTCGCCGTAGGAATCGATGCGCGAGGACTTGTCGGAGGACAGGCTGAACTCGGCGCCTTGATAGGACTTCTTGGTGATGACGTTGATCACGCCGGCCACAGCATCCGTGCCGTACACGGCCGAGGCGCCGTCGGTGAGCACTTCCATGCGTTCGATGGCCGCGGCGGGGATCGCGTCGATGTTGACGAACTGGGTCTGGAAGCCCGCCGGCGCGCCGTAGTACGACAGGCGGCGGCCGTTGAGCAGCACCAGCGTGCCCTGCGCGCCGAGGCCGCGCAGGTTGGCCTGCGAGGCGCCGTCGGAGCCGGTGAACAGCGACTTGTAGTCCTGCTGCGCCGGCCGCGCGGCCGGCAGGTTGTCGAGCACCTGCAGCAGGGTGCGCGCACCCATGTTCTCGATGTCCTGCTTGGTGACGATCTGCAGCGGCGAGGCGGTCTCGACGTCGGTGCGCTTGATGTTGGAACCGGTGACCTCGACCCGGGCCAGTTCGGTGGTCTTGCCGTCCTGCTGGTCCGCGGCGTCCTGCGGCGCGGTGTCGGAGGATTGCGCGTGGAGCGGAGCGGACGTGGCCAGGGCCGCGCCGAGGGCGACGGACAAGGCGGTGGCGGGGATGCGGCGATGGCGATGGCGTTCGGACAACATCTGTGTCTCCTTGTTCGATCCGCGGCGCGGGAACCGCGCGGGTGAAGGGCTGTGGGTCGGCGGCGTCGGGCCGGGAAAGCGGTGGATGGGGTGCGGCAGGCGCTAGGGCGAAGCGATCGTGGCGGCGTCGCCCTCCTGTCCGATCAGGACCGCGTTGGCCCAGTTGCCGCACACCTGCGCCGGCCGCGCGCCCTGCGCGCCGAGGGTGCGCAGGCTCAGCCGCTGCAGGCCGCGGATGTCGAGTTCGGGCTTGACCACGCCCGGCGCGCGCACCAGGCCGCTGTCGTAGAGCAGACGATCCTCGCCCCAGACCTGGAAGCGCAGGCCGCCGGCCTCGCGGCAGCGATCGTCGATCCCGAGGTCGGCGCGCAGCAAACGCCAGCCGCCCTGCAAGCGCAGGTCGATGTGGGTGTCCGGTCCGACGCCGAGGCCGTGGCGGAATTGCAGGCCGTTCATGCGCATCGCGCCCTGGCCGCCGAGCGCGCCGTCGCGCGCCACGCGCTCGGCCAGCGCCGGCGGCAATGGCAGCTCGGAGAGATAGCGCTGCAGCGCCGGGCGCTCGGGCACCGCGTGCTCGAGCACGCGGAAGCTCGACAGCGCGATCGGGCCGACGTCGCGCGGCTGCAAGGCGTCGAAGGCGCGCGCGCCGTCCGCCTGCGCCGCGCTGACCATGGGGTCGGCGCCGCTGGCGCCGTCGCCGTCGGGGTTCTGCGTGCTGAGCACGCGGAAGCGCAGCAGGCGCCCGGCGCGCGCCGGGAACTCGATGCGCTGCATGCCCTGCTGCAGCTTCAGCTGGCCGCGCGCGACCGGCTCGCCCCACTCGCCGTTGCTGTCGGCCAGGTAGATCTCGTAGTCGCGCACCTGTCCGTGCTTCCAGTGCTGGTCGTTGCGCGGCGCCAGCTCGACGCCGTCGATCAGGCGGCGCTCGCCCAGGCCCAGCGTCCATTCGTGCGCACCGGTGCGCACGGCCTGGTTGCGCACGGTGCGGAACCAGGTGGCCGGATCGTCGTCGAAGGCGTTCTCCAGCGGACTGCCCGGCTCCTCGGCTGGACGGTTGACCACCAGCAGGCTGTCGGCCGGCAAGGCGCGGCCGAGTTCGGGCGCGGCCGGATAGGCATCGTCGGCCGCGGCAGCGGCGGCCGGGATCGCCAGGCGGAACCGCAGCGCGCGGCGGATGTCGAGCGGCGCGCTGCGCACGTGCAGCGTGCCGCGCCGTTCGCCGGCGTCGTAGTACCAGCCTTCGGGCGCGGCCTCGAAGGCGGCGCGGTCGGCCAGCGCCGGCAGGGCGCGGCCGTCGAGTTCCACCGCCTGCGGCCTGGCGCGCGCGAGCACGCGCAGCGCGTAGCGGCGCCGCGGCAACTGCCCGGCGTACTCGCCCCGCACCGCGTCCAGCTCCACGCGCGTCTCGCCCGCGCCCTCGGCCGGGGCCTCGACGCGGATCGCCTGCTCGGAGAATGCGCCCTGCGCGTAGCGGCGCGTGTTGCCGTCGTCCTCGTACAGCGTGTACTGCGACCGTCCCTGCGGATACAGGTCGAGCGTGAGTTCGTCGAGCGGCTTCTCGCCGTCGTAGAGCATCGCCGGGTACATCGGGAGGATCGCGCCGGCGTGCACGAACACCGGCAGCGTGGCCAGATCGACCTGACGGTCGAGATCGCGCCCCTGCGCACCGGCCAGCACCTGGCGTCCGTCCCAGTAGTCGATCCAGCGGCCGGGCGGCAGGTGGATGCCGCGCCGCCAGCCGCGGCTGGCGGCCTGGCTGCGGTACACCGGCGCCACCAGCAGGTCGCGGCCGAGCAGGAACTGGTTCTTGTATGCCTCGCCGGCGGCCTGCGGGTCCTGCGCATAGTCCCACATCAGCCCGCGCACGATCGGCGCGCCGCTGCGCTCGGCCTCGCGCGCCAGCCCGTACATGTAGGGCGTGAGCCGCATCTTGAGCTTGAGGTAGTCGCGGTTGATGCCGCGATAGGGCTCATCGAACCACCACGGATGCTTGCGCGCGCTCGACGACCAGCCGGACATGCCCATCAGCACCGGCGTGAAGCTTTTCCACTGCAGGTCGCGGGTGAAGGTCTCGGCGCTGCCGCCGAAGATCGCGTCGACATCGCCGCTGGCATAGGCCATGCCCGACAGGCCGGAACCGATCAGCGTCGAGACGTGCCAGCGGATGTAGTCCCAGCTGCTGCTCTGGTCGCCCGTCCAGGCCACCGCGTAGCGCTGGATGCCGGCCCAACCCATCACCGTCCACAGGAACGGGCGCGAATCCGAGTTGTGCAGGATGCCCTCGTAGGCCGAGCGGTTGGCGTCCATCGCGAACTGGTAGCCCTTGCCGGTCCAGGCGACATCGAGCTTCTGCACGCGGCTGCCGGCCTTGCCGACCTCCCAGGCGATCTTGTCGACGCCGTTCTCGGTCCACAGCCCGGTGCGGAAGCCGTAGCGCGCCAGTCCCTGCACCACGGCGGGCAGGTCCTGGTAGCCGCAGCCGTAGCCGTCGTTGGGCAGGATCCAGCCGCCCGGCATGTCGTGTTCGCGGTACCGGCGCGCCACGCTCTCGATCACGTCCGGCGTGGTGCCGGTCGGACCGTCATGCCAGCCTTCGGGCACGGTGCCCGGCTTCTTCTTGTTGTCGCCGTCGTTGTAGCAGTCGGCGTCGCCGTAGGAGAACGCCCAGCGCGGCAGCAATCCGGCGCGCCCGGTCAACGCGGTGTAGCGGTCGAGCAGCGCGGGCAGGCCGTCGCCGACGAAGTAGTACGCGTCGAAGCGATCCTCGCGATGCAGCAGCGTGGCCGCCTCGGCCTCGCGCAGGTCATAGCTGCCGTCGCTCCAGGTGTTGCGCAGCATGCCCCAGCCGCGCGAGCTGAGCAGCATCGGCGCCGGGCTCGGACGGTCGCCCTCCTCCCAGCCGCCGGAATAGGAGATCTCCAGCTCGCGGCCCTTGAACTCGAAGCGCCCGTTCTGCTGCCCGCCGCCGTAGAAGCGTTCGCCCGCGTCGCTGGAGAGCGTCTGCACGCTCTGCGCCGGCGCGAGGTCCAGCGGCTGCAGTTCGTGCCACAGCGGCACCGGCTTGCCGGCGTCGATGCGCTCGAGCGAAAGCCGCAACGGTTGCCGCTGCACGTGCAGGACCAGCGCGTCGGTGCGGATGCGCACTTCCTGCGCGTCCTCCTCGACGCTGTGGCGCACCGGCGCGGCCGCCTGCGGGAGCACGATCGGCGCGGCCTTGTCGCCGGGCGGTTGCAGCTTGCCGGCGCGCCCGGCCTGCACGCGCAGCAGGTCGGCGCGCAGCAGCTCGATGCGGAGGCGCGCACCGCTGTCGGTGGTCAATTCCCAGGCCGGGGAGGCGGACGCCGACGCGGACGCGGCCGGCACCAGCGTGCGCAGGGCCCCCACCGACTCGGCCGACGCCGGCGCCGAGACGGCCAGCAGGGCCATCGTCGCCAGGAGCAGACCGCGGTTGCGTCGTTCGGGGGTTCCCACCGTGCCCTCATGTTCCGCCTTGCGCGGAATCCGAAACCAATGCGGCCGACTCTAGAGCAGAGATTCGAAATATGTCAACGAATTGAAAGAGAAAAGAAGGATTTTTATGCTTAACGAAAGATTGTGCAAAGCACAACTTTCCAAAGAAGGCGTTTCATCCGGCGTTGACGGCCTCCGGTGCGAAACTTGAAAGGCTCGGAATTTTGAAGGTTTGGGTCTCCTGACGCTTGCCGCGCCCCTGGAATCTTTCCATAGGCTTTCGATATTTGACATTTCGAAAGAAACCGCCGATCTTGCACACGCTCAACCGGATCCAAGAATGGACGCCATGCTGCTCCCCGACTTGACCACCTGGCAGCGCCTGGGCGGGCGCCATACCGCCGAGGAAATCGCCCAGCAGCCCGCGCTGTGGGCCGCCCTGGCCGATGCGCTGGACGGCGAGCGCGCCCGCATCGACGCCTTCCTCGGCGACTGGCTGCGCCGGCCCGGGCATCGGGTGATCCTCACCGGCGCCGGCAGCTCCGGCTTCATCGCCGAGATGGCGGCCGACCAGATCGGCGCGCAGTGGCCGGCCGAGGTGCGCGCGCTGCACACCACCAGCCTGCTGACCCATCCGGCGCTGTACCTGCAGCCCGAGCGCCCCACCCTGCTGGTCTCCTTCGCGCGCAGCGGCTCCAGCCCGGAAAGCGTGGCGGCGGTGGACCTGGTGCGCGAGCGCGTGCCGCAGGCGCGCTTCCTCGACATCACCTGCAACGCCGAGGGCGAACTGGCGCGCCGCGGCCAGGGCCGCGAAGACACCTTCACCCTGCTGATGCCGCCGGCCAGCTGCGACCGCGCCTTCGCCATGACCAGCAGCCTGAGCTGCATGCTGCTGGCGGCGCTGGCCGCCTTCGACGGCGCGCCGTGGCCGCAGCGCCTGCAGCGTCTGCGCACACTGGCCACGCTCGGCGAGCGCGCGCTGGCCGACTGGGACGCGCCGGTCGCCGCGCTGGCCGCCACGCCCAGCACGCGCGTGATCTACCTCGGCAGCGGTCCGCTGGAAGCCCTGGCGCGCGAGTGCGCGCTGAAGCTGCTCGAACTCAGCGCCGGGCGCATCCTGGCGCTGGCCAACACGCCGCTGGGCTTCCGCCACGGCCCGAAATCCGCGCTCGACGCCGACACGCTGGTGGCGGTGCTGCGCAGCGCCGACCCGGTGGCGCGCCGTTACGAACAGGATCTGCTCGACGAGCTGCGCCGCGACGGCATCGCCGGACGCGTGGTCTCGATCGGCCCGGCTTCGATGGATGCGGCCTCGACGCACGCGGCTTCGACGCACGCGGCTTCGATGCAGGCGGCCGAGGACTTCGTCCTCGACGCTCCCGCGTTGCCCGATGCCTGGCTGGCGCCGCTGTGGCTGACGCTGGCGCAGCGCTATGCCCTGCTGCGCTCGGCCGCGCTGGGGCTCACGCCCGACAATCCCTTCCCCGACGGCACCGTCAACCGCGTCGTCCAGGGCGTGACCATCCATCGCCACGGCTGAGGTCCCGTGATGGCCGAATCCCGACCGCTTGTAACCGACCCCGCCGCGGCGATCCGCTACGGCGTGGACATCGGCGGCACCAAGATCGAACTGGTCGCCTGCGACGCCACGATGGCGGTGCGCTACCGGCGCCGCATCGACACGCCGCAGCACAGCTACGAGGCCTTCCTCGACGGCGTCGTCGCCCTGGTGCAGACCGCCGACGCCGAGCTCGGCGCGGCCTGCGACGCGGTCGGTATGGGCCTGCCGGGCATTCGCGACCGCGCCAGCGGCCGCCAGGTCAGCTCCAACGTGCCGGCCCTGACCGGCCGCCGGGTCGGCGAGGATCTGCGCGCGCGGCTACGCCGGCCGCTGTACCTCGGCAACGACTGCCAGTGCTTCGCCTTGTCGGAAGCCTACGGCGGCGCGGCCGCCGGCTACCCCAGCATGTTCGGCGCCACTATCGGTACCGGCGCGGGCGGCGGCTTCTGCGTCGACGGCCGCCTGATCGCCGGCGGCAACGGCATCGCCGGCGAATGGGGCCATTGGACCGTATCCGCCGCGCTGCTTGCGCAGCACCAGCTGCCGCTGCTCGATTGCGCCTGCGGCCTGCGCGGCTGCGTGGAGCGCTATGTCTCCGGCGGCGGGCTGGCGCGCATCCATCGCCAGCTCGGCGGCGAGGAGCTCGACGCCATCGCGCTGGACGCGCGCGCCGCGCAGGGCGATGCGCGCGCGATGCGCGCGCTGGAGATCCACCACGACCTGCTCGGCCACAGCCTGGCCGCCCTGGTGCTGGCGCTGGACCCGCACGTGATCGTGCTCGGCGGCGGCCTGTCCAAGTCCGAGGCGCTGTTCCGCGCGATGCCGGCGGCGGTGGCCCGGCACCTGTTCGAGGGCGTGCACGTGCCGCCGATCCTGCCGCCGGCGTTCGGCGATGCCGGCGGCGCGCGCGGCGCGGCGCTGCTGGCGCGCCAGCACGGCCCATCCTGATCCTCCCTTTCGCCGTTCGTCCCGATCCTCCCGCTTCCCGTTCCGGAGACCGTTCCATGTCCGTCCTCCAGTCCCTGGTCGCCGCCCATCGCCGCGGCGCGCCGGTCGGCCTGTACAGCGTGTGCTGCAGTCACGAGCAGGTGCTGCTGGCGGCGATGCAGGTCGCGCGGCGCCACGACACCGTGCTGCTGATCGAGGCCACCTCCAACCAGGTCGACCAGTTCGGCGGCTATACCGGCATGACGCCGGCGCAGTTCCGCGCCTTCGTGCTGGAGCTGGCGCGCGCGCAGGATTTCCCGGCCGAGCGCCTGGTGCTCGGCGGCGACCACCTCGGTCCGAACGCCTGGCAGAAACAGCCGGCGGCCGAGGCGATGGCGCATGCGCGCGAGCTGATCGCCGCGTACGCGTCCGCCGGTTTCCACAAAATCCACTTGGACTGCAGCATGTCCTGCGCCGACGATCCGACGCCGCTGCCCGACGAGATCGTCGCCGCGCGCTCGGCCGAGCTGGCGCGCATCGCCGAGCGCAGCGCCGCCGAGGCCGGCTGGCCGCCGCCGGTGTACGTGATCGGCACCGAAGTGCCGGTGCCGGGCGGCGAATCCTCGCTGGGCGGCGGCGTGCAGGTCACGCGCCCGGAAGCCGCCGCGCGCACGCTGGAGATCCATCGCCAGGCCTTCGCCGCGCCCGACCTGGCGCCGGCCTGGGAGCGGGTGATCGCGATGGTGGTGCAGCCGGGCGTGGATTTCGACCACAGCGACGTGCAGCACTACGATCCGGCCGCCGCGCGCGCGCTGTCGGCCTTCATCCTGACGCAGCCGCGCCTGGTGTACGAGGCCCACTCCACCGACTACCAGACCGAGGCCGGGCTGCGCGCGCTGGTGCGCGACCACTTCGCCATCCTCAAGGTAGGACCGGCGGCGACCTTCGCCCTGCGCGAGGCGCTGTTCGCGCTGGCGGCGATCGAGGACGAACTGGTGCCGCAGGCCGAACGCTCGCGGCTGCCGGACGTCCTGGACCGCTGCATGGTCGAGCGCCCGGCGTCGTGGCGCCAGCACTACCACGGCGACGAGGCGCGGCTGCGCCTGCTGCGCCGCTACGCACTCAGCGACCGCTGCCGCTACTACTGGGGCGAGCCGGCCGTGCGCGACGCCGTCGACCGCCTGGTCGACAACCTGCGCCGCTACGGCCTGCCCTCGATCCTGCTGCGCCAGTTCCTGCCCGAGCAGCAGCGCGCGCTGGAGGCCGGCGACGTCGCGGCCGAGCCGCTGGCCCTGGTCCGCCACAAGGTCGCCGCGTGCCTGGGCGAATACGCCCGCGCCTGCGCCGGCACGTTCGAAAACGAAACGTCTTCCGATACGATACTTTCGAAAGGCTAAGCTTCCGCTTCCGTCTCCCGTCGCAAAGTCCAGCAGGTCCAGGTCCGCCCCATGCGCAATACCCGCCAACGCCGCCAACGCATCCTCGAACTGCTGGTCGAGCACGGCGGCGTGCAGGTGGGCGAGCTGGCCGAGCGCTTCGAGGTCTCCACGGTCACCATCCGCGCCGACCTGCGCCAGATCGAATCGCAGGGCCTGGCCAACCGCACCCACGGCGGTGCGGCGCTGGTGCGCACGCCGCCGCAGGAACGCGACATCCACGAGAAGGACGCGCTGAACCTGCCGCTGAAGGAATCCATCGGCGCGCGCGCGGCGCAGCTGGTGCAGCCGGGCGAGAACATCATCATCGACTCCGGTTCCACCACCATGACCCTGGCGCGCCACCTGCGCCAGCACCGCGACGTCACGGTGATGACCAACGGCCTCAACGTGGCCTGGGAGCTGGCCCACGCGCCGGGCGTGGAACTGCTGCTCACCGGCGGCCAGCTGCGCAAGCAGTCGCTGTCGCTGCACGGCAGCCAGGCCGAGGCCAGCCTCAACACCTACAGCTTCGACACCGTGTTCCTCGGCGCCGACGGGCTGGACCTGCAGTTCGGCCTGACCACCCACCACGAGGCCGAGGCTAGCCTCAACCACCGCATGGTCGAGCGAGCGCGCAAGGTGGTGGTGCTCACCGACGCCTCCAAGTTCGGCCGCGTCAGCCTGCACCGCATCGCGCGCCTGGAACAGGTGCACGTGATCATCACCGACGCCGGCATCAGCCACGATTACCGCGAAGGCCTGCAGCGGCTCGGCATCGAGCTGATCGTGGCCGACCCCGCGGGCTGACCGCGCCAGCACTCCCGCCAGACGCTCCCACGAGCCAATCCCGCGAGCCGCGCCGCGGGGCGCGGATTATCCGCGCCCGCAAACAATATCCCGCGGCCGCATCCGGTCATGCGGGCGGATTTTCTCCGCGATTATCCGCCGGCGTTTTCCATGTCACGAAACTGAAAATGCCCGGACACGGCCCCGGCCTATAAACGTCGCGGGGATCAACACACACGGCACCGCCCGGTCCGCGCCTGGCCATCGTCCCGGCCGACGCCGCGCCCGGGACAAGCCTTGCCCCGACGACCCGCGACGCGCGGGCGTCCCTACTTCATCCACGGAGATCGGCAATGAAATTCATGGCTTTCACTGCAAGGAAACCCCTGACTATGGCGGCGGTCGCGCTGGTGAGCGTCATCGGGCTCGCGCCCGACGCCTATGCGGGAAGCTGCAAGACCGTGAACTACTTCCCCGGCGTCGTGCAGGTGTTCGGCACGGCCAAGGGCACCGCCACCGCCGACGACTCGGCCTACTGCACCGCGGTCAACGCCTGCCCGAGCGGCGCGCGCAAGGTCGAGGTGATCGGCCTGGGCGTCGCCTCGGCCGCCGGTTCCACCGTCGCGGTGTCGAGCACCGGCAAGCTGGCCAGCGGCGACGAGGTCTCGGCGAGCTGCGAGGCGGCGCTGAAGGCGGGCAAGACCGGCAAGGCGCTGGCCGGCGCCTGCAGCCAGCAGGCTTCCGCCACCGAGACCGTGACCGAGGCCGACTGCGCGCTGCTGGTGGCCGCGCCCGCCAACGGCAGCGCGGCCGCGAACGCCACCTGCTTCTGCGGCGCCGACTGATTCCTCCATCCTTCGCTTCAGACGGAAAAAGCAAATCCCCCCGGATCGCTCCGGGGGGATTTTTTACGCGCTGACTTTCTACGAAGATCAGTTGATGCAGGTGTTGATCTTGCCGGTGGAGCCGGCGACGGTCGAGTTGAAGATCGCGTTGCCGTTGACGTAGGCGAAACCGGCGGGCAGCGTCGGACGCGGATTGACGTTGTAGAAGATGCCCAGCAGATCCTTGAGCGCCTGGATCTTGGCAGCCGTGCCGTTGCCGCCGTAATAGGCGTTGAGGTAGGTGATGGCGGCGATCGGATACGTGCCGGAGATCGGCGCGGCCGGATCGACCACGAGCAGGCAGTTCTTCACGGTGGCCGTCTGCGAACCCGGAGCGGCGTTCAGCGTCGCGCCGTCCAGCACCTGGCCCTGCTTGAGATAGGTCGGGTTGATGCTGATCGGACCGGTGCTGCCGAACGTGGCCGGGCTGTAGTACGTGGCGCTGGTGGTGCCGACATGGGCGAACTTGGTGCCCGTCTGCGCCGCGACTTCGCCGAAATCGGCGTAGCCCAGGCCGTTGCTCACCGTGGTGCGCACGGCCGTCACCACGCCGTTGTTGCCGCTGGCGGCGGTGGAGGCGGCATAGATGGCCACGCCGCCGGGGATCGCGGCGGCGAAGCTCTGGTTCGGCGCGAACACGAAGCCGGCCGGGACGTCCGGATGCGGCTGGCCGGCCGGGTTGCACTTGGCGCGCAGGAAGCTGGTGAAGGCGAACGTGGTGCCGCTGCCGTCGGTGCGGTAGACGATGTTGATGTTGCCCGTGCCCACAGCCACGCCGGTGGTGGTGTTGTAGGTGCCGTCGCTGCGCACGTTGTTCCAGGTCTTCACCTTGGCCGAGTAGATCGCGCAGATCTGCGGCACGGTCAGCTGCAGCTGGGTGACGCCGTTGACCGAAGCGTTGTGCGGCAGGGCGATGGCGCCGGCCAGCGTCGGCACCTGCACGATGCCGGTACGGGCACCGAGCAGGGCGGTGTTGCTGTTGAAGGCGTTGTAGTCATTGGTGCTGATCGGCGAATCCGTGCCGGTGAAGTCGGGCTGCGCGGCGCCGGCGCTGAGCGCGACCGGGCTGGCGCTGAAGTCGCGGCAGCTCTGGTTGGCGGCGACGGCGCCGGTCAGCGTCTGCTTGCCCAGGCCGCTGCCGGTCTGGCAGTAGCCGATCTTGTTGGTGGTGTTGGTGGTGTAGGCGGCGAACACCGAGCCGGTGCCGATGCCGGCGACGGTGAAGCCCGGACCCGGGTTGTGGCCGGTGATGTTCGTCGACAGGCGGGCGTCCGGGTTGGGGGTGAGATACGCGCTACCGACGTAGGGAACGGCCGGGAAGGTGGCGCCACCGCCATACAGATTCTCGGCGGCCAGAGCGGAGCCCGCGAACAGCAGGGCCGTCGTGGCAAGAGCGAGCGCGCTGAGGCCGCGCGAAGTGAAGGCTGCGTGAGACACTGATAATCTCCAGAGATGGGACGCGTGGTCCGGGGGGATAATTTCCATGTGTGCGCCCTCATTGGGCTGAGCGCGCGGAGATTCTCGGCCGCCCCGATTATCGGCCAGTGTCGGAGAGGTGAATCTTTAGTGACGTGCGCCTGCAAGCGGTCATAATCCGACGCACCCCATTCATGCCGGCTGCCGGCATCTGCCGGACGCGCGCGTTTTTCGAAGCGGCGCCGGGATAAATACCCTGCCGGATCCGCTCCGGCATTTATTCGATGGAGCGGACGGATTTTCCGCGGCGCGAGCCTCGGCCGGCATCGCGAGGCCGCGCCGCTTCGCTACTGCCGCGCCTTGCAGCGCGGATCCTCGGGCGCGCAGTTGCCGAAGCCGATCACCTGCACCGAGATCACCGCCGGCACGTCGCGCGCCTGCGCCGGCCGCTGCTCGGCGAGATTGCCCGCGGCATCGGACACGGCCGAGGCCGCCGAGGAGGCCGCGGTCAGCGCGCCGCTGTCGGTGCCGCGCGCGCCCTGCACGCCGACGGTCTCGCCCTGCACCTGGATGTTGTCGGCATTGGCGACGAACTGGGCGGCGACGATCAGGTTGCCGCTGACGCGGATGCCGGCATCGCCCGCATCGACGGTGCCGCGCGGCGCCACCAGCACCGCGTCTCCGGGCTCGCCGTCCGGATCGGTCTGCGAGGCGGCGATGCCGGCGCCGCTGATCTGGCCGCTGGCGTCGACCTGGCAGAAATGGTCGGTGTCGCACAGATAGGCGTTGCGCGACTTCTCGGAGCTGGTCTTGGCGCCCTTGCCGGCGTTGATGTCGCCGTTGGAACTCCACATCGTCAGGTCGCCGCCGCGCTGGGTGAAGACGCGGCTTTGCGCGAGCAGCACGCTGTCGTCGGTGAACAGGCCGATGTCTCCGGCCTGCATCGCCAGGATGCCGAGGTCCTTCGGGCCGACGATCACGTTGCCGGACGGGTCGAAGATGATCGGCGCCGCCGCCGCGCTGCCCACCAGCACGCCGCCGCCGGGCCCGATGATGCGCACGTCGCCGCCGCGCTGCGTCTGCAAGGTCGAGCCGCGCATGTCGAGGCTGCCGGTGCGCACCCGCTGCGCCGCGCCGTTCTCGCCGCCTTCCAGGTTGTTCGCGGTGTAGCCGTACTGCGCCGGGAACAGCGTGTTGATGGCCTCGTATCCGCGCCGGTACTGCCGGTAGTCGGGACTGGCGGGATTCTGGTAGTCGATGCCGACCTGCTTGAGGATGTCGAGGAAGACGCGGTCCACCAGCGGCTGGCGCTGTTCGGCCGAGAGCTTGCCGAACGCCGTCCAGGCCTCCTCGGGACTCATCGAGGCCAGCGGCGGCCGGCCCTCGCGCCGCAGGCGGTCGTTCTCCAGGCGCAGCACGAACTCCGACAGCCAGGCGCGATAGGCGTCGGTGGCGTCCGCCGCGGCGGGATCGAGATAGCGCGCGGCGAACGCGCCGGTGGCGATGCCCGGCCCGACGCCGAAGCGCACGGCGATGTCGGCGCCGTCGGCGGGCAGGCCGGCGTTGTCGCGATCGCCGATGGTGCGGAAGCCGCCGGTGTTCGCGGTCAGGCTGGTGTTGACGTCGTAGGGATTGAGCGGCCCGATGTTGCGGCCGGCCTGCACTTCCAGCAGGCCGGGACCGCCGACTTCGACCAGCAGCTGGCTGGTGGAACTCGCGCCCCTGGCTGGCGTGTAGTAGAGGTCGCGGCCGGCGGCGATCTGCGTGATGTCGGAGGCGGCGTAGTTCTGGGCGCGCAGGTCGAGGTTGACGATGTCGCGGCCGGCGCGGATGCGCGCCGGCTTGGGCAGGTCCAGCGTCAAGGGACCGACGCTCATGCCCTCGCTGTCCAGGCCGTTGACGATGTCGCCCTGGGCGCTGTAGATCCGTACCGGCTCGGCATCGTCGCGATGCAGGTTCAGTTTCTGGTCGCGCAGGTTCGTGGAAATGTCGCCGCCGGAGGCGAGCGGGACGTCCAGCATCGTCAACGTCTCCCCGGGCAGGCCGGTCACGTTGTGGAGCGCGATGTCGCCCTCGGCCAGCAGTTGCAGCTGGCCGAGCGCCGACGGGTAGAGCCGGCCGCCGCGCTCCACCGTCAGCCCGCCGCCGAGCGCCGCCATGCGCAGGCTCGCCGGCAGGAGGTTGTCGAACATCGGCGATTTGGCGCGGCTGGCGTCGTCGCCCGGGAAGGTGCCGCGCGCGCCGTAGCCGAACAGCGCACCCGGCATCAGCAGGGTGCTCATGCGCAGGTCGCCGTCGATGGCGGTGATGTCGATGGCCGATCCGGCGCCCAGGCCGGTCTCGGCCGCCGCCGCGATGAGATTGTCGAACACGAAGCTGAAGCTGTTGGCGTCCAGGTCCATGGGATTGACGATCGCGCCGATCTCGGCGCCGCGCCCGGCCTGGATCGACCACGCGCTGTCGCCCTGCACGGCGAACACCGGGGCCACCGCCGAGGACAGCGTCTGCCCGTTCGGGCCCTGCTCGTCGAGGGTGAAGGCCGAGCCGAGGCTGCCGCCGGCCTTGAGCGTGCCCGCGCCCTTGGCGACGTAGTAGTCGCCGCCGAGCACGTCGCGCCCGGCGGCAACCTCGAGGTTGCCGCCGCCGTAGGTGCGGCGCCCGCCCGACGCGTCGGCGTCGACCACGTAGTTGCTGGGCAGCGAGACCGACAGCTCGCGGATGTCGCGGTCGGCGCGCACCCGGACGTTGCCGCCGACGCTCATCACGCCCTGGGCGAAGCCGCCGAAGTTGATCCATCCCGCCGCCAGGCCGTCCTGGTTGGCGTTGAGCGGATTGCCGACCTGCAGCCACGGCCACCAGTACTGCGCGATGTAGTTGCCCGCCAGGCCGGTGATGCTGCCGTCCACGTCGTAGAGCTGGCGATTGCCGAGGATGTCGCGGCCCGCCTCGAGCAGGATGTCGCCGGCCGCCTCGGCGTTGGCGTTGGCGCCGACGACCACGTCGGCGATGCGGCTGCTGGCGGGGTCGTTCTGCCCCTCGCCGTATTTCACCTCGACATCGACCCCGGGCTGGGTGCCGGCCACCGGGCGCCCGGCGGTGTAGATGCTCGCCGGGGACAGCACGTCGGCAAAGCGCAGGTCGTTCGCGGCGACCATGTCGATCTCGCCGGTGCCGGTGCGCACCGTGGTCGGCGTGAGCACGTCGCTCCTGCCCGCCTCCTGGAAGCGGCGATGGCCGTCGAGCACGACATCGCCCTCGCCGCCCTCGCGCACCGCGTCGGGGCGCACGCTGGACAGGTCGGCGCCGGCGACGATGCGGTAGCGGCTGCTGTCGCCGCCGATCAGGGTGGCGGTCGCCAGCGGCAGCGGATTGTCGATGCGCGCCTGCAGCGACGGCGCGTTGTAGCGCTTGCCCGGCGGCACCGGGCCGAGCACGGGCAGGGCGGGCGGCTGGAACTCGGGCACCGTGAACGTCGAGTTTCCGGCGTTGTAGGCGGCCAGGAGATAGCTCCTGTAGGCGGCGAGATAGTTTTCGTAGTCGGCCGGGCCGGTCGGCGGCGGCGGCGCGCCGGGCAGGCCCGGGTCCACCGGAATCCCGTAGTCGGTGAAGTACGGGAAGATGGTCATCCACTCCAGCCCGCCGCCGAGTTCCGGCGGCTTCTCGAGCAGCATGTCCAGCAGCATCTTGTACTGGGCGTAGTACTGCGCGACCTGCGCCGGATCGCCCGCGATGCCGTCCGTGGGCCGCGCCACCAGCGCGGAGAAATCGTAGCCGCTGTAGCCGGCGAAGACGTTCAGCGCATTGCCCCACAGCGGGTCGACGACGCCGAACGAGGACTGCGGACCGCCGCCGCCGTACTTGTTGGCGAGCTGGAAGAAGCCGTCGCTGAGGCTGGCCTTGATGACGACGTCCTTTTGCGCGCGCAGCGTCAGCACCGGCGCGTTGCCGTTGTAGCGGTAGTCCAGCGCGTCGGGCGTCTCGCCCGAGCCGAGGTTCCAGCCGGTCAGCACGCTGACCGCGCCGCCGTTGACGTCGGCGTCGGGGTTGCGCAGCTCGATGCCGGCGCGCGCGCGGAAGTTGGCCACGTGCGCAAAACGCTGCTCGAAGGCGAAGCCCGGCCGCTGCACGAAGCCCATCAGGGTGCCCGGCGTGCGCGCGTCCTCGTCGAGATAGCCGTAGAACCGGCTGTGGTCGGCGTTGGCCGCGTCCGGGGTGAAGAAATAGCGGGCCATGTCCTCCGCGCTGGGGGGAGCGGACAGCGGATTGCCGGCGGCATCGCGCCAGACCCCGCCGGCCCGCGCGTAGACGAGGTTGCCGCCGCGGTCGCGCAGCGCGCCGTCCACCAGCTCGCCCTTGGCGTCGTACCAGCCGGCGGGATCGATGATGCCGTCGAAGTGCTTGCCCGGATCGGTACTGGCGTCGGTGGTGCTCCACACCGCGTAGGCCTCCATGCCGACCTCGCGCGCGCCGGCGATGCGCGCGTCGCCGTCGATCGTCACGTTGACCTCGCCGCCGCGCAGCAGCGGCGCGCGGAATTCCACGGTGCCGCCGGAGACGTCGATGCGCGCGTGCTCGCCGAGCGCGATGATGCCGGCCGCGCCGGCGTCGACGTTCTGGTAGCCGTGCTCGGCATCGAGCGTGCCGTCGCCGTGGCCGCTGGTGCCGATCCGCACCGTGCCGCCGCGCTGGTCGGCGGCCGAGCCCTTCGCCAGCAGGCTGCCGTTCACCGCCACGCCGTGGCGGCCCCACAGGTCGATGCTGCCGCCGGCCGTGCCGGAGGCGTCGATGCTGCCGTCGACGATGACGTTGCCGTTGGCGGCATCGCGCTGCACGGTGTCCTCGCCGCCGTCGGCGACCAGGCTGACGCGCCGCGCGTGCAAGGCGTGGCCCTCGGACAGTACGAGGTTGCCGGCGCGGGTCTTCACCGCGATCGCCTCGTCGATGCCGCTGGCGGCCAGCCGCGCCGACAGCGCGTCCAGGTCGACGGCGCCGCCCACGTCCAGGCCGAAGCTGCCGCCATCGCCCTGGCCGGCGCCGCCCTTGAGCGTGCCCAGCAGTTCCGCGTTGCGCGTCGGCGCGCTGACTTCCAGGCTGCCGGCGTCGCCGCCGCGCGCGTGCGCGGAGAAGTCGAGCGTGGCGCCTTCGGCCAGGAAAACGCCGCCCTTGTCGGCGCGCAGACCGATCGCGCCGCCAGGCGCGTAGGCGGCGGTGTCGAAGAAGGTCTTCTCGGCGCCGGACACGTCGATCAGGCCGCCGGCCTTCAGCCGCAGGTCGCCGGACGTCGCCTGCAGGTCGACCGATCCGGCATTGGCGCGGATCAGCGCATCGCTCTCCAGGCTGCCGCCGACGAAGGTCCAGGCGCCGCCCAGCGGCGCCTGCGCGGAGGCCTCGCCGGCGCTGCGCGACAGGCGCAGCGCACCGGTGGTCTTGAGCGTGCTGTCGGCGCCGGCGTCGGCGCGGATCACCGGCGCGCGCACGTCGACGTCGAGCGCGCCGAAATCGTAGACGCCCTTGCCGCGGCCGACGACGGCCTCCTTGGCGCTCACCGCGACGCCGCCGAAGCCGGCGAAGGCGGCGTCGCCCTGACCGAAGGCGACCTCGCGGCCACCCAGCGTCAGCGTCCCGGTCCCGGCGGCGCCGCTGCCCTTGGCGCCGAGCTCGTTGGCGATGGTCAGCCGGTCGGCGGACAGGTTCACCTTGCCGCCGTCGCTGGCGAAGGTGCCGGCGCTGAGCGTGAGCGCCTTGTCGACGCGCAGGTCGATGTCGCCGACGAAGTCCATGCTGCCGTAGCTGCGCAGGCTGACGCGGTCGGCGGCGGCGAACTGCTTCAGGCTGTTCTCGCCGATCACCAGGCCGCCGGCGTCCGCCGAGCCGCCGCTTTCAAGGCTGCCGTTGTCGAAACGAATGCGACCGGCATTGGCGGCGATCGACTTGCCCTGCAGCAGGGCGTCGGCGGAGACGCGCGTGTCGCCGGTGGAATCCAGCGTCAGTGACGCGCCACCGTGCAACTGCGCGTCCGCGCCGACTTCCAGGCGCCCCTGGGCCTGGTCGGCAACCGGCACGTTCGCGCGCACGATCGGCGCCTCGCCCGCGTTGGACAGGCGCAGCAGCGCGCCGTCGCCGCTGACGGCGGCGATGCCCTTGGCCGCATCGGCCTCGCGGCCGATCAGGATCGGGCGCAGGTTGCCGGCGGAAAGATCGCCGCGCGCCTCGATCGCGCTGCCGCCCTCGATGCGCAGGCCGGCGCCCTGCCCGTCCGACGGCGCGGCCGCGAGCAGGATTTCCGGTGCGTGCAGAGGATCGGCCGCGTCGTTGGACACCACCACGCTGTCGGCTTTCACGTCGATGCGGGTGCCTTCGGCGGTCTGCTCGCGGATGCCGCCGATCAGCAGGCTGCCCGCACCGAGGGCGTTGAGCGCGTTCACGTCGAGCTGCACGTAGCCCGCGAGCGCATCGTGGTCGGTATCGCGCACCTGCAGCGCGCGCGAGGCGATGTCGATCTGGGCGGCTGCGCCTCCCTTGTCGGCGCCGGTCTTGAGCGTCGCGCCCAGGTCCAGCGTGCGCGTGGCCGAGAGGATGAGCTGCCCAGCATCGCGCGCCAGCTGCGGCGCGGCCTTGCCGCCGCGCGCCGCCAGGTCGGCGAAGAAGCGGTTGGCACCGGTGACGGTATATTCGGAATATTGCCCCCACACCTGCCGCGACTGCACCTCGAACTGCGTGCTGCGCGCATCGCGCGCGCCGGTCAGGCCGTCGACGAAGTAGCCGGACACGCGCACGCTGCCGTCGGGGAGCACCAGGTTCTGCGTCGAGGTGGCGTCCTGCGTGCCCGGGCGCTGCACCACGCGCAGGGCGCCCGGCAGCGTGGCGTACTTGGCCGGCAGCAGGGTGTAGACCCCGTCGGGCAGCCCCGGCACGCCGCTCAGATACACCGCACGGCCGAGCGCCGCGGGCGAGGCGCCCTTGTCGAAGATGGGATCGGTCGCGGCGACCGGCGACTGCAGGCCGGGCACGATCGCGTAGACGCCGCGCGCGTCCGGATACAGTGGCACCTGATCGCTGCCGCCGTTGGCATAGCTGGTGTTGTAGGGCGAGAGCAGGTCGCGGCTGCCGCCGGTGCCGGGCACCCACTCGATCGCCTGCAGGTCGCCGCCGCCGGACAGATCGATGGTGGCGCCGGTGTCCAGCGCGATGTCCGCGCCGCCGAACTCGATGCGCTTTTGCGGTGGCGCGTTCAGGCCGAGGTTGCCGCCGTTGCCGCCGGTGTCGTAGCGCCACTGCAGGCCGTCGACGGTGGTGCCGTAGGGCAGGATCGCGCCTTCCAGCGAGACCGAGGTCAGGCTGCCGTCGGCCAGATGCACGCGCTGCGTGGCGGCCAGCTCGCGATTGCCGAACAGCGCGCGCGCGGCCGCGTCGGTCGGATCGGTGATGCCGAGCACGATGCGCCCGCTGGGCGCGCGGATGGTGCCTTGCTGCTCGATCGTGGTGGCGTCGAAGAACAGCGCGCCGTCGGCCGACAGCGGCACGCCGCGCTGGCCGTTGGGCAGCACGGTGATGCGGGTGTCCGCGCGCGTGCCGGTGAGCGGATCGGTCGCGCCGACCGCGCGCACCAGGAAGCCCTCGCCGCTGCCCGGATAGAGCTGCGCGGCCTTGAAGGTCAGGTCGCCGGCGCTGAGCAGCTCGCCCAGGCGCGCGCTGCCGTCCTGGTTGACGGCGTACGGCGAAGGCGTGTGGAAGCGGATGTCGCCGCGGCTCTCGAAGCTGGCCTGGCCGACATTGGACAGCGCGAACTGGCCGCCGAGGTCGATGTGGTCGGCCACGACGGTCAGCGACGTGGCGCCCGGCTGCGCCAGCGTCGGCAGTTCCGGCGTCGTGCCGCCGCGCGGACGGAAGCCGTTAAGGCCGACGTAGGCCGCGCGCAGGCGCACCTGGTTGCCGCTGCCGACCGCGGCGAGGTCGCTGCTGCCGGCCGGAAGCATCGTGTACAGCGGCGCGTTGAACTGGATGGCGCGCGCCACGGAGAGATCGACATTGCCGCTGAAGGCGATCGGCACCAGCGAGGCCTCCTCGGCCGCGCCGTCCGGCGTCTGGTTGCCGGCGACCAGGGTGTCGATGCCCGAACCCTGCAGGCGATCGGCCGCGAAATACAGCAGGCCCGAGGGCTTGTCCTGGCCCGGCTCGACGACATCGCCCGGACGCAGTTCGGCGGGCAGGCGGCTGCCGCTCTGCTCGAAGACGATGCCTTCGGCGCGCAGCGCATCCGGGTTGAGGCTGGCGTCCTGCGCCAGCGGCACGAGGTGCAGTTCGCCCCCGCGCGCGGCCGCGTCGCCGCCGGCCGCCGCGATGCGGCCGTCGAAGAACAGGCCGGCGCTGCTGGCCAGCGTCAATATGCCGCCGTCGCTCCACACCGCGCGTGGCTGCAGCGTGTCGGTGCCCGGCCTGGACGGATTGGGGCCGCCGGGCAGGTCGAAGACCGCGCGCGCGCCGGACAGGTCCAGCTGCGCACCGTCCTCGACGACCACGTAGCCGCCCTCGTTGCTGAGCGTGATGCTGCCGCCGTCGAGCACCTTGCCGGTGCGCGGGCGCAGCTGGCCGTCGCTGCCGGGCCGCGGCGGCGCCAGCGGATCGGTCAGGGCGAGGCCGGACACGTCCAGGCGGCTGTCGGCGCCCACCCAGACCGAATTCGTGCGGCTACCGCTGTTGAAGGCCGCCGCGGGCATGCTGCCCGACAGGGAGATGCTGCCGCCGTGCGCGGTGATGTCGCCAAGCACGCTGACCTGGCCGCGTCCGCCCAGCGCCACCTTGCCGCCCGGATCGAGCGTCAGCTGCGCGCCCCGATCGAGCAGCAGCGTGCCGGTGACCGGATTCGTTCCGGTCGGATCGCCCGCGACCAGGCCGAGGTAGTCGCCGGCGCGCATCGCGAAGTCCGTCGCCGGACGATAGAAGGGATCGAGTTGGCCGAGCGTGGCATAAGCGCTGCCGCCGTTGCCGGGCAGGGCGGCGCGGATGTCGGTGCCGGTCGCGGCGCGGCGCAGCGCGTTCACGTCGGGGACGAGATTGCGCTGACTCACCCGCACCTGCGTGCCGGCGACGATGGTCGCGTCGGTTTCCGCGGACAGGTCGTAGCCGCCGAAGGCCTTGCCGTCGAAGAAGCCGCCGTCCAGGTGCAGCACCCGCGCATCGGCCGGCGCATCGCCGCCGATGCGGATGCCGAACGCGCGCAGCGCGAGCGTGCCGCCGCGGGCGAAGCCGTCGGCGCGCAGGGTGGCGTCCTGGAACTGCAGCCGGCCGACGCTGTCGTCGAGCTTGGGATTGTCGATCAGGTAGGTCGGATCGCCGCCGTCGCCCGGCGGGCGCACGTAGGTCTGCAGCGCGATGTCGCCGCCGGCGCCCAGCGGACGGCCGTCCCGCATCGCCAGCTTGCCCGAGGCGTCGACGTAGCCGCCGCTGGAGGCGTCGAGCACGGCGCCTTTTTCCAGCAGGATCGAACCGCTGGCGTCGTGTTCGACGCCGTCCGCGGATGTGTAGCCTTTCTGCCGCGCGGTCAGCGTGATGCTGCCGCCGTCGATGAAGGCCTTACCGACCTGGCGATCGAGCTGCAGGCCGTTGTCGTTGACCCAGTTGCCGCTGACATCGAGCTTCGCGCCGGCGCCGACCACGACGTCGCCGCGCCCGAAATACTCGCCGGCGCTGCCGCCGACCGGATACACCTCGCCGCCGGCGCTGGTCAGGGCGATCTCGCCCGCATGCGCGGTCAGGCCGCCCTGCACCTCCACGCGCCCGGCGCTGAGCGCGATCCTGCCGCCGTCGGCCACCTGCAGCTCGGTCTTGGCCTCGACCGCGATCACGCCCCGGCTACCGATGCTCACGCTGCCCAGGCCCGCCTCGCGCACCATGTCGGCCGAGAGCACCGACCAGGACGCGGGATTGTCCGGGTCCTGCGGCGGCAGCGCGCCGCCGGGCAGCGAGGCCACCGGCGTGTCCATGCCGATGCCCTCGGACAGGCCGGTGCGGTCCTCGCGGATCTGCCAGCTGCGGGTATCGGCCGGTGGACCGAATGCGAAGGCCTTCTCCAGCAACGCGGAATTGCCGCCGATATTGAGCGCGCCATTCTTCGGCGCTTGTCCGAACTTGACTTGGTAACGTCCGGCGATTGCGCGTGCCGACAGATCGCCGTCCAGGATCAGCGCGCCCGGCTGGTCCGCCCGGGCGTTGTCGCGCGCCAGCTCGATGTTCAGCGTGCCGGCGTTGCCGCCCTGCACGTAATCCGATTCGTAGTAGCGCCGGCTGCCGACCAGCGGGCTGGTGTAGGTCTCGCTCACGCCCCAGCGGCTGTGGTCCAGGCGCTGCTCGCCGGCGAAGCCGACGTAGTTGAGCATCGGGTCGGCGGTGGACAGGTCGTAGACGCGGCCGTCGGCGCCGAGCAGGCGCTGGGTTTCGACCATGCCGCCGAGGAAATGCACGAAGCCGCCGTCCAGGTCGATCTTCGATCCCTTCTGCATGACGAAGTCGCGGCCGATCACGTTCACGGTGCCGCCGTGGATCAGCATCTCGTCGATCTTGCGCGGTACCTGGTCGGTGTAGCCCAGCGCGTTGAGCAGCGGGCTGCCGACCCATTTCACGCCGTCGCCGCGCGTGCCCTGCTCGCGCCGGTCGAACACCACCTGCTGGCGGTAGAAGGCGCCATTGCGCTGGTTCGGCGAGTCGGCCAGCTCGTTCTGGCCCACGCGCGGGATCTCGACCAGGTTCGAGGACATGTCGAGCTGGACGTCGGCCAGTCCCGCGACGTTGATGGTGGAACCGGTCTCCATCAGGATGCGGCTGTTGAGCGGCGGACGCCGCGCGCTGGCGTCGAGGTTGGAGCCCAGCCCGACCACGTCGACCTTGGCGCCGGGCGCCAGCACCAGCGAGTTCTCGCGGAAGCCGACCTGCGCGCCCGCCAGCGTCATCGACGGCGGCACGAAGGCCTTGTCGGCGCTGCCGCCGGAAGTGGTGGTCTCGCCGTCGAGCTCGGGCACGATGCTGGTGACCGAGTCCTTGCCCAGTTCGAGCACGCCGCCGTAGTTGTTGCCCAGGCCGCTGCCGTTGCGCGCGCCGATCTGGTCCAGCGCCAGCAGCGAGATGCTGCCCGGGCGGCTGATGCTGGTGCTCGCGCTCACCAGTCCGCGCTGCTCGACCCGGTAGCCGACCAGGGTGGCGTCGCCGCGCTTGGAGGAGACGATGCCGGTGTTGACCAGCCTGCCGGTGCCGCTCAGGTCGGTCTCGCTGCCGACGAAGAAACCCTCGAAGGTCAGCGGCAGGCGGTTGTCGCGCGTGTTCGCGCCGCTGGTGTCGCGGCGCACACCCAGCGCGGTGGCGACCAGCATGGCCTGCCCGTCCTGCGCGGACACGCTACCGGCGTTCTCGACGTTGGCGCCGACGATCAGCGAATAGCCGCCGGCGCCGGTGCCGATGCGCGCGCCGGCCTCGATGCGGATGTCGCCGGGCGTGTGTCCCTGCTGCAACTGCTCGATGCCGGTGAGCACGTCCGACAGGCCGGTGCCGCCGCGCAGCCCCTGGCCGAGGAACTTCTGGTTGCTCTGCGCGATGTCGGCGGAGAACAGGTCGAGCGAGGAGGCCAGCAGCGAGTGCGTGTTGACCTGGCTGGCGCCGCCGAACACGACGCCATTGCGGTTGAGCAGGTAGACCTGCCCCTCGGCCTCGATGCGGCCGAGGATGCGGCTGGGCGCGGCGTTGGGATCGTTGACGCGGTTGAGCGCGATCCACTGCGAGGCCTCCTTGCCGCCGGCGGACTGGTCGAACTTCACCGTGGTGCGGGTGCCGACGTTGAAGGTCTCCCAGTTCAGGATCGCCTTCTTCTGGGTCTGCTCGATGGTGACCTGGGTCTGGCCGTCGGCGACGGTCTGCTTCGGATCCTTGGCGCCGAACCAGATGTTGTTCCAGCTCAGGCGCGGATCGCCGGCCTGGATGGGGCCGGTGTCGACGATCACGTTGTCGACGACCTTCAGCCCGCCCTTGACCAGGCCGTCGGGAATGCCGCCGCCCGACTGCGCCGCGGCCGCGCGCGCGGCCGCCTGCACCGCGTCGAGCGAGGCGCGCAGCTGCGCGGCGCGCTGGAAGGCCTGCAGCGACTTCTGCGCCATCTGCTGCGCCTGCACTGATTGCAGTCCCTGGCGCTGCGCCGCGCGCGCCGCCTCCTCGCCGGGATTGCCGCCGCGTCGCAGGAACGGATTGGACTGGGCCTGCGCCTGGTCGAACAGCGCCGCGGAAATCGCCGCGCTGAGCAGCAGCACGCGCACGGGACGGGAGACGGAACGGTTGCGGGTCATGGCCAAATCCTTGGGGAGCCCTTGCCTGGAGGCAGCCTGTCGGGAAGCAGCCTGCGGCTGCAGTCGAGCATGGTTTCGTGACAGCGCGGCGAAGGGCGGATGTCAGCGCCCGGGCGCGATCGCGCCTGGCGGACGGAGCGTGTTCGACGGGAACATGCGTTGCGGGCGCTGCGGCGTCAGCGAGCGGCCGTAGGCATCGCCGTAGCGCTGCCTGAGCGCGGCCGGCGTCGGCTGTCCCAGCGCGATCGGCACGCGCTGCGCATCCGGGCCGTCGACGTTCGCCAGCGGCGCCGTCCGCTGCACCGCGTCCTGCAGCATCCGGTTCAGGCAGTCGAGCCGGCCGGCTTCCTCCTCGCCAATGCGCACCTGCACGCAAGGCGCCGACGGCGCGGCGGCACGCGCCTGCAGCCGCTGCGCCTGGGCCTGGCCGGCGGCCGCGAGGCCGCACAGCAACAGCGCGACGGCCGGCGCCCGCGCGTTCATGGCTGGCTGCCCTGTGCCACGGCCGCGCCGCGGCAAGCCTGCGCCTGGGCGTAGGTGGCGGCCAGGCGATCCTCCAGCGCGCGCACGCGATTCTCGTTTCTGACCCGGTCGCGTCCGATCAGCTCGCGGCCATGGCCGCGCACGAACTCGACGAACGCGGGATCGCGGTAGAGCGCGGCGATCTCGCGGCCGGTCTCGTACATCGCCTGCGTGTTCGCCGCGCACTGCGCCGATTGCGCGCGCGCCTTGGCGAGCTGGTCGTCGAGGACGGCGCGCTCGCTCTGTTGGCGCCGCGCGAGCTCGCTGGCGCGCTGCTCGGCCTCGCGCCATTTCTGCTCCTCGGCCCGCGCCTGCGCCAGCGCGCCGCCGAGCTGCGCCACCTGACCGCGCAATGCCGCTTCGCGGCCGTTCTCCGCGGCGGGCGCGGGGCGCGCCTTCAGCGCGTCGCGTTCGCGCTGCGCGGCGGCCGTGGCCAGCTGCTGCTCCGCCAGCGCGGCCTCGGCCGTGCGCAGCCGGGCGGCGGTCTCGCGCAGCGCATCGCGCAGCCGCGCCTCGTTGTTCGACTGCGCCTGCGCCGGCGCGAGGAAAGGCGCCGCGAGCAGGGCGACGACGACGGGCCAACCGAACAGGCTGCGCATCTCAGAACTCCGCGTTGAGGTCGATCTGCAGCACGTCGGTGGCGTACGGCGGGCCGGAGATCTCCTTGGCGCTCAGCCAGCGCAGGCCGAGCCAGGTATTGCGCGCCAGGCCATAGGCGCCGCCGAGGATGAAGCCCTGGGCATTGGTGCCGCCGAGGTGGAAATCCGAGTCGGTGAAGGCATCCGGGACCGCGTCCGATTCCAGGTAGCGATAGCCCACGCTGGCGTTCCAGTCGCCGGCCTTGGCGATCCTGCCCTGGCCGACGGTGAGGTTGAGGAAGTAGCCCATGTCGCCGCCGTCGTAGCGGTTGTCGGTGCCGAGGTTGTTCACCGCGCCCAATGCGCGGATGCGGTTGGCGTCGTAGCGCGTGTTCTTCACCACGTCGCCCTCGATGAGGATGCGCACCGGGTCGAAGGCGTCGATGGCCAGCGCGGCGTGCAGATTGGCGACGCCGAACTTGCTGGCGTAGCCGTAGTACTGCAGCTGCGGGCTGTTGGGCAGGTCCGGGTTGACGATGATGTTGCGGATCGGGAACAGGGTGTTGCCGAACTGCTGGAACTGCGGCCTGGAGAGGTCCGTGTCGCAGGTGTAGTTCGAGCTGAGCACCACGCAGGGCGTGGACAGCTTGCCCTCGAACTTGTCGTACTCGAAATAGCCCAGCGCCAGCTTCAGCGACAGGTCGTCGTTGAACTTCCAGCTGGCTCCGACCTGGCCGCCGTACAGCCACTTGTCGCGGCTGCTGGTCTTGTTGACGTCGGTGGAGCCGAAGTCGAAGTCGGTGTTGAACACCGGGAAGAAGCCGACAGTGGCCCAGGGCGAGAAATCCGCGCCGGGCATGTATTCGTACTTGGCGGCGATGCCGTCGAAGTTGAGGTCGTTGTCGAACTGCAGCTCGCTGGTCCAGAACGGGTTGCCGAAGCGGCCGGCGTCCACGCTCAGGTGCTCGATCGGGGTCAGGCGCAGGTAGGCCCGGTCCAGCCACAGCGCATACTTGGACAGGTTGCCGCCGCCGCCCAGCGTCTGGTTGGTCGACACCGGGCTGCGGTCGCTGCCGGTGGCCAGGCGCACGTCGGCCTGGATCCAGTCGGCGATCTGCGCCTTCACGCCCAGGCGCGCGCGCACGCGCATGCGGCCGCGGTTCTTGGTGGTGTTGATGAAGCCCGGATTGTTGAATCCGACCACGTCGAAGCCGGAGCCGGCGTTGATGCCGCCGAAATCCGGGAACTGGTTGAAATTGCCGTTGTCGTTGAACACGCTCTCGGCGCGCACGCGCACGTCGCCGTAGAGCTGCACGCGCTGGGTCCATTCCGGCAGCTGGTTGGGCGCGGCCCAGCCCTCCTCCTTGGCCTGCTGCGTCACTTCCGCGCGCAACTCGTCCTTGATCTGCTCGCGCACCACCTCCGGGATGTAGGGCACCACCACCGCGCCCGGCTGGGTCTGGTAGGCCGGCGCCGGCGCCGGCGCGGCCGCGACCGCGGGCGTCGCGGCGGCGGCCTCGCGGATCATGTCGTCGGCCTCGGCGCGGGTGAGCACGCCCTTCTTCACCAGCAGGTCGATCAGCTTCAGCGTCGCCTGCGGACTGATGCGCGAGGCGTCGACGCCGGCGGGGACGCTCTGGGCGTGGGCGAGGTGGGCGGCGAGGAGCAGGGCGAGTGCCAGGGGCGCCAGACGCGAGGATGTCGGCGTGCGGAGGGAGAAGTGCGGCATGGAAGGCATGGGTCCGAGTCCGGTGTGAGGCGGTGGTGCGATGGCAGGCTGCTGTTGTTGGTGCGGTTTGTTGTTCGCTGCTTTTACTTGCTTCGTGTTGCCATCCTTGGCGGCACATCGCTGGCTTCGGCCCGTCCGGCCCGGCCATCCTTGGCCGGGCGTTCGGAACCGCTGCGAACGCCTTGTGGGCGTTCGCAAAGCGCGCGGTTCCTCACCCTCACCCCGCCGCGCTTGCGCCGATGCGCAGGTTGATCGGTTGCGGCAGATCGGCCGGCGGCGCCTGCGGGATCGTCTGGTCCTGCAGCGCGCGCACGATCGCCGCGTCGAGCTCCGGCTTGCCGGCCGAGGTGACGATCTGCGAGCGCTCGATGCTGCCGTCCGCGCGCAGCCACACCGCCACCACGGCGCTGTAGCGCCCCTTGCGCGTGTCCTTGTCGCGCTGCAGGAACTGCTGCACCGCGCGCTGCACGGTGGCGGCGTAGCCGGCGAACGGACTGCCGCCACCGCCCTTGCCGCCGATGCGGGTGCCGCCGCCCTCCCCGCCCGGCAAACCGAAGGCGTCGTTGCCCGGGCCGGCGTCGGCGGTGAGCGGATCGCCGGGCGGCGCCGGTGTCTCGGGCGTGGGCGCGATCTCCTGCAAGGGCGTGGTGTCGACCAGCTCCGGTTCCTTCGGCTCCGGCGGCTCCTTGGGTGGCGGCGGCGGTGGGGGCGGCGGCGGCGGCAGGATCACCTGGGTAATGCGCGGCGGTTCGCGCTTCTGCACCGACGGACCGCCCTGCATCAGCTTCGCCACCCACCACACCAGCAGCGCGAACGCGCCCAGCACCACCAGGGCGACGAGCCAGGAAAGCCGGCGCGGGCGCGCGGGGACGTTCATGCGCGCGCCGTCGTCACGATCCGCCCGCCGGCGGGCGCTGCGAGGCCAGGCCGATCGAGGCGATGCCGAGCTTGCTGCACAGGTCCAGCACCGCCATCACCTTCTCGTACTGCACGGTGCGGTCGCCGCGCAGCACCACCGGCAGGTCGGCGTCGTTGGCCAGCGCGTTGCGCAACTGCTGCTCCAGCTCGCTCATGCTCACCGGGATCGCGTCGATGCTGACCTGGCCGTTGTTGTCGATGGCGATGACCTTGGTCTTGGGCTGCGACAGCGGCTGCGCCGCGCTGGCCTTGGGCAGCTCGACCTTGATGCCCTGCACCGCGGCCGTGGTCATGATGATGAAGATCACCAGCAGCACGTACGCCAGGTCCAGCATCGGCGTGATGTTGATGTCGTCGTAGGGTTTCTTGCCCTGCACTTTCATGCTCAGGCTCCCGCGGGCTCGCGCGCCAGGTGCGGCGCGAGCGCATCGCCGGCGTAGTCCTCGGCGATGCGCTTCTCCAGCTCGTCGACGAACACCTGCATGTCCGCCGAGATCGCCTCGGTGCGGCTGAGCAGGTAGTTGTAGCCGAACAGCGCCGGGATCGCGACGCCGAGGCCGGCGACCGTGGCCAGCAGCGCGGCGGCGATGCCGGGCGCGATGGCGTTGATGTTGACGTCGCCCGCCGCCGCCACCGCGGCGAAGGTGATCATCACGCCGACCACGGTGCCGAGCAGGCCGAGGAAGGGGCCGCCGGAAATGGCGATGGTCAGCAGCACCATCAGGCGGTTGAGCCGCTGCGCCTCGCGCACCGCGGCGGCGTCGAGCGCGGAGCGGATCGCGGCGATCGACTGCGGCCGCACCACCGAGCGTCCGCCGCCGGCGGCCACGCGGTCGCGCAGCTCCTCCAGTCCCACGGCCAGCAGCCGCGCCAGGTTGGAGCGCTCGCCGCTGAGCGGGCCGGCGCCCTCGGCATCGCGCACCCACACCGGGTCGTGCAGCGGATGCTGGCCGGCGCGCTTGCGGAACGCGGCCAGGAACCGTTCGTTGGCCTTGGCGGTGGCGCTGACGAACAGGCCCTTGCCGATCATCACCCACCAGCTGATCAGCGCCATCACGCCCAGGATCGCGATCACCACCCAGGCGTCCACGGTCAGCGCGCCGAACAGGATGCCGAAGTAGCTGTGGCCGCCGTCGCCGGAACGCTGTTCCACCGGATCGAAGGCGATCAGCCGCGCATCGGTGCCCTGGCTGCGCGCGGCGGCTTCGATCGCGGCCGGCGGACGCGCGGCCTTGGACAGTTCGACCTCGTCGATCTGGCCGATGAAATTGGCGCGCTGCGCGCCCGGCTCGCCGCCGATCAGCAGGCCGCCGTTGGCGGCGGGCAATGCCGCCGCGACCTCGCCGGCCGCCTGCCCGTTGACGTACACCGTCAGCGACTTGCCGTCGGCGCGCACGGCGATGTGCGTCCAGGCATCGGGTTTGATCGGGCTGCCGGCCGGCGTGCGCAGCGGCGCGCCGCCGGCCGCGGCCTCGGCGACGACCGCGCCGTTCTCCAGCAGCAGCGTCAGCGCGCCGGGCAGCGCGGCGATCACGCCGCTGGCATCGCTCGCCGCCGGCTTGGCCCACAACGACAGCGTCAACGGCTGCGCCGCCGCCAGATTCAAGGAGGAAGAAGCCGGCACCGCCACCGGCGCCTGTCCGTCCAGGCGCAGCCCGGCGCCGATCAGACCCGCCTCGGCCAGCGTCAGCGGCGCGCCGGCGTTGTTGCCGTAGGCGGTGGCGTCCTGCCCGGCCGCCGCCTGGCTGGCGAAATGCAGCACGGCCACGGTATCGGCGTCGTAGCTGCCCTTGGCGTCGCCGCCGCCGGCCGCCTCCGGGTTGCCGAAGTACACGTACAGCGGCGCCTGCGCATTGGCGTCCAGCGCCGGCACGTCCACCCAGGCCAGGGCCACCTGGTCGACCAGGCCGTCGTACTTCTCGAAGTGGTACTTCAGCGGCGTGCGGTCGTCGCCGGCGACGAAGCGCACGTCGCTGCCGTCCTCCTTGGCGTCGGCGAAATTGAAATTGCCCGAGTGCAGGCGCACCAGCACCGCCGTGCGCCCGGCCGGCTGCTGCAGCGCCGCGCCGGTCGAGGTCGTGTTGAGGTCGATCTTGGCGCGATAGGCCCATTTGCCGTCCCACCAGGAGGCCGCCTGCGCGGGCAGCGCCGACAACAGCAGCAGCAGGGACAGCAAGACTCGCAATCTGGACACGATCCTTCTCCGGAAACTGGTGGTTAGAACTCGCCCCACAAACGGAACAGCATGTTGAAATCGTCCTGCTTGGGCGCCTTGTCGCCGCCCGGCCGCGACAGCGGCGCGGCCAGGTCGAGCGAGCCGTTGAAGTGGTCGAAGACCTTCACGCTCGCGCCGATGCCGACGCTGACCAGCGTCTCGCTCGGCAGCTGCTCGGGCAGCGGCTTGTGGATGCGCACGTAGCCGCCGTCGACGAAAGCGCGCGCCCGCGCCTCCTGCATGAACGCGCCGAACCAGCCGGCGAACGAGGGACTGCGCAGCTCCAGCTGCGCGGTCGCGCCGTAGTCGCCCAGCGCCTCGCTTTCCTTGTAGCCGCGCACGGTGTCCAGGCCGCCGATGCTGGTCTGCTCGTTGCTGATCAGCGGCTCGGTGGACAGCTGGGTCTGCACGCGTCCGAACAGCTGGAAATCCTCGCCCAGCGTGCGCGTGTGCGATCCCTCCAGGCGCAGGTGGAAGAAATTCGGGCGGGCGTTGTAGCGCTTGTAGTCGAAGCTGCCCGGCTGCGGCGGATTGCACCCGGTCTTGCCGCAGCGGCCGTCGCCGATGCCGATCCCGCCCGGGTTGGCCGCCAGCGTGGCGCCGAAGCTGCTGCGCGAGCGCTCGCGCACCCAGTCGGCGTTGTAGGCCAGGTTGAGCGGGTAGTACTCGATCGGCGAGGAATCCGAACTCGCGCCGAAGTCCGACTCCTCCTCGAAGTGCTTGTAGTCCACGCCCAGGCTCAGCGAATGGAAGAAGCCCTCGCGCGCGGGAAGCGCGCGGATCGCGCGCACGCCGGCCAGGGTGCCATTGCCGATCACGCTGAAGTCGCTGATCACCGCGATGTCGCTGTCGCTGCGCACCGCATAGGCCAGCAGCGACCAGGGCGAATCGGTCAGCCGCGCCAGGTAGGAGGCCGAGAACACCTTCGCGTCGGAAGGCCGCTCCGGAGCGGTCTGCGCCGAGAGGCTGAGGCTATGGCCGCGCTGCCAGAGGTTGTCGTAGCGCAGCGTCGCGTTCAGGCGCAGGTCGGTGGTGTTGGCGCTGTTGCGGTTGTTGAGCTCCAGCGAGCCGTGCAGGGGCAGGCTGTCGTCCACGGTCAGGTCCACGTCCACCGTGTTCGGGCCGATGCCGGGCTTGATCTCCGGCGTCACCCGCCGGTCGGGCAGCTGGTTGAGCGCGACGATGTCGCGCTGCACGTCCTTGAAGTTGGGTACCCCGCCTTCCTTGAGCGACGGCGCGCCGCGCGCGACCGCGTCGGGCGAGAAGTAGTCGGCGCCGACCACGCGCAGGCGGCCGATCCGCTGCTCGCTCACCTGCAGCGTCACCAGGCCGCTGGCCGCGTCCTGTTCCGGCACCGAGACGCTGACGGTGGGAAAGCCCTTGTCGTCGTAAAGCTTCTGCAGCGCGGCGCGCGCGCCGTCGACGTCGGCCTCGGTGCGCTGCGGCCCCAGGTAGGGATAGACCGCGCGCTCGATCTCCACCGGCTGCAGCTGGGTGTTGCCCAGCACCTGGTAGGCCATGACGTCGAAACGCCTGGGCGCGGCCTGCCCGTCCGGCGCCGGCGTGCCGGCGTCCTGGGCACAGGCGGGAGCGGCAGCGAAGGTCAGCGCGAACATCGCCGCGATGCGGAAATCCATGTGCAACACCACCCCGAAAAGCGTGCCGCGCCATCGATCGCGCCGGCCAAAACGCAAGCCTAGAAAGCGGCGATGACCGTCATCGAACAAAAATGTGACATGCCCCGATCCGCTGTCACCGGGCAGTCACCGCGCGGACATGAGACGGCGCCGGTGGCGTGCTCCGGAGGTGAATGCGCCTTGTCGCGGCACGGGGCGGATCAGCGACCGTCCTGATACCGGGCACCAGGCGCTGCCCCGACCGGATTCGCGATGTCCGCTCGCGCCCTCCCCTCGAATCGGCGGCCGCTCCCTGGCGATGACGGCCCGGCGGGGCGAAGCCGTTCACCCTGCATATATTTCATAAATGTAATATATGCTTATGTTGATTCCCGATCCCCCGCGATGAACCCCTTCGCCGCCACCGAGCAGCGCATCGACGTCACCCGCCGCAAGCATCCGGCTTTCCCGCGCGCGCCGGCGGTGGTGGTGCGGCTGATCAAGCGCCTGCACAAGCACGTGCAGGACGACGCCAACGCGCTGCTCAAGCCCTTCGGCATCAACCATCCGGAATACAACCTGCTGATGATGCTCTACGGCAGCGCCGACAACGCGGTGACGCCCTCGGAGCTGGCCGAGGCCGCCGGCGAAAAATTCGCCAACATCACCCGCCTCACCGACCGCCTCTGCGACAAGGGGCTGCTGGCGCGCTCGGGCAACGCCGAGGACCGGCGCAAGGTGACGCTGTCGCTGACCGCCAGGGGCGACGCGCTGATCGGGCGCATGCTGCCGGGCATCTCGCGCCTGCTCGACCGCGAGACCGCGGCGCTGAGCGCGCGCGAGCTGGAGCACCTCGAGCGCCTGCTCAAGAAAATGCTCTCCGGCTTCTCCAGCTACGCCGGCTGAGCCACGCCATGTCCGCCGCGCCCGCCCCCGCCGCCCAGGACCGAGGCCTGCTCGCGCAGGCGGCTTTCAAAAGCGATTTCCTGCGCGAGGAGGGCGGCACCTGGCTGTTCGTGCTGCGCTCGTTGCTGATCTACTGCCTGACCGGCTGGCTGGCGATGCGCCTGGAGCTGGAGCAGCCGTCCACGGCGATGATGACCACGGTCATCGTCATGCACCGGCAGAGCGGCATGGTGCTGGCCAAGAGCTTCTACCGCACGCTGGGCACCTTCGCCGGCGCGGGCGCCGCGCTGCTGATCATGGGCCTGTTCCCGCAGCAGCGCGAACTGTTCCTGCCGGCGCTGGCGCTGTGGCTGGGCCTGTGCGCCGGCGGCGCCACGCTGTACCGCAACTTCAAGTCCTACGCCTTCGTGCTGGCCGGCTACACCGCGGCGATCGTGGCGCTGCCGGTGGTCTCGCATCCCACCGCGGTGTTCGATTCGGCGATGGCGCGCATCGCCGAGGTGCTGCTCGGCCTGCTGGTCAGCGGCGTGATCAGCGACGTGGTGTTCCCCAGCCGCATGCGCGATGCGCTGCGCGCGGCCGCGCGTACGCAGTTCTGGGGCTTCGTCGGCTTCGTGCGCGACAGCATCGGCGGAGCGGAGAATCGGTGGACGCCTACGCGCGAGGCGATGGAGAAGGCGCACCTGCGCTTCGTGCGCGAGGCCACCACGCTGGAGGACCTGCGCAGCTCGGTGATCTTCGAGGACCCGGACACGCGCGCGCGCAGCGGCCGCCTGCGCCTGTTCAACCAGCGCTTCATGGCGGTGTCCACCAGCTTCCAGTCGCTGCACCATCTGATCAACCGCCTGATCCGCGGCGGCAACGCGGACGTCGCCCAGGCCCTGATCGCGCTGTACCGGCCGCTGGCTGAGGCGCTGGCCGTGCCGGAAGGCGGCGAGCCGGATTCGCAGGCGCTGCTGCCCGGGCTCTCGGCCTGCGTGGCGGCGCTGCCGGCGCGCGGCCGCGCGCTGCGCGCGGCGTTCGCGCGGTCCGCGCACGCCGACGACTTCGACACCGGCGCCGAGCTGGTGCGGCGCTTCGCCGGCGAGCTGCACGCCTACGTCGAGGTCGCCGCCAGCCTGCGCCGTCCGCGCCCGCCGGCCGGCGCGGTGGAGACGGTGCGCTTCGCGCGCGGCAACGACCTGGCCGGCGCCGGACTGGCGACGCTGCGCACCGTGCTGGTGATGCTGGCGCTGAGCGCCTTCTGGATCGTGACCGGCTGGCCCTCCGGGGCCACCGCGATGCTGCTGGCCAGCATCCTGTGCGCGCTGTTCGCCACCGCGCCGGCGCCGGCCAGGCTCAGCCTGCACCTGCTGGGCGGATTCGTGCTCGGCACGGCGGTGGCCTACGCCGCGGTGTTCTGGCTGCTGCCGCGCGTGGACGGATTCGCGCTGCTGGCGGCCTGCATCGCCCCGCTGTTCCTGTTCGGCGCCTACATGACCACGCGCCCGGCGCTGGCGGCGGTCGGCCTGGGCTACCTGATGTGCCTGACCACGACGATGGGCCTGACCAACGCGATGCACTACGACCCGGCCGGCTTCCTCAACAACGCCATCGCCCAGATCGCCAGCGTCGGTGCCACGGTCCTGGCGTTCCAGCTGCTGCCGCCGGCCGCGGGCAGCGCCTGGATGCGCCGCCGCCAGCTCGCCAGCCTGCGCGGACAGGTGGCGCTGGCCGCGCAGGCGCCGCTGCCGGGACTGCGCCATCGCTTCGAGAGCGTGAACCGCGACCTGCTGCAGCAGGTGGTCGCGCACACCGCGCCGGGCAGCGAGGCCTCGCGGGCGCTGCTGGCCTGGGCGCTGGCCGTGCACGAGACCGGGCGCGCGCTGATCGAACTGCGCCGCGACGCGGCCGCGCTGGCCTTGCCGCCAGCCGCCGCGGACGCCGTCGCCGAAGCGCTGGCGGCGGTGGCGCGGCTGTACGAAGCGCCCGACGCGGCGCGCTACCTGGCCGCGCGCGAGCGCGTGCTGGCGGCCATCGCCGCCGCGCATCGCCTGCTGCCGGAACTGCCGCAGGCGCGCGGCCTGCTGCACCACCTGCACCTGATCCGCATCAGCCTGGTCGATGCCGAGTCGGTGCTCGCCGACTACATGCCCGCCGCGGTACCGCCTGCGCCGCCTGCCGAGGAGTCCCCCCGTGCCGTATGAATTTTCCCTGGGCGGCGCGCTGATGCCCGGCGTGCTGCTGTGGTTCGCGCTGATGCTCGGCGTGCTGTGGGGCCTGGACGCGGTGGCCGGCCGCTACGGCCTGTACCGCTTCGTCTGGCATCCGCCGCTGTTCCGCATCGCCCTCTTCGTCTGCCTCTTCTGCGGCTTCGGCCTGCTGCTCTTCTGACCGCCATGAACACTCGATCGATTGCCCGTTTCTCGCTCACCGCCGTTGTCGTCCTGATCGCCGCCCTGCTCGCGCACGCGATGTGGCGGCACTACATGTATTCGCCGTGGACGCGCGACGGCCGCGTGCGCGCCGAGGTGGTGCGCATCGCCCCGGACGTGTCCGGGCTGGTGACGCGCGTGGCGGTGCGCGACAACCAGGCGGTGAAGCAGGGCGACCTGCTGTTCGAGATCGACGCCATGCGCTACCGCAATGCGGTGGCCCAGGCCCAGGCCAACCTCGCCGCCGCCGAGGCCGCCGCGCGCGCGGCCGGCGCCGGCATCAACGCCGCCGCCGCCGGCGCCGCCGAGCGCAAGGCCAACTTCGAGATGTACCAGGCGCAGTCGGCGCGCCGGCAGAGGATCCAGGGCCAGATCATCTCCGCCGAGGAGCAGGCCAACGCCGCCGCGGCCGCCAACGCCGCCCTGGCCGGCTGGAACCAGGCCCGCGCCAGCGGCAAGGAGGCCGGCGCCAGCCGCGAGAAGGCGCTCGCCGCCGTGGAACAGGCGCGCGCGGCGCTGGAGGCGGCGCGGCTCGACCTGGCCCGCACCCAGGTGCGCGCGCCGGTGGACGGCTACGTCACCAACCTGGACGTGCGCCGCGGCGACTACGCCGGGGCCGGCGCGGCCCGACTGGCGCTGATCGACCGCCACGCGTTCTGGATCGCCGGCTATTTCGAGGAGACCAAGCTGGCGGCACTGCGGGTCGGCGATCCGGTCGAGATCCGCCTGATGAGCGGCGGCCCGGCGCTGCCGGGACGGGTGGAGAGCATCGCCCGCGGCATCAGCGACCGCGACAACCCCACCGGCGCCGACCTGCTGGCCGACGTCAACCCGACCTACAACTGGGTGCGCCTGGCGCAGCGCGTGCCGGTGCGCATCGGCATCGACGAGGCGCGGATGCCGGCCGGCACGCTGCTCGCCGCCGGCATGACCGCCACCGTGGTGGTGCACCCGCGCCGCGACTGAGCCGGGCCCGGCCACCGGACGGCGCGAGCCGCGCACCGGCGCGCCCGGACCGGCGCGCTGCCCGGCGGATCCGGCGGCCGAGGCCGGCCGGGCCGCCGCGCGAGGGCGGGGCTCGGGACTTTTCCGAGGCTTCCCTTATACTTGCGTGCTAGCTGCGGCCGGGGGCCGCGCGCCAAAGGTGACTCGTGCGCAATTACGACCTCGACTTCCTCAAGCATTTCTCGATGGTGATCGGCTTCCTGGTACTGGTCACGATCGGCTTGATCCTGTTCTCCCTGCACCTGCATGACACCATCCCGCCGGAGGTGTCCGCGACCACGACCAAGACCACCGAAGCGCGCATCGCCCCGGCCGGCGCCGTCTTCGCCGGCGCCACCGGTGCCGCCCAGCAGGCCGCCGCCGCCAAGGCGGCCGCCGCCAAGGCCGCCTCGCAGGTGGCCTACGGCGGCACCACCGACGGCTCGGTGATCTTCGGCAACCTCTGCACCGCCTGCCACACCTCCGGCGTCGGCAACGCCCCGACCCTGGACAAGTCGCATTGGACCGCGCGCATCGCCCAGGGCAAGGACACCCTCTACAAGCACGCCATCGAGGGCTACACCGGCCCGGACGGCGGCATCATGCCGCCCAAGGGCGGCAATCCGGCGCTGACCGAGGAGCAGATGAAGGCGACGGTCGACTGGATGCTGACGCAGATCAAATAAGCTGCGCCCCGCCTCGATTCCCGCAACGCCGCCGCCAGGCGGCGTTGTCGTTTCCGGCATGCGGCGGCGTGCGCCGGACGTCCAGCACGTATCGTCCAGCACGCATCGTCCAGCACGTATCATGGCGCCATGGCTTCCCCCGCCTTCCCCAGCGAATCCGCCACCTTGACCCTGCCCGGCCCTGCCGGCGTGCTCGAGGTCGCGGTCGACTGGCCGGAGGCCGACGCCACGCGCCAGCCCTTGGTGGCCATCGTCTGCCACCCGCTGCCCACCGAGGGCGGCACCATGCACAACAAGGTGGTGACCATGGTGGCGCGCGCCCTGCGCGAGCTCGGCCTGGTCACGGTGCGCTTCAACTTCCGCGGCACCGGCCACTCCGAGGGCGCCTTCGACCAGGGCGCCGGCGAGGCCGAGGACCTGCGCGCGGTCGCCGCCTGGGTGCGCGAACAGCGCCCGGACGACGCGCTGTGGCTGGCCGGGTTCAGCTTCGGCGCCTACGTCGCCCTGCGCATGGCCAACGCCCTGCAGCCGGGCGTGCTGATCACCGTCGCGCCGCCGGCCGGGCGCTGGGATTTCGCCGAGATCGTGCTGCCGACCATGCCCTGGCTGGTGGTGCAGGGCGAGGAGGACGAGATCGTCGACCCGCAGGCGGTCTACGACTGGCTGGAGCGCAGCAAGGCCGGCGCCGAACTGGTGCGCATGCCCGACACCGGCCATTTCTTCCACCGCAAGCTGATCGACCTGCGCGGCGTGATCAAGAACAGCCTGCGGCCGCACCTGCCGGCCGCGCATGGCTGAGGCGGTCGAAGGGGCGGACGCGGCACGGCCATCCGGGCGCTACCGCGCCGGGGTCGCGCGCGGCGACTGGAGCGACGATCCGGCGCAGCATCCTGCGCTGGCCGAGCTGGATCGCATCCACGACGCGCTGCTGCGCCCGGCCAAGGCGCCCGGCGTGCTGCAGCGCCTGTTCGGCGACGGCCCGCCGCCGGCCGAACCCGGCCTTTACCTGTGGGGCGGCGTCGGCCGCGGCAAGACCTTCCTGATCGACCTGTTCTACGACGGCCTGCCGATCGCCGAGAAGCGCCGCACGCATTTCCACCGCTTCATGCGCGAGGTGCATGCGCGCCTGCGCGACCACGCCGGCGAGCGCGACCCGCTGGCGCTGATCGCCCGCGAATGGCGCGCGCGCCTGCGCGTGCTGGTGCTGGACGAGTTCTTCGTCAACGACATCGGCGATGCGATGCTGCTCGGACGCCTGCTCGAGCGCCTGTTCGCCGAGGGCGTGGTGCTGGTCACCACCTCCAACAGCGCGCCGCGCGAGCTGTACAAGGACGGCCTGCAGCGCGCGCGCTTCGAGCCGGCCATCGCCCTGATCGAGCAGTCCTGCCACGTGCTGGAGCTGGTCAGCGATACCGACTACCGCCTGCGCGCGCTGACCCGCTCGCCGGTCTACCGCGCGCCGCTGGACGCGCAATCGGATGCATGGCTGGAAACGCGCTGGGACGAGCTGGGCGGCGACAGCGCGCTCAGCGGAGGCCGCCACCGCGATGCCGGCATCGAGGTCGAGGGCCGCAGGATCGCGGTGCGCGCGCGCTGCAAGGGCATGGCCTGGTTCGATTTCGCCGAACTGTGCGAAGGCCCGCGCGGCGCCGCCGACTACATCGAGATCGCGCGCGAATTCCATACCGTGCTGCTGGGGGGGGTGCCGCGCATGGACGCGCGCATGGACAATCCGGCGCGGCGCTTCATCACCCTGATCGACGAGCTCTACGACCGCCACGTCAACCTGGTGTGCACCGCCGACGCCGCGCCGATGCAGCTGTATGCCGGCGAACGGCTGGCCGGCGCGTTCGAGCGCACCGCCTCGCGCCTGATCGAGATGCAGTCGACCGA
The DNA here is from genome assembly GCF_022662575.1 of Luteimonas aquatica. Taxonomy (GTDB): domain Bacteria; phylum Pseudomonadota; class Gammaproteobacteria; order Xanthomonadales; family Xanthomonadaceae; genus Luteimonas; species Luteimonas aquatica. The sequence continues at coordinate 132,611 of NZ_JALBFU010000004.1, read as the reverse complement.
GTACCTGACCCGCGAACACCGGCAGTAGCGAGGCGGAACGCCACGCCGCTCACTCCCGCGTTCGTGCCGATGTGGTACTGATGGATGGCCGGCCATCGCCGGCCTGCCGATGGGGGGCGTGTCCGACGATGCGCGACAGCCCCTTCCCGCCAGGAGACCTCGACATGTCATCCGCTTCCGTGCTTCGCGTGGCCGGCAGGCTCGCCGCGCCGCTGCTGTTCGCCCTTGCGTTTTCCGCCGGCGCCCGCGAGCCGTTCGTCGTCCTCGACGCGAACGGCAGGACCGTCGGTCCGATCATGCATACGACCACCCTCCAATTGCCGAGCGCCTGGGTCGTGCCCGTGGTGCGCATTCCGTTTCGCGTCGGCGACCAGAGAATCCAGCTCTATGCGTACCGGCTCGGCTTTATTCCCTACGGCGAACTCTATTTCGAATCGTCCGATTGCACCGGCCAGGCGTATCTGCCCACCCGGAACGGAGACCTGCTCACGCCCTCGGTCGTCGCCGGACCGCGCCATACGCTTTACGTTCCCGACGGGCCGTTCCTGGCCGTGGCGACGCACTCCATCTCCGACGCCGCCCAGATGCAGTGCCGCCAGCAAAACCAGCACGCCTCCTTCCGCACCGCCCGCAGCGTCATCGATCTCGACGATCTATACCTGCCGCCGTTCCGGGTCTCGGCCTCGCCCGAGGTGATCGACCTGGGCGCGCCGGCGCCGTAGCACGGGCGGTCGATCAGGCGGACATGGCGAAGCGGATCGTGCGCGTGCGCGGATCCGCTTCGACCAGGCGCGCGCGGATGCGCTCGCCCAGCGGCAGCGGCGCATCGCCGGCCACGCGCGCCAGGATCGCCGGATCGCGCAGCATCAGGTCGCCCTGCCTCGGATCGTCGCGGTCGACCTCGATCACCGCCGCCTCGAACGTCTCGCCCACGCGCGGCGCCAGCGTCACCGCCTCGGCCAGGTCGAGCACCGCGCGCTCGTAGCGCCCGGCGCGCTGCGCCGAGGCGCGCATGGCCGCCGGCAGCGTCGGCAGCGCCGCGCGCGCCCACGGCGGCACCGGCGTGCCCGCGCACAGCGCCAGGCACACCTCGCCGGTGTAGCGGTCGGCCAGGCGCCGCAGCGGCGCGGTGACGTGCGCGTATTGCGCGGCGAGCGCGTAATGGTCGGCCTGCGCCGGCGCCGCGCCGTCGAAGGCGACGTAGGCGGCGCCGCGCAGCAGCGTGGTGCAGGCGGTCATCATGGCGACATGCAGCGGATCGGCGGGATCGAGCGAGCGCACGAATTCCGGATAGGCGCGCTGCTTCGGCCAATCGATGCCGAGCGCGCGCGCGGTGCGCTGCAGGCGCGCGATCACCTGCGGCTCGGGCGCCGGCAGCGTGCGCAGCAGGCCGACGCCGCCGCGCACCATCAGGTGCGCGGCGGCCATGCCGGTGAGCAGCGAGATCTGCTCGTTCCAGTCCTCCACCGGATGGCGGGCGCGGAATTCCAGGGTCCAGCGGCCGGCGTCGTCGATCCTGATCTCCTGTTCCGGCAACGGCAGGCTGACGCCGCCGCGGCGGCGCTCGCGCGCCTGGCGAAGTTCGCCGATCTCGCGCAGCACCGCCCACATCGGATCGGCGGCGCCGGCGTCGATCTCGCGCTGCACGCCGGCGTAGTCGTAGCGGGCGCGGCTCCTGACGCGCGCGCGGCGCACGTCCACCGCGGTGCCCTCGCCGTCGGCGTCCAGGACGATGGTCCACAGCAGCGCCGGACGCATCTGGCCGGGCAGCAGCGAAGCGGCATCCTCGGACAGCGCCCTGGGGTGCAGCGGGATCTTGCGATCGGCGCCATACAGGGTCTCGCCGCGCAGGTTCGCCTCGATATCGACCGCATCGCCCGGCGCCACGAACGCCGCGACGTCGGCGATGGCGTAATGCACGCGGTAGCCCTTGCCGTCGCGTTCCACGTGCAGGGCCTGGTCGAGGTCCATCGCCCCGGGCGGATCGATGGTGACCAGCGCCAGGTCGGTGCGGTCCTCCTCCGGCAGGCGCGGATGCGCGGCCGCCTCGGCCGCCGCGCGCTCCACTTCCGGCGCGAATGCCGCCGGCAACTTCAGCGAACGCTGGATGTCGGCGATGCCGCTCTCCAGCAGCGGCTGTTCCTGCGTCTCGAGCTTGAGGCGGCGCGTGGTCGGCACGGAGGCTCCGGCATCGGCGTGCGCGATTGCACGCCGGCGATTGTAGACACCGCCGCCCAACGCGCTCGAAACGTCGCGCCCACGGGCGCCTTGCGGCTAGGCGCAGGCGCGCGTCGGCGGCGACAGCGCCAGGCGGTCGACCAGCGCATCCACCTGCGCCTCGGCGGCGGCCAGCGAGGCCTGCAGGCGCGCGTCGGCGAATTCGTCGTACTCCACGGCGATGGCCGCCTCCAGCTCGATGCCGATGTAACGCAGCGGCGTCGCCACACCCGCCTCCACGTGGTTGCGCGCGGCCAGCCGCCCGCCGGCGTCGTAGCCGTAGTCGCCACGCGCACCCAGCAGCACCAGCCGCTTGCCCTGCCCGGCCAGCAGCGGCCAGTACGGCTCGCCCGGACGCGCGCGGTCGAAGCCGAAGGTGCGGCCGACGCGCACCACGTTGTCGATCCAGGCCTTGAGCTGCGCCGGCATGCCGAAGTTGTACATCGGCGCGCCGATCACGATCAGGTCGGCGGCGATCAGCTCGTCCACCAGCAGGTCGCTCAGCGCCAGCGCCTCGCCCATCCACGGCGCGCGCCGCGCCGGTGGGGTGAAGGCGGCATGGATCCAGCGCGCATCGACCGGGGGCGGCGGCTGCGCGCCGAGGTCGCGGTGCACGATCGCGTCCTGCGGCCGCGATGCGCGCCAGCGCCGTACGAAGCGCTGGCCGAGGCGGCGCGTGTGCGAGCCGTACGGGGCCTGGTCGGAGCCGCCGCTGCGGGCGCTGCTGTCGAGATGCAGAATTTTCATGCGCTTGGTCCGTTTCCGTCGAAGAAGTCCAGCATCCTCTGGCCTTGCAGCGCCGACAAACGGAGATTTCTCAGCGGATAGATGATTCAATCTCACCCATGCGCAAGCTCCCGCCCCTGACCGCCCTGCGCGCCTTCGAGGCCGCGGCCCGGCACGCCAGCTTCAAGCAGGCCGCCGAGGAGCTGGCGCTAAGTCCGACCGCGATCAGCCACCAGGTGCGCCAGCTCGAGGAGCGGCTCGGCCTGGCGCTGTTCGAGCGCCGCACCCGGCAGGTGGCGCTGACCGAGGCGGGGGAACGCCTGTATCCGGTGCTGCGCGAGGGCTTCGACGCCATCGCCACGACCTGGGCGGCGCTGCGCACGCCGGCGGCGCGCCCGGCGGTCACCCTCACCACCACCCGCGCCTTCGCCGCGCGCTGGCTGGTGCCCCGGCTCGGCGCCTTCGCCCAGGCGCTGCCGGAGATCGCGCTGCGCGTGCACGCGGCCGACGAGCCCGTCGACCTGCGCCGCGAAGGCGTGGACCTGGCGGTGCGCTACGGCGGCGGGCGCTACCCGGGCCTGCATGCGCAGCCGCTGCTGCCCGGCCGTTTCGCGCCGGTGTGCAGCCCGCTGCTGGCATTGCACGACACCGCGCAGCTGCACCGGCATCCGCTGCTGCGCTACGCCTGGCACCTGCGCGAGGCCGACACGCCGGACTGGCCGCGCTGGCTGCGCGAGGCCGGGCTCGACCCCACCGCCATGACCGAGGGGCCGCTGTTCTCCGACGAGACCCATGCCGTGCAGGCCGCGATCGCCGGCCAGGGCGTGGTCCTGGCCAGCCTGCCATTGGTCGCCGACGAGCTGGCGGCCGGGCGGCTGCGGGTGCCGTTCGGGCCGGTCCTGGCCGGGCACAGCTTCCATCTGGTCTGGACGCCGGAGGCCGACGCCGCGCCCGCCCTGGCCCGCGTGCGCGACTGGCTGCACGCTGCGGCGCAGGCCAGTCTTGACAACGGACTCACCGACATATCGTGTTGACGGTTTTATTAAACCCCTATATGTTGTGGCTGTCGGTTCCTCTGGCGCGAGCCAGCGGATGAAAAGGGAAGCCGGTCCAGGTCCGTCCCGCATCGCAGCGGACGCACCGATTCCGGCACTGCCCCGCAGCGGTAGGTGGAAACGAACGTCGTTCGGAACGCATCGCGCACCCGCGCGGACGGTCCGGAAAGGCACTGGGGCGGTGGCCCTGGGAAGCAGCGACCAGTAGGAGGCCCGGGAGATCCCGCGCCGCGTCCACGAGTCCGAAGACCTGCCGACAGCCGCGCGATCTGCACGCCGCGCGGTGCCGGCCGCGGAATCTCCGGGGGGAGATGGCTGGTGACGTGACCGGCCGACGCTTCCGTCGCGGCCGTTGCGACGCCGCTTTCCGACCCTGTCTGTTCCGCCCGCCGTCGCGATGCCTTGGCATCGCGACGGCACCGGCTGGCGGTCGCGTCGTGGGCATTCGTCCCGGTGCGCGCCGCCGCCTCCGCCGTCCCGCGTGGGAGCGACGGCCCGGTGCGCCACCACGGAGCCAGCGCCATGACACAACAAGACACCGACACCGCCCTCAAGAGTCCCACCGCGGAAACGGCTGCGACCCAAGAATCCTCCTTCCTGCTCACCGCCCCGCCCACGGCCACGGCCATGCAGGTGCGCAAGCGCAACGGCGGCAGCGAGCCGGTCGACCTGAACAAGATCGTGCGCGCCATCCAGCGCTGCTGCGAGGACCTGCACGCGGTCGACCCGATGCGCGTGGCCACCCGCACCATCTCCGGCCTCTACGACGGCGCCTCCACGCGCGAGCTCGACGAGCTGTCGATCCGCACCGCCGCCCTGCTCACCGCCGAGGAACCCGAATACAGCCGCCTGGCCGCGCGCCTGCTGGCGGGGGTGATCGCCAAGGAGGTCGCCGGCCAGGAGATCCACGCCTTCTCGCAGTCGATCGCGCGCGGCCACGAGCTCGGCCTGATCAACGACCGCCTGCTCGGCTTCGTGCAGCTGCACGCGCGCAAGCTCAACGACGCCATCGACGCCTCGCTGGACCTCGGCTTCGACTACTTCGGCCTGCGCACGCTCTACGACCGCTACCTGTTGCGCCATCCGCAAACGCGCAAGGTGGTCGAGACGCCGCAGCAGTTCTTCCTGCGCATCGCCTGCGCGCTGTCGGCCGACGTGCCCGAGGCGCTGGCGCTGTACCGGCGCATGGGCAGCCTGGACTACCTGCCCAGCTCGCCGACCCTGTTCAACAGCGGCACCACCCACGAGCAGTTGTCCTCCTGCTTCCTGCTCGACTCGCCGCAGGACTCGCTGGAGTCGATCTACGCCCGCTACGGCGACATCGCCCAGCTGTCCAAGTTCAGCGGCGGGATCGGCGTGAGCTACACCCGCGTGCGCGCGCGCGGCTCGCTAATCAAGTCCACCAACGGCCATTCCAACGGCATCGTGCCGTGGCTGAAGACGCTCGACTCCTCGGTGGCGGCGGTCAACCAGGGCGGCAAGCGCAAGGGCGCAGCCTGCGTGTACCTGGAGCCGTGGCACGCGGACGTGGAGGAATTCCTGGAACTGCGCGACAACACCGGCGACGAGGCGCGGCGCACCCACAACCTCAACCTGGCCAACTGGGTGCCGGACCTGTTCATGCGCCGCGTGGAGGGGGACGCCGACTGGTCGCTGTTCGATCCGCGCGTGGTGCCCGAGTTCACCGACCTGTACGGCGAGGCCTTCGAGCGCGCCTACGAGCAGGCCGAGGCGCAGGGCAAGGCGATGAAGACGATCAAGGCGCGCGAACTCTATGCGCGCATGATGCGCACCCTGGCACAGACCGGCAACGGCTGGATGACCTTCAAGGACAAGTGCAACCGCGCCAGCAACCAGACCGCCAAGGCCGGCAACGTCATCCACCTGTCGAACCTGTGCACCGAGATCCTGGAAGTGACTTCGGCCGAGGAGACCGCGGTCTGCAACCTCGGCTCGATCAACCTCGCGCACCATTTCGACGAGGACGGTCCGGCTGGGGCCTGCACGTTCGACTTCGACAAGCTCGGCGAGACCGTGCGCCTGGCCGTGCGCCAGCTCGACCGCGTGATCGACCTGAACTACTACCCGATCGAATCCGCGCGCCGCGGCAACCTGCGCTGGCGCCCGGTGGGCCTGGGCTGCATGGGCCTGCAGGACGTGTTCTTCCGCCTGCGCCTGCCCTTCGACGGCGACGCGGCGCGCGCGCTGTCGGCGAAGATCGCCGAGACCATCTACTACCACGCGCTGGAGACCTCCTGCGAGCTGGCCGAGGAATGCGGCCGCCACCCGTCCTTCGCCGAGACCCGCGCGGCTGCCGGAGAGCTGCAGTTCGACGCCTGGAGCATCGTGCCCGAGAACCGCGAACGCTGGGACGCGCTGCGCGAACGCATCCGGACCCATGGCCTGCGCAACTCGCTGCTGGTGGCGATCGCGCCCACCGCCACCATCGCCTCGATCGCCGGCTGCTACGAATGCGTGGAGCCGCAGGTGAGCAACCTGTTCAAGCGCGAGACGCTCTCGGGCGACTTCCTGCAGGTCAACCGCCATCTGGTCGAGGAACTGAAGAAGCTCGGCCTGTGGACGCCGGAGACGCGCGATGCGATCAAGCAGGCGGAAGGCTCGATCCAGGGCCTGGCGCAGATCCCCGAGACGCTGCGCGCGATCTACCGCACCGCCTGGGAGCTGCCGATGCGCGCGCTCATCGACATGGCCGCCGAGCGCGGCGCCTGGATCGACCAGTCGGCCTCGCTCAACCTGTTCATGGAGAGCCCGAACATCGGCGCGCTCTCGTCCATGTACATGTACGCCTGGAAGAGGGGCATCAAGACCACCTACTACCTGCGCTCGCGCCCGGCGACCAAGATCGCCAAGACCACGGTGGCCAGCGTTGCGCCGGTCGCCGCGGTGGCCTGTTCGCTGGAGAATCCGGAGGCGTGCGAAGCCTGCCAATAGGCACGAAAGGAGGTCGGAGATGAAGCTGCGGCGCTACGCGAACCTGAGCGGCAACTCCGGCGTGGCGGCCTACGCCTTCACCCCGACCTCCATCCTCGTGCATTTCCGCGACGCCGACCGCCTCTACGAGTACAGCCACGCCAGCGCCGGCCGCGCCAAGGTGGAGCGCATGAAGCGGCTGGCCGAAGCCGGCCGCGGCCTGTCCACCTACATCAGCCAACACGCCTCCGACGACTACGTGCGCTGACCGCGCACGCCCGCACCTCCAAGGAATCCCCATGTCCACGCACTCCCGTCAGCTCCTGCTCGATCCCGGCTTCGAGCTGACTCTGCGCCCGATGCGCTATCCGCAGTTCTACGAGATGTACCGCAACGCCATCCGCAACACCTGGACGGTGGAGGAGGTGGACTTCTCGCTGGACGTCAACGACCTCAAGCACAAGTTCGGCCCGGCCGAGCGGCACCTGATCGAGCGCCTGGTGGCCTTCTTCGCCACCGGCGACTCGATCGTCTCCAACAACCTGGTGCTGAACCTGTACCAGCACATCAACGCGCCCGAGGCGCGCATGTACCTGTCGCGGCAGCTGTACGAGGAAGCGCTGCACGTGCAGTTCTACCTCACCCTGCTCGACACCTACCTGCCCGACCCGAACGAGCGCGCCAAGGCCTTCGCGGCGGTGGAGAACATCCCCTCGATCCGCAAGAAGGCCGAGTTCTGCTTCAAGTGGATCGACTCGATCCAGGGCCTGCAGCGCATCGAGACGCGCGAGCAGCGGCGCCAGTTCCTGCTCAACATGGTCTGCTTCGCCGGCTGCATCGAGGGCCTGTTCTTCTTCGGCGCCTTCGCCTACGTCTACTACCTGCGCTCGCGCGGCCTGCTGCACGGCCTGGCGTCCGGCACCAACTGGGTGTTCCGCGACGAGAGCTGCCACATGGCCTTCGCCTTCGAGGTGATCCGCACCGCGCGCGAGGAGGAGCCCGACCTGATCGACGACGGCTTCCGCGCCCAGGTGGTGGAGATGATGCGCGAGGCGGTGGAGTGCGAGTTCGCCTTCGCCCAGGACACGCTGTCCGGCGGCGTCGCCGGCCTCTCGCCCAAGGACATGCGCGAGTACCTGGAATACTGCGCCGACCAGCGCATGGCCCAGCTCGGCATGCCGAAGCATTTCGGCTCGCGCAATCCCTTCCCCTTCATGGACCTGCAGGACGTGCAGGAGCTGACCAACTTCTTCGAGCGGCGCGTGTCGGCCTACCAGGTCGGCGTGCAGGGCGAAGTCGGCTTCGACCACGCCTTCTGACGCCATGACGCCGCTTCCCTCGACCCGGCCGTGCGAAGCGCGGCTGCTGGAGATGGTCTTCCCCGACCACACCAACCACCTCGGCACCCTGTTCGGCGGCCAGGCCCTGGCCTGGATGGACAAGGCCGCCTTCATCGCCGCCTCGCGCTACGCACGCCGCACCGTGGTCACGGCACGCTCGGAGCAGGTGGACTTCAAGCTGCCGATCCGCCAGGGCCAGCTGGTGGAAACGGTGGCGCGCGTGGTCGCCACCGGCAACAGCTCGATGCAGGTGGAAGTGGAGCTGGTCGCCGAGGACCTGCTCAGCGGCGAGCGCGAGCTGTGCACGCGCGGCCGCTTCGTGATGATCGCGCTGGACGCGCGCGGCCGGCCGGCGGCGGTGCCGGCGTTGCCTCCCGCGGCGGCGCAGGGCGGCGGCGCCTGATTCGATCCAGACGCAGTCGGTTGAATTCCACGATTGAATCCCACGACATCGTCATTCCTGCGAAAGCAGAAATCCGGTGCCTTTGTTTCTGAGGCCTAAAGTCGCTGGATTCCTGCTTTCGCAGGAATGACGGAAGACTTTTTCGAGGCACACAAAAGCACGATCATCGGCGCGAACATGGTCGCGCCGATGATCGCCGCCAGGCAGGACTAAGTCGCGCGCAGGGCCTGCGCCGCCGACACCATGGCGGTGAGCGCCCGTCGCGTCTCCGGCCAGCCGCGCGTCTTCAGCCCGCAGTCAGGATTCACCCACAGTTGCTCGGGCGCCAGCACCGCGCCGGCCTTCTCCAGCAGCGCGGACATCTCCGCCTGCTCGGGCACGCGCGGGGAATGGATGTCGTACACGCCCGGGCCGATGCCGTTGGGATAGCGGAAGCGCACGAAGGCCTCCAGCAGTTCCATGCGCGAGCGCGAGGTCTCGATCGAGATCACGTCCGCGTCCATCGCCGCCACCGCCTCGATGATGTCGTTGAACTCCGAGTAGCACATGTGCGTATGCACCTGGGTGTGGTCGGCGACGCCGGCGGCGGCGATGCGGAAGCATTCCACGGCCCACTCGAGGTAGGCGCGCCAGTGCGCGCGGCGCAGCGGCAGGCCCTCGCGCAGCGCCGGCTCGTCGATCTGGATCACGCCGATGCCGGCCGCCTCCAGGTCCAGCACCTCGTCGCGCAGCGCCAGCGCCACCTGCCGGCAGGTGGTCTCGCGCGGCTGGTCGTCGCGCACGAACGACCACTGCAGCACCGTCACCGGCCCGGTGAGCATGCCCTTCATCGGCCGCTCGGTGAGCGATTGCGCGTAGCGCGACCAGCGCACCGTCATCGGCGCGGGCCGCTGCACGTCGCCGTACAGGATCGGCGGCTTCACGCAGCGCGAGCCGTAGCTCTGCACCCAGCCGTTGCGAGTGAAGGCGAAGCCGTCGAGCTGCTCGCCGAAGTATTCGACCATGTCGTTGCGCTCGAACTCGCCGTGCACCAGCACGTCCAGGCCGATCTCCTCCTGGAAGCGCACGCAGCGCGCGGTCTCGGCTTCGAGGAAGGCCTCGTAGTCGGCGTCCGACAACTTGCCGGCGCGATGGCCCGCGCGCGCCTCGCGCACCTGCTGGGTCTGCGGGAACGAGCCGATGGTGGTGGTGGGAAAGGGCGGCAGGCCGAAGCGCCGCGCCTGCGCCAGGCGGCGCTGCGGATACGGCGAACCGCGCCGCGTGGGCACGTCGGCCAGCGCGGCCAGGCGCGCGGCCACCTCGGCGCGGTGCACCTTCGGCGAGGACGCGCGGGTGGCGTAGCGTTCGCGCGCCTGCTCCAGCGTGGAACGCGCCGAGCCCAGGCCGTTCAAGGCATCGGCCAGGGTGCGCAGTTCCTCGAGCTTCTGCCGGGCGAAGCCGAGCCAGCCGCGCAGGTCGGCCGGCAGCGCGGTTTCCAGCGTCGCGTCGATGGGCACGTGCAGCAGCGAGCACGAAGGGGCGAGCTGCAGGCGCTCGCCGCCGATGCGCGCGTGCGCGCGCTGTGCCAGGGCCAGCGCGCGATCGAGATCGGTGCGCCAGACGTTGCGGCCGTCGACCAAGCCGAGCGAGAGCACATGGCGCGGCGGCAGCGCGTCGAGCACGGCATCGAGCTGTGCGGGCGCGCGCACCAGGTCGACGTGCAGGCCGTCGGCCGGCAAGGCTGCGGCGAAGGCGAGATTGTCCTCGAGCGCGCCGAAATAGGTGGCCAGCAGCAGCTTCGGCCGCGCCGCCGCGGCGAGCGCGTCGTAGGCGGTGCGGTACGCGGCGCGATCGTCCTCGTCCAGGTCCTGCACCAGGCAGGGCTCGTCGATCTGCACCCAGTCCGCGCCCGCCTCGCGCAGCCGTCCGAGCCATTCGGCATAGACGGGCAGCAGGCGCGCGAGCAGGGCGAGGCGGTCGCTGCCGTCCACGGTCTTGGACAGCAGCAGGAAGCTCACCGGCCCCAGCAGCACCGGCCTGGCCTTCACGCCGAGCGCCTTGGCCTCCAGGAATTCGCCTACCGCCTTGTCGCCGCGCAGGCGGAAGGTCTGCTGCGCATGCAGCTCCGGCACCAGGTAGTGATAGTTGGTGTCGAACCACTTGGTCATCTCCAGCGCGTGCACGTCGATGCCCTCGCGCTGCAGTCCGCGCGCCAGCGCGAAGTAGCCCGCCAGCGGATCGGCGTCGGCCAGCGCGCGATAGCGTTCGGGGATGGCGTCGAGCGCGAAGGCGGTGTCGAGCACCTGGTCGTACAGGGAGAAGTCGTTGCACGGCACGAGGTCGGCGCCGGCCGCGTATTGCAGGCGCCAATGCCGCTCGCGCAGGGCGCGGGCGGTGTCGTGCAGTTGCTGCGGCGTGGTCTCGCCGCGCCAGTGGGCCTCCAGCGCGCGCTTGAGTTCGCGTTTGGCGCCGATGCGCGGAAAGCCCAGGTTGCTGACGGTGGTCATGTTGCGTGTCCTCGATTCGTGGCGAATGAGGAACGAAGGCGGCACGCGCCGGCGCGCGCGCCTTCGCGCACGTTCCGCCACGCCGTCGACCTTCGCCCCCTCGGGCGAACCGGAACCGGCGAAGCGGGCGCAGGGACGGACCCGGCCCGTAAGGCCGAGGCAAGTCCCGGCGCCTCCCCTCGGAGATTCCAGGTCGGGACAGGGATCGCTCCCTGGCCGAGGCAGGTCTTCGGGCTCGTGGACGTGGGGCGCGGGGCCCCGCCTACTGTTCGCCGCTTCCCGGGCCCGGGGCCCAGTGCATCTGGCGAAGCTCGTTTCCACACACCGCTGCGGGGCAGCGCCGGAATTGGCCGTGGCACGGATCGCGCCCAGGCCGCACCGGCTTCCCTCAATTCAATCGCTCAATCTTGATAGAGCGATGAAAACCTTCGGCGCCGGCAACGTACGCCGCCCGGCCCGGAGCGTCAAGCGCGGCCCGCCGCACATGAGAAATCGTTCTATGGCGCGCCGTAGACCGCATCGCGGATCTGCCCGGGAAACGCCCCGGACATGCCCTCGAAGGCGGTATTGGTCAGCGCCACCACGCTCAGGCCGCGGGCGCGGTCGACGAACCAGCTGTGCCCGTAGGCGCCGCCCCACTGCAGCGTGCCCGGGGCCTGCGGCGTGCCGGCCAGCGCCGGATCGACCAGCACCGCGGCGCCGTAGCCGAAGCCCCAGCCCGGGCCCTGCGTCTGCGCGGCGATGCCGACCTGATCGGTGCCCATGCGCGCGACGGTCTCGGCCCGCAGCAGCGGCGCGCCGCCGCCGCGCAGCATCTCCAGCAGCCGCAGCACGTCGCCAGCGGTGCCGACCATGCCGCCGCCGCCGGAGGGAAACGCGCCCGCGTCGAAGGCCCGGCTCGGCGCGAACCGCACGCGGTGGCCCAGCGCCGGCGGCAGCGGCACCTCGATGCCGTCGTACATCCGCCGGGGCCGCGCACGCCCGTCCGCGTAGGGCACCGCCACGCGCGCGGACGGCGCGACGGAGAAGGCGCTGTCGCGCATCTGCAGCGGCCCGGTGACCAGTTGCGCAACCGCCTCGGGCAGCGTGCTGCCGTTGGCGCGCGCGACCACCGCGCCGAGCACGTCGATGGCCAGCGAGTAGCGCCAGGCATGGCCGGGCGGATACGACAGGCCGGCGGCGGCGATGCGGCGCAGGTTTTCCTCCAGCGTGATGCCGGACGCGTCCAGGCCGTCGGAAACGCGCAACCGGTGATAGGGCGCACCGTCCGCCTCCTCGAAGCCGTAGCTCAGCCCGGCCGTGTGCGTGAGCAGCTGGTGCACGGTGATCGGCGGCGCATCGCCGTCGGGCAGCCGCGGCCGGAAGTCGGGCAGCCAGCGCGTCACCGGATCGTCCAGGCGCAGCTTGCCCTGCTCGACCAGGCGCATCGCCGCCACGCTGACGATCGGCTTGGTCACCGAGGCCAGGCGGAAGATCGCGTCCTCGCGCATCGGCACGCCGGCCTCGCGGTCGGCCTGGCCGGCGGCGCGGCGGTAGACCACGCGGCCGTCCCGCGCCACCAGCACCACGGTGCCGACCAGGCGCCGCTCGCGCAGGGCGCGGTCGATCACCGCGTCCAGGCGACGGCCCATCGCGGCATCCGGGGCGGCGTCCATCGACGCGACATCCGGCGCGACGCCCGGCACCGCCGGCGCGGGCGATGCGGACGGCGTCGGCTGCGCGGCGACGGCCAGGGCAAGCAGCGGGGCGAACAGGGACATGGCGGCGTCTCGGAGGCGGGAATGCCTTCACTGTGGCGGCCCGATCCCCCGGGAAGAAGGGTGCTAGCCTGCATCCATCATGAAGAAAAACTTGACGATCCAGCCCGACGGACTCGCCGGCCTGACCGTGTTCCGCACCGTGGCGCAGGCCGGCAGCTTCACCCGCGCCGCCGACCGGCTGGGCGTCAGCGCCTCGGCGGTCTCGCAGAGCGTGCGCGGCCTGGAGGCGCGGCTGGGCGTGCGGCTGTTCAACCGCACCAGCCGCCGCGTGGCCCTGAGCGAGGCCGGGCGCGACCTGCTCGCGCAGATCGATCCCTCGCTGGACCGCATCGACATCGCCCTGCAGCGCCTGCGCGCCGGGCGCGACCAGCCTTCCGGCCTGCTGCGCATCAACCTCTCGCGCCTGGTGGCGGGCCTGTACGTGGTGCCGCGGCTGCCGGAATTCCTCGCGCGCCATCCGCGCCTGCAGGTCGAGCTGTTCACCGACGACACCCTGGCCGACGTCGTCGCCGGCGGCTTCGACGCCGGCATCCGACTGGGACACCACCTGGCCAGGGACATGGTGGCGCGCCCGATCGACGGCGGCCGCCAGCGCCGCGCCATCGTCGCCACCCCCGACTACCTGCGCCGCCACGGCACGCCGCGCACCCCGGCCGACCTGGTCGGCTTCGACTGCCTGCGTTTCCGCATGCCCGGCAGCGGTCGCCTCGAGCCCTGGCATTTCGTCGACGCCGGCCGCGAGCTGCAGGTCGAGGTGCAGGGCCGGCTGATCTACACCGACGACCGCATGGTGCGCGAGGCCGCGCGCGACGGGCTGGGCATGGCGCAGCTGTTCGAGAAGACGGTCGAGGCCGACATCGCCACCGGCCGCCTCGTGCAGGTGCTGGCCGACTACGCACCCTCGCATCCCGGTTTCTACATCTATTACCCGGCGCGCGAGCACATGCCGCCGAAGCTGCGCGCCTTCGTCGACTTCCTGTGCGAGCCTGCGCGCACGCACGCCTGACGCGTCCCGGCTCCGAAGCAATCCGGCCGCTCGCCCACCAAGATGGTTTCCCGGGAGATCCCCATGCGCATCCGCGCCCTGATCCCGCAACTGCGCACCACCGACCTGGAGGCCTCGATCGCGTTCTACACGCAGGTGCTCGGGCTCGAACTCGCGTTCCGTTACGAGGACTTCTATGCCGGCATTCGCGCCGGCGCGCAGGTCTTCCATCTCAAGCGCGTCGATGCGCCGACCCATCCATCGGCGACGTGCGCGAGGGCGAACACTTCCACCTCTACCTGGAAACCGACGACCTGCCCGCGGCCGCGGCCACGCTGAAGGCGCGCGGCGTGGTGCCGGTGCGGGACGCCCACCGGACTGCCTGGGGCACCCGGGAGCTGGTGCTGCGCGACGACCAGGGGCACACCCTCTATCTGGGCGCCCCGGCCGGCGACTGACCGCCGGGCGGCAGCCGGGACGGCCGCCTCTTGATTTCGATATATCTAAGATATATCTTATCGGCTCCCATTCCGATATATCGAATTCCTATGCGCTTCCATTCCTGGTTCCACCACCGCCACGCCTGCCACCCCGGCCATGGCCGCCACGACCACGATGTCGCCGGCGACCCCGGCTTCCACGCCGCCCGCCGCGGCGTCTTCGACCGCTTCGGCGACGACGAGGGCTTCTCCCCCGAACACGGCCGCGGCGGCCGCCATGGCCACGGCCGCGGCGGCGCCCGCATGCTCGGCCACGGCGACCTGAAACTGCTCCTGCTCAGCCTGATCGAACAGCAGCCGCGCCACGGCTACGAACTGATCCGCATCATCGAGGAGATGTTCCAGGGCCGTTATTCCCCCAGCCCCGGCGCCGTCTATCCCACCCTGACCATGCTCGAGGAGATGGGCCACGCCCAGGCCCAGGCCGAAGGCGGCGGCCGCAAGCTCTACGCCATCACCGACGAGGGCCGTGCCTACCTCGAGGAGAACCGCGCCGTCGTCGACGCCGTGGTCGCCCGCGCCGAGCACAGCGCCCGCGAAGCCGCGCGCGAGGCCGCCCCGATGGCCGTGCGCCAGGCCATGCACGCCCTGCGCCACGCCATGCTCTCGCGCCGCAGCGACTGGGACGAGCACGAGGCGCGCCGCATCGTCGCCATCCTCGAACGCGCGGCCGCAGAGATCCTCGCCGGCGCGCGCCGGGATTGAGGCTGAAGGTTCACTGCAGCGGTTGCGAGCTCACGCCTGAGGTGTCTCGAAATGGGTCATGCCTCCCTGCGGCGAACATACAAATGCTCGAATTGAGAAGGAATCGGACCCAGCTCCGATTCCAAGATGGGAACTCGAGCGATCGACTCAATCCATGCCTGAAAGACATCGTCGCTGAAATAAGCGTGCGTCGCTTCGAGCACGCATTCCCGCGAAATCCTTGGCAGGAAAGAAACGACGGCAGGCAGACCCGAATCCGTCGAGGCGGTCAACTCGGGCCGTAAGCAGTGGGACCACTCCCAGCCGACGGATGGGCGGGCTTCGATCAAAAATTCAGACGGCCACTTTGTAGCGCCCGTCAACATGTCGTAAGACCCCACGAGCCACACCAAAACCTGAGAACGCCAATGGGGCGATTTGATCGCAAGAACCGAGGAGAACCAATCTCGAACAAGCGAAGAGGGAAGATACTTCAGGCAGAAAAACAACGAAGCGCTAAAGTCACCGCTCGCGTCCCACCAACACCAGACCTTGTTAGGATTGCTGTCGGATCTATGCAAGAACTGTCCGACCGCGATTTCGTCCGCATCCCAGCAGTGCGGCTCCATCATGCAACGCCCCAATGTCAGGAGCGCGTCATCTCGAAACGCGAGATAGGGGGTTTTGCCAACGCCATTGGGATACAGGGCCATGAATGCCGTGAGCAAGGATTCCAGCAATGAGCTGACAAAATTCTCGTGACTTCTCGGGAGCAATTGCCCCAAAAGATAGTGATACCAATCGCACCACTCGGCACGAGGCCCGAATGCGCTGGTTCCGGATGCAATTTCCTGAAGCGGCTCCTGCAGCTGCCATGCTGTAAGACCACTCAAGTCACCCATGAGCTCGGGAAACAACCTTCTTTCCTCGCTCATAAACCAGGCTTCGCCCATGGCTTCCTGCGGCCGCGCCAAATTGGAACGGAGTCGCGTTAATGCACCAACATCAATCCCCGCGCCTGGGACCCACAAGAACTTTTTCATCGAGACATCTGCCTGTATCCATTCAAGCCGTGAGTTGAGCTCAAACGGGATGAACTCATATCCATTTAGGCGTTACGAAACAGCTTCGACTTCAAAGACCATTTAAGTTTTTGGATCGAGCATCTGCTTGAGCGCCACCGCTTGGTTGTGTTCCTCGTCCCTAGACGCATACAGCAGCGTGATATCGCCTCGGCGCGAAAGCGCTCTGAGCTCCGATAGCGCAGCACTGCCCTTCAATTCCGCGCGATACCGCTTCTTGAATCCCGCCCACTTCTCCGGATCGTGTCCGAACCATCGGCGCAGCTCGGTGGAGGGCGCGACGTCCTTGAGCCACAGGTCGATCTTCGCCTCGGCCTTGGCCAGGCCGCGCGGCCAGAGCCTGTCGACCAGGATGCGTTCGCCGTCGGTCCCGGCCGCCGGCTCGTAGACCCGTTTCAGCATCACGTTCACGGCGCACCTCATTCTCGCCTGTCTGGGGTTGGACTCGCATGGCGCCCAGCCTCCAAGGCTACGCGCCTTTCAGGCGATTGGTGCAGAACTTCGCGATTTGCCAAAAGAGCGGGGGATTTCCCATTGCTCGAGCGGAAAGAAAGTTAGTTTGGCGCTACGCCTGTGCAGGAGTTTCTGACGCGGGACTGGCCCGCTATCTGCCAGAAACGGACCCTGAGCCTAGCACATGAAAACTCGACTCTGACCCGTGTTTTCCCGGCTAATCCTCTGGAACGAGGTATGGTTAGCATAGACATAGCCTTGTACAAGCACCGCGAGGCCGACTAGTAGGCTTCCGAATCGCGGGGGCCAACAGTAGTCACCGACGTATCGAGTGAGAAGAGCTGCAAGGGAGAATGTCCCGAGCACCATGACGGTCGAGATCACCAGACTTTGAACAACTCGCTGAGTTCTAGTCATGCGGCCTAACGCCTGAATTAAGCCGGCCCGCGAAGCGGGTTCGGCTTGAATGAATTGTTAGGCGCCACCGAAGAACCGTTTGGCACCTGCTGCGATACTTGGCAATTGACCAAGCTCGGTTGTGATTGAGGCAGAAACATGCCACTCCTCAGGGGCTCCGGGTGATCCATAGATTGCGGCCAAGAAGGTAACGATGCCAAGTGGAGAGCAACTGGCGGAAAGTAAAAACTCTCCCTCTAACGACTCCCAGCTCTCTTCGGCGGTCCAGGGGCGCTCGTACTCAGCTAGCCTGGCGAAGAGACGGTTAAGCCCAGCCGCATCTGTGTATGCATATACCCTTCGAGTAGCTTGGAGATCCTCGCCCCGAAGCTCTACTGTGAAATAGTCCTCCTCGGGCGAAAGAAAAACCAACTCCCGGCCTGAAGAGTTTGAGTGGATCGAAAACAGAGAAAACCTCCAGTGGCACCTAACACCAGAATTATGCCGACCCGCGAAGCGGATTCGGCTTGAATGAATTGTTAGACGGCACCCGGAGCTCGCAAGTGGACGAACTCCGGCGCAGCCTTGCCACTGAGCGCATCTGCAACTGCCTCCATGCCCGCACCCTCAAGGCGGAGGCCGACACCCCAGCCGCGAGGCACCACCGCAACGGATTTGCGGTAGATGATTGCCTCTGCTAGACGAAGGTTAATAGGGATGGACCACAGCTCAGTAGCTGTAGTGGCTCCAGGATTGCCCTCAAGGCGGATCTTTACGAGCTGGGTAAAGAGCGTGCCGACCGGAACGTCGTCGGCATTGTTGATGCCAACAACGATCCCGTTAGCCTCAATTCTGTCAAGGAGGATGTCCGGAAACGTCATGTGCCGCCTAACGCCTGAGTTAAGCCGATCCGCAAAGCGGCTTCGGCTTGAATGAATTGTTAGGGCGCGTGCCCGGATGCTTTTATACCGACGTCAGCAAGCGTTTGAATATCCGCATCTGAAACACTCATTAGGTTTTGCAGCTTTTTGGTCTCGTCCGCCAATCGTCCAGTATGACCAGCCAAATCTTGTGCTGTAAAGGTGAAGTGTTTGGCAGAGTATCCGTCTACGGCGCTCGATTTTACGAATGTAAGTTGCCCAGGGACACCGACAACTATATGGCCATGCACAATGGCATTTCGTTTGGCGATCTTCTCAATCTTGCGAAGTAATCGAAGCGCTTCGCTCGGCTGAGGATCTCGCAGCTTAAGCAAGCTCGATAGGACAGATACTCTCTGACGAAACTGCATAGAACTTGTAACGATGAGCGATCGTTCAGGGCCTATCAAAAGCTCTTTCATAATTGCTGCCTCAACTACAGTTTCGAGGACTGACCACGCAACCATGAAAAGCCCGTAGGCTTGCAGTACAAAACTACGATCTTCTGCCATACGCGCCCTAACTACGATTAGACCCCAAAATGGGGCGTAGCAAGGATTCTTCTGCCTGCGGTACAGGCTCGTCAATCGGAATTTTCCCACAGGGGACAACGGTTTGCGGCAATGGGCCCGTGGTCGGGGGCACGAAACATTATTGATGGCGTTATCTGGCAAGGGGGCGTCCATATGCAATATGACCGCGGGCCTGCGGCCCTAGCCGAGAGTCCAGGCCCTGCGCGGGCCCCCAGGCTACTGGACGAAGTTCGCCGTCGTTTGCGCCTCAAACGCTACAGCTTGCGTACCGAGCAGGCCTATCTGTACTGGATTCGCTGCTATATCCGGACTAACGGCTTGCGCCATCCGCGGGAAATAGGCGGTGCCGAAGTGGAGCTCTTCCTAAGCAACCTCGTCCGGCACGATCGGGTTGCGCCCACCACCCGGAACCAAGCGCTATCGGCCCTGCTGTTCCTCTATCGCGAGGTCTTGGCGATCGATTTCGCCAGACTACACCACGCAAACCACCCGCTCGCCGTTCGGCACGGCCATCGCCACACGGGGGGTAAGGAGATCCGGATGGACGTGCAGGGATGCGACTTCAGTGTTCTGCCGCCGGACGCTCGGCCGGCGAGGGTGTGCCCGGCACGGAGGGCTGGCGCGGGCGCGCGTTCGAATTGTCCATGTCCGAAAAGATCAGCCACGGCCCACCGGGCGCACGACGCAACGTGAGGGTGAACTTGCCCATGTCGTCGAGCGTATCGCCGTAACGGTAGCCGCCGACGATGTAGCCGGCTGTCTCTTCCGTGGCGAACGCCAGGGCACGCAGCCGCAACGGGCCGCCTTCTCCCTGACTCTCATAAGCCGCCTGGATCGCCGGGCGTCCGCGGATCGGCGGACGATTGCTTTGCAGGACGAACCCGTCTTCGGCGAACAGCGAGGCGAGCGCCGCCGCGTCGCCCGCGCGCCATGCGCGCTCATAGTCGCGAAGCACCCGGTCCAGCTGCGGCGGCAGCGCGACGTCCGGAAGCTTCGAGCTCGCGACTGGCTTTGCGGCGTCCTGCGCAAGAAGCGGTCCCGCCACCGTCATGAGGCCGATGGCGACGCAAGCGAGGATGGATTGGCGCATGCTTCAGCTCCATTGAAATTTGTAGATGGCCATACGCCAGGTTGATCCAATCCGCGAAGCGGCTTCGGTTTGAATGCATCATCAGGTTGAGACCGGGTACGTCCAATGCACGACCCGCTCACCGTCCGGGTCGACGACTATGCCCATGCGCGTAAAGCCGAGCCGGGAGACCACGGCGCTCGAGGCGATGTTGTCGGGAAGAATATGCGCGTCCAGATGCCGCACCATGCCGCTGGATGCCGCGAGCCTGAGCAATTGCGTCACCGCCGCGGTGGCGATGCCGCGGCGCCTGGCGGCCTTGGCCACGCCATAGCCGATCTCGACGCGGCCATCGACCGGTGTTCCCTTGAATCTGCAACCGCCCAGGATTTGCCCGGACTCGTTGGCGACGACGAGGAAAGGCACGCACCACTCGGCCGGAACGCCGGCCTCGAGTTGCGACAAGGCACGGGCGGCGACATGCGCGGGCGGCAATGCTCCCTCTGCGGCAGGAAGCTCCGTCGGCTCGGAGGCCGCGAGCCTGCGCAAGTTCGGGAGATCCATGGGAATGAGCGCGATCATTGCTGTTTCCACGGCCCGCCGCGGCCCGGTTCCTGCAACCGCGATAGAACCTGAAAGAACTGCAGCGCGGATTCTGGGCCTGCCCGCGCAAAACCGTCAATCATGCTCCTCTGGTCGGGGAATCCCAGGCTCGAAGCGGTTCCGCCCGGCAGCAGCGAATGCAATGCCGGCGCACTAGCCCGCCACCTGCTCGCGCAGGAAATCCACGAACACGCGCAGCTTCGGCGCCATGTGTTCGCGCGCCGGGTAGTAGATGAAGAACCCGGGGAAGGGGGCCAGGTCGTCGTCGAGCACGCGCTGCAGGCTGCCGGCGGCGAGGTCGGCGGCGACCTCCGATTCGAACTGCTGGGTCAGGCCCAGGCCCGCGCGCGCGGCATCGCGGGCGAGGCTGCTGTCGTTGACGATCAGGCGGCCGCCGACCTCGACCTCGAAGTCGCGGCCCGCGCGCGTGAACTCGTAGGCCATCAGCCGTCCGCTGCTCAGGCGATGGCGGATGCAGTCGTGATGGACGAGATCGCCCGGCGCGCGCGGCGGCGGATGGCGGCGGAAGTAGGCGGGCGATCCCACCACGACCTGGCGCTGCATCGGTCCGATGGGCAGGGCGATCATGTCCTTGGCCAGGCTTTCGCCCAGGCGAATGCCGGCATCGAAGCCGCCGGCCACCAGGTCGGCCAGGCTCGGGTCGACGAACAGCTCCACCTCGACCTCGGGATAGCGCGCGGCGAAGGCCGGCAGGCGCGGCATCACCAGTTGCTGGGCGGCGATGCGGGAGAGGTTGATGCGCAGGCGGCCGGCGGGGCGGTCGCGGACCCGGTCGAGGTCGTCGAAGGCGGCTTCGATCAGGCGCAGGCCCGGGGCCACCTGCTGCAGGAAGCGCGCGCCGTGTTCGGTCAGGCCGACGCGGCGGGTGGTGCGGCTGAGCAGGCGCACGCCCAGCTGCGCCTCCAGCCCGCGCACGGTCTGCGACAGGGCCGAGGGCGAGACCGCCAGCTCGGCGGCGGCGCGGGTGAAGCTGGCGTGGTGGGCGACGTGGGCGAAGGCGACCACGGCGGACAGCGGGCTGACGGCCATTGTGAAGCCAGGATTCAAAGAGGATGTCGATATTGCCGGTTTATCGATGTAGTGGCCAGCGCGATACTGGCCGCGTCCCCTCACCGCCGCCTTCCCCGAAGGACGCCACCATGTCCCTGCGCCAGACGCTCCCCGTCGCCCTCGCCGGCCTGCTGGCAGGCACCGCCGCCGCGGCCGAGCCGCCGGCCACGCCCTCCGCGCCCGAACGGCTGCGCCTGCCGCACCTGGCCGCGCCCGCCGGACCGTACGCGAACGCGGTGCGCCACGGCGACACCGTCTACCTGTCCGGCCTGACCGCCTTCGGCACCGAGGCCGCCCGGGGCGACACCGCCGCGCAGACGCGCGCGGTACTCGCGCAGCTGCACGGCGCCTTGCGCGATCTCGGCGCGGACTGGCCGGCGGTGGTGAAGGTGACCATTTTCCTGACCGACCTGAAAACGCTGCCTGCCGTGCGCGCGGCACTGGTGGAGGCCTACGGCGCCTCGCCGCCAGCCAGTTCGCTGGTGCAGGTCTCCGGCCTGTTCGATCCCGCGCTGAAGGTGGAGATCGAGGCGGTGGTCGTGGCGCCCGCGCAGAAGCCGTAGCGCCGTTTTCCCGATCGTCCCGAAGCCTGCGCGGCGCCGCCGCGCGGGTCCAGGGAAGCGTTTGCCCGGCCTTCGCCGGCCGGGCGTCCAAAGCTGCGCGGCATTGCCCGCGCACCTCCCTTCACTTCACGGAGCATGCCCCATGAAAACCCGCACCCTCGGCCGCAACGGCCCCGCAGTCTCCGCCCTCGGCCTCGGCTGCATGGGCATGAGTTTCGGCTACACCACCGACACCGACGAATCCGAATCGCTGGCCACGCTTTCGCGCGCGCTCGAACTGGGCGTCAATTTCTGGGACACCGCCGAGATCTACGGCCCGCACACCAACGAGCAGCTGATCGGCGGCTTTCTGAAAGGCAGGCGCGACCAGGTCTTCCTCGCCACCAAGTTCGGCTTCGTCATCACCCCGGGCATGCAGGACGCGCGCGCCGGCGGCATCGACGGCAGCCCCGCCAACGTGCGCGCCGCCGTCGAGGGCAGCCTCAAGCGTCTGGGCACCGACTACATCGATCTGTACTACCAGCATCGCGTCGATCCGAACGTGCCGATCGAGGAAACCGTCGGCGCCATGGCCGACCTGGTGCGGGCCGGCAAGGTGCGTTACCTCGGCCTGTCCGAGGCCAGCGCCGACACCCTGCGCCGCGCGAATGCCGTGCATCCGATCACCGCGCTGCAGAGCGAGTACTCGCTGTGGACGCGCGATCCGGAGGAGAACGGCGTGCTCGCCGCCTGCCGCGAGCTCGGCATCGGCTTCGTCCCGTACTCGCCGCTCGGCCGCGGCTTCCTCACCGGCGCGATCCGCTCGCCGGAGGACTTCGAGGCCGACGACTGGCGCCGCACCAATCCGCGTTTCCAGGGCGAGAACTTCGCCAGGAACCTGGCGCTGGTCGAGCAGATCCGCCAGCTCGCCGCCGACAAGGGCGTGTCGCCGGGACAGCTCGCGCTCGCCTGGGTGCTGGCGCAGGACGAACACATCGTGCCGATCCCCGGTACCAAGCGCCGCACGTATCTGGAAGAGAACGTCGGCGCCGTCGATGTCGCGCTCGGCGACGACGAGCTGACGCGCATCGAGCTGGCGTTCCCGCTGCATGCCGCCGCCGGCGCGCGCTATGTCGCGGCGGGGATGCAGATGATCGAACGTTGATCGCGTTGCGCGCGGTGGCGGATCAATCGCGTTCGGCGATGTCCGTCACCGGGCGCGGCGTGTCGTCGCCGTTCAAGGTGTAGGCCTCCACGCCGGTGCCTTCGG
This sequence comes from Luteimonas aquatica, assembly GCF_022662575.1. Lineage (GTDB taxonomy): Bacteria > Pseudomonadota > Gammaproteobacteria > Xanthomonadales > Xanthomonadaceae > Luteimonas > Luteimonas aquatica. The sequence continues at coordinate 109,585 of NZ_JALBFU010000004.1, read as the reverse complement.
CGCCGGCGACTTCGATCGACGCGATGCTGCCGGGTTCGCCGCTCAGCACGACCGAGACGGAATTGGAATTGCCGTTGGCGTCGTCGAGGCGCACCGTCTCGGACTGTCCGTTGGCGTAATGCACCGTGATTTCGGTGCCTTCGTCGAAGGTGCCGTCGTCCATGCTCAGGTAGAGGCGATCGTAGGGCTGGACCGCGTCCAGCTTGCTTCCGCCGCCGTCCGCGCCCTCGCGCCGCATTTCGGCGTTGGCCACGCGCCAGGTCCACGGGTTCTCGCGCATCACTTCGTTCGTGGCCGGGCCGGGTTCGTTGGAGGCGTCGCGCCCGGTGTTGGGGCCGGCGTCCACCAGCACGGGCACGCCGGAATAACCGCGGTTGCGGCGATCGCCCGGATCGTCCCAGCGCACATTGTTGTGTTCGTTGCTGATGGCGATGCCGGGCAGGCCGGTCGGGCCGAGTGCGTTGTTCATCTCGCGCACGCCGCGGTCGTCGTCGTGCAGGATGGCGCCGCCGGCGCCGCTGGAGGCGTTCTTGCCGGAGAAATCGATCACCTCGCCCCCGGCGTCGATCGTCACCTCGTAGACGCGCTCGTCGTCGGTGGTGCGGCCCCAGCGATTGCTGAGCACGGCCGGATCGCTGCCGTCGCCGCCGTCCTCGTTGCTGTACAGGATGCGGTAGGCGATGGTGGTGGTGCCGTCGTCGTGATGGATCACCTGCGCGGTGGTCATCAGCGGCGTGTTGTTGGTGGCCTGTTCGTTGTCGGCCAGCGCCAGGTTGGGCGCGTAGCGCGCGGCCAGCGCCTGATCGCGCACGGCCGGGTCGCTCGAATCGACATCGAGATTGGTGGCGTCCATGCGCACCGATGCGGGGTCGATGCGCGCTTCCGGCGCACCGGTGCCGAGCGCGCTGCTGTCGCGCAGCTCGATGGTGTGCGGGCCCGGTCCGAGCACGCCGAGGTTGACGTCGGCGCCGTCCGGATTCTCCGCGAAGATCGTCGCGTCGGCGACGTATTCGCCGTCGACGTAGACCGAGACGATGCCGGCGCGCGGTCCGCTCGCGTTGCTCCAGCTGGCGCCTTCCGGCGGCACGGCGTCGATGTGCAGCACGGTGGGATCCTGCGCCGAGCCGTCGACCTGCCGCGTGGCCAGCGTCGGCAGGGCGGAGGGCTGCTCGCGCACCGTGTAGCTGGTCAGGTCCTTGGCGCTGATCACGCCGTCGCGCTCGCCCCCCTTGGCGGCGGTGTCCAGGCGATCGCGCAGGTCGGGGGTATCGAGCAGGTGGCTGGCGGCGTCCACCAGCTCCTGGTCGCGGCTATGTTCGACGACGGCCTGCAGGTCGCCGCGGCTGATCTTGCCGTCGGCGTCGCCGCCCTTGGCCGCGGTGTCGAAGTCGCCGAAACGGCGATTGAGCACGTCCAGCGCAACATCGTCGGTGATGCGGCGCGGCGGCACGCGCGCGGGCTCGGCGTAGTGCACGGGGGCGGGTTCGGCCCGGACTCCATCGACGGACATGGCGGCGGCTCCTGGATGGCGCTGTCGGACCCTACCTTAGCCCCGCGCAGCGCGCATGACAGCTAGGAATGCCCCTAGCCGGCGCTACATGGAGGGACCGCCGCCGCGCGCGCTACCATCGGCCCCTGCCTGCCCACGGAGCATTGCCGATGCCGTCTCCACGCTGCCTTTCGCCGCTGCTCGCCGGCGCCCTTCTCGCCGGCATGCCGCTCGCCGCCGCCGCGCAGCAGACGCCGCCCACGCAACGCCCCGAGGTCGCGGCCGCCGCCGCCAAGCTGCGCCAGCAGGTGATCGATTGGCGGCGCGATTTCCACCAGCACCCGGAACTGTCCAACCGCGAGGAGCGCACCGCCGCGAAGGTGGCCGAGCACTTGCGCGCGCTCGGCCTGCAGCCGCGCACGGGCATCGCCCATCACGGCGTGGTGGCGATCATCCGCGGCGGCAAGCCGGGGCCGAGGATCGCGCTGCGCGCCGACATGGACGCGCTGCCGGTGCGCGAACAGACCGGGCTGCCGTTCGCCTCCCAGGCCACCGCGACCTTCCGCGGCGAGACGGTCGGGGTGATGCACGCCTGCGGGCACGATGCGCACACCGGCATCCTGCTCGGCGTGGCCGATGCGCTGGTGGCCATGCGCGAACGGCTGCCGGGCGAGGTGATGCTGATCTTCCAGCCGGCCGAGGAGGGCGCGCCGGCCGACGAGGAGGGCGGCGCGGCGCTGATGCTCAAGGAAGGCCTGTTCCGGGACTTCAAGCCGGAGGCCGTGTTCGGCCTGCACGTGTTCTCCTCCGTGCAGGCCGGCAAGATCGCCGTGCGCGGCGGCCCGCTGATGGCGGCCTCCGACCGCTTCACCATCAAGGTGCACGGACGCCAGACCCACGGCTCGGCGCCGTGGAAGGGCGTGGACCCGATCGTGGCCAGCGCCGATCTGATCTCCACCGCGCAGACCATCGTCAGCCGCCGCACCGACATTTCGCGGCTGCCGGCGGTGGTGACCTTCGGCGCCATCAAGGGCGGCATCCGCTACAACATCATCCCCGACGAGGTGGAGATGGTCGGCACCATCCGCACCTTCGACGAGGGCATGCGCCAGGACATCTTCGCCGACCTGAAGAACGTCGCCGAGCACGTCGCCAGCGCGCACGGCGCGCGCGCCGAGGCGCAGGTGCCCGACCAGCCGGGCAATCCGGTCACCTACAACGACCCGGCGCTGACCGCGAAGATGCTGCCCAGCCTGCAGGCGACGGTCGGGGCCGGCAACGTCTACGAACCCTCGCTGCAGATGGGCGCGGAGGATTTTTCCTTCTACGCCAAGCAAGTGCCGGCGATGTTCTTCTTCGTCGGCTCCACCGCCGAGGGCACCGATCCGGCGACCGCGCCCAGCAACCACTCGCCGAAGTTCCTGCTCGACGAATCCTCGCTCGACGTCGGCCTGCGCGCGCTGCTGCAGGTCACGCTGGATTATCTCGGCGCGCCGCGCGCCTAGCCGATCAGGGCAGCTCGCGGCCGGAGTGCGGGTCCAGCGCGTAGGGATGGTCCTCGTCGAGGAAGCCCGGTTGCGCGCGCACGCGCGCGATCCAGGCGCGCAGGTGGGCGAACGGCGCCAGCGACAGCCCGTCGGCCTCGTCGCTGCGGCTGGCGTAGGCGAACAGGGCGATGTCGGCGACGGTGTAGGCCTGGCCGGCGACAAAAGGCCGGCCGGCCAGCTGCGCGTCGAGGACGGCCAGCGCCTTGCGGCCGGCCGCGCGCTTGCCCTCCACCAGCACCGGCGCGCGCCGCGCCAGCTTGCCGGTCTGCGTCCAGTGGCGTAGCGCGCCGATCTGGCTTTCCACGCGCTCCTGCTCGAAGGACATCCACTGCAGCACCTTGGCGCGGTCGAAGCCGTCCGCGGGCAGGTAGGGCGTGCCCTCGGCGAGGTGGAACAGGATCGGATTGGACTCCGACAGCACGCGGCCGTCCTCGAAGCGCAGCGCCGGCACCGTGCCGGTGGGGCTGATCTGCAGATAGTCCGGGCGCTGGCCTTCGCCCTCGAAGATGCTGACCGGGACGCTGCGGTAGGGACGGTCCAGGTGCCGCAGCAGCTGGCGGACTTTCCAGGCGTTGCGCGAGGGCAGGTAGTCGTAGAGCGTGAGCATGGGCGCGAGAGGGTTGCGGGGTCGGGACGCAGTGTCCGGCGCGCGCGACCGCGGCGATATCCGCTTCTTGCGCGGGCGGCGTAAAATTGGCCCATGTCTTCGCAACTCCCGCTCGGCCGCGACGTCGCGTATCCGCGTCATTACGATGCTTCGCTGCTGTTTCCCATCCCGCGCGCGCAAGGGCGTGCCGGCCTGGGCTTGCACGGGGAAGCGCTGCCCTTCGTCGGGACGGACCGCTGGCATGCCTACGAGCTGAGCTGGCTGGACGGGCGCGGCAAGCCGGTCGTGGCCACCGCCACGATCAGCGTGCCGGCGGCCTCGCCCCACCTGATCGAATCCAAGTCGCTCAAGCTCTATCTGAACTCCTTCAACGCCGAGCGCTTCGACAGCGCCGAGCAGGTCCGCGCGCGCATCGTCGCCGACCTGTCGCACGCCGCCGGCGCCCCGGTCGAGGTCGTCGACGGGTTGCCCGCCATCGGCGAGGACGCCGGCCTGCAATCGCTGGACGGCCTGGCCGTCGACTGCGACCGCTACGACGCGCCGGACCCGGCGTTCCTGGCCGTGGCCGACGCCGGCGAGGTCGAGGAGCGCCTGCACTCGGCCCTGCTCAAGTCCAACTGCCCGGTCACCGGCCAGCCCGACTGGGCCGGCGTGACCCTGGCCTACCGCGGCCCGCGCATCGACCGCGCCGGCCTGCTGCGCTACCTGGTCTCCTTCCGCGAGCACGCCGAATTCCACGAGCAATGCGTGGAACGCATCTTCGTCGACGTGCTGGCGCGCTGCCGCCCGCGGGCGCTGTCGGTGGAGGCGCGCTACACCCGCCGGGGCGGGCTGGACATCAATCCCTGGCGCGCCACGCCCGGCCTGCCGCCGCCCGTTCCGGGCCGCGACCTGCGGCAATAAACGCCGCGCAAACAGCGCGACGGACTTCACGGCCGAAATATGATTTTTTAACAACGTTCGTGGGACGCTGCGCGCCGTCAACGCGGCATAGGAGCCCCTGATGAGCAACCCCCAGAATCCCAACGATCCGAACTCGCTCTCGCTCGCGTCTGGCGGTGCGAAGAATGACGAACCCAAGGCCGACTTCTCCGGCGTGACGAGCAAGGTCACGAGCACCGAACAGGAAGCGACCAAGGCCGACTTCAGCGGCGTGACCTCCAAGGTGACCTCCACCGAGGAAGCGGTCGGCGAACAGACCTATACCGTGCAGAAGGGCGACACCCTGTCGCATATCGCCAAGCAGTTCTACGGCAAGGCGAGCGCATGGCACCAGATCTTCGAGGCCAACAGCGATCAGATCAAGGATCCGGACTTGATCAAGCCCGGCCAGGTGCTGAAGATTCCGGCCAAGGCCGACTGAGCAGTTTCGCGTCTGTTTCCTGCGCGCCGGGCGCTGCCCGGTTCCGACCATTCCTGACCCTCTCACGGAGATACCCATGACAAGCAAGACGCTCAATCTCGCCATCGCCGCCGCCCTGGTCGGCTCGCTGGCGCTGGTCGGCTGCAAGAAGAAGGAAGAGCCCGCCGCCACGCCGCCGGCCGCCACCGAACCGGCCGCGCCTGCGCCGACCACGACGCCCGAACCCGCGCCGGCCCCGGCCGCCGCCACCGTCTCGGTGACCTCGGTCGACCTGGGCAACGCCGCCGGCCCCGACGGCAAGATCACCACCCCGACCTCGGCCTTCGGCAAGAAGGACAAGATCATCGCCGCCGTCAGCACCAGCAACTCCGATCCGGCCGCCGCCTCCACCGGCAAGCTGACCGCCAAGTGGACGTTCCAGGACGGCCAGGTGGTGAAGGAAGACTCCCAGGAGTTCAACTTCACCGGCCCCGGCGTGACCAAGTTCGAGCTGACCAACGACAAGGACTGGCCGGTGGGTAAGTACAAGGTCGAAATCTCGCTCGACGGCGCCGTCGTGCAGAGCAAGGACTTCGAGGTCAAGTAAGCGACCGCTCCATCCGCAAGACCCGCAGGGCGCGCCGAAAGGCGCGCCCTGCGCATTTCCGGAGAGCGCATCGTTTCAAGGAGCGCGCGCAATCGAACGGCCGGATTCGGGCGGCGCCCTCGCGCGGCGGCGGCGAACGCCATGCGTGCCGCATCCTGGGGCCAACCCTAGCTAGGACACGTCCCAGGTCGTCCGGCCCGGCAGCGCCGACTAGGCTTGGACCGTCGCCACGGATTCCGAGCACGCCATGACCACCATTTCCTCGCAGGTCCAGCCCTCCTTCGAAGCGCCGCCGCTGCCCGCGCAGCGCCCGCAGACGCCCGCCTCCGACGCCGCCGCGCGCGCGCCGGTCGCCGACGGCGTCTCGCGCATGCTCGCCGCGGTGCCGGCCAAGCGCCCCGACGACGGCGGCGGGGCCCCGAGCGGCGAGCGCGAACTGGTCGCCTCCGAGGACAGCGTCACCGCCGGCGGCGTGCGCGATGCCTACGACATGCAGCTGTACCGGGAGGCCGACGGCACCTATACCCTCGAACTCGACATGAAGATCGAGTTCAACTTCCAGGAAGGCCCCGACGGGCAGACCTGGACCGAGCAGGACAAGCAGCAGTTCATCGCCGACTACAAGCAGGCCATCGAGAACGCCTGGAGCGGCCACACCATCACCACCGACGACGGCCAGCAGGTCACGCTGGACGTCAATCTCGACGTCGGCGAGGCCCCGGGCGGCTTCTTCGGCGGCCTGAAGGATGCGGTCGACGGCAGCGAGAACTGGAACATCGACGTGGTGAAGATCGACGAGGGCGGCTTCAACCAGAGCTACGTGGTGCCGAGCCAGAACACCGGCCGCTTCGACAGCGAGGACGTCAATCCCGTGAACAAGGGTGCCTCCGACCCGCAGGTCGGCGCGGCGCACGAGTTCGGCCACATGATCGGCCTGCCCGACGAGTACAATGGCAACGGCGGTCCCGACGCGGCCAAGGACACCGACAGCATCATGCATACCGGCATGGACGTGCGCGAGCGCCACCTCGACATCCTGGAAACCTGGGTAGAGGACCACACCTGAACCCGCTCGCGCCCGCCCCGCTGATCCGCCCGCTGCTGGCATGCTGCCTGCTGCTGGCCGCGTGCGGCGGCCGCCTCCACGGTGACTCCATGTCCGGCAACGACGCGACCGACAACGCATGGCAGGCGGTACGCGCCGCCGCCACCCCCGAGGACCAGCGCCGCGGCATCGACGCCTTCCTGGCGCTGCAGCAGGGCGCCGGCGCGCCGCCGCTGCAGGTGAGCGTGCGCGAGCTCGCCTCCGGGCAGAAGGCGCGCATCGACCAGGCGCTCTGGGACCATCCGCAGCAGTACGAGGTCACCCTGCGCTACGGCGACCGCCAGTACCCCTTCGTGCCGCAGTCGCGCGCCAGCCTCGAGCCGCTGTTCCGCGAATAGGCCCGCAGCGTTGCGATTTTCCTCAGGCGCCGTCCCGCGGCGTCTTTTTTCGCCTGCCGCCGGCCCCTGAGGGACGGCCGCCGCCACCGGCCGGCCCGATCCGCTCGTCGCGCGCTTTGCCGCGGACCGGCTAAACCGCGACAATAGGCTTTCGTACGCGCCAGTCGAGCTGCCGCCCCGATGCGGTCGTATCGGCTGCGGACCCGCCGGTCCGCGGCCGGTGCCCAAGGCCACCGGCCCAGCGCGATCCCTCACCTCGGAGATTCCGATGTCAGATTTCACCCCGACAGTTCCTGCCGGTGGCAGCAAGATCACCCAGTCCGCGCAAGGCCTCAACGTTCCCGACCGTCCGATCATCCCCTTCATCGAGGGCGACGGCACCGGTCCCGACATCTGGCGCGCCAGCGTGCGCGTGCTCGACGCCGCGGTGGCCAAGGCCTACGGCGACAAGCGCAAGCTGGAATGGATGGAAGTGCTGGCCGGCGAGAAGGCCTACAACGCCACCGGCAACTGGCTGCCCGACGCCACCGTCGAGGCCTGCCGCGAATACCTGGTGAGCATCAAGGGGCCGCTGACCACGCCGGTCGGCGGCGGCATCCGCTCGCTCAACGTCGCCCTGCGCCAGATGCTCGACCTGTACGTGTGCCTGCGCCCGGTGCGCTGGTTCGAGGGCGTGCCCTCGCCGGTGAAGAAGCCCGGCGACGTCGACATGACCATCTTCCGCGAGAACACCGAGGACATCTACGCCGGCATCGAGTTCGAGCCGGGCAGCGCCGAGGCGCAGAAGGTGCTGGACTTCCTCGCCAAGGAATTCCCGCGCTCGTTCGACAAGATCCGCTTCGGCACGGCCGAGAAGGCGGCGGCCTGGGAGAAACAGCTGCAGGACATCGGCATGCCGGCCAAGGAGCCGGGCATCAAGGTCGGCGTCGGCATCAAGCCGGTCAGCTGGCTCGGCACCGAACGCCTGGTGCACGCGGCCATCCAGTACGCGATCGACAACGACCAGAAGTCGGTCACCCTGGTGCACAAGGGCAACATCATGAAGTTCACCGAGGGCGCGTTCCGCGACTTCGGCTACCAGGTGGCGCGCGACAACTTCGGCGCGGTCGAGCTCGACGGCGGCCCCTGGCACGTGATTCCGGAAGGCAAGCCGGGCGCGGGCATCGTCATCAAGGACGCCATCGCCGACGCCTTCCTGCAGCAGATCCTGCTGCGGCCGAAGGAATACGACGTGGTGGCCACGCTCAACTTGAACGGCGACTACCTCTCCGACGCCCTGGCCGCGCAGGTCGGCGGCATCGGCATCGCCCCGGGCGCCAACATCAACTACGTCACCGGCCACGCCGTGTTCGAGGCCACCCACGGCACCGCGCCCAAGTACGCCGGCCAGGACAAGGTGAACCCGGGCTCGGTGATCCTCTCGGGCGAGATGATGCTGCGCTACATGGGCTGGACCGAGGCGGCGGACGCGATCATCGCCGGCATGGACAAGGCCATCGCCAGCAAGCGCGTCACCTACGACTTCGCCCGCCTGATGGAGGGCGCGACCGAGGTGAAGTGCAGCGAGTTCGCGGACGAGATCATCAAGCACCTGTAAGGCGCAAGCGTTCCGCCCGCATGGAAAAGGCCCGGCATCGCCGGGCCTTTTCTGTTTTCGGCATATGCCGTGTGGCCCGCCAATGCTTCCTTATCTGCTGACGTTGCCGCCGCCATCGAAGCAAGCCGCCAATCCGTTCGCGTAATTGGCGACGGTGTTGCCGCGGCACACGGACTTGTTCCCGGTGTCGATGTAGATGCCATATCCCGGCGTGGCGCCGCTGTTGATGATCGTGTTGTTGCGATAGCTGGACACGTTCTCCGACGGCCCCATCCAGGCGAGGATCCCGTTCGCGGTGCCGTTGCTGCCGATCGTCACCACGCCGAGAATCCGGTTGTCGACGACTTCGAACGGGCCGGATACGGCATGGATGCCCACTGGATTGCCCCAGCTGCTGTCGGCCGCCGGCTTGACGCCACTCACCAGATTGTTCGCAACCAGGCCGTTGCCCTGCACGAAGATGCCTTTGGCCGTGCCCACCGACGGGCGGCCGCCGGTGTCGGTCACCTGATTCGCCCGCACGATGCTGCCCCATCCCTGCACGTCGATGCCGACCATCGTGCTCGCATCCACGTGATTGTGCTCCACCAGATGTCCCTGGCTGTTGCTGTTGTCGGTGTTGCCAAGCTGCAATCCGATATAGAACCCGCGAATACTGCAGTGGCGGATGGTGACATCGGCCCTGTTCTGTGCGCGAATGCCGAACGCCACCGTGCCCGGACCCGCGGCGGAACCGTCGATACTGCGTCCATTGCAGTCGATGGTCACATTATCGGTATTGATCGTGATGGCATTGCCGCTGACGATGGCGGTCGCCAGGTTCTGGTCGAGGCAGTACAGACCCGGCGTACCGATCGTCGCCGGAAGGGTGTCGATCGCGGTGCAGTTGCCGGCCTCGGCATGGGCCGCGAAACCGCAGCTTCCCAGGAGCAGGCCGGTGATGATCGATGAGCGCATGATGTATCTCCTTTGCATGGTGTTTCGGACGAATTGTTCGGCTTGCCTTGCTGCTGCGTGGCGCATACCACCCCCTTGTTGGCGCACGGTCGCGTAGCCGAAGGAGCCGGCTCCTTCGATCGCGATGCGTGATGACGTTAAGCGCGTTCCCCGACGCGCCTGCGAACCGGGCATGACGCCCGGCGATTCACTACGGCTAAACCACGCCGCGACCCTTCATGTGCGATCGGAATGGCGTCGGCGTGATCAGAAAATGATAGCCAGGGAGGGTCTCATAGCCGGAGACCACCGATTAAAAATTCAGCTTTTTGGATGCTCTGGCGCTGAGCGCTCGCCGCTTGCGTGAATCATCTCGCCGTCGACGTCACGGCTATTGACCGCCACTCGGTGCTCGCCCATGTCGGCGGGAAACAACGTATCGGAAGTGGACTGCAGGAGCTGTTCCAAGGTTCCCATCGTGATGCATCTTCCAAATGCGACAAGGCCAGAAAGGCGGACGCTGTCTGCAGGATCGCTCTTGCATATCCCTAAGAGCATCCTCTCTATCCTTGGTGTTTCTCCAGCATCACCGCCGGCTCCGGCTTCACCCGCACCGCCCACACCACGCCGCCGACCAGCAGGGTGATGCCGAGCAGGGTGAGCGGCGGCGGCATCTGGCCGCGCAGGGCGAAGGCGTAGCCCAATGCGGCCAGCGTCTCGAAGACGATCAGCTGGCCGACCAGGGCGGTGGGCAGGCGCTGGCTGGCCTCGTTCCAGCACAGGGTGCCGAGCCAGGAGGCGAACAAACCGATGGCGACCATCAGGCCGACGAAGAACATCGGCCGCGGGCCGAGCGGCATCGGGAATCCGTTGCCCGAGACCGCGTACCAAGCCCAGACCAGGACATAGCCGATCAGGGCCTGCGGCAAGACGGTGAGGCCCTGCGCGGTGGCCCAGGCGCGCGGCTTGCGGCCGGGGTGGTCGCGCAGCCAGTCGGCGTTGCGCAGCGGGTACCAGGTCCAGCAGGCCACGGCGACGATCGCCAGCAGCGCGCCGAGGGCGTAGCGGGTCGGATCGGCATTCGGTTCGTCGCGCAGCGCCTGCAGTTCGGCGCGGTTGACGCAGGCGATGCCGAGCGCGATCAGCAGCAGCGACGGCGCCAGGCGCCGCCAGGGCAGGCGGCCGTCGCGGCGGTGGTTGCGCAGGTTGGCGCTGATCGCGATCACCACCGGCAAGGTGCCGATGATCATGGTCGGCAGCGGACCGCCGGCGCGCTGGATGGCGGCGGCCAGGCAGACGTAGTACAGCAGGTTGCCGATCGCCGAGAGCTTCACCGCCTCCAGCCAGTCGGCGCCGCGCAGCTTGCGCAGCTCGGCGCGGTCCAGCCAGGCCAGCGGCAGCGCGATCAGGCCGAAGGCGAGATAGCGCCCCATCGCCAGCAGCGCCGCCGAGTATTCCGGCAACAGCAGCGGGGCGACGAACACCAGCCCCCACATCAGCCCGGCGGCGAGTGCGTACAGCGTGCCCAACCACATGGCCGATCCCCGGAACGAAACCGGCAATGTACCCGAAGCGCGCATCCGCGCCGCGTGCACGCGGCTCACGTGGTGGCGGCGATCTCGTAGTGCTGCACGCGCTCCTCGCGCGCCAGCAGATAGCGGTCGTCCTCGGGGTAGTAGCGGGCGCGGGTGAGATCGGCGCCGGCGAAGCCCTCGATGGCCTGCAGCGATTCCCAGGTCGAGACGATCAGGAAATGGGCGATGCGGCCTTCGCGCCGCTGCAGCACCTGCACACCGAGGTTGCCCGGCGTGGCGCGGTAGTCGGCCACGCCGCTGGCGAGCAGGTAGGCCAGGTAGTCGTCGGCGACCTCGCTCAGGGTGGTGCCGTGCCACAGGCGCGCGATCATGCGAAGTGCTCCGTTCGTGTCGATGGCGATGCCGGCCGCCGGGCGGCCGGCGCCTGGGGATCAGCGGAACGGCGACAGGGCGGTCGCCGAGCAGATCGCGGCGATCGCGCCGCGCTTGAACGCCAGGCAGGGCGACTCGCGGCGCGGCGTGCCGGCGCCAGCATCCGCCGATGCCGGCCTGGCCTCGGCATCGGCTTCCTGGTTCGCCAGGGAGAGGGCCAGGTCCGTATTCAGGATATGGCCCTGCTGGAACAACAGTCCGGTAAACAGGTTCATGGCCGACCTCGGTGATTGAGTGAAATCGAAGATACGCGCATACTCAGGCCCGAAAAAGCGACAAAACGGCAACCAAGCCTTGAGGTGAGTTCACAATGGGCCGACCCCCACTGCATGCCCTGCAGGGCTTCGTCGCCGCCGCGCGCTTCGGCAACCTCTCGCGCGCGGCCGAATCGATGCACGTCACCGTCAGCGCGCTCAGCCACCAGATGCGCGCGCTGGAGGAACGGCTGGGCTACAAGCTGCTCGCGCGCAACGCGCGCGGGGTCTCGCTCACCGCCGAGGGCCAGCGCCTGCTCGAGCGCATCGCCCCGCACCTGGACGCCATCGCCCAGGCGGTACAGCCCTTCGCGGCGCGGCGCGACGACATCCTCACCGTCAGCGCCACGCCGTCGATGGCCTCGAACTGGCTGGTGCCGCGGCTGGGCTCGTTCCTGGCCGCCCATCCGAAGATCGAGATCAACCTGCTCTCCAGCGAGGCGGTGGTGGATTTCGCCAGCAACGACGGCATCGACGCGGCCTTGCGCATCGGCTACGGGCAGTGGCCGGGGGTGACCGCCGAGCACCTGTTCGACGAGTGGCTGGTGCCGATGGCCAGCCCGGCGCTGGTGGAGCGCATGGGCGGCGGCATCGATGTCCGCCCGCTGGCCGAATGGCCGCTGCTGGGCGATCCGGACGGGGAATGGAACAACTGGTTCGCGCAGGCCGGCGGCACGCCGCCCACGCGCTTCGTGGCGGTGTTCGACAGTTCCGAATCGCACCACCGCGCCGCGCTCGACGGCGTCGGCGTGGCCATGGGGCGCCTGACCCGCGCGCGGCTGCTGCTCGAATCCGGACAGCTGGTGCGGCTCTCGCCGCAGCGGCTGAAGACGCGCTACGCCCACTACCTGGTCTACCCGCAGCGCTCGGCCGAGCACCGCGGCTTCCTGTCGTTCCGCGACTGGCTGCGCGAGCAGGCCGCCGAGCACGTCCGCAAGACCGAGTGAGGGCGCGGCGGGCAGGGCGGAGGCCTTGGCCGCTGTTACTCTCTCCCCGCGCCTCTCCCCTCGCTCCCGGGCCCATGGACGACATCGCCGCCGCTTCCATCGCCACCCTGATCCGCGACGCGTTCGAGGACTACCACGCCCGCTTCGCCGAGATCACCCGGCGCGCCAAGACGCGCTTCGAGACCATGGACTGGGCGGCCGCGCGCCTGGACGCGGTGGCGCGCATCGAGCTGTACGACGAATGCATCGCCGAATGCGCGCTGCGCCTGCAGGCCGCGCTGCTCGGCCGCGCGCACGACCGCGGCCTGTGGTCGGCGGTGCGCGACTACTACGCCGGCTCCATCGCCGAGCTGATCGACCGCGAGCTGTACAAGACCTTCTACAACACGCTTACCCGGCGCTTCTTCAAGACCCAGGGCGTGGACCGGGCGATCGAGTTCATCGCCATGGACATCGAGCCCACCGATGCGATCACGCATCCGGTGGCGCGGCACAGCTACGCGGTCTCGGGGCAGGTGGCCGACATGTTCGCGCGGGTGCTGGCCGACTACCGCTTCGAGGTGCCGTACGCCGACCGCGACGGTTGCGCGCGGCGGCTGGCGAAACGGCTGGAGCAGGACCTGGCGCACTGGGGCGAGCATCCGGTGCGCTCGATCGACCTGCTCGACACGGTCTTCTACCGCGAGCGCCGCGCCTACCTGATCGGCCGCGTGCTCGGCGAGCACCGCTTCTCGCCCTGCGTCATCGCCCTGGTCAACGACGGCGGCAAGCTCCGCGCCGAGGCGGTGCTGACCCGCCGCGCCGACGTCGCGCACCTGTTCAGCTATGCGCGCAGCTATTTCCAGGCCGACCTGTCCACGGTCGGCGACGCGGTGGTGTTCCTGCGCACGATCCTGCCGGCCAAGCCCATCGACGAGCTGTACACGGTGCTCGGCCGCGCCAAACAGGGCAAGACCGAGCGCTTCCGCACCTTCGTGCGCCACTTCACGCAGCACACGGACGAGGCGCTGACCCAGGCCGAGGGCATCCGCGGCATGGTGATGGCGGTGTTCACGCTGCCCAGCTACCCGCTGGTGTTCAAGGTGATCCGCGACCGCTTCGCCGAGCCCAAGACCATGTCGCGGCAGGACGTGGAGGACAAGTACGCGCAGGTCTTCCACCTCGACCGCGTCGGCCGCCTGCTCGACTCGCAGCCCTACCGCCACCTGCGCTTTCCGCGCGCGCGCTTCGCGCCGGAGCTGCTGGAGGAGCTGCTCGGCAGCTGCGCGGCCAGCGTCTCGGTGGACGGCCGCGCCGTGGTCGTGCACCTGTGCTACGTGCAGCGCCGGCTGCGCCCGCTCAACCTCTACCTGCGCGAGCAGGCGAACCCCGAGGACGCGCTGCGCGTGGCCCTGGACTACGGCCAGGCGATCAAGGACATGGCGCGCAACAACATCTTCCCCGGCGACATGCTGCTGAAGAACTTCGGCGTCAACCGCCACGGCCGGGTGGTGTTCTACGACTACGACGAGCTGTGCCTGGTCACCGACTGCCGCTTCCGCGACTGGCCGGAACCGACCTGCTACGAGGAGGAGATCGCCGACGAGCCCTGGTTCCACGTCGGCCCGCACGACGTCTTCCCCGAGCGCTTCCCGCATTTCCTCGGCCTGCTGCCGAGCATGGCGCAGGCGTTCCGGCAGGCGCACTCGGAGCTCTTCGACCCCTCCTGGTGGCGCGCGCTGCAGGCGCGGCTGCGGCGCGGCGACTATCCCGACACGCCGCCCTACCCCGACGACGCGCGGCTGCGCTGAGCCGCGCGCATCAGGCCACGCGCACCACGCGCTTGCCGAAGTTGTCGCCGCGCAGCAGGCCGATCAGGCCCTGCGGCGCGTTCTCCAGGCCTTCGACGATGTCCTCGCGGTAGCGGATCGCACCCTCGCGCAGCCAGGCGCCCATCTCGCGCAGGAACCGCGGGTACAGGGCGATGAAATCGCGCTGGATGAAGCCGCGCACGGTCAGGCGCCGGCGCAGGATCATGCTCATCAGCGCACTGGTGCGATCCGGGCCCGGCGGCGGCGCGGTGTCGTTGTAGTGCGCGATCAGGCCGCACACCGGCATGCGCGCGAAGTCGTTGAGCAGCGGCAGCACGGCGTCGAACACCGGGCCGCCGACGTTCTCGAAGTACACGTCGATGCCGGCCGGGCAGGCGGCCTGCAGCTGCGCGGCGAACTCGGGATCGCGATGGTCCAGCGCGACGTCGAAGCCCAGTTCCTCGCGCAGATAGTCGCGCTTGGCCGCGCCGCCGGCGATGCCGACCACGCGCGCACCGCGCAGCCGCGCGATCTGTCCGACCGTGGCGCCCACCGGACCGGCCGCCGCGGCCACCACCACGGTCTCGCCGGCCCTGGGCTTGCCGATCTCGTGCAGGCCGGCGTAGGCGGTGAACCCGGGCATGCCGTGGACGCCGAGCGCGGTGCTCGGCGGCGGGCCGGCCGGATCGAGCTTGCGCGTGAGCGCTGCGCCCTCGGCCAGCGCATAGACCTGCCAGCCGGCGTCGGCGGTGACGACTTCGCCCGGCCTGAAGTCCGGATGCAGCGATTCCACCACCTCCGAGACCGTGCGCCCGACCATCACCTCGCCGATCTGCACCGGCGGCGCGTACGACCTGGCATCGCTCATGCGTCCGCGCATGTAGGGATCGAGCGAGAGGAATCTCGTGCGCAGCAATACCTGGCCGGCGCGCGGCACCGGGAGCGGGGCGCGTTCGAGGCGGAAGTTCTCCAGGGTCGGTTCGCCGTGCGGGCGCGAGGCCAGCACGATGCGCACGTTCTCGGTCGCGGCCATCTCAGCGCCCCTGCGCGTCGGGACGGTGGTGCACGTACTCCACCACCGTGCCGTCGGGATGCACCGCGTTGAAGCAGGCGCCGGTGGGCACCCGCTGCAGCGGGAAGATGATCTTCGCGCCGGCCGCGACCAGGGCGTCGTAGTACGGCTGCACGTCCTCGACCAGCAGCGTGCCGGTGGTCGACTTGAACGGCGCCAGCGCCTGCTCGCTGCCCTCCAGCAGCAGGAACGCGCCGACCATGGCCAGGCGCAGGCCCGCTTCCGGAAACGGAAAGCCGCCGTCGGCCGCCACGCCCTGCAGCCGCTCGTAGAAGGCGACCGCCTCGTCCAGCGTGCCCGGCGGCACGAACACGCGGATCATCACCCGCGGCGTCTTCAGTCCGCGCGTGTCGTTGCGTTCGCGCCAGAGCGCGTCGAATCGGGAGGCGGGTGTCATGGGGATTCCGGGATCGATGCGTGCCCGCACCATACGGAGATTCGGCCAGCATGCCGACGCCACCGGCGGAAAGGCGGCGTTCCGTCGCTGCAACGCAAAACGCGATCGTCGCGGGAATGTGGCAGGCTGCGCGTCTTCCATTCCCCCGGAGTCGCGCCATGTCGTCGCCAAAATCCCTGTCCCGCGCCACCCTCGCGCTCTCGCTCGGCCTGCTGTGCGCTCCCGCGGCGCTGGCCGAGGCGCCCAAGGCCGACGCCGCGGCGGCACAGGCCGCGCCAGCGGTGTCCGCGGAGCTGCGGCAGGCCGTCGCCGGCGACTGGCGCGGTCCGAAGAACGTGCTGCGCGACGCCTATCGCCACCCGGGCGAAACCCTGAGCTTCTTCAAGCTGCAGCCGACGCAGACGGTCATCGAGATCACGCCCGGCGGCGGCTGGTACGCGGAGATCCTCGCGCCCTACCTGCGCGAGAACGGCAAGTACGTGGCCGCGATCGTCGACCCGGACAAGATCGAGAAGGGCCGCGAGTACCAGCAGAAGCAGAAGACCGCGCTGGAGACGAAGTTCGCCGGCGCGCCCGCGCGCTACGACCGCGCCGCCACCGTCGCCTACGATCCGGCGAAACCCTCGTTCGGCGCGGCGAACTCCGCCGACCTCGTGCTGACCTTCCGCAACGTGCACAACTGGCGCAGCGCCGGGCAGGCCGAGGGCATGTTCAAGGGCTTCTACGACGTGCTCAAGCCCGGCGGCGTGCTCGGCGTGGTCGAGCACCGCGCCAAGGCCGACGTGCCGGCCGACGACGGCAGCGGCTACGTCGGGCAGGCGCAGGTGATCGCGCTGGCCGAGGCCGCCGGGTTCAAGCTCGACGCGCAGAGCGAGATCAACGCCAATCCCAAGGACACCAAGGACCATCCCAACGGCGTGTGGACGCTGCCGCCGAGCAACGACCATCCGGCCGCGGACGATGCCAAGTACCAGGCGATCGGCGAGAGCGACCGCATGACGCTGCGCTTCGTGAAGCCCTGAGGGCCGCGCGCCGACAGCGCCTCGTCCTCCCGGCGCCATGCTGATCGCCTTCAACAAGCCCTACGGCGTGCTGTGCCAGTTCACCGACCGCGGCGTGCCGCCGCGGCGCACGCTGGCCGAGTTCGGCCTGCCGCCCGGCGTCTATGCCGCCGGGCGCCTGGATTTCGACAGCGAGGGCCTGCTGCTGCTCACCGACGAGGGGCCGCTGGCGCAACGCATCAGCCACCCGCGGCACAAGCTGCGCAAGACCTACCTGGCCCAGGTGGAGGGCGCGCCGCAGCCGGCGCAGCTGCAGGCGCTGCGCGCCGGGGTCGCGCTGAATGACGGTCCGACGCTGCCGGCCCGGGTCCGCCTGCTGGAGGCCCCGCCGGCGCTCTGGCCGCGCGACCCGCCGGTGCGCTACCGCAAGACGGTGCCCGACGCCTGGCTGGAGATCGGCCTGTCCGAGGGCCGCAACCGGCAGGTCCGGCGCATGACCGCGGCCGTGGGCCTGCCGACGCTGCGCCTGGTGCGCGCCGCCATCGGCCCCTGGCACCTGGCCGACCTCCCGCCCGGGGCCTGGCGGGAGGCCGGCGACGGCACTTCCTGAACACGTTTGGCCTCCGGCCGCACGCCGATTGGCGGGGCGTCCGGCGATTCTGCTAACGTGTTCGTCACACCTGTTCAGGTTTGGGGCGTGAGCGCGATATCCGCTAACT
The DNA here is from genome assembly GCF_022662575.1 of Luteimonas aquatica. GTDB lineage: Bacteria > Pseudomonadota > Gammaproteobacteria > Xanthomonadales > Xanthomonadaceae > Luteimonas > Luteimonas aquatica. The sequence continues at coordinate 91,870 of NZ_JALBFU010000004.1, read as the reverse complement.
TCGGGCCGGCAACTCCTGCGCCGATACCGGGCAGGATTCTCGTTGTCGACGATCAGCCCGTGAACCTGCGGGTGGTCAGCTCTTTGCTGGCGCGCCACGGCTACGAGGTGGTGGTCGCCGAGAGCGGCGGCGAGGCCCTGCAGATCGCCACGGCCCAGGCGCCGGACTTGCTGTTGCTGGACATGCTGATGCCGGGCATGGACGGCTTCGCCCTGCTCACCGAGATCAAGCAGCGCGCCGAACTGCTGCGCCTGCCGGTGGTGTTCCTCACCGCCGCGCACGACCGCGACCTGCTGCTGCGCGCCTTCGACGCCGGCGCCGTCGACTACGTCACCAAGCCGTTCATGCCCGAGGAGCTGCTGGCGCGCGTGGACGCGCACGTCGGCCTGAAGCTGGCGCGCGATCGCCTGGAACGCGTGGCGCGCGAACGCCAGGATCTGGTCAACCTGGTCGCGCACGACCTGAAGAATCCGCTCAGCAGCGTGCTGTTCGCCAGCGACATCCTGCTCAGCGACGGCACGCGGCCCGAACGCATCCCGCGCTATCTGCAGATGATCCACGACAGCGCGATGGACGCGCTGGGCTACATCAAGCGCTACCTGGAAACCCAGGCCGACCATGCCGCCGTCGCAAGCGGGCACGAGGCGCGGGTGAGCGCCGCGCTTCCGGAAATCCTCGCCTGGCTGTCGGGACGCTACGGCCTGCAGCTGGAAACCCGCGGCCGGCAATTGCGCATGCAGGCACCTGCCGAGCATTGCCGCCCGGTGGCCATCGACGCGCTGGTGCTGCGCCAGGTGATGGAAAACCTGATCAGCAACGCGATGAAGTACGCGCCGGCCAGCGACATCGACATCTGCGTGCGCCCCGGCGCGCCGGGCTTCCGCCAGGTGGTGGTCGAGGACCGCGGCCCGGGGATCTCGGTGACGCGCCAGCACGAGCTGTTCAAGCCATTCGTCCGCCTGACCGATCGCGACCCGGGCCTGTCGAGCGGCCTCGGCCTGTCGCTGGCCAAGCAGATCCTGGTCAACGCCGGTGGCCAGCTCTGGTACGAGGACCGCGAGGACGGCGGCGCGCGCTTCGTGATCGAACTGCCCGACGCACACGCCTGAGGCACGCCGGCGCCGCCATCGCGGCGCCGGCGCGGATCGTCAGCTCTCCGAGGACGTCGAGGCCTGCGCGGTGTCCTTGCGCGCCGCACGCGGGCGCGAGGGCGCCTTCCTGGCTTCGATGCGCGTGGCCTTGCCGTCGATCGGCTGGCCCAGCGCCTTCTTTTTCTGGTGGCGGCGCACCAGATACCAGAGCACGCCCGCTCCGGCGACGGTGGCGATCGCCACGGCGGGATTGCGCCGCACCAGCGTGGTCGCCGCGCGGCCGCCGGCCTTCACCGCGCCGAGCGCCGCGCCGGTCTCCACCCACTTCATGGCGCGATCGGGCACGCTCTTCTTCAGGCTGTCGCCGACGCTGCCGGCGATCTCGAGCGCGCGGCCGGTGAGGGATTCGAACTTGCTCATGGGCTCATCTCCGTTGCTCCGATTCGCCGCCAGTGTGGCAGGAATCGCGTTGGCTTGGCGTTAGAGCATGCCGACGGAAGATGAACGCCGGCTGGTCCCCGGCCGCGCCCCCGCGGCGCGGCGCGGCTCAGCTGCCGCGCGGCTTGGCGCGATGCGTGGCCACCGCGTTCCAGGGATCCTCCGGCCAGGGATGCTTGGGATAGCGGCCCTTCATTTCCTTGCGTACCTCCGGATAGGTGCGTTCCCAGAAACTGCGCAGGTCCTGGGTCATCTGCAACGGCCGGCCGGCCGGCGAGAGCAGGTGCAGGGTCAGCGGCACGCGGCCCTCGGCCACGCGCGGCGTATCGGCCAGTCCGAACAGTTCCTGCAGCTTCACCGCCAGCACCGGCGCGGCCGGCGTGCCGTCCTCGCCGATGGCGTACTCGATGCGCCGCTCCATGCCCGAGGGCACCAGCAGGCGCGCGGGTGCGAGCGCGTCGATGCGCTGCTGCAGGCTCCAGTCCAGCGATGCCCGCAGCGCCTGCGCGAAGGCATCGGCATCGAGCGCGTCGAAGCGCGTCTTGCCGGCGAAGGCGGGGCGCAGCCAGTCCTCGCGCGTCGCCAGCAATGCTTCGTCGGAGAGATCGGGGAGCGCGAGCTCGGGCATCCACGCGCGCACGCTGCGCACCCGCGCGCGCCACTGCGCGAGCGCCTCGCTCCACGGCAGCGCGTCCAGTCCCAGCGTCTGCACCGCGTCGCTGAGCGCGCGCGCGGCGGCCTCGGGCTCGACGCGGCCGCCGGGCCGGGTGTCGAGCACGATGCCGTCGAAGCGGCGCACGCGCTCGCTGACCAGCGCGCGGCGCGCGGCGTCCCAGCGGGTTTCGTCGCCGTCGCGGAAATGCGGCGCGAAGCGCGCGCGCAGCGCCGCCTCGTCCAGCGGCGCGCCGCGCAGCAGCAAGGCGTCCTTGGCCTCGTAGCGCAGCTCGCTGGCGACCAGCCAGGGTTCGCCGAGCAGGGCACTGTCCTCAAACAGCCGCGCCATGCGGCCGTTGGCGAGCTGGTAGCGGCGCAGGTCGTCGGCATGACGGTAAGCGATGCGATCGGGAAAGGCGTGCGCGAGCAGATCGCCGAGCGCGTGCGCCTCGATCATCGACGGCGGCGCTGAATCCACGCGCAGGCGCCGCCGCCATTGCCTAGCCGCGGCGTCGATGGCCGCCAGCGCGCCGCGGCTGGTGTCGGGGGGCGCGCGTCCGTTGCGGAACGCGGCCAGCGCGCGCCAGCGCGCGGCGAGGGCATCGCCCCGGTTGCGAAGCGGGTCGCGCGCCTCGAGCAGCGCGGCCAGATCGCAGGCCAGGGCCTGCGCGACCGGATCGCGCGCGGACAACAGCATCGCCGCCAGACGCGGATGCGTGCCCAGCGCCAGCATGCGCCGGCCCTGCGCGGTGATGGCATGGCCCTGGTCGAGCGCATCGAGCCGGCGCAACAGGTCGTGCGCCGCCGCCAGCGCGCCGCGCGGCGGCGCATCGACGAAGCGCAGGTCCGCGCTGCCCCAGGCGGCGAGTTCCAGCGCCAGGCCCGCCAGTTCGACCTGCGCGATCTCCGGACGGCGCTGCGGTTCGAGCCGCTGCGAGGCCGGCCACAAGCGGTACGCCCAGCCTTCGGCGATGCGGCCGGCGCGGCCGGCGCGCTGGTCGGCCGACGCCTGCGAGATCGCCACCGTGTCCAGGCGCGCGAATCCGCTGTTGGGGTCGTAGCGCGGTTCCCGCGCCAGGCCCGCGTCGACCACCGTGCGCACGCCGGGCAGCGTGACGCTGGATTCGGCGACGTTGGTGGCCAGCACCACGCGGCGCCGGCCTTGCGGGTCCGGCCGCAGCGCCTCGGACTGGCGCTCGACCGCAAGCTCGCCGTGCAGCGGCAGCACCGCGACATCGCGCATCGACGGCGCATCGCCGCCGGTCAGTGCCGCCTCCACGCGGGCGATCTCGCGTTGGCCGGGCAAGAACACCAGCACGTCGCCCGGATGCGCGTCGAGCGCGTGCGCCACCGCGCGCCGCGCCTGCGCCTCCAGCGTCTCCTCGCGGCGCGCCGGGAAGTGCGCGATGCGCACCGAAAAACTGCGGCCGGCGCTGGACAATCGCGGCGCGTCGAGAAAAGCCGCCAGCCTTTCGCCGTCGAGCGTGGCCGACATCGCCACGATGCGCAGGTCCTCGCGCAGGCCGGCCTGCACGTCCAGGGCCAGGGCCAGGCCGAGATCGCCGGCGAGATGGCGCTCGTGGAATTCGTCGAACAGCAGCGCGCCCACGCCCTGCGGGCCGCCGCCTCCCAGTTCGGGATCGTCCTGCAGCATGCGGGTGAGGATGCCCTCGGTGACCACCTCGATGCGCGTGCGCGCGGAGACCTTGTTCTCGAAGCGGATGCGGTAGCCGACGGTCTCGCCCACCGCCTCGCCCAGTTGCGCGGCCATGAAGCCGGCAGCCGCGCGCGCGGCGACGCGGCGCGGCTCGAGCATGAGGATGCGCCGCCCCTGCAGCCAGTCGGCCTGCAGCAGCGCCAGCGGCACCTGCGTGGTCTTGCCGGCGCCGGGCGGCGCTTCCAGCACCAGCCGCGGGTGCGCGCGCAGCGAATCGATGATGCGCGGCAGCAATTCGGCGATGGGGAATGCGTCGGCGCTCACGTTCTGCGGGGCTTGCTGCGGTTGCGGATGGCGAGTGTCACATAACTGGGCTAGATTCCTGGAGTCTTTTGCCCGGGGAGTACAGATGTCGCGTTCGCCTTTCGCCGTCGGCGCCCTTGCCTGCGCCCTGTCCCTGGCCCTGCCGACCGCGCGGGCCGAAGTGTTCATCAACGAATTCCACTACGACGACGCCACCTCCTCCGGCGACGTCGGCGAGCGCATCGAGGTCGTCGCCACCGCCGGCGAGAGCCTGGGCACGTACCGCATCTACCTCTACAACGGCAGCACGCCGTCCTCGGCCACCACCTACGACAACGACCTGGTGCCGGCCGGCAGCACCGTCACCTGCGGCGGCAGCGTGCGCATCGCCACGCTCAGCTATCCCACCAACGGCATCCAGAACGGCAGCAACGACGCCATCGCTCTGGTCGACGGCAGCGGCAACGTGGTGCAGTTCCTCAGCTACGAAGGCCAGGTCACCGCCAGCAACGGCCCGGCGTCCGGACGCACCAGCGTCAACCTGCCGGTGTCCGAATCCGGCTCGACCGCGGCCGGCACCTCGCTGCAGCTTTCCGGCAGCGGCAGCGGCTACGCGCAGTTCTCCTGGCAGGGCTCGGCGACGCAGACCTTCGGCGCCTGCAACAACGGCCAGACCTTCACCACCACCGCGCCCAACACGCCGCCGAGCGTGACCTCGACCACGCCGGCCAACGGCAGCGGCGGCTTCCCCGCCGCCGGCGACCTGGTCGCCAACTTCAGCGAGGCCGTCACCCTGGCCAGCGGCGCGCTGACGCTGCAGTGCGCGCAGTCCGGCGCGGTGTCGCTCACCTACCCCGGCAGCGGCACGGCCATCACCGCCTCCACCGGCACGGCACTGCACGCGGGCGAAAGCTGCACCTTCACCGTCGTCGCGTCCAAGGTCAGCGACGCCGGCGGCGCGCATCCGGCGCAGAACACCGTGGTCGGCTTCACCGTCGCCGACGGCGGCAGCGGCGGCGACTACTACTCGCGCGTGAACACCAGCAGCGCCAGCCAGCTGCGCTGCTCGCTGCACGAGATCATCAAGGACCACACCGCCTACCCCTACAGCGGCGGCACCACCAACACCTGGAGCATCCTCGAGATCGCCGACGAGGACCCCAACAACAGCGGCCGCGTGCTCGACGTCTACCGCAACCGCAGCTACGCCAAGGGCAGCGACCGCGCCGGCACCGGTTCGGGGCTGACCTACAACCGCGAGCACACCTGGCCCAACTCGCTCGGCTTCGGCAGCGCCACCGGCGACCTCGGCCTGCCCAACGCGCCCTACACCGACACGCACATGCTGTACCTGAGCGACACCAGCCACAACGCCGACCGCGGCAACAAGCCCTACGCCGACTGCCCGTCCTCCTCCGGCTGCAGCGAGCGCACCACCGAGGTGAACAACGGCAGCGGCGGCAGCGGGCAGTCGAACTGGTTCAAGGGCCCCGACGGCAACGGCGGCTCCTTCCAGACCTGGAGCAAGCGCAAGGGCGACACCGCGCGCGCGGTGATGTACATGGCGATCCGCTACGAGGGCGGCACCGGCGCCAACGGCCAGTCCGAGCCCGACCTGGAACTCACCGACAACCGCAGCCAGATCGTCATCACGTCCAGCTCGCCGGCCTACATGGGGCTGCTGTCGACACTGCTGGCCTGGCACCAGGCCGATCCGCCGGACGCGGCTGAGCGCGCGCGCAACGAGGTGATCTACAGCTTCCAGGGCAACCGCAATCCCTTCGTCGACCATCCGGAGTGGGCGACCAACGCGCTGTTCACCTCCAGCAAGCCGGCGAGCTGCCAGCTGGCGAACTGACGCCGCAGGGCGGGCCGCGGTTCCCCGGGCGGGAACGTGCAAGCGGGAGCGCGGCCCGCCCCTTACACTGGCGCAATGCAACTAATCGACATCGGCGCCAACCTCACCCACGACAGCTTCGACCACGACCGCGACGCGGTGCTGGCCCGCGCCCACGCCGCCGGCGTGGCGCAGCTGGTGGTCACCGGCGCCAGCCGCGAGCACTCGCCCAAGGCGCTGGCCCTGGCGCAGGCGCATCCGGGGGTGCTGTTCGCCACCGCCGGCGTGCATCCGCACCACGCCACCGAGTACACCGACGAATGCGACGCCGAGATGCGCGCGCTGCTGGCGCATCCGCAGGTCGTGGCGGTGGGCGAATGCGGACTCGACTACTTCCGCGACTTCTCCCCGCGCCCGGCGCAACGCAAGGCCTTCGAGCGCCAGCTGCAGACCGCCGCGGACACCGGCAAGCCGCTGTTCCTGCACCAGCGCGACGCGCACGCCGACTTCATGGCGATGATGAGGAACTTCGACGGCCGGCTCGGCCCGGCGGTGGTGCACTGCTTCACCGGCACCCGCGAGGAACTGTTCGACTACCTCGACCGGGACTGGCACATCGGCATCACCGGCTGGCTCTGCGACGAGCGCCGCGGCCGGCACCTGCGCGAGCTGGTGCCGCACATCCCGGCGCAGCGCCTGATGATCGAGACCGACGCGCCCTACCTGCTGCCGCGCACGATCAAGCCGGCCCCGGCGCACCGCCGCAACGAGCCGATGTACCTGGCGCACATCGTCGAGGAGCTGGCGCGCGATCGCGGCGAGACGGCGGACGCGGCGGCCGCCTCGACGACGGCCGTCGCGCGGGAGTTCTTCCGCCTGCCGGGGTGAAGCGCCGCGGCGCCGCGGCGCGGCACCCCGGCAGGCGGAAGAACGCCCGCGCGACGGCCGTCGACGGGGCGGCCGCCGCGACGCCGGCCGTCGCGCGGGAGTTCGTCCGCCTGCCGGGGTGACGCGCCGCGGCGCCGCGGCGCTTGCGCAACCCCTACTGCACCGTGCCGGTCGCCTTCTCGCGCCGGAAGAGGCCGAGCAGCTTCTTGCCGAAGGCCACCACCACCACCAGCAGCGGGACCAGCAGCTTCTTCAGGCCCAGCAGCAGCACGCCGATCTTGGCCAGCAGGCCGGTCTTGGCGGCAAGGCCGCCGCCGATCAGCGCGGCGACGCCGTAGGCGGCGATCTTGTCGGTGGAGGCGTCGTAGTCGGCGTAGCGCGCACCCTGGTCGAACTCGGTCATCGGCAGCAGCTGCTGCATGCCGGCCTGCACCGCCGGCAGCTCGGCCATGTCCGAGACGGCATTGAGGCTGAGGAAGCCGCGACGGCCGAGCACGCGGATGTCGTAGTTGAGGGTGTGCTGCGGCGAGCCTTCGAAATCCAGCTCCTTGGCCCAGTACAGCTTCTTGCTGGCGCTGTCGTAGCGCGGCGGCACCGCCCAGCCGACCAGTTCCACGGTCTCGTAGCCCTGCTTCTTGCGCTCGGCGTTCTCCTCCCGGGTGCCGGCCTGCAGGTCCTTGAGCATGGCGTCGTAGTCGGTCTTGGCGGCGTCCTCGTCGGAGACGTAGCCCTCGTCGGAGTACGTCACCACCACCGCCCAGGACTGCTCGCTGTCCAGCGGCGCGGCGCTGGGCACCACCATGCCGAGCACGCTCTCGTCGGGCGGGTTGCCCCACAGCTGCTCCAGCACCTTGCGGGCGTCGGCCTTGTCGAGATAGCGGAAGCCGGCGTCGAGCTTGAAGTGCGCGTCGGCCTCGGGCACGGCGATCTCGCCGCTGCGGAAATGCAGGCCGTCGACGAAGGCCTTGAGCTTGCCCTCGTCGGGCTGGGCGTAGGCGCCCGCGGTCACGGCCAGCAGGCCGATCGCCAACCATCTTGCGAACATGTCGTGTCCCCTTTCCCTGGTGGACGTCCCCACGTCCTGCGCATCAGTGTGCAGCGGCCTCCCGTGCCGCGCAAGCAAGGCGCGCGGGGAAGATCAGGCCGGCGCGGCCGTCGCCCGCCGGGCCTCATAGCACTGCAGGTGGGTCCAGGCGGCGGCCAGCGACGGCGCACACTGGCCGGCGGCGCGCGCGCGATGCAGCATGTCGCCGACGATATGGGCCGCCTCCACCGGCTGCCCGGCCTCCAGGTCGCGCAGCATCGAGGCGGTGAGCGGCGATCCGGCCCGGGTCAGGGTTTCGCGCGCGGCGTCCGCGGCCTGCGCCGGCACCGGTTCGCCGGCGGCTCCGGCCACCGCCAGGCATTCGCGGTACAGCGCTTCCATGAGCGCGGCGCCGCCCTCGGCCGCGACGATCCCGCCGATGCTCGCGCGCATCAGGCAGGTGCCGGCGGCAAGCGCCGTGAGGAAGGCGAACTTGCCCCATTGCTCCTGGGCGATGCGCGGACTGTGCAGGCGGTCGATGCCCGCCTGCGCGCACAGCGCGTCGAACGCGCGCAGATGCGCCGTGCCCGTTCCGGGCGCACGTTCGCCGAAGGTCAGCGACGCCGGCTTGCCCAGATGCAGGATCTCGCCCTGCGGCCCTTTCGCCGCGCTGATGAAGCACAGGCCGCCGAGCACGCGCGAAGCGCCGAAGCGGGCGTCGAGCGCGTCGTAGTGGCGCAGGCCGTTGAGGATCGGCAGCACCGCGGTCTCGGCGCCGACCGCGGGCGCGACCGCCTCGATGGCGCTGTCGAGGTCGTAGGCCTTGCAGCTGAGCAGCACCAGGTCGAACGGCTGCCGCACGGCCAGCGCCGGCAGTTCCTCGGCCGTGGCGCAGGCCACCGCCACCTCGGCATCGCCGAGCGGGCTGCGGATGCGCAGCCCGTCCCGGCGCAGCTGCGCGGCGCGCGCCGGACGGACCAGGAAAGCGACATCGGCGCCCGCCTGGGCGAGGCGGCCGCCGAAGTAGCCGCCGGTACCGCCGGCGCCGAGAACCAGTATCCGCATCCGTCCGGCCTTTCGCTGCGCCGCGCTCAATACTGGGCGAGGTCGCCGCAGCCGCGCATCTCGGCCTCCACGCCCTCCACGTGCACCTGGACGCTGTGCATGTGCTTGCGGTCGGCGTCGTCGGTGCACTCCTCGCGCTTGATCTCCACGGTCGCCGGACGCGCGCCCTCGGGCAGGGTCAGCTCGCCGCTGAGCACGATCAACGTGCTCGGCGCATCCATCACCGGACCGTTGTAGCGCAGGTTGCCGCTGGCCTTGTAGCTGCCGCTGCCCCAGACCAGTTCGGTCTTGTGGTCGCCCTTGCCCACCGACTGGATGTCGATGCTGAAGTGCTCGCCGCCGCCCTTGAAGGCCGGCACGGGGCTGGGCGCGTCGCCGCCGATCTTGGCCTCGGCGGGTGCGACGGTCGCGTCGGTGGCAGGAGGCTCGCCGCCCGCCGGGGTCTTGTCGGCCGGCGCGCAGCCGGCGGCGAAGGCGGTGCCCAGAGCCGCTGCAACGAGGAACATCGTACGCATGGTCATCTCCTGTGTAGTGGCAGCGCTTGCAACGTACCCCATCCGCGAACGGGGTCAACCCGTCGCGGCCCATTCAGCTGCGCAGCCCCACTCCGCGCTTGAGCAGCCACAGGCCGAGCGCCGACAGCGCCACCACGAAGCCCAGCATCAGCGCATAGGCCACCGGCAACGGCACGTCGGACACGCCGAGCAGGCCGTAGCGGAAGGCGTTGACCATGTAGAAGATCGGGTTGGCGTGGGTGAGCGTTTCCGCCCAGCCGGGCAGCAGCTTCACCGAATAGAACACGCCGCCCAGGTAGGTGAGCGGGGTGAGGATGAAGATCGGCACGATCGCCACGTCGTCGAACTTCTTGGCGTAGACCGCGTTGACGAAGCCGGCCAGCGAGAAGATGGTCGCCCCCAGCACCACCGTGCTCAGCGTGACCAGCGGATGCGGCAGCCGCACCGTGGTGAAGAACATGGCGATGGCCAGCACGATCACGCCCACCATCAGCCCGCGCAGCACCGCGCCGGTGACGTAGCCGCCCAGGATCACCCAGCTGGGCATCGGGCTGACCAGCAGCTCCTCGACGTGACGGCCGAACTTGGCGCCGAAGAAGCTGGAGGAGATGTTGCCGTAGCTGTTCTGGATCACGCTCATCATCACCAGGCCGGGGACGATGAAGTCCATGTAGCGGATGCCGTCCATGCTGCCCACGCGCGAGCCGATCAGGCCGCCGAAGATCAGGAAGTACAGCGTCATGGTGATCGCCGGCGGCACCAGGGTCTGGCCCCAGATGCGCAGGATGCGCACCACCTCGCGGCGCACGATGGTGGCGTAGGCCACCCAGTTGCGCCGGGCGATGCTGCCCTGGTCGGCGGCGGCGGGCAGGCTCTGCGTGCTCATGCGGCCTTCTCCGCCGCCTGGACGGCGCCGCCCGGGCTGGTCATGCGCACGAACAGCTCCTCCAGCCGGTTGGACTTGGTGCGCATCGAGCGCACGCGGATGCCGGCCTCGTTGAACGCGGCGAACACGCGGTTGAGATCCATGGCGCGCGGCATGTCCAGGTCCAGCGTGTGGTCGTCGGCGGCGACGAGCGTGGCGCCCTCGATCTGCGGCAGCGCCGCCGGCAGGGTGCCGTCGATGTCGAACAGGAAGCCTTCCACGTCGAGCTTGGCCAGCAGCGCGCGCATCGGCCCCTGCTCGACGATGACGCCGCGGTCGATGATCGCCAGGTGCCGGCACAGGCTCTCGGCTTCCTCGAGGTAGTGCGTGGTGAGGATGATGGTGGTGCCGGCGGCGTTGATCTCACGCAGCGTGGTCCACATGCCGCGGCGGATCTCGATGTCCACGCCGGCGGTGGGCTCGTCCAGGATCAGCAGCCTGGGCCGGGTCATCATGGCGCGGGCGATCATCAGCCGGCGCTTCATGCCGCCCGAAAGGGTGCGCGCCATGACGCGCGCCTTGTCCCAGAGCTGGGCGCGCTTGAGTTCCTGCTCGGCGCGCGCGCTGGCCTCCTCGCGCGGGATGCCGTAGAAGCCGGCGTAGTTGACCAGGATGTCGAAGGGCTTCTCGAACATGTTGAAGTTCAGCTCCTGCGGCACCAGCCCGATCAGCCGCATCGCCGCGTCGCGCTGCGCGTGCAGGTCGACGCCGAACAGGCGCACCTCGCCCGAGCTCTTGTTCACCAGCGAGGAGACGATGCCGATCAGCGTGCTCTTGCCGGCGCCGTTGGGGCCGAGCAGGGCGAAGAAGTCGCCGGGCTGCACGTCGAGCGACACGCCCTTGAGCGCCTGCACGCCGGTGTCGTAGGTCTTGCGCAGGTCGCGGATGGCCAATGCCGGCGCGCCGGCCACGGGGTGTTGGGAGAAAGTCATGCGGGAGATGGGCGTCTGCGAAGGGGCGCTGCGGCTGGGCGTGCGGGGAACGCCTGCGATGCGGGGGCCATGGATGCCGGTCCCGGCGCGTCGGGCCGGCGCAACGGTGTGGTGCCGCGTTCGCCGCGGCGGAGCCGTTATTATAGGCGCCTGCGGGCCGCGCCCCGGTCAACGCTCCGTTCCGCCGGCCCGACGCGGCCTTCCACCCCACCGACAGGTCCCAGGTGCCCGTTCACTTCCCGCTGAAACTCGTCGGACGCCGCATGCTGGCGCCGACCGTCGCCCACCTCTCCTTCGTCCGCGACGACGGTCAGCCGCTGGATTTCGTGCCCGGCCAGTTCGTGCAGGTGCATTTCGAGTACGCCGACGGCACCGCGACCAAGCGCAGCTATTCGCTGGCGACCATCCACGACCACGCCCCGGGGCCGGACATCGAGCCGCGCCATCCGCGCGGCGAGGTGGTGGAGATCGCGGTGAGCTACGTCTCCGGCGGCGCGGCCACGGCCTTGTTCGAAGGCCTGCGCGAGGGCGAGACCGTCCAGGCCAGCGGCCCCTACGGCCGCTTCTGCCTGGCGCCGGCCGACGCCAACCGGCGCTATCTGCTGATCGCCACCGGCACCGGCGTCACCCCCTACCGCTCCATGCTGCCGCTGCTGGAACGGCAGATGGCCGAGCGCGGCATCGAGGCGGTGCTGCTGCAGGGCGCGCGCACGCCGCAGGAACTGCTGTACGGCGAGGAATTCCGCGCCTTCGCCGAGCGCCATCCGGGCTTTCGCTACCTGCCCTGCCTGTCGCGGCAGTTGCCCGAGGCCGGTTCGCCGCTCGCGCACGCCGACGTGCGCCACGGCTACGTGCAGCAGTTCCTCGACGAACTGGCGCCCGCCGCCGAGGGCGACATCGCCTATCTGTGCGGCAATCCGGACATGGTCGATGCCTGCTTCGAGGCATTGAAGGGCCACGGCCTGCCGGTGCCGCAGATCCGCCGCGAGAAGTACGTCAGCAGCAAGTAGCCGGCCGCGCTCAGCCGCGGCGCGCGGCGAGCACCGGCGCGAGGGTCTCCAGCCAGCGCCGCGCATGGCGCAGGCAGGCGGTGGCGCGTCCGCATTGCAGCTGCGCCGCCACGCCGGCGGTCACCGTCCAGGCGTCGCGGCGCACGAAGCCGAGCGCGATGCGCCAGTCCTCGGTATCCGGCTGCCGCCGCGCCTGTGCCGGCAACGCGTCGCGGATCTCGCCGCCATAGACGCCGGCGATGGCGTCCTCGAACGTCTCGGCCTGCAACGCGCGCAGCTGCGCGCGCATCCCCGAGATGCCCAGCGCCGCGACCGGATCGCCTTCGCCCGGATCGATGTCGACGGCGAGTTCGGCCGTGGCGGCCGACCAGTCGACCGCGCGCCGCTCCAGCTCGCTGTCCAGCAGCGCCGCCACCAGCAGCGGGTGATAGAGCTGGAAGAACTGCATCGTCGCGCCATGCGGCGCCGGCAGCGATTCCCAGGCCGACAGGTGCCCGTGCAGGTTGCCGGCGGCGAACAGCAGCGCCTTCGCGGTGCGCACCGCCGCGGTCGCCGGCATGCCGGTGAACAGCGCGCACAGCAGCATTTCCGCCAGCAGGTCCAGGTCGCGCCGCCACAGGCACCACCACAGGCCGTTCTCCAGCGTTTCGTGCACGTCGGCCGCGGCGTAGCCGGGCGGCAGCGGCTCGCGGCCGAAGGCGGTGAGATAGAAGATCGCGTGCGTCAATGCATAGCCGTCGTCGACGCTGAGCAGAGGCAGGAACGGCGAGTGCGCCAGCCAATGCCGGGGCTGCGGCGGCGGGCCGAGGCCGCAGAGCGCCTGGCCGAAGGCGACCTCGAGCCCCTGGTAGGGACTGCGCTCGCCGTCCGCGCCGAGCCCGCCCTCGCGCACCGCCGCGGCCGCCCGCGCGAACGCGGGCGCCTGCCGCCCGAGCGCGGACAGGAAACCGTCGCCGAGCGCGAGCATCGGCAGGCGCGAGGGCTGCCACAGCATGGCCTCGAGCACCGAATCGCCGCGCAGGCGCTTGTCGGCCCAGGCCAGCAGCGGCTGCGCGCTGGCGTGCAGGCGCGCCCAGGCGGCGGCGTTGCGCGAGACCGCCCAGCACAGCAGCGCGATCTCGCACGCGGCCTTGTCCGCCGCGCGCTCCCCCGCACGGCATTGCCGCAGCAGCGGCAGGTGCGCGTGCAGATAGGCGAACACCGCATCGACGCCGAAGGCGCCGCGCAGCCCCGTCTCCGCCGGCGCGGGCGGGACGGACCCGGCAGGTCCGCCCCGCAGCGCGATCGCCGCGCCCATCCTCAGCCCTGCCGCAGCGCGCCGAGCTCGGCGCGGATCAGCTCCTTCAGCGCGCCGCGATCGAACTGCTCCTCGAAACGGCGCGGACCCGGCCAGCGGCGCACGATCCAGCCGTTGCCGCACCAGATGTCCCACGGGTCCAGTCCGGACAGGGCGCCGCCCTTGACCATCGAGGAAAGGGTGACGTCGAGGTTGAGCATCTTGCCTTCGACGAGATTCTGCACGTTGTGTTCGAGATCGTTGGTCCTGGGCATTGCCTGTCTCCTTGAAAGGGATCGTTGAAAAGATGTCGTTCCGGGCGGGCCGGCACCGGCATTCGGGTGCCGCAGCGCGGCCCCTGCATCAAGGAACGTCGTCGGGCGGCGGCGACTGACACGGATGCGCCGCCGCGGCCGCATCTCCTGGCCTCGGCAGGAAGGGCACGGCGGCCATCGCCGCCCCGTCTGTAAAGGACGCTTGACATGCCGTGAAATCGCTTGCTATCGTGCCTGTCAAGCATCCTTGACAAGCTATCCGGCATGGCCATGAAACTTTCTCGCCTGCAGCGCCACTGCAACCGGCTCGGTCTGGCGGCGCTGGCCTGCGGCGCGGGCGCGCTGCTGGAGAGGCTGCGCCCGGGAACGATCGGCGACGGCATGGCCGGGGTCCTGACCGGCCTCGCCTTCGTCGGCGGCGCGATCTGGCTGGCGATGCGGCTGATGCCGCGCTGGTGGCGCGACATGGTCGAGGACGACTACGAAAGCCCCGCCGGGCGCGCCTACCGCCGCGAGATGCTGCCGGGCATGGTGCTGTACGTCGCCGCGGTGTTCGGCTCCTCGTACCTGATCCGGCGCGGCATCGATTCGGTGCCGCTGCGCGCCTGCGTGGCGGTGCTGCCCGGCCTCGGCCTGAGCTGGGTCACGGTGGCGATGGTGCGCTACGTGCGCCGCGTGGACGAGCTCGTGCGCCGGATCGAACTGGAATCGCTCGGCATCGCCGGGCTGGTGGTCGCGCAGCTGTACCTGGTTGGCGGCCTGCTGCAGCTGGCGCGGGTGATCGCGGTACCGGCGGCGATGGCGATGATCTGGGTGTTCCCGCTGCTGTGCCTGGGCTACGCCGTCGCCAAGTTCTTCGTGCGCCGGCACTACCGATGAACAACCGCCTGCGCGAACTGCGCGAACGCGCCGGCTGGTCGCAGGGCCGGCTCGCCGAGCAGCTCGAGGTCTCGCGGCAGACGGTGAACGCGCTGGAGACCGGCAAATACGATCCGTCGCTGCCGCTGGCCTTCCGCATCGCGCGGCTGTTCGGCGAACGCATCGAAACCATTTTCCTGTTCGAGGAGTGACCCATGAACTGCACGCCCATGCCCGCGGCCGGAAGGAGCTGACCGACATGTCGCCACGCAATCTGTTCCGCATCGCGCTCGCGCTCGCCGCGCTGGGCTGGTTCGGCTGGACCTGGTACCGGGGCCAGCACCCGCAGGCCGAAGACGCCGGCCCGCGGCCGCGTGCGGCCGCAAGCCACGCGACGCCGGCCGCCCCGCCGGCGCCGCGCAAGTACGGGCGCATCGCCTTCACGCCGTGCACGCTGGCCGCCTCGATGCCGGGCAGGCCCAGCGTGGAAGCGCAGTGCGGGAGCCTGCGCGTGGCGGAGAACCCGGCGCAGCCGCAGGGCCGCGGCATCGACCTGCGCATCGCATGGATTCCCGCCGACGACGACGCCCGGCTCGAACCCGACCCGCTGTTCGCGATCTCCGGCGGCCCGGGCGAGTCGATCGTCGACGGCTGGCCGGGCATGGCGGCCGCGTTCGGCGAGGTGCTGAAGACGCGCAACATCGTGCTCGTCGACCAGCGCGGCACCGGCCGGTCCAATCCGCTGCGCTGCGATTTCGGCGACTTGAACGATACGTCCGTGCAGGCGCTGGTGCCGGCCACGCAGGCCTGCCGCGACGCGCTGCAACAACGCGCCGACCTGCGCTTCTACGGCACCAGCCAGGCCGTCGCCGACCTCGATGCGGTGCGCCAGGCGCTGGGCGTGGACAAGCTGAACCTGTACGGCGTGTCCTACGGCACCCGCGTCGCGCAGCAGTACGCGATGCGCCATCCGCAGCGCGTGCGCAGCATCATCCTCGACTCGGTGGTGCCCAACACGCTGACCATCGGCAACATCTTCGCCCGCAACCTCGATCATGCGCTCGCGCTCCAGTTCGGGCGCTGCAGCGCGGACCCGGCATGCAAGGCGAAGCTCGGCGACCCGCGCGCCGAACTCGATACCCTGCTGGCCACCTTGCGCAAGGCCCCGCCGACGGTGGAATACCGCGACGCCGCGACGGGCGAAACGCGCAGCAAGGTCCTGACCGCGGGCGACGTCGCCGGGCTGGTGCGCATGTACGCGTACATGCCCACGGCCTCCTCGCTGCTGCCGTTGCTGGTGCACGAGGCCAACCAGGGCCGTTACGGCAACCTCGCCGCGCTCGGCAGCATGGACATGCTGCAGGACGCGATCGCGATGGGCATGCAGCTGTCGGTGATCTGCAGCGAGGACGGCGACAGCCTCGTCGCCCGCGACGAGGACACCGACACCGTGCTCGGCAACGCGCTGGCCGAGGCGATGGCCGCGCAGTGCAAGGTCTGGCCGAAGGGCGCGGTGCCGGCCGACTTCCGCGCGCCGCTGCGCGGCAGCGTGCCGGTGCTGGTGCTGGAGGGCGAGTACGACCCGGTCACGCCGCCCGACTACGGCCGGCAGGTGCTGCAAACCCTGCCCAACGGCCGCCTGCTGGTGCTGCGCGGACAGGGCCATGCGGTGTTCTCCGCCGGCTGCACGCCCAAGCTGATGACGCAGTTCATCGATACCGCCGATGCCAGGACGCTGGACGCCGGATGCCTCCAGCGCCTGCCGTACACGCCCCCCTTCACCTCCTTCAACGGCTGGTCGCCATGAACCCGAACCGCATTCCCGCCCCACCGCTTTCCGGAGCCGCGCCATGATCGTCGCCGAACACCTGCGCAAGACCTTTCCCGGCAAGGGCAAGGACAAGCACCCGGTCATCGCGGTCGACGACGTCGGCTTCCAGGCGCGCGACGGCGAGATCACCGGCCTGCTCGGCCCCAACGGCGCCGGCAAGACCACGACGCTGCGCATGCTATACACGCTGATGCGGCCGGAAAGCGGGCGCGTGCTGGTCGACGGCATCGACGTGGCCGCCGACCAGGCCGCCGCGCGCCGCGCGCTGGGCGTGCTGCCGGACGCGCGCGGCGTGTACAAGCGCCTGACCGCGCGCGAGAACGTGCGCTACTTCGGCGAACTGCACGGGTTGTCGTCGGCCGACATCGACGCGCGCACCCGCGCGCTGGCCGAGGCGCTGCAGATGACCGACTTCCTCGACCGCCAGACCGAGGGCTTCAGCCAGGGCCAGCGCACCAAGACCGCGATCGCGCGCGCGCTGGTGCACGACCCGCGCAACGTGATCCTCGACGAGCCGACCAACGGGCTGGACGTGATGACCACGCGCGGCCTGCGCGGCTTCCTCAGGCAGCTGCGCGAGGAGGGCCGCTGCGTGATCTTCTCCAGCCACATCATGCAGGAGGTCGCCGCGCTGTGTGACCGCATCGTGGTCATCGCGCAGGGCAAGGTGGTCGCGCAGGGCACGCCGGACGAGCTGCGCGCGCACACCGGCCGCGACAACCTCGAGGACGCGTTCGTCTCGCTGATCGGCTCGGAAGAAGGACTGCACGCATGAGCGCCATCCTGACCGTGTGGGCCAAGGAGCTGCGCGAATTCGTCCGCGACCGCCGCACCATGTTCATGGCCCTGCTGCTGGGCCCGCTGCTCACGCCGGCGCTGATGATCGGCCTGATCACGCTCGGCGAGAGCCGCGCCAAGAGCCAGAGCGAGAAGCCGCTGGACATCGTCATCGTCGGCGCCGAGCGCGCGCCGAACCTGATCGCGTGGCTGGCCGGCCAGGGCATCTCGGGCAAGGCGTTCGACGGCGATCCGGACGCGGCGATCCGCAGCCAGGACGAGGACGTGTACCTGCACATCGATGCCGGCTACGCCAAGGACTGGGCCGCGGGCAAGCCCGCGGTGGTGGAGATCGTGCGCGATTCCACGCGCCAGGACGCGGAGATCCCGAACCGGCGCCTGGAAGCGGCGTTGCAGGCCTACGGCCAGCAGGTCGGCGCGCTGCGCCTGCTCGCGCGCGGCATCAATCCGGGCGTGGCCGCGCCGCTGGCGGTCTCGCACAAGGACCTGTCGACGCCGGCCGCGCGCCGCAGCACGGTGATGGCGATGCTGCCGTACCTGTTCATCCTCAGCGCATTCCTCGGCGGCGCGTACCTGGTGATCGATATCACCGCCGGCGAGCGCGAACGGCAATCGCTGGAGCCGCTGCTGGCCACGCCGGCATCGCGCGCGGGCATCGTCACCGGCAAGATCCTCGGCGCCTGCACGGTCGGCCTGGCCAGCCTGCTGCTGACGCTGCTGGCGCTCAAGCTCGGCGCGCAGCTCGCGCCGGGCATCGCGCGCACGCTCGACGTCAGCTTCGGCGCCATCGGCACCATCCTGCTGGTGCTGCTGCCGATGCTGCTGATCGGCACCACCCTGCTGACCTGGATCGCGGCCGGCGCGAAATCGGTGAAGGAGGCGCAGAGCTACATGTCGATCCTGATGCTGCTGCCGATCATCCCCACGGTGATGCTGCTGGTGAATCCGGTGAAGACGCAGCTGTGGCAGTACGCGGTGCCGTTCCTGGCGCAGAACCAGATGCTGCTCAAGGTCATCCGCGTCGAAACCATCGCGCCGCAGGAATGGGCGGTGTACTTCGTGTCCGGGCTGGCGCTGGCGGCGCTGCTCTGGTTCGCCGCCATGCGCCGCTACCACCAGGAGCGGCTGGCGATCTCCGCCTGACGCCCCGCGCTCGATAGGGGGCCTTCCGAAACCGCCGCGCGCGTGCCGAAGCCGCGCGCGCGGATCAGCCGCCGCCGGCGCTGAAGCCGATGTTGCGCCGGGTGGTGACCGGCGCGGCCACCGGCTCGAAGCGCCAGCGCCGCACCGCGGCCACCGCCTCGCGGTCGAACACGCGCGGCGGGTTGGCGCGCACCACGCGGGCATTGGTCACCGTGCCGTCGGTGCCGACGGTGAATTCCACCTGCACCTCGCCCGACTGCCCGGCGCGCAGGGCTTCCATCGGATAGCGCGGCTGCGGCGTGCTGATCGCGCGCAGCGTCGGCGCCGCCGGTTCGGGCTCGGGCTTGGGCGCCGCCGCGGCCGCCTGCTGTTGCTGCTCGGCGCGCTGCGCGGCGGCCTTGCTCTCGGCCTCGCGTTGCGCGGCCGCCTTGCTCTCCGCCTCGCGCTGCGCGGCGGCCTTGCTCTCGGCTTCCTGGGCGGCGGCCAGCTGCTGCGCCGCCTGCTGCTGCTGCGCGGCCTGCTGTTGCTGGCGCTCCTTCTCCAGCTGCGCCGCGCGCGCCTGCTCCTGCTCGGCAGTGAGCTTCTGCTCCTCCGCGCGCTGGGTCACGGCGCTCTGCGCGCTGGCCACGCTCTCCTTCAGCCGCGTCAGGGCGGGATGGGTCGGGTCGGCTTTCTCGAGCAGGGCGTACAGGCGCTGCGCCTCGGCGAAATCCTCGCGATCGCGGCTCTGCTCTGTGGCGATCACGATCATCGGCAACAGGTCGGTCAGCGCGCTGGACGCGCCGGGGTCGCCCGGTGCCTTGTCGCGCAGCGCCAGGTAGTACTCGGCGGCGTTGTCGCCGGCCGGCGCGTACAGGCGGCTGTCCTGGTAGGCCTTGGCCGCCTTCTCGCGCAAGGTGTCGGCATTGAGCGCGGCCACCTGCGATGACACCGCCGGCTGCGCCGCCGCTGGGGCGGCCGCTCCGGCGGGCGTTGCGGTGCCGGCGGCGTCTTCCTTCTTGCCGCAGGCGCCCAGCGCGACGATCAGGGCTGCGCCCGTCGCCATCCGCGCGCAGACCATCCGGTACTGGCGCATGCATGGAACCGTTCGTGTGGCTGACATCTCGATCTTCCCCCTGGCGCATCGGACACGCCCATCAGGACGCGATAGTAGCGCGTGTTCGTCCATCCGGTCCGTGCCGCGCTCGGCGCGATCGCGGCTCGCGCGGCTTAACACGAGGCTTAACGCGCCCGGACGCGTCCCGATGCGCTCGATGCGGTTCGATACGGTGCAGGATGTTTATTTGCCGATGCAGAACGTCGAAAAAATGTGCCCGAGCAGGTCGTCGGGGACGACCCGGCCGGTGATCTCGCCCAGCGCGTCGTGCGCAGCGCGCAGCGACTCGGCGGCCAGGTCGAGGGTGTCCCCGGCCAGAGCGGTGCGCGCCATCGCCAGTTCGTCGCCGGCGCGGCGCAGCGCCTCGACCTGGCGCGCGCGCGCGGTGAACGCGCCGTCCGCGCTTTCCGCGCCACCCTGCGACCAGATCGCGCGCAGGTGCGCATGCAGGCGCTCGAGGCCGGCGCCGGTGCGGGCCGACACGTGCACGACGGCGTCGCCGCCATCGTCGGCGACGGCATCGTGCTGCGCCTGCGGCAACAGGTCGGACTTGTTGAGCAGCCATAGGCGCAGCGGCACGCCGGCGATGGCGTCCGCGACCGCGGCGCGGTCGGCCTCGGGCTGGCGCGCGTCGAGCACGGCGATGGCGAGGTCGGCGCGCGCCAGTTCGGCGTGCGCCCGGCGCACCCCTTCGCGCTCGATCGCGTCCTCGGTCTCGCGCAGGCCGGCGGTGTCCACCAGGGTCAGTTCCACGCCGTCGATGCGGATGGTCTCGCGCAGCAGGTCGCGGGTGGTGCCGGCGATGTCGGTGACGATGGCGCGCTCGCTGCCGGCCAAGGCGTTCAGCAGCGAACTCTTGCCGGCGTTGGGCGGGCCGACGATGACCGCGTGCAGGCCGTCGCGCAGCTTCTGGCCGCGCTCGGCCTCGGCCAGCAGGGCCTCGAGCGCGGCGATGGCCGCGTCCAGGCCCGCGCGCAGCTGCGCGCCGCCGAGGGTGTCGAGCGGTTCGTCGGCGAAGTCGATCGCCGCCTCGGTATGCACGCGCAGCGCGAGCAGCTCGGCGGCGATGGCCTCCACGCGCCGGGAGAAGGCGCCGTCGAGCGCGCGGCGCGCGGCGCGGGCCGCGCGCGTGTCGGCGGCGGCGATCAGGTCGGCCACCGCCTCGGCCTGGGCCAGGTCGAGCTTGCCGTTCAAGAAGGCGCGCTCGCTGAACTCGCCCGGCCGCGCGTCGCGCGCGCCCAGCGCCAGACAGCGGCGCAGCAGCTGCTGCAGCACCGCCGGGCTGCCGTGCGCCTGCAGCTCGACCACGTCCTCGCCGGTGTAGCTGGCCGGCGCCCGGAACAGCAGCGCGATGCCATCGTCGATGACGGCCCCGTCATCGTCGGCGAAACGGGCGTACTGCGCCTGGCGCGGCGCCAGCGGTCGGGCGCAGACGGTTTCGCCGATCGTCCGCGCGCGCGGCCCGGACAGGCGCACGATGCCGACGCCGCCCGCGCCGGGCGCGGTGGCGATGGCGACGATGGTGTCGGCGGCGTGCATGCCGCTATGGTCGCAGACCGGCGCGCGGCCTGCGCGACGCGGCCGTCACCCCTTCTTTCGCCATTCCTGCACCGAAGCCGCGCAGCTCAGGCCGCGGCAGTCCCGGCGCCCGGCGGCCGCCCCTGCCCCGCGACCTCGCTGGCCAGGCCGGCGGCGATGTAGTCGTAGAAATATTCCCGGACCGCGTCCACGTCGTAGCGGTAGAGGCGGTCGACGCCGGAATAGGGCTCGACGTTGAGCAGGCTGGTGTCGGCCAGGCCATGGATGAGGTTGCACAGGCTCATGTAGATGTGCAGCGCCAGCGCTTCCTGCGGCTTGTCGGGCAGCGCCGCGCGCAGGCTCACCGCCACCTGCTGGAAGTACGGCCCGACCTTGCGCACCAGCAGGTTCTGGCCGCCGCTGCCGGCCTGCCAGGTCAGCCGCGCCAGGAAGCGGATCGCCTTGCGGCCGAGCGCGGAGTCGGCGAACAGGTTCACGTAGGGGGCGAAGGCGATGGCGACGATCCCGCGCACGCTCAGCGCGCCGCGCGCGTTGGCCAGCTCGGCGAGCGCGGCGGCCTGCGCCGGCGCCATCATCTCGTTGACCGCATCGAGCACCGCCGCGACCAGGCCGTGCCTGTTGCCGAAGTGGTAGTGCACCGCCGACTGGTTGGCCTGCCCCGCCGCGGTGGTGATCGTGCGCAGCGACACGCCCTCGATGCCGTGGCTGGCGAAGCAGTCCAGCGCGGCCAGCACCAGCTGGTGCCGGGCATCGCCTTCCTCGCTGCGCTTGACGGGGCTGTTGCGGGCGACCTGTTGCATCGGGACGGAAGGCTACAGCACCGCGAGCCTGCGTTCCTGTGCCGGGGCCGAATCGACGGGCGCGGACGGGACCGGCTCCGCGTCGGCCGCCTCGATCCTCGCCTCCGGCACGGGGCGCCCGACCAGGGCGTAGTACTGCTCGGCGGTGAAGTGGTCCACCTCGATCGCCGCCATGCGCGCGGCATCGGCCTCGCGCAGCAGCTGCGCGCCCGGCGCGTCGATCAGTTGCAGGGCCACGGCCTCGCGCAGCTGCGCTTCCAGCGGCCCGGGCTGCAGTTCGCCGCTCTTGACCGCCTTGCGCAGGCGCTCGCGCAGGGGACGCGCGCGCAGCGTGAGACGGAAGGCGCGCAGCAGGCGGCCGGCGCCGCGGTCGGAGTCCGGCGGCAGGTAGGCGCCCTCGGTCAGGCGCTGCCAGGTCGGGCCGATGCTCTGCACCGCGTCGGCGACCGCCGCGTCGAGCGCGGCCGCCGGCGGGCCGCCGACCGGGTTCAGGCGCAGCCAGAAGCGGCCCGGGCCGCGCAGCAGCCGGCCGACCAGGCCGTCGCCGAAATTCTCGTAGGCGCCGAGGAAGCCCTGCTGGATCTGCCCCAGCGCGTGCTGCAGCGACCAGTGCACCAGCGCCAGGTCCTCGGGCTTGCGGCCTTCGGCCTCGAAGCGGCGCAGCGTGGAGAAGCCGACGAACATCCACGACAGCACGTCGGCCATCGCGCCGGAGAACCTGCCCTTCTGCTTGAGCTTGCCGCCGACCAGGAACAGCGCCAGATCGGTGAGCAGCGCGAAGCGCGTGGCCGACCAGGCCAGGCGGCGGTAGTACACGGCGGTCTCGCCGCCGACCGGCGATCCCGCGCTGAAGCCGCGGGTGAGGCCGCGCAGCAGATTGCGGCCGGCGTTGCCGACGATCTGCCCGCCCCAGCCCAGCAGCGCGCGGCGGAACTCGCGGGCATCGCCCCGGTCCACCGCCTGCACCACGCGCAGCACGTAGGGGTGGCTGCGGATCGTGCCCTGGCCGAACACGATCAGCGTGCGGGTGAGGATGTTGGCGCCCTCCACCGTCACCGCGATCGGGAAGGCCTGGTAGGCGTCGTTGACGATGTTGTTGGGGCCGCGCATCACGCCGCTGCCGGCGAACACGTCCATCACGTCCATCGCCACCTGGCGCCCGGCCTCGGTGGTCTGCAGCTTGAGCAGCGCCGAGATCACCGCCGGGCTCTGGCCGTTGTCGGCCGCGGCCATGGTGTACTTGAAGGCGGCGTCCATCTGGTAGGTCAGGCCGGCCACGCGCGCCACGCGCTCGCGCACGCCTTCCATCTGCCCGATCGGGATGCCGAACTGCTCGCGCACGATGCTGTAGGCGCCCATCAGCGCGGCGGCGCTGCGCATCGGCCCGACCGCGGTGGAGGGCAGCGAGATGCAGCGGCCGGTGGCCAGGCATTCCATGATCATCGCCCAGCCCTTGCCGGCGCCTTCCACGCCGCCGACGATGTCCTCCGCCGGCACCACCACGTCGGTGCCGACGATCGGGCCGTTGGGCAGGTGCTGCCCCATCGGATCGTGCCAGTCGCCCATGTGCAGGCCGGGCGTGCCCTTGTGCAGCAGCACCACGCTGATGCCCACGTCCTCGCCCTTGCCGAGCAGGTTGTCCGGATCGGACAGGCGGCAGGCCAGCGACACCAGGTTGGCCACCGGCGCCATGGTGATGTAGCGCTTGCGGAAGTTCAGGCGCAGCTTGAGCGCGCCGTCGGCCGCCCTGAACACCACGCCCTCGGCGCGGATGCTGGCCGCGTCCGAGCCCGCGGTCGGTTCGGTGAGGCCGAAGCAGGGGTAGTACTCGCCGCGCGCCAGCTTGGGCAGGTAGTGGGCGCGCTGCGCCTCGGTGCCGTAGCGGGTGACCAGCTCGGCCGGGCCGAGCGAGTTCGGGATCGAGGCCCAGTTGTAGACCGCGGTGTGCACAGCCGCCAGCTTGGACTTCACCGCGCCCTTGCCGGTCTTGGAGAAGGCCAGGCCGCCGTAGGCCTTGGGGATGCTCAGGCCGAAGAAGCCGCCCTCGCGCATGGCCGCGATCAGCGCCTCGGGCACGCGGCGCTCGCACTGGATCTGCCAGGGATCGGCCTGGCGGCAGATGGCCTCCACCGGACCGTCGAGGAAGGCCTGCTCCTCGGCGGAGAGCCGCGCATAGGGCTCGGCGAGCATGCGCTTGAAGTCGGGATGGCCGGAGAAGAAATCGCGATCCACCCAGGCGGTGCCGGATTCCAGCGCCTGGCGCTCGGTCTCGGAAACTTTCGGCAGCACCTTGGCCGCCTGCATCCAACGCATCAGGGCACCGAACATGCCTCACCTCGGGTCGTCGTGGGGATCGCGGGCAGCGGTCAGGGCGCCGGCCCGCAGCGACCATAGCAATGCGATTGCATTAATGCAAGCACATTAGTATTCTCGCCCGTATCGGCGCCCCTCCGGGCGCCTTCGTCCCCTGGAGCGGCATCCGTGAACACCTCCCTCCCGCGCAAGGTCGCCATCGTCGGCGCCAACCGCATCCCCTTCGCCCGCTCCAACACCGCCTACGCGCGCCAGTCGAACAAGGACATGCTGGTGGCCACCCTGCGCGGGCTGGTGGAAAAGCACCGCCTGCAGGGCGAGTTGCTGGGCGAGGTGGCCGGCGGCGCGGTGATGAAGCACTCGCGCGACTGGAACCTGGTGCGCGAATGCGTGCTGTCCTCGGGCCTGTCGCCGTTCACGCCCGCCTACGACATCCAGCAGGCCTGCGGCACCGGGCTGGAGGCGACGATCCTGGTCGCCAACAAGATCGCGCTCGGCCAGATCGAGGCCGGCATCGCCTGCGGCGCCGACACCACCTCCGACGCGCCGATCGCGGTGAACCCCGGCCTGCAGCGCGCGCTGATGGAGATCAACGGCGCACGCACGCGCGGCGCCAAGCTCAAGGGCCTGCTCAAGGCGCTCAATCCCATGCACCTGATCCCGGAGTTGCCGGCCAATCGCGAACCGCGCACCGGCAAGTCGATGGGCCAGCATGCCGAGATCACCGCCAAGCGCTACGGCATCACCCGCCAGGCGCAGGACCAGCTGGCGCTGGAAAGCCACCAGAAGCTGGCCCAGGCCTATGAGGCGGGCTTCTTCGCCGACCTGGTCATGCCCTACCAGGGCCTGAGCCGCGACAACAACCTGCGCGCCGACACCACGCTGGAGAAGATGGCCAAGCTGCCGCCGGCCTTCGCCAGGGACGGCACGATCACCGCCGCCAATTCCTCGCCGCTCACCGACGGCGCCTCGGCGGTGCTGCTGGCCTCGGAGGAATGGGCGCAGCGGCACGGCCTGCCGATCCTGGCCTATTTCCGCGCCGGCGAAGTGGCGGCGGTGGATTTCATCGACGAGCGCGAGGGCCTGCTGATGGCGCCGGCCTATGCGATCCCGCGCATGCTCGCCAAGCAGGGCCTGTCGCTGCAGGACTTCGACTATTACGAGATCCACGAAGCCTTCGCCTCGGTGGTGCTGTGCACGCTGGCGGCCTGGGAATCGGCCGAGTTCTGCCGCGAGCGCCTCGGCCTGGACGCGCCGCTGGGCAGCATCGACCGGGCCAGGCTCAACGTCAAAGGCAGCTCGATCGCCGCCGGCCATCCCTTCGCCGCCACCGGCGGGCGCATCGTCGGCACGCTGGCCAAGATCCTCGACCAGGCCGGCCACGGCCGCGGCCTGATCTCGATCTGCGCGGCCGGCGGGCAGGGCGTGACCGCGATCCTCGAGAAGTAAGCCGCCACGAACGCCGCGGCCGGCGGGCCTTGCCCGCGCGCGGCGCCCCTCTTCCCCATCACCGCGCGCGCATGTCCGACTACCTGCTCACCCTCGCCAACCATCCGCTCGCCGGCAAACTCGTGCGCGCGCTCGGCCTTCCCGCACCGGTGCCGCTCGCGCGCGCGTTGGCCGCCTACGCGCCGCAACCGCTGCAGGGCAGAACCGTGCTGTTCGGCGCCGCCGAGGGCGCGCAGGCCGAAGCGGCGCTCGAACGCGCGCTGCATCGCGCCGGCGCCACGCCGCTGCGCGAGGCACCGACCGCGGACGGCGGCAAGCTGCAGGCCGTGGTCTTCGACGCCACCGGCGTGCGGACGCCGGCCGCGCTGCGCGCGCTCTACGAATTCTTCCATCCGGCCGTGCGCAAGATCGCGCGCAGCGGCCGCGTGTGGATCCTCGCACCGCTGCCCGAACAGGCCGCCGATCCGGTGGCCGCCGCCGCCGCGCGCGGCATCGAGGGCTTCGTGCGCGCGCTGGCCAAGGAAGTGGGCAAGCGCGGCGCCACCGTCAACCTGGCCTACGTCGAACGCGGCGCCGAAGACCGGCTGGAGGCGCCGTTGCGCTTCTTCACCGGCGATCACGCCGCCTACGTCGACGGCCAGGCGCTGCGCATCACGCGCGCGGTGGCCATGTCCGATGCCGCGCCGGACACGGCCGTGCTGGCCGGCAAGATCGCCCTGGTCACCGGCAGCGCGCGCGGCATCGGCGCCGCCACCGCGGCGCGCCTGGCGCAGGAAGGCGCGCACGTGGTGTGCCTGGACGTGCCGGGCGACCGCGAGGCGCTCTACGACACCGCCGGCAGGATCGGCGGCAGCGCCTTGCCGCTCGACATCACCGCGCAGGACGCGCCGCGGCAACTGGCGGATTTCTTCCGCGACAAGTTCGGCGGCCTCGACATCCTGGTGCACAACGCCGGCGTCACCCGCGACAAGACCCTGGCCAACATGTCGCCGCAGTTCTGGGACCTGGCGCTGGCGGTCAACTTCGCCGCGGTCGCCGCGATCGACGAGGCATTGCTCGGCGAGGGCGCGCCGCAAAACAGCGTGCTGCGCGAGCACGGCCGCATCGTCTGCCTGTCCTCGCTGTCGGGCATCGCCGGCAACCTGGGGCAGACCAACTACGCCACCGCGAAAGCCGCGCTGATCGGTTACGTCGCCGCGCGCGCCCCGGCACTGGCCGCGCGCGGCATCTGCATCAACGCCGTCGCGCCGGCCTTCATCGAGACGCGCATGACCGCGGCGATGCCGTTCTTCCTGCGCGAGGCCGGGCGGCGCTTGAATTCGCTCTCGCAGGCCGGCCAGCCGCGCGACGTGGCCGAGGCGATCGCCCTGCTCTCCTCGCGCGGCGCGGCCGGCATCACCGGCCAGACCCTGCGCGTATGCGGGCAGAGCCTGCTCGGGGCGTGAGGCGGCGATGGGCCAAGACACGATGAGCCCGGCGCACGGCCAGCCGTTCACCGGCACCGAATTCGCGCATCCGCCTTCGCTGCTGCGCAGCTACCTGCGCGCGGCCCTCGCGCGGCGTCCCGCGCCGGACGGGATGACGATCGTGCCGCCGATCGCGCTGCGCCTGCGCGGGGCGCGCGCCGGCGCGGACCGCCTGCGGCGCTATCGCGCCGTCTGCGGTTTCGCCGAGGACGGACAGCTGCCGCTGCCCTATCCGCAGGTGCTCGCCGCGCCGCTGCACCTGGCGCTGGTCACCCATCCGGCGTTTCCGTTCCGCCCGGCCGGCATCGTGCACCTGCGCAACTGCTTCGCGCGCCATGCGCCGCTGCCGGAGGACATCGCGCTCGACCTGCAGGTGCGCACCGACGGCTATCGCATCGTCGGCAGCGGCATCGAGTTCGACCTGGTCACCGAGGCCCGCGACGCGCACGGCGCGATGCTGTGGGAGAGCGTCACCACCTCGCTGGTGCGCCTCGCGCAACGGGCGCGCGCGCCGGCGCCGCGCGCCGCGCCCGATTACCGCGGCTATCGCCTGCTCGAACAGTGGCCGGTGCCGGCCGACACCGGGCGGCGCTACGCGCGCGCCTCGGGCGACTGGAATCCGATCCACCTGCATGCGCTCGGCGCGAAGCCGCTGGGATTCCCGCGCGCGATCGCGCACGGCATGTGGTCCTTCGCACGCTGCCTGGCCGCCGTCGAGCGCATCGCCGCGCCGCAACCGCGCTGGCACGTCGCCTTCAAGCGGCCGCTGCTGTTGCCGGGAGACGCGCAACTGCATCTGCGCCAGGCGCAGGCGCATCCAGGGCCCGAGCGCCTGCAGCTGCTGCTGAGCGACCGCAGCGGCGCCACGCTCTACCTCGCCGCGGAAACCCCGGACTGACGGACCGGGCAACTCCCGTCCCCGTCATTGCTGCGCAAGCAGGGGTTTCAGCAGCCGCGTGGCCGGTCATCCGTGCCTTGCGCGGCGCGACCGCGGCTTCGGCCGCAAATCCACGGGATCGCGATCTCGGCCGCGTCGACGACACGACGCGGGAACGACGGCAGTGTCCCCGGCCGCGCGAGAACCACGCCGGGCGGCGACGGACCCCGGCCTCAGGACTTGGCCGCCGCCTTCTCGCCGGCCGGCTTGTCGGCGTACTTGCGCAGCATGTACCACTGCTGCAGCAGGCCCAGGCCGCCGTTGGCCACCTGGTACAGCACCAGGCCGGCCGGCAGGAACGCCAGGATCACGCCGAAGACCAGCGGCATGGTCTGCATCATCTTCTGCTGCATCGGGTCCATGCCCGGCGCCGGCGTGAGCCGCTGGGTGGTCCACATGATCGCCATGTTGACGATCGGCAGGATGAAGTAGGGATCGCGCGCGGTCAGGTCCTTTATCCACAGCGCCCACGGCGCCTGGCGCAGCTCCACCGACTCCATCAGCACCCAGTACAGGGCCATGAAGATGATCATCTGCGGGATGATCGGCAGGCAGCCGCCGACCGGATTGATCTTCTCCTTCTTGTACAGCTCCATCAGCGCCAGCTGGAACTTCTGCTTGTCGTCGCCGTAGCGCTCCTTCAGCTGCGCCATGCGCGGCTGGAACTTGCGCATCTTCGCCGCCGACTTGTACTGCGCGGCCGAGAGCGGGAACAGCAGCAGCTTGAGCAGCAGCACCATGCCGATGATGGTCCAGCCCCAGTTGCCGAACAGGCCATGCAGCTTGTCCAGTACCCAGAACAGGCCCTGGCCGAGCGTGGCGAAGATGGTGAAGCGGCTGTAGTCGACGGCGCGGTTCAGGCCGGGCACGCCCTGCGCGTTGATCTGCGAGACCAGCTTCGGCCCGACCCACAGCCGCGCCTGGCTTTCGCCCTTCTCGCCGGGCTTGAGCGCGAAGCCGGGACCGGTGGAGCGGATGCTGTCCACGCTGCCCTCGCGCACCAGGCTGAAGCGCGAGTCCTGGTCGTGCTGCGGGATCCACGCGGTGAAGAAGTGGTGCTGCAGCAAGGCGATCCAGCCGCCGGTGACGGTGATGTCCAGCGGGCCGTCGTCGACGAAGTCCTTGTAGCGGCGGCCGTCGTAATCGCCCTGGGTGTTGTACCACTTGGCGCCGGCGAAGCTGTACGACTCCGGATTGGTCATGCCGCTCTTGGCTTCCGGCGGAATGCGCGCCAGCTGGCGGTAGATGTAGCCCTGCCAGGGCTTGGCGCCGCCGTTGACGGCCTCGTCGCGCACCCCGATCACGTAGCTGCCGCGCTTGACCGTCCACACGCGGCGGATGGTCACGCCGTCGGCGCTCTTCCACACGAAGGGCACCGAGAGCTCGCTCTGCCCGGTGCCGAGCTTGATGTCGGCATTGCCGGCCTGTTCGGGCACGAAGCCGCTGACGTGGCTGGGCGCGGTGGCGCCGTTCTGGCCGATCCAGCCGCTCTGCGCGACGTAGTAGTGCGCGGGCGTTTCGTCGAACAGCTTCACCGGCGGGCTGCCGGCGTCGCGGCTTTGCGGGTACTGCAGCAGTTCGGCGTCGAAGATGTTGCCGCCGTCCAGGCGCAGGCGCAGCACGTCGGTGGTGATCGTCACGCGCGGGCCGGCGGCGGCCGAAGGCTGGGCGACCGGCGTGGCGGCGGCGGTCGGCGCGGCCGTGGGCACGGCGGGCGTGGCGCTGGGCACCGTCGAGGCGACCTCGCCCGGCACCAGCGAGGGGATCGCGGCGCCGGAGGCGGCCTGCGCGGTCGGCGGCGGCGGCGCATTGCGCTCCTTGCCCCATTCCATCCACAACAACACGGCCACCATCAGCCAGGCGAAGATCAAAACGGTACGAGTCGGATTCATCAGGCAGGCAGGCTTGGGCCGTCGGAGGGATCCGACGCAGGACGGGAAGGGGAGTCGGCAGACGGGGCTGCGGGAGGAATTGTGCCGCCGCCCGGCGACGCGGGCAATGCGCCGGCGCGCCGCAACAGCTGCAGCAGCGCGGCGCGCAGCGCCGGGTTGTCGCTTTTCGCGGCGGGCGGACGCGCTACCACCACGTAGCCGCCAGGCGGCAACTGGGCACGGACCCGGCGGAAGGTGTCGCGCAGCACGCGCTTGATGCGGTTGCGGCCGACGGCGTGGGGATCGACCTTGCGCGAGACCGCCAGTCCCAGCCGGGCCGGCTGCGCGTCCTCGCACACGTGCAGGGCGAACAGCGGCGAGGCCGTGCGGCGGCCTTGCTGGAAGATGCGGTCGAAATCGGCGCGCGCGCGGACCCGCGCCTGGGGCGGGAGGCCGGCGGTCATGTCAGCGACACTGTCGGGAGCCGGGGCGTCCGTGGCCTGCGAAGGCCGGCGCCCGGCGCTGAAGCTGCCGTCAGGCAGTCAGGCGCTTGCGGCCCTTGGCGCGGCGGCGGGCCAGCACTTTGCGGCCGTCGGCGGTCTTCATGCGGGCACGGAAGCCGTGGTCGCGCTTGCGCTTGAGGTTGCTGGGTTGGTAGGTGCGCTTGGTGGCCATGGCTGGAGCCAGATTCGGAGAGCAAGACCGACTATTTTAGCGAGCCGCCGGCGGCAGCGTCAAGCCGACCCTGTCCGAAGGGAAAGCGGGCGCCGCGGGCCGCGCATCGCCCTCCCGGGCCCGGTGGCGGCCCCGGCATGCGGCCGGGCGCAGCGGCGCGAGATTCGTCGCCGCCGCATGGATCGCGTCCGGCGATGCCGCGCGGGCACCGCGATTCCGCCGTCCTGCGCAGGTGCGCCGTCCCTGCCCCGGTGATAGTCTGCTTCGCTCCGCCGCGGCGTGCCACGACGCCGCGCGATGCCTGCTTCGCTCCGATCTGCTCGCTCCAAATCTGCTTCGATCAATCCGTCTCTGATGAGTCTGACTTCCCACCCCGACGCCTGGCCGCGCTGCCTGGAACGCCTGGAGGCCGAGTTTCCGGCCGAGGACGTGCACACCTGGCTCAAGCCGCTGCAGGCGACCTGGCGCGACGACGCCACGGTGCTGTACGCGCCCAACGCCTTCGTCCGCGACGAGGTGCGCACGCGCTATCTCGCACGCATCCGCGAACTGCTCGACCATTTCGCCGGGTCCTCGGAAGTCACGCTCGAAATCGGCTCGCTGCCGCGCGCGGCGAGCGCGCCGCCGGCCGCGATCCCGCGGCCGCTGCTGCGCGAGGTTGCCGGCGGCGAGGCGTTTTCCGGCAATCTCGACGAGCATTACAGCTTCGACAATTTCGTCGAGGGCCGCAGCAACCAGCTCGGCCGCGCCGCCGCCTGGCAGGCCGCGCAGAAGCCCGGCGACCGCGCCCACAATCCGCTGCTGCTCTACGGCGGCACCGGCCTGGGCAAGACCCATCTGATGTTCGCCGCCGGCAACGAGATGCGCCGCATCAACCCCGGCGCGCGCGTGCTGTACCTGCGTTCGGAACAATTCTACAGCGCCTTCTTCCGCGCGCTGCAGGAGAAGTCGGCCGACCAGTTCAAGCGCCAGTTCCAGCAGATCGACGCGCTGCTGATCGACGACATCCAGTTCTTCGCCGGCAAGGACCGCACCCAGGAGGAGTTCTTCCACACCTTCAACTCGCTCTTCGACGGCAAGCAGCAGATCATCATGACCTGCGACCGCTATCCGAGAGAGGTGGAGGGCCTGGAGCCGCGGCTGAAGTCGCGCCTGGCCTGGGGCCTGTCGGTGGCGATCGATCCGCCGGACTTCGAGACGCGCGCGCAGATCGTGCTGTCCAAGGCGCGCGAGCGCGGCGCGGAGATCCCCGAGGACGTCGCCTTCCTGCTCGCCAAGAAGATGCGCAGCAACGTGCGCGACCTGGAAGGCGCGCTCAACACGCTGGCCGCGCGCGCCAACTTCACCGGGCGCGCGATCACCCCCGAGTTCGCCCAGGAGACGCTGCGCGACCTACTGCGCGCCCAGCAGCAGGCGATCGGCATCCCCAATATCCAGAAGGTCGTGGCAGACTATTACGGATTGCAGATCAAGGATTTGCTGTCCAAGCGCCGGACCCGTTCGCTGGCCCGCCCCCGACAGGTGGCGATGGCGCTGGCGAAGGAGCTGACCGAACACAGCCTGCCCGAGATCGGCGACGCCTTCGCGGGTCGCGACCACACCACCGTCCTGCACGCCTGTCGCCAGATCCGGACCCTGCTGGAGACCGACGGCAAGCTGCGCGAGGACTGGGACAAGCTGATCCGCAAGCTCAGCGAATGAGCGCGCGGGGACGCCAGCCGGAAGGCCTGTATCACTCCGGGACAAGCTGTGGACAACTGGCGCCCGCGCCGGCGCCCGCGAAGTTATCCACAACTTGTCCGGAAGCCGATCGGCGTTTATCAACGGCTCTGTTTTCCGAAAATATCGTTTAGAATCAATGTGTTAGTTGTGTTACCAACGGCTTTTCGCGACACCAGCACCACCTGCTTTTGTATTTATCCAATCCTTAGAGCATGGCCATAGGGGACTTGAGAAGCATGCGTTTCAGTCTGCAGCGCGAAGTGTTTTTGAAACCCCTGGGCCAGGTCGTCAACGTCGTCGAGCGGCGTCAGACCCTGCCCGTCCTGGCCAACCTGCTGGTGCAGGTGAAGGGCGGACAGCTCTCGCTCACCGGCACCGACCTGGAAGTGGAAATGGTCGCGCGCAGCGCGGTCGACGACGCCAAGGACGGGGAGACCACGATCCCGGCCCGCAAGCTGTTCGACATCGTCCGCGCCCTGCCCGACGGCAGCAAGGTCACGGTGTCGCAGGCCGGCGACAAGATCACGGTGCAGGCCGGCCGCAGCCGCTTCACCCTGGCCAGCCTGCCGGCCAACGACTTCCCGTCGGTGGACGAGGTCGAGGCCACCGAGCGCGTCTCGGTCGCCGAGGCGGCGCTGAAGGAACTCATCGAGCGCACCGCCTTCGCGATGGCGCAGCAGGACGTGCGCTACTACCTCAACGGCCTGCTGTTCGACCTGGGCGACAAGCGCCTGCGCTGCGTGGCCACCGACGGTCATCGCCTGGCGCTGTGCGAGTCGGCGCTGGACGTGCCGGTGCAGGCCAAGCGCCAGATCATCGTGCCGCGCAAGGGCGTGCAGGAACTGCAGCGCCTGCTCGAGGGCGGCGACCGTTCGCTGGAGCTGGAGATGGGCCGCAGCCATATCCGCGTCAAGCGCGACGATGTCACCTTCACCAGCAAGCTGATCGACGGCCGCTTCCCCGACTACGAGGCGGTGATCCCGATCGGCGCCGACCGCGAGGTGCGGATCGAGCGCGAGGTGCTGCGCGCGGCGCTGCAGCGCGTGGCGATCCTGTCCAACGAGAAGTACCGCGGCGTACGCCTGGAAGTGTCCCCGGGCCTGCTGAAGATCAACGCGCACAACCCCGAGCAGGAAGAGGCGCAGGAAGAAGTCGAGGCCGATACCAAGGTCGACGGCCTGGCCGTGGGCTTCAACGTTAACTACCTGCAGGACGCCCTCACCGCCCTGCGCGACGAGCACGTGGTGCTGATGCTGCGCGATGCCAACTCCTCGGCCCTGGTGCGCGAGGCGGCGAGCGAGAAGTGCCGCCATGTGGTGATGCCGCTGCGGCTCTGATGGCCACCCCGCCCCGGGATCCGGCCTGGCCGGATCCGGCAAGAATGTTCCACGTGGAACATCAACGACGCCCGGGTTTCCGGGCGTCTTGGTTTTCGGCGGATGCCGCTAGGATGGAGGCCCTCATGCACCCCACCCCCACTGCCACGCGTCGGCCCGCCGTGCGCCCTGCTCCCTTGCGCGCCCCATGCGCCTGACCCGCCTCGACATCCGCGGGCTGCGGCGCTTCGGCGACGTTTCGCTGGCGCCCGCGCCCGGCCTGAACCTGATTACAGGCGACAACGGCGCCGGCAAGACCAGTGTGCTGGAGGCGATCCACCTGCTGGCCTATGGCCGCAGCTTCCGCGGCCGGGTCCGCGATGGCCTGATCCGTAGCGGGGAGCCGGCGCTGGAGGTCTATGCCGAGTGGTGGGAGGACGCCGGCGCGCGGCCGCGCAAGGTCGGCCTGCGCCATAGCGGGCAGGCCTGGGAGGGCCGCCTGGACGGCGCCTCGGTTGGGCAGCTGGGCGAGCTGTGCGCGGCGCTGGCGGCGGTGACCTTCGAACCCGGCAGCCATGCCCTGGTCAGCGGCGGCGGCGAACCGCGGCGGCGCTACCTGGATTGGGGATTGTTCCACGTGGAACCCGAGTTCCTGCCGTCGTGGCGGCGCTATGCCCGGGCGCTGAAGCAGCGCAACAGCCTGCTCAAGCAGCGCGGCGGCTCGGCCCGGCACCGGGCCGGGGACGCGCAGCTCGATGCCTGGGACCACGAGCTGGCCGAGGCCGGCGAACCGATGACCCGCCAGCGCCAGCGCTACCTGGAGCAGCTGCAGCAGGCCCTGCAACCCGCCTCGGCGGCGCTGGCCCCGGCGCTTGGCTTGGCCAGCCTGGATTTCCTGCCCGGCTGGCGCCGCGAGGACATGTCCCTGGCCGATGCCCTGCTCCTGGCCCGCGACCGGGATCTGGCCGCCGGCTATACCTCGGTCGGACCGCATCGTGCCGATTGGCGGGTCCGCCATGCGGCCCTGCCGAACGGGGAAACCCTGTCGCGGGGCCAGGCCAAGCTCACCGCGCTGAGCTGCATGCTGGCCCAGGCGGAGCATTACGTGGCGCAGCGCGGCGAGTGGCCGGTGCTGCTGCTGGACGATCTGGCGTCCGAACTGGATCAGGCCCATCAACGCCGTCTGCTGGACCGGTTGGCGACCAGTGGAGCGCAGGTCATCGTGACGGGCACGCAGCCGCCTGCGCCCCTGGTCGATCTGGGCCTTGCCCTGGCAAGGTTCCACGTGGAACAAGGGCTCGTGCATAGCGATCCGCCGGCCTGATCCGGGCCGAAGCCGCCACCGGCACCCTGACACGCGCAGCAGGACTGTCCGCGATCAACGCGGCGCCAGGATTACCCGGTTTGCAGGCCTGAAGGCAAAAACCACCCGATCCCGGCGGGACCGAGTGGTTCAGACGGCTGGTGCCCGGAACCCGGGGCCGGCCCTTTGCTCGCGATCCGCCGCTACCGGCGAAACGCGCATGGGATCAAAAACAGCCTCGATCAGCAGTAGCGAATGGTCTGCGAGACCTTGTACCACTGGTAATAGCCGTTCTTGTAGTGCGCCACGGCGTAAATCCCGTGGGTGGGGTCTCGGCCGGTCACCACGAACTTGTCGCAGGCCTGGTGGCTGCCGCCGGCGGCGGTGTTGCAGTTGTAGTTGCTGTACCAGGTCTTGCCGATAGCGGGACAGGTGCCGGCCGAGGCCGGCGTGGCCAGGCCGAGGCAGAGCAAGGGGGCGGCGACGAGCGAGGCCAGCGTGCTGCGCAGAAAGGTCATGTCAGCGTCTCCTGTGGAAAACCGGAAGCATGAGGAACGGCAACGCCACTCTATTGGACTGTCCAAGTCGGTGGCAATTATTGCGCCGCCGCCATCGTGGATGTTTTATGCGAAATAAACGCGCTGTCCGCAACGCCCGCGCCGCCTGCCCGGACGGCCTTCGGACCCCCGGCGTCCTGCTATAATTCGCGCTTCGATTCCTATAGCTAATGTGTCGGCGACGATTGCGTCGCCGATACCGGCTTGCGAGCCCGAACACGCGAATGACCGACGAAACCTTTTCCGATTCGACCCCAGGTCCCTCGACCTACGATTCCAGCCGGATCACCGTGCTGCGCGGCCTGGACGCGGTGCGCAAGCGCCCCGGCATGTACATCGGCGACGTGCACGACGGGACCGGCCTGCACCACATGGTGTTCGAGGTGGTCGACAACGCCATCGACGAGGCCCTGGCCGGCCACGCGGACGATGTCATCGTGAACATCCACGAGGACGGCTCGGTGAGCGTGTTCGACAACGGCCGCGGCATTCCGGTGGACATCCACAAGGAAGAAGGCGTCTCGGCGGCGCAGGTCATCATGACCCAGCTGCACGCCGGCGGTAAGTTCGACGACAACAGCTACAAGGTGTCCGGCGGCCTGCACGGCGTGGGCGTGTCGGTGGTCAACGCGCTCTCGTCCAGGCTCACCCTGGACATCTGGCGCGACGGCAGCCACCACCAGCAGGAATACGCCATGGGCGAGCCGCTGGCGCCGCTGGCGACGGTCGGGCCCTCGGACGGCAAGCGCGGCACCCTGGTGCGCTTCTGGCCGTCGGCGGAGACCTTCACCGACATCGAATTCCACTACGACATCCTGGCCAAGCGACTGCGCGAGCTGTCGTTCCTCAACTCCGGCGTGAAGATCACGCTCAGCGACGAGCGTGCCAGCGCCGGCCACGAGAGCGGACGCCGCGACGTGTTCCAGTACGCCGGCGGCATCAGCAGCTTCGTCGAGCACCTGGCGCAGCTGAAGAACCCGCTGCACCCGAACGTGATCTCGGTGACCGGCGAGCAGAACGGCATCACCGTCGACGTCGCCCTGCAATGGACCGACGCCTACCAGGAAACGATGTTCTGCTTCACCAACAACATCCCGCAGAAGGACGGCGGCACCCACCTGATCGGCTTCCGCGCCGCGCTCACGCGCACGCTGACCAACTACATCGAACAGAACGGCATCGCCAAGCAGGCCAAGGTCACGCTCTCGGGCGACGACATGCGCGAGGGCCTGATCGCGGTGCTGTCGGTGAAGGTGCCCGACCCGAGCTTCTCGTCGCAGACCAAGGAAAAGCTCGTCTCCTCGGAGGTGAGGCCGGTCGTTGAGAGCACGTTCGGCGCACGTTTGGAGGAGTTCCTGCAGGAACACCCCCTGGAAGCGCGCGCCATCACTGCCAAGATCGTCGATGCCGCGCGGGCCCGCGAGGCCGCGCGCAAGGCCCGCGACCTGACCCGCCGCAAGGGCGCGCTGGATATCGCCGGCCTGCCGGGCAAGCTCGCCGACTGCCAGGAGAAGGACCCGGCGCTCTCGGAGCTGTTCATCGTCGAGGGCGACTCGGCCGGCGGCTCGGCCAAGCAGGGCCGCAACCGCAAGACCCAGGCGATCCTGCCGCTCAAGGGCAAGATCCTCAACGTCGAGCGCGCGCGCTTCGACCGCATGCTCGGCAGCGCCGAGGTCGGCACCCTGATCACCGCGCTCGGCACCGGCATCGGCAAGGACGAGTACAACCCGGACAAGCTGCGCTACCACCGCATCATCCTGATGACCGACGCGGACGTGGACGGCTCGCACATCCGCACCCTGCTGCTGACCTTCTTCTACCGACAGATGCCGGAGCTGATCGAGCGCGGCCACGTCTACATCGGCCTGCCGCCGCTGTACAAGATCAAGCAGGGCAAGAACGAGATGTACCTGAAGGACGACGCGGCGCTGGACGCGTACCTGGCCAACAGCGCGGTCGAAGGCGCATCGCTCATCCCCGCCGCCGGCGAGCCGGCGATCGAGGGCGCGGCGCTGGAGAAGCTGCTGCTGGCCTACGCCGGCGCGCGCGAGACCATCGCCCGCAACGCGCATCGCTACGATCCGAGCGTGCTCGAGGCGCTGATCGACTTCACGCCGCTCGACGCCCGGCACCTGGCGGCCAACACCGACGAGCGCCACGAACTCGACGCGCTCGAGGCGCGCATCAACCGCAGCGGCCTCGGCAAGCCGCGCTACGCGCTGCGCCTGCAGGGCGGCGGCGAAGCGCAGCCGGCGGCGCTGCTGGTCACCCGCCGGCACATGGGCGAGGAGCTGGTGCAGGTGCTGCCGCTGTCGGTCTTCGAGGGCGGCGAGCTGCGCCCGCTGCGCGATGCCGCCTCGCTGCTGCACGGCCTGATCCGCGAAGGCGCGCAGATCGTGCGCGGCAACCGCGCGCAGCCGGTGGCCAGCTTCGCCGAGGCGCAGGCCTGGCTGCTGGAGGAGGCGAAGAAGGGCCGGCAGATCCAGCGCTTCAAGGGCCTGGGCGAGATGAACCCGGAACAGCTGTGGGACACCACGGTCAATCCGGAGACGCGCCGCCTGCTGCAGGTGAAGATCGAGGACGCGGTGGCCGCGGACCAGATCTTCTCCACGCTGATGGGCGATGTGGTCGAGCCGCGCCGGGAGTTCATCGAGGACAACGCCCTGAAGGTGGCGAACCTCGACGTGTAGCCCGGTGCGGCGCGCGCTGCGCGGCGGGCATGGGAAGGCGTCGTTGCGGCAACCCTGCCGCGCCGGGGGCGCGGCGCGGACAAGGCGGCTCGATTAAGATCGCCGACGACCCGAACAGGCCCCGCGCATGGATGCCACCCCCGAGATCGTTCGTCCCGAACCGCCCGCATTGCCGCCGGCCGCGCCGCTCGCACCGCCGCGGCGCTCCTCGCCGCTGCTGGCGTTCTTCCTCGACGCGCTGATCGCCGCGGCGATCCTCCTCGCGGTGAGCTTCGCCTTCGGCACCGCCTGGGGCGTATGGCGCGGCGTCGAACTCGCGGCCCGGGGCGGCGCCTTCGACGCGGCCGCCATCGGCCAGCCCGGTCCGCTGGCCACCCTGGCCATGGCGCTGCTGGGCATGCTCTCGGCATCGTTGGTCACCTATCTCTGGCGCCGCCGCGCCACGCCCGGGGAGCGGGCGGCCTCCGCGCGCGCGGCGCGCCGGCCTGGCACCTGGGGCGTGGTCCTGCTGGCGTTGCCGGTGCTGCTGGGCCTGAGCATCGGCATCGAGGCCTGGGTCACGCGCCTGGATCCGAACGCGATGCCGGCCAATCTCGAGATCCTGCGCGCCGTGGCCGAGCGCTATCCGGTGTTGCTGTGGGCGTTCGCGGTGCTGCTGGCGCCGATGTACGAGGAGCTGCTGTTCCGCCGCGTGCTGTTCGGGCGGCTGTGGGCGGCCGGGCGCCCGTGGCTGGGCGCGTTGCTCAGCGGCGCGCTGTTCGCGCTGGCGCACGAGATCCCGGGCCAGAGCACCAGCCTGCCGGCCGCGGCCGCGCTGCTGTGGCTCAACTACGCGCTGATGGGCGTCATCCTGGCCTGGGTCTACCGCCGCACCGGCACCCTGTGGGCGCCGATCGCGCTGCACGCGGGCAACAATCTGGTCGCCCTGCTGGTGCTGGGCGCCGGTTGATCGCCGCCGCCCGGCACTCCGCCGGGATCAGGGCGCGGGCTGGGTGCAGCGGAAAAACGTGTACTCGTAACCGTCCACGTCATTGTTGCGCAGCAGGTTCCGCTCGCTATCGCAGAAGATGCCCGAGCCCGACTCCGCGGACCCGCCCGAGACATGGTTGCCGCGAACCACCGAACCCGCGCCCATGATGTGCAGCCCCGCGGCGATGAACGCGATGTCGAGGACGCGGTTGTTCTCGACCACGCCCGACATCATGATGCCCGTCGAGTAATCCCCGCCCATGCCGCCATTCAACCCCGCGTCCACTTCGGCGACCGTGTTGTTCGAGGCGAAGGCATGGGGTCCGAACATGCTGATGCCGATTGCCCGGCGACTGCTCGGACCGATGACATAGGGGTTGCCGCCGATCCTGCGCACGGTATTGCCGCGCACGGTATTGGTGCTGCCGTTGGTGGCGATGCCGACGTAATAGGCGTCCTCGATCCGGCTGTCTTCCACGATGTGGTGCGAGCCCAGCAGCGCGATGCCGTAGCGGAAGCCCTGCACCTGGCAGTTGCGGACGATGATGCCGCGGCGGGCGTTGTTGCTGGAAAGAATGCCCGAGGCGTTGGTGACGAGGCCGGCGGTGCCCTCGAGCTTGAAATCGTTGCAGTCGAGGATGACCCGGTCCGCGTTCACCGTGATGGCGCCGCCCTGCCGCGCCGCGGTGGACAGGTCCTTGCGCAGGCACCAGGTGCCCGGGGTGGTGATGGTGGCCGGCAGGCTGTCGATGAAGCCCGCGCAACTGTCGAAGCTCTGCGCGGCCTTGGCCGGGCCGGCGAAGGCCAGGCCCGCCAATATGGACAGAACGGCAAATGAACGCAGCATGGCTTTTCCTCCCCGGATGGACAGGGCGGCTTATAGCACGCGGGAAAGTTGAATCGTTGCCTATCCGGCGCCGGCCCCGGCACGTCGGCCGCATGCGAATCCGCCCATAATCGGCCGCGGATCAACCTCAGCGGATCAATCTGAAACGGGGAGATTGTCGATGAAGAACGCCCTGCTCGCCGCCGCCGTGGCGGCCCTGCTCGCCGGCTGCGCCACGACCAAGTCGCCGACCGGCCGCACCCAGTACGTGGGCGCGGTCTCGCAGCAGCAGCTCAACCAGATGGGTCTGCAGGCCTTCGCCGAGCAGAAGGCCAAGCAGCCGCAAAGCAAGGACAGCAAGCAGGTCGCCTACGTGCGCTGCGTGGTCAACGACCTGGTGCGCGAGCTGCCGCCGCAGTGGCGGTCCACCGGCTGGGAAACCGCGGTGTTCGTCGACAAGGACCCCAATGCCTTCGCCCTGCCCGGCGGCAAGGTCGGCGTCTATACCGGCATCTTCGGCGTGGCCAAGAACCAGGACCAGCTGGCGGCGGTGATCGGCCACGAGATCGGCCACGTCATCTCCAACCACCACAACGAGCGCATCACCCGGCAGATGGGCGCGCAGACCGGGCTGAGCATCGTCGGCGCGGTGCTCGGCGCCCGCTACGGCGAGGGCGCGGCCAGCGCCACCAACCAGTTCGGCGGGATGGCCGCGCAGGGCCTGTTCCTGCTGCCCAATTCGCGCACCCAGGAAAGCGAGGCCGACGTGGTCGGCCAGCAGCTGATGGCCAAGGCCGGCTTCGATCCGCGCCAGGCCGTGAACCTTTGGCAGAACATGATCGCCGCCGGCGGCAGCCGCCCGCCGCAATGGCTCTCCACCCACCCGGATCCGCAGGCGCGCATCGGCGAACTGCAGGGCCGCGCCACCGCCCTGGTGCCGGTGTACGAGCAGGCGCGCGCCGCCGGCCGCAAGCCCAAGTGCGGGTGAGCCGCGGATCCGCGCGCAAGGCCGCTACCGGTCGCCGGCGCCCGGACATCGGCGGCCATGCGGCGCAGTTCCGATCATGCGCGCTTCCTCGTTTGGGTCTGCGCAGTTCCGGCCGCGGGCAGGGCGAAAGGCCGGGCGTCTCGAGGTTTCGTTTGCGCGCGCAGCCCCGAAAAACCCGGGAATTCGGCCTATCCGGGTTTGTTGCGGCGCAACAAAATCCGTGTTCATTTATTCGCGTCGCGATGACAACGCCATGACATTTTTTGTCATGGCCATGACAGATGAAGCTCACGTTAAATTCACATAGCGCTTGTCGCGGCCGATTCTGCTAGGGTTCGCACCCCCGGCTCCGCGACGGGTTCCCCGATCCGCCCCTTCGTCCTGGTGATGTCCATGTCCAACAAGGCCCGCAAGCACGCGCTGAGCGCAGCCATCGTCTCGGTGCTGCTGCTGTTCGCCACCTCGGAAACCCTCGCCCAATCCGACAGCGGCAGCCGCCGCGACCGGCAGTCCCAGAAGTCGGGCAAGGCCGAGGAGCTCTACCCGCAGGCCGAGCGCAAGGCCCCGGAAGCCAAGGCTTCCAAGATGGCCTCGAAGATGCAGAAGATGCTGGACCTGTACAACGACAACAAGGAAGCCGAGGCGCGCGCGGCCGCCGACGCGATCATCGCCGACGAGAAGGCCAACGCCTACGAGCGCGCCTTCGCCAACCAGATCGCCGCCCAGGCCGCCTACGGCCAGGACGACTCGGCGGCGGCCAAGAAGTACCTGCAGCAGGCCATCGAGGCCAATGCGCTGGACAACAACGGCCACTACCAGGCGATGTTCATGCTCGCCCAGCTGCAGATGCAGGACGAGCAGTACGCCGAGGCGCTGGCCACCCTGGACAAGTTCCTGGCCGAAACCAAGGCCCAGAAGCCCGAGTACCTGGTGACCAGAGGCAACATCCTGTATCGCCTGGAGCGCTACCCCGAGGCGATCACCGCGCTCAAGCAGGGCATCGACAGCGCCGGCGACGCCGCCAAGCCCGACTGGCAGCAGGTGCTGATGGCCGCCTACTTCGACAGCGACAAGCCGGAGGAGGCCGCCAAGGTCGCCGAAGGCCTGCTGGCCAAGAACCCGAACGACCTGAAGCTGCAGAACAACATGGCCGCCATCTACATGCAGGCCGGCCAGAACGACAAGGCGATCGCGCTGCTGGAGAAGATGCGCGCCGCCGGGCAGCTCACCGACGAAAAGCAGTACCGCAACCTCTACGCCACCTATCTCAACACCGAGAACAAGGAGAAGGAGGCCATCGCGGTCATCGAGGACGGCTTCCAGAAGGGCATCCTCAAGCCAACCGACTACCAGCCGAACCTGGCGCTGGCCCAGGCCTACTATTTCTCCGATCAGATCCCGCAGGCCATCGAGGCCTACAAGAAGGCGGCCCCGCTCTCCCCGGACGGTGAGACGTTCCTGAACCTGGCACGGGTGTACTGGCAGAACGGCAATATCGGCGAGGCCAAGAAGGCGGCGCAGCAGGCGCTCGACAAAGGTCTGAAGAAGCCCGAAGAAGCCAAGAAAATCCTGGCTTTGAAGGGGGGCTGATGGCTGCGGTGAAGCGGCAGCGGTTGGTATCGCTGCCATCGATTGGTATAAGCTTAGAGGTTCCCGTGGCCATGTTTAGGCCCCGGTTCAACAACACCCGGTGCGCTGCGGCGTCCGGCCACTATCGAGCCTGCTGCGCATGACGGAACAGTTGCCGATTCATTCCAAGCACGACGACCGCGACGACGACGACGGTCTGAACTGGCCGCGCATTGCCGGCATCACCCTGGCGATCGCCGTGCACGTCGGTGCGCTGCTGCTCCTGATGGCGCCGGTGGCGCCCCCCGGCGGTCCCGAAGAGAAGGACGATGTCACCAGCGTGGTGATCATCGAGCCGCCGCCGCCGCCGCCGCCCCCTCCGCCGCCGCCGCCCGAGCCGCCCAAGCCGCAGGAGATCAAGCAGCTGGCGCCGCCGCAGCCCACGCCGATCCCGCCGCCGCCGGAAGAGCCGCCGATCGTCGTCGACACGCCCTCGCCGATGGATACCCCGGCGCCGCCGCCGGCTCCGCCTTCGCCGCCCGCGGCGCAGCCGGACATCGGCGCCAGCGTCGACATCTCCTCCAAGAACATGAACCCGCCGAAGTATCCGCCGGCGGCCGTTCGCGCCGGCATCGAGGGCACGGTGATCCTGATCATCGACGTCGATGCCAGCGGCAACGTCACCAACGTGTCGGTGGAGAAGTCCAGCCGCAACCGCGATCTCGATCGCGCCGCGATGGAAGCCGCGCGCAAGTGGCGGTTCAATCCCTCGGTGGTCAACGGCCAGAAGGCCGCCGGCCGCGTCCGCGTCCCGGTCGACTTCAACCTGGGCTGATAGGGCCCTGGGTTGATCCGCCCGGATCGCCCCGAATCCTTTCGCAACACCCGCTTCATCGTTCCACTTAAATCCAAACCACAACATCCACAAAGGTAAGCGTCATGCTGCAGGAACCCACCACCGCGCCCGCCGCCGCCCCCTCTGGAGGCGACGCCGCCGCTGCTCTGTCCCAGATGGGCGTCGACCATCTGATCAACGAAATGGTCACCAACCCGGGACAGCACATCGTCCAGTGGGTCGTGACGATCACTCTGGTGCTGATGTCGGTGATGTCGATCTACTGGATCGTCGTCAACTTCATCAAGAACCTGAACCTGCGTCGCCGCGGCGACTCGGTCACCACCACGTTCTGGGAAACCCCGAACGCGCAGGACGCGATCCGCCACATGGAAGAGCAGCCCAAGAGCGAGCCCTTCTCCAAGATCGCGCTCGACGCCGCCCAGGCCGCCGCGCACCACCAGCGTCACGAGGGCTCGCGCCTGGTCGAGTCGCTGAACCGTTCCGAGTTCGTCGACCGCGCGCTGCGCCAGGGCGTGACCCGCGAGTCCATGAAGCTTGAGAGCGGCCTGACCGTGCTCGCCACCGTCGGTTCGACCGCGCCGTTCGTCGGCCTGCTCGGCACCGTGTGGGGCATCTACGGCGCGCTGATCCGCCTCGGCGCCGGTGGCCAGGCCTCGATCGACGCGGTCGCCGGCCCGGTGGGCGAGGCGCTGATCATGACCGCGGTCGGCCTGTTCGTGGCGATCCCGGCGGTGCTCGGCTACAACTTCTTCGTCCGCCTGAACCGCATCACCAACAACAAGTTCGACACCTTCGCGCACGACC
Source organism: Luteimonas aquatica (assembly GCF_022662575.1). Taxonomy (GTDB): domain Bacteria; phylum Pseudomonadota; class Gammaproteobacteria; order Xanthomonadales; family Xanthomonadaceae; genus Luteimonas; species Luteimonas aquatica. The sequence continues at coordinate 47,601 of NZ_JALBFU010000004.1, read as the reverse complement.
TGCACGACTTCTTCGCCACCGGCGCTCGCGTCGGCGAAGTCCCGGTCAAGCGCTGATCGCGTCGTACGTATCCTGATTCCTGACGGAGCCCGACCATGGCCTTCAGTACCGGCGACGACAGCGGCGCACCGATGTCCGAGATCAACGTCACGCCCCTCGTGGACGTGATGCTGGTGCTCCTGATCATCTTCATGATCACGGCGCCCCTGATGTCGCACAAGATCAAGGTGGAACTGCCCCAGGCGAATCTCGACAAGATCGACGACGAGACGCCGAAGACGCAGCCCATCACGATTGCGGTGACTGAAGACGGCTCGCTCTACTGGAACGACCAGCCGGTCGATCGCGGGGTGATGGAGAGCCGTTTCTCGGTCGAGGCGCAGAAGACCCCGCAACCGGAAATCCGCGTCCGCGGCGACAAGACCACCAAGTTCCGCTTCATCAACGAAGTGATGAACACCGCGCAGGGCCAGGGCATGCGCAAGGTCGGTTTCGTCGCCACCAAGGAACAGGGCAACTGAGGAAACACGACCATGGCATTCAGTTCCGGCTCTACCGGCGGCCCCATGGCCAACATCAACGTCACGCCCCTCGTGGACGTGATGCTGGTGCTGCTGATCATCTTCATGATGACGGCGCCGATGATGTCCTATCCGATCGACATCGACCTGCCGCAGCGTTCGCTCAACCCGCCGCAGAACCTGAAAGACCCGCCGCCGCCGATCAGCCTGCGCATCGACGCCTCGGGACAGGTGTACTGGAACAACAGCCCGACCCCGATCTCGGCGCTGCGCAACATGATGGAAACCGAGGTGCAGCGCGACGTCAACAACCAGCCGACGCTGGAGATCGACGTCAACGAGGACGCCGATTACGGCCTTCTCGCCAAGGTCCTGGCCAGCGCCAAGAACGCGCAGATGCAGAAGATCGGTTTCGTCAAAAAGTAAAACCCCGCCGGCGCACCGCAGCGCGCCGGCCGGACGCTTACCTATTCAGCGCCGCCCTCGCCGGGCGGCGTTTTTTTATGGCCGGACGCCGGGGGCGCAAACGCCGGCTTGCCTCGGCGGCGTCCTGCCGGCGGACGGAAATGGGGGTGGGCGGCCGCTTGCGGCCCCGAACGGCCGGGTGTAGCGTGAAATCGGGTCCCAACCGGAAGCGAGGTGCGTCATGGCGTTCTCCAACGGTAGCGTGCAGCGCAGCATGGCCACGATCAACATCACCCCGCTGGTGGATGTGATGCTGGTCCTGCTGGTGATCTTCATGATCGCCGCGCCGATCGCCACGCGGGCGATCCCGCTGACCCTGCCGCAGGCGGTGCCGCCGGATACGCCGCGGCCACCGCCTTCCACGCCGATCGAGCTGCGCGTGGACGCCGCCGGCGAAGTGTTCTGGAACGGCAACCCGACGCCGCTCACGGCCTTGGGCGAGATGATGCGGGCCGAGGTCCAGCGCGATCCGCGCAACGCGCCCAAGCTGCAGATCGACGCCAGCGGCGATGCCGACTACGACGTCGTGGCGAAGGTGCTGGCGGCCGCCGAGTCCGCGGACCTGGACCAGGTCGGGTTCGTGCGGCGCTGAGCGCTCAGCCCGAGACGAGGGCGAGGTAGCGCTTGACCGTCGTCTCCAGGCCGTCGTAAAGCGCCTCGCCGATCAGGGCGTGGCCGATCGAGACTTCGTCCACGCCCGGCACGCCGGCCAGGAACGCGGCCAGGTTGGCCTGGTTCAGATCGTGGCCGGCGTTCACGCCGAGCCCGGCCTGGCGCGCGTCGCGGGCGGTGCGGGCATAGGCCGGCAGGCGATCGGCGGCGGCGCCGGCGGCGAAGGCCTCCGCGTAGGGGCCGGTGTACAGCTCGATGCGGTCGGCACCGATCGCCGCGGCGCGGGCGATGTCGGCGCCGGGATCGGCAAACAGGCTCACCCGGCAGCCCGAAGCCTTGAGCGCGGCCACCAGGGGCCGCAGCGTCTCGGCGTCGCGCCGGAAATCGAAGCCGTGGTCGGAGGTCAGCTGGGCGTCGCCGTCGGGCACCAGGGTGGCCTGCGCCGGGCGCGCCTGCGCGCACAGGGCGTGGAAGCCCGGGTATCCCTCGCGCGGCGGGGCGAAGGGATTGCCCTCGATGTTGAACTCGACCCCGTACTCGCGGGTGAGCGCGGCCAGCGCCAGCACGTCGTCGGCGCGGACGTGGCGCGCGTCCGGGCGCGGGTGCACGGTGATGCCGTGCGCGCCGGCGTCCAGGCAGACGCGCGCGGCGTGCAGCAGGTCGGGTTCGCGCCCACCGCGGGAGTTGCGCAGTACGGCGATCTTGTTGAGGTTGACGCTGAGCGCGGTGCTCATCCGCGGATCCTTCCGCAAAGGCCCGGCCGCTCATGGCCGGACTGTCCGACGCCCTTCACGGCGCCGAGTCGGGCGTCTTGATGCGCTGGGCCTCGGCCTGCTCGCGCAGGCGGCGCAGGGCGTCTGGGTCGAGCATGACCTGCACGTCGCGGTTCTGGTTGCCGATGCGCTGCGCCAGCAGGCCCAGCACCCAGGCGACCAGGAAGCCGAGCGCGGCCAGCAGGCAGACGATCACCAGCACCATCGAGGTGGTCTTGAGCGCGACCACGAAAGCGGCGATGGCCAGCAGCAGGTAGAGCCAGATCATCTCGCGCCTCGGCACGGGGGACACCGCATCAGTGTACTTGGCGCCGCCGCGGCGTTGCGAGTCCGCCGCCGCCGCGGCGTCCGCGGATGTTGGCGGCGGTCACAATAGCGGCGAAAACAGCCGCGCCACGGCCTCGGGCAGGCGCACCCCCAGCAGCGAGTGCGGGCGGTCCGGGCGCACGCGCGGCGCGTGTGCCAGCTCGCCCTCGATCAGGCGCGCCAGCTCGGCGGCGATGCCTGCGTCCTGGAACAGCATCGAGACCTCGAAGTTCAGGCGGAAGCTGCGGATGTCGAAGTTGGCGGTGCCGATCATGGCCAGCTCGTCGTCCACCAGCAGCGCCTTGGTATGCAGCATGCGCGGGCCGTATTCGTAGACCTTGGCCCCGGCGGCCATCAGTTCGTCGTAGTAGGAGCGCGCGGCCAGGGTCACCAGGCGGCTGTCGCTGCGCCTGGGCACCACCACGCGCACGTCCAGCCCGCCCAGCGCCGCCGAGGTCAGCGCCATCAGCGCCGCCTCGCCGGGCACGAAGTAGGGCGTGACCAGCCAGACGCGCCGGGTGGCGGCGTGGATCGCGCCCACGTGCAGGCGATGGATCGCCTCCCAGGACGAGTCCGGGCCGGAGGGCAGCACCTGCGCGGCGATCGGTCCCGGGCGCGGCTCGGGCAGGTGGCGCGCCAGCTCGGCCACCACCTCGCGCGAATCGGTGGCGTAGATCCAGTCCTCCACGAACACCAGCTGCAGCAGGTGCGCCGCGTCGCCGTCGATGCGCAGGTGCAGGTCGCGGTAGGCGTCCGCGCGCAGCGACTCGTTCTCCTCGTCGGTGACGTTGATGCCGCCGGTGTAGGCGATGCGCCCGTCGATGACCACGATCTTGCGGTGGGTGCGCATGTTCACCCAGGTGCGGGTCCAGATGCGGCCGAAGCGCGCGGGATGGAACCAGCAGAACTCGCCGCCGGCCGCGATGAGCTCGGCGAAGAAGCGGGCGTTGGCCTTCGACCCCACCGCGTCGAGCAGCACCCGCACCTTCACCCCGGCGCGCGCGCGCTCGACCAGCGCGTCGCGGATTGCCGTGCCGGTGCGGTCGGGCAGATAGATGTAGTACTCCAGGTGGATGTGGTGGCGGGCGTTGCGGATGTCCTCCAGCAGCGCGGCGTAGGTGGCCGCGCCGTCCACCAGCAGGCGCACCTCGCGCGCCGAGGCCGGCGGCAGGCCGGTGGTGCTCTGGCCCAGGCGCGCCAGCTCGGTCAGCTCGTCGCCCGGCGGGCCCAGGCGCCGCTCCTTCAGCGTCAGCCGGCTGCGGCCGCGGCGCAGCCGGTGGCGCTGGATCTTCTGCGGCCCGAACACCTGGTAGATGACGAAGCCGAGATAGGGCAGCGCGGCCAGGCCGAGCAGCCAGCTCAGCGTGGCCACCGGCTCGCGCTTCTGCAGCACGATCCAGGCGGACAGGCCGACCAGATAGACGCCCCAGATCGCGGTCAGGTACAGGCCCAGGTGCGGAATGGAGATGAATGCGTGCCAGACGTCGCGGAGCCAGTCGATCATGAACGAGCATTCCTCAGGCGCGGGCGGCACGGTTGGCTGTCGCATCGGCTGCGACGGGTGCCCGCTAGGCTAATGCGATGCGCGACAACGGCAAAGTGGCGGTCGAGAAGTTCGGGGCGATCAAGGGCCGCGGCGCGGCCTCCTACGTCACCGGGCGCTACGAGAAGAGGGTGGCGCGCGCCGAGGACGACGGCTGGGGCTCGACCTACGACTTCTCCGATGCCGCCGGCGAGCAGGGCGAACTCGCGCCCCGCCCGGAGACCGTCGTCACCGAGGAGCGGGCACGCAGCATCGTCAGCCGCAACGATTCGCCCGACATCGGCTTCGGGCAATCGGTCAATCCCTACCGCGGCTGCGAGCACGGCTGCGTGTACTGCTTCGCGCGGCCCTCGCACGCCTACCTGGACCTGTCGCCGGGCCTGGACTTCGAAACCCGGCTGTACGCCAAGACCAATGCCGCCGAGCGCCTGCGCGAGGAGCTGGCCAGGCCCGCCTACCGCTGCTCGCCGATCGCGCTGGGCATCAATACCGACGCTTACCAGCCGATCGAGCGCCGCTACCGCATCACCCGCGCGCTGCTGGAGGTGCTGGCCGAATGCCGGCACCCGGTGAGCCTGATCACCAAGAGCGCGCTGATCCAGCGCGATCTCGACCTGCTGGCGCCGATGGCCGAGCAGCGTCTGGTGACCGTCTACGTCTCGGTGACCACGCTCGACAACCGGCTCTCGGCCAAGCTCGAACCGCGCGCGGCCGCGCCGCACACGCGGCTGAAGACGATCCAGGCCCTGCACGAGGCCGGCATCCCGGTCGGGACGATGGTGGCGCCGGTGATCCCGATGGTCACCGACCACGACCTGGAGGGCATCCTGGAAGCGGCCTTCGCCGCCGGTGCCCGCGCCGCCGGCTACGTGCTGCTGCGGCTTCCGCACGAGCTGAAGGAGGTCTGGCGCGAGTGGCTGGCGCTGCACTATCCCGATCGCGCCCGGCACGTGATGAGCCTGGTGCAGCAGATGCGCGGCGGCAAGGACTACGACGCGACCTTCGGCAAGCGCATGCGCGGCGAAGGCCCGTTCGCCGACCTGATCGCCGCGCGTTTCGCCAAGGCGCACCGACGCCTGGGCTACGGCCGCCTGCCGCCGCTGGACGGCAGCCGCTTCCTCGCGCCGCGCAAACCCTCGCCGCAGGGAGAATTGTTCTAGCGGACGGTTTTTCAGCGGTCCGCCAGCTGCGCGCCGTTCACTTCGAAGCGATGTCGTCTTGCCAAGTTGTCGGCGGCAAGGCAAGGTCGCGGCATGAAGGCACCCTGCAATTCCGGCGCGAACGAGGATCGGTTTCGCCTGGCGATGGCTTCGGCGGGCATCGGCATGGCCATCGTCGATCTCGACGGGCACTGGCTCGAGGTCAATCCGGCCTTCGAGCGCATGTTCGGCTATGCCGCCGCCGAGCTGATCGGCAAGCCGGTGCACAGCATCAGCCACCCGGACGAGGTGGGGATCGTGAAGAAGGCCGTCGCCGACATGGCCACGGGCACGCGCGACACCCTCGACACGCGCAGGCGCTACTTCCACCGCGACGGGCACCTGGTCTGGGTGCACCTGAACGTGGCGGTGATGCGCGATGCGCACGGCCAGCCGGCCTACTTCATCTCGCAGCTGCGCGATATCAGCGCCCAGCGCGAGGCCGAACTGGCGCTGCGCGAGCTCAACGAGACGCTCGAGCAGCGCGTGGCCGAACGCACCGCGGAAGTGGAAACGATCCGCCGCCAGCAGGAACTGTTCGCCTACGGCGTCTCCCACGACCTGCGCGCGCCGGTGCGCTCGGTGGAGAACTTCGCCGCGCGGCTGGCCGAGCAGGCCGGCGAGCGGCTCGACGAGACCGGGCGCGACTACCTGGAGCGCATCCGCAACGCCGCGGCGCAGATGGCGTCGCTGATCGACGGCCTGCTTGAACTCTCCCGCGCCTCGCGCGCCGAGCTCAAGCCGCAGCCGGTGGACATGAGCCTGCTGGCGGACTGGACCGCGGCCGAGCTGGCCGACGCCGATCCGGGCCGCGCGCATGCCGTGGAGGTGCAGCCGGGCCTGGTCGCCTTCGGCGACGAGCGCCAGCTCAAGGTGCTGCTCGTCCAGCTGCTGCACAACGCCTGGAAATTCTCCCGCACGCGCGAGCGCGTGGAGATCCGCGTCAGCGGCCGGCGCGAGGGCGACCGGCTGCACCTGGAGGTGCGCGATGCCGGCATCGGCTTCGACATGCGCTACGTGGACAAGCTGTTCGAGCCGTTCCAGCGCCTGCACGGACAGGCGCAGGGCAGCGGCAACGGCCTGGGCCTGGCGATCGCGTGGCGCATCGCCGAACGCCATCGCGGCCGGCTGTGGGCGCAGTCCGAGGTGGAGCGGGGCAGCAGCTTCCATCTGGAGCTGCCGGCCGTTGCCGATCTGGCCGGATCGGAGCCGGCGTGAGGCGCGATCGTGACGCGGCGCAGACCGGGGCGTGTCTAGGCTGCTCCCCGTCGGCCCGCGGCGCGCGGACCGCGGGACAGGACGAACGGGCATGACGACGCACAAAGACATCCTGCTGGTCGAGGACAATCCCGACGACGTGGAACTCACGCGCATCGCCTTCGCCGAGGCCAAGATCGTCAATCCGCTGGCGGTGGTCGGCGACGGCGCCGAGGCGCTCGACTTCCTGTTCGCGCGCGGCAGGCACGCCGGGCGCGATCCCGATGCGCTGCCGACCATGATCCTGCTCGACCTGAACCTGCCCAAGCTCGACGGCCGCGAGGTGCTGCAGGCGATCCGCGCCGAGGACAAGACCCGGCACCTGCCGGTGGTGGTGCTGACCACCAGCGCCGAACCCTTCGACGTGGAGGCCTGCTACGCGCTCGGCGTGAACAGCTACATCCGCAAGCCGGTGGATTTCCAGCAGTTCGTCGGCGCGGTGAAGCAGGTCGGGCTGTACTGGCTGGTGCTGAACCAGCCGCGCGCGCCGGCATAGCGCCGGGGCGGGTTCAGCCGCGCGCGGGGGCCGCGCCGAACAGCGCCTGCGCGCGCTGGAACAGGATCCAGCCGGTGGCGATGAACTTGTCGCCGCGCAGCGGGCGGTTGCCGCGATGGGTGTGGGTGAAGGCGGTCGGCGCGATCAGCAGGGCGCCGGTCGCGGGGCGGACGCTGCGTCGCTGGAACAGGAATTCGGTTTCGCCCGCCTCGAAGTCCTCGTTGAGATAGAGCGTCCACAGCAGGTGCCGGTGCAGGGTCTCGGCATCCGGATCGCGCGGATACAGCTCGCAATGCCAGTAGGGATACCCACCGCCGCTGGCGGCCTCGTACCACTGCAGGTTGACCGTGCCCGGACGCAGGCACGTCCGCGCCAGCTCGCCCAGCGCGCGATCGTCCATGGCGGCCAGGTCCTCGGCCGCCAGCCGCCGCGACGCCCCGTCGGCATCGGCGATCTGCAGCATCAGCGGCGCGATCAGCGCCTGCGGGTAGCGGCGCAGGTAGGCGAGCAGGCCGGGGTACACCGCGCGGTCGATCGCCTGCTGCACCTCGGCCCAGTCCGCGCGTCCGGCCAGCGACAGGTCGCGGCTGCGCTTGAGCTCGGGATGCACCCCGCCGCCGACCCGGCCCGGCGCCAGCGCGTCGCTGGCGCGCAGGCGGGCGACGATCGCCGCGCAGGTCTCGCGCGGCAGGGCGCCGTCGAAGACTTCGATGAAGTCCGCTGCCGCACTCATGCCGCGGCGGCGTCGTGCTCGCGGTGGTAGCGCACGGCGGCTTCCACCTCGTTGCTGGAGCCGAGAAACACCGGGACGCGCTGGTGCAGCTGCGTGGGCTGGATGTCGAGCATGCGCTGGCGTCCGTCGCTGGCGGCGCCGCCGGCCTGCTCGACCAGCAGGCTCATCGGATTGGCCTCGTACATCAGCCGCAGCTTGCCCGGCTTGCCGGGGTCCTTGCGGTCCCAGGGATAGACGAAGATGCCGCCGCGGGTGAGGATGCGGTGCACGTCGGCCACCATCGAGGCGATCCAGCGCATGTTGAAGTCCTTGCCGCGCGGCCCCTCCTTGCCGGCGAGCAGGTCGCCGACGTAGCGCTGCATCGGCGCCTCCCAGTGGCGCTGGTTGGACATGTTCACGGCGAATTCCCGGGTGTCCTCGGGGATGCGCATGTTCGCCTGGGTCAGCACGAACGAGCCCTGCTCGCGGTCGAGGGTGAAGGCGTGCGTGCCGTGGCCGATGGTCAGCACCAGCATCGTGCTCGGCCCGTAGATGCAGTAGCCGGCCGCGACCTGCGCGGTGCCGGGCTGCAGGAAATGCTCGTCGCCCGGCTGCGTCACCTCGTCCGGGCAGCGCAGCACCGAGAAGATCGTGCCGACGCTGACGTTGACGTCGATGTTGCTGCTGCCGTCGAGCGGATCGAACAGCAGCAGGTAGTTGCCGCGCGGATACTTGTCCGGGATCGGCTGGCTGTGGTCCATCTCCTCCGAGGCGCAGGCCGCCAGGTGGCCGCCCCAGGCATTGGCCTCGAGCAGGATCTCGTTGCTGAGCACGTCGAGCTTCTTCTGCGCCTCGCCCTGCACGTTCATGCTGGCGGCCGCGGGGGTGCCGGCGTCGCCGAGCACGCCGCCGAGCGCGCCCTTGCCCACCGCCACGGAAATGGTCTTGCAGGCGCGCGCCACCACCTCCATCAGCAGCCGCAGGTCGGAATTGATGCGGCCGTGCCGCTGCTCCTCGATCAGGTGGCGGGTCAGGGAAATGGGGTGGGTCATGGGCGGGCCGGTCGGGAACGGGGCCGCTATTGTCGCCGTTGTGGCGCGCGGCTGCTCGACGGGCGCCCGGAGGCCGGTTCCTGCGCGATCGCGTGGGACGGTCCCATGGCTACGTGCTTCCCGGCCGCGAGGCGCTCGGCGGCCTGCGCGTCGGGCGGATCGGCCCGCGGGCGCGGCGCCGCTTCAGATCACCCGCAGGGTGATCGCCTTGAGCACGGCGCGCGTGCGGTCGCGCGTGCCGAGCTTGTCGAGGATCGCCGAGACGTAGTTCTTCACCGTGCCCTCGGCCAGGAACAGGCTGCGCGCGATCTCCTTGTTGGAATAGCCGCCGGCCAGCAGGCGCAGGATTGCCACCTCGCGTGCGTTGAAGGTGTCGCTCGGCGGCCGCTCGTCGTGGAAGCGGTAGCGCGCGCGGATCGGATCGGTGCTCACCGGCAGCAGCAGGCTGTCGCCGGCGGCCACGCGGGTGATCGCGTCCAGCAGATCCTCGGGTGCGGCGTCCTTGAGCAGGAAGCCCTGCGCGCCGGCATCGCGCGCGCGCAGCAGCAGGTCGCTCTCGTCGAAGGTGGTCAGCAGCAGCACCGGCGTCGCATCGCCGCGGGCGCGCAACCGCTCGAGCATGGCGATGCCGTCCAGGCCGGGCATGCGGACGTCGCTGAGGATGACGTCGATGCCGGCACCGGGCAGCTGCGCCAGCAGCGCATGGCCGTCCTCGGCTTCCAGCGCGACCGCCACGCCCAGTCCCTGCAGCAGCGCGCGCAGTCCGGCGCGCACCAGCGCCTGATCGTCGGCCAGGGCGATGCGCAGCGGCGCGCTCACGAGTGCGGCCGCCTCACGCGGCCGCCGTTGCCGCCGCGGCCGAGTCCGGCAGGCGGGCCTCGATGCGCAGCGCGCCGCGTTCGTTGGGCGCCAGCCGCAGGGTGCCGCCGCGGGCGGCCACGCGCTCGCGCATGCCGGCAAGGCCGTTGCCTTCGCGCCAGGCGCCGCGCAGCAGGCCGTCGTCCTCGATCTCGATGTGCAGGGCGTCGGCCTCGCGGCGCAGCCGCACCGATAGCGTCCTGGCCTGGGCATGGCGCGCGGCATTGGTCAGCGCCTCCTGCACGATGCGCAGGATGGTCTCGGCCAGGGCCGGATCCGAGATCCGCACCGTGTCGTCGATCCGCAGCCGCAGCGCGGGCCGGGGCAGCGGCGCGGCCAGCGCGCGCAAGGCGGTCGCCAGTTCGAGGCCGCGCGAGTCGCGCAGCGTCTGCACCACCTCGCGCAGGTCCTCCAGCAGCTCGCCGGACAAGGCTTCCAGCAGGCGCACTTCCCCGCGGTGCGCCAATGCCGGATCGGCCAGCAGCGCGCGCAGGTTCAGGCGGATGGCGGTGAGCTTGTGGCCGGCCACGTCGTGCAGCTCGCGCGCCACGCGCAGCCGTTCGGCATCGCGCGCGCTGTCGGCCAGCAGCGCGCGCGTGGCGAGCAGGTCGGCGTTCACCAGTGCCAGGCGGTCGCGCGCGTTCTCGGCGCCGCGGGCGAAGTGCGCGGTGAGCGCCGCGAACGCCTGGAAGCCGAGGAAGGCGGCCACCACGACCGGCGCGCTGCCGACGCCGGCATGGCGCAGGATCGCGTACAGCGCGAGATTCAGCGCCGCCACCAGCCACAGCGTGGTGCGCGGCGGATAGGCCATCGCCAGCTGCGCGGCCAGGATCACCAGCAGCGCCGGCGTGACGCCGCCGCGCGGCGCCAGCCACAGCATGACCAGCGCGCAGGCGCTCTGCGCTCCGAACCAGAGCGCCAGGACCGGCGGTTTGCATTGTTCGGCCAGGCTGGAGAGCAGCGCCGTGACCAGGAACCCGAGCATCGCCGTCCAGACCAGCGCGCCGCGCGGACCGTCGTAGGGCAGCGCCAGCCACACCGCCGTCCAGGTCAGCAGGACCGGCAGGTTGAACGGCGTGAGCAGGGCGCGCAGCAGGGACGTCACGGCGGCCATGCTGCGTGGCACGCCATCGCTTGGCAATGCGCCGGACACCGAAAGTGACTTCCGGCAGGGCGATCCGATGACCGCGGGCACTGCTGCCGGAGCGGCCCGCGCCCGAAGCTGGCGGCGAGCCACTTTGGGGACACCGCCATGACCGCCTACCGCCTGCTCGTGATCGTGCACGGCCTGATCGGCCTGATCGCATTGCTCAGCTTCTGGAGCGCGGCGCTGCTGCGCAAGGGCGGCCTCTGGCATCGCCGCGTCGGGCGCGTGTACCTGTTCGCCATGGCCGGCATCCTGCTCACCGCGGTGCCCATCGCGGTGGCGATCTTCCTCGACAAGCGGCCGGTGGCCGGCGTGTTCCTCGGCTTCCTGTCGGTGATCACCGCCGCCGGCGTCTGGAACCAGTGGCGCTCGATCCGCGACAGGCAGGACGTGGCGCGCTACACCGGCCCGGTCTTCGTCGGTCTCGGGCTGCTTTCGCTGGCCTCGGGCCTGCTGGTGCTGGGCTTCGGCCTGAAGACGGGAACGGGGCTGCTCGCCGGGTTCTCGCTGGTCGGCATCCTCGGCGGCGGCGCGCAGCTGTACAAGCGCCGCCATCGCACGCGCCTGGCCGCGCGGCCGCGCTGGTGGATGATCGAGCACTACACGGCGGTGCTCGGCAACGGCATCGCCACGCACATCGCCTTCCTGGCGATCGGACTGCCGCGCCTGCTGCCGGCGGTCGAGGGCGAGACCCTGCAGGCGCTCGCCTGGTTCGGCCCGCTGCTGGTCGCGGTGCTGGCCAAGGGGTGGCTGGATCGCCGCTGGAAACGCGCGCCGGCCCCGCACGCGGCCGCTCGCGGCGCGGCGGAGGCCGGGCCTGCCGGCTAGACGTCGCCCTCGCGCGACCAGCCCTCGCCGGTGCCGCGATGGAGCACCGCATCGCCCGCCAGCACGTCGCCGGCCGGGATCGAGGGCTGCTGCGCCAGGCGCGCGTAGATCGGCGTGAAGTCCGGCTCGGTGGCGCGGATCAGCTGCTCGAAGCTGTCGATGACGAAGTAGGTCTTCTGGTAGGTGTCGATGCGGTAGCGCGTGCGCATGATGCGTTCGAGATCGAAGCCGATGCGGTTGGGGGCGTCGCTGTCCAGGCAATGGATCGACTCGCCCTTGGAGGAGACGATGCCGCTGCCGTAGATGCGCAGGCCGTCCTGTTGCCCGTTCTTGGACTGCCTGATCAGGCCGAACTCGACCGTGTACCAGTACAGGCGGGTCAGGTTCTGCAGCGCTTCCGGCCCGATGCCGTGCGCCTTCACCCCGCCCTTGCCGTAGGCCTGCATGTACTCGGCGAACACCGGGTTCATCAGCAGCGGCACGTGGCCGAACAGGTCGTGGAACAGGTCGGGCTCCTCGATGTAGTCGATCTGCTCGGGCTTGCGGATCCACCAGGTCACCGGGAAGCGGCGGTTGGCCAGGTGATCGAAGAAATCCAGTTCCGGCAGCAGGCCTTCCACGCCGATCAGCGTCCAGCCGGTCGCCTCGCCCAGCACGCGGTTGATGTCGTCGAATCGGGGGATGCGGTCGGGCGTCATGCCCATCGCGTCCTGGGCGGCGAGGAATTCGTCGCTGGCGCGGCCGACCAGGATCTGCCGCTGGCGCGCGTAGAGCGTCGCCCAGGTGGCGTGGTCGTCGGCGCTGTAGTCGTCCCAGGGCTGGTCGACGATCCCGGTGGCGTAGACCGGCACCTTGCCCTTGTCGGTGTGCAGGTTTTCGACGCGGCGCGGCTGGGCGGACATGCGGGAACTCCGGGATTTCCGAGTACCGACTTTAGCGGTGAAATGGCGCAATAGGCTTGCGTAGTTGCGGGAAATATGGGTATTGGCGCAATATCATTGCGCCAAATAGCAGGAATGCGCTTCAAATGGCCAATCTGGAGCTCGACCGCATCGACCTGCAGCTGCTCGCCGAGCTGCAGCGCGAGGCCCGCCTGACCAATGCCGAGCTGGCCGAGCGCGTGCATCTCTCGCCCTCGGCCTGCCTGCGCCGGGTGCAGCGGCTGGAGCGCGAGGGGGTGATCGCCGGCTACCGCGCCGAGCTGGACCCCGAGCGCCTGGGCCTGGGCCTGCAGGCCTTCGTGCGCGTGCGCCTGGGGCGCCACGACGCCGCCGCGGTGGCGGCCTTCGCCGAGTTCGTCAACGGCTGGGACGAGGTGATCGCCTGCCATGCGCTCACCGGCGACATGGACTATCTGCTGCAGGTGGCGGTGCGCGATCTCGAACACTTCTCGCGCTTCCTGCTCGACAACGTGCTAGCCCTGGCCGGCGGCGCCGACGTCAACTCCAGCTTCGTGCTGCGCACGGTGAAGGCGCCGCGCGGCCTGCCGCTGCCGGCGGGCGGCCGCGCCTAGCCGCGGCTATCGGCCGGCGGCGAAACGCGCGGCGAAGAAGTCGCCGGGCTTCCAGCGCGGCGCCTGCGCCGCATCGCCCACGCGCCGGCCGATGCGCGCGCTCAGCCGCGCCATGCGCTCGGCGTCGCCGTACTGGATCGGCTGCGCGGCGTCGTCGCAGGGCTGGTGATAGCAGTTGCGCAGGTAGTAGCGCAGCGCGACCTTCGGGTCGCGCGTCTTGTCGGCATCGGCCGGGGTCACACCGCCGACCAGATACAGCGCGGGAATCCCGGCGCGCACGAAGGCGTACTGGTCGCTGCGCTGGAACGCGGTCTCCTCCGGGAAGGGGTCGGGCGAGACCGTCACGCCGATGTCCTTGGCCGCGCCGGCGAGCGTGTCCTGCAGCGAGGAATGCTCGGCGCCGATCCCGGCCACGTCGGTGCTGGGAGCCATCAGCACCGGCATGTCGAGGTTGAGGTTGGCGACGAAGGTCGCGCCCGCCGGCGGATGCGTGGCCAGCCACTGCGCGCCGAGCAGGCCCTTCTCCTCGCCGGCGAGCGCGGCGAACAGCAGGCTGCGCTTGGCCGGCGGCTTGGCGGCGGCGAGCACGCGCGCGCTTTCCAGCATGATCGCCACGCCGAGCGCATTGTCGATGGCGCCGTTGTAGATGTTGTCTACAAGCCGGCCGTCGCCCTTGGCCGCCGCGCCGGTGCCGATGTGGTCCAGGTGCGCGGTGTAGACCATGTGCTCGCGGGCCAGCGCCTGGTCGCCGCCGGGCAGCGCGGCCAGCACGTTGCGCGAGTCCAGCGCATCGATGCGGCTGCGGCTGGCGAGCGCCAGCGTGCCCGGCAGGGCGAAGCCCTTGAGCGTGCCACGCCGCGCCTGGTCGAACAGTTCCGCGCTCATGCGCGGCTGGTCGGCGAACACCAGGTCGGCAGCGGCCGCCGCGACCTGGGCGACCACGCGCAGCTGCGGCAGCGCATCGACGGGTTTGCCCGCCTCGTCGCGCAGGCGCATCCACGGCCGCTGCCAGGCGTCGGCGCCGCGCGACCAGGGCAGGCCGGCTTCGTCCTCGGGCGTGTTGATCAGCACCGCGCCCACCGCGCCGCGCGCGGCGATCGCGCGCAGCTTTTCCGGCAGCGCGGCATGGAAGGCGCGGCGGTCGTGGTCGAAGGCGGCCGGCGCGCCGCCGAACAGCACGGCGATTTTGCCGCGCAGGTCGAGGCCGGCGAAATCGTCGTGCCCGAGTTCGGGCGCGTGCACGCCCTGGCCGACGAACACCGCCGGCGCCTCGATCTGCGCGCGCGGCGCGTTGAAGTCCGGCTGCGGCAGGAACTGGTCGCGAAAGCGCAGCGCGATGCGGCGGCCGTTGCGGCGGATCTCCAGCTGCGCGCCCTCGCGCAGGCGCGTGGCGCGCAGCAGCGGCACGCGCTGGAAGAAGCCGCCGTCGTCGCCGGCCGGGCGCAGACCGAGCGCAAGATAGTGTTTGGCGACATAGTCTGCGGCCCGGTCGTAGCCGGGCGTGCCGGTCTCGCGGCCTTGCAGCGCGTCGTCGGCGAGCGCCTTCACGTCTGCCTGGATGCGCAGCGCGGCGGGATTCGACGACCAGTCGTCGGTCGGCGCCGGCGGCAGCTGCGGCACCTCGGCGACAGGCGCGTCGGCCGGCGCATCGGCTTCGCGCTTGCACGCCGGCAACAGCAGCAGCGGCGCCAGGCACGCGGCGAGCAGGCGCAGCGGGGCGGCGCGCGCGAGGCTCATGGCGCGGGCGCGACGAAGTCGCGGATCGCCGCGGCGAATGCCCGCGTGTTCTCGTAGTAGGGCAGGTGCCCGGTGTCCAGTTCGACCACGCGCTGGTCCGGGAAGCGGAAGGTGCGGAAATGCGCCGGCCCGACCGCATGGTCGCGGCGGCCGCTGATCACCAGGACCGGCACGCGGACCGTCGCGGTCGAGGGCGCGTAGTCGCGGTAATACTCGGGCAGCGTCGCGGGTCCGGTGATCACGGCCATGCCGTAGTCGATGGTGCGCGGATAGCTGTCGTCGATCTCGCTCATCCTGGCCACCGCGGCCTTGTCTTCGCTCAGGAAGCGATAGCCGTTGCCGCTGGCCTGCAGGGCCTTGCGCGCCTTCTCGTGCGCGGCCGCGAGCGCGTCGCCGGCGGCATCGTCGCCGACGTCGAGCGCGTCGTCCTTCAGCAGTTCGCTGATGAAGTGGATCTGCATGCGCCGCTGCGCGTCGCCCATGAAGTCCAGCGAGGTGTTGGCCATCACCAGCCGCGAGACGTGCTGCGGATGGCGCTGCGCGTAGGCCACGGCCAGGATGCCGCCGAACGAGTGCGCGATCAGGCAGGGCTTGTCCACGCCGAGCGCCTGGCGCACCTCCTCGATGTCCTGCACCACGCGGTCGAGGTGGTAGTCCTTGGCGTTCGCCGACTTGCCCGAGCCGCGCTGGTCGAGATAGACCAGGGTGAGGAAGGATTCCAGCGCCTGACCGCCCATCTTCTCGAACGAGAGCGAGCCCTGTCCCGGTCCGCCGTGCACGAAGATGCAGACCGGGCCTTGGCCGGCCACCTTCACGTACAGCTCGGTGCCGTCGGAGGCGGCAATTCGCCGTTCGCCCATCGGCAATGCCGGCTGCTCCGCCGTGGCGGCGGGCCGAGCGTCGTTGGCCGGCGGCGGCGGCCCTGCGCAGGCGACCGGCAGCAGGGACAGCAGGGCGAGGGCGAAGAGAGCGCGCATGGAGGGCCTTGGCGGGAAAACGAACCGATGATGTGGCCGAGGATGATGTGACCGAGAACGCCGGCCGCGCCATGGCCATCGGTCACGGCGGGTGCGGCATGCTCAGGAGTGCGGCGGAGAGGAGGGCAGATACCGCGCCGCGATCCGCAGCGCGAGGCGATACGGTTCGGGATCGTTGCGGTTGGTCAGCACCACCACGGTCAGGTGCCGCTGCGGCCAGCGCACGATCACGTTGCGGAAGCCCACGGTCTCGCCCGAATGCCAGAGCGTCTCGCCGTGGATGCGCCAGCCGTAGCCGTAGCCGTCGACATCGGGCTCGTCGGTCCTGGTGTGCGCGGTGAAGGCGAGCCGGCGCGAGGCCGCGCTCAGCAGGCGGTCGTCGTACAGCGCCGCGTCCCACTTGGCCAGGTCGTCGATCGAGGAATAGATGCCGCCGTCGCCGAGCACCGCGCTGGTCGAGCTCTGGTCGGTGCGCTGCCAGGCGCCGTCCGTCAGGGTATAGCCGTAGGCACGCCGCGCCACGCTCGAGATGCCCTGCTCGTAGGCGACGCTGCCGTCCATGCCCAGCGGCCGGAAGATGCGCGCGCGCAGGAAAGCGGCGAAATCCTGGCCGGAGGCCTTGCCCACGATCAGCGCCAGCAGCGCATAGCCGCTGTTGCTGTAGCGGTAGCCGGTGCCCGGCGCGAAATAGAGCCGGTCCTGGGTTTCCAGCAGGCGCAGCACGTCGCTGTCGTGGACCTGCTCGCGCGCGTCCGGCGCCATCACGTCCTCGTAGTCGATCAGGCCCGAGGTGTGCGTGAGCAGATGGCGCAGGGTGATCGCATCGGCGGCGGCCGGCAGCGAAGGCAGCCATTTGCGCAGCGGATCGTCGAGGCCGAGCTTGCCGTCCTCGGCCAGCAGCAGGATCGCCGCCGCGGTGAACTGCTTGGTTACCGAGGCCAGGCGGAAGTTGGTCTGCGGCGTCACCGGCGTGCGCGTCTCCAGGTCGGCCAGGCCGTAGCCGCAGCGCGCCAGCGGCGCGCCGTCGCGCAGCACCAGCACGGCCGCGCCCGGGCCGTCGCCGGCGTAATCGCGCATCAGCGCATCGGGGCATTGCATGGACGAGGCATCCGGACCGGGGCTCGCGCAGCCGCCGAGCGCGGCGGCCAGGAGCAGGAGCAGGGAAGAGGGGCGCATGGTCGGATTGTAATCCGCCCGGTCCGGCGCGCCCGCCCGCGGCGCGGCCAGGAAAAAGGCCGCCCGGAGGCGGCCTTTTCGGGTCGAGCGGGTGTCGCGGCGGTCAGAAGCGGAATTCGCCGCTGAGCGTGAGCGTGGTCACCTTGACGTCGACGTCGGTGCCGAACAGCTCGGGCTTGAGCTTGGTGTAGTCGTAGTTCAGTCCCAGGCCGAAGTTGCGCGTGAAGTCGTAGCCCAGGGCCACGCCGACATAGGGACGCAGGTCGGTGTCGTCGTCGCCGGCGATCTTCACCTTGGCGTTGACCAGGCCGGCACGGCCGCCCAGGTAGAAGCCAATGTCGTCCTCGTTGAAGTTTTTCTTCAGCGCGACGCCCACGCCGTAGCCGTCGACCTTGGTCTCGTAGCCGTAGTCGGAGTCCTTGCCGTACTGGGTGTAGAAACCTTCCAGCGCGATGTTGCGGCTGAAGTAGTAGCCGCCGCGCACGCCGAAGGCGTTGTCGTCGCCGTCGGCGTCGCCGCCGAACTTGCTGTTGCCCGCTTCCACGCGCAGGAAGCCATAGCCGGTCTCGTTGGCCAGTACGGCCGGCGACAGGCCGGTGGCGGCCAGCGCGAAGACCAGCGTCAGAATCTTTTTCATCCTGGTGCCTCGAAATACGCCCCTCATTGGGCGGCGTTCAGAATAACGAAACATTAATAAGAGTCAATCATTCCACCGGATAGATGCCATCCTCGAACGCATCCGGGTGGTAGCCCTTGCTGCCGATTTCCTGCGCCAGCGGGCTGCGCGGATCCTCGCCGGCGCGCAACCGCTCGAGCACGTAGGCGAAGTCGTAGCGCGGCTGCCAGCCCAGCGCCTGGCGGGCCAGGGCATTGACGTAGACTCGGTCGATGCCCGGGAACATGCGCCAGCCGCGGCGCGCGTACTCGATCTCGTACCCCGGCACGCGCCGCGCCAGCACCGCCGGCGCGTCCTCGCGCAGCGCGGCCAGGTCCTCGCGCTCGAACGGCGTGGTCGCGCTGACGATGTAGCGTCCGAAGCCGAGCCCGGGCGCGCGCTCGATGGCGAGCAGGTGGGCATCGACCACGTCCTGCACGTCCACGCGCCGGGAGAGGTACTCGTTGGCCTTGATGTTGCCGTCGGCATAGGCCTCGCGCAGCGCGGGGCTGTCGTCGGCCTCGGGGAAGAAGCGCGAGGTGCGCAGCACCAGGCAGGGCAGCGCGTGGTTGCGCTGGAACAATCGGCACAACTCTTCGGCGGCGGTCTTGGTGGCGCCGTAGATATTCTTCGTGAGCGGCGCCACGGTTTCGTCGATCCAGGCCGCGGGCATGCCGGCCGGCGGCACCAGCGCGTCGCCGAAGGCGCTGGTGGTGCTGGTGAAGACGAAGGCGCCCGCGCCGCCGGCGGCCGCGGCCTCCAGCAGATTCAAGGTGCCGGTGATGTTGGTGTCGACGAAGGCCTGGCGCGAATGCGTGGCCACGTGCGGCTTGTGCAGCGTGGCTGCGTGCAGCACCGCATCCACGCCGCGCATGCACTCGCGCACGAAGCCGGCGTCGGCGACGGAGCCGACGCGGTCGGTGTAGGCCGAGGCGAGCACGTCGATGCCGATCGCCTCGCGCCCCCGTGCGCGCAGGGTCCGCATCAACGCTTCGCCGAGGTGGCCGGCGCTGCCGGTGACCAGGATTCGCATGGGCGGGCATCCACGGGAAAACGCGGATCTTAAAGCCTGGGGCCTGCAAAGACGCTTGCGCGCCGGTCCTGCGCTAGCCGTTCGCGTCCGAGGGCGGCTCGCGCGGCGGGAAGCGCAGCACCACCCCGCGCGGCTCAGGCGCGCGTTGCCACAGCACCGGCACCTCCTGCGGCCGCGGCGGCTCGAACTGGTCGCGCTCCTCGGCCGCCGCCTCGGCGGCGAGTTCCTCCTCGATTTCCCAGCTGTACTTGTGCCGCGGCGCCTTCGGGTCCTGGTGGCGGAACAGCAGCGCGGACACGGCCCCGGCGAGCGCGCCGCCCAGGTGCGATTCCCAGGACACGCCGGCCTCGCGCGGCAGCACGGTCAGCAGCATGCCGCCGTAGAGCAGGAAGGCGATCATCGCCGCGGCCACCGCCGGGCGGTCGCGGCGCAGCAGGCCGAACACGAACACCAGGAACATCAGGCCATGGGTCAGACCGCTGGCGCCCAGGTGGTGCGAGCCGGGCGCGCCGAGCAGCCAGGCGCCCAGTCCCGAGCCGAGCCAGATCAGCGGCAGCGCGCGCAGCGTGGTGCGCGGATAGACGCTGCCGGCCAGTGTGCCCAGCAGCAGCAGCGAGACGGCGTTGGCGCCCAGGTGCTCGATCGATCCGTGCAGCAGCGGCGCGCTCAGCACGCCCCAGAGCCCGGCCGGCGCGAGCGGCTCGACCGTGAACGGCCGCCAGTCGAACGCGGCCAGCGACTGCGCCGCGAACACCGCCGCCAGCAGCAGCACGAACGCCAGGCTGGCGTTGAGCGCGCGCAGCAGCCGGGCGCGGTCGGCCTTGCGCTGGGCGGGCGAGTCGGGCGGAGCCTGTGGCGTTTCCAGGTGCATGGCAGAGGGATTGCGGCGGCCGGTCCAGGATGCAAGGCCGAGGAAATGGGATGCGCCATCCCGATCGGCGGATTCGAATCCGCCGGCGGGCGCCTGGCCCGCCGCATCGGCAGGGGCCATGCCCGCCTTTCGGCCACCGTACGCCATCGGCGCAGCCGGCGCGGGATAAAATCCGCGGATGACCGACGCCCTGCCCACGATCCGACTGAAGAACGCCTGGAAATCCAGCCACCCCTGGATCTTCCAGAAACTGGTCGACAAGCCGGCGGTGCGGCCCAAGCCGGGCAGCATCGTCGACGTGGTCGGCAACGACGGCGTCTGGCTCGGGCGCGGCTTCTACAATGGCCACTCGCGCATCGCGCTGCGCATCCTGGAGAACGACCCGGCGGTGACGGTGGACGCGGCCTGGTTCGCGGCTCGCATCGGCGAGGCGGTGCGCCTGCGCCGCGAGGTGCTGGGCCTGGACGCGGTGTCCGACGCCTGGCGCGTGGTGCACAGCGAGGGCGACGGCCTGTCCGGCCTGGTGGTGGACCGCTACGGCGACCTGCTGGTGGTCGAGTTCTTCAGCGCCGGCATGTTCCGCCACCGCGAATGGATCTACGAGGCGCTGCGCCAGCAGTTTCCGGGCGCGCGTTTCCACAGCTTCGCCGACGAGCACGTGCAGAAGCAGGAAAGCTTCGATTTCAAGCCTTGGAACAGCCTCGGCAGCGAACCGGCCGCGCCGGCGGTGATCACCGAATACGGGGTGAAGTTCCGCGCCGATCCGGCCGGGGCGCACAAGACCGGCTTCTTCGCCGACCAGCGCGAGAACCGGCAATGGCTGTCGCAGCAGGTGGCGGGCAAGCGCGTGCTCGACCTGTGCTGCAACACCGGCGGCTTCGGCGTCTACGCCGCGGTGCGTGGCGCCGCCGAGGTGGTGGGCGTGGACATCGACCAGGACGTGCTGGAGATCGCCCGCGGCAATGCCCGCCTCAACGACGTGCGCGTGCGCTTCGTCCAGGCCGACATCTTTCCCTGGCTGCGCGATGCCGGCAACAACGGCGAGGGCTTCGACGTGGTGATCCTCGACCCGGCGAAGATGACCCGCGACCGCGAACAGGTGATTCCGGCGCTGAAGAAATACCTGGACATGAACAAGCTCGCGCTCGGCGTGGTCAAGCCCGGCGGCCTGTTCGCGACCTTCTCCTGCACCGGCCTGGTGAGCGAGGAGCAGTTCCTGGACATGCTGCGCCGCGCCGCCTTCTATGCCGGGCGCACCGTGCAGGTGCTCAAGGTGGCCGGCGCCGGCGCCGACCATCCCTTCCTCGCCCACGTGCCCGAATCGCGCTACCTCAAGGCGGTGTTCTGCCGCGTGCTGGACTGAGGACGCTCAGGGCCCGTTGGCGCGCATCGCCTCCAGCTGCGCCTGGCAGGCGTCGCGGCCGGCGAAGATCTGGTACTCGATCTGGTCGTTGACCGAACAGGTGTAGGCCGACACCTTCTCCCCGGTGAAGCCGCCCTCGGGCGAATGCACGCAGCTGCGGAAGCTCACCGACAGCGCCGGGCCGATGAGCGTGCAGCGCGCCGACCCGGGGTGCAGCCAGTCGAAGCCATAGCTGCCGGGCGGCGGCTGCACCGCCGGCCCGGAGGCGGCCAGGGCGGGGAGGGCGGCCAGGGCCGCGAGCAGAACGGGGGATCGGCGCATCGGTGGATTCCTTCCGGGTGACCGCGCAAGGCTGCGCGGATGGCGGCGAAGCCGCAAGAGGGACGGGGCGCCGTCATGCGCGCGGCAGCACCCCGGCGAAGGGATGCGTAGTCATCGATTCTCTGGGGTTTGCCGGCGATCGCGGCGGGCCCGACGCGGCTGACCGCGCCCCTGCCTGGGGAATTGCGTCGGCATGGCGGATACCACAGAATCCGCCCGCGCCAGAGACGGCGCTCACATTCTGGGGTGGGACAAATGAAGGCTATTTGGATGGGCGTCGTCGGCCTTGCGCTGGCGGCGGCGGGGGGCTGTGCATTCAACAAGCAGGCGATCAAGCTGGAGCCCAAGCTCGACGTCGCCGAGAGCACGGCCGGGAACGGCAAGCTCACCATGGTCAACGTGGCGGACGAACGGCCGCGGGCCACGCTGGGGACGCGCGGGGTCAGCGGCATCGGCGAGCAGCTGACGGTCGATGGCGATCTGGTCCAGACCGTGAAGACCGCGGTGACCGAAGGGCTGCGACGGCAGGGATTCGCCACCGACGGTCCGATCGAGAATCAGCTGCGCGTGGAAGTCCGCAGCCTCGACTACACGCTCAACTCCGGCTTCTGGGCGGGGAAGTTGAACGTCGAGTTCCTGCTGAAAGGCATCTGCATCAAGAACAACGCGCGGCCTTACGAGCAGATGTATCGGGGCGAGTTCCGCAAGAACGTCCAGGTCGTACAGGGCGCCGATTCGAACACCTTGTTCGTCAACCAGGTGGTGTCCGACGCCATCAACGCGCTGCTGAAGGACCAGAACATGATCCGCTGCCTGGCGGAGTAAGCGCGCGCGCCGCCCTGGGCGGCGCGCCTTTGTGCCCGGGCGACCCTGCCCGGGCTGCACGGGAAGCCGGCCGCGCTTCATCGCGCGCGGCGCAGTCGATGCGACCGCGGCGATTTACACTACCGCCATGTCCACCACCGACCTCCTGCTGATCCTGCTGGTGCTGGCCGCGCTGGCCACCATCGCCCTGCTGCTGGTCCTGCTGTTGCGCAGGCCGGGGCGCGCGCTGGAATCGGCGCTGCGCGAGGAGCAGCGCGAGGGGCGCGGCGAGCTGCGCCAGCAGCTCGACAGCCTGTCGCTGGCGCAGGAGCAGCGCATCGAGGGCTTCGGCCTGCGCCTGAACGATCTGGCCACGCGCACCGACCAGCGCCTGGACGTGCTGCGCGAGGCCCTGACCGAGGATGCGCGCAAGGCGCGCGGCGAGGGCGCGCAGCAGCAGCAGCGCCTGGCCGAAAGCCTGGGCCAGCGCCTGAACGAGCTCACCCAGCGCAACGAGCAGCGCATCGGCGAGATGCGCGCGACGCTGGAGCAGAAGCTGCGCGAGCTGCAGACCGACAACGCCGCCAGGCTCGAGCAGATGCGCGCCACCGTCGACGAGAAGCTGCAGACCACGCTGGAGACGCGCCTGGGCGCCTCGTTCAAGCTGGTCTCCGAGCGCCTGGAGCAGGTGCAGCGCGGCCTGGGCGAGATGCAGCAGCTGGCCACCGGCGTGGGCGATCTCAAGCGCGTGCTGAGCAACGTCAAGACCCGCGGCATCTTCGGCGAGGTGCAGCTGGCCGCGCTGCTGGAGCAGGTGCTGACCATCGAGCAGTACGACGTCAACTGCGCCACCGTGCCCGGCAGCAACGAGCGCGTGGAGTTCGCGGTGAAGCTGCCCGGCCCGGACGAGGACACGCCGGTGCGCCTGCCCATCGACGCCAAGTTCCCGCGCGAGGACTACGAGCGCCTGCTCGACGCGCAGGAGCGCGGCGACCTGGAGGCGGTCGCCGCCGCGGCGATCGCGCTGGAGCGGCAGGTGCGCGTGGAAGCCAGGCGCATCCGCGACAAGTACCTGGCGCCGCCGCACACCACCGATTTCGCGCTGCTGTTCCTGCCCATCGAGGGCCTGTACGCGGAAACGCTGCGCCGTCCCGGGCTGTTCGACGCCCTGCAGCGCGAGCATCGCGTCACCCTGGTGGGGCCGACCACGCTGCTGGCGCTGCTCAACAGTTTGCAGATGGGCTTCCGCACGCTCGCCATCGAGAAGCGCTCGGGCGAGATCCGCCTGCTGCTGGGCGCGGTGAAGTCCGAGTTCGGCAAGTTCTCCGTGGTGCTGGAGAAGGCCCGCGACCAGCTCGACACCGTGCGCAACAGCATCGACAAGGCCGGCGTGCGCACGCGCGCGATCGAGCGCCAGCTCAAAGGGGTGGAGAGCCTGCCCGGCGCCGAGGCGCGGCGCCTGCTGGGAGAGTCGTCGTCGGAGACCGGCGAGGACGAGGCCGGGTGAGGCGGTGCGCGGCGTGGCCGCGCCTGGATCGGGCCGCAAAGAAGCCCGTCATTCCTGCGCAAGCAGGAATCCGGCGACTTTGGAATTCCGAACGGCCAAGACATTGGATTCCTGTCCCAGCCGCGTTGACGGCGCGGCTCGGTGCAGGAATGACGAATCCTTGCGCCCGGAGTAGAGAAGCGATGCGCCTGGCTGGTCGAAGCGGGCGGATCGTTCGCAGATCCCGCCCGCGTCCGGCCCTATCCGCGGATCACGGCACCGCGCTGCCCGGCACCAGCGGCATCGCGTCCACCGGCACGGTGGGATTGTCCTGGTCGTCCTGCAGGTAGTCCGGCAGCGCCGATCCCTGCTGCTGCTCGCGCTTGCTGTCGTTGAAGATCTGGTAGTTGCGGCGCTGCATCCAGGCATCGCGCACCAGCGAATAGTCGTCGGCGGCGCCTTCGCGCAGCTCGTCGACCGCGAACAGCTTGGTGCGCACGTCCACCAGCTGCAGGCCCTGCAGGAACACGCGCGCCTTGTCGTTCTCCACCTGGCGCAGCGGCGAGAGCGGCGCGTCGCCGACCAGGCCGAAGGTGTCGCGCACGGTGCGCGGGCCGAACAGCGGCAGTTCCACGTAGCGCGAGCGCTGCCAGCCCCACACACCGAGCGTCTGGCCGAAGTCCTCGCTCTTGTTCGGCACCTTGCCGCGCGTGGCCGGGTCGAAGATGCCGCCGATGCCGATGGTGGAGTTGATCAGGAAGCGGCCCAGCGAGTCCCAGGCCTGCTTCGGCTTGCCCTGCAGCAGCGCGTTGAAGGCGCTGACCGGCTGGCCGAGGTTGTTGAAGAAGTTGCTCACCCCCAGCCGCACCGGACGCGGCACCACCTTGACGTAGGCCTTGGCCAGCGGCTTGGCGACGCCGCGGTCGACCGCGCTGTTGAAGCGGTGCACCTTGCGGTTCCACTTCTCCCACGGGTCGTAGCTCTGCGGCTGCTCGGCGGGTGCGGGCAGGGTGGCATCGGCGACCGGGTCGTAGGCGGCCGGCGGCGGCGTGCCGTAGATCGCGGCGCTGTCCTGCTCGGCCTGGGTGGGCGCGGCGGCGGCGGTCGAGGCGTCCTGCTGCGCGGCAGGGTCGGGCGCATCGACAGCGGGCGCCTCCGCTGCGGTCGTGTCCGCCGCAACGGCCGCGCTGGTGTCGGGCGCGGTCGTGGCGGGCGCTTCCGCGGTGGCGGTCGGCGCGATCTCGGTGCCGGCGGCGCCGCCGTCGTGCGCGCCGCCCTGGCTGGCGCAGGCGCTGGCCAGCAGGAGCAGCGACACGCCGCCGGCATGGCGGAGGAAGGTGAGGGGGTTCATGAGCACTCCATCGCGAACATCATGGGGGAGAAGGATGGCCGCCCTCTCGGTGGCGGCCATCCTTCGAGTCCCCGGCACGGATGGCCGGGCCGGGGATCTTGAAGCCGGAGAGACCGCGCCGGGCAGGGCAGGCAGATTGCATGGGAACGCCGTCAAGCCGCCGCGAAGGCCAGGCCCGGGGTGAGGCGGTAGGCGGCGCGCAGCTCGGCCAGGCCCGCCGGTTCGCCGTCGATGGCGACCTCGCCGCCGGCGCGCGCGGCCAGCTCGGCCAGCAGCGCCAAGCCGGCGCTGTCCAGCCGCTCCACCGCGCGCAGGTCGAGCCGGCGCACGCCGGCCGGCGCGCCAACCTGTTTCCACAGCGCCGTCACGCCCGCGCGCAGCAGCGCGCCGCTGAAGACCAGCGCGTCGCCGTCGCGGCGGACCTGGGCGGTGGCGGCGGAACCGGCCATTACTTGCGGTTGGCCGGCGCGGCCTGCAGCTGGCCGCTGCGCAGTTCCTTGGCGACCTGCTGGATCGACTTGCGCTGCAGCTCGCCGTCGAACTGCTGGCGGAAGGTCTGCACGAAGGACACGCCTTCCACCATCACGTCGAACACCTTCCACTGGCCGCCGCTCTGGCGCAGCAGATAGTCGACCGGAATGGCGTCGCCGCCGCTGCGCAGCAGCTCGCTCGACACCTTCACGCCCAGGCCGCGCGGCAGCGGCGACTCGGCCGTGACGCGCACGCGCAGCTGGGTGTTGAAGTCCAGCAGCGAGGAGCCGTAGCGCTGCATCAGGCCGTCGGCCAGGGCGTCGGCGAAGGCCTTGATGTCGGCGTCGGAGGCGCCGCGGCCGTGACGGCCGAGCACCTGGCGCGCGGCGTAGTCGCGGTCGAACATGTTGTTGAATTCGGTCATCACGAACTGGCGCAGCGCGCCGCGGTCGCGGGTGAATTCGGCACGCCGGCTCTCCAGCGCCGAGAGGATGCGCTGGCTGTTGTCGAGCACGAGCTTGCTCGGCGAGCCCTGGGTGGCGGCGGCCGGCGCCTTGGCGGCTTGCGCCAGCGCCAGGCCCGGCGCGGCGGCGGCCAGGGTGGCGGCGATGGCGAGGGGGATCAGGAGCTTCTTCATTGCGGTTTCGCCTCTTCGGTGGGGGCGGGGGGAGTGGAGGGGGCGCCGTCGTCGCCGGCACCGGGCGCGGCGGGCTTGTCGCCGCCGGCGCCGCTGAACATGTATTTGCCGACCAGCTGGATCAGGTCCACCGACGGCGTGGTGAATGCGATCTCGTCGCCCGCTTTCAAGGGCTCCGGGTCGCCGCCCGGCTGCAGGCCGACGTAGCTCTCGCCGAGCAGGCCGTTGGTGAGGATGGCGGCCGAGGTGTCGGCCGACAGGTCCTTGTAGCGGCTGTCGATGGCCAGGGTGACCACCGAGTCGAGCTTCTGCGGGTCCAGGCCGATGTCGTCGACGCGGCCGATGGTGACGCCGCCGACCTTGACCGGCGCCATCGGACGCAGCGGGCCGATGTTGGTGAAGCGCGCCTTCAGCTCGTAGGTGTCGCCGCCGAAGCCGAAGCGGCCGTTGGTGGAGGCGATCGCCAGCACCAGCAGCGAACCCAGCGCCAGCAGGAGGAAGGCGCCGACGGCGAATTCAAGACGTGGACCGCGTGTCGTCATGGCAAGGTTTCCGCTTGGAAGGTCCGCACGGGGATGTGCGGGCTCTTGCGAAGGATTCGCATCATGATCACCTGAACAATAGGGCAGACAGGACGAAATTGAACATCAGCACCAGCAACGATGCGTTCACCACCGCGCGGGTGGTGGCCACCGAGGTGCCCTCGATGGTGGGCTCGGCGTGGTAGCCGACGTAGCAGGCCACCAGCGCGGCCACGCCGCCGAACACCGCCGACTTCTCGAACGCCACCAGGAAGTCGTGGCGGAAGTCGACCGCGTCCTTGAGCACCTGCCAGAACGTGCCGGCCTCGATGCCGAGCACGTGCACCGCCTGGAAATAGCTGGCGCAGATGCCCAGGCTGCAGAAGAAGCCGGTCAGCAGCGGCACCGTCAGCACCGCCGCCCAGAAGCGCGGCGCCACCGCCTTGGCGACCGGGTCGATGGCCATCAGCCCGAGCGCGGTGATCTGGTCGGTGGCGCGCATCAGGCCCAGTTCGGCGGCGATCGAGGAGCCGGCGCGGCCGATGAACAGCAGCGCGGTCAGCACCGGCGCCAGCTCGCGGTACAGGCCGAGGCCGACCAGGGCGCTGATCTGGTTGGCCGCGCCGTAGGTTTCCAGGGCACGGTAGCCGAGCAGGGTCACCGACAGGCCGACGAAGGCGCCGCCCACGGTGATGATCGGCAGGGTGCGCGCGCCGATCTTGTAGATCTCGCGAACAAGTTCCGCGAAGAAGTCGGCGCTCGGGCGCGAGGCGCGCAGCACCGACAGCGAGAACAGGCCGGCGCGGCCGAGCGAACGGGTGGCGGCGACGAACGGCATTACGCGGCCTCCGTGCGGGCGGCGGTGTCGAAGGCAATGGGGCCGTCCGGCTCGCCGCGCAGGAACTGCAGCACCAGCGGGTCGCGGGTGGCCTCCAGCTCCGCCGGCGTGCCGGAGAAGACGATGCGGCCGTTGGCGATGACGATGGCGCGGTCGGCCACCGGCAGGGTCTCGTGCACGTGGTGGGTGACCACGATGCTGGTCAGGCCGAGGCTGTCGTTCAGGCGCGAGATCAGGCTCATGATCACGCCGCTGGCGATCGGGTCCAGGCCGGTGAGCGGCTCGTCGTAAATCATCAGCGGCGGGTCCAGCGCGAGCGCCCGCGCCAGCGCGACGCGGCGGGCCATGCCGCCGGACAGCTCGCGCGGATACAGGTCGGCGGCGGCGCGCAGGCCGACCGCATGCAGTTTCATCTCCACCAGGCGGCGGATCAGCGGCGCCGGCAGATCGGTGTGCGCGCGCAGCGGCAGCGCCACGTTCTCGGCCGCGGTGAGGTCGGTGAGCAGGCCGTTGCCCTGCAGCAGCACGCCCACGCTCTTGCGCAGCTCCAGCAGTTCGCGCTGGCGGTGCGGGATCGGGCGGCCGAACAGCTCGACCTCGCCGGCGGCCGGCGCCAGCTCCCCGGTCAGGGCCGCCAACAGCGTCGACTTGCCGCTGCCCGAGGGCCCGAGCACCGCGGTCACGCTGCCGCGCGGCACGCGCAGGTCGATGTCCGACAGCACCGTGCGCGCGCCCCGGTCCAGACGCAGGCCGGACAGGCGCACGGCGAGCGCGTCTTCGCCGGAGGGAAGACGCGACGCGCGGGCTGGCGAGGGCGAGGAATCGGTGGACATGGAATGGAAAGCGGATGGGCGGCGGCCCGGACGGGCGCAATCCTGACCAGCTTGGGGAGAACCGGCTGAATCGCGTTAAACCGAACGGTACAGGAATTGCCGTCGCGCCGGTGCGCACGTGCCTTTCGGGGGAGCGGCGCGTGCGACAGGTCGCAGTTCGCCGTCGCGCCCGCGCCTCAGTCGCGGGTGCTCGACTCCCAGGTCGCGTGGCGCACGCCGGGCGCCTTCGCCAGCCGCGCCAGCACCGCGTCGATCTCCCTGGGCACCACCGCCGTGCTGACCAGGGTCGCCACCACCTCCACCGTGGCGTCACCA
This sequence comes from Luteimonas aquatica, assembly GCF_022662575.1. Classification (GTDB taxonomy): domain Bacteria; phylum Pseudomonadota; class Gammaproteobacteria; order Xanthomonadales; family Xanthomonadaceae; genus Luteimonas; species Luteimonas aquatica. The sequence goes on along the minus strand of NZ_JALBFU010000004.1, from coordinate 18,930 downwards.
TGCTCGGCCACCGCCACGTCGCCGACCGGATACTGCGCGGCCTCCAGCTGCTCGACCAGCAGCTCGCGTACGCCATGGACCGAACCGGCATCGGTGGCCAGGCGGACCTCGTAGGTGGCCTCGGCGGCCCGCTCGTCGATCGGCACCCGGTTGATGGCGTTGACCAGAGGCCGCAGCAGAGTGTTGCCGGCGATGACGAAGACGGTGAGCAGCACGCCCTCGGCCAGCATGTCGGCGCCGGTGCAGCAGCCGACCGCGGCCGAGCACCACAGCGTGGCCGCGGTGTTGAGGCCGCGCACGTTCATGCCCTCCTTCATGATCACGCCGGCGCCGAGGAAGCCGATGCCGGAGACGACGTAGGCGATCACCCGCACCGCCTCCACCGTGCCGGCGATGCGCATGGCCAGGTCGACGAAGGCGGCCGCGCCGACGGCGACCAGCACGTTGGTGCGCAGCCCGGCGGTGCGCTGCCGGTACTGCCGCTCGGCGCCGATCAGGGTGCCGAGCACGAAGGCCGCGGCCAGGCCAAGCGCGGTGTCGAGGAAGGGGCCGGGCTGGAAGGTGTCGATGAAACGCATGGCGGGATTCCCTGGTTCGGTCCGAACGGCCGGCGCGCCTCAGCGCAGCCAGCCCTTGCGCTTGATGTAGATCAGCGGCAGCAGCGCCGCGGCGAAGGTGAGCAGGATCGACATGGTGAAGCCGTGCTTCCAGCTCAGCTCCGGCATCACCGCGAAGTTCATGCCGTAGAAGGTCGCCACCAGCGTCGGCGGCAGGAACACCGCGGTGATCACCGTGAACACCTTCACGATCTGGTTCTGCTTGATGTTGAGCAGGCCCACCACCGAGTTCTGCAGGTAGCGCACCTTGTCGTGCTCGAAGGCGGCATGCTCCTTGACGCCGTTGACGTCGGCCACCAGCTCCTTCACCAGCCCCTGCAGGTCCGGCTCGCGGCGCCCGTCGACCTCGCCGTTGAGGTAGCGCACCACCCGCGCCAGCGCCAGCTGGCTCTCCAGGCAGTTGGAGATCAGCTCCTCGCTGTCGTTGAGCCCGAGCAAGGTCTCGGTGAGGTCGCTCACGCCCAGCTCGCGGCCGTCGCCGCCGGCGTCCTCCGACAGCCGTGCGATGGTGTCGGCGGTGTCCTCCAGCGAGGTGGCGATCTGCTCGATCACTTGGCTGGTGCCGTCGTTGATGCCGGCCAGGATCATGCGCATCAGCGACTTGGCGTCGGTGGCCTGCTGCGGCCGTCGCGCCAGGCGCTGCATGGCGCGGTTGAGCGGGGTGAACTCGGCGCTGTCGTGCAAGGTCACCAGCAGACGGTCGCCGAGCACGAACACCACCTTGTGGAAGGTGGGCAGGCGCTGCTCGTTCATCGCCACCAGCTCGGCGAACAGGTACACGTATTCCTCGTCCTCGTGGACGCTGGAATGCTGCAGCTGCGGATCCACGCCGTAGCGCGCGCGCAGCTCGGCGCTCGCGGCCTCGTCGGCCCGGCCGACGTCGATCCACAGGAAGCCCTCGGCGGGCAGCGCGGCGATGCCGGCGCGGGTCTGGATCCCGTGCGGGTCGCGGTAGATGGAACGGATCATGGGCGGTCTCCTGCGGGGGCGCGCGGCCGGACGCGTTCGGCGCGCTGCGTGGCGGCGGATGGGGAGGGCGCGGCGAGGGAAGGCCCGTGCGCGGGCGACGTCGACGAGGTCCGGGTGGCGGCGTCCTCCGGCTGGACGTGGTGGATCAGCAGCAGCGCTGCCGACAGCAGCACGTACAGGATCACCACGGCGAGGATCACCTCGTTCTCGAGGCGGGATTTCTTGATCGGCGTGCGTTCGCGCTTGCGGTTCATGACAGGTCTCCGGTGCGGAAAGAGGGCGGCATCGACGGGCTGGGCGGGCGTCGAGATCGCGTGCCGCGCGCGGGCGGCACGCGCACGCGCCGCAACGGCGCGTCGGGACGACGGGCACGGCGGGGCGCATGCGCACAAGCGGCACATGGCATCGATGGCGGAGCGAGCGCGGGAAGGAAGGACATCGGCGTTCTCCGGGACACGGAAATGCCGAAGGCCTCCCACTCGGGAGCCGAGGAGATGACGTCGGAGTTGTCGGGGTCAGCGGGCGAGCGTCGGCTCGCGCGATACGGCCCCGTCCTGAGCGGACGGGACCGACCTTGGGGTCAGCGGTTCCGTCGGCTCAGAGGCGGCAACGAGATCGACTGGGACTGTCCAAGGTGGGTGGCCCTCTGGGCGGGGTGGGATTCGGGGCGGCACTATAGGCGCGCATGCCGCCCGGGGCAACCCGCGCGCGACGTGTTTTGCCGAAAATTTACGCGCCGTTCCACGACAGCGCGCATCGCACGCGGGCCGGGCGGCGGCAAGCATGGCTGCGTCTCGCGCCGCGCGACCGGTCTCCGGCATCATGTGGCGATGCCCGAATCGCGCGGCCACAGCGGCGGCTTCCGCCTGATCCACTCCAATGCGCTGGACGTGCTGGCCGCTGTGCTGGCCGAGCGCCTGCGCGCGTCTCCGGCGGACGGCGACTGGCTGCGGCCGGAGACGGTGCTGGTGCCGCAGTATTCGATGCGGCGCTGGCTGCAGCAGTTCCTGGCCGAGCACAGCGGCATCTGCGCCAACGTGCGGTTTCTTACCCCCGGCGAATTCGTCGACGCGGCGCTCGACGCCAATCTCGGCCGCGTCGCGCCGGCCGAGCGCCTGCGTCCGGAGGCCCTGCGCTGGCACCTGCTGCGCGAACTGCGCGCGCGTCCGCCGGCGGAGTACGCGCGCCTGGTCGCCGACGGCCGCAAGGCCTGGTCGCTGGCCTGCGCGCTGGCCGAGACCTTCGAGAAGTACCAGGCCTGGCGCCGCGACCTGCTGCTGCGCTGGGAAGCCGGCGCCGACGCCGACGATGCCCAGGCGCAGCTGTGGCGCCGCATCGCGCGCGGCCGCGCGCATCGCGCGCGCCGCATCGGCGAGTACCTGCAGCGCTATGCCGGCGAGGGCGCCGCCGTGCCGCGCCTGCTGCCGCCGCGGCTGTTCGTGTTCGCCTGCCAGAACGTCTCGCCGGACGTGTTGCAGCTGATCGCCAGCCAAGCGCGCGCCGGCGAGCAGGACTTCTTCCTGCACACGCCCAGCCGCGCCTACTGGGGCGATCTCGCGCGCTGGTCGCACGCCTATCTGCCGTCCGACGATCTCGATGCGCACCGTCTCGACGCGCATGGCGCGGAAGCCGACGCCGACCGCCACAACCCGCTGCTGGCCGCCTGGGGGCAGGCCGAGCGCGACTTCATCGCCGCGCTCGGCGGCGGCGAGACGGTGCGCGCGCGCTACGAGGCGCAGGCCTTCGTCGAGCCGTCGCACGCGACCCTGCTCGGACGCATGCAGGCCGACGTGCTCGACAACCGCGCGCCGCTGCTCGAGAACGCCGATGCCCGCTGGCCGCGCACGCACGTGGCGCGCGGCGACGCCAGCCTGCAGTTCCACGCCTGCCACACGCGGCTGCGCGAGGTGCAGGTGCTGCACGACCAGCTGCGCGCGCTGCTCGAGGCGCCGGCCGAGGAAGGCATGCCGCGCCTGGATCCGCGCGACATCGCCGTGCTGGCGCCGGACATCGACGCCTACGCGCCGCACATCGAGGCCGTGTTCGGCGGCGCGCTCGGCACCGCGCGCGAGCTGCCCTACACCATCGCCGACACCAGTCCGCTGGCCGGCGAACCGCTGGCCGAGGCGTTCCTGCGCCTGCTCGATCTGCCGTTGCGGCCGCTGCGCCTGGCCGACCTGCTCGATCTGCTCGCGGTGCCGGCGATCGCGCGGCGCTTCGACCTCGACGACGGCGCGCGCGCCAGCCTGCAGGTCTGGCTGGAGGCGGCCGGCGCGCGCTGGGCGCTGGACGGCGCCGACCGCGCGCGCGCCGGTGCGGCCGACGAGGCCGCCTACACCCTGCAGTTCGCGCTCGAGCGCCTGCTGCTCGGCTACGCCGCCGACGAGCAGGAGGAGATCGCCGGCGTCGCGCCCTGGCCGGCGCTGGAAGGGCAATCGACCCAGGCGCTGGACGGCTGCCTGCGCCTGGTCGCCCTGCTGCGCGAAGCCGCCGCGGCATTGACCGGCCCGCATTCGCCGCGCGAATGGGCGGCGCGGCTGGACCGCCTGCTCGACGGCGTCTTCGGCGCCGACGATGCGCCGCCCGAGGCCGCCGGCGACCGCCGCAGCCTGGATCGCCTGCGCCAGGCCGTGGCCGCGTTCGCCGCCGGCGCGGAAGAGGCCGAGTTCGCCGCGCCGGTCGCGCACGCCCTGCTGCGCGACCGCCTGCTCGCCGACCTGGGCGCGGCCGATGCGCGCGCGCCGTTCCTCTCCGGCGGCGTGTGCTTCGGGCGCATGGTGCCGATGCGGCTGATCCCGTTCCGCGTGATCTGCCTGCTCGGGCTCGACGACGGCGACGGCGCCAGTGGCGGCACGTTCCCGGCGCGCGAGACGCGCGATCCGCTCAACCGCATCCAGCAGGCATTGGAGACGCCGCAGCGCCGCGTCGGCGATCCCTCGCGGCGCGATGCCGACCGTTATCTGTTCCTGCAGCTGTTCAATTCCGCCGCGCGCGTGTTCTACCTGAGCTGGGTCGGCTTCGACGCACGCGACGGCAGCGCGCGCGAACCCTCGACGCTGGTGGACGAACTGCTGGAGACCGCCGCGCGCTACCACGCCGGCCCCGCCGATGCGGTCAGGCGCGAACTGGTCGTGCGCCACGCCCTGCAGCCGTTCTCGCCGGCCGCCTTCGGCGCCGCGCACGTGGACGAGCGCGAAGGCGATCGGCGCCGCTTCAGCTTCGACGCGCGCTGGCGCATCGCCGCGGTCGAGGACGAGGCCGTGGAGGGCGCTTCGACGCGCACGCCGGTGTTCGCCGACGGCGTGCTGCCGCGCGCGAGCCTGCAAGAGGCGCGCGACGAGATCGATCTCGAACAATTGCGCCGCGCGCTGGCGCGTCCGCAGGCGGCCTATCTGCGCGAAGGGCTCGGCCTGCGCCTGGCGGAAGACGTGCCGCCGTTGCTGGAACACGAACCGCTCGGCCTGCCCGACGCGCTGCAGCAGCATGCCCTGCGCCAGGGCATCTTCGAGCACTGGCTGCACGCGGGCGCGGCGCCGGATCCGGCCTCGCTGCACGCCGCCCTGGTGGCGCGTGCGCGCCTGGCCCCGGGCGCCGACGGCCTGGCCACGCTGGCCCTGCTGATCGAGGCGGTGCGCCCGTTCGCCGAGGCGGCGCTGGCGGCGGGGTTCTCCGGCGCGGGCGAGACGGCGCGCTTCGCGCAGCCGCAATGGGCGCTCGGCGCGGACGGCGCCGCGCGCCTGCGCGGCAGCCTGGCGGGCCGCCATCCGCAAGGCTTCCTGCGTGCCGCGCTCAATCCCGGCGGACTGCACGGCGCCCACGTGCTGCGCCACCGTCTCGACGCGCTGGCGGCGGCCTGCCTGCCCGAACCGGCGCAGGTGTTCGAACTGGCCATCGCCGGCAAGGGCGAAGGCCCGCGGGTCGCGCCGCTGCCGATGCCGGAACCGAAGCAGGCGGCGCGCACGCTGCGGGCGCTGCTGGCCTTGCGCGCCCGCATGCTGCGCGCGCCGCTGCCGTTCCTGCCCAAGAGCGGCTATGCCTTCTACGGTGCCAGGGACGAGGCGGCGGGATTGAACGCGGCCCGGGCGCAATGGCTGGGCAACGGCTTCGGCATCCCCGGCGAGGCCGATGCCGCCACGCAGCTGGCGTTGCGCGGCCGCGACCCGTTCGCCGACGCCGATGCGCAGGCGCTGCAGGCCTTCGTCGGGATTTCGCGCGCGCTCTTCGGCGCCCTGATCGACGGCGACAGCGCCGGCGTGGAGGCGCTGCCGTGAGCGAGGCCGTTTTCGACACGCGCCTGGACGCGCGCAGCCTGATCGAGGCCAGCGCCGGCACCGGCAAGACCTATGCGCTGGCCGGGTTGTTCGTGCGCGCGGTGATCGAGCGGCGCCTGCGCGTGCCGCAGATCCTGGCCGTCACCTACACCGTCGCCGCCACGCAGGAGCTGCGCGCGCGCGTGCGCCGGCGCCTGGAGCGGGCGCAGGCCTTGGCGGCGCAATGGCGCGAGGACGAGCACGGCGCCGGCGACGACGCGGAGACCGCGCAGCTGCGTGCGCTGCTGCGCGCGGCGATCGAGCGCGGCGAGTCCGCGCCGGCGCTGCGCCGGCGTCTGGCGCGCGCGGCGCGCGACCTCGACCTGGCCGCCATCTCCACCATCCACGGCTTCTGCCAGCGCGTCCTCGCCGAGCACGCGCTGGAAACCGCGCAGCCGCTCCTGGCGGCCGAGGTGGAGGCACGCGATGCGGCCGCGCGCCTGCGGCTGTCGGTGGAGCTGTGGCGGGCCTGGTCGCAGGCCCGCCCGGACCGCCAGCGCCCGGACGAGGAGATCGCGGACGACAACGCCTTCCTGCGCCGCCGCTTCGGCGATCTTGCCGGCCTGGCCGCCGCCATCGACACCCTGCTCGCGCCCGAGCCGCTGCTGCCGCCGGCACCGCCGCCGCCGGACGACCCGCGCCCGGCGATCGCGGCCTGCTGGCGCGCGCTGCGCGCGGTTTTCGACGACCAGGGCGAGGCCGCGCGCGATAGCCTGCTGCAGGCCATCGCCGACAAGGTTCTTCACAACAACCAGTACAAGCCCGCGCACGTGGAGGCGCTGTGGCGCTGGCTGGCGATGCACGCGCCTGACTCGCCGCCGGCGCAGCTGCACGACAAGCTCGCCAAGTACGCGCCGCCGGCGCTTGAGGCCGGCACCAGCCAGAAAGGCCAGGGACGCACGCCGCAATCGCCGCTGTTCGCGCACATCGCGGCGTTCTGCCAGGCGCAGGCGGCGCTGCCCGCCTGGCAGGAGGCCTGCGACCTGCGTCGCCTGCACGCGCTGCGCGCCGACGCCGTGCGGCGCGATGCCGCGCACAAGACGGCCTTCAACCTGCGCGACTTCGACGACCTGATCGGCGCCGTCCACGACGCGGCCGTGGACGAGGACATCGGCCCGCCGCTGGCGGCGGCGTTGCGCGCGCAGTTTCCGCTGGTGCTGGTGGACGAGTTCCAGGACACCGACGCCCGGCAATGGGCGATCTTCGAAGCGCTGTTCGGCGGGGAAGGCGGGGGGCTCGTGCTCGTCGGCGATCCCAAGCAGGCGATCTACCGCTTCCGCGGCGGCGACGTGCACACCTATCTGCGCGCGAAGGCCGGCGCCGAGCAGACGCAGTCGCTGCGGCGCAACTTCCGCTCGCGTCCGGCCGTGCTGCGGGCCGTCGAGGCGTTGTTCGCCGACGCGCCGCCCGGCGCGCTGGGCGAGGACATCGCCTTCGAACCGGTCGCGCCGGGCGGCGGCGTGGACGACGGCGATCTGCGCCTGGACGGCCGGCCGGCGCCGGCGCTGGGGTTCCATCGCGTGCCGCCGCGCGAGGACGGCAAGGACTGGAACAAGGACGATGCGATCCGCATCGCCGCCGCCCTGTGCGCGGATGCGATCCGCGACCGTTTGCAGTGCGCGCGCGCAGGGCGCCTGCTGCGCCGCGATGCCGGAACGGGCGCGGATGCGGCGCCGCGTCCGCTCGAACCGCGCGACTGCGCGGTCCTGGTCCGCACCCATCGCGAAGCCGAGGCGGTGCGCCACGCGCTGGCGCGGCGCGGCGTACCGGCGGTGGCGAGCGGGCGCATCAGCCTGTTCCAGACCGAGGAGGCCGGCGAACTGCTGACCCTGCTGCTGGCCCTGCGCGGCGGCCGCGACGACCGCCGCCTGCGCGCGGCGCTGGCCACGCGCCTGCTCGGCTGCGACGCGGCCCGCATCGATGCGCTGGATCGCGAGGAGGCCGGCGTCGGCGCTGGCGCGGCGCTGCGCGCCTGGCAGCAGCGCTTCGAGGATTGGCGCACGCGTTGGGAACGCCACGGGCCGCAGGCGCTGCTCGCGCAGGTGGTCGCCGAACAGGCGCCGCGCCTGCTCGGCGAGGCCGACGGCGAGCGCCGTGTGACCAATTTCCTGCAGCTGGGCGAACTGCTGCAGGAGGCCGGCAGCCGCAAGCTCGGCACGCAGGGCCAGCTCGACTGGCTGCGCGGCGCCATGGCCGATGCCGAGCCCGACAAGGAAGCGCAGCAGCCGCGCCTGGAGTCCGACGCCGGCCGCGTGCACATCCTCACCCTGCACAAGAGCAAGGGCCTGGAATACCCGCTGGTGTTCCTGCCCTTCGCCGGCATCGGCCGCGATCCGCAGCGCAACCTCAAGGTGGCCGTGTACGCGCACGAGGGCGGCCGCGTGCGGCAATGGAAGACCGAGCAGGCCTATCCCGGCGCGCCGCCCTGGAGCGAAGCGGTCGCGCGCCACGTCGAGGAGGACCGCGCCGAGGACATGCGCCTGCTCTACGTCGGCCTGACCCGTGCGCGCGATGCCCTGTGGCTGTGCGGCGGCGCGCTCGCCGACCACGCCGATACCGCGTTGGCGCGGCTGCTGCAGGGTCCGGCGCCTTCGCCCACGCTGCGCGCGGCGCTCGGCGATCTGCTGGAAGAGACGGCCGGCCTGCCGGACGCGATGCCGCGCCGCCTGCCGCCCGCCGCCTCCGCCGCGGTGCCGCCGGCGCGCATCGCCGCGCGCCGGCTGCAGCGCGACTGGTGGATCCATAGCTTCAGCCAGCTGCACCAGCACAAGGCCCAGGGCGCGCACGCGCTGGCCGAGGAGACGCCCGCCGACGATCTCGAACCGCCGCGCCGGGGCGGCGAGGCACCGGCCGGCGCCGACGCACGCTGGGGCGGCACGCGCTTCGGCAACGCCCTGCACCATGCGCTGGAACACGTGGAGTTCGCCGCCTGGCGCGATCTCGACGGCGATCCCGTGCCGGACGAACAGCGGGCGCCGCTGCTCGAGGCGCTGCGCAGCCAGCATTACCGCGAGCCCGAATTCGAGGCCGGCCTGCGCGCACTGGCGCCGCTGGTCGCGCGCACCCTCAACGCGCCCCTGCCGGAGGGCGTGCGCCTGTGCGAGCTGCCGCCCACGGCGCGCGTGTCCGAACTGGAATTCCATTTCGCCCTGCGCGGCGCCGCCTCGCGCGACCTGCTGCGGCTGGCGCAGGCGCACGGGCTGCTGCCCGACCGCCACGACTTCGGCGCCTGGCCGCAGCTGTCGGGCCTGATGACCGGCAAGCTCGACCTGGTCTATCGCGTCGGCGAACGCGTCCACGTACTCGACTACAAGTCCAACCTGCTGCCGGCCTACGACCAGGCCGCGCTCGCCGAGCGCATGCGCGCCAGCGAGTACGACCTGCAGGCGCTGCTCTACGCCGTCGCCCTGCAGCGCTGGCTGCGCCTGCGCCTGGGCGCGGCCTACGACTTCGAGCGCCATTTCGGCGGCGCGCGCTACCTGTTCTGCCGCGGGCTCGATGCCCGCGATCCCACGCAGGGCGTGTTCGTCCCCGAACTGCCGCGCGCCCTGGTCGACGCCGCCGAAGCCTTGCTCGCGGGAGCGCCGGCATGAGCCTGCTGGCGCGCCTGCGCAAGCACGAGGCCCTGCGCGCGGTCGATCTCGCGCTGGCCGACACGCTGCGGCGCCTGCGGCCCGAGACCGACGAGCGCGTGCTGGCGGGCGCCGCGCTGGCATCGCTGGCCGTCGCGCACGGGCATGCCGCCTTCGATCCGCGGCAGCCGCACCTGCTGCTGGGCGAAAGCGGCGGCGATTGGCCCGCGGCGGAGTCCTGGGATGCAGCATTCGCTGCCTCGCCCTGGGTCTCGCGGCCGGCGCCGGCCCTGGCCGCCGACCCGCAGCGGCCGCTCGTGCTCGAAGGCGGCCTGCTGTACCTGCGCCGCTATCGCGAATACGAGCGCCGCCTCGCCCGAGGGCTGTTGCGGTTGGCGGCGGCACCCGTGCCCGATACCGGCGACGATGCCGTCGCCGCCTTGTTCGCGGTGTTGTTTCCGGACGCGGGCGACAGGGCGACCTTGGCGGCGTCCGTGCCCGACGTCGCCGCGCCGGACGGGGCCGCCGCCGGCGACCGCGACCAGGCGCGCGCCGCCGCGCTGGCGCTGACCCGGTCGCTGCTGCTGATCACCGGCGGTCCCGGCACCGGCAAGACGGCCACCATCGCGCGCCTGCTCCTGTTGCTGCTGGCGCAGGCGAGGGCGCAAGGCCTCGCCGCCGCGCCGCGCATCGCGCTGGCCGCGCCCACCGGGCGTGCGGCCGAGCGCATGGCCGAGAGCCTGCAGCAGGCGGCCGCCGTGCTGCGCGCCACGCCCGGCGTCGATCCGGCGCTGTGCGAGGCCTTGCCGACCCGCGCGCAGACCCTGCACCGCCTGCTCGGCACGATCCCCGACAGCCCGCGCTTCCGCCATGACGCCGATGCGCCGTTGCCGCATGACGTGGTGGTGGTCGACGAGGCCTCGATGGTCGACCTGCCGCTGATGAGCAAGCTGGTCGAGGCCGTGCCCGACGGCGCGCGGCTGATCCTGCTCGGCGATCGCGACCAGCTGCCCTCGGTGGAGGCGGGCGACGTGCTGTCGGCCATCGTCGATGCGGCCGACGCGGAGCCGGCGCCCGGTCGCGAAGCGGAGGCGCCGACGCCTGGCGGCGGCCTGCATGGCCATCGCGCGCAGCTGCGCCGCAGCTATCGCCAGTCGCGCACGCTCGACCTGGCGCCGCTGGCCCTGGCCGTGCGTGCCGGCGAGGCCGACACCGCGCTGCAGCTGCTGCGCGGGGAGACCCTGTCCGGCGTGCATTTCGAGGAAGGCCTGCTCGATCCGCTGCAGGGGCCCACGCGCGAGCGCCTGCTCGCGCCCTGGCGCGCGCTGCAGGACTGCGACGATCCCGCCACCGCGCTGCGCCTGGCGCGGCGCCAGCGCCTGCTCACCGCCCTGCGCGGCGGCCCGCAGGGCGCGCTCGCCCTGAACGCGCGCATCGAGGAGGCGCTGGCCGGTAGCCACCGTCCCGCCTATTTCCATGGTCGGCTGCTACTGGTCACCGAGAACAGCGCGCGCCACGGCCTGTTCAACGGCGACATCGGCGTGTGCCTGCGCGATGCCGAGGGCGAAACGCTCGCCTGGTTCGCCGACGGCGCCGGCGGCGTCCGCCATTTCCATCCCGCCGCCTTGCCCGCCCACGGCGGCGCCTTCGCCATGACCGTGCACAAGGCGCAGGGCTCGGAATTCGACACGGTCTGGCTGCTGCTGCCGCGTCGCGACGCCCGTCCGCTCTCGCGCGAACTCCTCTACACCGCCCTCACCCGCGCCCGCGACGCCGTGCACGTGTGCGCCGGCGAGCGCGTGCTGCGCGCGGCGCTGGCGCGGCGGGCGCAGCGCGTCTCCGGGCTGGCCGCGCGGCTTTGAGGCGGCGCCGCGCCGGCGCATGAAGATGCCTTCACGAAGCTGATCGACGCATGTCGCGACGCGCCGTTTCGCCGGCAGACAGCTGCCGAACGATTTGCCGCGCGCGACTTCACGTCGGCCCGACGGCGCTCCCGATAACCTCCGCCGCCAAGCACGAACGCGCGCGGCCGAAACACGGTCGCGCACCGCGGTTCGCAGCGCCGCCATGAGCCAGCACAAACGCCACCCCATCCACCCGCGCGACAGCAAGCCACGCCAACGCGGCGTGCGCGGCAATCCTGTCCCGGCGGCGATGCCGGAACCGGAAGAGGCCTACTACCGCGGCCATTTCCGCGACGCCCCGTACTATTCCAGCGGCCGCGACTGGAACGACTACGCGCCGGCCTACCGCTACGCCTATCTCGCCCATGCGATCCATGGCGGGCGGCGCTTCGCGGATGTCGAGCCTTTGCTGGCGCGCGACTGGGGCGGGTTTCGGGGGGCGTCGCGATTGCTCTGGGTGGAGGCGCGAGGAGCCGTACAGGAAGCTTGGCGGCATCTGGACGAGCAGGCCTTATTGCGAAGTGGAGCAGGCCGCTAACGGCCGCTGGCGCCGCATGACGTCATCCTGGGAGAGATTCGGAATATCGCTTTCCCGGGGGATTCGGGTCGCAGGCGGCGCGACGCCCTCGAGCTATATTCCTGAATGCGCGAAGAGCGATCCATCGGCCGATTAAGGCCTCTATCGAGCATAAGAAGTTCGTACCATACTCGGTGCGGGACGGGCATGGATTTGTTTCAGCAGGGGGAAAACGATGCGATCGACCAAAACAGGCATGGCGCCTTCGGCCACGCGTGGCATCACATGCCGCAAGTATGGATTCGGAAAGCTCCGAGGCGCGCTGGTCTTGCTGCTCTTGCAGGGGCTTCTGTTCGCAAGCTTCGGCGCGGCATCAGCCACTTCGTATTATTACGGTGCGCCCTATTTCAATAATTTTGTATCGAAGCCCGGAGGATTTAATTCGGTAGAAGAGACAGTCTCGGTTCTCAAGGTCGAGATGGCGAAAAATTGTACGAGCGCGGTCACGTTCAATGTTTCCTATCGGCAACCGGGTGTCGTTCGGACGGCGGCGGTCGTCCGCAGCTATTGCGGGGGCAGCCTGCAGTGGACGGCAAACGTGTCGGCGACCGAGTACGAGAATGAGGACCCATTCAAGAGCGCTGGCGCCTGCGATTGCAACGTCAACAGCGGCAACGGCGAGCAAGGGCAGGATGCCCGCGGCAGCGGCCAGCCGGGCAGCACCCTGGAGACGGGCTCCATCAATCTCGCGACCGGCAACAAGTTCAAACAGGAGATGGATCTCAGCCTGTCGCCGTCCTTGAGCTTCCAGCGCTTCTACAACGGCCGTTCTCCGGTGGTGGCGTCGACGCTGGGCCCGGCCTGGCGCCATTCCTTCGACCGCGCATTGGAGATCCAGCTGACCACGCCCGGCACGTCGGGCGGCAATTACATCGTGATGCTGAGGCCGGATGGCCGCCGCGAGCGTTTCACGCTCTCCAGCGGCGTCTGGGTCGCGGAACCGGCGGTGCTCAACCAGCTGACCGAGCAGAGGGATGTCGGCGGCAACACCACCGGCTATACCGTGTTCGTCGCGGCCACGCGTGAGTACGAGTACTACACGGCGCAGGGACTCCTGGACGCCATCCAGGACGACAGCGGCAACCGGACGACGCTTGCCTACAGCACCGCGAGCACCCCGCCGGCGACCGCACCCAAGCCGGGTCTGCTGCTCACGGTCACCGATCCCCAGGGGCGCGCGATCCGCTTCACTTACGGCAGCGACGCGCGCATGGCGACGCTGACCGAGCCGGGCGGCAACGCCACAACGTTCGGATACGAGAACGGCAACCTCGCGACCGTGCTGCGCCCCGGCGGCGCCACCCGCCGTTACCTCTACAACGAACCCGAGCTGACCTCCAATACCGACCTGCCCACGGCGCTGACCGGCGTGCAGGACGAGACCGGCGCGCGCCTGGAGAGCACCGGCTACAACAACAAGAGCATGGCGATCTCGTCGAAACGTGGAGTCGACGCCGATCAAACCGCCTATACCTACAGCACCAGCCAAGGCGGCGGAACGGTCGGCATCCAGACCTCGCTCGGAACGTCCACGACGGTCGGCTTCGCCAATGCGCAAGGCGTCTACCGGATCGCCAATAGCTCGGCGGCCTGCGGTGAGCAGTGCAACCAGCCCTGGAAGGCGCGCACCTACGACGCCAACGGCTATCCGGCCACGGCGACCGACTTCAAGAACAACGTCACCAAGACCACGTACGACAGCAACGGGCTGCTGACGCAGCGGATCGAAGCACAAGGCGCGCCGACCCAGCGCACCACCGACACCACCTGGGACAGCGCCTTGCGCGTCCCGCTGACCCGCCGCGTGCTGGATGCCTCCGGCGCCCTGGTGGCGGCGAACGCCTGGCGCTACAACGCCCGGGGGCAGGCGACCGCGCAATGCCGGATCGATCCGACGGTGGCGGGGGCGCTGGCCTACGCCTGCGGGACGCAGGCCGATGCGCCGGCGGGCGTGCGCCAGACCCGTACCACCTACTGCGAGCAGGCCGACATCACGGCCGGCACGTGCTGGCTGCTGGGGCAGGTGCTGCAGATCGACGGCCCGCGTACGGACGTGTCCGACGTGACCACCTACACCTACCGCGCCAACGACGGCTCGACCTGCGCCACGGCGCCGACCACCTGCCCCTATCGCAAGGGCGACCTGTGGAAGGTCACCAATGCCCTCGGCCACGTGGTCGAGGTACGCCAGTACGACGGCGCGGGGCGTCCACTGTCGGTCAAGGACGCCAACGGCGTCATCACCGACTTTGAGTACAACCGGCGTGGCTGGCTGTCGGCCCGCAAGCTGCGCGGCGCCGACAACGCCGTGGAGACGGACGACCAGATCACCCTGATCGAGTACTGGCCGACCGGCGAGGTCAAGAAGATCACCGATCCCACCGGAGCCTACAACACCTTCACCTACGACACGGCCCGGCGCCTGACCGACGTCGCCGACCAGGACGGCAACACGATCCACTACACCCTGGACAAGGCGGGCAATCAGGTACAGGAAGTCACCAAGACCGCCGCCGGAGCATCCACGCGCGAACTGTCGCGCCTGTACAACGCACTGGGCCAGTTGAAGACGCTGGCCGACGCGGATGAAAATCCCACCGACTTCACCTACGACGCCAACGGCAACGCCGAGACCGCGACCGACCCGCTGACGCACCGCACGCGCCAGGGCTACGACGCCCTCGACCGCCTGGCCAGCACGCTGGAGGACGAGACGGGCCTGAACGTCCAGACCCAGTTCCAGTACGACGCCCAGGACAACCTGACCAAGGTCACCGATCCGCGCAACCTGGAGACGACCTACGCGCGCAACGCCTTTGGCGAGGTGACGCAGGAGGTGAGCCCGGATCGCGGGACGACCAGCTACACCTACGACAGCGCCGGCAACCTCAAGACCAAGACCGACGCGCGCAACGTCACCTGGACCTACACCTACGACGCGCTCAACCGGCCCACGCGCAACTTCGACGGCAGCCGCGAGCAGCTGTTCAAGTACGACACCTGCACCGTGGGTATCGGCCGACTCTGCTCGGCCGGCCTATTCGGCAGCAACGTCCTCTTCACCTATTACCCCGACGGCCAGATCAAGTCCCGGCAGGACGTGATCACCAGCAAGGAGGGCGGTACCGGCGGCATCCAGACCGTCTACACCACCACCTACCTGCGCGACGTGGCCGGGCGCCTGACCGGCATCCAGTATCCCAATGGCATGAAGGTGGGCTACGGCTACGCGCTGGACAAGCCGACGTCGATGACGGTGACCATCGGTGCGACGACCAGCACGGTGCTCTCCGGGGTGACGTACGACCCGTTCGGCCCGGCCAATGGCTGGAGCTACGGGAACGGCCTCACGCGCGTGATGGGCTACAACAAGGACGGCCAGCCGGAGACGATCAGCACCAACGATGCAGGCCCCTTGCAGAGCCTGACCTACGGCTACGATGCCGACAACCGCATCCAGAGGATCACCAATGAGGACGCCGCCCGGACCTGGACCTTCGGCTACGACGCGCTCTCGCGGCTGACTTCCTCGGACCGGCCTGGGGTCAACCAGGACTACGGCTACGACGCCACCGGCAACCGGCTGTCCTACCTCAACGCCGGGGCGACCACGACCTACCAGTACGCCGCGCCGGCCAGCAGCAACCGCTTCCTCAGCTTCACCCATCCGGCGCAGGGCACGACCGCGGTCGGCTACGACCCGGCGGGCAACACCACCAGCAGCAACGGCCCGGCCGGCAACTTCGTCTACGCCTACAACGGCTTCAACCGCATGCGCTCGGTCAGCAAGAACGGCGCGGAGGTGGCGAGCTACCAGTACAGCGCCTTCAACGAGCGCACCTTCAAGTCGGCCACCTACGGCGAGTTCCGCTACGTCTACACGCCGGACAGCCAGCTACTGACCGAGCACCAGGACAACGGCAACATCTGGACCAACTACCTCTGGTTCGGCGGCGAGCTGGTGGGGATGGTGCGCAACAATGTCGTGCGCTATATCCACGCCGACCATCTGGGGCGGCCGGAGATCGTGACCGATGGCTCAAAAGCGATCGTCTGGAAGGCGACCAACGGGGCGTTCGACCGGACGGTGGCGATCGATGCGATTGGTGGGTTGAACGTTGGGTTCCCGGGGCAGTACTACGACCAGGAGAGCGGGCTCTGGTACAACGTCAATCGGTACTACGATGCTGGCGCTGGGCGCTATATCCAGGTTGACCCTATTGGATTAAGGTCTGGTGTCAATCCATACATCTATGTTCGATCCTATCCCGTCGGCTACATTGATCCAACAGGTCTAGAGGTCGAACTAAGTTTGTTTGATACGAATTTTCAGAATAACTTTACGGCTGGCGCGAAGAGATTTGTATCGCCGGAATCTGTATATACGGTTGCAGCTCACGGAAATCCTAGGGAAGTAAGAGACCCAGACAACAGGTCGATTTCCCCGAAGGATCTTGCAGACATGATTCGTAAAGATCCAAGCTTTGAGAATAAAAAAGCCATACTATTGTTGAGTTGTGAAACAGGAAAAAAAGATTATTTATCTTTCGCCCAGCAACTAGCTAACATTTTGGGTGTTCCGGTTGTGGCACCTGATAACTATGTTTTTTTTAGGGAAGATGGGAGTTTTTATTTGGGCTCTGCTGATGGAGATTTGAATTATATAAAAGGCACAGCTGGAAATTGGAAAACGTTCTGCCCAGGAGGATGCCCATGGTTTGGCCCATTGATAAAATCCGTATTCAATTAGCGATGAAATCCCTGTTCTTTATTGCTTTAGTGGGATGTGCCGGTAAGGAAGGTGTAGAGCCGAAGAATGAAGTATTAGATGGTGCGTTAACATCTTATGAGCAGATAGCTCCTTTAACGAAATTATCGGCTTATCAAGGCGCGGCTCATGCGGGGAGTGGGGCTGCGGCTAATTCAGTGTCCACTTTTTACATGAAGGCAGATAAATCAGGCAATGAAGAGTTTTATTGGTTAATGATATCTGCGGAAAATGGAGATCCTGTTGGTCAGTACAACTTGGCTATGAAATATCTTGATCGTTCTTCAAAATTTCATTCCAAAATAAGAGCAAAGTTTTGGTTGGAAAAGGCAGCAAAACTTGGCGACAAAAAATCTAATGAAGCATTAGATAAGTTAAATCAAAAATAAATTTATATTTCACATCTAAACGGAGCGATGAAAACACATTCGTAGCAGTAATTTTCAGTTTCTATGCAATTGCGGGCTCCGAAGACATAAGGACGCAGGAGCAGGAATTTGTTAGCGATATTGGTCAAGTTGATCTCAAGATAGGCATTACCAATGAGCAAGCCAATGTGATTGCTCAATACTTTGCCAGCGCTACATTGCTAGTTGCGATTCGGCATATCCAGCTGTTGATCGGAAATCAAATTGGGAAGTTGTGCCAAGAGCCGGGGCGGCCGCTGCTCCCGATAAAACCCCAATTCTCATTGATAAGCATGCTGGGAAGATTTCTTGGGGAAAAGGGCCGACATTAAGCCTAATTGACATCATTGAATCTAAAGAGTTGGCACCGAAGCCTATAAATAGAAATAGCCTCCAGCCTTTGTCTCGGGATGCCAGTGCCTCCGTAGTAAAAATTGAATTCGATGTGCTGCCATCTGGAGCAACCTCAAATTTTGGTTTTAAGCATTCATCCAAGAGCCTGGAATGCGATATGGCTGCAAGACGTTTCGTGGAGGGATTGCGATTCCCGCCAAGAAAGCATCCAATTTCGCTTGTCGCAAGCATGAAGTCTTGTTAAGTAAACAAATACGCACATAGTGCCCGTGCGTTTTATTGATAAAGCAGTCCCTTGCGTCAGTGCCAGAGGCTATAACAGACAAGGCAAAGAGATAGACCTAAGGAGTGTCTGATCTTGAAGCGAGAATGTGTCGCCAGATATTTGATCGGGATCGGTGATCCGGAGTTGGCGATAGTTTTTCCAGAAATCAAAACATTGGGTTTTGATTTGGATAGCGATAGAGAATCATTAAGAATTTGGTGCGAGCTTGGTATTAAAAGTAATAATCAGATAGCCATCCTGGCTTATTCTAAGTTCTTGCAGCTTGGTTTTTTTGGGGAAATAGATATGCCCGGGGCTCTTGAAGTTCTGGAAAAACACAGCTCCCCTGATTACTGCCCTGCGACTTTTTTCCGTGCTCGTTTGTTGTTCGATATCGACTCGACAAACATTGGCAATGTCGATGAGTCGGCTTCTGTCATTCAGGAGCTTGTGAGTAAAGAATATGGGCCGGCGATATGTTCCATGGCATTCTCTATTCTTGATAGCAAGAGTGAGTTTGTCGGCGCGAGTGCTCTGATGCAGAAGGCTGCTTCAATGGGGGAGCCCGACGCGCTCTACTGGCAGGCTGGCCATCTTTTGAGATCCGGGGATCATGGCAAATACAAAGAAGCCATAAGTCTTTTGATTTCAGCCGCGAATAAGAATCATGCGGCGGCAAATGGGCTTCTTTCTTCCATATATAAATTCGGAAGATATGGCGTTGAGAGGGATGCGGAGGCATCAGCCTTTTATGGAATGAATTGCGAAAGATTAAACCCTGATATCTCCGAGCTTAGCTGATCCCAAAAAAGTGCCTGATCTTCGCGCTCATTTATGCACGGCTTGTCAGGTCGGGACACTGATTCCCAAGCCTGCACAGCCATGAACGCTGTCGCATCGAATGCCGCCGAGTAAGATGACGCTCCCCCGGCATCAACGAGGCTCCACCCATGGCCAACTCCCACGACGAACGCAACGGCATCGGCCGCCAGCAGGCCGAGGAGGCGGTGCGCACGCTGCTGCGCTGGGCCGGGGACGATCCGGCGCGGGAGGGGCAGCTGGATACGCCCAAGCTGGTGGCCGACGCCTACGGGGACTGGTTCAGCGACTACGGCGACGGTCCGCGCGAGTACTTGGCGCGCACCAATCCGAATCCGGAAAAGAAGTCCGCTTGAATATGGGATAAG
>NZ_JALBFU010000037.1 GCF_022662575.1 Luteimonas aquatica | reverse complement strand
CTGGCTGCTGGGCCGGCTGACGGCAAGCACGGTCACTCACCAGCGTGGCGGGCGCGCGAACGTCGTGCGCAAGAGCGGCTTCAGCTATGCCCCGACCACTGGCCTCCTGACCCAGGAACGCGCAGGCGCCGAGGCCGGCGCGGACCAGGAGTCGCTGAAGGTCTACGGCCTGGACGCCTACGGCAACAAGACCTCGGTGGCCACCTGCGCCAACCCGGCCACGACCACGGCCTGCGCGGNGTCGTGCGCAAGAGCGGCTTCAGCTATGCCCCGACCACTGGCCTCCTGACCCAGGAACGCGCAGGCGCCGAGGCCGGCGCGGACCAGGAGTCGCTGAAGGTCTACGGCCTGGACGCCTACGGCAACAAGACCTCGGTGGCCACCTGTGCCAACCCGGCCACGACCACGGCCTGCGCGGCCTCGGCGATGCAGTTCCACCCGGCCGACATCACCACGGTGGTGCGCTACAGCCGCACCGCCTACGACGGCCTGGGCCGCTATCCGGTGAGCACCACCGAGACGTTCTGGAACGGCGGCAGCGGCAACGGCTCGGTGGAGAAGCTCACGCAGACGGTCAACGGCCGCGACCTGTTCGGCAACGTCACCGAGGCCACGGACGCGGTCGGGGCGGTGGCGCGGGCGCAGTACGGCCAGCTGGGACGCCCGTACCAGGTCTGGAAGCAGACGGCGGTCGGGGACACGACCAACGGCACGAGCACCCTGACCACCTACCGGCTGTGCGGGGAGGTCGCCTGTCCGGCCGGGGCGAAGTTCCGCGAGCAGGTGCTGACCACCGAGTCGCCGGGGCAGTGGACCTACTTCGACGTGCTCGGCCGCCCGGTGATGAAGGCGGTGGAGACCTTCAACGCCGGGGTGCCGAACAAGGACCTGGCGGTGACCTGCACCGCCTACGAGGCCACCGGCAAACCGCAGGCGAGTTCGAACCCGTTCCTGGTCTCGGGCGTGGTCGGCGGCGGGCCGTCGGTGAGTGCCGACATGTGCGCCAGCGGCAACAGCGCGCGGCTGTGGACGACCACGACCTACGACGCGCTGGGCCGGCC
>NZ_JALBFU010000036.1 GCF_022662575.1 Luteimonas aquatica | reverse complement strand
GGTGACGTTGATGGTGTAGGTCGCGCTGGCGCCCACGGCCAGGCCCGCCGGCGTGGTGCAAGTCACGGTCTGGCCCGTGGCCGAGCAACCGGCGCCCACCGAATTGATGGTCAGCGACGCATCGACGTTGTCCACGCTCACCGCATCGGCGGTCGTCGGACCGGTGCCGTTGTTGGTCACGGTGATGGTGTACGTCGCCGCCACGCCCACCGTCATCGGGTTCGGCGCCACGGTCTTGGTCGTGGTCAGTGCCACGCCGGTGTTGACCGGGGTCGGCGGCGTGCTGGTGTCGCAGCCCTCGCCCGTCGCCGTGGTGCAGTCCGGATCTCCGCCACCGCTGGTATTGACGGTGTTGACGATACCCGTGCTGTTGGCAGCGGTCGGGGTGACATTGATCGTGTAGGTCGCGCTCGCGCCCGCGGCCAAGCCGGCCGGCGTGGTGCAGGTGACCGTCTGGCCGCTCTGCGCGCAACCTGCGCCCACCGAGTTGATGGTCAGCGAAGCATCGACATTATCGACGCTCACCACATCGGCATTGGTCGGACCCGTACCGTTGTTGGTGACCGTGATCGTATAGGTCGCGGCCACACCCACCGTCATCGGGTTCGGGCTGACCGTCTTGCTGGTGGTCAGGTCCACGCCGGAGTTCACCGGCACCGGCGGGGTCGTGGCATCGCAGCCTTCGCCGCCTGCCGTCGTACAGGCCGGATCGCCGCCGCCGCTGGTGTTCACGGTGTTGACGATGCCCGTGCTGTTCGCAGCGGTCGGGGTGACGTTGATGGTGTAGGTCGCGCTGGCGCCCACGGCCAGGCCCGCCGGCGTGGTGCAAGTCACGGTCTGGCCCGTGGCCGAGCAACCGGCGCCCACCGAATTGATGGTCAGCGACGCATCGACGTTGTCCACGCTCACCGCATCGGCGGTCGTCGGACCGGTGCCGTTGTTGGTCACGGTGATGGTGTACGTCGCCGCCACGCCCACCGTCATCGGGTTCGGCGCCACGGTCTTGGTCGTGGTCAGTGCCACGCCGGTGTTGACCGGGGTCGGCGGCGTGCTGGTGTCGCAGCCCTCGCCC
>NZ_JALBFU010000035.1 GCF_022662575.1 Luteimonas aquatica | reverse complement strand
TCGTGTACGTCGCCGCCACGCCCACCGTCATCGGGTTCGGCGCCACGGTCTTGGTCGTGGTCAGCGCCACGCCGGTGTTCACCGGGGTCGGCGGGGTACTGGTGTCGCAGCCCTCGCCCGCCGCCGTGGTGCAGTCCGGATCGCCGCCACCGCTGGTGTTCACGGTGTTGACGATACCCGCGCTGTTGGCAGCGGTCGGGGTGACGTTGATCGTGTAGGTCGCGCTCGCGCCCGCGGCCAGGCCGGCCGGCGTGGTGCAGGTGACCGTCTGGCCGCTCTGTGTGCAGCCCGCACCCACGCTGTTGATGGTCAGCGACGCATCCACCGCGTCGACACTGACCGTATCGGCCGTCGTCGGACCCGTGCCGTTGTTAGTCACGGTAATGGTGTACGTCGCGGCCACGCCCACCGTCATCGGATTCGGCGCCACGGTCTTGCTCGTGGTCAGGTCCACGCCGGAATTCACCGGCACCGGCGGGGTCGTGGCATCGCAGCCTTCGCCGCCTGCCGTCGTACAGGCCGGATCGCCGCCGCCGCTGGTGTTCACGGTGTTGACGATGCCGGTGCTGTTGGCAGCGGTCGGCGTGACATTGATGGTGTAGGTGGCGCTGGCGCCCGCGGCCAGGCCGGCAGGCGTGGTGCAAGTGACCGTCTGACCGCTCTGCGCGCAGCCCGCGCCCACCGAGTTGATCGTCAGCGAGGCATCAACATTGTCCACGCTGACCGTGTCGGCCGTGGTCGGACCGGTGCCGTTGTTGGTGACCGTGATCGTGTAGGTCGCGCTCGCGCCCGCGGCCAGGCCGGCAGGCGTGGTGCAAGTGACCGTCTGACCGCTCTGCGCGCCGCCCGCGCCCACCGAGTTGATCGTCAGCGAGGCATCAACATTTTCCACGCTCACCCAGTCGGCCGTGGTCGGACCGGTGCCGGTGGTGGTGACCGTGAGCGTGTAGGTCGCCGCCACACCCACCGTCATCGGGTTCGGGCTGACCGGCTTGGTCGTGGTCAGCGCAACACCGGTATTGACCGGGGTCGGCGGCGTGCTGGTGTCGCAACCCTCGCCCGTGGCCGTGGTGCAGTCCGGATCTCCGCCACCGCTGGTATTGACGGTG
>NZ_JALBFU010000034.1 GCF_022662575.1 Luteimonas aquatica | reverse complement strand
GACCTTCACGTACAGCTGCCCGAAGGCCTCGCCGGCCTCGTCCTCGATGGTGCCCAGCACCCGCTTCCAGCGCGGCTGGATCTCCTTCTGACCGTTGAGCGTCTTGCCGTAGAAGGCGTAGTTCTCCTGCACGAAGGCGTCGCTCAGGTAGGGCGCGGCCGCGTCCACGGTGTGGAAGCGCAGGTAGGCGCGCCAGGTCGCCGGCGCGGTGTCGGCCAGCGCCTTGCTCACCTCCTCGTGGAAGGCCGGAATCGCCAGCGAGAACTTCGCCGGCGCCGCCACGCCCTGGGCCTTGAAGAACTCGCTCCAGGAGAAGTTGGGCGTCAGCTTGTCGGCATCGGCCAGGCTGAGCGGGTTGTAGTACAGCTCGACGTTGCGCGAGAGCTCCTCGCTGGACTTGGACACCTTGGCCAGGCGGGTCTCGAAGGCGACCACGTCCTTGGCCTGGGCGGCGGCGTCGGCGGCGGCCACGCCGGAGAGCTCCAGGGTCTTGGCCACGTGGGCCTGGTAGGCCTGCAGCTTGTCCTGCTTGTCCTTGTCGAAGTAGTAGCTCTTGTCGGGCAGGCCCAGGCCGCCCTGCGAGGCGTAGGCGATGTTGACCGAGGAGTCCTTGAAGTCGGGCTCGGCATCGAAGCCGAAGAGCACGTTCTCGCCCTTGGCGGCGGTGCTGCGCAGGTAGCCTGCGATGGCGGCCTGGTCGTTGAGGGCGTCGATGGCGGCCAGGCGCTCCTTCAGCGGCTCGATGCCCTGGGCGTTGACCTTGGCCTCGTCCATGCCGGTGGCCCAGAAGTCGCCGACGATCTTCTCCACGCCGGCGGCCTTGGCGTCGGCGGCGGCCTGTTCGGCGAGCTGGTGCTGCACGGCGATGGAGCGCTCGGCCAGGATCGAGAAGGCGCCCCAGGAGGTGCGGTCGGCGGGGATCTCGTTGGCGGCCAGCCACTTGCCGTTGGCGTAGGCACCGAAGTCGGTGCAGGCGTTCTTGCTGCTGTCCAGGTCGGCGGCGGCGAAGGCGTTGTACTGGGGCAGCTTGCTCTCGTCGAGGGTGAAGGCCTTGGCCTCGGCGGCCGGGGACTGGGGCGCCGGCGCGCCCGGCGCGGGAGCCTCCTGCTTGCAGGCGGCCAGGGCCAGGGTGACGGACAGGGACAGCAGCAGCACGCGCGGTGCCTGCACTCGTAGGG
>NZ_JALBFU010000033.1 GCF_022662575.1 Luteimonas aquatica | reverse complement strand
GGGCATGGTGCGCAACAACATCGTGCGCTACATCCACGCCGACCATCTGGGCCGGCCGGAGATCGTGACCGATGGCACAAAAGCGATCGTGTGGAAGGCGACCAACGGAGCGTTCGACCGGACGGTGGCGATCGATGCGATTGGCGGGTTGAACGTCGGGTTCCCTGGGCAGTATTACGACCAGGAAAGTGGGCTCTGGTACAACATCAATCGCTACTACAATTCAGGTGTTGGTCGATATAACCAAGTGGATCCAATTGGCTTGTGGGGCGGAATTAATCTATATGCTTACGTTAATGGAAATCCCATAAGTCGTACAGATGCACTGGGATTAGCAGACAAAATATTAATAAGCCCCACAGACACAGCTTATTCTGGATTTGTTGACACCGCATCTATCCCGGGATCATATTCAGTTGCAGCACACTCAAATCCATATGGATTGGTTGATGATCAAGGCAATTTTTGAGTGCTAAACAACTGGCTAATATAATCAAATCCGATCCCAACTACATTGCTGGAACGCCAGTACAGCTTCAAGCATGCAATGCTGGGCTAGTTCCCCCTGGGGGCAGAATTTCACCGGCGAAAGCGTTGGCTGATGAGCTGGGCGTAGGTGTATGGGGGGCTAACAATTTTGTATGGCCGCATGGATTAGGTACGATCGTGGCGCCGACAAATTCTGGAGCTTCTTGGCAGAATTATACTCATGCGGATGGGCTAACGGGGCCTAACCTAAATGCTGGTGGGCGATACATTTTTTTCACTCCAAAAGCTGTTCTTTAATAGGATCGCGCCATGAAATTTACAGGAAAATTAATGTCAGGGATTATGTTGTTTGCAATTCCCGGAGTTGTTATGTCACAACAATCTTCATCAGTGTCCAAGGAAGAAATACCATCATTAGAGCAAGAAGCTATGTCGGGCTCGATACCTGCGGCAAAGAAGTTGTATGAAAATTACTATTTTTCTAATTTAGACTATGAAGAGGGAATGAAGTGGTTAAGAATTTGCGCAGAGAATGGCGATTCTGTTTGCGAATATAATCTCGGATTTATTTTAGTTAAATCAAAAGTGAAGAATGATCGCATGAGGGGGGAGTTTTGGTTAAGAAGATCTGCTGACAAGGGGAGTGTGCGTGCAAAAGAGCTTCTTATCGAAATTAATGGTGATTAGATCCGATTTCGTTGGAATCGGAAGCCCTTATCATTTGGAGGTATGGCTAGCTTGCGGCTTGGTATGGCGAATAGAAAGAAAGCGGTATTCTAATCAGATGCTGATTTCATCGACTTACACTGCGCCCGCCGCCGCGCCGAACATTACTAGATAAGATGGCGAGTAATATCATCCTTATGAAGGCCCCAATGCCCAACTTCCACGACGAACGCAAGGCATCGGCCGCCAGCAGGCCGAGGAGGCGGTGCGCACGCTGCTG
>NZ_JALBFU010000032.1 GCF_022662575.1 Luteimonas aquatica | reverse complement strand
CCAGCGGGTTGTTGAACACGTAGGTGTAGGCGTTCCAGCTCTGCGGGTTGTCCGGTTCCTGGATCACCGGGTCCGGCTGCAGGAAGCGGCCGACGTAGTGGTCGTAGATGCGGCCGTTCATGTGGATGATGTTCAGGCCCGCGCCATCGACCATCTCGTGCCCGGTGAACCCGCGCGTGGTCAGCGTCGGCACCGTGCCCGGCGCGGCATTGCCGCCCTGCGTCTGGGTGTTGCGCCGCCCGCCGTAGGCCAGGAAGTCCATGCTGTTGACCACCGTGCCGGCCGCGTTGGCGATCCGGATCAGGCTGCCCAGCTGGTCGTGGAACAGGTAGTAGTTCGCCGCCGTGCCGCTCGGGCTGCTGCTGGTCTGCAGCATCACCCCGCCCACGGTGCGCTTGTAGGTGGTCGCCGCGCCGACCACCTCGACCTCGACGTTGCCCAGGTAGTAGGTGGTCTTGGCCCCGTCCACCCGCTTGTAGCGCGCCCCGTCGCTGCCGTACCAGAACCGCGTGCTCGCCCCCGAGCCGCTGGTCATCTCGTACGCCTGGTCGTCCAGGGTGTACTTGATCGCATTGTCGGAGGCGGCATTGGTCGCATCGCGCAGCGTCGTGTTGCCGCGGGCGTCGTAGTACTGCAGCAGGTGGTCGCCCCCGGAGACCAGGTCGGCCACCTGGTGGGCGCTCTTGGCCCCGTCCGTGCTGCCGCCGCCGTAGGCGCTGTTCTTGGCATCGCCCAGCCCGCAGCCCGCCCGCCCGGCGTAGGTGTAGTCGCGCGCCGCCCAGCCGGTGTTCTCGCGCCGGCACAGGTTGCCCAGCGCGTCGTACTCGAAGTACTGCACGCGCTGGTTCACCGTCACCCCGCCCTGCATCAGCAGCGTGCCGCTGCTGAGCCGGTTCAGGCTGTCGTAGGCATACCCCTCCAGGTAACGGTCTTCCTTCTGCTGGGTGGTCAGGTTGCCCACCGCGTCCCAGCCGTAGCCCTCCTTGACCAGGTTGCAGCTCGCCCCGCCCGCGCAGATCTCGCTGATCCGCCCGGTCTGCGGCCAGTACTGCCGGCTCACCTCCATCGCCGTGCTGTTGCCGCGCCGCTCCCGCACCACGTGGCCCCAGGCGTCGACCTCCAGCGTGGTCACGTAGGTGTTGGCATCGGCCGGACACGTGTCCACCGTATCGGTGGCGCTGCTGTTGCACACCGACTTCACGAAGCCGCGCACGGTGAACTCGGTCTTCGCCCAGCGGCCGCTGGCATCGAGCGCCTTCCACGCCCGGCCCAGCGCGTCGTACTGGGTCTGCAGCGGATACGACTTGCCGTCGATGCTCGTGGTCACCGACACCGGACGCCCCAGGGCGTCGTAGCCGTAGGTCCGGCCGAAGTCCACGTCCAGCGCCGGCTGCGTCCGCCAGTCGGTATAGCTGCCGGCGATCGACTCGCTGGCCAGCTGGCCCAGGCCGTTGGCCGCGGTGTCGAACACGTACTCCGAGCGCGTCTCCACCGCCTCGGTGGCATCCGGATACTTGCGCCAGACCTTCTTCAGCCACACCCGCCCGCGGCCGTCGTACCAGTTCTCGATGCGGTTGCCGTAGGGGTCGGTCTGCTGCACCAGCTCGCCCAGGGCGTTGTAGCGGAACCGGGTGACGCCGCTGTCCGGGTCGTTCTGCTGGGTCTTGCGGCCCATGCTGTCGTAG
>NZ_JALBFU010000031.1 GCF_022662575.1 Luteimonas aquatica | reverse complement strand
GTTGCGCGGCTTGTCGACGTCGGTGCCGCGGGCCAGGGCGGCGTGGTAGGCCAGCAGCTGCACCGGGATGGTGTGCACGATCGGGCTGAGCACGCCGACGTGGCGCGGGGTGCGGATCACGTGCACGCCCTCGGACGGGCCGAAGTTGCTGTCCTGGTCGGTGAACACGAACAGCACGCCGCCGCGCGCGCGCACCTCCTGCATGTTCGACTTCACCTTCTCCAGCAGGCCGTCGCGCGGGGCGATCACCACCACCGGCATGTCCGCATCCACCAGCGCCAGCGGCCCGTGCTTGAGCTCGCCCGCCGGATAGGCCTCGGCGTGGATGTAGGAGATTTCCTTGAGCTTGAGCGCGCCTTCCAGCGCGATCGGGTAGTGCACGCCGCGGCCCAGGAACAGCGCGTGCTGCTTGGGCGCGAAACGCTCGGCCCAGCCGGCGATCTGCGGTTCCAGGTTCAGCGCGTGCTGGATGCTGCCGGGCAGGTGGCGCAGGTCCTCGATGTAGCCGGCCTCCTGCTCGGCATCGAGCTTGCCCCGGAGCTTGGCCAGGGTGGCGGCCAAGGCGAACAGGCCGACCAGCTGGGTGGTGAAGGCCTTGGTGGAGGCCACGCCGATCTCGGCGCCGGCGCGGGTGTAGAAGACCAGGCGGCTGGCGCGCGGGATGGCGCTCTCGGGGACGTTGCAGATCGACAGCGTCTTGTCGTGGCCGAGCGACTTGGCGTACTTGAGCGCCTCCATGGTGTCGAGCGTCTCGCCGGACTGGGAGATGGTGACGACCAGGTGCTTGGGATTGGCCACGGCGGTGCGGTAGCGGTATTCGCTGGCGATCTCGACGCTGCAGGGCAGGCCGCTGATGGCCTCGATCCAGTAGCGGGCGACGGAGCCGGCGTAGAAGCTGGTGCCGCAGGCGAGGATCTGCACGCCCTCGACGTCGCCCAGCACGGCCCGGGCGCCGGCGCCGAACAGGTCGGGAGTGAAGGCGTTGGCGTCGATGATCGCCTCGATGGTGTCGCCGACCGCGCGCGGCTGCTCGTGGATCTCCTTCTGCATGAAGTGGCTGTAGGGGCCGAGCTCCAGCGAGGCCAGCGAGACGTCGGAGACGTGTTCCTCGCGCCGCACCTGGGCGCCCTCGGCATCGAACACGCGCACGCCGCCGCGCGTGACCTCGGCGGTGTCGCCCTCCTCCAGGAAGATCACCCGGCGCGTGGCCTGCAGGATGGCCGAGACGTCGGAGGCGACGAAGTTCTCGCCCTCGCCCAGGCCCACCAGCAGCGGACAGCCCATGCGCGCGCAGACCATGCGTTCGGGATCACGCTTGCTGATCACCGCCAGGGCGTAGGCGCCGTCGAGCTCCTTTACCGCACGCTGCAGGGCCGCCAGCAGGTCGGTGCCGTCCTGCAGGTAATGGTGGATCAGGTGGGCGATGACCTCGGTGTCGGTCTGCGACTCGAACGCGTAGCCCAGCGCGCGCAGGCGCTCGCGCTGTTCCTCGTGGTTCTCGATGATGCCGTTGTGGACCAGGGCCAACTCGCCGTGGCTGATGTGCGGGTGGGCGTTGTTCTCGGTGACGCCGCCGTGGGTGGCCCAGCGGGTGTGGCCGATGCCCAGGCCCGCGACGAAGCCCTCGCTGGCCGCGGCCGCTTCCATCTCGGCCACGCGGCCGGTGCGGCGCACGCGGCGCACGTCGCGATCGCCGACGATGGCGATGCCGGCCGAGTCGTAGCCGCGATATTCCAATCGCTTCAGGCCTTCGATCAGAACGGGAACCACATCGCGATCCGCGATCGCGCCGACGATGCCGCACAT
>NZ_JALBFU010000030.1 GCF_022662575.1 Luteimonas aquatica | reverse complement strand
CTTCCGCCGCACCGAGGCGCTGCCGAGCTACCTGATCGCCTTCGCGGTCGGTCCCTGGGACGTGGTGCAGGGGCAGGATGCCGCGCCCGGCGCGGTACGCGCGGCGCCGCTCAAGATCCGCGCCCTCGCCACCCGGGGGCAGGGCGGGCGCATGCGCTATACGCTGGCTAACACGCCGCGGATCGTCGCGGCGCTGGAGCAATACTTCGGAACCCCGTTTCCCTTCGAGAAGCTCGACAGCGTCGCCGCGCCGGATTTCGGCGGCGCGATGGAGAATGCCGGCCTGGTCGTCTACAACGACGTCCTGCTGACCGCCGACGAGCGGTCCTCGGTGCGGCAGCGCGACGGGTTCTGGATCGTCGGCGCGCACGAGCTGGCGCACCAGTGGTTCGGCAACCTGGTGACCTCGCGATGGTGGGACGATCTCTGGCTCAACGAAGGCTTTTCCAACTGGATGGGCGCGAAGATCTACGGCCAGCTGCAGGCCGGCGCATCGGTGGAGCGCGACCTGCTCGAAGAGACCATCCAGGCCATGGAGATCGACAGCCTGGCCAGCACGCGCCGCATCCACGAGCCGATCGGGGACTACACCGACATCGACGCCGCTTTCGACGACATCACCTACTCCAAGGGCGCGGCCACCCTGCAGATGTTTGAGAACTACCTGGGGCCGGAGAAGTTCCGTGACGGCATCCGCGACTACCTGCGCACGCACGCGCGCGGCACGGCCACCAGCGCCGACCTGATCGCCGCCGTCGCCGCGCGCAGCGACCGGCCCGATGCGGTCGGGCGGGCTTTTTCGAGCTTCATCGACCAAGCCGGCGTGCCGCTGGTCCAGGTCGACGTGGAATGCGGCCGGGACAGGCCGGCGCTGCTGCTGCGCCAGGCGCGCTATCTGCCGATCGGTTCCGGCGCCGCCGCCTCGCAACGCTGGGGCATTCCGGTCGCGGTGCGCTATGCCGATGCCGGCACGGTGCGGGAACAGAAGGTCCTGTTCGAGGGGGCGCGGATGCGCGTGGAGCTGCAGCAGGCACAAGGCTGCCCCGCCTGGGTCATGCCGAACGCGCATGCCGCCGGCTACTACCGCTTCGGGCTTTCGCCGCAGTGGCAGCGCGCGCTTGCCTCGGCGTTCGGCGGGCTCGACGCGCTGGAGCAGCGCAGCTACGCCGACTCGGTCATCGCCGCCTACGACGCTGGCAAGCTCACGCCTTCGCAGCTGATCGAGGCCTTGCCGGGATTCGTGCGCGGCATCGCCAGCGCAACGGTGACCGCCGGCACCGACCGGATCGACTGGATGGACCGGCATCTGTTCGGCGACGAGGCGGCGCGTAGCGCTTTCCGCGCAGGCATCGCCGAGATCTATCGTCCGACCCTGGACAAGCTCGGGCTGCGCTTCCGGGACGGCGAAAGCGACGAGACGCGCAAGCTGCGCAAGACGCTGATGGAATTCCATGCCGACACCCTGCACGAGAGGCAGGTGCGCGCCGCGCTGCGCACGCAGGGCCGCGCGGTGCTGGGCCTGGACGGCGACGGCCGGCTGCATCCGGACGGCGCGCCGCGCGATATCCGCGGATTGGCCTTGAGGATCGCGGTCGAGGAGGGCGGAAAGGAGGCTTTCGACAGCGCCGAGCGCCACCTGCGGGCCGCGCAGGAAACGGAGATTCGCCTGCAACTGCTGCAAGCCCTGGGCAGCGCGAGCGATCCGGCGCTGGCCGAACGCGTCCGCGCCCTGGCGCTGGAGCCGGATCTGGTACGCCGGACCGAGCTCTACGACCTGCTGAAAGGGCAGGCGGACGATCCGCGCGCGCGGCAGGCGCTGCGCGGCTGGCTGGAGCGTCATTTCGATGGTCTCAACGCCAGGGTCAGCCCCGCCGGAGCGGGGTTGGTCGCCCTTTACGCACAGGGCATGTGCAGCCAGGGCGATGCGACGCAGTTGCGGGAAAGATTCGCCGCGCGCCTCGAACACGTGGAGGCCGGTCCGCTGACGCTGAAACAGGCGGTCGAGAACATCCAGATGTGCGCGGCCCAGGTCGCGCTGCGACGGCGGCAGGCGCCGGCATTCACGCAACGATGACGGCGTTTCCGGGCCACGCCGGCGTGGGCTGTAACTAACGACACATGCCTTCAGGCACGGTGCGCCGTATCCTCCGGCCTCCTTTCGGGAGGCCGAATCATGCGTCCGTTTCGCAACAAAGCGCTGCAAAGCAACAGGTTCCGGATCAATGCCCTGGCGGGTGCCCTGCTGGCCTGCGCCGGCATCGCCCACGCCGCCGACCCGGTGCCCAAGGGCCCGCTGCCGCGCACGGTGGTGCCCTCGCTG
>NZ_JALBFU010000003.1 GCF_022662575.1 Luteimonas aquatica | reverse complement strand
ACGTGTCGAGGCCGAACGTGTCGAGGCCGAACGTGTCGAGGCCGAGCGCGCCCAGGCCGAGAATCTCGATGTCGCCTATGAGCGCCAGCGTCGATTGGAGGCGGGCCTGCTCGGGCGGGAACGTATTGAAGCGGAGCGTCTCGAAAGCGAATCCTTCGCGGCCGCCGAACTCGAAGCGGCGCGGCTGCAGCAAACCCGCATCGATGCCGATCGCATAGAGGCCGAACGTCTCGAAGCCGAGCGTCTCGAAGCCGAGCGTCTCGAAGCCGAGCGTCTCGAAGCCGAGCGTCTCGAAGCCGAGCGTCTCGAAGCGGAACGCCTCGAAGCAGAACGCCTCGAAGCGGAACGCCTCGAAGCAGAACGCCTCGAAGCAGAACGTCTCGAAGCAGAACGTCTCGAAGCAGAACGTCTCGAAGCAGAACGTCTCGAAGCCGAACGTCTCGAAGCCGAACGTCTCGATGCCGAACGTCGCGAAGCCCAGCAGGCTTCGACGCCGTCTGCCATCGACGCGGCGCCGCTTTCGGCGGTGGATGCGGTCGCCGAGGCCGCCCACGATCAGGGCGACATGCTCGATTTCGCCGATCTCGACCTGGAGCTCGTCGATCTCTTCGTGGAAGAGGCCGGCGACCTGCTCGATCACTCCGATGGCCTGCTGGCGCAATTGCGCGTCGCGCCCGGCGAGCGCGAGCCGCTGGTCGGTCTGCAGCGCGACCTGCACACGCTCAAGGGCAGCGCGCGCATGGCCGGCATCATGCCCGTGGGCGACCTCGGCCACGCGATGGAGTCGCTGCTGGAGGCCGCCGCGGAGCAGCATTTCGAACTCGATCGCGGCGGCATTCCGCTGCTCGAGCGCGGCTTCGATCACCTGCACGCGATGATCACCCGGATCGGTGCGCATCGCACCGCCGAGCCGGCCGACGCGCTGATCGCCGAATTCGCCCGGCACCTGTCCGGCCAGCCGGAGGCGGCGCCGGCCGTGGCGACGGCCGCGAAGCCGCAGCCCGAGCTCAAGCCGCTGTCGGCGCCGATCCGCGAGAGCGAGGGCGCCGGCGAGGAGGGTGCCGGCACGCGCGCGCCGCAGGAGCAGGTGCGCATCCGCGCCGACCTGCTCGACCGCCTGGTCAACTACGCCGGCGAGGTGGCGATCTACCGCGCCCGTCTGGAACAGCAGCTGGGCGCGTTCCGCAACGCCATGGGCGAGATGGTGCAGACCAACGCGCGATTGCGCGACCAGCTGCGCCGTCTGGATATCGAGACCGAGGCGCAGATCATCGCCCGCTTCCAGCGCGAGCACGAGGTTGCCGACGCGACCTTCGATCCGCTCGAGCTCGACCGTTTCTCCACCCTGCAGCAGCTCTCGCGCGCCCTGAACGAATCGGCGGCCGACATGTCGAGCCTGCAGGGCACGCTCGACGACCTGATCCGCCAGTACGAAACCCTGCTGCTGCAGCAGTCGCGAGTGAGCTCGGAGCTGCAGGAAGGCCTGATGCGCACGCGCATGGTGCCCTTCGACGCGCTGGTGCCGCGCCTGCGCCGGGTGGTGCGCCAGGCCTCGGCCGAGACCGGCAAGCAGGTCCAGCTCAAGCTCGACGGCACGCAGGGCGAGCTCGACCGCAACGTGCTCGAGCGCATGACCGCGCCGCTCGAGCACATGCTGCGCAACGCCGTGGCGCATGGGCTGGAGACCCCGCCGCAGCGCCGCGACGCCGGCAAGCCGGAAGAAGGCACGGTGCGCATCGCGATGCGCCGCGAAGGATCGGAAGTGGTGCTCGAGGTCGGCGACGATGGCCGCGGGCTCGACCATGCGGCGATCCGCCGCCGCGCCGAGGAGCGCGGCCTGGTGCGCGCCGACGCGGTGCTCGCCGCCGGCGACCTGAACGCCCTGATCCTGGAATCCGGTTTCTCCACCGCCGACGAGGTCAGTACGCTGGCCGGGCGCGGCGTGGGCATGGACGTGGTGGCCAGCGAGGTGCGCCAGCTCGGCGGCGCGCTCGACATCGCCTCGCGCCAGGGCGCCGGCACCGCCTTCACCCTGCGCCTGCCGCAGACGCTGGCGGTCACGCAGGCGGTGTTCGTCAAGATCGGCGAGACCACCTTCGCGGTGCCGATCGCCTCGGTGCGCGGCGTGGGCCGCATCACCCGCGAAGGCCTGGACCGGCCCGAGGCGGGCTACCGCTACGGCGACGAGGATTACCCGGTGCACGACCTCGGCCTGCTGGTCGGGCAGTCGGCGGCGCGCGCCGAGGGCCAGCTGCAGATGCCGCTGCTGCTGGTGCGTTCGGGCGAACTGCGCGCGGCGGTCGCGGTCGACCAGATCGTGGGCAACCGCGAGATCGTGGTGAAGCCGGTCGGGCCGCAGGTAGCGTCGATTCCGGGCATCTTCGGCGCGACCATCATGGGCGACGGCAGCGTGGTGGTGATCCTGGACATCGCGCCGCTGGTGCGCCGCCAGGCCATGCAGCCGCGCGACGCCAGGCCGGCCGCGCCGGAGGCGGCGCCGCGCCGCCACGTGCCGCTGGTGATGGTGGTGGACGATTCGGTGACGATGCGCAAGGTCACCGGGCGCATCCTGGAGCGCCACAATTTCGAGGTCATGGTGGCGCGCGACGGCATCGACGCGCTCGAGCAGATGGTCGACCGCGTCCCGGACCTGATGCTGCTGGACATCGAGATGCCGCGCATGGACGGCTACGAGCTGGCCAACCAGATGAAGGGCGAGCCGCGGCTGCGCGACGTGCCGATCGTGATGATCACCTCGCGTACCGGCGAGAAGCACCGCCAGCGCGCGCTCGAGATCGGCGTCGAGCGCTACCTCGGCAAGCCGTATCAGGAAAACGAGTTGGTGCGCAATGTCTACGAACTACTCAAGCTGCAGCGGCACGACGATGAATGAGGACGGCGCCATCCGCGTGGCCTTGCTGGCGCGCGAGGGCGAGGTGCGCGACCGCCTCGGCGCGGCGCTCGCCGATGCCGGCGCGGAGGTGGCGCTGGTCGCCGATCCGGTCTCCATCGACAGCGAGCAGGTGCGGGCGGCCGCGCCGCGCGCGCTGCTGGTCGCACTGGAGCCTTCGATCGACGAATCCCTGGACCGCCTGTACCAGCTGCTGGCCGATCCCTCGCTGATCGTGATCTTCGAGGAAGCCGAATTCGTGGCGCACCGCGCCGGCTGGGACGCGGCGCGCTGGGTCCGCCATCTCGGCGCCAAGCTGCGCCGCCACGGCGAAGTGCTGCCGCCGCGGCGCGAGGACGAGGCTGAGGCCGAGGCCGCGAACGAACGGGCGGCGATCCCAGCGGCCGGGGAAGACTCGCTGGCGGGAATGGCGATGCCGGCCGAGGATCAGGCCGAAGTCGCGGGCGAGCCGGCGCAGGCCGAGGCCGTCGAGAGCGAGAGATCGGCGCTGGATACCGAGGCGGCGGACGACGGCGTGGCCGAGACCGAGGCTGAGGCCGTCATGGTGCTCGCCGCGCCGGAAGCCTCCGCGCACGATCAACCCCTTGTCGAAACCGTCGAGGCGCCAACGGCCACGGCGGAAGATGCCGCATCGCCCGCGAGCGATGCGCAGGTCCAGGCGCCCGTCGTCGAGACGGTTGCCGGGAGTGATCGGGCGCCCGCAACGGATGCCGTCCACGTCGAGGAGACGCAGGCGACCGGCACCGATCTTGCCCCGCCGGTCATGACCGAGGCCGCAGAATTTCCGCCGACCGGCACCGGCGAGGCGGAAGATGCGGGTCCGCAAGAAGCGCCAGGCGTCGAAGCCCTCGAACTGGCGGATGCGACCGGCATCGGGGAGAGCGGCTTGCCGTCTCCGGACAATGCTGTCGATGAAATGGCCGTCGAAAAGATGGCCGTCGAAGCGTTCGAATGGGAGGAAGTCGACGGATCGTTCGAGGCAATGGCGACCGAGGATGCCGAGGTCGAACCCGCGCGCATGGCGACCGGCGACGACGCGGCGGAAGCCGATGACGCGATCGATGGCCCGGCCGGCGGGTTCGATGCGGACGTGGCGGAAAATGCCGCGCCACGTCCCGGATTCACGCCGCTGCCGCTGGTCGACGTCGATGCGCTCTTCGCTTCGCTGTCCTCCGGAGAGTCGGCCGGGCGCGCGCCCGGGCAGCGCGCCGACGATGCGGTGCGCGAAACCGACGCGACCGCGCCAGCCGCCGAGACGGCGGACGCCGGCGATGCGGCCGCGTGGGCGCTGGTCGACGACGACACGCCGGCCGAAGCGACGGCGGCGCCGGAGGCGGTGGCCGTGCAGCACGATCTCCAGGCCCTGGAAGCGCGCATCTCCGGCCTGTCGCTGGCCGATACCGACAGCTACGGCCACGGGCCGCCGCGCGGCGCGGTGCTGGTGGAGGCCGGACTGGGCGGGCCGGATGCGGTGCGCCAGTTGCTGGCGGCGCTGCCGGAAACCTTCGCGCGGCCGATCCTGGTGCGCCTGCAGCTGGACGGCGGACGCTACGACCGGCTGGTCCGGCAGATGGAACGCGTGGCCAAGCTTCCGGTGGCGCTGGCCTCCGCCGAGCGGCCGGCCGATGCGGGGACCGTCTACTTCATGGCGCCCGGACTGTCGTTGCAGCGCCAGGGCGCGCGCTTGTCCTTCGTGGATGCCGATATCGATCCCGCGACCGACCTGCTGTCGGCGCTGCCGGGCGAGGACTCGGCGCACCTGTTCCTGAGCGGCAGCGACCCGGCGCTCATCGACGGCGCCGTGGCGCACATCGACGCCGGCGGCCTGCTCGCGGCCCAGGCCACCGACGGCTGCTACGACAGCACCGCGCCCTCGGCGCTGATCGCACGCGGCGCGGTGGCCGGCACGCCGGCGGAGCTGGCCGCCAGGCTGGTCGAACGCTGGCCTTCCTGAGCGCAGGTCTTCCCCGAATCCATCCCATGAACGCATCCGTCCAGACCAGCCAAGACATCCGCGGCGTCCTGATCCAGGTGGAGGGCGCGCGGTTGCTGCTGCCCAATGCCAGCATTTCCGAGGTGCTGTCCTACGCCACGCCCGAACCGGTCGAGGACGCGCCGCAGTGGCTGCTCGGACGCATCCGCTGGCGCGGCTGGCAGTTGCCGCTGGTCTCGTTCTCGCGCATCGCCGGCCTGGCCCAGGAGCAGGGCGGAATGAGCAACAAGGTCGCCGTGCTCAAGGCCTTCGGCGGCAATCCCCGCCTGCCGCATTTCGCCTTCCTCACCCAAGGCTTCCCGCGCCTGGTGACGGTGGCGCGGCAGACGCTGATTCCCGAGACCGAGGCGGCCGACCTGTCGGCCGGCGTGCTGGCGCGCGTGCGCCTGGGCGACGAGGCCGCGCTGATTCCCGACATCGACCACGTCGAGGACGCGCTGCGCACGGCGCTGGCGCTGTAGGACGCTTTCGGGCGCGCGCCCGTTGCGCGAGGCGCGCGAAAGCGGCGCGCATCTTGGTCTAGGCGGAAAGATCGCCGAAACGCGACTGCAGCGCGGCGATCGCCGCCATGCCCGCGGTTTCCGTGCGCAGGATGCGCGGGCCCAGGCGCAGGCCGGCGAAGCCGGCGTCGGCGAGCAGGGCGCGGTCGCGCGGCGACCAGCCGCCTTCCGGTCCCACGGCGAGCACGAGCGTGGCGTCGCCGTCCACGCCCGGCAGCGACTGCACCGAATCGGCGGCCTCGGGATCGAGCAGCAGCCGCAGGCCCTCGCGCGGCAGCGCCGCTGCGGCCTCGGCCAGGCCGCGCGGCGGCGCCACCTCGGGCACGCGCGCGCGCCAGCTCTGCTCGCAGGCCGCGACCACCACGCTGCGCCAGTGCGCCAGGCGCTTGTCGGCACGCTCGGCGTCCAGGCGGACCTCGCTGCGTTCGCTGCTCACCGGCACGAAGGCGGCGACGCCGAGCTCGGTGGCCTTCTGCAGGATCCAGTCCATCTTCTCGCCGCGGGCGATGCCCTGCACCAGCACGATGCGCAGCGGCGACTCGTTGGCGACCGCGCGCGCAGCGACGACCTCGGCCTCGGCGCCGCGCTTGTCCGCCGCGACGATGCGCGCGTCGTAGTCGTGGCCGTCGCCGTTGAAGAGCACGCAGCCATCGCCCGCAGCCAGGCGCAGCACGCGCACCAGGTGCGCGGCGGCGCCGTCGGGCAGGCGCAGGCGCGCGCCCACGGACAGCGGCGCATCGACGTGGACGCGGTTCACGCGCATGGCGCCGCCTCCCGGACCGCTTCCCGGATCGCCTCGGCGGTGGTGCGCGCGAGCAGTTCCAGTTGCGCCTCGTCGATGCAGTACGGCGGCATCCAGTAGAGCACGTCGCCGAGCGGGCGCAGCAGCACGCCGCGCTCGAGCGCGGCGCGGTAGGCGCGCAGGCCGATGCGCAGCGACGGATCGAACGGCGTGCGGCGGTTGCCGTCGCGGCTGAGCTCCACGGCCAGGATCATGCCCGCCTGACGCACGTCGGCCACGTGCTGCAGCCCCGCCAGCGGCGCGGCCAGTTCGGCCATCCGCGCGGCGGTGCGGCGGTTGCGCGCCAGCACGTCGTCGGTCTCGAAAATCTCCAGCGAAGCCAGCGCGGCGGCGCAGGCCAGCGGATTGCCGGTATAGCTGTGCGAATGCAGGAAGGCGCGTTCGCGCGATGGGTCGAGAAAGCCGTCGTAGAGGGTCTGCGTGGTCAGCACCGCGGCCAGCGGCAGGAAGCCGCCGGTCAGGCCCTTCGACAGGCAGAGCAGGTCGGGCATCGCGTCCGACTGCTCGCTGGCGAACAGCGTGCCGGTGCGGCCGAAGCCCACGGCGATCTCGTCGGCGATCAGGAACACGCCGTGCACGTCGCACAGCTCGCGGGCCCGCTTGAGGTAGACCGGGTCGTGCATGCGCATGCCGCCGGCGCACTGCACGCGCGGCTCCAGGATCAGCGCGCAGATCTCGCCGGCGTGCTCGTCGAACAGGCGCGCCAGCGCGTCGGCCGCGTCCTCGGCGCAGGCCGCCGCGCCCTGGCCGTCGCGCGCCAGGTAGGCGTCGGGCGAGGGCGCGAACAGCGCCTCGGCCAGAAGCGGCGCGTAGATGCGGCGGTACAGCGGAATGTCCCCCACTGCCAGCGCGCCCAGGGTCTCGCCGTGGTAGCCGTTCTCCAGCGCCACGAACTTGGTGCGGCGCGGTTCGTCGCCGCGGTTGCGGAACCAGTGGAAGGCCATCTTCAGCGCCACTTCCACGCCCGCCGAGCCGTTGTCGGCGTAGAACACCTTGGACAGCGGTTCGCGCCCGGCCTGGCGCGGCGCCAGGGCGAGCAGGCGCTCGGCCAGCTCTACCGCCGGCGGGTGCGAGCAGCCGGCCAGGATCACCTGTTCCAGCGTGCGCGCCTGCCGGGCGATGGCCTCGGCGATGCGCGGCTCGGCGTGCCCGTGCAGGTTGGTCCACCAGCTGCTGACCGCATCGAGCGTGCGGCTGCCGTCGTGGCCGACCAGCCAGGCGCCGTCGCCGCTCGCCACCGGCAGCAGCGGCAGACTGTCCTGCCCGACGGCATGGTGCTCGCGCATCTGGGTGCAGGGATGCCAGAGCACGGCGAGGTCGCGCGCGCGCCAGCGGTCGGGGTCGTTTAGAATCGACGGATCGTGAATACCCTTGTCCATCCGCCGATTATCGCCTGCGCGCGCGCCGGCGCGGAGCACCGCGCATGAGCGAGCGCCGCCTGCCCACCATCCACGGCATCACCGAGCAGGAGGCGGGGCCGTACCGGATGGAGTTCCTGGACCTGGAGTTCGGCAACGGCGAGCGCCGGCGCTACGAGCGGCTGATGGGCCGCGGCCACGGCGCCGTGGTGGTCGTGCCGATGCTCGACGACGAGACCGCGCTGCTGGTGCGCGAGTACGCCGCCGGCGTGCACCGCTACGAGCTCGGCCTGGTCAAGGGCCGCATCGACGCCGGCGAGACCCCGGAGCAGGCGGCCAACCGCGAGCTGATGGAAGAGGCCGGCTACGGCGCGCATTCGGTGCAGGTGCTGCGCTCGATCAGCCTGTCGCCGGTCTACATGAACCACCAGACCCACCTGGTGCTGGCGCGCGGCCTGTATCCGCGGCGGCTGCCCGGCGACGAGCCGGAGGAACTGGAGGTCGTGCCCTGGAAGCTGGCCGACCTGCACGAACTGATCCTGCGCGAGGAGTTCTCCGAGGGTCGCTCCATCGCCGCCCTGTTCATCGCCCGCGAGTACCTGGCCCACCATGACGGCCGCTGACGCGCCGGACGAGGCCCTGCGCGAGGGCGTGATCGCCCTGGCCCGGCAGGCCGCGGCGGCGATCCTGGCGATCTACGACACCGCCTTCGACGTCGAGCACAAGGCCGACAACAGCCCGCTGACCGCGGCCGACCTGGCCGCGCACCGCTGCATCGTCGAGGGGCTGGAGCGGCTGACGCCGGACATCCCGGTGCTGTCGGAGGAGTCGGCCGAAGACGTCGCCTCGGCCACGCGCCGCGGCTGGGCCTCGCTGTGGCTGGTCGATCCGCTCGACGGCACGCGCGAGTTCGTCAAGCGCAACGGCGAGTTCACCGTGAACATCGCCCTGGTCCGCGAGGGCGAGCCGGTGTTCGGCGTGATCCAGGCGCCGGTCACCGGCCAGCTGTGGCACGGCGACCGCGCGCGCGGCGCTTTCCGCCGCGACGAGGGCGCCGGCGACGTGCGCCTGCGGACGCGGCGTCCGGCACGGGCGCCGCTGCGCGTGGCGGCCAGCCGCTCGCACCGCGACGCGCGCAGCGATGCGCTGATGGCGCGCATCGGCGAGGTCGAGGCGGTGGCGCTGGGGTCCTCGCTGAAGTTCTGCCGCCTGGCCGAGGGCGGCATGGACGTGTATCCGCGCTTCGGGCCGACCAGCGAATGGGACACGGCGGCGGGGCAGGCGATCCTGGAGGCGGCCGGCGGCTGCGTGATCGATCCGCGCGGGCGGCCGTTGCGCTACAACCAGCGCGATACCTTGCTCAATGGGGATTTCGTTGCGTTGGGGGATGCGGATTTGCCTTGGCGGGATTGGGTGGGGTGAGCTTGTGCTTTGTTATCTGATGCATGCCGCAGCACTAATTTGATCTTTGCTCTTTTTATGGTTTTTAGGAGCAGAGCGTTTCGTCCGCTGGCGCGGCCGAGTTCATTTCTTTTGATAAGCGTCAAAAGAAACGAACCAAAGAAAAACGCTTTCCCCGACACATCAGCCCCACGCCGGAAAGGCTGAGGGGATTTTCCGACTCGCCCTCCTGGCTCGGTCGGAAAATGGCGGGCATCCCTGCCCGCCACCCTTCGGGTCTGGAGGCAGAGTCGGCTCGCAAAGATTTCTAGAAGCAAAGCCTTCTTCCTGTCCCTTCAGATTCGTCATCCCAGCGCAAGCTGGGACCCATTTTTCGCTTTTGCCTTCGTCTCTAAAGATGTCGATACGACATTGGCATTCGGAGGCCCGGAGGTGTCGAGGGCCATCGGCCCGAGGGCACAAGGATGTGCGCCGTTTTTCGACCGAGCCAGGATGGCGAGTCGAAAAATCCCGATAGCAGTCAAGTAATGGGAGTGCTTCGTCGGGGAAGGCCGTTTTCTTTGGTCCGTTTCTTTTGGGCCAGCAAAAGAAATGAACTCGGCCGCGTAGCGGACGAAACGCTCTGCTCTTAAAAAAACACACCGAAGACCAAGAATAGACGCAAGCTACCGCTTCAACGCAGACAAATAGTCCCGCATCCACGCAGCGATGTCGTGCCGCTGCAGATGATCCATCATCGCCCGCCAGCGCTCGATGCGCTGCGCCTTGGCCATGTTGGCGGCGGTGGCGATGGCGTCGGCCACGCCGTCGAGGTCGTGCGGGTTCACCAGCAGCGCCTCCTTCAGCTCGTAGGCGGCGCCGGCCAGCAGCGAGAGCACCAGCACGCCCGGGTCCTCCGGATCCTGCGCCGCCACGTACTCCTTGGCCACCAGGTTCATGCCGTCGCGCAGCGGCGTCACCAGGCCCACGCGCGCGGCGCGGTAGAAGCCGGTGAGCGTGGTGTGGGCGAAATTGCGGTTGACGTAGCGCAGCGGCGTCCATTCCGGCGCGGCGTGGCCGCCGTTGATGTGGCCGGCGATGCGCTCGAGCTCGTTGCGCAGCAGCCGGTACTCGGCGACATCGCCGCGCGAGACCGGGGCGATCTGCAGGTAGGTGAGGCTGCCGCGCTGGTCGGGATGGCGCTCCAGGTAGCGCTCGAAGCCGCGGAAGCGCTCGGGCAGGCCCTTGGAATAGTCCAGGCGGTCCACGCCGATGGCGAGTTGGCGAGGCTGCAGGCTGTTGCGCAGGTCGCGCACCGCCGGCTTGGCCACGGCCGCCTGCGCCTGCTGCGCGATGTAGGCGGTGTCGATGCCGATCGGGAACGCCGCGGCATGGAAGCGTCGCCCGCCCGGCGCCTCCAGCACGCCCTCGGACAGCACGCGGCCGCCGCCGAACAGGCGCACGTAGTCCTGGAAGCGTTCCACGTCGCGCAGGGTCTGGAAGCCGACCAGGTCGTAGGCGTAGAGGGTGGAGAACAGCCGCGCGTGGTCGGGCATCGCCGCGACCAGGTCGGCGGAGGGCATGGGCACGTGCAGGAAGAAGCCGATGCGCGCGCCGACGCCGCGCTCGCGCAGCAGCGAGGCCAGCGGGATCAGGTGGTAGTCGTGGATCCAGACCGTGTCGCCGTCGCGCAGCATCGGCGCCAGCTTGTCGGCGAACAGCGCGTTGACGCGGCGGTAGCCCTCGCGCGTCTCGCGGCTGTAGTCGACCAGGTCGAGGCGGAAATGCAGCAGCGGCCACAGCGTGCGGTTGGCGAAGCCGTTGTAGTAGGCGTCCAGGTCGGAACGGTTGAGGTCGATGGTGACGTAGCGGATGTCGCCGTCGCGCTGCTCGTGCAGTTCGCCGCTGGCCTCGCGCACCGTCTTGCCGCTCCAGCCGAACCACATCCCGCCGTGCTCGCGCAGTGCCGCCTGCAGGCCGACGGCCAGCCCGCCGGCGCGGTTCTCGCCGGGGATGGCGACGCGGTTGGAGACCACGACCAGCCGGCTCATGACGGCGCGCTCATGACGGCATGCTCACAGCGGCATGCTCACAGCGGCATGCATGAAGATACGGGGCCGTGGCGGCAGGCATCACGACGCCTCCTGCCAGGAGCGCGACAGCCGCATCGCGGCGATGATCAGCCCGACGTGCGAATAGGTCTGCGGGAAATTGCCCCAGGCCTCGCCGTCGTCGAAGGCCAGGTCCTCCGAGAGCAGGCCCAGGTGGTTGCGGCGGGCGAGGATGCGCTCGAACATCGCCCGCGCCTCGTCCTTGCGGCCGATCGCCGCGAGCGCGTCGATGTACCAGAAGGTGCAGATGGTGAAGCTGGTCTCCGGGTCGCCGAAATCGTCGGGCGCGACGTAGCGGAACAGGGCGTCGCCGCGGCGCAGGTCGCGGCCGATCGCCTCGACGGTGGCCACGAAGCGCGGGTCGTCGGCGGCGATGAAGCCGATGTCGGCGAGCAGCAGCAGCGAGGCGTCCAGGCGATGCCCGGCGAAGGTGTCGGTGAAATGGCCGAGCGCTTCGCTCCAGGCCTGCTCGAGGATGCGGGCGCGGATGTCGGCCGAACGCCCGCGCCAGTAGGCGACGCGCTCGTCCAGGCCGAGCATTCCGGCGATCTTGGCCAGGCGGTCGCAGGCGGCCCAGCACATGGCCGCGGTGTAGGTGTGCACCTCGGCGCGGCCGCGGAATTCCCACAGGCCGGAATCGGGCACGTCGAACAGCGCCGCGGCGCGTTCGCCCAGCGGTTCGAGCCGCTCGAAGGCCGAGCGGTCGCCCGGGTCGGCCAGGCGCAGGTCGAAGAACAGCTGGGTGGAGGCCAGCACCACGCTGCCGTACACGTCGTGCTGCTTCTGCGACCAGGCCAGGTTGCCGCGCCGCACCGGCCCCATGCCGCGGTAGCCGCGCAGGGAGGACACTTCGTGCTCGGCGAGCTCGGAGGAGAGGTCGATGCCGTACAGCGGCTGCAGCGTGCCGTCGTGGGTGGCGATGTTGAAGATGTAGCCGATGAACAGTTCCATCGTCCGCGTCGCGCCGAGCCGGTTGAGGGCACGGACCACGAAGGCGGCGTCGCGCAGCCAGCAGTAGCGGTAGTCCCAGTTGCGCGGCGTGTCGGGCGCCTCCGGGATCGAGGTGGTCATCGCCGCGATGATCGCGCCGCTGTCCTCGTACTGGCACAGCTTGAGCGTGATCGCGCTGCGGATCACCGCCTCCTGCCAGTCCAGCGGCACCGACAGGTAGCGCACCCATTCGCGCCAGTAGTCGCGGGTACGTTCCTGCGCCTCGTGCGCGTAGCCGGCGATGGAGCGGGTGAGCGGCTCGTCGACGCCCAGCACCAGATGCAGCGGATGCGTCAGCACGAAGACGGTCTCGTCGCGCACGTAGCGCACCGGAACGTCGGTGGTCAGGCGCAGGACGAAATCGGGCAGCCGCCAGCGCACGTGGTTGCTGCCCCAGGTGTGCTCGGGCACCTGCGCGCCCCAGTCGGCGAGCGGACGCACGCGCACGCGGATGCGCGGCCTGCCCGAGAGCGGGCGCAACTGGCGGATGATGCTCACCGGGCGGTAGAAGCGCCCGTTCTGGCGCCAGCGCGGCGCGAAGTCGGTGATCTCCACCGCGCCGCCATGGGCGTCGCGCAGGATCGTGCGCAGGATCGCGGTATTGGGCAGGTAGTACTGCTCGCTGTCGGCCAGGTCCTCGAGCTCGACGGCGAAATCGCCGCCGTCGTGGTCGCGCGGCGAGAGCAGGGCGCAGAACGCGGGGTCGCCGTCGAAGGCCGGCAGGCAGCTCCACACCACGCGGCCGCGCTTGTCGAGCAGCGCGCCGAAGCTGCCGTTGCCGATCACGCCGAGGTCGAGATCCTGCGGCGGCATCGGCGTCATGGCGCGACTCCGAGCCAGGCGCGCACGGCCGCCGGATCGCGCAGCCCGTAGCGCGCCGCGCTGTCGCGCCGCGCGTCCGGGTCGGCGACCAGGATGCTGACGCCCCCGCGCGCGTTGACCTGCGCGAAGCCGCTCTCGTCGGTGAGATCGTCGCCGGCGAACACCGGCACGCGTCCGGCGTAGGGCGGCCGTTCGAGGAAGGCGGCGATGGCGTCGCCCTTGTCGGCATGCGCCGGGCGCAACTCCACCACCTGCTTGCCGTGCTGCAGGCGATAGCCCGGCAGATGCGTGAGCGCCTGCAGCGCGAAGGCCTGCAGCGGGTGTTCGGCCTCGGGCGCGCGCCGCCAGTGCAGCGCCAGCGCCGCGCCCTTGTCCTCCACCACCGCGCCGCGGTAGTCGCCGGCGATGGTCTCGGCCTGCCGGCGCAGCGCGGCGAGCTCCGCGGGCACGGCGATGCCGGCCTCGTCCACGCCGTGGCGTCGGCGCTCGGTGCCGTGCAGGCCGGCGGCGTCGAAGCGCGAGGGCGCGAACAGCGCATCGAGCGTGACGACGGCGCGGCCGCTGACCAGGGCCAGGGCGCCGTCGAGGCCGGCGCGCAGTGCGTCCAGCCGTTCGCGCAGCCCGGCCGGCACGACGACCGCGTCGGGGGTTTCGGCGAGTTCGAGCAGGCAGCCGTCGACGTCGAGGAACAAGGCCCAGTTCCCGGCCGGTGCCGGCGGCGCGGGCCGCGCAGAGGAGGGCGAGGTTGCCATGCGCACGACGGCAGTCTCGTGATCGGTGCGTGACATGAGCGGTACATGATGCCGAATTGCCCCGTAAACTTACGTGAATCGCCGCTCCCTTTCGGGCTTGCGCCGACGATTCCATTCCGCGGTTCTTCCCTGCACTCGGTCACATGAAGCCCACCCTGTTCCAAAGCCTGCTCGGCGCTTCGTTCTATGCCTTGCCGTCTTGCGTGCGCGCGTTGCACCAGATTCGCGGCCGCGGCCGCTATGTCGGCCGCGCCGAGATCACGCGCGGCGGCAATCCGCTGGCGCGCCTGTGCGCCGCGTTCGCGCGCCTGCCGCCGGCGATGGCCGACGCGCCGCTGA
The DNA here is from genome assembly GCF_022662575.1 of Luteimonas aquatica. Taxonomy (GTDB): domain Bacteria; phylum Pseudomonadota; class Gammaproteobacteria; order Xanthomonadales; family Xanthomonadaceae; genus Luteimonas; species Luteimonas aquatica. The sequence goes on along the minus strand of NZ_JALBFU010000003.1, from coordinate 365,878 downwards.
CGGTGGATTTCCAGGCCGATGCCGCGGGCGAGGTGTGGACGCGCCATTTCGGCGGCCAGGCGGGCAAGGCGCATCGCATGCGTTCGCGCCTGCGCGCGCGTAACCGCCGCCTGGTCGAGCGGCTCGGGCCGCTGCAGTTCCGTTTCGAGATCTGCGTCCACGAGGAGGCGATCCACTGGCATGCCGAGGGCGTGCGGCTGTTCGGCCTGCTGCCGCTGCCGGCCGGCTGGTTCGCCGGGGTCGCCTGCCGCGAAGGCGAGCACGAGGGACGCTATACCTTCCTCGTCGACGCCTCGCTGCCGCTGATCGGGCGGCTGGTGCGCTACGAGGGCTGGCTGCAGCCCGAGCACGCGCTGCACGCGCAGCCCGACGCCTTCGCGGACGATCCGATCGCCGCGCTGCCCGGGCAGGCCTAGAGACGCCATGCCCGCGCAGCCTGTCCGCGACGGCGAGGCGATCGTGGTGTTCGACGGCGTTTGCGTGTTCTGCAGCGGCTGGGTCGAGTTCCTGCTGCGCCGCGATCGTCGCGGCCGCCTGCGCTTCGCCGCGATGCAGAGCGAGGCCGGACGCGCGCTGTTGTCCGGCAACGGCTTGAATCCCGACGATCCGCTTTCGTTCCTGCTGCTGGATGCGTGCGGGGCGCGCGTCGACAGCGATGCCGCCATCGGGGTGATGACGCGGCTGGGCTGGCCCTGGCGCGCGGTCGGCGCCTTGCGCCTGCTGCCGCGCGCGCTGCGCGATCGCGGCTATCGCTGGCTGGCGCGCAACCGCTACCGCTGGTTCGGCCGCAAGCCGGCGTGCTACCTGCCCGACGCGGGCATGCGCGACCGCTTCCTCTGACCGGTGCCGGCCATGGCCTTTGCGCCGGCCCGCGCAACGCCGTGTTGCGGCGCCACGACGCCGGGCGAACACGCCCTGCGGGATAATGCCGCGCCCGTCCCGAGAGTCCGACCATGACCGCATCCAGCCGCGCCGAACTGGCGGCGGTGCCGGGCGTCGCCGCCACGCGCGATGCCGACACCCGCCGTTTCGTCTTCAACCACACCATGCTGCGGGTGAAGGATCCGCGCGCTTCGCTCGACTTCTATACCCGCGTGCTCGGCTTCACCCTGGTGCGCAAGATCGATTTCGAGGAGGCGAAGTTTTCGCTGTATTTCCTGGTGCTGGTGGACGAGGACGGCGACATTCCCGAGAGCGACGGCGAGCGCAGGCAATGGCTGGCGCGCCAGCGCGGCGTGCTGGAGCTCACCCACAACCACGGCACCGAGCACCAACCGGGGCCGGTCTACCACGACGGCAACGGCGAGCCGCGCGGCTTCGGCCACATCTGCGTCAGCGTGCCCGACCTGCGCGCCGCCTGCGCGCGCATGGAGTCGCTGGAGGTGCCCTTCCAGAAGCGCCTGAGCGACGGCCGGATGCGCGACGTGGCCTTCATCAAGGATCCCGACGGCTACTGGATCGAGCTGATCCAGCCCGCGCCGCTGGCCGATTGAGCGGGTCGGGCGCGTCGGCTCCGCCGCCATCCTCCCGCGCAACTGTGGCGCGGGCCACGGACGCGGCGCCGCGCCGCTCCTATGCTGCGCCGACCTTCCGATGGTGACGCCCATGCGCCCGCACAGCCCGTTCCTCGCGGCCCCGCTGTTCGCGAGTCTGCTGCTCGCGACCCTGCTGGCGGGCGGTTGCGCCACGCGGCCGACGGCGGCCGGCCAGGCGGCGAGCGTGCGCGAGATTCCCGGCCGCCCGGCCGAGGCGGCGGACTGGATCCGCAGCGAGCTCTATTTCGGCCTCGGTGCCGGCGTGGACGGGGCGCCCCCGGTGGAGGAGGCGCAGTGGCGCAGGTTCCTGGACGTCGAGGTCACGCCGCGCTTCCCCGACGGCCTGACCGTGTTCGAGGCCAGCGGGCAGTGGCGCTTCGAGGGCCAGGCCACGCCGCAGCGCGAGCGCTCGCGCGTACTGGTGATCCTGCACAAGGACACGCCGCGCAGCCGCGCCGACATCGAGGCGATCCGGCGCGCCTGGACCCAGGGCTTGCACCAGGCCTCGGTGCTCTGGGTCCGGCAGGCGGCGGCGGTCTCGTTCTGAGGCCCGGGGAAATTGCCGAGGCCGGCCGTGGCCTGGCCGTCGATGGCCGTGGCGGCCGGCATAAGCAGATGCCGATCCGGACGGCGCCAGTCGTTGCCCCCGGCCCTGCCGTGTTGCACCATGCGGGCCGACAGGGGCCTTGCCTTCACTTTTTCCGGGGATTCACCGCCATGCCGCATCCGTTCGCCGTTCCTTCCCGTGCCCAGCGGCAGCGCCCGTGGCGGCTCGCGCTCGCCATCGCCGCGCTGCTGCCCGCGATGGCCGCCTCGGCCCAGCAGGCGCAGACCGCGCCCGCCGCGTCTTCGGCGCAGGAGAGCGAGCGCAAGGCCGCCACGCTCGACACCGTCGAGGTCACCGCGCAGCGCCGCGTGGAGAACGCGCAGGACGTGCCGGTGTCGATCAGCGCGGTGAGCAGCGAAAAGCTCGACGTGCTCGCCTCCGGCGGCACCGACATCCGCTTCCTGGCCGGGCGCGTGCCCAGCCTCAACATCGAATCCTCCTACGGCCGCGCCTTTCCGCGCTTCTACATCCGCGGCCTGGGCAACACCGACTTCGACCTCAACGCCTCGCAGCCGGTCTCGCTGATCTACGACGAGGTGGTGCAGGAGAGCCCGCTGCTGAAGGGCTTCCCGGTGTTCGACCTGGAGCGCGTGGAAGTGCTGCGCGGCCCGCAGGGCACGCTGTTCGGCCGCAACACGCCGGCTGGCGTGGTCAAGTTCGAGTCGGCCAAGCCGTCGCAGGAATTCAACGGCTACGCCAAGGTCGGCGCCGGCAGCGACGGGCTGTTCACCTTCGAGGGCGCGGTGGGCGGCGCCTTGAGCGATCGCTGGTCGGCGCGCGTGGCCGCGATGTACCAGCGCCGCGAGGACTGGGTGGACAACACCCTGCCGGGCGCGCCCAACGACGGTTTCGAAGGCTACGACGAGGCGGCCGCGCGCGTGCAGTTCCTGTACGAGGGCGACGGTTTCGAAGGCCTGTTCAACCTGCACAAGCGCAACATGAACGGTACCGCGCGCCTGTTCCGCGCCAACATCTTCCGCAAGGGCAGCAACGACCTGGTCCCCGGCTTCGACAAGGACAAGGTCTCCACCGACGGCATCAACTTCTCCGACCTGGAGACCTGGGGCGCGAGCGCGCGCCTGCGCTGGGAACTGGGCGACTACAACCTGTATTCGATCACCGGCTACGAGACCGCCGAGTCGCTCAACCATGGCGACATCGACGGCGGCTACGGCGCCGCGTTCCTGGGGCCCGGCAACTCCGGGCCTGGCGTGATTCCGTTCGCGTCCGAGACCGCGGACGGCCTGCCCGACCACAAGCAGATCACCCAGGAGTTCCGCCTGGAGTCGAACTACGACGGCCCCTTCAACTGGCAGGGCGGCCTGTTCTACTTCAAGGAAGACGTCACCATCGACAACTTCAACTACGACTCGCTGGCCTTCAACGCGCAGGCCGGCCATGCCGTGCAGAAGCAGAAGAACGAGGCCTGGGCGGTGTTCGCCTCGGGCGAGTACCAGGCCACCGAGAAGCTGAAGCTGCGCGGCGGCGTGCGCTACACGCAGGACAAGAAGGACTTCAGCGCCAGCGTGCTGCAGGCCGCGCCGTTCGGCGCGCCGGTGGGCGGGCCCTACACCGTGCACACCGACGTGGACAACGTGAGCTGGGACGCCAGCGGCGTCTACGAGGTCAACGACCACGTCAACGTATTCGCGCGCGTGGCCACCGGCTTCCGCGCCCCGTCCGTGCAGGGGCGTCTGCTGTTCGCCAGCCCGCTCGCGCCCGACGGCGGCGTCTCGCAGGCCGATTCGGAGAAGGTGATTTCCTACGAGGCGGGCATCAAGGCCGACCTGTGGGACAAGCGCGCGCGCCTGGGTTTCACGGTGTTCCGCTACAACGTCGACGGCCAGCAGCTGATCGCGGTCGGCGGCGGCTCCAACACCGCCGTGCTGCTCAATGCCGACAAGACCACCGGCCAGGGCTTCGAGCTCGACCTGGAGGCGTATCTGACCGAACACCTGCTGGTGACGCTCGGCAGCAGCTACAACGACACCGAGATCAAGGACCGCGACCTGGCCGTGCCGGTCTGCGGCGCATCCAACGGCGCCGCGCCGCTGTGCACGCCGACCAATCCCACCTTCGTGCGCGACGGCACCACCTTCGCGCTGATCAACGGCAACGCGCTGCCGCAGGCGCCCAAGTGGGTGCACAACCTGACCGCGCGCTGGGGCGTGCCGGTGGGCGAGGGTGGCGAGTTCTTCGTCTACACCGACTGGTCCTACCGCAGCGCGGTGAACTTCTTCCTCTACGAGGCCAAGGAGTTCCGCAGCAAGCCGATCGTCGAGGGCGGCCTGCGCGTGGGCTACAACTGGCACTACGGCGACTACGAACTGGCGTTGTACGGCCGCAACATCACCGATACCACGCGCGCGGTGGGCGCCATCGATTTCAACAACCTCACTGGCTTCCTCAACGAACCGCGCACGGTCGGGGTGGAGTTCACGGCGCGGTTCTGAGGCCGCACCCGCCCTCGCTCGGTCCGCTCGGCCGCGTGATGCGCGGTTTCGATTCCCGCGGGCGGAAGAGGGCCGGGAGCAGCCGGCCCGCGCTTCCGGAGCCCCTCTCCCGCAAGCGGGAGAGCGGCCGGGGCAAGGGCCCCGCTTCACGCAGCATGTCCAGGCACCGATGACCACAGCCCCAGCTCCGCGCGCTCCCCGTTGGTTCGTTTCCGGCGACTTCAACGGTTTCTTCGGCCTGGTGGTCGACAACCTGTCGATCCTGGGCTTCATCAGCGCGGCCCTGGTCGGCATCTTCGGCATGCCGGCCGAGGTGGTGTTCCAGCGCATGTTTCCCGGCACCGCCTTCGGCGTGCTGGTCGGCAACCTGATCTATACCTGGATGGCGCGGCGCCTGGCCGCGCGCAGCGGCCGCGACGACGTCACCGCGATGCCGCTCGGCCTCGACGCGCCGACCAGCATCGGCATGGCGCTGCTGGTGCTCGGTCCGGCTTTCGCCGCGTTCCGGCAGCAGGGCCTGGACGCGCATGCCGCGGCGATGGCGACCTGGCAGCTGGGCGCCGCCTCGCTGGTGGTGATGGGCGCGCTGAAGTTCGTGCTGTCCTTCTTCGGCGACGCGGTCACGCGCATCGCGCCGCGCGCGGCGCTGCTGGGCTCCATCGCCGGCATCGCCCTGGTACTGATGGGCTTCCTGCCGCTGGTGGAGACGCTGCGCTCGCCAGTGGTCGGTTTCGTCACGCTGGGGCTGCTGCTGTACGTGCTGATCGCCAAGGGCCGCCTGCCGGTGCGCCTGCCGGGCGTGCTGGTGGCCTTCGTGTTCGGCACGCTGCTCTATTACGCGCTTGGCCTGGCCGGACTCGGCGCGCCGGGCTTCGCGCTGCCGCAGGCGGCGCCGCTGCAGGTGGTGCTGCCGTGGCCGTCGCTGGCGTTTGTCGAGGGCCTGCCGTCCACCGTGCCCTACCTGCCGCTGTTGTTGCCGTTCGGCCTGCTGATGGTGGTGGGCGGCATCAACGTCAGCGAGAGCGCGCGCGCGGCGGGCGACGACTACCGCACCCGCGACATCCTGCTGGTGGAGGCGTTCTCGACCCTGGTCGCCGGCCTCTGCGGCGGCGTGGCGCAGACCACGCCCTACATCGGCCAGCCGGCCTACAAGCACATGGGCGCGCGCAGCGGCTACACGCTGCTCACCGGCCTGTTCGTCGGCGTGGGCGGCATGCTCGGCCTGATCTCGGGCCTGGTGCAGTGGCTGCCGCTGGCGGTGCTGGCGCCGATCATCGTCTACGTCGGCATCGACATCACCGTGCAGGCCTTCCAGGCCACGCCTTCGAGGCACGCCCCGGCGATGGTGCTCGGCTTCCTGCCGTCGGTGGCGTATCTGCTCGGCATCAAGGCGGGCAATCCGATGTGGATCGCGCCCGAGCGTTTCGCCGAACTGACGAGCACGCTCGACGGCCACGGCCTGCCGGAACTGGCGGTGATCGTGGTGCTGGGCAACGGCTTCATCATCACCTCGATGCTGTGGATCTCCGCGCTCGCGGCGATGATCGACGGACGCCTGCTGCGCGCGGCCGGCTGCCTGCTGGTGGCAGCGGGGCTGACGCTGTTCGGCCTGATCCATTCGGTCGATCCGCGCGGCGGCATCTATCTGCCGTGGACGCTGCAGGGCCTGCCGGCGACGATCGCCTGGCAGTTCGCCTTCGCCTACGTGGCGCTGGCGGGGCTGCTCGCGCTGCTGTCGCTGCAGAAACAGCCGCGCTGATCGCGCGGCCGGCGCGGCCGGTCAGGCGCGCGCCAGGGCGTGGCGCAGCAGCCGCGCGTACAGCCGTTCGGAAAGCCCCCGGGGCGCGTCCAGCGCCATGCGCCGCAGCGCCTCGGGATCGTCGCGGCCGCGCGCGAGCAACGCGGCGAGGACCGTGCGCAGCTTCGCCGCGGGCGTGGCGGTGCGCCCCTTCAGCCAGGACAGCGCCCGCAGCAGCCGCTGTTCGACGTCGGTGAAGTCGCTGCCGAGCGGATAGTCGGGCAGGGTGCCGTCGGCGCGGAACGGCGCCAGCGCCCGCCTCAGGCGCTCGGGCGAATTGTCGGCCGAGACATACGGAAAGGAATGCGGCATCTTGCCGTTGCGCATCGCGGTGAGCGCCAGTTCCGCGCCGGCGTGTCGCGAGGAGGCGATGCCCATCATGGCCCAGACGCATTGCTCGTCGGTCTTGCCGCGCAGGTCGGCGATGCCGTACTCGGTGACGTAGATGTCGCGCAGGTGCCGCGGGATCGTCGTGTGCCCGTAGTTCCAGCGGATGTTGGACTCGATCCGCTTGCCGCCGCCGCGCGTGGCGCGCAGCATCAGCACCGAGCGCGCGTCGGGCAGGGCGTGCGCCATCGCCACGAAGTTGTACTGGCCGCCCACGCCCGAGACCACGCGTCCGTCCTCCAGGCCGTCGGAGACCGCCGCGCCGAGCGCGGTGGCCATCATGCAGCTGTTGAAGAAGCGCGCCTCGCGCCGCTGCAGGCGTTCCAGGGTCTCGTTGCCGCCGTACAGCTCGTTGACCTCGCTGACCCGGCGCATGCCGATGCCGCGCCGGGTATCGTCGTCGAGGTTGCGCAGCCAGTCGTAGAACTCGGGCGAGCCGAGATAGAAGGCGCCGTGCAGGAACTCGCCGTCGCGCTCGAGCAATTCGCGGTCGTGCTCGCCGGCGCTGCCCTCGGCGACGCGCCGCATCAGCGGCTCCTTGTCGACCACCTTGCGGCGCAGCACGCCGGCCTCGACCAGGGCCTTGAAGCCTTCGTTGATCATCTCGCTGCAGCCGTACAGGCCCTGCGGCAGCGGGTCGAGTCCGCCGCTGGCGACCACCGCCGGATGGCGCTCGATCTCCGGATCGAGCGCCAGCATCACCCGGCGGTAGGCGGCGTTGTCGGTATGGCGCAGTACCAGGGCATGGCTGAGCGCGTCGGCGAGCGCGCCGATGCCGATCTGCAGGGTGCCGCCGTCGCGCACCAGCGCGCTGGCGTACAGGCCGATCGCGTAGTCGGTATCGCCCACCGGCTGGCGCGGCAGGCCGAACAGCTTCGGATAGGGGCCGGGCGGCGCCACCACCAGGTCGAAGTAGTCCGTCGGCACCGCGGCCACGCCGCCCAGCCAGGGCAGTTGCGGGTCGATCTCGGCGATCAGGTACGGACGCGGCAGCCCGGCCGCGACGATGGCGTCGACGGCGTCGAAGGTAAGGTCGGTGTTCGAGGACAACGACAGTCGCGTGCCGTCCTCGCTGGCCGCGACCTTCTGCACGATGCAGTTCACGCCGCGCTCGGCCAGGGCGCGCGCGACGTGGGTGTAGTTGAGGCTGGCGTAGTCGCTTTGCGCCTGGACCGAACGCAGCAGCGCGCCGGACTGCATGTAGAACTCCTCCACGGCGATGTTCGCCGGCAGCGCGTCGCGGCGCTGCGCCCGCACGTAGGCCAGGCGCGGGAAGTCCTCGCCGAAGTGGCGCGCGGCGAACGGGCCGAGGAAACGCCGCTCCAGCCCGCTGCCGGCATCCGGCGGGTCCAGCGACAGTGCCGTGTACAGGCGCAGTTGCCGCGACGGGTCGCGCTCGATGCGCCCGTACAGTGCGTTCAACAGCCGGTGCGGCTTGCCGATGCCCAGCGGGGCGCCGACATGCAGCGGGCCGGGCAGGCGGGCCAGCAGCCGATCCACGGCCAGGTCCAGCGAATCGGTGAATTCGGTCATCGCGGCAAGGATAGAGGGTGGGGACCCTCATCGGCGCCCGTCGGTGCCGACAACGGTCCACGCCGACCAGGGAGGGCCGGGCGGGGCGATCCGAAGACGGCGCATTTCGCGAAGAGGACTGCGTTGCGTCGCCAGGGAGGGGGGGCTTGACAGCCCGAAAAATTACGCGCGTAATCATTAAAAATTTACGGATGTAATCGATATGCCGATCAGCGATGCCGAGGCCGTGGTCATGGAAGTGCTGTGGGAGCGCCACCCGCGCAGCGCCGAGGAGGTGGTCGCCGCGCTCGCGCACACCGACTGGGCCGAGCCCACGATCAAGACCCTGCTCAACAGGCTGCTGAACAAGGGGGCGGTCGAGGCGGCCAAGGAGGGGCGCCGCTACGCCTATTCGCCGGTGCTGGCGCGCGAGGACTGGATCGCCCAGCAGAGCACGGGACTGGTGCGGCGCCTGTTCGGCGGCCGCGTGGCGCCGCTGGTGGCGCATTTCAGCGAGCAGGGCGCGCTGAGCAAGGCCGACATCGCCGAGCTGCGCAAGCTGCTGGAGGAGATCGGCGATGACCCTGCATGACGGTTTTCGGTTGCTGCTCGAAACCGCTTGCGCCAGCGGCGCCGCGGTGCTTCTGGTACTGCTGTTGCGGCGGCCGTTGCGCAGGGCCTTCGGCGCGAACGCAGTCTATGCATCTTGGCTGCTGGTCCCAGCAGCGACCCTGGCGGTGGTGCTGCCCGCGCCCACGGTAGAGGCGGCGCTCGTGGCATTTCCCGTGACGCTTCCCGTCGCCGCTCGCGTCGTAGAGCCTGTTGCGTTCGATCCAGTTCCACTACTAATGGCGTCGTGGCTCGTCGGCGCCGTCTTGATGGTCTTACGGTACCTACGTTTGCAGCGGCGGTTCATGCGAGACCTGGGCGCATTGCGGGTGCTCGGAAAGGATCTGCTGCAAGCCGAATGCAGCGCCGGTTTGCCGGCGGTGATCGGCTTGAGGGCGCGCATCATCCTCCCCGTCGACTTCGATACACGCTACGACGCCGACGAACAGGAACTGATGCTCGCCCACGAACGCGTTCATGTCGTGCGCCGCGACGTGATCAGCAATGCCGTGGTCATCGTGTTCCGTTGTCTGTACTGGTTCAACCCCATTTTGTGGGCGGCGGCGGAGCGCTTCCGGCGCGATCAGGAACTGGCCTGCGACGAAACCGTGATCTCTCGCCATCCGAATGCTCGCCGCCGCTACGGCGAAGTGATGGTGAAAACGCAACTGTCGGCGTTACCCGTTCCGCTTGCCTGCCACTGGGTTGGTGGACATCCACTCAAGGAGAGAATTGCCATGCTCAAGCGTCCCGTGCCTTCCGTTCGCCGTTCACTGACGGGAGCGGCATTGGTGTGCCTGTTCGCTGCCGGCGGTGGTTTTGTCGCCTGGGCCGCCCAGCCGGCACAATTGCGGCAAACCGGTGATGCGCCGGCCGCGCCGGCGTCGGTCGACATCCAGTCCAAGAACATGAGCCCGCCGAAATATCCGTCCAACGCGGTCGAGAAGCGGCAGGGCGGCAGGGTGCTGTTGCGTATCCTGGTGGGAGTAGATGGCCGTGCCAAGGATGTGCGCGTTGAAAAGTCCGATCCCGCCGGCGTTTTCGACGAGTCGTCCATCGCCGCGGCCAGACTGTGGAAATTCGTCCCGGCAAGAGAGAAGGGCAGGCCGGTCGAAGGCTGGATCCGCGTGCCGATTGATTACGCGATGGACGACCCCGCGCGCGCTCCAGTGCCGCCCCCTCCGCCGCCGCCTCCTCCTCCTCCGCTGCCGCCGCCGCCCGCGCCGCCGGCTCCTCCGAAGCCGGTCGCCGTCGGCGCCAAGGGCTACGAGTGGATCCGCTTCGACGAAAAGAAGGGCGTCGAGGGCGTGCGGAATATGACGTGCGACATCGTGAGCATCGATCACCGTACCGGTTCGGGCTACTGCGGCATCCGCGAGGGTTCCTCGCCGCGCGGCTGACGCATGCGCCGCGAACGCCGCGGCGCCCGCTCAGTCGAAGGCGTGCACCGCGGCGGTCAGCCGGCCGATCTCCTCGGCGGAATGGCTGACGTAGACGATCGGCAGCGTGGTCTCGTCGCGCACGCGCTGCAGGTAGGGGATCAGCTCCTCGCGGCGCGCCTGGTCCAGGTTCGACAGCGGCTCGTCCAGCAGCAGGATGCGCGGCTGCGAGAGCAGGGCGCGGCCAATGGCCACGCGCTGCGCCTCGCCGCCGGAGAGCGTGGTGACGCGGCGCTTGAGCAGCTCGCCGATGCCCAGCAGCGCCACCACGTCGTCGAAGGCGAAGCGGAACGTCCGTCCTTCGGCGGCGGGGCTCTTGCGGGAGGACCCGCGCACGCCGTAGTTGAGGTTGCGGCGCACGTCCAGGTGCGGGAACAGCCGCGTGTCCTGGAACACGTAGCCGACGTGACGCCGGTGCGGCGGAAGATCGATGCCGCGCGCGCTGTCGAACAGGCAGCGCCCGTCGATCTCGATGCGTCCGCTGCTGGGCTTCACCAGGCCGGCGATGGCGTGCAGCACCGAGGTCTTGCCGGCGCCGGAATGCCCGCTGAGCGCGATCACGCGCGCCGTGTCCTCGATATGCACGCGGCGGCGGAAGGCGCCGCTGTGCGGCAGGCCGCGCTCGATCAGGCCGCGCTCGATCAGAATGTTGATCGTCAGCATCAATGTCCTCCGGCCCGGTGCGCGCGCCGCACCAGCCATTCGGAGACCATCAGCGCCAGCAGCGAAATGGCGACCGCGACCAGCGCCAGGCGCCAGATGCCGGACTCGCCGCCGGGGACCTGCATCAGCCCGTAGATCGCCGAGGAAATCGTCTGCGTCTCGCCGGGGATGCTGGAAACGAACGTGATGGTGGCGCCGAATTCGCCCAGCGCCTTGGCGAAGGCCAGCACCGCGCCGGCGACGATCCCGGGCCAGGCCAGCGGCAGGGTGATGCTGAGGAACACGCGCAGCGGACTGGCGCCGAGCGTGGCGGCGGCCTGCTCCAGGCGGCGGTCGGCGGCTTCCATCGAGACGCGGATGGTGCGCACCATCAGCGGGAAGCCCATCACCGCGCTGGCCAGCGCGGCGCCGGTCCAGCTGAAGGCGAACCCCACGCCCAGGCGCTCGGCCAGGAACGCGCCGATCACGCCCTTGTTGCCCAGCGCCACCAGCAACACGTAGCCGACCACCACCGGCGGCAGCACCAGCGGCAGGTGCACCAGCGCGTCGAGCAGGGATTTGCCGAGGAAGCGCTTGCGCGCCAGCAGCCATCCCATCGCCACGCCGAACGGCAGGCTCGCCAGCGACGCCACGGCGGCCACCTTCAGGCTGAGCAGGATCGCGGTGAGCTCGGCCGGCGTGAACTGCAGCATGCGATGCGTCTCTGCGCGGTCGCTCAGCGCACGGTGAAACCGTGCTTGCGGAAGATCGCCGTGGCCTCGGCGCTTTGCAGCCATCGCACGAACGCCGCCGCCTTGGGGTGCGTGCTCGCCTTCAGGCGCGCGACCGGGTAGACGATCTGCGGATGCGAATCGGCGGGAAAGGTCGCCAGCACGCGCACCCGCGGCTCGGCCTTGGCGTCGCTGCCGTAGACCACGCCCAGCGGCGCCTCGCCGCGCGCCACCAGCAGCAGCGCCGCGCGCACGTTCTCGGCCTCGGCCACGCGCGGCTGCAGCGCCTGCCACATGCCCAGCGAGGTGAAGGCGGCCTTGGCGTACTTGCCGGCCGGCACGCTTTCGGTCAGCGCCAATGCGATGCGGCCCTCGCCCAGCAGCGGGCGCAGGTCGGCGCCGTGCTCGAGCGCAGGCGCGCGCGCCGCGCTGGCGGCGGGTGCGATCAGCACCAGGGTATTGCCGAGCAGGTCGTGGCGCGTGGCGACATCGATCAGGTTCTGCTTCTGCAGCGTATCCATCCAGTCCAGGTCGGCGGAGACGAAGACGTCGGCCGGTGCGCCCTGCTCGATCTGGCGGGCCAGCGCGGAACTGCCGCCGTAGGACACGCGCACCGCGGGGCCCTGCGCCTTCTGGAAGCTCGCCGCGGCCTCGTCCATCGATTCCTTGAGACTGGCGGCGGCGAACACCGTCAGCGGTGCATCCGCGCTTTCGGCGGCATGCGCCGCGGCGGCGCAGCACAGGCTCAATGCGAGGAGGAGGCGGCGCGACCAGCGGCGGAAGAGGGCGTTCATGGCGGGCTCCGATGGGGCGGATGCGTCAGGGGGCGACGATGACGGTGAGGGACTTGAGCTGGCGCACCCAGCGCGCCGGCCGCGCGTCCTGCGGCGCGATCAGCCGCAGCGGACCGTCTTCGGCGCCCAGCGGCGCGCCGTCGCAGCGATCGACCACGAACACCTTGCGGTCGCCCAGGCTCGGGTCGAGTTCGGCCAGCGCATAGAGCGCGCGATAGCCGTCGTTGCCGTCGGCCTGCACGTAGCGCGCCAGTTGCGGGCCGCGCAGCGGCTCGACGGGCATGGCGCCGGTGGCGCGCAGCAGTGTCGACAGTGCGATCCCTTCGCAGCGCAGCGCTTGCCTGTGGGCACTGGCGTTGACCGCCTCGCGCGGCAGCGACGCCAGCGTGGCGGCATCCAGCGGCACGACCACGGGCGAGGCGATCGGCGCGGCTTGCGGCGGGGCGGCGTGCAGGCGGGGATCGTGCGCCTGCGCGGGGTGGCTGTCGTGATTGCCGGCTGGCGCCGGCGCGGCCGCGCGCTGCGCTTGGCCGGTGCTGGCGCAGGCGGACAATGCGAGGATCAGTAGTGCCAGGGCGGAACGGATCACGGCGGGCTCCGGTGCGATCGAACGGCCAGCCTGCAACAAGCCGGCGGCCATGACAACGTCGCGCCGCGCGGCGCGCGCGCTCAGTCGGTCAGCGTCTCGTTCAGCAGCGCCGCCAGGCGGTACGCGGCCTGGCGCACGCGCTGTTCGGCGAGCGGACGCTGCGCCTGCAGATAGCCGATGTCGAGCTTGTGCTGCGCGGGATACAACTGCCGCGCATCGATCAGGCGGCAGGATTCACCGGCCCAGGCGGGCGCATCGGCCGGCGCGATCGCCTTGGCGGGCGTCGGCCAGGGCAGGCCGTCGTCGAGCAGGGCGCTGTAGGCGTCGGCGTCGAGCTTGCGCGAAGCCAGGATGTAGTAGTCCCAGACCGAGTGCAGGTTGGTGCCCATCACGCCGTCGACGTAGTTCTTGCGCGCATAGGCTTCCGGCGGGATGTCGGTGGTCAGGCTGATCTGGAATCCGTTGCCGCCCTTGTCGTCGCGGTTGCTTGCGTGGAAGGGCTGGTGCACGTCGCCGACGAAATGCACCAGGAACTTCAGCGCGTCGCGGCGCGCCGCCAGCGGCTGGCTGCGGTCGCCGAGCAGGGTGGCCTGGCGCTGGATCTGCGCGACCACGCAGTTGCCGTCGGGGCAGTCGCGCTCGGGCGCGTAGCCGCACTCGGCGGTGGTCTTGATGTAGTGCCAGGACGAGGTGCGCTTGAAGCGCTCGGGGTCGTCGTTGCGCATGGCGTCGGCCCAGGAGGCGATGCCGCCCAGGCTCGGGTCCGGCTCGCCGGCCAGCAGCGCATCCACCTGGGCGCGCGCGGCCGGCGTGAGGTGGCGCTGGGCGATCTCGCCGACCATGCGGTGGCCGAGCCCGCCCCAGGCCAGCGCGAGCGGGGCGGCCAGCAGCAGGCAGGCCGCGGCGAACAGTCGTGTGAACGTTTTCATGGATGGCGGCTGGGGCTGGATGGGAGAAGCCGTTAAAATACCCGAGTCATACGACCATGACGCTTTTGCGGCGAAATGACACGGCCTTCGCGCCGTTGCGGTTCTCATGGTCCGGTCCGGGATGCGGCGGGCGCCTGCGGCGCCGCCGGACCCGCGGCCTCCTTTCCCTTTCCCCTTCCGGTAGGAGCGTTCCAACATGGCGATCAAGGTAGGCATCAACGGCTTCGGCCGCATCGGCCGCAACGTGCTGCGCGCGGCGGTGCAGAACTTCCCGGACATCGAGATCGTCGCGATCAACGACCTGCTGGAGCCGGACTACCTCGCCTACATGCTGCGCTACGACTCCGTGCACGGGAATTTCAAGGGCGAAGTGGAAGTGTCCGGCAACGACCTGGTGGTCAACGGCAAGAAGATCCGCCTCACCCAGGAGCGCGATCCGGCCAACCTGAAGTGGGATGCGGTCGGCGCCGACGTGGTGATCGAGTCCACCGGCCTGTTCCTCAGCAAGGACACCGCGCAGAAGCATCTGGACGCCGGCGCGAAGAAGGTGATCCTCTCGGCCCCGTCCAAGGACGACACGCCGATGTTCGTGTTCGGCGTGAACCACGAGACCTACAAGGGCGAGGCGATCGTCTCCAACGCCTCGTGCACCACCAACTGCCTGGCGCCGCTGGCCAAGGTGCTGCACGACAAGTGGGGCATCAAGCGCGGCCTGATGACCACCGTGCATGCCACCACCGCCACCCAGAAGACCGTCGACGGCCCGTCCAACAAGGACTGGCGCGGCGGCCGCGGCATCCTCGAGAACATCATTCCCTCCAGCACCGGCGCGGCCAAGGCGGTGGGCGTGGTGATCCCGGAGCTCAACAAGAAGCTCACCGGCATGTCCTTCCGCGTGCCGACCTCCGACGTCTCGGTGGTGGACCTGACCGCCGAGCTGGAGAAGCCGGCCAGCTACGCCGAGATCTGCGCGGAGATGAAGGCGCAGAGCCAGGGCGCGCTCAAGGGCATCCTCGGCTACACCGAGGACAAGGTGGTGGCCACCGACTTCCGCGGCGACGCCCGCACCTCGATCTTCGACGCCGACGCCGGCATCGCGCTGGACCCGACCTTCGTCAAGCTGGTGAGCTGGTACGACAACGAATGGGGCTATTCCAACAAGTGCCTGGAGATGGCGCGGGTGGTCAGCGGCTGAGCTATGATCGCAGCGAAGCCGCTTTCGACGTGCACGGAAAGCCCGGGCTGGTTTTTTCGGCGTGAACCCAACAACGGAGGTCTGAGGGTGATGAAAACCAAGAAATTATTGACGACGGTCGCGGTATTGCTGCTCGCCCTGTCGACGTCCTTCGTGGCCAGCGCCGACGGCGCCAAGGGCGGCGAGAAGTACAGCATGGCCTTCCTGCGCTCGAACTTGGTCGAGGGCAAGACGACGATGGACGAGGCCAAGCGCAAGCTCGGCAAGCCCGCGGACATTCGCCGCACCTCGAGCAGCGAGGGCGATTCGGAACGCTGGACCTACAACAAGAACCGCGAGGGCGGCCGTGGCCTGCTCAGCCGGTTCGGCAAGATCGCCGGCGGCGTGCACGATGCCATCGGCGGCAGCGTCGGCTCGGCCGTGGCCAGCAATGCGGCCGGCAGCGCGAGCAGCAGCGTGGGCGGCGTGGACGATGTCAGGGAAGGGATGTCCGGGGAAAGCCGGGACTTCAACACCATCGAGCTGTATTTCGAGAACGGCGTGCTGCGCAGGTACGAGCTCAGCAAGGAATAAGGGCCGTTTCCGGTCCGTCCATCGGGACCGCCCAGCATGCTTCGAAGCCCCGCCCCGGCGGGGCTTCGCGTATCCGCCGCCGGTCGTCGATGCGGCCCTGGCCCGCAGGTAGCGTTATCCGCTACCGGCGTGGCCGGCGCTTGGCGGTCCATGCCGCACTGGTTAATGTCTGGCGACATGCGCCTGGATGGCGCGAATCGAGGCCTTGATGGATACGTTGGAGTCGCTGCTCGTTTTTGGGGGGCTGGTGGCGTTGGCGGTGCCGGTGCTGCTGGTCGTGGCGCTGGTGTCGGTGACCAGCCTGCGGCATCGGGTCGCGGATCTGGAGCGGCAGGTCGACCGGCTGCGGCAGGCGACACGCCAGGCGGACGCGCCCGCAGCCAGGGCGGACGAGCGCCAGGAGACGGCCGTCGTCCCGCCTCCGGCGCCGCCCGCGCCGCGCCCTGCGTCCGAGCTTCCGGTGGCCGCGACGCCGGCCGCCGCGCCATCGACGCCACCGGCGCCCAGGCCCGTGCCCGCCGCCCCCGCCGCCCCCGCCGCGCCACCACCGCTGCCGCAGCCGCCCAGGGCCCCGGCGCCGCCCAGCGTCGTGGAGGTCGCGCTGCGCGCGGTCAGGAACTGGTTCACCACCGGCAACCTGCCGGTGAAGATCGGCATGCTGGTGCTGCTGGCCGGTATCGCATCCTTGCTCAAGTACGCCAGCGACCAGGGATGGCTGCGCCTGCCGATCGAACTGCGCCTGACGGGCGTGGCCGCCTTCGCGCTGGCCGGCCTGGTGTTCGGTTGGCGCCAGCGCGAGCGCCGGCGCAGTTTCGGCCTGGCCCTGCAGGGCGGCGCGATCGGCGTGCTGCTGCTGACGGTCTTCGCCGCGTTCAAGCTGTACGCGCTGATGGACGCAGGCGTGGCCTTCGCGCTGAGCGTGGCGCTGGTGGCGGGGCTGGGCGTGCTCGCGGTGGCGCAGAACACGCGCACGCTGGCCGTGCTCGGCATCCTCGCCGGGTTCCTCGCCCCGATCTGGCTGTCCACCGGAAGCGGCAACCACGTCGCGCTGTTCTCCTACTACGCGGTGCTCAACGCCGCGATCCTGGCGATCGCGTGGTGGCGTCCGTGGCGCGTGCTCAACCTGCTCGGATTCGTCTTCACCTGGGGCATCGGCACGCTCTGGGGCGTGCTGCAGTACGACCCGGCCAAGTTCGCCAGCACGCAGCCCTTCCTGCTGCTGTTCTTCGCCTTCTACCTGCTGATTCCGATCCTCTACGCGCGCCGGCGCCCGGCGCGGCGGCGCGATCCGATCGACGGCTGCCTGCTGTTCGGCACGCCGCTGGTCGCGTTCGTGCTGCAGGCCGGATTGCTGGAAGGCGCGCGGATGCCGCTGGCCTACTGCGCCCTGGGGCTGGCCGCGCTGTACGCGGGGCTGGCGTGGGCGCTGATCCGGCGCGAGCGCTTCGCCATCCTCGGCCAGGCGCATGCCCTGCTGGCGGTCGGGTTCGCCACGCTGGCGGTGCCGCTGGCCCTGTCCGCGCGCGCCACCGCCAGCGTCTTCGCGCTGGAAGGCGCGGCCCTGGTGTGGCTGGGGCTGAAGCAGCAGCGTCGCCTGCCGCAGTTCACCGGCGCGGGCCTGCAACTGGCGGCCGCGTTCGCCTTGCTGGCGTCGTGGGACCTCTGGCATACCGACGTCGCGCTGTTCTTGAATCCGACCTACATGGGCGCGCTGCTGATCGCCGTCGCCGGCCTGGTCAGCGCCCACGGCTACCGCGCCGCCGGCCGGCCACAGCTGGCGCTGCCGTACTACCTCTGGGGCCTGGCCTGGTGGTGCGGCGCGGCGATGCGGGAAATCTCGCAGCTGCCCGCTGCGTGGAACGCCGAGGCGGACGCGTTGCTGGCGCTGGCGGCCGTGACCGGCTGGCTGGCGGCCGAGGCGCATCGCCGGCGTCCGGCGCCTGCCCTGGCGCTGACCACCCTGGCCGGCCTGCTGGCGGCGATGCCGCTGGCGCTGATGCAGACGATGGCCCATGCGCAGCCCTTCGCCGCCTGCGGCCTGTGGGCCTGGCTGGCGTTCGCGGTGCTGGGCGTGCGCAGCCTGCTGTGCCTGCGCCAGGCGGGCGATCGCTTCGCGGCGTGGGCGCAGTTCCTGTGGTGGCTGGTGTGGCCGCTGGTCTTCTCGCTGCTGTTCGGGTGGGTCGCCGACCGCTTCGATCTGGCGCAGGGCTGGGCCTTGGCACTGGGCGTGCTGCCGTGGCTGGCGGTGGCCTGGGGATCGCTGTCGCGCTGGAACTGGCTGGCCGCGCCGCTCGGCGAGCGCTTCGCGGCGCGGCGCGCACTGCTGCAGACCGTCTATTTCGGCGTGCTGTGGCTGGGCTGGCTGTACATGCTGCTGCAGCCCGCTTCGGCCGCGCCCCTGCCGTGGGTACCGCTGTTGAACGCTTCGGAGCTGGCGCAACTGGCGATCCTGCTGCTGACCGGCCGCTGGCTGCAATCGCCGCTGGCGCCGCACGGGCTGACGCTGTGGCGCAGGCACCTGCTGCTCGGCGGCGGCTTCGCCTGGCTGACGATGATGGTGCTGCGCGCGGTGCACCACTGGGGCGGCACGCCCTGGTCGCCGGACATGTTCTCCGCCGGCCTGGTGCAGACCAGCCTGACGGTGACCTGGAGCGTGCTCGGCGTGCTCGGCTGGATCCTCGGCTCGCGCGGCGGCCGGCGCAGCCTGTGGCTGGCCGGCGCGGTGCTGATGGGCGTGGTCCTGGCCAAGCTCGTGCTGATCGACCGCACGCACCTGGGCAACCTGCTGGGCATCGGTTCCTTCATCGCCTATGGCCTGCTGTGCACGGTGGTGGGATTCTTCGCACCGGCCCCGCCGCGGTCGAATTCCGAGGAGCCCGTGAGGACATGAAGCACGCCATCTGGCTTTCGCTGTTGCTGCCGCTCGCCGCCGGCGCCGCCGCGCGCGAGGATTACGCGCGGCAATGGCCGCTGGCCTTGCAGAACGCCGATTCGGGCGCGTACCGCGTCGAACTCACGCCCGAGATCTACCGGAGCGTGCAGTCGGCGGCCCTGCGCGACCTGGACGTGGTGAACGCCGACGGCGTCGCGGTGCCGGCGGACGTGTTCGCCGCCGAACAGTCCGGTCCGGACACGGCGCGCGAGACCGAACTGCCCTGGTTCCCGCTGCCGGCGGGCGAGGGCGGCACGGCCGGCGACCTGAGCATCCTCGCCGAGCGCAACGCCGACGGCAGCGTGCGCAACCTGCAGGCGCGGGCCACCACGACCGCCGCCGCCGGCGCCGATACCGGCTGGCTGATCGACGCCAGCCGGCTGCGCGACCCCATCCTCGACCTGCAACTGCAGTGGGCGCCGGTCGATGCGCCGCTCGACCGGCCCTATCGCCTGGAGGGCAGCGACGACCTGCGCGAGTGGCGGACCTTGAACGCGCGCGCGCAATTGGTCGATCTGAACAACGCCGGCCATCGCCTGCGTCAGGACCGGGTGGACGTGAACGCGGCCGCGCACTATCTGCGCCTGACGCCGCTGCGCCGCGCCGGCGCGCCGAAACTGCTGGCGGTGCGCGCGCGCCTGGCCACGGTCGCGGCGCAGCCCTGGCAATGGCGCGAGCTCGCCGGCAGGCGCACGCGCGATGCCAACGGCGATGAAGCGATCGAGTACGAACTGGACGGGCGCTTCCCGATCGAGCGCGTCGACCTGCAACTGGCGGCCAACGACGGCGGCGAGTGGATGCTCGAATCACGCGCCGGCCCGGAACAGGCGTGGACGAGCGCCGCCGACTGGGTGGCCTACCGCGTCGACGACGGCGAGCGCTCCAACCGTTCGCCGCCGCAGCCGCTGTCCGCGCCCACGCGCGACGCCCATTGGCGGCTGCGCGGGCGCAACGGCCTGCCCGCGGGCGCGGCGCCGCGCCTGCGCCTGGGCTATCTGCCCGAAAGCCTGGTGTTCCTGGCGCAGGGCCGTGCGCCCTATGCGCTGGTGGCCGGCAGCCGGCGCACGCAGCGGCAGGCCGCGCCGCTGTCGCAGATGCTCGATGCGCTGCGCCAAGCGCGCGGCGCCCAATGGAGGCCGGCGGCCGCGACGGTCGGCCCGGGCCGGGAGCTCGGCGGCGCAAGCGCCCTGCAGCCGGCCGAGAAACCGCGCGACTGGAAGGCCTGGCTGCTGTGGGGCGTGCTGATCGCCGCCGCCGCATTGGTGGCCGGCTTCGCGCTGAGCCTGCTGCGCAAGCCCAGGTCCGGGCCATCCTGAAGACGGCGGCGCGCGCCGGAACGGCCGGCGTCCTCGGTTTGCCTCGGTCGCGCCGGCTGCGGACAATGTCCGCCCCGTTTTCGTCACAGGACCCGCGCGATGCCCATCCTCCGCATGACCGACCTCGATCTGACAGGCAAGCGCGTGCTGATCCGACAGGACCTGAACGTCCCGGTCGAACATGCCGACGGACAGCCGGGCCGGGTCACCTCGGACCAGCGCATCACCGCCTCGCTGCCGACGCTGCGCCAGGCGCTGGAGCGCGGGGCCGCGGTGATGGTGATGTCGCACCTGGGCCGGCCGAAGGAAGGCGTGTGGAGCGAGGCCGACTCGCTGGCGCCGGTGGCCGCGCGCCTGTCCGAACTGCTCAGGCGCGAAGTGCCGCTGGTGCGCGACTATCTGGACGGCGTCGAGGTCGCGCCGGGCCAGCTGGTGCTGCTGGAGAACTGCCGCATGAACGTGGGCGAGGGCAAGGACGACGAGGCCTTGGCCAAGCGCTACGCCGCGCTGTGCGACGTGTTCGTGATGGACGCCTTCGGCACCGCGCATCGCGCGCAGGCCTCCACGCACGGCGTGATCAAGCAGGCCGGCCAGGCCGCCGGCGGCCCTTTGCTGATGGCCGAACTGGATGCGCTGGCGAAGGCGCTCGACACGCCGGCGCGGCCGCTGCTGGCGATCGTCGCCGGCTCCAAGGTCTCCACCAAGCTGGAACTGCTGTCCTCGCTGGTCGGCAAGGTCGACCAGCTCATCGTCGGCGGCGGCATCGCCAACACCTTCATCGCCGCGCAGGGGCATGGCGTCGGCAAGTCGCTGGTGGAAATGGACCTGATCGAGACCGCGAAACGGATCATCGCCGACGCCAAGGCGCGCGGCGCCGACATCCCGATTCCGAGCGACGTCGTGGTCGCGCCGGCCTTCAGCGCCGACGCCCCGGCCATGGTGAAGGCGGTGGACGCGGTGGCCGCGGACGACATGATCCTGGACATCGGCCCGGAGACCGCGCGCCGCTATGCCGAGCTGATCGCCAAGGCGGGCACCGTGGTGTGGAACGGCCCGGTGGGCGTGTTCGAGTTCGACGCCTTCGGCAAGGGCACCGAAACGCTGGCGCGCGCGATCGCGGCGTCGAAGGCCTTCTCCATCGCCGGCGGCGGCGACACGCTGGCGGCGGTGGACAAGTACGGGATCGCCGACGAGATCGGCTACATCTCCACCGGCGGCGGCGCGTTCCTGGAGTTTCTGGAAGGCAAGCAGCTGCCGGCGGTGGCGGCGCTGGAAGCGCGCGCCGGCTGAGGCGCGCAGCGGCCGCCGGCCCGGCGTGCGCCTCCATGCGGTGGCGCACGTCAAGGCTGTGACGGCTGCAATGGTTGCGCCCGCGGCGCGCTTCTATAGTCCGGCGTGCGTTCACTCCGACGGAGAAGCCGCCATGCGCCATGTACGATCGCTGTCGTTCGCTGGCCTGCTGTCCTGCGCCGCGCTGTTGTCGGGCGCGGTGATCGCCGGACCGCCCGGACAGTGGTACACCACCAGCTACTATGCCGACGTGTCGAAGAGCGGCGATCCGGTCGGCGGCAACCACGCCGATTGCGGCGGGTTCTTCCAGTCCTGGGGCGAGACGTCCCCCTATTACACGCGCGTCTTCGGTGATTGCCGTTGAGACGCGGCGCCCGGTGCCGCGTCGGGGCCCGCGCTATGCTGCGGCCGCGGCGCCATGCCGCGAAAAAACGGAGAGGATTTCAATGCAAGGCATCAAGATGATTGTATTGGGAGCTTTGCTGGCCGTTTCGGCCGGCACCGGTGCGGCCGCCAGGGTCGATTGCTGCTATCCGGGAACCGTCGTCTATTACGACGACGCGGGCACGGTCGTCGGCGTGCGCATGTATGGCTGCGGCGATCCCGGATGGGGCATCGTGACCCTCCGATCCAAGGCCTACAACGGCTGCATCATGTAACGCCGCCGTTACAGGGACGTCAGCGACCCGGGCGACCGGGTCGTTCCGTTTCCGGCGCAGCGCGGCGCGGGCGCCGCACCGGCAACGCGTCTGGGCTAGCATAGCGATGCACACTTTCCCCTTGCCCAAGACATGACCGACCATCGCCGCCGTACCCGCATCCTCGCCACCCTCGGTCCGGCCACCGATGCGCCGGGCGTGCTGGAGGCCATCCTGCGCGCGGGCGTGAACGCGGTGCGGCTCAACTTCTCGCACGGCGATCCGTCCGGCCAGCTGGCGCGCGCGCAGCAGGTGCGCGAGGTCGCGGCGCGGCTGGGCATGGAAGTCGGCATCCTGGCCGATCTGCCGGGACCGAAGATCCGCGTCGAGCGCTTCGCCGAAGGGCGCGTGGCGCTGCGCGCGGGCGAGCGCTTCGACCTGCTGGCCAGCGCCGACGCGCCGCCCGGCGACGGACGCCAGGTCGGCGTGAGCTACCTCGGCCTGCCGCAGGACGTGGTGCCCGGCGACGTGCTGCTGCTCGACGACGGCGTGGTGCAGCTGCAGGTGGAGCGGATCGAGGGCGAACGCATCGTCACCAGGGTGCTCAACGACAGCGTGCTGTCCGACCGCAAGGGCTTGAACAAGCAGGGCGGCGGCCTGTCGCTGGGCGCGCTGACCGAGCGCGACCGCGAGCTGATCGCGGTCGCCGCGCAGATGGACGCGGACTTCATCGCCGTGTCCTTCTGCCGCAACGCCGAGGACATGCACGAGGCGCGCCGCATCGCGCGCGAGCACGGCAGCGACGCCGCGCTGGTGTCGAAGATCGAGCGCGCCGAGGCGATCGAGAACCTGGCCGAGATCGTCGAGGCCAG
The DNA here is from genome assembly GCF_022662575.1 of Luteimonas aquatica. Taxonomy (GTDB): domain Bacteria; phylum Pseudomonadota; class Gammaproteobacteria; order Xanthomonadales; family Xanthomonadaceae; genus Luteimonas; species Luteimonas aquatica. The sequence goes on along the minus strand of NZ_JALBFU010000003.1, from coordinate 343,037 downwards.
CGACGTGGTGATGGTGGCGCGCGGCGACCTGGGCGTGGAGATCGGTGACGCCGAGCTGCCGGGCCTGCAGAAGAAGATCATCCGCGAGTCGCTGGCGCGCAACCGCGTGGTGATCACCGCCACGCAGATGCTGCAGTCGATGGTCGACAGCCCGGTGCCGACGCGCGCGGAGGTGCTGGACGTGGCCAACGCCGTGATCGACGGCACCGACGCGGTGATGCTGTCGCAGGAAACCGCGGTCGGCCACTTCCCGGTGCGCACGGTCGAGGCGATGGCGCGGGTGTGCGTGGGCGCCGAGCGCCAGTTCGAATCCGATACCGACTTCGAGAAGGCGCCGCGCGACCTGGAGCGCGCCGACCAGGCGATCGCGATGGCCGCGATGTTCCTCACCGAACACATCGGCGTGCGCGCCATCGTGGCCATGACCGAGTCCGGCGGCACCGCGCGCTACCTATCGCGCTTCCGCTCCAGCGCGCCGATCTACGCCTTCTCGCGCCATGTCGGCGCGCGCCGGCGCATGAGCCTGATGCGCGACGTGTTCGCCTTCGACTACGACAGCCGCGGGCAGACGCCGCGCGAGGCGGCGCGCGGCAGCGTGCGCCTGCTGGTCGAGGCCGGCCTGCTCTCCTCGGGCGAGCGGCTGGTGTTCACCAGCGGCGAGCACATGGAAACCCACGGCGCCACCAACACCCTGCGCCTGCTGCAGGTGGGCGAGGGCGGACGGGCCGAGGGCCTGGGCGAGCTGTAAGCGGACCCGCCCGGGGGCGCCAGCCGGCGGCAATTTCAAGGAGAGGCCATGACCAGAACCAACGCGTTTTCGCTGTTGTGCATGATCATCCGCGCCTTCGCGGTGCTGCAGGTGGTCAGCATGGTGCTGCTGTTGCCGGGCATCGTGGTCCAGATCCGCGAAACGGCGGCGGCCGGCGGGAATCCCTGGTTGTTCGCGATCCCGATCGGCGTGGCATTGTTGATGGTGGCGGCGCTGTGGCTGTTCGCCGACAAGCTGGCGCGGCTGGCGTTGACGCGGCCGCAGGATCACGTGTTCGAAAGCGACCTCGACGCCTCGACCTGGTTTGGCCTGATCCTGGCCGGCATCGGCGCCTGGTATTTCTTCGGCGGCCTGCTTGATGGCGTCCGTCTCGGCGCCCAGGCTTTCTTCTATGCCAATTATCGTCCGGAAGGCACGCCATTGGATCTGCCTCCCGATTTCTGGATGGCGGTGATCACGGCACTGGTGCAGTTGGTCCTGGGCGTGGCGTTGACGCTGCGCGGCCGGGGATTGGCCGCGTTGCTGTGGCGCCTGCGCTATGCCGGAATGCGAGCGGACGGGGACGGAAGCCGGGAGTAGACGAGAGGAATGCCGAGGCTGAAAACGGTTGCAAGGGCTGGCGATGCCGGCGCCTTAACGCGCCCCCCGCTATAATTCGCGGTTCCTCCCGCCGCCATCGAATCCAAGACATGAGCATCGAACAGCTTGCCGAAACCGCCCTGGCCATGGTCGCGCCGGGCAAGGGCATCATCGCCATCGACGAGTCGAACAACACCATCAAGAAGCGCTTCGACGGCGTCGGCATCGAGAATTCCGAAGAGAACCGCCGCGCCTACCGCGAACTGCTGCTGACCACGCCCAAGCTCGGCGACTACATCAGCGGCGCGATCCTCTACGACGAGACCATCCGCCAGTCCACCAAGGCCGGCGTGCCGTTCACCAAGGTCATGGCCGACAACGGCGTGATCCCCGGCATCAAGGTCGACAAGGGCCCGTTCGCACTCGCCGGCTTCCCCGGCGAGACGGTCACCGAGGGCCTGGACGGCCTGCGCGCGCGCCTGGAGGAGTACTACAAGCTCGGCGCCCGCTTCGCCAAGTGGCGCGCGGTGATCAACATCGGCGAGGACATCCCCTCCGGCACCTGCATCGAGGCCAATGCCCACGCGCTGGCGCGCTACGCCGCGCTGTGCCAGGAGCAGGGCCTGGTGCCGATGGTGGAGCCGGAAGTGCTGATGGACGGCAACCACGACATCGAGACCTGCTACGAGGTCACCGAGGTGACGCTGCGCGCGCTGTTCGACGCGCTGTACCAGCAGAACGTCGCCCTGGAGGGCACGATCCTGAAGGCCTCGATGGTGCTGCCGGGCAGCGACAGCGGCGAGAAGGCCAGCGTCGACGAGGTGGCCGAGGCCACGCTGATGTGTCTGAAGTCGGCCGTGCCGGCGATCCTGCCGGGCATCGTCTTCCTCTCCGGCGGGCAGAGCGACGAGGACGCCACCGCGCATCTGGACGCGATGAACCGCCTGGGCCCGAACCCGTGGCCGCTGTCGTTCTCCTACGGCCGCGCCATGCAGTCGGCCGCGCTGCAGCTGTGGTCGAAGGACCTGGCCGGCAACGTCGCCAAGGCGCAGGAAACCGTCTACGCCCGCGCCAAGGACAACGGCCTGGCCGCGCTGGGCAAGTGGAAGTCGGCGGCGTAAGCGCCGCCTTCGATGCAACGAAGCACGCCGGCCTTGCGCCGGCGTTTTTCGTTTTGTCCCGGAGTCTTCCCGGCCTCGTCGTTCGCGCGGGGCGGTTGTCCGCGAGCAATCGCAGCGACGGCGCGAGTCCCGCCTGCGTCAGGCGTCGTCCGGTGCGCCGTTTTTGGCCGTGTCGGCCTGCAGCATGGCCTCGTCCTGTTGCGTTTTCGTGGCCAGGTCGAACGGCCATTGGCGGACGGAAGGCAGGCCGTCCTCGTCCGGCGGAGGCGGCATCGTGGCTGCCAGCTGGTCGTCCTGCACCTTCTTTTCCTTCAGGCTGAAGGGCCAGCGACGGGTGGGCAGGGCCAGGCGGAATCGGCGGCGGCGCTCGCTGTCCCTGGCCTTGGCGACGGCGAAGGCGTCGATGGAACGCTCGGCGCGCAGGCCGAGGACGTCGGTGACCAGCTTGATCGCCCCCATCACCAGCAGATAGGGCGCGTTGGCATGCGCCGAGTTCGGCGAGGCGAAGATGCCGGCCACGCCCAGTCCGAACAGGATCATGAAATGCATGGCGAGGAAGCGCAGCTTGAACGATCTGGCCACCTGGTCGATGGACGGCTCGGTCGCCGCGTCGCGCTGGATGCGGCGATAGGTGTCCACGGTTTGCGACGCCAGCAGGAACAGCGCGCCGATCCAGATCCAACGCCCTTCCTGCATGTGCTGCAACGGATAGAGCACCAGCAGCAGGCCCAGGAACAGCAGATGGGGGACGAGTTGCGCCGTGAACAGGATGCCGCCGCCGATGTCGCCGTCGTAGCGCCGGCTCAGGCGGGAGATGCGCACGGTCTGGCCGATGCCCAGCAGCATGCTCTGCATCCAGTACGGCCACAGCAGCGCGCCCGGCGACCAGTTCTGCCAGAGCGCGAGGCCCAGCAGGAGCACGTTGCCGACCAGGAGGGTCGCCGCGTCCAGCCAGGGCGTGCCCGGCGGCGGCGCGCGGTCTGCGGCGGGCGTCTGCGGAGGCGGGGCGGACATGGCGTTGCGCGCGAAGCCGCTCAGTCCAGCGACGCCAGCCACTCGTCGTCGGATCCCTCGTTCACGCCCTCGAACAGGAAGGTCGACAGGTAGCGTTCGCCGGTGTCGGGCAGCATCGCCAGGATCGCCTCGCCTTGCTTGGCGGCCTTGGCCACCTCCAGCGCGGCGGCGACGGTGGCGCCGGCGGAGATGCCGACGAAGATGCCTTCCTCGGCGGCCAGGCGACGCGCGGTGTCGCGCGCGAGCACGTCGTCGATGGGCACGATCTGCGTGGCGGCGTCGCGGTTGAGCACCTTGGGCACGAAGTCCGGCGTCCAGCCCTGGATCTTGTGCGGCTGCCATTCCTTGCCGGCCAGGAGCGAGGCGACCGCCGGTTCACAGGTGGTCACGCGCACCTCGGGGCGCGCGGCCCTGAGCACCTCGGCCACGCCGGTGAGCGTGCCGCCGGTGCCCCAGCCGGTGACGAAGTGGTCGAGCCTGCGCCCGGCGAAATCGCGCAGGATCTCCGCGGCGGTGGTCTGGCGGTGGTAGGCGGGGTTGGCCGGATTCTCGAACTGCCGCGCCAGGAACCAGCCGTGCTGCTTGGCCAGTTCCTCGGCGCGGCGCACCATGCCGCTGCCACGCTCGGCGGCGGGTGTGAGGATCACCTTGGCGCCGTAGGCGCGCATCAGCTTGCGGCGCTCGATGGAGAAGGTTTCGGCCATCGTGGCGACGAACTTGTAGCCGCGCGCGGCGCAGACCATGGCCAGCGCCACGCCGGTGTTGCCGGAAGTGGCCTCCACCACCGTATCGCCCGGCTTGAGCAGGCCCTTGGCCTCGGCATCCAGAATGATCGCGATCGCCAGGCGGTCCTTGACCGAGCCGCCGGGGTTGAACGACTCGACCTTGGCGTACAGGTCGACGTGGGCGGGCGCGATGCGATGCAGCCGGACGACCGGGGTGTGGCCGATGGTGTCGAGGATGCTGTCGTGGATCATGGTCGGGAATCTCCGCTGCAGAGGACCCGGCCTCCGTCGTAACGCGTGCCGGGGCCGGAGGTTGACCACACTAGCGCGTTTCCGGGGATGGCTTAAGACACCCCTGGAAATCTCCCGCCGCCGCTAGAATCGGGCGGATGCCGCCTTCACCTCTCGCCCGATGTTAACGGAACGTTTCCGGCGCCGCCCGCGGCGGCGTCCGGGCGCCGCCGCGCGTAGCATGGCCCCACCGGCCGGCGGATGATCGCATGCGTATCCTGGTGATCGAAGACGAGCACAAGACCGCGGAATACCTGCGCAAGGGACTGTCCGAGCAGGGCTACGGCGTCGAGGTCGCGCGCGACGGCGGCGACGGCCTGCACCTGGCCGAGACCGGCGACTACGACGCCATCATCCTCGACGGCATGCTGCCGCGCATGGACGGGGTGGCCGTGCTGGAGCGGCTGCGCCGCAATCGCGCCACGCCGGTGATCATGCTGACCGCGCGCGATACGGTCGAGCATCGCCTGCGCGGGCTCGGCGCCGGCGCCGACGACTACCTGATCAAGCCGTTCTCCTTCCTGGAGCTGCTGGCGCGCCTGCACAACATCACCCGGCGCGGCCAGGCCGAGCAGCCGGCGGGCGTGACGATCGCCGACCTGCACGTCGACCTGACGGGGCGGCGCGCCGTGCGCGCCGGCCGCCTGCTCAACCTCACCGCGAAGGAATACGGCGTGCTCTCGGTGCTGGCGCGGCGATGCGGCCAGATCGTCTCCAAGACGGTGCTGGTGGAATCGGTGTGGGGCATCAGCTTCGACACCAACACCAACATCGTGGAGGTCACGATCAAGCGCCTGCGCGGCAAGCTCGACCAGGCCGGACAGCCGCGGCTGCTGCACACCGTGCGCGGCATGGGCTACGTGCTCGAGGAGAAGGAGGCGGAGGCGTGAGCAAGTCGCCTTCGCTCGCGATGCGGATCATGCGCGCGCAGACGCTGGCGACGGCGCTGCTGCTGTCGGCCACGGGCGTGGCGATCTTCATGTTCCAGAAGCACCAGATGGACGCGCAGCAGTCGGCCGAGCTGTCCACGCGCCTGCAGATCATCCGGCCGATCGTCGAGCACGCCGACCGGCCGCGCCGCTTCGCCCTGCTGAAGGACAAGCTGGCCTCCTTCACGCCGGCCGACGACCGCCTGCGCTTCATCGTCGACAGCCCCGACCCGCGCGTGGCCTACGGCAAGCCGTTTCCGGCCGACGCGCGCACGCGGCGCCTGCCGGACGGCTCGTTCTACGTGCATTTCGACGGACGCACCTTCCGGGCCGTGGAGACCATCGTCCCGGCCAGCGGCGAGCGGCCCGCGGTCCGGCTGACCGCCGCGCTGGACCACGAGCCCGTCCATCGGGCCTATCTGGTGCTGGGCCTGGGCATCGGCGTCATTTCTCTGCTGGCGATCGCCATCGTCGGCATCCTCGGCCGCACCATCGTGCGCAGCGGCCTGCGCCCGCTGGTGGCGCTCTCGCACCATGCCGCTGGCCTCAACCCCAACGATCCGGAGGCACTGCTGCCGCTGGACGGGCTGCCGGAAGAGGTGCGCGAGATGACCACCGCCTTCAACGGCGCGCTGGAGCGCCTGCACGAGACCAACGCGCGCATGTCCGCCTTCAACGCCGACGTGGCGCACGAGCTGCGCACACCGCTGTCCAACATGATCGGGCAGACCCAGGTGGTGCTTTCGCGCGAGCGGCCGGCCGGGGAACTGCGCGAGGTTCTGCACTCGAACCTCGAGGAACTCGAGCGCATGCAGTCGATCGTCAACGACATGCTGTTCCTGGCGCGCGCGGACCGGGGGGCAATCGTCGACAACCTGGCGGCGTCCTCCATCGCCGAGATCGCGCGGCGCTCGGCGGACCTGTTCGAGGACGCGCTCGAGGAGGCCGGACTGTCGCTGCGCATCGACGGCGACGTCGTCGCCGCCGTGGAGCCCTCGCTGCTCGGCCGCGCCATCGCCAACCTGATCGACAACGCGATCCGCCACGGCGCGGGCGCGGGACAGCTGCTGGTGCAGATTCGCCGCGAAGGCGACGAGGCCGAGATCGGCGTGCGCAATCCGGCCGATGCGTCGGCCGCGCAGCGCATCGACCGCTGGTTCGACCGCTTCTTCCGCCTGGACTCGGCACGGCAGCGCGAGGGCGGCAGCCATGGCCTGGGCCTGGCCATCGTCAAGGCGGTGGCCGCCATGCACGGGGGCTCGGTGGCCGCGCGCCATCTCGCCGGGGCGGGCGAGATCGAGGTGCTGCTGCGACTGCCGATCGCGTCGGCCGCGCCGTCGAGCGCGGAGACGGCGAGGGAAGGCGCGGCCGGATCGCGGCCCGCGTCCGGCGCGCTCGCCGGCGAATAGCCGCCGTGGCGCGGAAAGCATGCCAGGCGGCGCCCCGCGCATCGCCGCAGGGGCGTGCCCGTACTGCCCCTAGGCCCGGGGTTTCGCCGGGATCAAGTGGCCTGCGCCTGCCCGTGGCCGCCGTGCCGCAGCCGCGATAGTCGCTGCGCCGCCATCCGCACCAGCACGTAGAACAGCGGGATGTAGAAGATCGCCAGGATCGTGGCGGTGAACGTGCCGCCGACCACCGCGGTGCCGATCTCGATGCGGCTGTTGGCGCCGCCGCCGGTGGACAGCGCCAGCGGCAGCGCGCCGAAGATGAAGGCGAAGCTGGTCATCAGGATCGGCCGCAGGCGCAGGCGCGCGGCTTCCAGCGCGGCCTCCAGCGTGCCCATGCCGCGCTTCTCGGCCTGCTCGGCGAACTCGACGATGAGGATGGCGTTCTTGGCGGCCAGGCCCATGGTGGTGATCAGGCCGATCTGGAAGTAGACGTCGTTCTCCAGGCCGCGCAGCGTCACCGCCACCACGGCGCCGATCAGGCCCAGCGGCACCACCAGCAGCACCGCGATGGGAATCGACCAGCTTTCGTACAGCGCCGCCAGGCACAGGAACACCAGCAGCAGCGAGAGCGCGTAGAGCAGCGGCGCCTGGCCGGTCGACAGGCGCTCCTGGAACGACAGGCCGGCCCAGGCCACGCTCACGCCGGGGATGGCGCGCGCCAGTTCTTCCATGCGCGCCATCGCCGTGCCGCTGCTCACGCCGGGCGCCGGCGTGCCCTGCAGCTCGGTGGCGGGCACGCCGTTGAAGCGCAGCAGCGCGGTCGGCGCCTGCGCCCAGGAGGTGGCGGCGAAGGCGGAGAAGGGCGTCATCTGGCCGTTCGCGCCGCGCACGTGCCATTGGTAGATGCTGTCGGGCGAGGCGCGGAAGGGCGCATCGCCCTGGACGTAGACGCGCTTCACGCGGCCGCGGTCGACGAAGTCGTTGACGTAGGAGCCGCCCCAGGCGGTGGAGAGCGTGGCGTTGACGTCGTCCTGCGACAGGCCCAGCGTGGAGAGGACCTGCGGATCGCTGTTGACGCGCAGCGTCGGCGTGTCCGGCAGCAGCGTCGGCCGCACCGAGCCGAGCAACGGATCGCGCTGCGCGGCGGCGAGCAGGCGATCGCGCGCGGCGTCGAACTCGGCGCGCGGCATGCCGCTGGTGTTCTGCAGCTCCATGGTGAAGCCGGAGGTCTGGCCGAAGCCGCGGATCGGCGGCGGCGCCAGCACGAACACGCTGGCATCGCGCAGGCCCGACAGCGCCTTGGACAGGCGCGCGATGAGCGCGTCGGCGCTGCCGTCATCGCCCTCGCGCTGCGACCAGTCGATCAGGCTGACGAAGCCTTGCCCGGAGTTCTGCGAAGCCGTGGGACCGCCGCCGCCGGCGACGATGAAGGCGGAGCTGATCAGCGAGGACTCGTACTGGTTGAGGTACTGGTTGACCTGGTCGCGGACCTGGCTGGTGCGCCCGAGCGTCGCGCCGCCGGGCAGGCGGAACTGGACGTTCACCCGGCCCTGGTCCTCGGACGGCAGGAAGCCGGTGGGCAGGCGCAGGAACAGCAGCACCAGCGCGGCCGTGATCGCCGCGTAGACGGCGAGCGCGATGAACTTGTGCCGGAAGATCGCCTGCACCGACTGCAGGTAGCGCTCGGTGCTTCGCTCCAGGAGGCGATTGAACCAGCCGCCCGCGCGGCGCGGCAGCGCCGCCAGCCCCGGCGCGCGGCGCGCGATCCAGCCCGGGCCGGCCGCGGCCTCGGCGTGCGGCGATTTCAGAAGCGTGGCCGTCAGCGCCGGACTCAGCACCAGCGCCACCAGCACCGAGAGCGCCATCGAGGAGACGATGGTGAGCGAGAACTGGCGATAGATCACGCCGGTGGAGCCGCCGAACATCACCATCGGCAGGAACACCGCCGAGAGCACCAGCGCGATCGCGATCAGCGCAATGTTGATTTCGCGCATCGAGGCGATGGTCGCCTCGCGCGGCGTCATCCTCGGGTTCTCGTGCATCAGCCGCTCGACGTTCTCCACCACGACGATGGCGTCGTCCACCAGCAGGCCGATCGCCAGCACCAGCCCGAACAGCGTCAGCGTGTTGATGGAGAAGTCGGCGGCGTAGACGATCGCCAGCGTGCCCAGCAGCACCACCGGCACCGCGATCGCCGGCACCAGCGTCGCCCGCCAGCTCTGCAGGAAGACGAACATGACGATCACCACCAGCACGATCGCCTCGAACAGCGTCTTGGCCACCTCGTCGATCGACAGCCTGATGAAGTCGGTGGCGTCGTTGAGGTAGGCCACCTTCCAGCCGCTGGGCAGGTTGGCGGACAGCCGCGAGACCTCATCGCGCACCAGCTCGGCCGATTCCAGCGCGTTGGCGCCCGGCGCCAGCTGCAGCGCCATGCCGGCGGCGGGATGGCCGTTGAGCAGGGCGCTGGAGTTGTAGTTTTCCGATCCGAGCTCGACCCGCGCCACGTCCTGCAGCCGCACCGAGGCGCCGTTGGTCTGGGTCTTGAGCACGATCTGGCGGAACTGCTCGGGCGTCTGCAGCCGCGTCTGCGCCGTCACCAGCGCGTTGAGCATCTGCGTGGCCGGCTGCGGCTGGTCGCCGACCTGGCCGGCCGCCACTTCCGCGTTCTGGCTGCGGATCGCCGACAGCACGTCGCCGGGCATGAGCTGGAAGGAGGCGAGCTTGTCCGGGTCCAGCCAGATCCGCATCGCGTAGGGGCTGCCGTAGACGTTGGCGTCGCCGATGCCGGCGATGCGTGAGATCGGGTCCTGGAAGTTGGTGGTGAGGTAGTCGGCGATGTCGCGGTTGGTGACGGTGTTGTTCTCGTCGTAGATCGCCACCAGCATCAGGTCGTCGGGATTGGCCTTGCGCACCACGATGCCCTGCTGCTGCACCTGCTGCGGCAGCCGCGGGATCGCCTGCTGCACCTGGTTCTGCACCTGCACCTGGGCGATGTCGGGGTTGACGCTGGTGTCGAAGGTGGCGCTGATGGTGACCTGGCCGCGCGAGGTCGAGGTCGAGCTGAAATACAGCATGCCGTCGATGCCGGTGAGCGTCTGCTCGATCACCTGGGTCACGCTGTTCTCGATCGTCTCCGCCGAGGCGCCGGGATAGTTGGCGCGGATGCTGACGTTGGGCGGCGCCACGTTCGGGTATTGCGAGATCGGCAGCGACTTCATGGCGAAGGCGCCGGCCAGCATCACCACGATCGCCAGCACCCAGGCGAAGATCGGTCGCTCGATGAAGACGCGGGAAATCATGGTCGGGGATCAGCCCTTGTTCGCCGGCGCGGCGCTTGCCGGCCTGGAGCTTGCCGGTTTGGAGCCCGTCGAGCTGGGCGGCAGCAGGCGCTGCGGCGTGGAGGCGGCGACCGGGCGCAGCGGCGTGTCCGGGCGCAGCGAGGCGATGCCCTGGGTGATCACCCGGTCGCCCGGCTGCAGCCCGGCGGTGACGATCCAGTCGGCGCCGTCCGCGCGGTCGGCGGTGATCGGGCGCTGCACGGCGCGGTCGCCGGGCCCGACGACCCAGGTGAAGGCGTCGCCGGTCGGCCCGCGCACCAGCGCCGCCTGCGGCAGGCGGTAGGCGGCGGCCTGGGTGGCCTGCGCGATGCGCGCGCGCACGAACATGCCCGGCAGCAGCAGGCCGTCGGGATTGGGGACGCGGATGCGCAGCGTGACCGTGCCGGTGGATTCGTCGACCAGCACTTCCGAGAACTGCAGCGTGCCCGGCTGCGGATAGGCGCTGCCGTCGGGCAGCAGGATGCGGGCGGTGGCGTCGGCCGGCTGTACGTCGCCGGCGGCCAGGCGCTGGCGCAGCGCGAGCAACTGCTGGGCCGATTGCTGCACGTCGACGTAGATCGGGTCCAGGCGCTGGATCGTGGCCAGCGGCGCGGCCTGGTCGGGCGTCACCAGCGCGCCGACCGTCACCAGCGAGCGTCCGATGCGCCCGTCGATCGGCGCCGGCACGGTGGTGAAGCGCAGGTTGATGCGCGCCGTGGCCAGCGAGGCCTCACGCTGCGCGACGTTGGCGCGCGCCTGGTCGGCGGCGGCGGCGGCGTTGTCGTAGTCCTGGCGGCTGATCAGCTGCGAGCCGACCAGCGCCTGGTTGCGGCGCGCCAGCGCGTCGGCGGCGCCGAGCGCGGCGCGGGCGTTCTTCAGGTCGGCCTCGGCCTGGTCGACCGCCGCCTGGTACAGGCTGGAATCGATCTGGTAAAGCGGCGCGCCGGCGCGCACCAGGCTGCCTTCCTGGAAGAACTGGCGCCGCACCAGGCCGCCGACCTGCGGGCGGACCTCCGAGCTTTCGAAGGCCACGGCGCGGCCGTTGAACTCGCTGGTCAAGGCGACCGAGGTGGGCTGCATGACCACGTAGCCGACTTCCACGGTCTTGTTCTTCGCGTCTGCGTTCTTCTCGGCCGGGGCGCCGCCGCCGCAGGCGGCGAGCGCGAGGCAGAGCAGGGCGGCGGCCAGGGGCTTGCGGCGACGGCGATCGACTGGGGGGGCCAACAAGCGGTTCTCCATGGGGCCGGGGCGCCGTGCGCTGAATTCGGCGACGAGGTTAACAATTCCCCACGGTCGTCAGGCTGACATGGACATGACAAGTGCGCCGGAACGGCGCCCATGCGGGGGCGGGCGCGAATCTACTAGGGCGCGGTTCATTTTTTGCCTCCTGGAAGTCATGCCCGCCGGCCCTGTCCGCGCGCGGCCGGCAATGGCGCGTCCTTCCCGTATCCTGTGGGCACGAACCATCGGCGGCGAACATGCAACGGCATCCCATCGACATCGCGGACAACATCCGGCTGCGGCCGTGGCGCATCGAGGACCTCGACGCCCTGGTCCGGCACGCCGACGACGCGCAGGTCTCGCGCGGCGTCAGCGACCGCTTCCCCTCTCCCTACACCCGCGCCGACGGCGAGTCCTTCCTTGCCGGCCGCGTGATCGACCTGGAGCACCCGGTATTCGCCATCGAGATCGACGGCGAGGCCTCGGGCGGCATCGGCGTGCATCCCGGGCGCGGCGAGCGGCGCGCCAGCGCCGAGTTCGGCTACTGGCTGGGGCGCGCCTGGTGGGGGCGCGGCCTGATGACGCGGATCGTCGGCGTATTCGCGCCCTGGGCGATGCGCGAGCTGCGGCTGCATCGCCTGCAGGCGGGCGTGCTGGATTTCAACATCGGCTCGGCCCGGGTGCTGCTCAAGAACGGTTTCGTCGAGGAGGGCACGCAGCGCTGCGCCGTGCTCAAGCGCGAGCGCCTGCACGATCTGCGCATCTTCGCGAAGACGCGCACGCGCCTGGACGGGGAGGAGGTTGCCGATGCGTCGTGACCCGCCGCGCCCGGGCGTGTCGCCTTGGGGAGCGCCGCGCGAGCCGTCGAGGGAGACGCCAGGAGATGCCTCGCCGGCGCCTCGCGCCCGGCGCGATGCCGAACTGCGCATCTACGGGTTGAATGCCGTGCGTGCCGTGTTCGCGAAGCGGCCGCAGGCGATCCGCAAGCTGTACTTGCTGCAGGCCCGCATCGCGCAGTTGCAGCCGCTGCTGCAGTGGTGCGTGGCGCAGCGTGTGGGCTATCGCGTGGTGGAAGAGGACGACCTGCGCAAGCTGGCGGCCAGCGCGCACCACGAAGGCGTGGTCGCCGAGGTGCTGCGCGAGGCGCCGCGGCCGCTTGAGGCATGGCTGCGCGAACTGCCGGGGGGCCCGCAATGCGCGCTATGGCTGGACGGCGTCGGCAATCCGCACAACCTCGGCGCGATCCTGCGCTCGGCCGCGCACTTCGGCGTTGGCGCGCTGCTGCTGCCGCAAACGTCGACGCTGGCGCTCTCGGGCGCCGCGGTGCGGGTGGCCGAGGGTGGCGCCGAGGCGGTTCCGATGGTGCGCCTGGGCGGGGCCGAAGCGGCGATCGCGCAGTTGCGGGCAGCCGGGTTCTCGCTTGCCGCCACCGTGGTGCGCGGCGGCGACGACCTGTTCGCCGCCAGGTTGCCGACGCGCCTGGTCTACGTGCTCGGCGCGGAGGGCGAGGGCATGGACGCGGCGCTGGCGCAGGCCTGCGACCTGCGCCTGTCGATTCCGGGCAGCGGCGCGGTGGAGAGCCTCAACGTCGCCGCCGCCACGGCCGTCCTGCTCGCGACCTGGGTGAGCACTCGCGCTTAGCCGATGCCTCAAGCATCGGCTGCGAGTGCGAACGCCCGGCCAGGGATGGTGGGGCCGGACGATCCGAATCCAGCGATGCCGCGCCAAGGATGGCAAATCCCATCCAATGCCTGCGCGCGGCCGATGTACGCCTTCACTCCTCCGGCGGCGTCACCTGCTTCGCCTCGCTGCCGAAATCCCCTTCCGCCGAGGCCGCCAGATAGGCGAACACGGCATAGGCGGCGACGTTCTGCGCCAGCGCCTTCGGATCGATCTTGTCGAGCGTGTCGTCCGGCGTGTGGTGATAGTCGAAATAGTCGGTGCCGTCCTGCGCCAGTCGCGCCCAGGCCAGGCCCTGCGCCGCGAACGGGCTGATGTCCGGTCCCGGGCCGCCCTTGCCCGGCGTGTGCTCGATGCCCAGCGGCGCCAGCGCCTCGGCGATCTGGCGGTCGGCGGCCTGCGCATGGGCCGGCGCCGAGCTCGAATAGGCATAGATGCGCCCGGCGCCGAAGTCGCTCTCGGCGGCGAGCTGGTGCAGCTTCACGTCCTTGGCGTGCGCCTGTGCGTAGGCCTTGCCGCCGTACAGGCCCTGCTCCTCGTTGGCGAAGGCGACCATGCGGATGGTGCGCGCCGGGCGACGGGCGCTCTCGCCGATCAGCTTGGCCGCCGCCATGGTCAGGCCGACGCCGGCGCCGTCGTCGATCGCGCCGGTGCCGAGGTCCCAGGAGTCCAGGTGTCCGCCGATCAGCACCACCTCACCGGGCTTGCTGGCGCCACGCATTTCGCCGATCACGTTGTACGAGGTCGCCGTGCCGTGCCAGCCGCAGTCCAGCGCCACGCGCACGCGCGTCGGGCCGCGCCGCAGCAGGCGGCTGAGCTGGTCGGCGTCGGGCGCGGCCAGGGCGGCCGACGGCACCGGCGTCAGGCCGTCGTCGAAGCGGGTGATGCCGGTGTGCGGGTTGCGGTGCGAATCGGTGCCCGCCGAACGCATCAGGAAGCCGGCCGCGCCGGCGCGGATCGCCGCCGACGGACCGCGGCCGCGCACGCGGCCGCCGGGACCGTAGCCGGCGCCGTCCTTCGCGCGCGGCATGGCGTAGTCGACGAAGGCGATCTTGCCGGCGAGCGAGCCGGCCGGCGCCGCCTCCAGCGCGGCGAGGTCGGCGAAGCGCACCACCTCGCCTTCGACCGTGCCGCCGGGGCTGCCGCCGAGCGCAGTCAGCGACAGCGGCTGGCGGCTGGCGCCCAGCACCTCGGCGTGTTCGCTGCGGCGCTCCCATTTCGGGAAGGTCACCGGTTCCTTCCACACCTTGTCGAATCCGAGTTCGCGGAACTTGGCCTCGGCCCATTGCACGGCGCGGGCGTCGGCTTCGCCGCCGGCCAGGCGCGGGCCGACCTCGGTGGTCAGCGATTCGGTGATGCGGAAGCCCAGGTCGCTGGCCAGCGCGCGCTCGCGCAGCTCGGCGGCGGCCTGCAGGGCGTCGTCGGGAATGCGCGTTTCGCGCGCGGCGGCGCCGGCGGCGACGGGCAGGAGCGAAGCGACGAACAGCAGGGCCGTCGGCGCAATCCGGTGCGGTGCACGCATTGCGGTGTCCTCGAACGAAAGGAAGCCGCGAGCTTAACAACCCGCGGCTTCCGCGTTACCTGTCGCAAGTCATGCCGGACTTGAATCTTTCTCGCGCCAGCCAGGCGCCGCGCGCGAAACGCTTGCGCGTCACTTCTTCAGCGAATCGCGGATCTCGCGCAGCAGCAGCACGTCTTCCGGGGTCGCGGCCGGGGCTTCTTCCGGCTTGCGGTGCACGCGGTTGATGGCCTTGACCACGAGGAAGATGGCGAAGGCGACGACCACGAACTGGATGATGGTGTTGATGAAGTCGCCGAAGCCCAGCACCAGCGCCGGCGTGGTCTCCTTGCCGGCGGCGTCGACGACGGCCTCGCGCAGCGTCACCGACCAGCGCGAGAAGTCGAGCCCGCCGGTGACCAGCCCGATCAGGGGCATGATGATCTTTTCCACCAGCGCGGTGACGATCTTGCCGAACGCGGCGCCGATCACCACGCCGACGGCGAGATCGATGACGTTGCCGCGCATCGCAAATTCTTTGAACTCACTCATCATGCCCATCGTCTTCGCCCTCGTTAGGTTGCGGGTGGGGGAGGCCCAAGCTTACCGCAGCGGGCGGTCAGCGCATGTCGGCGGGCATGATGCGGCAGTGCAGCTCGAGGACGTCGTCGAGCTGCCCGAGGCAGACGTCGCCGGGCTGCAGCGCCGCCACGCCGGCGGGCGTGCCCATGAACACCAGGTCGCCGGCGCGCAAGGCGTAGAGCCTGGAGAGCTCGTGCAGGATGTCGGGAACGTCCCAGATCATCTGGTCCAGGCGCGAGCGCTGGCGCAGCGCGCCGTTGACGTGCAGGGACAGCGTGCGCGGGGCCAGCTCGCCGAGCGCGGCGGCCGGCACCAGTTCGCTCAGCGGCGCGGACTGGTCGAAGCCCTTGGCCGTATCCCAGGGCAGGCCCTTGGCCTTGGCCGCGGCCTGCAGGTCGCGGCGCGTGAGGTCGAGGCCGATGCCGTAGCCGAACACCAGCGCCTGCGCGTCCTCGACGGCGAGCACGCCGGCGGGCGCGTCGCGGCCGAGCGCGACCACCAGTTCGATCTCGTGGTGAAGGTCCTGCGTGCCCGGCGGGTAGACGGCGGTGCCCTCGAGCGCGAGGGCGTCGGCGGGCTTGGAGAAGAACACCGGCGTGCCGCGCTCGGCCTTCGCGGCCGGGGCCTCGGCGCCCATCTCGCGGGCGTGGTCGGCGAAGTTGCGCCCGACGCAATAGATGCGGCGTACCGGGAACATTCCTGCAGGAGACGTGCCGCCGCCGCGCACGGGCACGCGCGGCGGCGCGGGCGCGGGGATGACGTCCTCGGCGGGGCGCGGCACGCGGGGAAGCGCGATCAGGTGGACAGGCGGGCGATCGGCGGGCGCGCGTTGGCGGCGGCGCCGTTCTTGCCGACCACGCGGTACTCGCCGTCGACCACGCGCTTGCGCGCGACGGGCTTGCCGCGCTGGCCGAGCAGGCGCAGCAGCAGGCCGCCGATCAGCATCGCCGCGCCGACGAACACGCCGATCACCAGCAGCACCAGCAGCAGCGCGACGCCGAGCACGCCGAAGGCCACGCGCAGCAGGGCATGGCGCGGCTTGCGCGGCGCGAACAGCGCCGACAGTCCGGAGGTGGCGAGGCGGGTCTTGAGGCGGCGAAACAGACTGGATATCGGGCTTGCGGACATCGTCGTGACACAATGGGATTGAAGAATCCGGCGTTGGCTAGAATGCCGGATTGCCAAGTATCGGGCCCGGCATGAGCGAAGATGTAAGGAGTTCGTTAAAGGCGGGGGCGGCGCCGTTGCTGGCGCTCGCCGAGATCGCCGACGGCGGCTTCGCCGAGGCCGAGGCGGTGCTGGGCGGCGATGCGGAGTCCCTGATCCTCTACCGCGAGGGCGACGCGGTGCGCGCCTGGCTCAACGTCTGCCCGCATGCCGGGCGCCGGCTGGACTGGGCGCCGGGGCAGTTCCTGAAGTCGAAGGACGGGTTGCTGGTGTGCGCGGCGCATGGGGCGAGCTTCGAGCTGCTGCGCGGGGATTGCGTGGCGGGGCCCTGTCGAGGGGAGAGTCTGCGCGCGGTTTCGGTGCGGGTGAGCGATGGGCAGGTGTTCCTGGAACAAGGGTAGTCCTTGTTTGCTTGTCGATTCGGTTATATCGACCAGGGCAAGATCAAAAGCGTTTCGTCCGCTGTCGCGGCCGAGTTCATTTCTTTTGCTGGCCCAAAAGAAACGAACCAAAGAAAACGGCCGTCCCCGACGAAGCACTCCCATTACTTGACTGCTATCGGGATTTTTCGACTCGCCCTCCTGGCTCGGTCGAAAAACGGCGCACATCCCTGTGCCCTCGGGCCGATGGCCCTCGACACCTTCGGGTCTCCCATTGCCAATGTCGTATCGACATCTTTAGAGACGAAGGCAAAAGCGAAAAATGGGTCCCAGCTTGCGCTGGGATGACGAATCTGAAGGAATAGGAAGAAGGCTTTGCTTCTACAAATCTTTGTGAGCCATTGCTCTGCCCAGACCCAGAGGGTGGCGGGCAGGGATGCCCGCCATTTTCCGACCGAGCCAGGAGGGCGAGTCGGAAAATCCCCTCAGCCTTTCCGGCGTGGGGCTGATGTGTCGGGGAAGGCGTTTTTCTTTGGTTCGTTTCTTTTGACGCTTATCAAAAGAAATGAACTCGGCCGAGACAGCGGACGAAACGCCTTTGATCTTGCCCTTCACTAAGGCCAGGTAACGGTGCCTGCGAGACCAGCAGGGTCAGAAGAGCAAATTCACCATCACCACCACGATCAGCGTATAGACCAGCGACAACGGCCCGCCGATCCGCCACATCTCCTTGGCGCTGTAATCCGCCGGCCCCGTGATCATCGAGATCACCGGATTCGACGCGGTCATGAAATTGTTCGATGCCGACAGCGCCACGATCAGCGCGAACCCGGTCGGATTGCCGCCGGCCGCCAGCGCCAGGTTGATCGCCAGCGGCACCATCACGATGGTCGCGCCGACGTGGCTGATCACCAGCGAGAACGCGGTGGTGAGCAGCGCCACGGCGATTTCCAGCAGCCAGACGGGAATGCCCGCGGGCAGCCGCTCGATGGTGTGCCCGGCGATCCACGCCGCCGTGCCGCTGGAGTCCATCGCCCAGCCGAGCGGGATCAGGCAGGCCATCAGGAACACCGTCTTCCAGTTGATCGAGGCGTAGGCCTCGTCCATCTTCAGCACGCCGGTGATCAGCATGCCGGCCACGCCGGCCATCAGCGCGATCGAGGTCGGAATGCGCGAGGACAGCGCGATCAGCATGGTGATCGCGAAGATCGTCATCGCGATCTTGAACTTGTGCGGGCGCTGCTCGCCCTTGGGATAGTCGGTGACCACGACGAAGTCGCGGCTGGCGGCGGTCTGCGCCAGGTCCTGCCAGATGCTGTGCAGCACCAGCATGTCGCCGGCGCGCAGCGGCACCGTGCGCACGTTGTCGCGCAGCACGTCCTTGTCGCGGTTGATGGCCAGCAGGCTGATGCCGTGCTTCTTGCGCAGCTCCAGCTGCGCCGAGGTCTTGCCGATGAAGCTCGAGGTCGGCGGCACCACCGCCTCGGAGATGCCGGCGCGGCTGGGGTTGAACAGGTCGCCGAACTCGCGCAGGCGCGCCGACAGGCGCAGGAAGTTGTTCTGGGCGAAGTCGGCGACCTTCTGCCGCGGCCCCATCGCACCGAGCACGCTGCCCACCCAGATGCGGGCGTCGCCCGGCGGCGCCAGGCGCGATTCGTTGCCGGTCTTGAGCGCCAGCAGCAGCGGCGCGCCGTGCAGCGCCTCCGCCTCGCCCAGCGACATGCCCACCAGCGGGCTGTCGGCGCCGACGGTGAGCTCGAACACGTCGCCCTCGATGCCGTAGGCCTGGGTGAAGTAGCTCTGCGTGCGCGCCGGGGTGACGCCCTTGTCGATGTCGCCGCGCAGTTCCTTGTCGCCGAAGAAATGGAAGTACGCCAGCCCGGCCAGCAGCAGCGCTAGGCCAATGGGCATCGGCGCGAACATCTGCAGCGGCTCCAGCGTGGCCACGCCGGAGGGCAGGTTGGCGTTGGCGGCCACCAGCAGGTCGTTGAGCAGGATCAGCGGCGAGTTGCCGACCATGGTCAGCGCGCCGCCCATCACGATGGCGGCGGCGATCGGCAGCAGCAGGCGCGAGAGCGCCACGCCGGTGCGCGAGGAGATGCGCGAGGCGACCGGCAGGTACAGCGCCATCACCGACGGGTTCTGCATGATCGAGGAGTTCAGTCCGGCGATGGCCGAGGTGAGCAGCAGCAGGCGCTGCTCGACCCCGCGCGCGCGGCGCAGCAGCCAGGCGGCGAGGCGGTTGAGGGCGCCGGTGCGGTCCAGGCCGGTGCCCAGGATCATGGTGGCGATCACGCTGATGACCGCGTTACTGGAGAAGCCGTTGAACAGGTCCTCCGGCGCCACCAGGCCGGTGAGGCCGAGCATCACCAGCACCACCAGCGCCACCAGGTCGGCGCGCACGCGCTCGAACAGGAACAGCACCATCGTCAGCCCGATCAGGGCGAGCACGATCTCCATGTCGGTGGTGAGGGCGAGGGTGCTGTCCATGTCTCGTCCGTCAGCCGCTCAGCCGCGATCCGCGCCGTCGTGGGGCATGCGGTCGTACAGCAGATCCCAGACCTCGTGGCCGAGGCGCTGGCCGCGCGTCTCGAAGTGCGTCTGCGGGCGCCAGTCCGGGCGCGGCACGGCGCCGCGCGCGCCGGCGCGATTGCGCAGTCCAGGGGTGGCGTCGAGCACGTCCCACATCTGCTCCGCATAGTCCCGCCAATCGGTGGCCAGGTGCAAGCGGCCGTCCGCGGCCAGCTTGCGCACCAGCAATCGCGCGAATTCCGGCTGCACCAGGCGCCGCTTGTGGTGGCGCTTCTTGTGCCAGGGGTCGGGGAAGTAGATGCGGATCTCGTCCAGGCCGCCGTCGGCGATCTCGCGGGTCAGCACCTCGACGGCGTCGTGGTGGTAGAGCCGGACGTGGTCGCTGCCGTCCTCGGCCAGGGCGTTGAGCAGGCGGCCGACGCCGGGCGCGTGCACCTCGATGCCGATGTAGTCGCGATCGCGGTCGTGCGCGGCGGCGTAGCGCAGCGCCTCGCCGTTGCCGAAGCCGATCTCGAGCACGCGCGGCGCGCGGCGCCCGAACGCGCCGTCGAAATCGCGCGCCTCGCCCAGGTAGTCGAGCCCGAAGCGCGGCCACAGCTGGTCGAAGGCGCGCTGCTGCGCCGGGGTGAAGCGGCCCTGGCGCAGCACGAAGCTGCGCACGCGGCGCTCGCCCGGGGTGGCGGTGAAGGGTTTGGGCGGAGCCTTGGCACCGTCGCTGGAGAAGGGATCGGTCACGCCGCGCGTGCCCGGACGCAGGCGAGCGGACGCGCGGCGCGGACGCGGGCGGGGCTCTCTTGCTGCGGCGGCGGGAATGCGGACGGCATCACGGTTGCCCGATCAGGCCGTCCACCGGACTGGAAGCGCTGGCGTAGCGCTTGCGCGGGATGCGGCCGGCCAGGAAGGCGTCGCGGCCGGCCTGCACCGCCAGCTTCATGGCGCGGGCCATGCGGATCGGGTCGCGGGCGCCGGCGATGGCGGTGTTCATCAGCACGCCGTGGCAGCCCAGCTCCATCGCGATCGCCGCGTCCGAGGCGGTGCCGACGCCGGCGTCGACCAGGATCGGCACCTTGGCGTTCTCGACGATCTCCAGCAGGTTGTAGCGGTTCTGGATGCCCAGGCCCGAGCCGATCGGCGCGGCCAACGGCATCACCGCCACGCAGCCGATCTCCTCCAGGCGCTTGGCCAGGATCGGGTCGTCGCTGGTGTAGACCATCACCTCGAAGCCGTCGGCCACCAGCTGCTCGGCGGCCTTGAGGGTCTGCACCACGTCCGGGAACAGGGTCTTCTGGTCGCCCAACACCTCCAGCTTGACCAGGGCGCGGCCGTCCAGCAGTTCGCGCGCCAGGCGGCAGGTGCGCACCGCGTCGTCGGCGGTGTAGCAGCCGGCGGTGTTGGGCAGGATGGTGTAGCGCTCGGGCGGCAGCACGTCGAGCAGGTTGGGCTCGCCGGGGGTCTGGCCGATGTTGGTGCGGCGCACGGCGACGGTGACGATCTCGGCCCCGGCGGCCTCGGTGGCGGCGCGGGTTTCCTCGAGGTCCTTGAACTTGCCGGTGCCGGTCAGCAGGCGCGACGCGTAGGGCTTGCCCGCGATCAGCAGCGGGTCCGGATGGGGGGCGGGAGTCATGTCCGAATTATGTCGCATCGACGCGGGCTTGTGCTCGCGTGCAGGCGGCGTGCAGCGCGCGTGACCGTCTCGTGTCACGAAGGTTTAAGCATTCTCGATCACGATGCCGCGGTGTTCGCACAGCCCCCGTTCATTTCCAAGGCATCCCCCATGCTCCGCAAGCCACGCCCCCTGCGCGGCGCGATCCGTCTCGCGCTCGCGCTGAGCGCCGCCGCCGCCCCCTTCGCCCACGCCGCCGAGCCGGACGTCGCCGCGGACGGGTCGGCGCCCGACGCCGCCGCCGCGCCGCAGGACCGCACCGTCCAGCTGGACAAGATCGTCGTCACCGGCCGCTCCGGCACCCGCGAGCGCAGCAAGGCCGAGACCAGCTATTCGATCACCCGCATCGAGGAGGACCGGCTGCGCCTGCAGGCGCCGACTTCGGTGACCGAGGCCATGAAATCGGTGCCCGGCTTCTGGGTGGAGGCCTCCGGCGGCGAGGCCAGCGGCAACATCCGCGCCCGCGGCATCCCGGTCGACGGCTACGGCTCGGTGACCCTCCTCGAGGACGGCGTGCCGGTGCAGCACGATCCGGCGCTGGGCTACCTCAACGGCGACCAGGCCTTCCGCCTGGACGAGACCATCGAGCGCATCGAGGTGGTGCGCGGCGGCCCCTCGTCGGTGTTCTATTCCAACGCCCCGGCCGGCGCGATCAACTTCGTCCCGCGCGTGGTCGGCGACCAGGCCGAGGGCACGTTCAAGATGACGGTCGGCGACTACGGCCTGGCCCGCTACGACGCCTTCTTCGGCACGCCGCTGGGCGGCGGCTGGAAGCTTGGCGTCGGCGGCTTCATGCGCAGCGACGACGGCATCCGCGACCCGGGCTTCCAGGCCAACCACGGCGGCCAGTACCGCATCAACCTGAGCCGCGACTTCGAACGCGGCCGTTTCGGCTTCGACTACAAGCGCATGGACGACCGGGTGGCGCTGTTCCTGCCGATCCCGATGCGCACCTATGCCGGCGGAAGGATCCGCGCGGTGCCCGGCTTCGACGGCCACTACGGCACCATGGCCGGACCCGAGACGCAGCGCGTGCGCATGCTGCAGGGCGACGGAAGCTGGTACGACTTCGACAACAGCCTCGGTACCGAGGTCGAGCGCGACCAGTACACGCTCAAGTTCGACTACGAGCTGGGTGCCGGCTGGAAGCTGGCGCAGGCGCTGCGCTACAGCGACACGCGGACCCAGCGCAACGGCGCGTTTCCGCTCTCGCTTTCCAGCGCGCCCAAGTTCTTCGAGCAGACGGCGGTGAAGAATCTGCTGGCGACGATTCCCGGCGCGACCGGCTGGCGGCTGCGCTACGCCAACGATCCGGCGCAGGCGTTCGATCCGGCCAACCAGAACGGCAACGGTCTGATGGCGGTCGGCGGTCTGCGCGGGGTGACCATGCCGGTGAAGGAGTGGATCAACGACACGCGGGTGATGCGCAACTTCGACTTCGGCGGGCAGAGCCACGACGTCACCCTGGGCTACTACTACGCGCGCTTCGACCAGGACTTCGACCGCTACTCCTCCAACGTGCTGCTGGACGTGCGCGACAACGCGCGCCTGCTCGACCTGGTCGCGGTCGACGCCGCCGGCAATCCGCTCGCCACCGTGACCGACCACGGCATCTACCGCTACGGCTACGAATGGGAGAACGCCAGCGGGCGCTCCACCACCCAGGCGTTCTACCTGTCGGACGAATGGCAGGTCAGCGACAGGCTGCGCATCGATGCCGGCGTGCGCTGGGAGAAGGTGGCGACCGAGGGCTGGGTCGAGTTGCGCAGGGAGGCCAGGCTGGGCACGCCGGCGACGGCCGCCGTGCTCACCGGCAGCGGCGACTTCCTGCGCTACGACCTGGATTCGAACAAGACCGGCTGGACGATCGGCGCCAACTGGCAGTTCTCGCCGCATTCGGGCCTGTTCGCGCGCTGGACCTCGGCCTTCCGCCTGCCGAACCTGTCCAGCTACATCACCCGCAATTCCGATTGCTACCAGAAGAAAATCACGGATTCTTCGGGCGTTACGAGATTTCTGACTCAGCCAGAATGCCAGGCGGCCAACGACAAGCCTGCCGACACGCAGACGATGGATCTGGGCGAGATCGGCTACAAGTACAGCGACGAGAGCTTCGACCTGTTCGCGACGCTGTTCTACACCAAGTACGACAACGTCGGCTTCAGCAACACGAAATTCGATCTCGACAACAAGCAGGTCACCGAGTCGGGCTACGCCAGCACGCGCACCTTCGGCCTGGAGCTGGAAGGCAGCTGGTACCCGGCCCCCTGGTTCGACCTGCAGCTCACCGCCACCGTGCAGGACCCGCAGTACCGCGATCTGCGCTACCAGGAACTGTCGGGCGGGAATCTGGTGCTGCGCGACTACGTCGGCAACCAGCTGATCCGCGTGCCCAAGAACAGCTTCCGCGTGGTGCCGGGCGTGAACCTGTTCGACGACCGGCTGCGGCTGCAGGTCGCCTACGAATACGAGGGCGAGCGTTTCGTGGACACCGCCAACTCGGTGCGGCTGCCGTCCTACGACGTGGTCAACGCCAGCGCGCGCTGGCAGGCGACGCCGGAGCTGTCGCTGTTCCTCTACGCCGACAACCTCAACAACTCGCTCGGCCTCACCGAGGGCAATCCGCGCGCCGGCGAGCTGCAGAGCGCCGACGCCGGCGCCAACACGTTCCTGGCGCGTCCCCTGCTGGGCCGGTCGTATCGCCTGGCGCTGATGTACAAGTTCTGATCGGCATGGACCTCGCCGCCAGGATCTTCTCCTGCCTGCTCGCGCTGACCGTCGCGTTGGCGGCCGGTGGCGCATCGGCCCAGGCGCGCGCGGCGCCCGAAGACCGTGCGCCGGACCTGGTGCTGCGCGGCGCCATGTCCGGCGCCGACCACCAGCGCTACCGGCTGCTGCCGTTCCAGGTGCCGGCGGGCACCGCGCGCATCACCGTGCAGTTCGAATACGGCGGGCGCGAGGAGAAGACCACCATCGACCTCGGTCTGCTGGGGCCGGACGGGTTCCGCGGCCAGGACGGTTTCCGCGGCTGGAGCGGCGGCAACAAGGCGGAGTTCACCGTGTCGGCGACCGATGCCACGCCGTCCTACGCGCCCGGCCCGATCCGTGCGGGGACCTGGTCGCTGCTGCTGGGCATCCCCAACATCCGCAAGGATGCCGGCGCGGACTACACGGCGCGCATCTGGTTCGGCGGCGAACGCGACCCCTACTGGCAGCCGTCGGTCGCCAATCCGCCGCTGCGCGAGGAGGCGGCCTGGTACCGGGGCGACCTGCACATGCACGACGCGCACAGCGACGGCAGTTGCCGGAGCCAGGGCGGACGCAAGGTGCCGTGCCCGCTATTCCTCACCGCGCAGGCTGCCGCGGCGCGCGGCCTGGATTTCGTGGCCGTCACCGACCACAACACCACGTCGCAGGCCAACGCGATCCGCGAGCTGCAGCCGTACTTCGACCGCCTGCTGTTGGTGCCGGGGCGCGAGATCACCACGTTCAGCGGCCACGCCAACCTGATCGGACCGGTGGCGCCGCTGGATTTTCGCGTGGTCGAGGGCGGGCGCGACTGGAACGCGCTGCTGCGCGAGGCGGCGGCGCTGCGCGGCGTGGTGTCGATCAACCATCCGGTGCGGCCGTCGGGCGAGATCTGCATGGGGTGCGGCTGGACCGCGCGGCCGCAGGCCGATCCGGCGCTGCTGCAGGCGGTCGAGGTCGTCAACGGCATGGACGCCGACACGCCGTATTCGGGCATTCCCTTCTGGGAGTCGCTGCTCAACGCCGGACACCGGCTGACGGCCATCGGCGGCAGCGACAATCACGATGCCGGCCAGCGCCAGGCGGGAGCCGGCGGCGGCCCGGTCGGGATGCCGACGACGGTGGTGCGGGCAAGCGCGCTCTCGATTCCGGCGCTGCTGGAAGGGCTGCGCGCCGGCCACGCCTTCGTCGACGTGCAGGGCAGTCGCGACCGGCGCCTGGAAGTCGATGCGCGCAGCGGCACGGCGCGGGCGGGGATGGGCGATGCGCTGGCGGTGGCGCCGGGGGCCACGGCGGACTTTGTGGTCCGCGTCGGCAATGCCGCCGGCGGGCGGGTGGAGGTGGTGCGGGATGGGGTGGTGATCGCGCCGATCGACGCGCCAGGGATCGAGGGCGCCGAGCAGGAATTGCGCTTCTCGTGGCGCGGGGACGGCAAGCCGCATTGGCTGCGGGTGGATGTGCGGGGCGGGGACGGGAAGCTGTGGTTGTTGGGGAATCCGGTGTATCTGGAGGTGGGGCGGTAGGGGTGTCGCGTCATCCTGGTGGATGCCAGGGGAAAGCTGATCTATGGGGATATGCCATCTTCGACGAGCACGCTGCTGCCATCCATGGCGCGACAGAAAGGCTTCGGAACGTCCGGCCCGGCCATCCTGGCCGGGCGTTCGCAACCGCAGCCGATGCCGATAGGGCATCGGCTGGGCGCGGTTGCTCACCCCCCTCCCAACGCGTGCACGATTTCGACGCGGTCGCCCGGACTGAGCGCGTAATCGGCGTGGCGGCCGCGGGGCACGATCTCGCCGTTGACCTCGACCGCGACGCGGCGTTCGGCAAGGTCCTGGGCGTGCAGCAGCGCGGCGATGGTGGGCGTGGCGTCGGGCAGGGCGACCTCGTCGCCGTTGAGCAGAATGTTCATGCGGCCATTGTCGCCGCTCGGGCCGCGCGCCGCACCCGTCATGTCGCAGCGCAGCGTGAGCCCATGCTGCAGTGCATGATAATGGCCGCCATACGTCCGGCCGCGCCGGGCGCCGTCCGTTCAAGGAGACTTACATGCCGTTGCTGTCCCGTCCCACCCGTTGCGTCCTCGCGGCCGCGCTCGCCCTGGCCGCGGCACCCGCCCTGGCCCAGGACCATCCGTATTCCCAGACCGTGTTCATCGGCGACAGCCTGACCGACTCGGGCCACTTCCGCCCGGCGCTGATCCAGGCGGTGGGCCCCAACGGCGCCCTGCTCGGACGCTTCACCACCAACCCCGGCCTGGTCTGGGCGGAATGGCTGGCCGACTTCTACGGCACCAACGCCGTCAGCGACAACCAGGGCGGCAGCAACTACGCCGTCGGCGGCGCGCGCACCGGCACCGAAGGCAGCGGCGCGCTCGGCCCGATCCCGTCGCTGATGACGCAGACCAACAACTATCTCGCCGCCCATGGCGGGCGCGCCGACCCGAACGCGCTGTACACCGTCTGGGGCGGCCCGAACGACCTGTTCGCCATCGCCCGCGGCGAGGCGCCGCCCTCCAGCATCGCCACCGCGGTCGGCGCGCAGATCGGCGTGATCGCCGCGCTGAAGAACGCCGGGGCGCAGTACATCCTCGTGCCCAACATCCCCGATCTCGGCAGCACGCCGCAGTTCCGCGCCGGCGGTCCGGCGCAGCAGGCTGCGGGCAGCCAACTGGCCGCGACCTACAACGCCGCGCTCTACAACGGCCTGGCCTCGGCCGGCCTGCGCGTGATCCCGCTGGATACCTTCAACCTGATCCGCGAGGTGGTCGCCAATCCGGCGCCGTTCGGGATCCACAACGTCACCGGCACCGGCTGCAACCCGCAGATCACCGCGCAGTCGCTCACCTGCAGCCCGCTCAGCTACGCCGCGCCCGACGCGCCCGACGCCTACGCCTTCGCCGACGGCGTGCACCCGTCGAGCAAGTCGCACCGCATCCTCGCCGACTACGCCTTGTCGGTGCTGGAAGGACCGCGCCAGATCGCCGTGCTGCCGCGCTCGGCCGAGAGCATCGGCCGCGGCCGCGCCGACGCCGTGGCCTGGCACCTGGGCGCCAAGCCGGAAGGCGAGGGCGCCCGCTGGTGGACCAACCTGCGCGCCGATTCGCAGCGCGTGGGCGACGGCGACCGCTACGACGGCATGGTGCCCGCGTTGCTGGGCGGCGTGGACTGGACGCGCGGCGATTTCGTGTTCGGCGGCTTCGCCGGCTACGGCCGCGGCCGCGTCGACTTCGGCCTGAATCGCGGCAAGTTCACCCAGTCCGACGCCACCCTGGGCGGCTTCGCCGCCTGGTACGGCGAGCAGGGCCTGTGGGTGAACGGGCAGCTGAGCTATACCAAGCTCGCCTTCGACGTCCAGCGCGACGTGCACCTCGGCCCGGCGATGCGCCGCCACAAGGGATCGCCGGACGGCGACAACGTCACCTTCGCCGTCAACGCCGGCTGGAACCTCGGCGAGGAAAGCGCGCCCTTCCAGCATGGCCCGGTGCTCAGCCTCACCGCGCAGCGCATCGACGTGGACGGCTATCGCGAGAACAACGGCGAGCTCTCCACCGCCTTGTCCTACCGCGACCAGAGCTACGACTCGCTGATCGGCAGCCTCGGCTGGCAGGCCAGCTACCGCGCCGATTCCGGGTTCACGCCCTACGCCAGGCTGACCTACGACCACCAGTTCGAGGAAGCCGACGAGCAGGTGTTCGCGCACGTGCAGACCCTGCCGGGCACGCTCGACTACGCGGTGCCGGGCCTGGAGCAGGACCGCAACTACGGCAGCCTCACCATCGGCGCCCAGGTGCCGATGTTCGGCCTGGAAGCCAACATCGGCGGCAGCGCCACGCTGGAGCGCGGCGACGACCACGCCGCCAGCCTGTTCGTCACGCTCGGCAGGAGCTTCTAAGCAAGTCGGTCGACTGCGTCGCCATGCCGGGACATCTGTCCCGGCATGCGCCCGGCACCGATTGCCAGGGCAGGGCGCCGGGCATAGACTTGCCCCTCGCGCGGGTGTAGTTCAATGGTAGAACTGCAGCTTCCCAAGCTGCTAGCGTGGGTTCGATTCCCATCACCCGCTCCATCTTTTCCCGCATCGATCTGACTCTTTGATCGAATACGGAGTATCTATACGGGCTGGGTTCTGGAACTGGTCACTCAAAGGACTCGTTCGAGGAGCCATTTGTGTCCAGGCCACCTTGTCGCTTATCGACATGGAGGTTTGGCCAGGTGCCTGTTCACGCAGCTATAGCGCCACATCAGTACTGTGTATTGCCGGTTGGCCCTTGGCTTCGCGTCCGATCCTGGTCCTTGACATTCTTGAACGCCTGGGAGAAGGCTGCCGCCAAGATGCCGGTGGGCATGGCGATTAGGCCAATGCCAGCGACGGCAGTCAAAGCCGCAAACACGCGTCCAAGAACAGTCCGGGGAACGGCGTCCCCATAGCCCACCGTCGTCAGGGTCGTCACCGACCACCAGATCGCCCGCGGAATGGATCCGAAGGCCGCAGGATTGGTGTCGGCTTCCACCGAATAGAGGACGCCTGCCGACAGCAGAATGACGCATGCTGATAGCGCCATGGAGAAGGTCAGCTCGTAGCGACGCTCCAGCATGGCTCCGAGCACGATCCGCATCGCCTGCGAGTATCGGATCAACCGGGACAGTGCCAGCAACCGGAACAAGCGCAGCAAACGGACCAGCAAAGACTGGGCGCCCCACCCGAATAGGAAGGGGATGATCGCCAGAAGATCGATTAGTGCGTAGAAGCTCAGCGCGTATCTGATCCGACCGGACATCCCTTTGTAGATGGGATTGGCCCCTACCGCCCAAAGCCGCATCAGATATTCAAAGGAGAAGGCGATGACGAACCCCGTCTCCAAGTTACGCAACGTGGGTCCAAAGGCGGCGACCACCACGGGTTCAGTGCCCACCACGGCAACCGTCACGGAAGTCAGGATGAGGACAACACTGATCAGCTGAGCGAGGGTGAGCCCGCTGGCGTCGCCGCGTCCAAATAGGGCGATATAGGTGCTGCGCTGTAATCGTTCGTGCAGCGTGCTCATGGCGATGAGGGTGTCTCAACAGGCGACCGGACGCTGAATTTGGCGCGGATCCAGGCCATCGCCTCATCCAGATCGATGTTGGAGCGCGCGTAAGTCTCTCGAAGCAATCGGGGCGACAGCAACTCGTCCCATTTTTGCTTTGCCAGGTTGCTGGCCTTTGCGAGCAGGTCGTCGACCGCGGGGGTGGGCTCCGAACCGATATCGGCCAGCAAGTCTGCGAAGTCGTCCAGACTGCGCCCGGAGCGCTGCACCTCGACCCCTAAGCTCGCGGCATAGGCGGTGGCGCCGCGCGCCGTCAGCAAGCAGGCAATCGCCTCATTGGCTGCATCGCCCAGCCAGGTAAGCAGTAGAGCGTCGCTCCCTTGGTTGAGCATGATCGTGTCAGCCAGGGCCAGACTGTGGAAGGCGGCCCGTCCCTCATCGAGAAAGCGCTGCGCCTGTCCGTCCAGATAGCCGGGCGTTTCATCGCCGAGGTAGAGCTCGCGCATGCGCTGCCGAACACGCGTATGTACCCGTCCGATGCCGCCACTGAACAATGGCGGCGCGCCGCCCTTGGCGGGCGCTACATAGATGGTCTTGTGGGCCTCGTCGATATCCTGGACCTCCCAAGTCCGCCCACCGAATAGGATGCGCTGGCCGGGCGACACCATCTGAACAATCGGCAGCGTTCCCAGCGCTTTGTCGCCGGACACGATGCGGAACTCCTCATCGCTGGCGAAGGCGGCGTAGAACGAGTAATGGTTGACGATCCGGTCGCCGATCCGTCCATGGAGCAACAGCCCCGAGTGGTCCTGGATCAGAATTTCCTTCTGTCCCAAGGTCCTGAGCAGTTCGGCGAAGCTTTCCGTGGAAATGCCATCGAAAGGAGCGTGGGGCGAGCACAGCAGCGCGAAAGCCTGTCCGGCGGTAAGGCCGCCGTATTGTGCGATGGCCGACAGCAACTGCTGAACCAGGGTGGAGTAATGGGCGCCCCGCACGGCCGGCGGTTCGAACCAGTGTTCGATGAGCAGGGACACCACCGCGGCCGTTTGCACGGTATCGATCCGCATCCGCGTCTGGAGGCTGGAGTGCTCATCCAGGGTGTCTTCAATCACATAGCCGCGCAGAATCGCCGGCTCGCCCTCCCGCCGGCCGGACCGCCCCAGGCGTTGGCGTAGGCTGGCCACCGAGGGCGGCACGCCGATCTGGACGACGCTCTTGACCGCCCCGATATCTATACCTAATTCCAGTGTGCTGGTGCACACGGCCGAAGCAGGGCGCTCGCGCTGCTTCAGTGCTGTTTCGGTGTCGTAGCGGATTTCCTTGGACAGGTTGCCGTGGTGCGGCCAGAACTCCGAGGGCACCCTGGCTTGCTCGCACAGATCATTCAAAAGGTGGGTGTAGCGTTCGACCTCCTGACGCCGGTTGGGGAAGATTAGGTTGTTCGATCCTCGGAGGACCTTGAACAGGTGCTGAGCGATGGCCTTCGAGGCCGGGACGGTGTTCGCGTCTGCCTGTGATCCTGCTGCCCGGAACTCGATCGGTTCTTCATAGCCTTTGACCTTGATGAGCAATGGTGAGGCGGCTGATCCTGTATCAACCACAGCAGCGGATCGGCCCGGCCGCAGGAATTGAGCGGCCAAGCTCATGTCGCCCAAGGTCGCCGACAGCCCGATGCGCGGCACGTGACGGCCTAGCGCCACATCGATACGATGCAGTAGCGATTGGAGCTGCTTGCCGCGTTCGGAACCAATGAAGGCATGGAGCTCATCGACGATCACGAAGGTGGTGTTTTCGAACAAGCCCGCCACACTGGTCCCGCGGTTACACAGAGTGGCCTCCAATGACTCCGGGGTAATCAGCAGCACGCCTTCGGGCTTGGCCAGGAATTTGCGTTTGCTGGTTGCGGTGATATCCCCGTGCCAAGGCCAGACCGGGACATCCAGGTTCTCGCATAATCGATCCAGACGACCGAACTGATCGTTGATGAGGGCCTTGAGCGGACTGATGTAGACGATCAGTCCGGCTTGAGGTTGCTGGAGCAGGTAAGTCAGCGCCGGGAGAAAGGCTGCCTCGGTTTTTCCGGAGGCCGTGCTCGCCGCGACGATAACATCCTGGTCTGCCGGCAGGATGAGCGGGATGGCCAGTTCCTGGACCTCACGCAGCGCGCCCCAGCCCTCGGACCACAGGTAGTGTTGGATCCGGGCATCCAGCTGCAGAAATGCTTTGGAGACTGACATCGCCGGGTTAGAGCTTGAACGACGCCAACTCGTCGTCCGGATCGACCGATAGATCGCTGTCGCCGCCGTGATCGGCTTCAACCGTGACCTCACCGATCAGGTTCTGCCACTCCGTGCCCGGGTTCTGCTCCAGGACGGCGAGCAGATTGATGAAGGAAGTGATCGTGGTGCGAGGGGTGCGGAAGAAGCTGTCGCCGATGCGATTGGCGCAGTGCTCCATGAAGGTGGCGATGGCGGGGTCGGGGAGCAGATAGCGCGCGCTGTCGCCGCCGGCATAAACATGGCGGATCTTGCCCAGCAGCAGGTAGAAATCCTCAAGGGTCAGGCTCGACAGGCGCAAGACCGGTCCCGTGTAGTCGACCAGCTCGCCGGTTGCGAAGGCGTTCTGTGCCAGGCGGCTTTGCAGCGCGGAGTAGCTGTAAACGCCGCGGCGCGGATCCATCAGGAATTCGGGGGTGCCCCCCAGAACGAAGCCTAGCCCCACGGCTGTGCCCTGAAGCGAATCATTGAGCATGCGTAGGATCTGCTCGTAGTTTGAGCTACGGGCCTGCGTATTGGATAGCTTATAAATATTGACCAGTTCGTCCAGACACACGAACAATCCCGAGTAGCCGGCCAAGCGCACGAAGCGAGCCGCCAGCTTGAGCTGATCGTAGACGGAGGCGTCGTCGACAATGCTCCTCACGCCCAGCGCGGCGCGAGCATCGGTCCGGGTGGAGAATTCGCCGCGCAACCAGCGGATCGCGTCGGATTTCAGTTGCTCATTGCCTTCCTCAGAACCCCGGCAGTAGGCGGCGATAACTTCAGCGAAGTCATAGCCGTTGACGAGCTCGGAGAGCTGTTCGAGTTTGGAGCGGATGACCTGCTCGGTCGCGCTGCTTTGCGCCTTAGCCTCGGACTTGGCGGTCGCGATGAACTTCTCCACCACCCCGGCCAACGCACCGCCTTCAGGCTTGGTCCGAGTGGACAGGTTGCGCATGAGCTCGGCATACAGCGAGCGGGCTTGGCCTCCGGAAGCGTGGAGCCGACGATCAGGATTGAGGTCTGCGCTGGCCACCACCAGCTTTCGCTCCATCGCGATCGCGCGGATCAGGTTCAGGAAAAAGGTCTTGCCGGCGCCATACTCGCCAATCACGAAGCGAAACGACGAACCGCCATCGGCGACGCGGTCAATATCCGCGACCAGCGCTTCAATTTCGCGGCCGCGAGCGACCTGGATCAAATGTTGCCCCGCGCGGGGAACCACGCCGGCACGCAAGGATTGGATGACGGTATCGCGGTCTTTGGGACGAATTGGCGTGGTCATGCTTCAATTTTCTCTAAGAGTTCGGTATTCACAGCAACAGGGTCGTCGCCTTCGCACAGCGGCTCATCGAAGGCATCGAAAGCCGCCTCATTTATCTGTTCCAAAGCGCCGTCGAGCATCAGATCCAGGTCGGCGGCCGCGTCCTCCAACTCCGCCCGTGTCCATTCCGGACGCGATAGCAACAGGCGTAGTAGTGCCGCGTGGTTTTCATCCAGGCCGAGCGGGGCGGACGCCTCCGGGGTTGGTTCGGGCTCAGCAGCCACAGATGGCGGAGCGGCTACGGCTTCTTCAATAAAGATCTTCGAGAGCAACTCAGAGACGCGGGCGGTGTCTTCTTGCAAGGCGGCAATGCGGGCGGTATCCAGTCGAAAGCCCTGCTTCTCGGCTTGGGCAGTGGACACCGGCGCACCGCCGGCACCGGCAGCATGGACATCACTAAAGACCCGCTTTGGCTCGACCCCTAGTGCCTTGTAGACCTTCTCAAGGAACTTGACCTCTTCCGGCGAGACGAAGCCGTCGGATTGGGCCAGTGTGACCATGGATGCGGCAAGCGCTTCTCGGGCCGAGATCGGCAAGGGTTCCAGCTTTTTCTTCATGCCCGTCAGTGTGGGCGGCGAGCCGGTCAGCCATTGCAGGTGCGCCTGCAGCCGTCGACGTTCCGCCGGCATCAGGTGCGACCAAGCATCGATCTCGGTGCGCAAGTGGGCGATTTCTCGTTCGTTGAAGTCGCCATCGGCCTGGGCCATGGCCGAGGCCAGCTGTAGCGTGAGTGCGGCCGTCTGGTAGTGGGAGCCAGCTCCGGCCATGGCTTCCGTCATCGGCTGAGCGAAGAGCACCACGATATCGGCCTCCCCGGGAGCCCGGGCACCGGCCAGCACATGCGGTTCGAAGCCGATCTCGGCGCCCTCCAGTGCTCGTGCCAGCGCCCGCACGCGATCGCGGTTGATCGGGCCTTTCCCTGCATCGAGAGTGTCCAGCAGCTTTCGCAGAGACAGCGACAGGCGCCCCTCACGCATCTGATCGGTGAGCCCCCGCAGGCGCGCTTGAGTGGGAGCCGGCCATAGGCTGGCAGGCAGCAGCAACAGTCCCTCCAGGCCACTGGCAGCGTCAGGGTCTTTTCCGACGAGCCGGCTGTAAGCCCCAAGGTCGTCGGTGCACTGGTTGGCGATTTCGGCCAGCTTCTGGATGGGAGCGGTGAGAGCTGTGACATCCGGCGTGTCACCGAAGGTCAGGGAGATGTTGGCCCCGCGCAAACCGGATGAGGCGGCCTGGTAGGTGAACTTCAGTTTGGTCCGGTTCTTGGGCAAGACGAGCCCCGCCCCCATAACTTCGTGATAACGCTGGACGAACAGGCGCTCGAATTCGCTGGGGCAGCGAGTGGCGGCCGTGCGTAGCTGTATCTCCGGGCTCAACCGCAGCCATGCCAGCGCCAGATGAGCCGGTAGGGGAGCTCTCGCCAGTGAAGCCTGGCCGAGTGCCAGGCGCACATATGGAGGGAGCTCGTAGGTCCTGGGAAAGTCGGGGATAGGCTGCTCGTAGAGCGGGCCGGAAGTCTGGCCAAGTTCGACCCAGCTCAGTAGCTCGCTGGCGTAGCGCTTAAACGAATTCGACTTATCTCCGTAGATCGCAAGCAGTCGCCGAAGCTCGATGGCGATCGCCGGCCAATCGGCCTTGGTCGCGGGATCGTGCGCATCGACGATGATCCGTCGTTCCAGGCCATAGAAGAACAGGAAGACATAGCCAATGTCACAGTCAGGGTGAGTGCGCCCTTCTGACAGCCAGGACAGGTAGGCGCGCCGCTCATTCGCGCTGGCCTCCGAATAGCTTGGCCAATAGCCCATCTGGCGCTGGCGGTAATTGCCCACCTTCGCCACTGTGAGGTGGCCATTGATGAGGCAAGGGTCGACGCCGCCAGCGGGGGCTTTCAGCCGCGAACCCACATAGATCATGCCCCCGATCAGATCCACGCCGGCTACCCGCACATGTTCTCCGCGTGGAACCCAGCGTCCTTCCCCGAAGCCCGAGGGAAGCTCAGGGAGGGTATGAGACAAAGGGCGCTGTGCGCTTGCGGGGGCGGCGTAGAACTCTTCCGTCTCCTGCGAGCGGGACGGAGGCAGGGATGGGGGTGCGGCCGCCGGCCTTGAGTTAGCGGGTTGAGTCGGTGCCGCCGCTATTACCGGCGTCCGGGTGGGGGTAGGAGGTGAACGCTGTGCGATAAGTTCCGCCAGCGTCGGTTCGTGTTGTTCTTGTGGCTGGGATGGATGGGCCTTGGGCGCGCTGGCGTAGTCGACGAGAAAGCGGATGACCAGATACCCGATCCAGCCCAGCAAGCCGAGCACGGCCAGTCCAATCCAGACCTCCAGGGGCGCCACCAGGATCAGAAGCAGTGCGCCGAATAAAAGCCACAGAACGACCCCAATACCAGACGAACGCTTTGCCACTTCCATTGCTCCTTGGCCAGTTTCGCGGCCTAGCGCCCATGGGGCGCCCCCCTGTCAGCGAGCATACGCCATACTTCTATAGGCGGCTGTCGAGCGCGGCGATGGCAGCGCTGCACTGGCCTATTATCGCCGCAGGAGCGCCCGGAAGTAGCAGATTGAACCTTTACCGGGCAATGGTGTCGCTAGCCGCTAAAGTGAACTCGATCACACAAGGCCCTTCCTATGCGGGACAAGCGTTGCGCCCACATATGCCGCGGCGCCGATCGCGCGATCCGGATCAATCCCCAAGGCCGGCCAGGAACTTGCGCGCGGGCGCGAAGAACACTACGCCGGTGATCGCCCTGGAGAAGTCGAGGATCCGGTCGTGCAGCGGCGGCGGGTCTCCGATGAACATGCGTTCGAGCATCTTCTCGATCACCCACAGGCGCCGCGAGTAGCCGATGAAGTAGGTGCCGTATTCGCCGCGGCCCGGGCTGGCGAAGGGCATGTTGTCGCGCAGGATGTCGTATTCGCCCTGCGCATCGGCGATCGTGCAGAGGGTCTTGTGCGATTTCTGTTCGGGCGCCGGCGCGTCGGGCAGCTCGGTGTTGTCGTACTTCGTGCGCCCGATGATGCGCTCCTGCGCTTCCGGCGCCAGGGCGCGCCATGCGGCCATGTCGTGCAGGTACTTCTGGATCACCACATAGCTGCCGCCGGCGTAGTCCGGGTCCTCGTCGCCGACGAGGGTGGCGTCGGGCAGGGCGAGTCCGTCCGGGTTGGCGGTGCCGTCGACGAAGTCGAGCAGGTCGCGGCCGTCGAAGAAGCGGAAGCCGGCGACGTCGTCCACCGGCACGACCGCGTCGCCGAAGGCCTCCAGCAGCATCCTCTCGAATTCGACGATCAGGTCCATCGATGCGGCGCGGATGTGGTAGAGCAGGTCGCCGGGCGTGGAGACGGCGGTGTGCCTGGCGCCCTGGATTTCCCTGAAGGGAGCCAGCTCCTTCGGCAGGGGCTTGCCGGTCAGCGGACTCCAGGCCCGGTGCGCGATGCCGACGTTGCAGGTGAACGTCCGGCCGATGTCGCGGACCGCGACGTTCTTGATCAGATCGTCCGTGCCGCCCAGCACCGAGCGCACCGTGGCCAGCGAGGCTTCGTCTTCCTTGATGGTCAGCACGAGGAACGCGGCGGCGATCGACAGTGGCGCGTCGATGGATTGCGGCTCGGTATCGAGTGTCTGCCGTACGGCGGAAATCGGGGCGGGGCGAGAGGTCACGCGTGCTTCCTGTCGACGGTTGGGGGATTCACGCGCCGCGGCGCGATCCGTTCACCGGCCCGGCGCGGCAGCGACCGGATTCTGCCCGATGTGGATGCGGCCGGCTCCGGTTGGAGCGGGCATTATCCACGCCCGGCAGGGATCGTCGGCATTGTTCGCCTGGCAGGCCGCCCGGGGGCGGAGGCCGCTGCGGGGATCGACGGCTACCTGGACGCCAGCCCCTGGCCGAGCGCTATGGCGCGGCCTTATCCAGGCGCATCGCTTCGGCGGCGGCGAACTCCTTGCGCGCAGCAGGGCGGGCCGGGTGGTTGCGCACCTGCCCGAAGGAAGAGGCGTCGGACGGGAACGAAGTGTCCGGGATGTCTTCCCGGACGATCCCGCCTCGCTCCATCACCACGATGCGGTCCGCCAGGCGCAGGGCGGCGGAGCGGTGCGCGACGATCAGGGCGGTGATGCCTTCGCGCTTGCACCAGCGGTAGACGGTCTCGTGGATCTTCTCCTCGGTGGCGCTGTCGACGCCCGAGGTGGCCTCGTCCAGCACCAGGATCGGCGCGCGGCGCAGGAAGGCCCGCGCCAGCGCCAGCCGCTGCCGCTGGCCGCCGCTGATCCGCACGCCGCGCTCGCCGACTTCGCTGTCGTAGCCCTGCGGCATCGTCGCGATGAACTCGTGCGCCGACGCCGCGCGCGCGGCCTGCTCGACTTCCTCGTCGCTGGCGTCCAGCCGGCCGTAGCGGATGTTCTCCAGCACCGTGCCGCCGAACAGGAACGCGTCCTGCGAGACCAGGGCGACCTGCTCGCGCAGCCAACGCAGCGGCACTTCGCGGATATCGTGGCCATCGACCAGTATCCGTCCCGCGCAGGGATCGAACAGGCGCGGCAGCAGCTGCACCGCGGTGGTCTTGCCGCAGCCGCTTTCGCCGGACAGGATCACGATCTCGCCGCTGGTCACCGCCAGGTTGAAGCGCTCCAGGATCGGCCTGCCCGGGACGTGCCAGAAACCGATGTCCTCGAAGCGCACGCGGCCGACGCTGCGCGGCGGCTCCGCGGCGTCGGCGTTGGTCTCGATCGACGGCGTCAGCGCCATCAGTTCGAAGACCCGCGTCGAGGCGCCCGCCGCCTGGCTCAGGTTGCTGTAGAGCTGGGCGAAGGCGGCGAAGGCCTGGCTGATGTTCTGGGCGTAGAACAGGAAGGCGACCAGCTGTCCGGCGGAGATGCGTCCGGAGTAGATCTGCAGGCCGCCGTACCAGAAGATGGCGACCGTGGTCAGCGAGGTGAGCAGATAGAGATGGGTGCGGAACCAGGTGCTGATCCGGATCGACCCGAGCGAGCTGGCGAGCAGGCGGGCGAGGGAGCCGCTGTAGCGGTCGATCTCGTGCTCGGAGCGCGACAGCACCTTGACCACGGCGATGCCGGAGATCGATTCCTGCGCGACCGACGAGACCGCCGCGCGCTGCTCCTGGACGCGCTTGGACGCGGCCTCCATGATCCGGCCGAAATGCCGGGACAGCGCGGTGGTGGTCGGCGCCAGCAGCAGGATGATCAGCGTCAGCCGCCAGTTGAGGAACGCCATCATCAGCGCCGATCCGACCAGCATCGACAGCTGGTTCAGCACGCTGACGGTGGTCTCGGTGACGGCGTTGCGGATGGCGGCGGTGTCGGTGCTCAGCCGCGAGGACAGGTCGCCGACCTTCTCCCGATGGAAGAAGTCCAGGTCCAGCCGCATCAGGTGCGCGAACAGGTCATGACGCAGGTCCAGCACCAGGCGCTCGCCGACCACGTCGAGCAGGTAGCCGCCGACCGCGGCGATCGCCGCGCGCACCACGAACAGCAGCAGGATGCCGGCGGCGAGCAGGTGCAGCTTGCCGAGGTCGGCCTTGTTCGATGCCGCATCGACCACCGCCGCGACGGCCAGCGGAAACGCGAGGATCGATGCGGTGCCCAGCAGCACCAACAGCGTCCCGAGCACGATGCGCCAGCGATACGGCCGCGCGTAGGCGGCGATGCGCAGCAGGCGGCGCGCCATGCCGTCTGCCGCGGGCTTCGGGGGCGGTCGTTGCGTCATGACCCGGCGGTCAGGCGAGGGCCGCCGCGCGTGCGCCTTCTTCCTCGAGCCCGCGCGCCTTGGGCGCCAGCAGCGCATCCAGCATCAGCAGGCGCTGCTTGCCGTGCAGCAGGCGGTCGACGAACAGGCCGATGCCGGAAGAGCCCTCGCTGTATTCGCAGCAGATGCGGAAATGGTCGCTGCCGGCGAACGCCACGCCCTTCGGCATTGCGATGCGGTGCGGAAGGAGTATTTCGGACTGGTAGTAGGCGATCCGCGAGTAGCGCTCGTCGCCGGTGAACTGCGCGATGTCGAGCAGGAACTCGCCGAAGCCGGAGGCGCCTTCGAACTGCCAGATCTTGTTGGTGAAGCGCGAGGCGACGCTGAGCGCGCAGCGCTGCGCGGCTTCCAGGAACCGGCTCTCGCCGGTCGCGGCGTGGCAGCGCAGGCAGGCCGAGCCGATGCCGGAGGAGCCGTACCAGGTATGCGGCGACCGGGGATCGCCCGGGCGGGCGTCGACCGTGGGTTGCCACAGCAGCAGGCCGCCGTACTCGTCGCCGTGCGCGAGGTCGAAATCCAGGGCGCGCACCGCCGCCTGCAGATAGCGCGGCTCGTCCGTCGCGGCCGCGAGATAGGTCAGGAACAAGGCGATGCCGGCCTGTCCTTCGCCCAGGCCCAGGGACACGATCCCCTGCATCGACCAATGCAGGCCCGCGTCGGATTCGGTGCCGGTCCGCAGCAGCCAGTCCGCGACCTCGCACGCCTGCTCCAGATACCGTGCCTTGCCGGAGTCGCGCCACAGATGCAGGTTGGCGAACCCCCAGCCGGCCGCGCCGTAATAGAGGCCGGGCGCCTCGTACACCATTTCGGGCACGTTGCTCTCGCGGATCAGGGCTTCGGCGCGATCCGGGCGCCCGGCGGCCGACATCAGCAGGGCCACGCCCGCCAGGCCGGAATAGAGGCCCGGCGGGCAGTCGCGCGCGCGCGCACGGGCGTCGATCCAGTCCAGCACCGCCGGATCGACTGCGCCGCGGACCTGCAACTGGAAGAACGCCGGCCCCGCGGCGCCGTGCGTGATATTGACGGGGTTGGTGGTGAAGACCTCGGTCGAGGCCGGCCAGAGCCGGTCGTTCCTGCCGAAGTCGGCGCTGGCGTCCAGATACTCGCCGATCTGCTCGACCATCCGCGCCAGCTCGGCCTTGAGCGAAGCGCTGGGCGGCGCGATCTCCGGAATGTCCGAGCCGATGTGGAACAGCGGCCGCGCCGGCGGCGCCGCGATGGCTTCCAGGGCGGTGATGGCCCGCTGCAGGTCCCAGCGCTTGGCGGGATCGTGCTCGGTCAGGCCGACGACGATGTCGGTCAGCTCCCGGGGCAGGTGCAGGTCCTCGATGTTCTGCCTGAGCCGCCCGTACAGGCCTTCGCGGTTGAGGTCGAAGCCCGAGGCGCTGAAGGTCAGCATGTCGAGAATGAGTACGCCCAGGGCATAGTGGTCGTCCGGCGGGGACGGCACCTGGTTGGCGATCTGCTCCGGTGCCGCGTATCCGGACGTTCCGCCGGGGATCCAAGGTCCCGCGTCGTCGATCTCGTGGGAGAACTCGAAGTCGATGAATTTGATGTCGCCGGATGCGGTCACCAGCACATTGGTGCGGGTCAGGTCGCGCAGCACCACGCCGGCGGCATGCACGGCCTGCAGGCTGGTGGCGAGCTTGATCGCCGAGGCGCGCAAGGACTCGAAGGCCTCGGCCGAGGTGCGCCCCGCGCGTCCCAGGTAGTAGCCGATCGCGTCGCCCCAGAGCGTCTGCGCGCCGACGTATTCCTGCACCAGGAACCAGTGCCGCCATTCCTGGAACAGGTCGACGAACCCCGGCGCGCAGCCGGTGCCGGCCAGGCGCTGCAGGATCCGCGCCTCCTTGTGCAGCGAGTAGCCTCCGCCATGCTCCGTGCTGGTCTGTTCGAGGGCGCCGAGCGCGCCGCGTTCCTCGCGGATGACCACTTGCGCGCCGGTCGTCTCGTCCACGCCGCGGTACACGCCGCCGTTCGCGTTGAACTTGAGCGCCTGCCTGATGCGGTACCTGCCCTTGAGCAGGACGCCGTCGTCCCCGGGCGGCAGTACTTCCTGTTCGGCGCTGAAAGGATCCTGCACGCCCGGCGGCAGGCGGAACCGCGGTTCGCGGGTGTCGGCGTGCCAGCTCCCGTCGTCCAGCCGATAGCCTCGCACGCGCTGGCCGTACTGGTTCAGGCGGGGCTCGCCGCGGTGCTCGCCGTAGCGGTAGTAGACCACCTCGCTGTCGCGATAGGGCCGATCGGTGAGCACGTAGGGCCCGTCGAGATGCCGGGTGACGGCGTGCACGCGCTCGATCAGCTGCTCGAACTCGGCTTGGCTGCGCGGGAACAGGGCGATGAATTTACCGGCCTGCGAGCGCGAGGCGTTCTTGTTGAGCGAGAGCCTGAGCATGCGGCGGTCGGAGCAGAACTTGAAGTTGACGCTCAGCGCCGCCGCTTCGGCCGCGACCAGTCTCAGCGTTTCGATCGCGTTCTCGGTCCTGCTCGAAACGTGGATCTTCCAGCCGTGCGCGATGAACTCGGCGTCCGGCGCATAGCAGTGCGTCCAGAATCCGCGCGGCTGCACCTTCCAGTCTTCCGGCAGCACCGCCCTGACGGCGTCCCGGTATTTGGGGTCCGGCGCGTAGCGGTCGATATTCTCGAAATACGGCCCATCAAACAGCGTATACGCGACGCGCGGGTGATCTACGAATTCCATGGGGATTTTTCCTTTCGATGGATGCCGATGCCGGATCGGTGCTGCGCATTCATGGATCGCTGCCCGGAAGTCGCCGCTTCCTCAAAACAGATGGACGCCCTCCGGCGCCCATCCGTCAAAAGCAGACACGGAACTCATCTATCAATCCATGATTCCAAGTTCGTGGCTCACGCGGGAATCATTCCGCGTTTTCGGCGATGCGCCCGGAGCTCTGGGAAGACGGGCAGCTGACGTAGGACGTGCACTCGCCGCCGATCGGGGACTGTTCCGTGGGCAGCAGCTGAAGAGCCAGTACATTCGACATGACGATTTCTCCTTTGATTTGAAATCCATTCGAGATTGATGTGCGTAACCTGCCGACGATCAGTCGGCGCGGATACCTTAAGGCAGATTCCTCGCACGCATGCAATCGCCGAAACGCC
Source organism: Luteimonas aquatica (assembly GCF_022662575.1). Lineage (GTDB taxonomy): Bacteria > Pseudomonadota > Gammaproteobacteria > Xanthomonadales > Xanthomonadaceae > Luteimonas > Luteimonas aquatica. Next base: position 301,944 of record NZ_JALBFU010000003.1, on the reverse strand, counting down.
GCTATCGCTCATTTTCTCTGAGCGAAATATCGCGGATGGCGATCGGGGAATGCAGCGGCGATGCGGGGATCGGCCATATTCGGCCCGCGTATTTCTGTGAATCGAATACGGCCCGCGGATGCTGCATGCGCAACAAGTGGCTCGGTGCAGGGGGAACTGTACAGACTGTGCGAAGAGGCGCTGACCAGTTCAGATTAACTGAGCATTTTGTTGTTCGCGCGTTGTTTTATGAATACGGGATTTTTATTTTCGCGGATGCGCATGCGTTTCCAATCCGGGTATATTCCCTGCGCAGAATGGAATGTCCGCCAGGACAGCGCTGGCTCGTGCAGTTGTTCGCATCGCCAAAAAACACAAAGGACACAGGGGGAAAATGGAGACCTCGGACAGGATCAGGCTGGCGCGCCGGCGCGGCGGAATGTCGCAGACCCAGCTTGCGGCGGTGGTGCGCGTCGCGCGAAGCGCCGTCGCGCAGTGGGAAAAAGCCAATGGCCCGCGCCCGACCAACGAACACATGGCGCAGATCGCGATCTGCTGCAACGTCTGCTACGAATGGCTGACCACCGGACGCGGCGCGATCGTCGCGGACATGGACGATCCGGGCGCCATGGCGCTGGACATCGAGCTGCACCTGTATGCCAGGAACGATCTCGAGAAACGCCTGCTCAAGAGTTTCCGCGAACTCGAGTACCCCGGGAACCAGGGGCTGGTGGAGCTGGTGGAAACCTTGACGCAGCAGAAGGCGAAAACCCCGCTGGCGGCGAAGGCGCTGGAGATCAGGAACGGAAAAAACGGATTGTCCGAACGATACGAACGGCTTGGAGAGCAATGATGGCACCGTCAACGATTGACCTGAGAAGCTCGCTGGACGCGATGATGCACAAGCACATCCAGACGTGCCCGAGAAGGCACCCGGGCACCTATTCCGACGCGGGCTGCATGGACAGGTTCCGGGCATTGATGGACAGGGTGCTGTACCGGGACTGGAAGCCGATCGTCTCCGACATGGGGGCCATCCCCTACCTGCAGATCACCGCGATCATGGAGGACTCCGTGGCCGGCGGACTGATGGAGAACAACACCCGGCCGATCGCGCTGTGCGAGGAAATGAGCGACGGGTTCATCCTCGACCTGATCTTCGAGCTGATCAAGGAATTCGAGCTGCACGAGGCCGCCGAGCGCTTCCGGCTCGACGGGAAGGCGGTCTACTATCCGCACGCGGCGGACGGCCATCCGCTGCGCGAGGTGCGATCGATGCGTTCGATCGAAGGCACTTCCGCCGTGGCCGGCAGCGCGTGGCCGGCCGCCCGCCAGGCATAGGCGCCTTCGGCCGGTTCGATGCGCCCCGCTTCGCCGGGTGCGGCGGCTTGCCTTACAAGGCGCGCGCCGCCAATGCCGGCGGCACGCGCGCTGCGCGCAAGGCCGGGACCAGCACCGCCATCTGCCCGAGCACGAGCAGCAGCAGGCCTCCCAGCGGCAGATAGAAGGCCGGCAGTTTCGGCAGTTCGTTGAAGCGCACCAGCAGGTCGCTGACGCCGTAGGCGGCGAGCATGCCCAGCAGTACGCCCGCGCCGCTCAGCAGCAGGTTCTCGAGCTGGAACTGCCAGAGGATCTGCCCGCGGGTGGCGCCGAGCGCGCGGCGGATGCCGATCTGGCGCACGCGCTGGCGCACCCAGAAGCTGGCGATGCCGGCGATGCCGGACAGGGCGATCAACAGCAGCGCGCCGCAGATCGAGAGCAGCAGCAGGATCATCGCCTGGTCCTTCTCGAAGTAGTTCGCCCGCACGTCCTCGTACGTGTCCATGTTGGAGAACACGCGTTCGCGGTACTCCTGCCGCAACGCGGCGGCCGCGGCATCGAGCACTTCGCCGCGCCGCGCCGGATCCGTCCGCAGCACGTAGCTGCCGTACATCCTGCTGTAGGCGGCATTGATCGGCAGGATCACCGCGTCGTCGAGCTCGTCGGAAGGACCGAGCGCATAGCCGCGCTTGAGATGGGCGACGAGGCCGATCACGCGCGCGGGATTCTCGTCTTGCACGTAGAGGGTCTTGCCGAGCGCGTCGCCGCCCTCGAACAGCCGTTCGGCCAGCTTCCGGCTGATGATGACCGACGGCGCGGGCGGGGGCTGCGCGGCATCGGCCGGCCACTGCACGACGTCGCTCTCGCCGAAGCCCCGGCCCGCGACCAGGGTGAGGCCGAACGTATCGAGGAGGCGGGCATCGCCGATGTACGCCGTCGCCTGCGCGCTGGCCTCGCGCTGGTCCGGCCGCAAGCGGATGCCCACGGCGTTGTCCACCTGCCCGAGCGGAACGAAATTGGCCGTCGAGACCGACTTCACGCCGGGGATTTCGCGCAATCTGGCCAGGTCCGCCCTGGCGAGCGCGTCCGGGTCGGCGACCTTGCCGATGTTCTGCGGCGTCAGGCGCACGATTTCGCTCTCGGCCAGGCCGCTCGGGATGGTGATCAGCTGCAGCTGCGTCTTCAGATAGAAGATCGTGTTGCACAGGATCGCGCAGGTGATGGCGATGTCCAGCACGATGATGAGCGAGGCGGCCCTGTGCCTGAGGATGGTCGACAGCGTTTGTTTCAGGAACATCTCGCTCCCCATACGCCCGACGGCGTGATTGCGAATCGCGGCCGCGCGGCGCGCCCGCGGCGGGCATCGCGGCACCGCCGCGCCAAGGGCGCGTCCGGCCGGGGCGATGGCGCGGCGCGGTGGCCGCTTCGCTCAGCCCAGCCCATAGCGCATGCGGCTGGCGCGCCAGGCCGGCAGCAGGCCGGCGGCGAGGCTGGCGATCACCGCCAGTGCCAGCGCGCCGGCGAGCGTGGTCCAATCCAGTTGCGCCAGCTTGGCGTAATCGCCCGGCAGCTGGCGCACGATCCATAGCCCCAGGGAGGCGAGGGCAATGCCCGGCAGCACGCCCGCCAGGCCGATCCCCGCGCACTCGACCATGTACTGCCAGAAGATGTTGCCCTGCGAAGCGCCGAGGGCGCGACGGACGCCGATTTCCTGGCCGCGATGCAGGAATTTCGCCAGCAGCAGACCGACCGCGTTGACCAGGCACAGCAGCAGCAGGCCCCCCGCCATCCAGGCCTGGAGCTTGACGTCCTTGCCCACGATGCGGTTGTAGTCGAGCCATTCGGTCACGTCGCGCAGGCGGACATTGGTCGGCCGCTCGAAACGGCCGGCGCGCCGCTGCTGCTCCGAATAGTCGCGCAGGTACTGGCGGTAGCTGTCGGCCTTGGCCGGACTGTCCAGCTGCACCCAGTACTGCACCCACGCGCAATCCTGCTCCGCGGTCTCGCCGCCCCCGCCGCGCGGCCAGCAATTGCTGATACCGGTACGCGGAAGCGAGAGCTCCATGAACGTGGTGAACGGCAGGAACACGTGGTCCTGGTAGGCGAAATCGCGGACCTGCACGTCGTAGAACTGCGGCGTCGCGCGCCAGGCGCCGAGGACGCCGACGATGCGGAACGCGTTCCCCTGCAGCAGGATCCGGCGTCCCAGCGCACTCTTGCCGCCGTAGAGCTTTTCGCCGAGTTCCCGCGAAATCACCGCCACGCGTGCCCGCGCCTCGTCGTCGTCCGCGCTCCAGCCGCTGCCGTAGCGGAAGGGAACGTCGAACAGCGCGAAGAAGTCGGCGCTGGTGTAGCGCGCTTCGGCGAAGAAGGGCAGGCGCTCGCGGTCCTCGGGCTCGACCGTCAGGCGCCCGCTGGTCATCATCGCCTGGCGGGTACCGCGGCGATCGCGCAGCAGCGCCTCGGCGTCCTGGACGGTGAGCTGCCGGATCGGTTCGGCGCCCGGGAGATAGCGCTCCATGCCCTCGGCATCGAGCTGCGGGTGGAACAGCAGATGGCTCTTGCCCGGGATCGGGTCGCGGGACAGCACGTGGAACACGGTGAGGGTGGTCGCGCAGGCCCCCACGCCGATCGCGATCGCGAGCACCGCCAGGCAGGTGAGGAACTTGTGCTTGCGGAAGCTGCGCAAGGCGAGATAGCAGTAGTAGCGGAACAGGCTCACCGAGGCGCGTCCGCGGAAACCGCCGGGATGCGGGACAGGTCGGTCGCCATGCCGTCGACGAGATGCACGGTGCGGTGCGCGCGCGCGGACAACGCGGCGTCGTGGGTCACCAGGATCAGCGTGGTGCCGCGGGCGTTCACCTCTTCCAGCAGCTCCATGACTGCATGCGCCATCTGCGTATCGAGATTGCCGGTGGGCTCGTCGGCCAGCAACAGATGCGGGCGTCCGGCGAGCGCGCGGGCGAGCGCCACGCGCTGTTGCTGGCCGCCGGAGAGCTGGTTCGGGAAATGCCGCTGCCGCGAACCGAGCCCGACCTGCTGCAGCATCTCCTCCACGCGTTCCTTGCGTTCGCGCGCCGGCACGCCGCGATAGCGCAGGGGCACGTCGACGTTGTCGGCCACCGTGAGGTCGGGAAGCAGGTTGAAGCTTTGGAAGATGAAGCCGATCTTGCGGTTGCGCAGCCGGCTCCTGGCGGCGTCGGGCAGGCGACCGACGTCCTCGCCATCGAGCAGATAGTCGCCGCCGCTGAATGTCTCGAGCAGCCCCGCGATGCTGAGAAAGGTGGTCTTGCCCGAGCCGGACGGGCCGGTCACCGCGACGAACTCGCCTTCCTTCACGTGCAGGTCGAGCGAACGCAAGGCATGGGTCTCGATCTGCTCCGTGCGGTAGACCTTGGTGAGCCCACGCATCTCCAGCATGGCGACGTTCCCTATCCCTCGTGTATAGGCATCATGACGCAAGTGCCTGCGCGGCTGACCGCGCGTGCAGGGATTCTGTAAAGATGCTCTTGCCTGCTTAAGGCGACTAAGCGTGGCGTCGGCGGCAGGGGCGGCTGGTTTCAGGACCGGCCTCACACGGCGCGTACCCAAGCGCCGCGATCGCCGTGGGTCGACCGAACGGAACCGATCCATCGGTCGCTTCAGGCGGGCGGGGCCCGTCTTCCATCGGCTTGCGACCGGGACGCAGATCGGACATCGGAACTGCCGCCCTGGCGGAGCGCAGCGGGGATCGTTTCCTTGCGGCCGATCCCCGCAGCCGGCCGCGGAGGGCCCTGGTAAGATGCGCCGCGGCGCCCGCAGGCCGACTCCCCGCGAGGGTTCTCGGCCGGGGCCTGATCGATGTTTAACTTGTTGATTGAAAAGAAGCTGGTGGAGATTCGATTCCCATCGCCCGCTCCGGATTCCGACGGCGGCATGTCCCAACGGACATGCCGCCGTTTTCGTCGTGGCCGATGGGAGACGGGCTATGCGTTTGATTTTCCGGCGGTTGTTCGCGGCGCCGGAGGGAATAACGGATTCGTTCGGGGGGGCTGCGCACACTGGCGCAGGCGCAAGGTGACGAAGGTGCAGCGATGATCGTGCTCGGTTGGCGGGAATGGGTGGCGCTGCCTGCGCTGGGCATCACCCGGCTGCGCGCCAAGATCGACAGCGGCGCGCGCAGCTCGGCGCTGCACGTGGACGCACAGTGGCGCTTCACCGAGGGCGGGGCGCCGTGGGTGGGATTCAGGATCACCCCGTGGAAGTCGCGCCAGCGCGTGATCGAGGCGGCCGCGCCGCTCCTGGACGAGCGCGACGTGGTCGATTCCGGCGGCCACCGCACCCGGCGCGCCTTCCTGCGCACCCCGCTGCGGCTGGCCGGGATCGAGCGCGAAATTGAAATCAATCTGACCGATCGCCGCGGCATGCTGTTTCCGATGCTGCTCGGACGCAGCGCCATGGCGGGGGCGTTCATGGTCGATCCCGCACAGTCCTCGATCCACGGCAGGGCAGGCCGGCGCGAGGCCGAAAGCGGCAAGGAATCCGCCGTCGTGCTGCCCTTCCCGCAAAGACGCTGACCGCAACGCCGCCCCGCCGGACTCCGGCCCCCCAACCCCATTCCCTTCAGCGCATGAAACTTGCCATCCTTTCGCGCAACAGCTCGTTGTATTCGACCCGGCGCCTGGTCGAGGCCGCCCGCGAGCGCCACCACAGCGTGCGCGTGCTCGACCCGCTGCGCTGCTACATGCGCATCAGCGCCCGCGGCTTCGACATGCACTACAAGGGCAAGCCGATCGCCGACTACAACGCGGTGATCCCGCGCATCGGCGCCTCGGTCACCCGTTACGGCAGCGCGGTGCTGCGCCAGTTCGAGCTGATGGGCACCTACACGCCCAACCCCTCGGTGGCGATCGCGCGCGCCCGCGACAAGCTGCAGTGCCACCAGCTGCTGGCGGCCCAGGGCATCGACCTGCCGGCGACGGTGTTCGGCGACAACCCCGACGACACCGCCGACCTGCTGTCGATGCTCGGCGCGCCGCCGCACGTGATCAAGCTCAACGAGGGCTCGCAGGGATCGGGGGTGATGCTGACCGAGAAGCTCTCGGCCTCGCGCAGCGTCATCGAGACCCTGCGCGGCCTGTACGCCAACTTCCTGGTGCAGGAGTTCATCGAGGAGGCGGCCGGCGCGGACCTGCGCTGCTTCGTGGTCGGCGGCCGCGTGGTCGCGGCGATGCGGCGGCAGGCGCCGGCGGGCGACTTCCGCTCCAACCTGCACCGCGGCGGCAGCGGCACGGCGGCGCTGGCGACCGCGGCGCAGCAGGCGGTGGCGGTGCGCGCGGCGCAGGTGCTGGGCCTGGGCGTGGCCGGGGTCGACCTGATCCAGTCCCAGCGCGGCCCGCTGGTGCTGGAGGTCAATGCCTCACCCGGCCTGGAAGGCATCGAGCAGAGCACCGGCGTGGATATCGCCGGGCACATCATCGACCACGTCGCCGGGCAGGCCCAGCCGCTGCGGCAGGGCCGCCGCCGCAAGCTCGGCTAGTCTCCGCGTTCCGATAGACTCATTCGAAACAAATAGTTACATGTGTTTTCAGGCGGCATCCACGGCCGCGGCGATAAAACAGCCGAAAGTCGCGAGCGGGTTTAACAGCCCGCTAACCGCCCGGTCCGTAAGGTGCAGGCACCGGAATTTCTCCGCTCTCTCCAGGTCGTTTCCAGTCAGGTCGGCGGATTACGGTAATCGGGGCAGTCCTTATTTTTTCGCCCAGGCGATCACCTCGCTTGGGCTTTTTGTTTGTCCGCGTTGCGCGCCGGGCCGGCGCCGCGGGTGGCGAGCGGGGGCGCTGCCGGGTATGCCAGAATCCCCGACTGCCCCCAGGGGAACCGCGGCCCGCGACCCGGGTCTGACCTTGACCCCATAGGACAACCGATTGATGCGCATCCTCGTAATCGAAGACAACCAGGACATCGCCGCCAACCTCGGCGACTATCTCGAAGACCGCGGCCACACGGTCGATTTCGCCGCCGACGGCGTCACCGGCCTGCATCTGGCCGTGGTCCACGACTTCGACGCGGTGGTGCTCGATCTCAACCTGCCGGGCATCGACGGCCTGGAAGTCTGCCGCAAGCTGCGCAACGAGGCGCGCAAGCAGACCCCGGTGCTGATGCTCACCGCGCGCGACAGCCTGGACAACAAGCTGGCCGGCTTCGACTCCGGCGCCGACGACTACCTGATCAAGCCCTTCGCCCTGCAGGAAGTGGAGGTGCGCCTGAACGCCCTGGCGCGCCGCGGGCGCGGCGTGCAGACCCGCGTGCTCGAGGTCGGCGACCTCGAATACAACCTCGACACCCTGGAAGTGCGCCGCGAGGGCAAGCTGCTGCAGCTCAACCCGACCGCGCTGAAGATCCTGCAGGCGCTGATGGAGGCCTCCCCGGCCGTGGTCACGCGCCAGGAGCTGGAGACCCGCGTCTGGGGCGAGGAGCTGCCGGACTCGGATTCGCTGCGCGTGCACATCCACGGCCTGCGCGCCGTGGTCGACAAGCCCTTCGGCACCCCGCTGATCCAGACGCGCCATGGCATCGGATACCGCATCGCCGCGCCCGATGCGAACGCCTGACGGCAGGACGCGCCGGCGCAAAATCCGTTACCGCCGGCGGCTGAGAAGCCGCATCATCCTTTCGTTCGTGCTGCTGGGCTTCGGCCTGACGGCGCTGTTCGCCTTCGCCACCAACTGGACGCGCAACCGCGTCGAGAATGCGCTGGTCGAGGACGTGATGAACAAGAACATCGACGAGTACGCGCGCCGCTACTACGTCGATCCCAACCAGAGCCCCGATCTGCCGGTGCAGCAGATGCTGGCGCGCGTGGTCAAGCGCGACCGCTTCGAGGCGCTGCGCGCCGACCAGCCGGACTGGTACGAGCTCGGCGACGGCATCCACAACCTCGGCGGCACCGACGAGAGCGGGCACGCGTTCTCCTACAAGCTGGCGGTGCGCAAGACGCCGAACGAATGGTTCTTCCTGGCCTACGACATGACCCAGGCCAGCCGGGGGCAGGAGCAGTTCAACCGCGCCCTGTACGGATCGGTGATCACCTTCACCCTGCTGTCGCTGGTGATCGGCTGGTGGTCGGCTTCGCGGGTGATGCGGCCGGTGTCGGAACTGGCGCGGCGGCTGCAGACCTCCGGCGAGAACGCCGAGCCGCAGAACCTGGCGGCGCACTTCCCCGACGACGAGGTCGGCCAGCTCGCCTCGGCGCTGGACGACTACGCCTCGCGCCTGACCGAGGTGGTCAAGCGCGACCGCGAGTTCAACGCCGACGTCAGCCACGAGCTGCGCACGCCGCTGGCGGTGGTGAAGGGCGCGGTCGAGCTGCTGCTGTCCAAGCCCGACCTGGACGAGAAGGCGCGCACCCGCCTGCAGCGCATCCAGCGCGCCGAGCAGCAGTGCACCGACCTGATCAGCGCATTGCTGCTGCTCTCGCGCAACGAGCGCGGCCACGGCGCCACCGACGTCGCCAGGGTCGCGGAACAGCTGCTCGATGCCCACCGCAGCCAGCTCGGCGGCAAGGCGCTGGAGCTGCGCATCGAGGGCGAGCGCGGGCTGGTGATCGACGCGCCGGAGGCGGCGGTGAACGTCGCACTGGGCAACCTGATCGGCAACGCGGTCAAGTACACCACCCGGGGTGAGGTGATCGTGCGCCTGCGCGCGCGCGCGGTCGACGTGGTCGATTCCGGTCCCGGGCTGAGCGCGGAGGACGCCGCGCGCCTGTTCGAGCGCGGCTATCGCGGCAGCCATGCCGAGCATACGCAGGGCGGGGGCATCGGCCTGTCGATCGTGCGCCGCCTGTGCGCGCTGTACGGATGGAACGTGCGCGTGGTGCCGGGCGAGGAGCGTGGCGTCGTCGCGACGCTGTCGTTCGCGCCGCTCGAGGCCAAAACCAATTGAAGCCACAGGAGCCTCTCGCGGGCTCCTGTGGCGGATGACGATCAGAGCGGGATGCATCCCCCGCGAGGGTCGCAGACCCACTGCAGGAAGAAATGCCAACTGCCGTTGCCGCATTCCCATTCGACGTAACCGGATGACGTCGGCGTGGCGACGATGGTGCCCTGCAGTTCCGGGGTGCAGGGGATGGTGGGGCGGCTAAAGGCCAGGGCCGGAGCGGACATCACGCACAGGGTCAGTGCGATGGCGATGGCGCGCAGCGTCGTCTTTTTCATGGATGGGATACTCCTGTCGCAACGAAGTCGCCTTCATGAACGGTTGAGCCGGGCCCGAAGCGATGCCGGAGGCACGCCGGCAGTGGCGACATCCTGCCGCCGGGCGCGGGCAAGCGCTCGGCGCCGGCCAGGCCGGCACGTGTCGCGGTTGCCGTTGCAGTACTCGGAGTCCGGCGTCAAACCGGCTCAAGCCAGCCGTACTTGTCCGGCGTGCTGCCGTCGAACAGGCCGAAGAACAGCGCCTGCAGGCGCTGCGTGACCGGCCCCGGCTTGCCGGCACCGACCTGGCGGCCGTCGACCGAGCGGATCGGGGTGATTTCCGCGGCGGTGCCGCACATGAACAGCTCGTCGCACAGGTAGAGGTATTCGCGCGGCAGGTCGCGCTCCACCACCTCGATCCCGGCATCGCGCGCCAGGGTGATGATGGTGTTGCGGGTGATGCCGTTGAGCAGCGCGGCGCTCACCGGCGTGGTGTGCAGGGCGCCGTCGAACACCAGGAACAGGTTCTCGCCCGCGCCCTCGCTGAGCAGGCCGGTGGAAGCCAGCGCGATGCCCTCGCCGAAGCCGAGCCGGCGCGCCTCGCGCGCGACCAGCTGTCCGGAGAGATAGTTGCCGCCGGCCTTGGCGCCGGCCGGCAGGGTGTTCGGCGCGAAGCGCTGCCAGCTGGAGACGCAGGCGTCGATGCCCTGCGCGACCACGCCCGCCCCCAGGTACTGGCCCATCTTCCAGGTCGCCACGGCGACGTCGATGGGCGTGTCGGCCGAGAGCCCGAAACCGCCCAGGCCGCGGTAGGCGACCGGGCGCAGGTAGTCGGTGCTGTTGCCGTTGGCGGCGATCACCTCGCGGCAGGCCTGGTTGATCTGCTCCAGCGAATAGGGGATCGCCATGTCGTAGATCTTCGCCGAGGCGAACAGGCGCCGGTTGTGGTCGGTCAGGCGGAAGATCGCCGGGCCGTCGGCGGTGTCGTAGCAGCGGATGCCCTCGAACACGGAGGAGCCGTAATGGACGACGTGCGCCATCACGTGGGTGGTGGCCTCGGCCCAGTGCTTGACGGCGCCGTTGTGCCAGATCCATTCGGGGTATTGCGTCGCCATGTCGGTTCGTTCGCCGGGAAAGCGCCCAGTTTACAGGGTTCGCCGTCCGCGGCCGGCATCGGCGGCGGTGCTCGGGCTTCACGCCGCTCCTGCGCCGGCCGCTTGGCGCGCCTCAGGTCGCCGAATACCGGGGAATTGTGGCGGCGGCTACAGCGTCAGCCACCAGCAGCCCATGTACTTGCGCAGGCCGAACACGGTGCGCTGCGTGCCGCCGCCGGTGCCCTGGTCGACGCGCAGCGCGACGGGGGCGCGCCGCAGCTGCGCCCCGGGATATTCACTGGCGTCGACGTCGCCGCTGAGCGTCACCGCGCCGCCGGCGTCGACGCTGAGCTGCGGCGCGGGCAGCACCGGACTGATGTCGATCAGCGGCCGGTTGGCGATCGCGTCCAGCCGCGAGAGCACGGCATAGCCGCCGTTGTTCGACATGCCCGACCAGCTGTAGAGCCCGGCCAACCGGTTGGTGTCGCGGCTGTCGATGGCCGCGGTGAGTTCGTAGACCAGATCGCGCACGTTGCGCGAGCAGCCGCGCGCGTAGGGCTTGCCGCCGACCTGCGGCGAACCGGTCGCGGGGCGCGGCAGGGCATCGGTGGCGCCGACGTCGCCGCAGTTGCGGTCGGTGAAGATCGATTTTCCGTCCGGTCCCGTGCAGCGCTTGATCTGCGCATCGGCCGGCCCGGACCAGCAGGCGAAGGCCAGCGGCGGCAGCAGGAGGCAGGCGAGGCGGAGCGGCGGCATCGGCGCAGCCTAGCGTCGCGCGTCGCCTGCGGGAAGTGCAGGCGGCACGTCCCGCGCATCCGGATTCAGGACAGGCGCGCCAGCACCGCTTGCGTCGGCTTGGCCAGGTTGAGCGTGTAGAAATGCAGCGCCGGCGCGCCGCCCTCGACCAGTCGCCGGCACAGCGCGGCGACGAAGTCGGCGGCGAATTCGCGGATGCTATCGATGTCGTCGCCGTAGGCCTGCATGCGCTTGCCGATCCAGCGCGGAATCTCGGCGCCGCAGGCCTCGGAGAAGCGCCGCAGCTGGCTGAAGTTGGAGATCGGCATGATCCCGGGCACGATCGGAATGCCCACGCCCAGCCTGCGCGCGTCCTCGACGAAGCGGAAATAGGCGTCGGCGTTGTAGAAGTACTGGGTGATCGCGCCGTCGGCGCCGGCGTCGACCTTGGCCTTGAAATGCTTCAGGTCGGCCAGTGCGTGCTCGGCCTGTGGATGCGTTTCCGGGTAGCAGCCGACTTCGATGTGGAAGAAGCCGTCGTGTTCGCGGCGGATGAATTCCACCAGGTCGGTGGCGTAGCGGAAATCGCCGGTGCGCGCCATGCCCGAGGGCAGGTCGCCGCGCAGGGCGACGATGCGCCGGCAGCCCATCGTCTTGTAGCGCGCGAGCAGGGCGCCGAGCTCGGCGCGGGTGCCGCCGATGCAGGAAATGTGCGGAGCGGCATCGAGCCGGTGCACTTGGTGCAGGCGTTCGATGGTTTCCGGCGTGTAATCGAGCGTGGAGCCGCCGGCGCCGAACGTGCAGGAGACGTAGTCTGGTCCGTGCGCCTTGAGCTTCCTGGCGGTGCGGTCGAGCTGCTCGCGTTGCTCGTCGGTTTTCGGGGGATAGAACTCGAAGGAGAGAGAAGCCATCGGGACTCGGCGCAGGATTCGTGGATTTCACTCGGGACCGGTGTCGGCGTGGACGACGCGTCCTGCGCCTGTCCGCGCGCGGAATCCCCCGGCCCGTGCAGCTATATCGCTTTATCGCGATTGAAGCATATCTGCTTTTCGGCGATGCCGCCAGGCGTCGGCGTCGAGCTCCGCCCAGGCTTGCTCGTGGACGAACCTCAGTGGGGTCCCGGAGGCACGTTCAAGCTCAGGATCGACGGCACGTGCTGCGGATCGGCGGCCCGCAGGCAGGCATAGGCGATTCCGCTGAGACCGACCATCAGGCCCAGCGGCATTTCGCTTTCCGTGCGGCCGCCGCAGACCCAGCCGTTGCGGCCCTGGACCAGGAGCGCATCGGCGAGCCGGCGGCATCGCGCCAGCAGCGCCGCGTCGCCGGACTGGACCGCCCATTCCAGCGGAAAGTCGAGGTTCCCCCAGCTGCCGTGGCAAAGACTGTGCCCGGCGGCGCTGTCCAGGCTCGCCAGCACGGCATCCAGGCAGCGTTGAACGTCCTGTCGCCATGCGGCGTCGCGCAAGGATCGCGGCCAAAGCAGGCGCGCCATTCCCACGCCGGAGGCGCCATGGCACCACGATGCGCTGCCCTTGCGCATCCCGCCGGATGCGTGCGTCGCATCGAGGTCGTACCACGAGCCCTGGCGTCGCTCGTAGGCGGTGCGCTCCCTGGCCAAGGCGGAGAGGGCCGCCTGCAGGCACTGCGGATCCTCGAATGCGACCGCGTAACGGGCCAGCGCCGCGGCGATGCCTGCCGAGCCGTGCGCGAATCCCGTCGCATCCGGTTGGCCGTCGCCGGCGTCGTGCCAGCACGTCCCGGACGCGTCGCGCCTGGCGGAGGCCATCAGGCGGTCGGCGCACTGTCCCGCCGCCGCGCGCACGCGCGCATCGTCCCGATGGCTATGCAGCTGCAGCAGCACCAGCAGGCAGCCCGCGACGCCTCCGATGACGTCCAGCTCCTGCTCGTCCGCGATGCGCTCCGCAACGGCCGGAACCCATGCCAGTGCGGCGTCCACCAGGTCGGGGCGCTGCTGGCGCAGTCCCAGCGCCAGCAGCGCATAGATCCAGCCGCTCAGGCCGTTGAAGGCGCCGATCGCGGGCAGCGAATCCGGGGCGCGCCGCAGGCGGTCGTCCACGGACGCCATGATGGCCGCCGAGCGGGCCAGGAGCGCCTTGCGGCCGGTCCGCAGGCCCGCTTCCGACAGCATCAGCATCAATCCCGGAAGCCCCTCGTACAGCGCATCGTCCATCGGTCCCAGGCGGGGAACGTCGTGGGACGCGTAGTCGAGGTGGACGAACAGGGGATGCCGGCGATCCGGGAAGCGCATCGCCTCGATCCGGCTCGCGATGCGCAGGGCGGCTTCCTCGAAGGCGCGCGGCGCGCGGCGGCGCGGCGCGGCGTCCATGGGAGCGGACGCCGTCGCCGGCTCGTCGAGGCGGGTGCTTTGCAAGGACTGGTGGAGGACGTAGCGTTGCCTGTCGAAGTCCCCAGGCGAGAGGGACCGCACGCGCCTGCGGATTTCCTGCATTCCCGAACTCGTGAAGAATCCGGACGCGGTCCGGCCCGCGTCGAACTCGACGTCCACGCTGTCTCCACCGATCCAGAATCGCGGAACGTCGCCGCGCTCCAGGGCCGCCCGCTCCGCGCAGTCGACGCGTTGCAGGCGGGCCCAATCCTCCTGGCCGACCTTCAGCCTGTCCAGCGCCTCCTCGCGCGCCTGCCTGCCGCGCAGGTATTTCGGGTGCGACAGGGCGTCGAGCAGGCGGCTGTAGATCATGGTGGAGCGCAGCACGGCGCGCGACTTGAGGCCGGCGAACGGCTCGAGGGGCCCGTCCTTCGAAAGCAGCCAATCCTTGTTCTCCGCCAAGCCGAAATAGGTGGATCGAAATCCCTCGAGCAGCGAATCGGCGTGCGCGTAGGGCAGCGGTACGCTGCCGTTCCCGCGGACGGGAAGATTGTGCGCACGCTGCTTCCGTTCCTGGACCTGCGCCAGGCGCATTTCGTCGCTGCCGGCATCGAAGATCCTGTGCGCGAGGCGGAACCCGCCGCCGGCCGAAAGGCCGCTGACGTCGACCGCGTCCAGCATGCTGTAGCGGGTAGGCAGCAACCCGGACTCCAGGATGGACCTTGCGGCCGCCAGTCCGTCGGCGCCGTGGTTCGTGCGCTCGGAGCGCGGCTGGCACAGCGTCTCCAGGTCGACGACGACCGGGAACTCTCCGCACGCGATGAGGTTCTCGAAGTGCAGGTCCGAGGCCGCGACCACATGCGCGATGGCGATCAGCCCTCCATACCGATGGTAGTAGGCCGATGCCGCGGCCTCGCTGTCGACCGGGACGTGCCGGATATGCTCGGCATATCCGTAGTCTCCCCTGTCGAGCACCAGCGGAGTCCGCTGCGCCGGCCGGATGCCCCGCTCCATGAACATCCGCAGGCACCGGGCGAACGCCGCGTCCATCGCCATCGGACGCGGCTTGTAGAACATCGAGCCATGCTCGAACTCCAGGCGCGCGACCGTGTTTCCGTCGTCATGCCTGTCGCCGAGCCCCGTCTCGAAGCCGCGCCATCGCCCGATCCCCTCGACGGCGCCGCCCAGCGGGTGGCCGATCGGGCCCAGCGCGGCATGATCCTGCACGATCCGGTCCAGGAGCGTGTGCAGGGTCCGCTCGACTTGTTCCGCGATGCGGGCGATATCCCCGCGCAGCAGCGGGTAATCCCGTTCGAGGGCGGCGCGGCCCGAAGCGCTTTGAATCAGCTCGATGAACGCGTGGAATCTTTCCTGCGGCGTATCTCCCTGCAATATCCCGCGACGGCGGGCCAGGGCGAGTTCCAGGATCAGGGTGCGGAAGCTCCACAGCAGTACCGGCGTCGAGAACGCCGCTTCGATGCTGGGCAGCAGGGTGTCCGGATCGAGCTTGTGCGGGTGCCTGTCGGAGGCGTTTCGGTAGGCGTCCTCGACCCGGTTCAACGCCGGTCCGAATGCAGGCGCGGCCCATCGCAGGAATGGACGCAATGCCTGGATGTCTTCGTCGCCGAGCGCGCTCGCCATAAAAAAATGGGCTGCGTTGCGCAGCCCATCTTGGGTCCTACCTGGGCATCAGGCGATGCAGGTCCAGCGGGGCGTCCACGGAACGCGGCCGTTTTCCATCTTCTCATTGCGCAGATCGGGCTCGCCGATCACTTCTTGCTGCAGCTGCTCGAAATCTTCGCTCGAAAGATCGAATTGCACTGGCATGGTCAAGATCCTCAATGATGGTAGGCGGACGTCACGCACCTCGGCCGCACATTCGTCCGCATCTGTGCAGCGATGGCGTCCTGCGTTGCGCATGCAGCGCCGGGGCCATGGGGCCGCGCCACTCTATCCAGAGATCCATTAACGAGGATTCACGTCCCGGCGAGCATGAATACCGCCCCTCGCGAGGCCGCCGGGAGAGGCGTTGTACGGAATCCGGGCGTAACGGCGCGGGCATCGATGTGCATTTGCAGCAAATTCCGCGGGTCCGTTGCGTCCCGCCTCGACGCATCGCCCGATCCTGCGGAGCGGCGCCGACACCGGCCGATGCCGGAAACGAAAATGGGCGCCGTGGCGCCCATTCCCGTCGAGGCCGTCTCGCGACGGCGATCAGTAGCGGTAGTGGTCCGGCTTGTACGGGCCTTCGACCGGCACGCCGAGGTAGTCGGCCTGTTCCTGGGTGAGCTTGGTCAGCTTCACGCCGATCTTCTCCAGGTGCAGGCGCGCGACTTCCTCGTCGAGCTGCTTGGGCAGGCGGTAGACGGTCTTCTCGTAGACGTCCTTGTTCTGCCACAGGTCGATCTGCGCCAGCGTCTGGTTGGCGAAGGAGTTCGACATCACGAAGCTCGGGTGGCCGGTGGCGCAGCCCAGGTTGACCAGGCGGCCCTCGGCGAGCAGGAAGATGCTGTTGCCGTTGGCAAAAGTGTACTTGTCCACCTGCGGCTTGATGTTGGTGTGCTTGGCGCCGGAGGCGTACAGCGCGTCGACCTGGATCTCGTTGTCGAAGTGGCCGATGTTGCAGACGATGGCCTGGTCCTTCATCCGCTGCATGTGCGCCAGCGTGATGATGTCCTTGTTGCCGGTGGTGGTGACGTAGATGTCGGCCGTGCCCAGGCTGTCCTCGATGGTGTTGACCTCGAAGCCTTCCATCGCCGCCTGCAGGGCGCAGATCGGGTCGATCTCGGTGACGATCACGCGGGCGCCGTAGGCGCGCAGCGAGTGCGCCGAGCCCTTGCCGACGTCGCCGTAGCCGCAGACCACCGCGACCTTGCCGGCCAGCATCACGTCCATCGCGCGCTTGAGGCCGTCGGCCAGCGACTCGCGACAGCCGTAGAGGTTGTCGAACTTGGACTTGGTGACCGAGTCGTTGACGTTGATCGCCGGCACCAGCAGCTTGCCGGCCTCGGCGATCTGGTACAGGCGGTGCACGCCCGTGGTGGTCTCCTCGGACACGCCCTTCCAGTCCTTGACCACGCCGGTCCAGAAGCCGGGGCGTTCCTTGGCGACGCGCTTGAGCAGGTTCTTGATCACCTGCTCCTCGTGCGAGGACGCCGGCTCGTCGACCCACTTCGAGCCGTTCTCCAGCTCGTAGCCCTTGTGGATCAGCAGGGTGACGTCGCCGCCGTCGTCGACGACCAGCTCCGGGCCCTTGTTGCCGGGGAAGGTCAGCGCGGCCAGCGTGCAGTCCCAGTATTCCTCGAGCGTCTCGCCCTTCCACGCGAACACCGGGGTGCCGGTGGCGGCGATGGCGGCGGCGGCCTGGTCCTGGGTCGAGAAGATGTTGCACGAGGCCCAGCGCACGTCGGCGCCGATGTCCTTCAGCGTCTCGATCAGCACCGCGGTCTGGATGGTCATGTGCAGCGAGCCGGTCACGCGCACGCCCTTGAGCGGCTTGGCGGCGGCGTGCTTGCGGCGGATCGACATCAGGCCCGGCATCTCGTGCTCGGCGATGTCGATTTCCTTGCGGCCCCAGTCGGCCAGGGAAATGTCGGCGACCTTGTAGTCGCCCTCGGTGGAGAATTGCTTCGTGGAAGCAGGCTTGGCTACGGCGTTCATGGTGTAGTGCTCCGTTGTCGTGAGTCCGGGAGGGGACTCGCAGTCACGGGCGCCGTTACGGTGACACGTCGCCGAGCCTGGCCGTCTTGTAGGACTTTACGGAAACGGTCCGCACACGGTCGCAGCGCCCCTCGGCGAGGCCCGTCAATTCTATCGTTTTCTCGCGATGAAGGGATGAACGGGCGGCGCGGCCGGGAGCGGCTCCGGCCTGGCGGGTCAGGGCGCCGTATCGTCCAGCCAGGCGGGGCCCGGCAGCGCGCGGACCCCCCTGCGCAGCGTCTCGTTCCACTCGGTGCGCACGGTGTGCAGGTAGGGGTCGTCCTCCTCCAGCCGCTGCCGCAGCCCGGCGCTGAAGCTGTCGCGGCGGTACAGCAGCAGGTCGAGCGGCGGTCCCACCGACAGGTTCGAGCGCATGGTCGAGTCGAACGAGACCAGCACGCATTTGCAGGCTTCGCTCATCGGCGTGCGCGGAGTGATGACGCGGTCGAGGATGGGTTTGCCGAACTTGCTTTCGCCGGTCTGGAAATACGGCGTCTCCGGCGAGCTTTCGATGAAGTTGCCCTCGGAGTAGACCAGGAACAGCCGGGGGGCCTCGCCCTGGATCTGTCCGCCGACGATGAACGAGCCGCTGGAATCGACGCCGCTGTCGCGCAGGTAGGCGGCATCGCGCGCGCGGATCTCGCGCAGCGCGTCGCCGACCAGTTGCGCGGCTTCGAACATCGAGCGCGCGTTGCCGATGCCGGGCCGCTGCGGATCGTGGCTGGCGCGGTGCTCGAGCAGGTTCATCGCGTTCTGCGTCAGCGACAGGTTGCCGGCCGAGAGCGTCACGATCACGCGCTCGCCCTCGCTGGCGTACACGCGCATCTTGCCGCTGCGGCGCACGTCGTCGACGCCGGCGTTGGTGCGCGAATCGGAGGCGAAGAGCAGGCCTTGTTCGAGGTTCAGGCCGATGCAGTAGGTCATGAACGGGGTCTTGGGGCAGGGGGGAGCACGCGGCAATTTTGCCCTGCGCGGCGGCGGGACGGGAAGCCGCCGAGGCATGCGGCTGTCGTGGCGGCGCTCATTGGGCGTGCGGGGGGATCTGCGATTGCGCGATGGCGGCCGGTGCCGGCGGCTGTTCGACGGCGAGCATGAACTGGCGGTGGATCTCCTCGCCCAGGCGCGCCAGCCGTGCCATCGCGTCCTGCAGCCAGGCCTCCAGGCCGCCGGCGATGATCTCGTCGATGCGCGCGTAGCGGGTCAGCGCCGACAGCGCGCCGGCGCGCCGCACCACCTCGCTGCCGTCGCCGCCGGCCAGTGCGCGCAGTACGGCGTGCAGGGTGTTGGTGCAGGTCTGCAGCGAGCGCGGGTTGCCGTCCTGCAGCAGCATCAGCTCGGCCACGCCCGCGGGGCTCACCGATTCGCGGTACAGGCGGCGGTAGGTCTCGAACGCCGACAACGACTGCAGCAGCGCGCTCCATTGGAAGTACTGCACGGCGTCGCGGGCGTCGCCGGCCGTTTCCGGGTTCGTCCCCGGCAGGCCGCCGTCGCTGCCGGTGATGTCGAGCAGGCGGATGGCCCAGTCGGCGCGCTCGATGAAGGCGCCCAGCTGCAGGAACCGGTAGCTCTCGCCGCGGCCGAGGGTGCCGATGGTGACGCCGCGGAACGAGGCCGAGCGGTTCTTCACCCATTCCAGGATGCTGTTGACGCCGTCGCGGCGCATGCGCGTGGCGTTGAGGCTGCGCATCTCCAGCCACGAGGTGTTGAGGTCCTCGTACATCTCCGAGGTGATGGCCACGCGCTGCGCGCGCGCGTTCTCGCGCGCGTCGCGCAGGCAGCTGTAGATCGAGGCGGGATTGTCGGGCGAGAGCAGCAGGTGGCGCAGCACGCCGTCGGCATCGATGATGCCGTAGCGCTGCACGAAGTCCTCGGCGCCGCCCAGCGCTTCGAGCGCGCGCCGCCACGGCGCGGCCTCCGCTTTGCCACGGTCCAGGCGCTCGGGCAGCATCGCGATGCGCAGGGTCACGTCGATCAGGCGCGCGGTATTCTCGGCGCGCTCGATGCTGCGCGAGACCCAGTACAGATCGTTGGCGGTGCGGCAGAGCATCAGCTTTCCAGGACCCAGGTGTCTTTGGTGCCGCCGCCCTGCGAGGAATTCACCACCAGCGAGCCTTCGCGCAGCGCGACGCGGGTCAGGCCGCCGGGCATGACGTGGATGCGATGGCCGCAGAGGATGTAGGGCCGCAGATCGATGTGGCGAGGCGCCAGGCCGCTCTCGACGAAGGTCGGGCAGGTGGAGAGCGAGAGCGTGGGTTGGGCGATGTAGTTCTCCGGCGTGGCCAGGATGCGGCGGCGGAATTCCTCGATCTCGCCCTTGCTCGCCGCCGGCCCGACCAGCATGCCGTAGCCGCCGGCGCCATGGACTTCCTTCACCACCAGCTCGGCCAGGTGCTCGAGCGTGTAGCGCAGGTCGTCCGGGTTGCGCAGCTGGTAGGTCGGCACGTTGTGCAGGATGGGCTCCTCGCTGAGGTAGAAGCGGATCATCTCCGGCACGTAGGGATAGACGGACTTGTCGTCGGCCACGCCGGTGCCCGGCGCGTTGGCCAGCGTTACCCGTCCGGCGCGGTAGGCCGCGAACAGGCCGGGCACGCCGAGCATCGATTCGGGCCGGAACACGGTCGGGTCGAGGAAGTCGTCGTTGATGCGGCGGTAGATCACGTGCACGCGCTGCGCGCCGCGGGTGGTGCGCATGTAGACGTTGTCGTCGCGCACGAACAGGTCGGCGCCTTCCACCAGTTCCACGCCCATCTGCTGGGCCAGGAAGGCGTGCTCGAAATAGGCGGAGTTGCCCGAGCCGGGCGTGAGGATGGCCACGGTCGGGTTGTCGACGCCGGCCGGCGCGGCCTGGCGCAGGATTTCCTGCAGCGCGTCCGGGTAGCGTTCGACCGGCGCGATCTGCTGGCGCGCGAACAGCTCCGGGATCAGCCGCGCCATCATGCGCCGGTTCTCCAGCATGTAGGACACGCCGGAGGGAACGCGCAGGTTGTCCTCGAGCACGTAGTACTCGCCGTCGCCCGCGCGCACCAGATCGATGCCGGAGATGTGGGAATAGACGCCGCCGGGTACCTGCAGGCCGCACATCTCATGGCGGTAGGCCTCGTTCTCCAGCACCAGCGCCTCGGGCACCCGGCCTTCGCGCAGGATGCGCCGTTCGCCGTAGACATCGCCCAGGAACAGGTTGAGCGCGTGCACGCGCTGGCGCAGTCCGGCTTCGAGCATCCGCCATTCGGCGGCGGGGACGATGCGCGGCACCAGGTCGAAGGGGATCAGCCGCTCGCTGCCCGATTCCTCGCCGTACACCGAGAAGGTGATGCCGACGCGGTGGAAGGAGATTTCCGCCTCGCGCCGCTTGTGCTCGACCGCGGGGGCGGGGGTTTGCTGCAGCCAATCGTCGAAGGCGCGGTAGTGCGGGCGGACTTCTCCGCCGGCGACGTGCATTTCGTCGTAACCGATCCGCATGCAGTGGCCTTGCGCAGGGCGGGGCCGTTCCCTGGACCACTGATACCACGTGCGGCGGCACTTGCCTAGGTGCTGCGGTGCACCAGGGCGACGGTTAACCGCCCGATCACGGGTGCGGGCGGATCATGCCCGTTGCAGTCTCCGCTGCGCATCGCGATGGAGGTGGGCCATGGCCAAGTATGTGCTGGTGGGATACGACGGTTCGGATTCGTCCAAGCGCGCGTTCCGCTTCGCGGTCGATCTGGCGCGCGCCTTCGACGGCCGCATCCGCGCGGTGACGGTGCTGCAGCCGGTGGTGGAGGGCATGGGCGCGGTGGCCGCGATGATGGTCGACGACGGCCCGGAACGCGCGGGCGAGCTGCTGCGTCAGCTCGCCGCCGAACATCCCGAGGCCGCCGGCCGGATCGAGGCCGAGCTGGTCGCCGGCAATCCCGGCGACGTATTGCTGGCGCAGATCGAGCAGTACGGCATCGACCATCTCGTCATCGGGCACAGCGAGCGCGGGGCGCTGGCGCGCTGGCTGGTCGGCTCCGTCTCCACCGAGGTGCTGGCGCGCGCGCACGTGCCGGTGACGGTCGTGCGCTGATCGCGCCTCGAATCGGGATCCGTTCCGGCGTCGGACGGCTGCGGGCGGCGTCTGCCGATGCCGTCCCCGGGCGGGCTCAGGCGTGCGCGCCCCAGCTCGGCTCGCCCGGCGCGTAGGGGGCGCAGGGATCGTAGCGGCCCGGCACTTCGATGTAGCGCATTGCCTGGGTGTATCCGATCTCGGAGGTGAAGTAGCCGAGCAGGGCGAGCTGTTTCATCATGTAGAAGTAGTGGGCGGGCGGCTCTTCCTGCGCTGCGGCGGAAGCGGCTTGGTCGCCGTCGCCGACGCGCTTGCGCGCGGCCGCCTCGCTCGCGTCGGTCGCCAGCTTCTGCTCGCGGTCGAGCCCGGTCAGCAGGGCCAGCCGCTGCGCCGCGGAAGCGTCCATGAAGGAGGTTCCGTTCGCCGCCATGCAGGCCGCATCCAGCGTTCGCATGCCTTCGCGGAACGCGCGCCGCTCGGCCGGGCTGTAGCAGTCGGTGACCATCAGCGCCATGAAGGCGCCGGTCTTGGCGGCCTTGGCGCCGGGCGTGCCGGTCTCGGGCAGGATGGTCTCCGCGATCTCGTCGAGGAAGGCGATGTCGGCGGCGGCGAAATCGCCGATCTCGCCGGCGGCCAGGGCGTCGGCGGGCATGCGTTCCAGTGCCTGCAGTAAGCCGCTGCCGCCGATCAGCGCGGCGCCGCCCAGCAGCGCGCCGACCCTGCGCAGGGCCTCGCGCCGGCCCGGGGAGGGGATCGAATCGGGAGACGAACGGAAGTTGGAGGCATCCGATGGCATGGGGGCGGGCCTGTCAGAGGTTGCGGCGGTTGAGCTCGCCGACGGCGAAATCCGCCGCCCGCGCGGTGAGCGCCATGTAGGTCAGCGACGGGTTCTGGCAAGCCGAGGAGGTCATGCAGGCGCCGTCGGTCACGAAGACGTTCGGCGCGTCCCAGACCTGGTTGTGCGCGTTGAGCACCGAGGTCTTGCGGTCGCGGCCCATGCGGGCGGTGCCCATCTCGTGGATCGCCATGCCGGGCGCGTTGTCGCGCTCGTAGGTCCGCACGTCCTTGACGCCGGTGTCCTCCAGCATCTGCGCCATGTCCGCGGCCATGTCCTTGCGCATCAGGCGTTCGTTCTCGCCGAAGGCACAGTCGATCTCGAGCACCGGCAGTCCCCATTTGTCGCGCTTGCCCTCGTCCAGGCCGACGCGGTTGGCGTGGCTGGGCAGCATTTCGCCGAAGCCGGTGGCGCCGATCCTCCACGGGCCGGGCGTGGCCATCTCGTCCTTGAAGGACGCGCCCACGCCCAGTTCGCGCACCGCCCGCGTCCAGTCGCCGCGGCTGGCGCCGCCCTGATAGCCGAAGCCGCGCAGGTAGTCGCGCTTGTCGCCGAACAGGTTGCGGTAGCGCGGGATGTAGAAGCCCGTGGGGCGGCGGCCGTAGACGGTCTTGTCGGTCAGGCCCTCGATCCGTCCCTGCGCGCCGATGCGGAAGTGATGGTCCATCAGGTTGTGGCCCAGCTCGCCCGAGCTGCTGCCCAGGCCGCCGGGCCAGATGTCGGTCGCCGAGCGCATCAGCAGCCAGGTCGAATTGAGCGTCGAGGCGCAGAGGAAGATGATCCTGGCGCTGTATTCCACGCTGCGCTCGGTGACCGCGTCGAGCACGCGCACGCCGCTGGCGCGTCCGCGCTCCTTGTCGTAGAGCACCTCGGTGACGATCGACCAGGGCTTGAGGGTGAGCTTGCCGGTCTTGGCGGCGGCCGGCAGCGTGCTGGACTGCGTGCTGAAGTAGGCGCCGTACGGGCAGCCCAGCCAGCAGGCGTTGCGGTACTGGCAGGGCGCGCGCCCTTCCAGCGCCTGCGTCGCATTGGCGGTGCGCCCGATGATCAGCCGGCGCTTGCCGCCGTAGCGCTTCCCGAGCCGGCCGGCGATCAGCTCCTCGGCGCAGTTGAGCGGCATCGCCGGCTGGAACTGTCCGTCGGGCAGTTGCGCCAGGCCCTCGCGCGAACCGGAGATGCCGGCATGCTTCTCCACGTGGTCGTACCAGGGCGCGAGATCGGCGTAGCGGATCGGCCAATCCACGGCGACGCCGTCCTTGGCGTTGGCCTCGAAATCGAAATCGCTCCAGCGGTAGCTCTGACGTCCCCACATCAGCGAGCGCCCGCCGACCTGGTAGCCGCGGAACCAGTCGAAGCGCTTGGCCTCCGTGTAGGGGGATTCGCGTTCGTTGGCCCAGAAGGCCAGGTTGGTCTCGTTGATCAGGTCGCGGCTGAGCACCGGATAAGCGGCTTCCATCGCGCGCGTGCTCTTGCCGCGGTGCAGATACTCCCAGGGCGCCTTCATGGCGTTCACGTAATCCTTGACGTGCTCGACGTTGCGTCCGCGTTCCAGGAGCAGGACGCGCAGTCCTCTCTCGGTCAGCTCCTTCGCCGCCCAGCCTCCGGAAATCCCAGAGCCCACCACTATCGCGTCGTAACTCGTCGATTGCATAAGGCCCTTGCCTGGAAGCCGCTTCTGGGAGGGAGTGTCGCCTGGGTGCGGGCGCACGGACGCCGCGCCCGCGTCCGGCCGCGCTGCACGTCAGCCGATGCCATGCAGGTACGCATAGGCGACCTTGGCCGCCTGCAATTGCTCCATGCGCGTGAAAGGTCCTTCCTGCTCGGCGAAATAGTGCTCCACGCCGGCCGCCGTCGCCGCGGCGACGATCGGCCGATAGTCGACCATGCCGGTGCCGAGTTCGGTGCCGCGCGGCGCGGCGCCGGCATCCCCGTCCTCGGGCTTGGCGAAATCCTTGACGTGGATGCTCGGGAAGCGCCCCGGATGCCGCTGGAAATATGTCACCGGATCGCGTCCGCCCACCACCATCCAGCCGCAGTCGATCTGGAACCGGACCAGGTCCGGGTCGGTCTGCCGCAGCAGCAGGTCGTAGGCGATCGCGCCGTCGCCCTGGTCGGCGAATTCCCGCTGGTGGTTGTGGTAGGCGTAGCGCAGCCCGGCGCGCTTGGCGCGTTCGCCGATGCGATTGGCGAGTTCGGCGGTGCGTTTGGCTTCCTCCAGGGACATGCCGGCGGCGGATTTCGCGCGCTTGCCGCGCTGCGCGCCCACCGCCGACTGCAGCGACGAGGACACCACGTACCGGGCGCCCAGCGCCTGCGCGCTGTCCAGGGAGCGGTCGATGCTTCCGGCATCGAGCGGCAGGTGCGCGCTCGGGCAGCGCAAGCCGGCATCGTCCAGCAGCCGGCGGAACGCCGCCGCCTCGAGCCGCTTGAAGTCCGTCGCGGTCTCGACTTCGGCAAAGCCCATGCCGGCGAGCTTGCCGAGCGTGCCGGCCTGATCTTCGCGCAGCGGTTCCGCCACCGTGTAGAGCTGGATGCCGATCGCGCGTCCCGGCTGATGGGCGAGGCCGCGCGGCGCCATCCACGACGAGGCCAGTGCCACGGCGCCGAGGCGGCCGCAGCCGAGCAGGAAACGCCTGCGGGAAATGGAGCGCATCTCCTCTCGTCCCGGGATTGCCTTGCCGGAAATTATCCGGTTTCCGCATCGGCTGCAAACGCAAGGCGCGCGGCGCGGAAGTTGCGAATGCGCGCCATCGTTGCCGAACCGCCCGCGCCGAGTCGATCGCTCGCGCGATTCGGGAGCGGCATCGATCCGGGCGCCGTCGGCGATGGTGAGCGCGCCCGGATGCGCGGATCTGCGTTCTCGCGGTGCCGCAAGGCCTCGCGAGCAGGCGGCCAGGGTTTGAACGGCGGCGCGGATCGGGTATACCTAGCCGATCCATGCGATGAAGGAGCATCGATGTCCTTGGCCCGTGTTTCGCTGTTGTTGTGCGCGCTGACCCTGGCGGCCTGTGCCCGGACGCCTGCGCCGGCGGAGGAAAACGACGCCGCGTCGCGCTCCGGGAACGGCGCCGGTCCGCAAACGGCGGCGGCCGATGCGGAAACCCCGCGCACCGCCGGCGCCGTCGATTTCCCGGTCATTCCGCAGATCGTGGTGCCCGAGATCGTCGGCGTGGGGCCGGCGCAGCGCGCGCTGGAAGCCTCGATGGGCGAGATCATCGACCCGATCGACGGCATCACCGTCAGGCCCGCGCATTGCGGCGCCGATGGCGTCCTGTTCAACGACGCCGGCATCACCAGCGTCGACGCGCAGGGCAACCTGGCCCGCAACGGCGACGAGGGCATCTTCAGCATCAACGCCGACGGCAGCGGCACCGCCAATTTCGAGGGCGGCATCATCGCCGTGGAGGCCGACGGCAGCGGCACCATCAACGGCAGCGGCAAGGACGGTGCGGACGACGCCATCATCGCGGTGGAGGCCGACGGTTCGGGCACCTACAACGGCAAGTTCGGCATCATCAGCCTGGACGGCAAGGGCGCGGGCACCTGGAACGGCGAGCACGGCACCCTGTCCAACAACGGCGACGGATCGGGGACGTGGAACGGTCCCGAGGGCATCGTCACCATCAACAACGACGGCTCCGGAACCTGGAACGGAGCGCATGGCCTGGTCGTCAACAACGGCGACGGCACCGGCCGCGTGGGCACCCCTGGCCGCGCAGTGAAGATGGCGCCGATCCCCAAGGTGGTGCCGGCCGGCAAGTTCCCGCCGCTGAAGAAATTCGCCCCTCCCGGCGCGCCCTGCGGCTTCGTGATCTCGCTCGAGGACCGGGTGCTGTTCGACTTCGACAAGTCGGATATTCGGCCGGACGCGGCCAAGGTGCTGGACACGCTGGCCGCCGCCCTGGAAAAGGTGCCCGCCAAGGCGATGGAAATCCGCGGCCACACCGACGCCAAGGGGACCGAGGACTACAACCAGGACCTGTCCGAGCGGCGCGCGCAGTCGGTGGCGGCGGCGCTGCGCCAGCGCGGCGCGGCGCAGGACGCCAGCGCCAAGGGATACGGCGAGTCGCAGCCGGTCGCGCCCAACGACCTCCAGGGCCAGGACAATCCGGCCGGCCGCCAACTCAACCGGCGCGTGGAAATCTTCGTCAGGACCTGATGCGCACGATGGCCGGCGGGTCCCTGCCGGATCTGATCGGACCTTTGAATTACAGACACAAGCAGGAGAGGGCGATGGCGACCAATGCAATGAGGAAGCGCGCGGGCCTGGGCATCGCCGCGTTGCTGGCGGTGCCGGCAGTGGCGGGAGCCGACGATTTCGGCCTGAACTACGCGGTGGAGCGGGAGCCCGCGACGCGACTGTCGGTGCCCGCCTGCGCCGCCGCCGTGCGGCGCGGCGCCGATGCGCTCGGCTACGTGACGCGGCTGGAGCAGGATCACAAGACGCTGGCGGTGCACGTCTCCGGTCCGCGCGGCGACGGCCGGGCGCTGGTCGCGTACTGCATCGAGGCCGGCAGCCTGACGGTCTACGTGGTCCAGGCGCTGGACTATTCCGGGCCGGGCAGCGCGGACTCGGAGAAGGCGAAGCAGCGCATCGTCGCCGAATTGCGCAGGACGGCGGCAGGCCGGAAGTGATCGGCCGCAGGCGCGGAGCGGGCGGGCCGTTTCGGTCCGGGCGACCGGGTCTGCGCTGACCGATGCCGCGCACGTGCAGGCGCCGTTGCGCGAGGTTCCGGGAGAAACGAAAAGGCCGCGCATCGCGCGGCCTTTCGTTCCTGCCGGGTCCGGCCGGAGGCGGAGCGGACTTACTTCAGGCTCGACTTACTTCAGGCCCGCCGCCTTGCGCAGCTCCTCGGCCTTGTCGGTCTTCTCCCACGAGAACGAGGTGGCCGTGTGCTTCTTGCCGGCCGCGTCGACGTAGCTGATCTCCTTCGGCTTGCGGCCGAAGTGGCCGTAGGCCGCCGTGTCCTGGTACATCGGGTGGATCAGGTCGAGCATCTTGATGATGCCGTACGGGCGCAGGTCGAAGTGCTTGCGGATCAGCTTCTCGATTTTGTCGTCGCTGATCTTGCCGGTGCCGAAGGTGGTCACCGAGATGCTGGTCGGCTCGGCCACGCCGATGGCGTAGCTGACCTGCACCTCGCAGCGGTCGGCCAGGCCGGCGGCCACCACGTTCTTGGCGACGTAGCGCGCGGCGTAGGCGGCCGAGCGGTCGACTTTCGAGGGGTCCTTGCCGGAGAACGCGCCGCCGCCGTGGCGGGCCCAGCCGCCGTAGGTGTCGACGATGATCTTGCGGCCGGTCAGGCCGCAGTCGCCCACCGGCCCGCCGATCACGAACTTGCCGGTCGGGTTGATGTGGAACTTGGTGCCCTTGTGCAGCCACTTGGCCGGCAGCACCGGCTTGAGGATCTCCTCGCGCACGGCTTCGATCAGATCCTTCTGCTTCACGTCGGGATCGTGCTGGGTGGAGAGCACCACGGCGTCGATGGCGCTGGCCTTGCCGTCCTCGTAGCGCAGGGTGACCTGCGACTTGGCGTCGGGGCGCAGCCACGGCAGCGGCGACTTCTTCGCCTTGCGCACCTTGGCCTGCTGCTCGACCAGGCGATGCGAGAGGTGGATCGCGGCCGGCATGTAGCTGTCGGTCTCGTTGGTGGCGTAGCCGAACATCAGGCCCTGGTCGCCGGCGCCTTGCTCTTCCGGCTTCTTGCGGTCCACGCCCTGGTTGATGTCGGGGGACTGCTTGCCGATCAGGTTGAGCACGCCGCAGGTGGCGCCGTCGAAGCCGACGTCGGAGCTGTTGTAGCCGATGTCGAGGATGACCTTGCGGGTCAGCGCCTCCAGGTCGATCCAGGCCGAGGTGGTGATCTCGCCGGCGACGATCGCCACGCCCGTCTTCACCATCGTCTCGCAGGCCACGCGCGCGCGCTTGTCCTGGGCCAGGATAGCGTCGAGCACGGCGTCCGAAATCTGGTCGGCGACCTTGTCCGGATGGCCTTCCGAGACCGATTCGGAGGTGAAGAGGTAGCTGGACATCGACGGCTCCTGTAAGTGGTTCATCCTTGTATTCGGATGAAAAGATGGGCGCGCATGATACACGGGCGCGCCGGTGGGCGCATCATGACCGAAAGGATGTTTCCCGAAAATTAAGCCAGCCGGACGAGGGCGGGGCGGGGCCGCCGGCCGGCAAGCCGCGCCGGGCCTGGCCCGGCCGTCGGAATCGCCGCCGGTCCCGGCCTGCATACGGGGGCGTGCGTTTCGCTGGCAATCGCTCCGGGCGGTTTGTAACCTTGGCGCAGCAATTCAGAAATATCGATGTCGCAGGGCCGGCGCAGGCTGCCGGCCAACCAGGCCGTTCCTGCCGGTCGCCCGCCCCCCGCCGCCATGCTCACACTCGAAGAACGCCTGCAACAACGGTTCCCGCAGTTGTTCCATGGCCGCGGGTCCAGTCTCGCGCGGCCGCTGCTGCGCACGCTCGGGCGCTGGTCGCGCTTCGAGACCCTGGACCACTTCCTGGCACACAGCGGCCACCTGCGCGATTTCGAGTTCGTCGACGCGTCGATGGACCACCTGCAGGCGCGCTACACCGTGGACACCACCCAGGGCGCGATTCCCGAGCGCGGCCGCCTGCTGATCGTCGCCAACCATCCTTCCGGGGCGCTGGACGCGCTGTCGCTGCTGCAGCACGTGGGCCGGGTGCGCCAGGACGTGCGCATCGTCGCCAACGACCTGCTGCTGATGCTCGAGCCGCTGGCCGGCCTGCTGCTGCCGGTGCGCGTGTTCGGCGGGCGCGCCGCGGCCGAGAGCCTGCGCGCCATCGAGCAGGCGCTGGAACAGGAACAGTGCGTGATCGTGTTCCCGGCCGGCGAGGTCTCGCGCCTGGGCCTGCGCGGGGTGCGCGACGGCCGCTGGCAGCGCGGCTTCGTGCGTTTCGCGCGCAAGACCGGCGCGCCGGTGCTGCCGGTGCGCATCCAGGCGCGCAATTCCGCGCTGTTCTACGGCGCCTCGGCGCTGTTCAAGCCGGCCGCCACCGCGCTGCTGGCGCGCGAGATGTACGCGCGCCGCAATCGTCCGCTGCATCTGCGCATCGGGCAGCCGCTCAAGATCGAGCGCGACGCCGATCCGGTCACCGCGCTGCGCACGGTGCGCAAGGCGCTGTACGCGCTCGGCAAGCAGCGCGTCACCCAGGCGCCGGGGCAGGAGCCGCTGGCGCCGCCGGAGCCGGTGGAGCTGCTGCGCGCCGAGATCGCCGCCACCGAACTGCTGGGCGAGACCCAGGACGGCAAGCAGATCCGCCTGGCGCGACTGCGCATCGACTCGCCGCTGCTGCGCGAGATCGGCCGCGCCCGCGAGCTGACCTTCCGCAAGGTCGGCGAGGGCACCGGCCGCGCCCGCGATATCGACGCCTACGACACCCACTACGAGCAGATCGTGCTGTGGGACGACGGTCCGGGACGCATCGCCGGAGGCTACCGGGTGATGCGCGGCGCGCGCGCGCTGGCCGAGCGCGGCCTGTCCGGCCTCTACACCGCCTCGCTGTTCCGCTATGCCGACGACCTGATCCCGCACGTCGCCGAGGGCATGGAGCTGGGCCGCAGCTATGTCACGCCGGACTATTGGGGCAGCCGCAGCCTGGACTACCTCTGGTACGGGATCGGCGCCTACCTGCTGCGCTACCCGGGCGTGCGCTACCTGTTCGGCCCGGTGTCGATCAGCGCGGCGCTGCCGCTGGCCGCGCGCGAGCAGCTGGTGGCCTACTACCAGCGCTACTTCGGCTGCGAGCAGCCGCTGGCCGCCTCGCTGCGGCCGTTCCAGTACTTCGCCGCGCCGCCCTCGTTCGGGGAAATGGACGCCGAGACCGCCTTCGGCGTGCTCAAGGGCAACCTGGCGGCGCTGGGCGCGTCGGTGCCGATGCTCTACAAGCAGTACACCGACCTGTGCGAACCCGGCGGCGCGCGCTTCCTCGCCTTCGGCGTGGATCCGGATTTCAGCGATTCGATCGACGGGCTGATCGAGGTCGACATGCACAAGCTGCGCCCCAACAAGCGAAAGCGCTACCTCAAGCAGGCCGGGGCCGACGCATGAGCCCGGCGACCGCGAGCAAGGGGCGTCGGCGCGCGGTCTTCATCTCCGATGTCCACCTGGGCGCCAAGCACTGCCATGCCGAGGAGCTGGCGGCATTCCTGTCGACGCTGGACTGCGCGCGGCTGTACCTGGTCGGCGACATCGTCGACCTGTGGTGGCTGGCGCAGCGCCGCGCGCGCTGGGGGCAGGCCCACAACCGCGTGGTCGAGGCGCTGCATGCGTTGCGGCGACGGGGCACCGAGCTGATCTACATCCCCGGCAACCACGATCGCCCGATCCGCCACTTCTGCGGCCTGGCGCTGCCGGCCATGCAGGTGCGGCGCCGCACCATCCACGTCACCGCCGACGGCCGCCGCCTGCTGGTCGTGCACGGCGACGACTACGACGCGGTCACCCATTTCGGCGGCCTGCAGGAGAAGTTCGGCGACTGGCTCTACTACCGCATCCTCACCGGCAACCAGGTGCTGAACCGGATCCGCCGCAGCTTCGGCCTGCGCTACTGGTCGCTGTCGGAGTTCCTCAAGCGCCAGAGCGGCGCGGCCGAACGCTACATCGAACGGTTCGTGCAGGCCGGCCTGGACGATGCCGCGCGCCGCGGTCTGGACGGCGTGGTCTGCGGGCACATCCACCGCGCCGGCCTGGTGCAGCGCGGCGCGCTGATCTACGCCAACGACGGCGACTGGGTGGAAAGCCTGAGCGCGCTCGCCGAGGAGGCCGACGGTACCCTGCGCCTGCTCTCGCACCGCGGCGAAATGCTGGCCGAGCTGCCGCCGCGCCTGCGGCTGGTGCAGGAAGCCGCCTGGCCGCAGGCGGCCTGATCCGTCCCGGCCGCGCCGGGACATTGCCGCTCGGACGAACGCCTGGGCGTCGGCGCGCCGCGGATGCGAGCGCGGCCAGCAGCTGCCCGGCTTCGCGAAGCGGGAACGCGGTTCACGGCGGCGACCCGATTGTG
This sequence comes from Luteimonas aquatica, assembly GCF_022662575.1. Classification (GTDB taxonomy): domain Bacteria; phylum Pseudomonadota; class Gammaproteobacteria; order Xanthomonadales; family Xanthomonadaceae; genus Luteimonas; species Luteimonas aquatica. The sequence continues at coordinate 270,703 of NZ_JALBFU010000003.1, read as the reverse complement.
CGGCTTTCGCCGGAATCGAGCGGCGGCGCGGCTGCATCCGCGTGCCCGGCTTGATCGCCCCGTGTCGGATCGGGTCTACTGCAATCGGCGTCCGTGCCGGCGCCTCTGCCCATGGCGGCACCGCGATGGCGCGTGCCCGCCCATCGAGTTGAACGGTATTGCGCATACGCAAGCGAGGCCGCCTCAGTGGAAGCCGGGCCGCGTTTCGATCGATCAGGAGCTGCGGGGAAGTGAAGCAAGGAAAGCAGGTCCCCGGTCCGTCGACGCGGTTCGCGCGCAACGGGAAGCGTCCGGTCCGGCCAGGTCCTTCTGCTTCATCCGCTTGGGCCGCCCGGACGGGCCGAACCGGAGCGGTGGGGCAGTCGAAAGGATGCGTCCTGCTGTGCGCGCTGCTCCTGTTGGCCGCGCACGGGACATCGGTCGCGCGCGAAGGCGTGCACGGCTGCGGGGATGCCAAAGCCGATCGCGCGCTTCCCGAGCCCAGGCTCTGCGTCCGGCGCGCGGGGCTTCCGCCTGCCGGGGCCGTCGGCGATGAGGAGGTGAAGGCGTTGTTCGCGCAAGCCGAGCAGCGCCTGGATGCCGGCCGCTTCGAGGCGGCCGAGCAGGCGCTCGACTGCGCCGACGCCGTCATCGGCGACGAGGGCGATGCGCGTTCCCGCTACGAGCTCACACGCCGGCGCGGCATTCTCGACTTCCGCCGCGAACGCATCCCGCAGGCGCTCGAGCGCTTCGAATGCGCGGTCGCGCAGTCCAGGACGCTCGGCGATCGCACGGCCGAGGCGCGCGATCTGAAGAACGTCGGCGCGGCGCTGCGCCGCCTGGGCGATTTTCGCGGCGCCCTGCGCAGCCTGACCGCCAGCCTGGAAATCCAGCGCGCCCAGGGCGAAATCTCCGGCGCCGTGCTGAACAACATCGCCGACGTGTACCGCGAGCTGCGCGAATCCGAGACCGCCATGCGCTACTACCGCGATGCGCTGGCCTTCTATCGGGCCAAGGGCGATCCCGCGGAAGCGGCGCACGTGCAGGAAACCAGGGCGGAAGTGGCCCTCGACGGCGGCGACACGCGCCAGGCGTCGGCCTGGCTGCAGGAGGCGTTGGCCGTCTACCGCAACCAGGGCAACCGGGTGTACGAGCTGCGGGTGCACGACGGCCTGATCCGCGCGGCGCTGGCTCTGGGCGACGTGCCCCAGGCGCGGCGCTGGAGCGCCGGCGCACTGGCCCTGGCCGAGACCTGGAAGCTGCCGCTGCCGGCGGCGCTGCAACTGCAGATCGCACGCACGGCGCGGTTCGAGGGCAATACCGCATCCGCCGCGGCACGCCTGCGCGAGGCGCTGGATGCGGCCGCCGAGGGCGACCCGGCGCGGGTGCCGCTGCTGGAGGAGCTGGCGACCGTGCAGGAAAGCATGGGCGACGTCGTGGCCGCCAACGCCACGCTGCGCCGCGTCAACGCGGAGGCGGCCAAGCTGATGCGCGCGCAGCACGACCGCCAGCTGGACTGGCTGCGGATCCGGTTCGAGGCCGCGGAGCAGCAGCGCACCATCGCGGTGCTGGAAAGCGAGAACCGCCTGCGCGGCGCCCAGCTCCGCCAACGCACGCTGCTGCTGTGGCTGGCGCTGGTGTCCGGCGTCGCGGCGGCGCTCGGCTTCTGGCTGCTGCTGCAACGGCGCCGGCAGCGCGAGCGCCTGCGGGAAGAGGCGCGGCGCATCCGCCACGAGGAGGAACTCGCCCGCTACCGCCGGGAGGCCGATGCGCTGGCGGAAGACCGCAGCCTGCTGCAGACGCTGCTCGACAGCCGCGAGGACGCGGTCTGCCTGCTGGATGCGGAAGGACAGGTGCTGGCCGCGAACCGTGCCGGCGGCCTTCGCCTCGGGGCCGCGCCGGCATCGCCGCCGGTGGGCCAGGCGGTGTCGGCCTTCGTGGCCGAGGCGGACCGGCCCGCGCTGCTCGCGGCCCTGGAGCGGATGGAGGACAGCGCCGCGCAGCGCCTGGAATTCGCCACGCGGCAGGGCCGGACGCTGCTCGCCAGCCTCGAACCCTGGGCCGGAGGCGACGGCCTGGTCGTCCTCGCGCTGCGCGAACGCGCCGACGCCCAGGCGCAGCAAGCGGCGCCGGGCGAGGACCGGGCGCAGGACGGCGCCGCCCCTTCCGTGCGCGATGCCTTCCGCCGCGTCCTGGTCGAGTTGATGCTGGCCGTCATCGACGCCTGGGAAGGCGCGACCGGCACCGGCCGGCTGGAGCTTGCCGAGCGCAGCCGCATCTGGCGGGTGAACATCGACGACGGCCGGCTGCGCGCGCGCGCGATGGAGCGCTATCTGGCCGTCTCCAAGCTGCCGCGCAACCCGCGTTGGCGGGATGTGCTGCGTTCGGCCTATTTCGTGCTGGCGCAATGCGAGGGGCTGTCGGCGGACACCCGCGCCGCCCTGCAGACGCGCATCGACGCCGTGCTGGCCTACACCCGTCGGGACGCGTTCGTTTGACCGCACCGGCGCGGCGCGCGGCCGCGGCCGTCAGCGCCCGGGCCGCGGCGGGCAGACCACGCATGCTCCCTTCAGGCCCTGCTCGATGCGGTAGCTGGCGTGGTGGTCCTCGGACAGATAGGTGCTTGGACCAAAGATGACCGGCATCGCCGACTTCGACGGCGCCACGATGCCGCAATAGGCCGACATCGCCTCCGAGGCGGCATGCCAATGGTCCGTGCTGTCGACGATCCCGCACTTGTCCATCACTTCGCGCAGCTGCGGGCCGTCGAAGTCGAACTTGACGACGATCTCCGGCTGCTGGCCTTCCTGCATGCACCAGTCCGGCGGCAACGTCTCGTGCGCCTGCGCGGCCAGGGACGGCAGCAGGAGGGCGGAGATCAGGACGGTGGCGAAGGCAAGAGGACGGCAGGCAAGCATTGGAGCCTCGGGAGCGTGTGGGCGGAAAGCGCAGCGTAGAAGAGACGATGGCGCGGGCTCCAGCCCCGGCGCGGGTATAGACCGGGAATAAATCCGCGTAACGCATTGTTTTCCCGATGGCGGCATCGCGTCCTCCAGCCCGAAGCGCGGCCGCGCGATCGCGGATCGCGCGCCCGTTTGCCGCGCATCGGGCCCGGCTCGCTCCCGCCGCGACCCGGCTTCGCCCTCGTGGTCCGCGCCGCGCCTGCCTAGCCTGAAACCGCCGCACCGAGCACCGCCGATGCGGACCGTGGCGCCCTTCGGGACCCTGCCGGGGGAGCCATCTCAACCACCCATCGCAAGAGAACACTCATGAAGAAAAAGCTCCTCGTTGCAACGGCCGCGCTGCTCGCCGGCGGCGTCTGTGGCGCCCCCGCGCTGGCCGCCGAGAACCCGGTGGACCAGGCCGGCATCCAGCACAACATGTACCTCGGCTGCCTGAAGGACCTGGGCGCCTCGCCGGACAATGCGCTGTCCTCCCTGGTCGAGAAGTGCGGCTACGATCCCGGAATGCCGCTGCAGCAGTTCATCGAAACCCAGCAGCCCCTCGTCGATTCGGTGGATCCGACGCGGTCGGTCGCGGAGAACATCGCCGCGCAGCGCGAGCGGTTCAGCGCCTACGAGTTCTCCTTCATCGAGCGCATCGACCGGATCGTCGAGAACGCCGAGGACATGGACGAGGCCGCGGCGCAGTTCGCGGAACTGGAGAAGGAGGCCATCGAGCGGCTGGATCCCAAGTCGAAGAACGGCGCCCTCATCCTGGGCGGCCTGAGCGTGGCCAGGCATTCCACGCGCTACTGGTCCGAATACGCGGCCAAGCACGGCGCTCTCGGCGGCAGCGGAAGCACGTCGAAGGGCCGGTTCTGGAAGTGGCTCGGCGTGATCGCGGCGGACGTGGTGGGGTATTTCATCTCCGACAACAACGTCGGCACGGCGGCCACGACGTCCAGCAACGTGCATACCCTGCTTTTCGAAGGGTTCTGATCCCGCAGCCCGGACTTTGGGCGGAAAGGCGTCCCGGTCGGGACGCCTTTCGTTCCGGGCGGCGATGGGCCGACCCCATTGGCTCGGGGCCCGCCTTTCGCTTTCAATAGCGCAACGGTCGCGCCCGGCGACCGCACGGGCACGGCATGGATTCGGTCACCCACCTGTTCTACGGCGGCGCCATCGCCGCCGCGATCGCGCCGCGCGGGCACCGGCGGGCGGCGCTGCTGGCCGGCGCCGCGCTCAACACGCTGCCGGACCTGGACGTGATCCCGCTGCGGCTGTTCGCCGATCCGGTCGCGCAGATGACCTGCCATCGCGGCTTGACCCATTCCTGGTTCGTGCTGCCCGTCGTGGCCTGGGCGATCTGGGCGTTCTTCCGCCGCCGCGGCGGCCGCGTGGCGCAGGCGCCGGCGCGCTGGTTCTGGGCGATCCTGCTGTGCCTGATGGCGCACCCGCTGATCGATGCGTTCACCGTCTACGGCACCCAGCTGTTCTGGCCGCTGCCGATGCGGCCGCTGATGTGGTCGAGCCTGTTCATCATCGACCCGCTGTTCACCCTGCCATGGCTGGCGGCCTGCGGCGTGGCCTGGTTCGCGCGCGAGCGTTGGCTGGCGCAGCGCGCGCTGCTCGCCGGGATCGCGCTGGGCGTGGCCTACGTCGGCTGGTCGCTGGCGGCCAAGGGCATGGCCGAACGCGAGGCGGGGCGCTCGCTCGCCCGGATGGGGCTCGGCGATGCGCCGCGCTTTTCCGTGCCGATGCCGTTCAACACGCTGCTCTGGCGCGTGGTGGCGATGACGCCGGACGGCTTCGTGGAAGGCGAGCGCTCGCTGGTCGCCGACCGCGGCCGGATGCGTTTCCGCGCCTACGGCTCGGACATGCGCGCGCTGGAGCAGGTGCGCGATTTCGCGGCGGTGCGGCGCCTGGGCTGGTTCAACCACGGCTACCAGAAGGCCGAGGTCCGCGACGGCCGCCTGGTGCTCAGCGATCTGCGCATGGGCAGCGAGCCGGACTATTCGTTCCGCTTCGCCGTGGCCGAGCGCGACGGCGCGGGCTGGCGGGAGATCGCGCCGGAGCAATTGCAATGGCCTTGGCAGGCGCGCCGGCAGCTGTCGGCGATGTGGCGGCGGATCTGGACGGAACCGGTCCGCAACGAAGCGGCGCCTTCCGCGCAGGAATGATTCAGGCGGCGGCGCGGAAGGACGGCGAGTCGCCCGCGGCCAGCGCATCGAAGTACTCGCGGGTCAGCGCGAGTTGTGCCTGCGCGGTCTCGGCGCGATTGACGATGCCGCGGAAGGCCGCGTTCTCCGGGCGGTCCTTGGCGTACCAGCCCAGGTGCTTGCGCGCGATGCGCACGCCGGCGATCTCGCCGTAGAAGGCGTGCAGCGCGCGCAGGTGGCCGAGCAGGGTGTCGCGCACTTCCCCCAGCGAGGGCGCCGGCAGCAGTTCGCCCGTGTCCAGGTAATGCGCGATCTCGCGCAGGATCCAGGGCCGGCCCTGCGCGGCGCGGCCGACCATCACCGCGTCGGCCCCGGTATGGCGCAGCACGAAGGCGGCGCGCTCGGGCGAGTCGATGTCGCCGTTGGCGATCACCGGAATGCGCAGCGCCGTCTTGATCGCGGCGATGGTGTCGTACTCGGCCTGGCCGGCGTACTGCTGGTCGCGGGTGCGGCCGTGCACCGCCAGCGCCTGGATGCCGGCGTCCTCGGCGATGCGGGCGATGGCCGGTGCGTTGCGGTGCGCGGCATCCCAGCCGGTGCGGATCTTCAGCGTCACCGGCACGTCCACCGCCTGCACCACCGCCTGCACGATGCGCGCCACCAGCGCCTCGTCGCGCATCAGCGCCGAGCCGGCCCAGGCGTTGCAGACCTTCTTCGCCGGGCATCCCATGTTGATGTCGATGATCTGCGCGCCGTGATCGACGTTGTGGCGCGCCGCCTCGGCCATGATCCGAGGCTCGGTGCCGGCGATCTGCACGCTGACCGGATCGGGCTCGTCGACGTGGTCCATGCGCCGCAGCGATTTCTCCGTGCCCCAGAAGCGCGGGTCGCTGGTGGTCATCTCGGACACGGCCAGGCCCGCGCCCAGCCGCTTGCACAGCAGCCGGAACGGCTTGTCGGTGACGCCCGCCATGGGGGCGAGGATCACCCTGGGGGCGATGGTGTGCGGGCCGATTCGCATGGGATGACGTGGGCGGCGATGGGGGTCAGGTGACGACGAGGTTGTTCGCCGCGATGCTGCCGCCGGTCGTGTTCAGGAGGACGCCTTTCACGACCGAGTTCCCTGTGGCGATGGTCTTGAAGGCGGCGGTCTCGCCAATGGAATTGGCGTTGACGGTGGAGAGGCAGACATTGTTGCCGATGGTGTTGCCGCGGCTGGATGTCCCGAAAACGATGATGTCGATGCCGTCGTTCTGCTTCATGATGTTGGAAACGATGGAATTGTAGCGGCCGTTCTCGATGCCGATCCCGTAGCCGGAATTTTCCGAGGTCAGCACGTTGTTCCCCGAGATCGAAAACTCGTGGCTGTTGACCAGCGAGATCCCGCCTCGCGGCGACTTCGCCGCACCCACCCAGTTCCCCGTGATGCAGCCGCGCGAGCAGTCGGTGAAAAGCACATGCCATTGGGTGTTTGGCCTGGGAACGTCGATCATGCATCCGATCACGGAGGTGTATTCGTTGTGCGCCACCTGCAGCGTCCCCGTCTCGACGGTGAGGGAGCCGCCGCAGCTGACCAGGGTGCAGTCCTTGATCAGGGTGCCCGCGCTGAAGTTCACGTAGTTGGCGTCGCCGTCCACGAACGCCGCCCAGAGGTTGTTGCGCTCGGAAATGGTCGAGGACAGCCGCATGTTGACGCAGCGCTTGCTGTAGTAGCCGATGTTGTTGGCCCACAGGTGGCAGCCGTCGACGCTGCTCAGCTGCGCGTAGCGGATGTCCACGCCCTTGTCGAAGCCGTTGATGTCCAGGTCGGTCAGGTTCAGGTAGCCGATGCCGCCATTGAGCGCGGGCGCCACGGCATACACGCCGGCCGTGTTCGCCGTCTTCTTCGCGCCGACGCTGACGATCTGCAGGTGGCGGATTTCCACGTTGTTGGTGCCGGGTGCCACCATGAAGCCCGAAACGCCTTCCGGAAACTTGAAGAAGACCGAGCCGCGCGAATGCCCGACGATGGCGACGTTCGAGTTGCTGATCGTCAGCGTCGAGCTGCACGTATAGGTGCCGGGCGGCGCGATGACCACGCCGGCGCCGCCCACCGAATCGATGGCCGCCTGAATCTTAGCGGTGCTGTCGGTCGCGCCTGTGGGATCCGCGCCCGCGTCGTCGACGATATTGATCAGCTTGCCGTTCAAGGCGGCCGTGGCGGCCAGGCTGCTGGCGGGAAGGGCGCCGGCGGCCACGACCGCGGGCGCTGCGGCAAAGAACGAGCGTCTGTCCATGAGGAATTCACCGGAAGGGGCGGGGTATGCCGCCCGGGGCGGGCGGCGACCCATTCTAGGCCGTTCCCGGCGCGCAGGAGCCGCGCCCGGAAATGCCGTCCGAAAACGGCCAGCGCGCGGGATCGCGTGCGGCGATGCTGACGGTGAACAGAGCAACGGAGACTACGGATGTATCAGCTCGCGAGAACCATCGCCGCGCTGTGCGCGATCGGATCGATCCCCTGGCCGGCGTCGGCCGCGTGCCCGAAGGACGCCGCGGCGATCGTCGCGCTCGACCGCGAATACCAGGCGGCGGTGGAGCGCCGCGACGCCGGCGCCATCGAGCGCTTGCTGCCGGAGGATTTCATCCTGGTCACCGGCAAGGGCAGGGTGTACGGCAAGGCCGACCTGCTGGCGGAAGCGCGCGGGGACGAGGTCGTCTACCAGCGCCAGGACGACGCCTCGCATGTGGTGCGCTTCATCGGCGAAACGGCGGTGGTGACCGCGCTGCTGCATGCCAAGGGCACCGAGGCGGGCAAGCCGTTCGACGACCGGCTGTGGTTCAGCGACCTGTACCTGTGCACGGCGGGCGGCTGGCGCTACAGCTTCGCCCAGGCCTCGATTCCCTTGCCGGATTGACGCGCCGCGCGACAAGGCCCGGTTGCCCGGGCCTTGTTCGCCGCGATCGTGGATGATGCGCGAGGCGCCCGGACTCAGGCGCTCTGGTCGTCGACGGTGGCGCCGGGCGCGTTGTCCTTCACCGAGGCGATGCCGCCGTCGCGGCCGCCCTCGTCGGCGTACATTTGGCTGCTGCCGATCACCTGGCCGTTGCTGGCGGTGAGATTGAAGAACAGCTTGCCGTTGCCGGCGGTCTTGCGCTCGAAACGCTTGTCGTCCTGGCTGTTCTTGCGTACCGATTCCACGCCGTTGCTGCACGAGGCCTTGGCGGAGTAGCCCTCGCTGGTGAGGATCACCTGGCCGTTGCCGGCCTTGAGCACGAACTGGAACTCGCCGTTGCCGCGCTTGCTGACCACGAACTTGCCTGCCATCGATCCTGCTCCTAGCGGTGAAAGGGTGGGAATACGCGGGCGGCAGAATAGCGCGGGAACCGTTAAAGAATAGGCAGGCGAGGCCCGGCGCAGGGCGCCCCGGTCGAGGTGTCGGCGGCGACGGCCAGGCCGTACGGCGCCGGACGCAGGCCGTGCGCCTGGCCGCTGGCGAAGAAGGCGATCAGGCCGACCAGGATCGACAGGCCCAGCGCGGCCGCGTGCCTGCGCAGCGGTGCATGGAAGGGGGAATGCGGATGCACGGCGTTTCTCCCGAGGGGCGTACCCGAAGGCGGGGAGGGGAAGCGGTCGTCCGGGCGGACGTCGGCGCTGCCCGGACGCGCACCACCCTACGCCGGCGCGCGGCTACGCGATGCGAAGACGGGAGCCCGGCCCGGCGGGCGTCAGGCGGCAGCGGCTCAGCCGAAGCGCTGTCGCACGTCGGCGTCGATGGGCATCGCCGCGGCGGCGCCTTCGTGTTCGGTCGACAGCGCTGCATAGCGCGAGGCGTAGCGCAGGTGCTGGGCGAACGGCGCCGCCGGCGCGCGCGCCAGCGCGGCGGCGAGGGCGCCGTTGAAGGCATCGCCGGCGCCGGTGGTGTCCACGGCCCGCACCTGTTCGGCCGGCAGCCGGTAGAAGGCGCGCTCGTCGCCGCGCAGGTTGCCCTCGGCGTGCGAGACGAAGCAGCCACTGGCGCCGAGCGTCACCACCACCGTGCCGTCGCCGAGCAGTTCGCGGCACAGCGCATGCAGGCGCGCCTGGTCGAGGGCGGCGATGCCGTCCCCGTCGATGCGCTCGCCGACGTGGCGCGCGATCAGGCCGGCGAACTCGCTCTCGTTGGGCGTCAGCACGTCGCTCAGCGCCAGCAGCTCGCGCGAGATCGCGGCATTGGCCGGCGCCGGATTGAACAGGGTGAGCACGCTCTGCGCGCGCGCGGCCTGCAGCGCGGCGAGGATCGCCTCGTGCGGGGATTCGAGCTGGGTCAGCAGCACGGCGGCGCCCGCCAGCGCGTCGCCTTGCGCGGCGACGTGGTCGGCGGTCAGCTGCGCGTTTGCGCCGGGGCCGATGACGATGCAGTTGCGCCCGTCGGCGTCGACGTAGATGCCGGCGGTGCCGGTGGGCTCGCCGCTCTCCAGCGCGCGCAGGTCGATGTCGTCGCCGGCGGCGAGCGTGCGGGCCAGCTGGCCGCCCGCGTCGGCGCCGAGCGCGCAGACGAAGCTGGTCGCCGCACCCGCGCGGGCGCTGGCGGTGGCCTGGTTGAAGCCCTTGCCGCCGGGGCCGGTGGCGTAGCGGCCGCCCAGGGTCTCGCCGGCGCGCGGCAGCGACGCGCAGGCCCAGACATGGTCGACGTTGAACGATCCCACGACGACGACGCGCGACACGATCAGGAACCCAGGTAGGTGAGCACGCCGGCGATGGTGGCGGTCATGAAGGTGGCCACCGAGCCGCCGAGCACCGCGCGCAGGCCGAAGCGGGCGAGGTCGTGGCGGCGCTCGGGCGCCAGGCCGCCGATGCCGCCGATCTGGATGGCGATCGAGCTGAAGTTGGCGAAGCCGCACAGCGCGTAGGTGGCGATCAGGCCGCCTTCCTTGCTCAGCGCGATGCCGGGGACCTGGCCGTTGACGATCTTGGCCAGCTCCGTGTAGGCGACGAACTCGTTGATCACCACCTTCTGGCCGATCAGCGAGCCGACCGTGGTCGCGTCGGCCCAGGGCGTGCCGATCACCCACGCGATCGGCGCCAGGGCGTAGCCGAGCAGGGTGGCCAGGTTGGTGGGCTTGCCGAGCGCGCCGGCCAGGCCGGTGATCTCGCCCAGCCAGGTCAGCGGCCAGTTGATCAGCGCGATCAGCGCGATGAAGGCGAGCAGCATCGCGCCGATGTTCAGCGCCAGGCGCAGGCCGTCGCCGGCGCCGGCGGCGGCGGCGTCGATCACGTTGCTGGTGGTCTTCTCCACTTCCATCTTCACGGTGCCGCGGGTGAGCGGCTCGCCGGTTTCCGGAATCAGGACCTTCGCCACGACCAGGGTCGCCGGCGCCGCCATGATCGAGGCGGCCAGCAGATGCTTGGCATAGAAGGCCTGTGCCGCCGGATCGCCGCCGCCGAGCATGCCAACGTAGGCGGCGAGCACGCCGCCGGCGATGTGGGCCATGCCGCCGATCATCATCGTGATCAGCTCCGATTCGGTCATCTTCGGGATGTAGGGGCGCACGGTCAGCGGTGCCTCGGTCTGGCCGATGAACACGCTGGCGCAGACGCTGGTGGTTTCCGCGCCGGAGACCTTCATCACCTTGGTGATCGCCCAGGCCATCGCCCGCACCACCAGTTGCATCGCGCCGAGGTGGTAGAGCACGCCCATCAGCGCCGAGAAGAAGATGATCGTCGGCAGCACCTGGAAGGCGAAGATGAAGCCGTACTTGCCCACCGCCCCGGGCGAGGTGTCGCCGGCGGTGTCCGCCAGCGTCTTGCCGAGCACCGGCACGTCCATCAGCGGGCCGAAGATGAAGTTGGAGCCCTCGTTGACGAAGCTCAGCACCTTCACGAAGCCCTGGCCGAGCGAATCGAACACGTCGCGCCCGCCGGGGACCAGCAGCACCAGCGCGGCGAAGCCGATCTGCAGGGCGATGCCGGTGAGCACCAGCTTCCAGTTCACCGCGCGCTTGTCGTTCGAGAACAGCCAGACGATGCCGATCAGCACCGCCAGCCCGAACAATCCGAATCCGATCCGCCCCAAAGCCTCCATCCCGCTCCCCGCCTTCTCTAGAGTCGGCGCAGCCTAGAGCACGGCGCCAGCCGGGGCAACAAATCCGCCCGGCCGCCCCGCGCAGCGGCGCCGGAATCGGGGCGGGAGGCGCGGCGAGGCGGGCGGCGCGCCGATCGCTTCCGTGCGGCGGACGCCGCCCGGGCGTCCGCTATCCGTTCACGAGCACCCATACCCCCAGTGCCAGGAACAGCAGCGCGGCGACGATGCGCGCCGCCTTCAGCGGCAGGCGGTCGGCGAAACGGCTGCCCAGCACCACCACCGGCACGTTGGCCAGCAGCATGCCGAGCGTGGTGCCGACCACCACCTGCCACAGCGGCGAGTATTTCGCGGCCAGCAGCACGGTCGCCACCTGGGTCTTGTCGCCGATCTCGGCCAGGAAGAAGGCGATCGTGGTGGCGACGAAGGCGCCGTGCGGGGGCAGCGCGGACGCGCCCTCGTCGAGTTTGTCGGGCTTCAGCGTCCACAGCGCCACGGCGATGAAGCTGCCGGCGACGAACCAGCGCATCGCGCCGGGCGAGAACCATTGCGTCAGCATCGCGCCCAGCGACCCGGCGAGCGCGTGGTTGAGCATTGTCGAGACCAGGATGCCGGCCACGATCGGCCACGGCCGACGGTAGCGCGCGGCGAGCAGCAGCGCGAGCAGCTGCGTCTTGTCGCCGATCTCGGCGAGGGCGACGGAGAAGGTGGAGACGGTCAGCGCATCCATCGGAGCTCGAAATCGGACCGGGCGCTCGCGCAGGCGAAGGCCGACGGCGCACGGCCCGGTCCGGGAGCGCGCGCGGTCTGCCTTCGGTCTTGCCCGATCGCCACCGCCGCGCCCGAAGCGCGGCAGTGGCATCTCGCGCGCCATGGCCAGGCGATCCGTCGAATCGCAGCCAAGCATGTTGACGCGCGGCCCCGCGCGATGCGCGAGTGGGCTACTCCCCGAGAGGAGGACGCGCATTCTACAAGCCATGCATCGCAAAACGCTAAACTTACCCTGTGCTTCATTGGTTAGCATTCGCTGGGCGAATGCGCCGGGCTCGAAGAGGGTCGGCCCGGATCGGCGCGCCGTCCGCTCCCTCCCGTGCGCGGCGGCGAAGCGCGACCGTCCTATCGGCTTACGGAGTCAACATGGAATACCGTCGTCTGGGTTCGTCGGGTCTGCAGCTCTCGGCGCTGTCGTTCGGGACCTGGGCGACGTTCGGCGACGGCGTCGCCCGCGGCGACGCGCGCAACCTGGTCGCCGCCGCCTGGGACCACGGCATCAACTCCTTCGACCACGCCGAGAACTACGCCTTCGGCGCCGCCGAGCGGCTGATGGGCGACGTGCTCGCCGACCTGCGCCTGCCGCGCGACGGCTACGCGGTCTCGAGCAAGGCCTTCAACGGCGCGGTGGAAGCGCCGCGGCCGCTGCAGCGCGGCCTCTCGCGCAAGCATCTGCACGATGCCTGCCACGCCGCGCTCAAGCGCCTGCGCGTGGACTACCTCGATCTGTTCTATTGCCACTGCCCCGATCCCGAGGTGCCGATTGCCGAAAGCGTGGCGGCGATGGATACGCTGATCCGGCAGGGCAAGGTGCTGTACTGGGGTACCTCCGGCTGGTCGGCGGCGCAGCTGCGCGAGGCCTATGCCGTGGCGCGCGAACACCACCTGCAGCCGCCGACGATGGAGCAGCCGCAGTACAACCTGCTGCACCGCGAGCCGGTGGAGGTCGAGTACGCGCCGTTCTACGAGACCTTCGGCCTCGGCACCACGGTCTGGTCGCCGCTCGCCTCCGGCCTGCTCACCGGCAAGTACAACGCGGGCGTGCCGGCGGACTCGCGGCTGGCCAATCCGCACTACCGCGAGCTGCAGGGCGTGATCCTCGGCGACGCGGCGTCGCGGCGGCTGGAGCGGGCGCGCGCGTTCACGGCGCTGGCCGCGGAGCTGGGCGTGGCGCCGGCGCCGCTGGCCATCGCCTGGTGCCTGCGCAACCCCCACGTGTCCAGCGTGATCCTGGGCGCCAGCCGCATGGAGCAACTGCAGCAGAACCTGGAGGCGCTGACGGTCGGGGCGCGGGTCGACGCGGCAGGGTGGGGCCGGATCGAGGCCGCGATGCGCTGAACGGGCATCTCGGTTGACTTTTAAATGAGAATCATTAGCATCATGACTCCCATCGACGGAGCCATGACGATGCTCGCCGCCCGCCCGCAACTGCACCTCACCCCCATCGCAGCGCAGGAGCCGCGCGCCGCCGAGCGCCAGCCCGCGCCTCAGGAGGCGATCGAGATCGACAGCACCCGCCTGCTGCAGGGCCAGCGCGAACTGCGCATCCGCCACGGCAACGAGTACTACCGCCTGCGCCACACGCGCAACGACAAGCTCATCCTGACTAAGTAATGCAGCGAGGCGCGCGCTCGGCCTTCCGCCGGCGCCGCGCATTCCCCGGCGCCGCGCGCAACGGCGTGGCGCCTGCTTCGTGATACCCGGCCCGGCGCCGCGCCGGCGTCGGCGTTCAGGCGGGGAGCCGAACGCCGCGATGGCTCACCGCCCTGTTGCCGGTCCGCTTTCCCCATCCGCCCTTTCCAGGCTGCCACGTCGCCGGCTCGTCCGGATGCTAGCTCGCCCCGTTTCCTCCACGTGAGCTTTCCATCCATGCGCCTGCATCCTCTTTCCCTGGCCCTGTGCCTGGCATTGCCCTCCATCGCCCTGGCCGAGGAGGCCCCCGAGCCCGGACAGACCGCCGAGCTGACCCGCGTCGTGGTCAGCGCCACGCGCACCGAACGCGTCATCGCCGACGTGCCCAACACGGTCGACGTCATCGACCGCGCGCGCATGGACGAGACCCTCACGCGCGACCTGAAGGACCTGTTCCGCTACGAGCCGGGCATCAGCGTCACCTCCAGCTTCGGCCGCTTCGGCCTCGGCGACATCCGCGTCCGTGGCCTGGGCGGCAACCGCGTGCGCATCCAGACCGATGGCATCCCGGTCTCGGACGCGTTCTCCATCGGCAGCTTCTCCAACGCCAACCGCAACTTCGTCGACCTCGACACGCTCAAGCGCGTGGAAGTGGTGCGCGGGCCGACCAGCTCGCTGTACGGCTCGGACGCCCTGGGCGGCGTGGTCTCCTTCGTCACCAAGGATCCGTCCGACTACCTGGGCGAGGGCAAGGACAGCTACTTCGGCCTGAAGTTCGGCTACGAAAGCAGCTGGAGCGGACTGTTCGCCGGCGCCACCGCGGCGGCGCGCCTTAGCGAGCGCTGGTCGGCGATGGTCGCGGTCGACCATCGCCAGGGCAAGGAGACCGAGAACATGGGGCGCGTCGGCGGCGAAGGCGCCGCGCGCACCCGGACCGACCCGCAGGACCGCGACGGCCGCAGCCTGCTGACCAAGCTGGTGTACGAACCGAGCGCGACGCAGCGCTTCAAGCTGACCGTGGAAGGCAACGAGGACAGCGCCGACACCGATCTGCTCAGCATGCGCGGCCGGCAGGCATCCACCGGCGCGACCAACCGCCTGGTGACCGGCGACGATCACCAGACGCGCGCCCGCGTATCGTTGGCGCACGAGATGGACGAGGTCGGCGCCTGGTTCGCCGACAGCCTGGACTGGCAGGTCTACCGCCAGGACAGCGAGACCACCCAGGACACGATGGAGGTGCGCCGCACGTCGCGCGGCGTCAACGAGCGGCGCGAGCGCCAGTTCAACTTCGACCAGCGCCTGTACGGCGTGCAGGCCAATTTCCACAAGGAGTTCGAGACCGGCGGCGCGCGCCACACGCTCAGCTACGGCCTGGACGTCTCCCGCGCCGAGACCCGGCAGAAGCGCGACGGCCTGGTCTACAACCTCGACAGCGGCGCGGTGAGCAACGCGATGCTGCCGGACGTGTTCCCGGTGCGCGATTTCCCGATCAGCAGGACCACCAACGCGGCGCTGTACGTGCAGGACGAGATCGCGCTGGCCGACGACCGCCTGCGCCTGATCCCGGCCGTGCGCGTGGACCGCTACGAGCTGAAGCCGCGAGCGGACGCGATCTTCCGCGAGGACAACCCCGGCCTGGAGATCGCGGACCTGCGCAAGACCAGCGTGTCGCCGAAGCTGGGCGCGGTCTGGCATTTCGCCGGGCAATGGTCGCTGTTCGGCGGCTACTCGCGCGGCTTCCGCTCGCCGCCCTACAACGACGTCAACATCGGCTTCACCAACCGGATGTTCGGCTACACGGCGATCCCCAATCCCGACCTCAAGCCGGAGACCAGCAACGGCTACGAGGCCGGCCTGCGCTTCGTCGGCCCGGCGCTCTCGGCCAGCCTGTCGACCTACTACAACACCTATCGCGACTTCATCGACTCGACCCGCTTCATCGGCTTCAACGCCGAAGGCCTGCAGGTCTTCCAGTCGCAGAACATCGACGACGTGCGCATCTACGGCGTCGAACTGAAGTCCTCCGTGGATCTGGCCGCGCTGTCGGATGCCTGGAGCGGATGGTCGCTGCGCGGCGCCGTCGCCTGGTCGCGCGGCAAGGGCCGCGGCGCCGAGGCGGTCGAGGTGGCGCCCGGGGTGATCGAGGACCGGACGGTCACGACCCACCTGGCCAGCGTCGATCCGCTGACCGCGACGCTGGGCGTGGCCTACGACCATGCGGACTGGGGGGCGGAGCTGGCCGGCCGCTTCGTCGGCCGCAAGGACCGCCTGCCGCCCGTGCAGAGCGGCGCGCCGGCGCACTACCGCCAGACCCCGGGATACGCCGTGCTCGACCTGCTGGCCCACTGGGACTTCACGCCTGGCGCCCGTTTCAACGTCGGCGTGTTCAACCTGGCCGACCGCCGCTACTTCGACGCCGGCGACATGCCGCTGGTGACGCCCGGTTCCAATGTGGTGGACCGCTTCACCTCGCCCGGCCGCAACGTCTCGATGAGCCTGGCGCTGGAATGGTAAGCGCGCCCGGCGAACGTCTCCCCAGAACACCTCCGTCCAGTCCCAAGAAGAGAAACCGCATGAAACCGCAAATGGCAGCCGTGCTGACCCTCTCGGCACTCGCAACCGGCATCGCGGCCGCGCAAGGCCCCGCATCCGCCGGCGCGGCGCACCCCGCCGCCGACCGCACGCGCGACCACGCTTCGATCCTGGCCATGCAGGGCGAGTACATCGTCGACTTCGCCTTCGACGAGACCGTGCTGCTGCAGCCCGGCTACGAGCGCCATCCGGCGATGCGCAGCGGCGGCAACGAGACGGTGATCGTGGTGGAGGACACCCCGGCCAGGGTGGTGCTGCAGCACATCCTGGTGGACGAGAAGAGCGGCCACGTCACCAAGCACTGGCGCCAGGATTGGGTGTACGAGGCGCCGAACCGCTTCGAGTTCAGCGCCGACCAGACCTGGACCGTGCGTGCGCTGCCGGCCGAGCAGACCCGCGGCGCCTGGACGCAGTGCGTGTTCGAGGTGAGCGACGCGCCGCGCTACTGCGGCACCGGCCGCTGGACCTACGACAACGGCATCCCCACCTGGACCGGCGATCCGAGCTGGCGGCCGCTGCCGCGCCGCGAATACACCAAGCGCAGCGACTACAACGCGATCTCGGCCGTCAACCGGCACACCATCACGCCCGCCGGCTGGACCCACGAGCAGTTCAACACCAAGGTGCGGCGCGAGGCGGACGGCAGGCAGATCGAGCTGGCCCGCGAGTTCGGCTTCAACGACTACCAGAAGACCAAGGACGTCGACTTCAAGCCGGCCTACGCCTATTGGGAGGCCACCCGCGACTACTGGGCGAAGGTGCGCGCGCGCTGGGACGGGTTGCTGTCGAAGCCGCCGGGCCTGCGCCTGAAGACCAAGATCGACGGCATGGCGATGATCATCCCGCTGTTCGGCCAGGCCGAAGACCTCCAGGCCGGCAAGCCGGTCTCCGACGGCGACATCGACCGGGTGTTCGCCAAGTGGGTGGAGCCGGCAGGGGGACGCTGAGCGCCGGGCCGCCGCCCGCCCTGGCATCCGCCGCCGCGCCCGCCGCCGGCGCCGCGTCCGGCCGCGGCACGGTCCGGGCGTCCGCCCGCGCCTATACTGGCGGCATTCAAGGAGAGGGGAGAGACGCGATGTCCGCTGGATTCCTGCTTGCCGTCGTCGTGGTGTTCGCCGCGGTGATCTTCCTGGCGAAGATGCTGCGCATGGTGCCGCAAGGCTACGAATGGACGGTGGAGCGCTTCGGCAAGTACACCCACACGCTCGACCCGGGGCTGCACGTGCTGATCCCGGTCTACCAGAGCGTCGGGCGCAAGATCAACATGATGGAACAGGTGATGGACGTGCCCAGCCAGGACGTGATCACCAAGGACAACGCCGTGGTCAAGGTCGACGGCGTGGTCTATTTCCAGGTGCTGGACGCCGCCAAGGCCGCCTACGAGGTGGCGCAGCTGGAGGTGGCCGTCCTCAACCTGGTGATGACCAACATCCGCACGGCGATCGGCTCGCTCGATCTCGACGAGTCGCTGTCCAAGCGCGACGAGATCAACGCCAAGGTGCTGGTCGCCGTGGACGCGGCGACCCACCCCTGGGGCCTGAAGGTCAACCGCATCGAGCTGAAGGACATCCAGCCGCCGCGCGACCTGGTCGATTCGATGGCGCGGCAGATGAAGGCCGAGCGCGAGAAGCGCGCCAACATCCTCGAGGCCGAGGGCCATCGCCAGGCCGAGATCCTGCGCGCCGAGGGCGAGAAGCAGGCGGCGATCCTGGAGGCCGAAGGCAAGCGCGAGGCCGCCTTCCGCGAGGCCGAGGCGCGCGAGCGCCTGGCCGAGGCCGAGGCCAAGGCGACGCAGCTGGTCTCCGACGCCATCGCCGGCGGCAACGTCAACGCCATCAACTATTTCGTGGCGCAGAAGTACATCGAGGCCTTCAAGGCGCTGGCCGAGGCGCCCAACCAGAAGTTCGTGATGATGCCGATGGAGTCGACCTCCATCATCGGCGCGCTCGGCGGCATCGCCGAGCTGACCAAGGAGACCCTGCAGCGGTCCCCGGCCGCCGCGCCGCCGCTGCCCACGCGCATGGGAGGCTGAGGCCATGCCCTGGATCGTCTACGCCTGGGCGGGACTGGCGCTGCTGCTGATCGCGGCGGAGACCTTCGCGCCCGGCGCGTTCCTGCTGTGGCTGGGTTTCGCCGCCGGGGTGATGTTCCTGGTGACGCTGCTGTTCCCCGGCATGCCGCTGCTGGGGCAGGCGGTGCTGTTCGCCGCGCTGAGCTTCTTCTTCGTCGCCGTCTGCCGGCGCTGGTTCCGCGGCGGCGGCCGCGCTTCCGACCAGCCGGCGTTGAACCGGCGCGCCGCCGCGCTGATCGGCCGGGTGGTGCCGCTGGAGCGCGCGATCGAACAGGGGCGGGGCAGGGTGCAGATCGCCGACGCCTACTGGGACGTGGCCGGCGCCGATCTTCCGGGCGGCGCCATGGTCAGGATCGTCGCCGTCGACGGCATGACGCTGGTGGTGGAGCCGGCGTGAACGGCGCGGCAGCGCGCATGCGGCGGTTCGCATGCGCCGCGCTCCTGGCATGCCTGGCGTCGCCGCCGTTCGCGGCGCCCGCGGCCGAGGTGCCGTACAAGGACCTGGCGCGCATCGCGCTGCTGCTGCGCGAGGTGGACGAACAGCAGGTCTTCGCGCCGTCGCGCTTCTACGCGCAGCCGAGCGGGCGGGGCGGGAAGCTGCCGGCGGATTTTCGCATCGAGGCCGTCGTCGGCCGCGAGATCGTGCCGCTGCGCGTGGACGCCGACGGCACCCTGCACCTGCCGCTGCGGCAGGACTGGGCGGATGCGGGCGCCAGGCTGCGCGTCAACCAGCCCAAGGGGACGACCACGCTCGGTTACAGCCTGCGCGCGCGGCCGCCGCAGGGCACGCGCATGCGCTATGCGCAGCTGACCGAGGCGGCGCAGGTGATGGAGCGCGGCGTGCGCGAGAAGGCCGGGCCGCTGCGCTTCCTGGCGCCGAAGGTGCGCGCGCTCGGCATCGTGTTCGCGCCGGGCCGCGCCGAGGAGATCGTGCTGCGCCTGACGGACGGGACGGTCAAGCGCTTCCGTACCGCGGCGCACGGCCAGGGCTCGGGCATCGAGTTGCCCTGGCATCCGCAATGGGCGGACGCGCAGGCCACGCTCAGCGCGCCGGCCGTGCGGATCATCCCGCTGATGGAGTAGCCGCGCCGCGGCCGCGGGGCGCAATGCCTTCGCGCGCGGCCTCTGGAATAATGGCGGTCTTTCCCCCGCAGGCCGCGCCGATGTCCCAGAAGACCGTTCTCAATGATGCCCACCGCGCCCTCGGCGCCCGCATGGTCGACTTCGGCGGCTGGGACATGCCGCTCAACTACGGATCGCAGATCGAGGAGCACCACCAGGTGCGCCGCGACGCCGGCATGTTCGACGTCTCGCACATGACCGTGGTCGACCTGCGCGGCGAGCGGGTGCGCGAGTTCCTGCGCCAGTTGGTGTCCAATTCGGTGGACAAGCTCAAGAAGCCCGGCAAGGCGCTCTACACCTGCATGCTGAATGCGCAGGGCGGCGTGATCGACGACCTGATCGTCTACTACCTCGACGAATCCTGGTTCCGCATCGTGGTCAACGCCGCCACCCGCGAGAAGGACCTGGCCTGGATCCTCGCCCAGGCCGCGCCCTTCGGCATCGAGGTGCGCGAGCGCCCCGAGCTGGCGATGATCGCGGTGCAGGGGCCGAACGCGCGCGAGAAGGCGCTCGGGCTGATCGCCGAGGCCGACGGCGAGCGCATCGGCAAGCTCGGCAAGTTCGCCGCCGGGGAAGCGAAGACGCGCGAGGGCATCGAGGTCTTCGTCGCCCGCACCGGCTACACCGGCGAGGACGGGTTCGAGATCATCGTGCCGGAACAGCAGGCCGTCGCCTTGTGGGATGCGCTGCTGGCGGCGGGCGTGAAGCCGGCCGGACTCGGCGCGCGCGATACGCTGCGCCTGGAGGCGGGCATGAACCTCTACGGCCAGGACATGGACGAGAGCGTGTCGCCCTACGAGGCGGCGCTGGCATGGACGATCGCGCTCGACGAGGTCGAACCCGGCACGCCGCGCGCCTTCACCGGGCGCGAGGCGCTGGAGAAGCAGAAGGCCGGCGGCGTGCCGCGGCAGATGATCGGCCTGGTGATGGACGAGAAGGGCGTGCTGCGCCATGGCCAGAAGGTGCTCACCGCCGGCGGCGAGGGCGAGATCCTGTCCGGCACCTTCTCGCCGACCCTGGGCAAGGCGATCGCCTTCGCGCGCGTCCCCGCCGGCGAGACGGGCGAGGTGCGCGTGGACATCCGCGGCAAGGAAGTGCCGGTGCGGGTGGTGAAGTTTCCGTTCGTGCGCGACGGGCAGGCCGTGGCCGGCTAGCGCGCGGCTGTCGCCGGCGCCGCGCCGGCCGACCGGCTTCACGCCGCGTCTGACAGCGCCGATTCCCTTCGCTTAAACTACCGACCACCTTCCCCCAGACTCCCCGTTTCCGGAGCCCCCGATGAGCGAGATCCCAGGCGACCTGAAGTTCATGAAATCCCACGAGTGGGCCCGCGTGGAGGGCGATGGCAAAGTCACCATCGGCATTTCCGATCATGCGCAAGGCCTGCTGGGCGACCTGGTCTACGTCGACCTGCCGGGCGTCGGCGACAGCGTCGAGGCGGGCACCGCCTGCGCGGTCGTGGAGTCGGTCAAGGCCGCTTCCGATGTCTACTCGCCGGTCTCCGGCACGGTCACCGCGGTGAACTCGGCGCTGGCCGACAAGCCGGAGACCATCAACGAGGACGCCTACGGCGAGGGCTGGCTGTTCGTGGTCGAGGCGAGCGAGCCCGACCAGCTCAACGAGCTGTTGAACCCGGACGACTACGCCGAGCTGATCGAGGACGACGAGCACTGACGTCCTGCGCACCGGGCCTGGCGCCCGGCAGCTTCCCGACACCGGCCGCCATGTGCGGCCGGTGTCGTTTCCGGCGCCGCGCCGCCGTCCGAACGCGCGGCGCAAGCTCGCGCGAGGGACGCATCGACGTCGTGTCCGGCCGCGATCGCCGCTACCGGAAACCGTCGCTCGATCTCGCCGACGCCGGTCGCGCGCGACGCCGACGCGCTTCGCGAAACGGGTGCGCGCACCCTTCGCGCAGGGGGCGGGAGGCGCCGGAAGTTTGCGCAGTTTTGCGCAAATGGGCTGTTGCGGTGCCGGAAACGCGCCGTCGTCGGCACGGCCACGGACAGGTCCGATACACCTTGTTCGCATCGCCGGCGGCGCTTCGTCGACGCGACGGCGCGGATGCGCCGCGACCTTGCCGCGCGCGATGCATCGCGCAGGAAACCTCTGAAAAAAAGTAGTTTCGCGAAAACGCCTCGACGACGCGGACGCGTCGTCGGCATGTCGGTGCGCGATCCCGGCGCGGCGAAGACGCTTCCGAGTCGGGCGGCGGCCGCGAGTCGCCCGCGAAAAAATTTACGCGGGGGTGTTGACAGTGGAAAAAACCGTGATTAGGTTTCGCCACAACAGACGTTGCCGCCGAAGCGAGTGAGTCAAACTACAACGCAAACGCGCAGTACAAAACAGACCTCTGCCCGGCATTTCATCACGGTGGAATCAGGCGTCGTCTCCCCTGCGAAAACGCGACGTCACCCCAATCCAGTACCTGCGGCGCTGTCCGGCGCCGCAGGTTTTTTATTGCCGCCCGCCGTCGCGGGCGGTGGCAGGAATCCGTTCCGGCGCGCCTGGCGCGTTGGCGGTTGGTCGCGGGTCCGATACCCGTGGCGCTGTTTCACTCTGGGCTGCAGTACCCGATAGTTCCACTGACGAGGAGAGCCATCACATGGCCAAGAAAGCCGCAAAGAAGAAGTCCGCCGCCAAGAAACCGGCGAAGAAAGCCGCTAAGAAAGCCGTCAAGAAGGCAGTGAAGAAGGTCGCCAAGAAGGCTACCCGCAAGGCCGCCAAGAAGACCACCAAGAAGGCTGCCAAGAAGAGGACCGTGAAGAAGGCCGCCAAGAAGGCCGCGAAGCGTCCCGCCAAGAAGGCTGCCAAGAAGACCGCCAAGAAAGCTGCCAAGAAGAAGGTAGCCAAGAAGAAGGTCGCCAAGAAGGCCACCAAGAAGGCCGCCAAGAAAAAGACTGCCAAGAAGAAGGCCGCCAAGAAGAAGGCCCCGAAAAAGGCTGCCAAAAAGAAGGCCAAGCGAGCCGCGTCCGTAGCGATCCCCGCTGCGCCGGCCCCGCTGATGTAAGCCAGACCCGATTAGTCGTAATCAGGAACTCTCTCTCCGCAAGCCCAGGCGGAGAGGGAGTTTTTTATTGCCCGCGCAAAGGCCCGGGCGCCGCTCTCGGAGGAGGGGACCGGGCGGAAGGGACGGGAAGGGGCGGGCGGCGCGGCACGCGGCCGCGACGCCGTCAGTCCGGCTGCGCGTTGGCCGAGGTGGCTTCCGGTCCGCCCTGGACGGGCGCCTGGCGCAGGTCGGTGGTGCCGGGCGCGGCCGGTTGCGCGCCGTTGGCATAGAGCAGTTCGTACGAGGGGTCGACGTCGAGCCAGCGTTGCGCCGGCAGGCCGATGGCGCGGTCGAGGATGGTCGGCAGCAGGCCGGAAGGCAGGCTGCTCTCGCTGTTCCACAGGATCACCACGCCGAGGTCGCGCTCGGGCAGCAGCGCCGCCATGCCGCGGTATCCCTGCACCGCGCCGGCATGGAACACCAGGCGATGGCCGGCGTAGTCGTACACGCGCCAGCCGATGGCGTAGCCGGCGTCGTACAGGCGCTGACGCCGCCAGGAGCTGGCGCCGCCGCGCATTTCGGTCGGCGTGGAGACCAGCGGCGCGTGCAGGGTGGCCAGCAGCGGCGCGGGCAGCACGTCGGGACGATGGCCGCCCTGGGCCAGCAGCCATTGCGCCATGTCGCTGATGCTGGCATTGACGCCGGCCGCCGGCGCGACGCGGTAGTAGCTCGGCTTGGGCGTGAGCGACATCCAGCCGCCGCCGGCGCGTACGTGCGGCCTGGCCCAGCGCGGGCTGGCCTCGATGCCTTCCAGGCCGTAGCTGGCGTCGTTCATGCCCAGCGGCTTGAAGATGCGGCGACTGACCGCCTCGCTGTAGAACTGGCCGCTGGCGCCGAAGACCACGTCGCCGATCAGGCTGAAGGCGATATTCTGGTAGCCGTAGCATTCGCCGGGCGCGCAGTTCATCGGCGCATAGGCCAGGCGCTGCACCAGCGAGTTGTAGTCGGCGTTGCCTTCCAGGTCGCGGTCGTAGGTGTTGTGGGTGAGGCCGACGCGGTGGCTGAGCACCTCGGCCACGGTGAGCTGGCGGGCGGCGTCGGGATTGGAGAACTGCAGCGCGGGCATGTAGTCGGCCACCCGCGTGTCCCAGCGCAGCGCGCCCTCGTTGACCAGCAGGCCGGTGACGGTGCCGGCGAAGGCCTTCGACAGCGAGGCCAGGCGGAAGACGGTGTGGCTGTCGATGGGCTCGGCGTTGCGCACGTCGGTGATGCCGTAGCCGCGCGCGGTGAGGATGCGTCCGCCCTGCACGATCGCCAGCGCCATGCCTGGCACGCGCTGGTTGGCGACCAGTTCCTGCGCCATCGCCTCGAACACGCGCGCGTCGAAACCGGCGGCCGGTGGCATGCGGTACTCGGGAGGCGGCTGATAGGCGGCGCCGGCGGCGGCCTGGGCGGGCGCGAGGGCGGTGGAGGCGACCGGCTGTGTGTTGAGTCGTTGCGGGGTCTGCGCGGCGGTGCCGAGGGTGATCGGCAGCAGCAGTCCAACCAGGCCGAGGCGCATCGTCCGCCGGCGACGCCGGCTGTTGGGGTCTTTCATCGGGAGGCCTCCCCTGACATATGCTCTGCTGCAGGCGATCATAACGCCTGATTTCAAAATTGCATGAACAAGGGGAGGTTTGATGATTACGGCATTGATCCTGCTGGTGATTGTGATCGGACTCGGCGTCTGGGCGGTGGGGATCTACAACGGCCTGATCACCTCCCGCAACGGCTACAGGAACGCCTTCGCGCAGATCGACGTGCAGCTGCAGCGACGCTTCGACCTGATCCCCAACCTGGTCGAGACCGCCAAGGGCTACCTCCAGCACGAGCGCGAAACGCTGGAGGCGGTGATCGCCGCCCGCGGCGCCGCCGTCGCCGGCCTGTCGGCGGCCAAGGCCAGCCCCGGCGATCCGGCGGCCATGTCCGAGCTGGCGGCCGCGCAGGGCGCGCTCAACGGGGCGCTCGGCCGGCTGCTGGCGGTCTCGGAGGCCTATCCGGACCTGAAGGCCAACCAGAACATGATGCAGCTCACCGAGGAGCTGACCAGCACCGAGAACAAGGTCGCCTTCGCCCGCCAGGCCTACAACGACGCCACGATGGCCTACAACAACAAACGCGAGGTCTTCCCCTCCAGCGTGGTCGCGGGCATGTTCGGCTTCGCGCCGGCGGCGGCGCTGGAGATCCCGGCCGAGCGGCAGGCGCAGGTGCGCGAGGCGCCCAAGGTCCAGTTCTGACAGGCGCGATCGCGAGCGGCGGCCGCAACGCCGCCGCACGCCGCTTCGTCCCCAGCCGGCCGCCATGAACTTCTTCGAACAACAGGCCGCCGCCCGGCGCAGCTCCATGCGCCTGATAGCGCTGTTCGCGCTGGCGATCCTGGGCATCGTCGCGGCGGTCAACGCGGTGGCGCTGGTGCTGCTCGGCGCCGGCCACGCTGGCGGCGTGATCGCCGTCTGCACGGTGCTGACGCTGGCGGTGATCGGCTTCGGCTCGCTGTACCGCATCGCCTCGCTGCGTGGCGGCGGCGCGGTCCTGGCCGCGCAGTTCGGCGGCGTGGCGGTGCCGGAGAACACCGTCGACCCGCAGTTGCGCCGCCTGCGCAACGTGGTCGAGGAAATCGCCATCGCCTCGGGCGTGGCGGTGCCCAAGCTCTTCGTGCTGGAGGAGGAGGCGGCGATCAATGCCTTCGCCGCCGGCTATTCGCCTTCCGACGCGGCCATCGCCGTCACCCGCGGCGCGCTGGAGCGGCTCAACCGCGACGAGCTGCAGGGCGTGATCGCCCACGAGTTCAGCCACATCCTCAACGGCGACATGCGCCTGGGCATCCGCCTGATGGGCGTGCTGTTCGGCATCCTGATGCTCGGCCTGATCGGCCGCAAGGTGCTCCAGCATGGCAGCGGCGGACGGGGGCGCGGCGTCGGGCCGCTGCTGCTGGCGGCGCTGGCGGCGATGGCCATCGGCTACATCGGCCTGTTCTTCGGCCGCATGATCAAGGCCGGCGTCAGCCGCTCGCGCGAGAGCCTGGCCGATGCCTCGGCCGTGCAGTTCACCCGCCAGACCGCCGGCCTGGCCGGCGCCCTGAAGAAGATCGCTGGGCTGCACGAGGGCTCGAAGCTGTCCGATCGCGGCAACGCCGAGGAGGTCAGCCACATGCTGTTCGGCGACGGCGTGGGCTTCGGCGGCCACGCCTTCAGCAAACTGTTCGCCACGCACCCGCCGATCCTGCAGCGCATCCGGGCGCTGGAACCCGGCTTCCGTTCCGAACATCTGGCCGCGCTGCAGGCGCGATGGACGGCGCAGCCGCCGCACGGCCTGGAGGAGGACGTGCGCCTGGGGCTGGTCGGCGCCCAGGCCGCGATTCCGCCGCCGCTGCCGCCGGCGGACGCGCGCCTGGACGTGACGCCGCCGATGGTGGTGGCGCAGGTGGCGCAGCCGCAGGCGGACGACTACCGCCTGGCCGACGCCATCGTCTCCGCGCTGCCCGCCGCGCTGCATGCGCTGGCCCGGCAGCGCGCGTCGGCCATGCCGCTGCTGCTGGCGCTGCTGCTCGATGAGGACGCCGCCATCGCCGGGAAGCAGTTCGGCGAGATCGCCTCGCGCATGGGCGCGGAGGCCGCCGAGGCCGCGCGCGCGCTGCGGCGCGAGCATGTCGCCGGCCTGCATCCGGCGCAGCGTCTGCCGCTGGCGTCGCTGACCTTTCCGCTGCTGCGCCAGCGCCCGCGCCCGGAGCTGGACGCGTTCCTGGACACGGTGCATGCCGCGGTCAACACCGACGGTGAGGTCTCGCTGTTCGAGTACTGCCTGGGCCGGCTGCTGCAGGTGCAGGTGCGCGAGGCGCTCGATCCCGCGCGCTACGTCCGCTTCGGGCGCCGCAAGCCCGGCGGCGTGAAGCAGGAGTTCGCCGCCCTGCTGGCGGTGGTGGCGCGGGCCGGCAATGCCGATGCCGCCGCCGCGCAGCGCGCCTATCTGGCCGGCATGCAGCGCGTGCTGCCGCGCGATCACGTGCCGTACGCGCCCTCGGCCGAGGGCGTGCGCGCGCTCGATCCGGTCTGGGAGGCGCTGGACGCGCTCGATCCGCTGGCCAAGCAGGCGATGGTGGAGTCGGTCACCGCCACCATCGGCCACGACGGACGCGTCTGCGTGGCCGAGGCCGAGTTGCTGCGCACGATCTGCGCGGTCCTGCATTGCCCGCTGCCGCCGATGCTCGGCGAGCCGGTCCGCGCCTAGCGCCGGCGCGGCAGGCGCGATTGGAGACCGGAAGCTAGGCCGAGGCCGCCTGCCGCACCAGCGCCGCGTCCTCGCCCTGCAGCGCCTGCGTGCTGCCGACCAGGTGGATCTGGTTGTGGCACACGCGCCGCTGCAGGTGGTGGATGCGCACCCGCGTGCGGTAGGCGCGTCCGTTGGCCGCGTCGAACGGCACCACCGACCAGCCGCGCCCGCAGGCCACGCTTTCCAGGGCTTCCTCCAGCTCGTCGAAATGGTCCACGCGCCGCCACGGCTGCGGGAGGGCGAGATCGTGGGCCTCGAACCAGCGGAAGAAGACGTAGTCGAATTCCTCGTAGGTGACGAAGGGCAGGGCGGCGATCTCCTGCGGCGCGGGCGCGCGCCGCGCGGCCTTCGGGCCCACCAGCACCAAGGTCTCCTCGGCCAGCGGCGCCGAGGCGATGCCGGCGGTGACCAGCGGGCGATAGCTGACGCCCAGGCCGACGCGGCCGCTCTCCAGCAGCGCGAGCACTTCGTTGGCGGTGCGGAACAGCACCTCGAGCGGGCGCTCGCGCGGCAGTCGCGCCAGCAGGCCCGGCAGCAGGCGGTAGCGGCCGTAGCCGGAGACGCAGGCGATGCGCAGCGGCTCCGGGGTTTCGGCGCCGCCGGCCGCGCCGTCCCAGGCATGCTGCAGGTCGAGGTAGGCGCGCTCGATGGAGGCGGCCAGCGTGCGTCCTTGCGCGGTCAGCGCCAGGCGCCGGCCGGCCTTGCGGAACAGCCGCGCGCCGAGCGCGCGCTCGAGCTGCTGCAGGTCGTAGGTCACCGCCGACGGCGACTTGTGCAGCACCCGCGCGGCCGCGATCACGCCGCCGTGGTTGACCACGGCGCGGAACACCGACAGGCGTCTGAAGTCGGGCGGCATCGCTCCATTCTAGGGGCTTGAACGCTCGCGCGCGGATTTGAAATAGTCGCCGCCCGCCACGGCGCCTAAGCTGCCGCCGACATCGTGACGGGAGACGCACATGCGTGGTTGGACGAGCCTGCTGGCCGCATTGGCCGGCTGCCTGGCGATGGCGGGCGGCGCCCGCGCGCAGTCGCTGCGCGACAGCGGCGATGCCGCGCACCTGTTCGCCTACACCCTCAAACCCGGAATGGAGGCGCGCTTCGACGCCGGCTATCGCCGGCACCTGGCCTGGCACCGCGACAAGCGCGATCCGCTGGTCTGGTACGGCTGGTACGTCGGCGACGGCGCGCGCGCGGGGCTGTTCGTTGACGGCAGTTTCGGCGCGCCCTTCGCCGCGTTCGACCGCCGCGTCGATCCGGCCGGCGACGGCGCCGATGCCGGGCGCAACGTCACGCCCTACGCCGACACCGCCGATCGCGCCAGCTATCGCCTGCGGCGCGAGCTGAGCACGGGGTTTCCGCTGGAACGGTGGACGCCGAGCAAGCGCGTCCAGGTCTTCCACTACACGCTGCGGCCGGGCAGCCGCGCGCGCTTCGAACGCGCCGTGCAGGCCGCGCGCCAGGCGCTGCTGGCCGACCGCGCCGCGCCGCCCTACACCTGGTACGAGAAGGTGGTGGGGGGCGCCGTGCCGCAGTACATGCTGATGGTGGCGCGCGAGGACTGGAAGAGCTACGACGCGCACGACGGCGGGCTGGAGCGGCTGGCCGCCACGCCGGCACTGCAGGACGACCTGGCGGCGTCGGTGGCCGAGGCCAGCGCCGAGACCTGGAGCTACCGCGAGGACCTGAGCCTGATCCCGCAACGATAGGCGCGCCCGCGGACGTCCGCGGCTCGCCGGGCGTTGTACCCTGGACGCTCGCAAACGGACGCGAGGGGGGATTCGTGAGACAGGCATTGCTGGTGCTGCTGTTCGCCCTGGTGGGCGTGCTTTCCCAGGCGCATGCCACGGCGCAGATGCCCGACGTCATCCTGATCGACGGCAAGCAGTACGCGCTCAATACCAATCCCCTCGACCGCTATCTGGAAACGCTCGGCGACAAGGCGCCGCGCTTCGATGCGCCGCATACGGCCCTGTGGCGCGGCTACGTCGCCACGTGGGAGCTGGTGCAGGGGAAGCTCTACCTCAGGAAGGTCAAGGGCTACCGGCAGCAGGGGCGCCCCGAGGTCGAGGACGAGGAGGAGCTCGCCGTCGACGGCATGCAGGAACTGTTCCCGGGCCGGCAGGACGTCGTCGCCGACTGGTACACCGGCACCCTGATCGTGCCCGACGGCGAGCAGGCCGAGTACGTGCACATGGGGTACGCCACCACCTACGAGCGCTACATCGTGGCGACCGTCAAGGAAGGCATCCAGACCGACCGGCGCAACCTCTCCCTGGCGGAGTTCGAGCGCTTCCGCGACGAGCGGTTCGAGCGGTACAGGCGCACCGACGAGTTCAAGAAGCAGGTCGCGGACAACCGGCGCAAGAAGGACGCGATGTCCGACGCGCAGTTCGAGCGGTTCCTGAAGGAATACTGGGCCGAGCGCTACCTGTCGGCGCCCTGAGACGGCGGCGGTACCGCCTCAGGCGGTGACCGCGAGCCGGGCGTCGTGTCCGGCCGCGGCGGCCGGCGCGGCCCGCCGCGCGATCTTGCCGCGGATCAGGTCCGAGGCGCGCTCGGCGATCATCATGGTCGGCGCGTTGGTGTTGCCGCCGATCAGGGTCGGCATCACGGAGGCATCGATCACGCGCAGCGCCTCCACGCCGCGCACCCGCAGTTCCGGGTCGACGACCGAGGCCGCGTCCCCGCCCATGCGGCAGGTGCCGACCGGGTGGTAGATGGTCTCGGCCTTGGCGCGGATGAAGGCGACCAGCTGGGCGTCGTCGAGGTCGTCGCGGGCCGGGAAGATCGGCGCGCCGCGGTAGGGATCGAAGGCCTTCTGCGCGAACAGCGCGCGCGAGAGCTTGGCGCATTCGAGCATCATCTTCAGGTCGAAGCCGTCCGGGTCGCTGAGATAGTTGGCCTCGATGCGCGCCGGCTCGCCCGGATCCGCGCTGGCCAGGGCGATGCGGCCGCGGCTGCGCGGGCGCAGGTAGCAGGCATGCACGGTGAAGCCGTCGCCCTTGAGGCGGTGGCGGCCGTGGTCGTCGAGCATCGCCGGAACGAAGTGCAGCTGGATGTCGGGACGGGCGTCGGTGGCCAGGGACGAGCGCACGAAGCCGCCGGCCTCGGCGATATTGCTGCTGCCGGGGCCGGAATGGCCGTGCAGGTAGTAGCGGTAGGCCACCCCGAGGTCGCCGGCACGGTCGTAGCTCAGGTGCGGCTGGGTGCAGTGGCGCAGGGTGCAGACATCGAGGTGGTCCTGCAGGTTGGCGCCGACGCCGGGCGCGTCGACGCGCACGTCGATGCCGTGGCGGCGCAGGTCCCCCGCCGGACCGATGCCCGAGAGCATCAGCAATTGCGGCGAGTTGATCGCGCCGCCGCACAGCAGCACCTCGCGGCCGGCATGCGCCTGCAGCGCGCGGCCGCGCAGGCGGTAGGCCACGCCCGTGGCGCGGCCGCCCTCGATCAGCACGCGCTGCACCAGCGCGCCGGTCTCCACGTGCAGGTTGAGCCGTGCCCTGGCCGGCTCCAGGTAGGCCAGCGCCGAGGAACAGCGCGCGCCCTCGCGCTGGGTGACCTGGTACAGGCCGGCGCCGAGCTGCTCGGCGCCGTTGAAGTCGCGGTTGTGCGGCAGGCCGGTCTGCTGCGCGGCGTCGATGAACACCTGCGACAGCGGGTTGACGTAGCGCAGGTCGGAGACCGTCAGCGGGCCGTCGCCGCCGTGCAGCGCGTCCGCGCCGCGGGTATTGCCCTCGCTGCGCTTGAAGTAGGGCAGCACCGCCTGCCAGTCCCAGCCCTCGGCGCCCAGCGCCGCCCACTCGTCGTAGTCGGCCTGCGCGCCGCGGATGTAGCACATCGCGTTGATCGAGCTGGAACCGCCCAGCACCTTGCCGCGCGGCCACCACAGGCGGCGGTTGTCCAGCTGCGGCTCGGGCGCGGTGTCGTAGTTCCAGTTGATGCCCTTGCGACCGACCAGCTTGGCCAGGCCGGCCGGCATGTGGATGAAGGGATTCCAGTCGCGCGGGCCGGCCTCCAACAACAGCACGCGCACCGCCGGATCCTCGGTGAGGCGGTTGGCCAGCACGCAGCCGGCCGAACCGGCGCCGACGATGATGTAGTCGTAAGGGGCGGGGGTCTCTGGCATCGACCGAAAGTAGGCCGGGGGTGTAGAGCATATGCTCTTGTTGCGACGCACAATCGGGGTGGGCATCGATGCTTGCGCGCCACTGGCGCGCATCGATGCGAACGCCCGGCCAGGGATGACCGGGCTGGACGGCCTGGCGTGGTGACGGTTCGCCAAGCATGGCAACCTCAGGACTCTGTCATGCATGGAAGGAGCCGGCCGGACATGGCAATGATCGACGACATCGGCTAACGTGCCGCGGCGCAGCATGCCCTCCACGAACCCGGTGCCTGCTTGAACGCCACCAGTGCCAGCCAACGAATCGGACGCCTCCGCGCGGCATTGGCGGCCTCGCCGCCGCTGATGTGGGCCTTTCTGTATTTCTTCTGCCTGCTCAGCGGCTATTACGTGCTGCGTCCGGTGCGCGAGGCCATGGGCGCCTCCAACGACGTGCAGGCGATCTTTCCGCCGTGGATGATCGCGTTCTTCGCCGAGCGCGGCATGCCGTTGAAGGAATTCACCCTGCAGGTGCTGTTCACCTGCACCTTCCTGATCATGCTGCTGCTGCAGCCGGCCTACGGCGCGCTGGTGAGCCGCTTCCCGCGGCGCGTGTTCCTGCCGGTGGTGTACGGCTTCTTCATCGTCACCCTGCTGCTGTTCTACCTGGCCTTCGACAGCGGCATGCCTGGGCGGGGCATGGCCTTCTTCCTCTGGATCACCGTGTTCAACCTGTTCGCGGTGGCGGTGTTCTGGAGCTTCATGGCCGACGTGTTCAGCAATGCCGAGGCGCGCAGCTACTACGGCTACATCGGCGCGGCCGGGACGGTCGGTGCCTTCGCGGGGCCGATCCTGACCAGCAGCCTGGTCGAGCGCGTGGGCATCGCCAACCTGATGCTGGTCTCGGCCGGTTTCCTGCTCGTGTGCGTGATATGCGTGCTGCGCCTGCGCCGGGTCGCCGTCGCCCGCGAGCGCGAGCGCAACCTAGCCAGCGGTGAGGTGCCGATGGGCGGCGGCGTCTTCGCCGGCCTGAAACTGATCGCGCGCGAGCCGCTGCTGCGCTGGCTGGCGGTGCTGACCATCTTCGGCGTGGGCGTGGGCACGCTGCTGTACAACGAGCAGGCGGCGATCGTGCGCCGCCTGTTCACCGATCCGGCGCAGAGCACGGCCTACTACGCCAGGATCGACCTGGCCGTGAACGGACTCACGCTGGCGGTGCAGCTGCTGGTCACGCGCTGGCTGCTCTCGCGCTTCGGCATCCGGCCGGCGCTGCTGATCCCGGGTTTCGCGATCATGCTCGGCTTCGCGGCGCTGGCCGCCTCGCCGTTCCCGATGCTGGTGGCCATCGTGCAGATCGTGACCCGCGCCAGCGAATTCTCGCTGGCCAAGCCGGCGCGCGAGACCATCTATACGCGGGTGGGGCGCGAATGGCGCTACAAGGCGGGCGCGGCCATCGACACGGTGGTCTATCGCGGCGGCGATCTCACCTTCGTCTGGGTGCACAAGGCGCTGTCCGCGTTCGGCTCCAGCGTGGTGTTCGGCGCGGGCCTGCTGGTGGCCGGCGCCATGACCTTCGGCGCCTGGCGGCTGCTGCGCGAGGAAGCCAGGCTGCCGTCCGAGCGTGCCGCCGCGGGTGCCGATCCGGCATGAGACGCAGGCTGTCGCGCTTCCTGCGCCGCTGGCGCCTGCCGTTGTCCTTGCTGGGCCTGGTGCTGCTGGGGTTGGCGGTGTGGGGCTTCGTGATCGAGCCGGGCCGCCTGGTCGAGCGCGACTACGCGATGGCGCTGCCGAACTGGCCGGCGGCCTGCGACGGCCTGCGCCTGGACGTGATCGCCGACACGCATACCGGTTCGCCGCGCAACGGCGTGGACAACCTCGACCGCGTCGTGCGGCGCCTGGTCGACAGCGATTCGAAGGCCGTGCTGATGGCCGGCGACTACGTGATTCTCAGCGTGTTCCTGGGCACCTACGTGCCGCCGGAGGAGATCGCCGCGCACCTGAAGCCGCTGACCGCGCGCAAACCGGTCTATGCGGTGCTCGGTAACCACGACTGGTGGAAGGACGGCGGCCGGGTGCGCCGCGCGCTGGAGTCGGCGGGCGTGGTGGTGCTGGAGAACCAGGCGCGCGAGCTGCAATTGGGCCGATGCCGGTTCTGGCTGGCGGGCATCGGCGATTTCTGGGAAGGCCATCCGCAGGTCGCGCGCACCTTCGCCGCCGTCGGCGACGACGCGCCGGTGATCGCGCTGACCCACAACCCCGACATCTTCCCGGCGATCCCGCCGCGCGCCGCGCTGACCATCGCCGGCCATACCCACGGCGGACAGGTGCGCTTGCCGCTGCTCGGCGCGCTGCTGGTGCCGGCCAGCCACCGCTACGTCGCCGGTCCGATCGACGAGCACGGCCGCCACCTGTTCGTCAGCACCGGCATCGGCACCAGCATCATGCCGGTGCGCCTGGGCGTGCCGCCGGAAATCTCGCGCCTGACCCTGCAGGGCGGGGCCGCTTCGCCGTAAGCTGTCGGCTTCGATCGGGGAGAAGTCGCCATGTCGGGAATCGCCGCCGCGCTGGTCGTGCTGGTCGCCTTGCTGCACCTGTATTTCCTGGTGCTGGAGATGTTCCTGTGGACCCGCCCGCTCGGGCTGAAGGTGTTCCGCAACACGCCGGAGAAGGCCGAGCTCACCCGCGTGCTGGCCGCCAACCAGGGGCTGTACAACGGCTTCCTGGCCGCCGGACTGCTGTGGGGGCTGGCCGGCGACCAGCGCGAGGTGCAGCTGTTCTTCCTCGGCTGCGTGGTGGTGGCCGGCCTGTACGGCGCCTACAGCGTCAGCCGGCGCATCCTCTACGTGCAGGCGCTGCCGGCATTGCTGGCGATCGCCGCGCTGCTGGCCGCCGGCGCCTAGTCCGGACGGATCAGGCGAACAGCGGCGCGGCGAACAGCGCGGCGCCGAGCACGAACAAGGCCGTGAGCACGTGCACCAGCGGCCGGTTCACGCGCAGGAACACGCACTGCTCGATGGTGCGGCCCACCCAGAACAGCGCCATGAACACGAGCAGCGCGCGGCCGAGCGGCGTGGCATGCAGGTCGCGGGGGAAGGCGAAGCAGAGCACGCCGATGCCCAGGAACACGTAGGTCAGCCGCAGGTTGAGGATCTGCGTGACCGCGCGCGTGGCCAGGCCGACGCGCCGCAGCTCGTCCTTCCAGCCGAACAGCTTCCAGAACGCCAGGTGGAACGCCGCGAAGGCGAGGCTGTGCACGCCGCATAGCTGGACCAGCAGGTCTGGCGACATTTGCGTGACTCCGGAGATGGTCGGATGCCTGCCCGGCTTCAGCGGGAGCGGCGTCAGCCGCGCGCCGGCTTCGGCGACACCCACATGCTGATGCACGCCTTGAACACCACATCGCCCTGCGGATCGGAGACCACGACCTGCATCGGCAGCTCGTAGCCCTGCGTCGCCTCGTGCGGCGGGAATTCCGGCGTGGCCACCGCATGCTGCCGGCCGACCGCCTTCTTCAGGTATTCCACGCGCATGCCCTTGGGAATCCAGCGCATCGAGGCGGGGATGCTGACGTCGGTGGCCAGGCCGCCGGTGAATTCGGCGAGGTTGCACAGGGCGATGGCATGCACCGTGCCGATGTGGTTGGTGACGCGGCGGCGATGGGCGATCCAGGCCTCGGCGCGGCCCGGCTCGAGCACGGTCATGCGCGGCGAGATGCTGCCGAAGTAGGGCGCCTTCAGGCACACCAGGCGCGAGAACAGCCAGTGGCCGGCGGGCCAGCGGGTGACGCGGCGGTAGAGCGAGAGCACGGGAGCGGCCATGCGCGGGTCCTCGAAGAACGACGGCGAGCCGAGGCTCGCCGTCTTGGGGGCTGGTCGTGCCGCGGCCGCGACTCAGGCGGCTTCGCGCGAGTGCGCCGGCTGCTTGCGGTCGTAGTAGGTGGCCGCGCGCAGCTCGTGCGGATCGAAGTCGTCGACGGTGATCGTGTCGAGCGTGATCGCGCGCAGCTCTTCCAGCTGCTTGCGTTCCTCGGCGGTGATCCAGCCCTCGCGCACGCCCTCGTCGAGCTGCTGGGTGAACTCCAGCGCCTCGATGTCGCTGTTCTTCAGCGCCTTGAGGAACTTGCGCTCCACCGGCTCGGCCAGCACGGCCTTGGACAGGTAGCTGTCGATGCGGCCGGCCGGGTTGTTCTCGCACGGCGTGGTGAACACGCCCTGCGCCAGGCGGTCGCGCGCCTCGTTGGGGGTCATCAGCAGCGCGGCGACGCGGTGGCTGAGGCGGTCGCCCGGCGCCTCGGCGCGGCGGCCCCACGGGAACACCAGCGCCCACAGCAGCCAGCCGACCGGACGGATCGGGAAGTTGCGCAGCGCCGCCGACAGCGCCAGCTCGATCTTGTGCACGGCGTCATGGATCGCCCAGGCCAGCAGCGGCTGGTCGGAGGCCGGCGCGCCCTCGTCGTGGTAGCGCTTGAGCATGGCGCTGACGATGTACAGGTTGCTGAGCACGTCGCCCAGGCGCCCGGACAGCGATTCCTTGAACTTCAGCTTGCCGCCGAGCATCAGCATCGACACGTCGGCGATCAGTGCCAGGTTGGCCGAGTAGCGGTCCAGCTTGCGGAAGAAGCGGCGGGTGTAGGCGTCGCCCGGCGCCGAGCCGATCCTGGCTGCGGTCAGGCCGAACCAGAACGAGCGCACCGCGTTGGAGATCGCGAAGCCGATGTGGCCGAACAGCGGGCGGTCGAACTCGGCGACGCCGGCCTTCAGGTCGGGATTCTGCGCCGCCTTCATTTCCTTCAGCACCCAGGGGTGGCAGAGGATCGCGCCCTGGCCGAAGATCAGCAGGCTGCGCGTCATGATGTTGGCGCCTTCCACCGTGATCGCGATCGGCGAGGCCTGCCAGCTGCGGCCGGCGAAGTTGCGCGGGCCGAGGATGATGCCCTTGCCGCCGAGCACGTCCATCACGTCGCCGGAGATCTCCCGGCCCATGGTGGTGCAGTGGTACTTGGCGATCGCCGAGGGCACCGCCGGCTTCTCGCCGCGGTCCACCGCCATGGCCGTGGCCTGCGACAGCGCGCTGGTGGCGTAGGCCTTGCCGGCGATGCGCGAGAGCGCTTCCTCCACGCCCTCGAAGCGGCCCACCGACAGGCCGAACTGCTTGCGGATGCGCGCGTAGGCGCCGGTGACCACCGCGCCGATCTTGCCGCCGCCGCTGGCGGTGGAGGGCAGGGTGATCGAGCGGCCGATCGACAGGCACTCGTTGAGCATCAACCAGCCCTTGCCGGCGAACTCCTCGCCGCCGATCAGCTGCGACAGCGGCACGAAGATCTCGCGGCCGCGGATCGGGCCGTTCTGGAAGGTCGAGTTGAGCGGGAAGTGACGGCGGCCAATCTCCACGCCGGGGGTGTCGCGCGGCACCAGCGCCAGGGTGATGCCGATGTCGCGCTTGTCGCCGAGCAGGCCGTCCGGATCGTACATGCGGAAGGCCAGGCCGATCAGCGTCGCCACCGGGGCCAGGGTGATGTAGCGCTTGTCGAAGGTGAGCTTCACGCCCAGCACCTGGGCGCCGTTCCACTCGCCGCTGCAGACGATGCCGTAGTCGGGGATCGAGGTGGCGTCGGAGCCGGCGAAGGGGCCGGTCAGGCCGAAGCAGGGCACCTCGCGGCCGTCGGCCAGGCGCGGCAGGTAGTGGTCCTTCTGCTCCTGGGTGCCGTAGTGCATCAGCAGCTCGCCCGGGCCGAGCGAGTTGGGCACGCCGACGGTGGAGCTGAGCACGCTGGAGACCGAGGCCAGCTTCTGGATCACCTTGTGGTGGGCCAGCGCCGAGAAGCCGAGGCCGCCGTACTCCTTCGGGATGATCATGCCGAAGAACTTGTTCTTCTTGATGAACTCCCAGGTCTCCGGCGGCAGGTCGGCCAGGACGTGGGTGATCTCCCAGTCGTTGGTGCGTCGGCACAGCTCTTCCACCGGGCCGTCGAGGAAGGCCTGCTCCTCGGCGGTGAGCTGCGCCTTGGGCTGGGCCAGCAGCTGCTTCCAGTCGGGATCGCCGGAAAACAGTTCGCCCTCGAAACCGACCGAGCCCGATTCCAGCGCGATGCGCTCGGTCTGCGACAGCGGCGGCAGGATCTTGCGGTAGAACCTCAGCGCCGGCGAGGTCACCAGCGCCTTGCGCAACGGCGGCAGCAGCAGCGGCACCGCGATCACGGCGACCAGGGCCGCGGCCACGATCACCGCCGTCCGATTGGCGCCGAGCAGCCAGCAGGCCACCAGCAAGGTGGCGGTGATGGCGGCCCAGTACGCCAGCCGCAGGCGGTGGTAGGCGGCGAAGGCGCCGGCGAGAAGGAAGGCGAGGAAGGGAAGCGCGATGCTCATCTGGACACTCCGGCGAGCGGCATGAATGTGTTCTCTACAAAGCGGAGATTTCGCTGAGGCTGGACACTCAGGACGCGCGGGCTGATCGCTGCGCGACCACGGGCCTAAACCATACGCATCAGTATGGGTAGCCCTTCCGGCATTGTCAATCCGATCCCCGGGGGCACGAAATGAATGCGCCACGGATGAACGGCAGTTCAGAAACGATACTGTCCCGTGCCTTTGCGTATGGAATACACTGGCCCCGATGACCACTGCCACCGCACCGGCGCCGGCCGCCGAAAAACCGGAACGCAAGGGGCGCCTGAGCGCCGAGGACTGGGCGCAGGCCGCCCTTCACCTGATCGCCGAGCAGGGCGTGTCGGCCGTGGCGGTGGAACCGCTGGCGCGGCGCCTGGGCGTGACCAAGGGCAGCTTCTACTGGCATTTCCCCTCCCGCGACGCCTTGCTGCAGGCGGCCCTGGAGCGCTGGGAAAGCATCGAGCAGGAATCGGTGTTCGGCATGCTCGAAGCCGTTCCCGATCCGCGCCAGCGCCTGCGCGACCTGTTCAGGATGGTCGCCCACGAGGTGACCTCGCACATCATCTTCGGTGCGTTGCTCAAGGCGATGGACCATCCCATCGTGCGCCCGGTCATGGAGCGCGTCTCGCAGCGCCGGCTGGACTATCTCACCGCCTCCTTCCGCCAGGCCGGCCTCGGCCGCAGCGACGCCCAGCACCGCGCGCGCCTGGTCTACGCCGCATACGTGGGCTTTCTGCAGCTGCAGCTACAGTTGGAGCCGGCCAAGCCGCCGCGCGAGGAACTGGAAGCCTATGTCGAACACATGATGGCGGTCGTCATTCCCCCGAAACCCTGAGGCCGGCCGCGCCTCGCGCCGCCCGCCCGCAACCACGAGAGCCCTGCGATGAATGCCGCGATCGCCCCGACTCCGACCCCCAGTTCTCTTGAGGCCCTCAACGACTGGGTCCGTTCGGTCGCCGAACTGACCCGCCCCGACCGCATCCACTGGTGCGACGGCAGCGACGCCGAATACCAGGCGCTGCTGGCGCAGATGCAGGCCGACGGCACCCTGCTGCCGCTCAACGCCGACACCCATCCGGGCAGCTGGCTGCACCGCTCCCATCCCGACGACGTGGCGCGCGTGGAGCACCTGACCTTCGTCTGCCACGCCAACCAGGAAGACGCCGGCCCCAACAACCACTGGATGGCGCCGGCCGAGGCCCACGCCAAGATCGACGCGCTGTTCGACGGCTGCATGCGCGGCCGCACCATGTACGTGATCCCGTACTGCATGGGGCCGATCGATTCGCCGCTGGCGCGCTGCGGAGTGGAGATCACCGACTCGCCCTACGTGGTCGCCAACATGCGCATCATGACCCGCATGGGCGCCGCGGCGCTGGCGCGGATCGAGCGCGAGGGCGCGGAAGGCGACGCGGGTGGCTTCGTGCGCGGCCTGCATTCGATCGGCGAGCTCGACCCCGAGCGTCGCTACATCATGCATTTCCCGGAAGAGCTGACCATCAAGTCCTACGGCTCGGGCTACGGCGGCAACGCCCTGCTCGGCAAGAAATGCCATGCGCTGCGCATCGCCTCGCACCAGGCCCGCAACGAGGGCTGGCTGGCCGAGCACATGCTCATCGTCGGCGTGGAGAATCCGCAGGGCGAGACCCATTACATCGCCGCCGCCTTTCCCAGCGCCTGCGGCAAGACCAACCTGGCGATGCTGATCCCGCCGGAAAGCTATCGCGCCCAGGGCTGGAAGGTCTGGACCGTCGGCGACGACATCTGCTGGATGCGTCCCGGCAAGGACGGCCGCCTGTACGCCATCAATCCGGAGGCCGGCTACTTCGGCGTGGCGCCGGGCACCGGCGCCAATTCCAATCCCAACGCGCTGGCCAGCATCCAGCGCGACACCATCTTCACCAACGTCGCCGTCACCGCCGACAACCAGCCCTGGTGGGAAGGCCTCGACGACCGCGCGCCGAGCAAGGACTGGCAGGGCCGCGAGCATGCCGCCGGCAACGGCCCGGCCGCGCATCCCAATTCGCGCTTCACCGTCAGCGCCAAGCAATGCCCGTCCTATTCGCCGCACGCCGAGGACGCGCAGGGCGTGCCGATCTCGGCGATCGTCTTCGGCGGCCGCCGCGCCTCCCTGGTGCCGCTGGTGTTCGAGGCCAACGACTGGACCCACGGCGTGCTGGTCGGCGCCGCGATGGGCTCGGAGACCACCGCCGCGGCCACCGGCAAGGTCGGCGTGATGCGCCGCGACCCGATGGCGATGAAGCCTTTCTGCGGCTACAACTTCGCCGACTACTTCGCCCACTGGCTGTCGTTCGACAAGCCCGGCGCGAAGCTGCCGAAGATCTTCCACGTCAACTGGTTCCGCAAGGGCGAGGACGGCAAGTTCCTGTGGCCGGGCTTCGGCGACAACCTGCGCGTGCTGGAATGGATGATCGGGCGCGTCAAGGGCGAGGCGGGCGCGGTCGACACGCCGATCGGCGCCTTGCCCAGGACCACGGATCTGAATCTCGACGGCCTCGACCTGAGTCCGGAGGCCCGGCAGATCCTGCTGTCGGTCGACCGCCAGGGCTGGCGCGACGAGGTGGCGAGCATCGGCTCGTACCTGGACGAGTACGGCGCGCGCGTGCCCGAGGCGCTGAAGGCCGAGCAGTCGCGCATCGCGAAGAACCTGCTCTACTGAGGTGCCGCGGTCCGCGGACGCGCCGCGCGATTGCCAGGTCCGCATGAAACTACGGCCCCGTTCGGGGCCGTAGTGCTTTGTCGCCTGCGCCCGTGGATCAGAAACGCTGGCTGTACTTCATGTAGACAAAACGGCCGATGTCGAAGCCGCCGTACATGCCGAAGTCGGAGTTCGGGCTGGTGTACAGGTAATTGCCCTCGTGGTCGAACAGGTTGTTGGCGCCGATGGCGATCGTGGCGTTCCAGGGCGCGTTGTAACGGACCTGCACGTCGTGGAAGGTGTTCGAGCCGCTTTCGTCCGACGGCTGGATGTTGGTGTACGGGGACGAGAAGTTCGGCTTGTTGCACTCCGGGCCGCCGGGCGGGACGCCGTATTCGGCGTTTCCGACGTCGTAGGCGCAGGCTTCCTTGAGGCCCGAGTAGTAGCGCACGCCCCACGTGGCGCCGAAGTCCTGGTATTCCCAGTCCAGGCTCAGGTTCGAGCGGGTGCGGAAATAGGCGTTGCCGTCCACGCTCCAGCCGTTCTTCTGCTCCACCGGCGTGACCGCCTCGTTGTCGCGCTTGTATTCCCAGTAGTCCACGTAGGTGGTCTTCCAGTCGATGGTCAGGTTGCCGAATGAGGTTTCGGGAAGGCGGTAGCGCACGTTGAAGTCGTAGCCGGCCGTTTCCTGGTAGCCGCCGTTCACCAGCGATACGGTCGCATCGTAGATTTCACCCTGGCTGGTGCCGACGCTGCCGTCGGTATCGCGGGTGAAGCTGCCGCACGAGGAGGCGATGCCGAGGACGTAGCAGCGGTTGAGGATCGAAGTCATGGTCTCGGCCGCGATCACGTCCTCGATCTTGATCTTCCACCAGTCCAGGCTGATGTCGAGACCCTCGACGAAGCTCGGGCTGTAGACCACGCCCAAGGTGGTCGACTTCGAGGTTTCCGGCTTGAGATCGGCGTTCGAGGTGACCACGAAAGGCCAGTCCGACTGCGAGTTCGGGCCGGAGGCGACCGTGCCGCCCGAAGCGATCTGGCGGAAGTCGGTCGGTACGTTGTCGGCCGCGCAGCGGGCCGCGACCGCGGGGTTGAGGGCGGCCGAGCCGAAGCTGGTATCGCACGGGTCGGTATAGAACTCGAAGCTCTGCGAGCTGCCGCCGTAGAGATCGCCCAGGGTCGGGGCGCGGAAGCCGGTGGCGTAGGTGCCGCGCACCAGCAGGTCCTCGATCGGCCGCCACTTCAGGCCGACCTTGCTCTTGGTCGTATCGCCGAAGGTGTCGTAGTCGGAGTAGCGGCCGGCCACGTCGACGGTGAGCTCCTTGGCGAAGGGCTTGTCGGCCAGGATCGGCACGTTGAATTCCAGATAGAACTCATCGAGCGAATAGCCGCCGGCGGTGACGCCGCCCGCGAGGTCGGTGCTCAGTCCGGACTGCTTGAGCGCGTCGGGCTCGAAACGCGCCTCTTCCTTGCGGTGTTCGTAGCCGATCGCCATCGTCAGGTCGCCCGCCGGCAGCTTCCACAGCGCGCCGCTGAGATTGAGGCTGTAGATGTGCGTGGTGGTTTCGGAGGTGTCGTGCGTGGGCAGGAACAGGTAGTCCTGCAGCGCGCCGTTCCCGGTGAGACCGCCGGCGCCGGCCTGGCCGAAGGGCAGCGCCGGATTCCACGGGATGCACCCGCTGATGACCGCATCCGGCGTGCCGCAGCGCGCGACGCCGTCAGCATCGATGAAGCTGGCGCCCAGGGCGTTCCTGGCGTTGGGGATGAACAGGTTGCCGGTGCCGTTCTGCGCGCCCTTGTTCTGGTTGTAGACGTAGCCGACATCCCAGTTCCACGACTTCTCGCCGATGTCGAACGCGCCCTCCAGGCTCGCGCTGAAGCGGTAGGTGGTCAGCTCGTTGTTGGTCTGGCGCGGGACTTCGGAGGTGCGGCGCCAGAACCTGGCGTCCTCGCCGAACGGGTTGTACACGTTGTCGGCCGACCACAGGATGCGGCCGCCGTCGTTATAGCTGTCGGAGCTGAAGGGATAGCCGGCGATCTGCTGCAGCGTTTCGCGGTGGGTATACAGGCCGTCGACGTTCAGGCGCAGCTTGTCGGTGAAATCGAAGCTGCCGGTGGCGAACACCGAACGGCGCTCGATGCCGGTGCGCAGGAACATCTGCTGGTTCGGGTTGGCCAGGTCGAAATTCGCCCCGGTGCCATAGGCGTGGTAGTTGGCCAGGCTGCCCGGGTCGGCGCCAGGATTGAGCGACCAGTCGCCCGTGCTGGTGCGGATCCGGCCGACGTCGGTGTTGCCGCTCCATCCGTTGGCCCGGATCTCGCCGGTGATCGGGTCGAGGTCCGGATAGGGATGCCAGGGGCCGCCGCCCGAGAAGGAGAAGTCGCGATCGCGCGCGTAGACGGGTTTTTCCTTGGTGTATTCGGCGCCGAAAGTGATGGCGCTGCGCTCGCCGGTGGAACCGAGCAGGAAGTTGTAGGTCTGCACCTGCCCGTCGCCCTGGCCGTACTGGCCGACGTAGCCGCTGGCCTCCAGGCCGTCGAAGTTCTTCCGGGTGATGATGTTGATCACGCCGGCGATGGCGTCGGAGCCGTAGATCGCCGAGGCGCCGTCGGTGAGCACT
Organism: Luteimonas aquatica; assembly: GCF_022662575.1. Classification (GTDB taxonomy): domain Bacteria; phylum Pseudomonadota; class Gammaproteobacteria; order Xanthomonadales; family Xanthomonadaceae; genus Luteimonas; species Luteimonas aquatica. Next base: position 228,335 of record NZ_JALBFU010000003.1, on the reverse strand, counting down.
TCGATGCGTTCCACCGACACGGTGGGAATCGAGGCCAGGTCGGCATAGCCGTTGGAGGCGATGCCCAGGCGTTTGCCGTCGAGCAGCACCAGCGTGCGCTGCGGGCCGAGATTGCGCAGATCGACGTACTGGCCGCCGACCTCCTCGCCCGAGGACAATGCGTTGGCGCGGCTGATGGCCGGCGAGCCGGTGGTGGTGATGTTCTGCAGGATGTCGCCGACGCTGGTGAAGCCCTGCTTCTGGATCTGTTCCCGGCTCATCACGATGACCGGGTTGGAAGTCTCGATGCTGGCCTGGCGGATGCGCGAGCCCGTCACCTCGACGCGGTCGAGTTCGGTGGGCTGCTGCTGTGGCGCGGGGGATGCGCTGTCCTGCGCGGCGGCGGTGCCGGCGAATCCGACGGTGCCCATGATCAAGGCGGAAGCGATCGCTCCGCAGAGCCTGTGTTTTCTTAAGGTCATCTCTCTCTCCGGTGGGAATCCAATGACACCCAATCCTCGGATGCGGGACACCTATGCGAGGAAGGGTGTCCCGATAGTAGAAGCCGGGGGGCGAAATGCAAAACCAGGCGGAAAATCGCCGCGGCGAGAGGGCAATTCGGCAAAAACGCATGCTGCACTCGCCGCAAACGGCGGGCTGGCGTGCGCAGAACCGCGCCGCATCGATGGACGCGGATTCGTATCTCGATGGAGGAGTGCGGGCGCGAGAACCGCCGCGGAGACGACGCCGGATCGATCCGGCAGGACGGAATCGCTTAGAGGTCCTGCTCGTAGCGCACGTAGGGAACGGCGCCTTCGTCCTGCTTGCTGTCGGTGCTGGGCGAGAACGGATTCTTGCCGCGGGTGACGAGATTGTCCGCGCCGACGGTCAGCTGACCGCTCCAGGGCGTGCGCCAGGTCAGGCCGAGGCCCAGGCCTTCGAACTTCGGCTGCCCGGGCGTATCCACGACGCGGCCGATGATGTTGGCGCTGAAGGCGCCGTAGCCGCCGCCGATCGACAGGGTGCGGGTGCTCCACTGGTCGGAGATGCCGAAGTTGGAGGCTTCGGCGGGCGAGAGGATGCGCGCCTTGGCGATCGTGCCGGCGATCTGCACCACGGTCTCGCTGCCGATGTTCTTCTGCGCGAACACGGTCAGGTCGTTGACGTCGACCTGCGCGGCGCCGCGTCCGCCGGACAGCCAGGCGGGCAGGGTGTCGCGGCCGGTGCCGGCGGTCAGGCCGAGGCGGCCGCCGTCACGGCCGATCGCGGCGGTGGCGCTGGTGCGGCGGCTGCCGTCGTCGTTGAGCGTGGCCAGCATGCAGTTGCTGGCGGCAAGGCTGCCGACCGCCGAGGTGAGGCCGTTGCGGCGGTCGCAGAGCAGGCCCAGCGAATCGCCGGCATCCAGGCCGATCGCCGCATCCAGCGTATTGCCGCCGAAATGCCAGCGCGCGCCGGTCTGCGACTTGCTGGTGGGTTCCAGCAGCAGATAGGCCTGCAGCTTGCCGCTGGTGTTGTCCCAGATCGGCAGCACGGCGCTGTTGTCGTTGCGCTTGTCGGCCGCCTTCTCCTGGGCATGCGCGCCCGTTGCCGCGCCTAGGGCGAGCAGCAGGGCACACGACAGTCGAGCGAAGTGGCGACGCATGGCTGGAAACGACCCCTCTCCCGGGCCCGAAGTTCCCCCATTGGGGTAGGCCTGGACTCTATCCGGTTTATGGTTCTTTAACAATCCCCTGGCCGGCCTATTGCCACCGTTCCGGCGCCTCCATTGGACGCTCGTGGCCTGTGAACAGGGCGTCGATGTCGGCGGGGCTGAACCGGTACTCCTGGCCGCAGAACTCGCAGCGGATCCGGGCGCTGCCCCCGATCACGGCCGCCCGGGCCTCCTCCGGGCCCAGCGACTGCAGCATCGAGGCGACCCGCTCGCGCGAGCAGGAGCAGGCGAAGCGCAGCGGCCTGGCGCCGAGCAGGGTAGGGGCCTCCTCGTGGAACAGGCGACGCAGCAGGGTCTGGGCCGGGGTGGCGAGCAGCTCGGCCGGGCCGAGGGTGTCGAACAGGGCCCCGGCCCGGGTCCATCCGTCGTCGTCGCCGGCGTCGCCCGGCAGCTTCTGCAGCATCAGGCCGGCGGCCCGGTGGCCGTCGGCGGCCAGCAGCAGGCGCGTGGGCAGCTGCTCGGATTGGGCGAAATACTGCTCGAAGGCGCCCGACAGGCTGTCCGTGGACAGCGCCACGATGCCCTGGTAGCGCATCGGCTCGCGCCCGGCGATGCCGGGGTTCTCGATGGTGATCGCCAGCATCGCCTCCGGGCCGAGCGCGCGCAGGTCGCGCGAGACCGGTGCCTCGACGCCCTCGGCCATCTGCGCGATGCCGCGCAGGGTGCCGGCGGCGGTGCACTCGGCGAACAGGGTGCGCAGCGCGCCGTCGCCGCGCAGTTGCACCGACAGGCGCCCGTCGATCTTGGCGTGGCCGGTGAACAGCGCCGCCGCCGCCGCCGCCTCGCCGAGCAGTTCGGCGACGGCGAGCGGATAGTCGTCGCGGCCGCGGATCTGCGCCCAGGTATCGGCCAGCGAGACGTGCACGCCGCGGATGCCGGCGTGTTCGAGCAGGAAGCGGCTCAGCCGGTCGTCGTCGGCCGTGGCGATGGAGGGATCGGGAAGTTCGGACATTCGGGGACGTGTCTCTGGGGCGGGCGTCGGAGGTTCGTGCCAGGCGGTGCGGCCGAAGCCGTTATGCTGCGCCGGGACGGCGTTGGCAACCGACGGGATGAGGGCAAGCATGGGGATGGTGTGGCCGATGGGCAAGGCGCGGGCGATGGATGCGAACGGAGCGAGGACGTGAACGCAAACGTAAACGCCGTTCCGGCGCCCGGCAGGTCGCGCCGTTGGCTGCACTGGCTGTGGAAGCTGCCGTTGCTGCTGCTGCTGATCAGCATGCTGCAGGTGCTGGCGCTGCGCTTCATCGATCCGCCGTTCTCGATGTTCATGGCCGCGCGCCAGCTGCAGGCCTGGGGCCAGGGGGATTTCCGCTTCGGCGTGGCCTACGACTGGCGCGACCTGGAGGAGATCGCGCCCAGCCTGCCGGTCTCGATGGTCGCGGCCGAGGACCAGAACTTCGCCGTCCACGGCGGCTTCGACTTCAAGGCGATCGAGAAGGCGCGCGCCAACAACGCCCGCGGCCGTAAGGTGCGCGGCGCCAGCACCATCAGCCAGCAGGTGGCCAAGAACCTGTTCCTGTGGAGCGGGCGCAGCTGGGTGCGCAAGGGCGTGGAGGCCTGGTACACGGTGCTGATCGAGACCCTGTGGCCGAAGCGCCGCATCCTGGAGGTCTACGCCAACGTCGCCGAGTTCGGCGACGGCGTCTACGGCGCGCAGGCGGCCGCGCGCAGCTTCTGGGGCAAGGACGCGGCGCGGCTGTCCCCGGCCGAGAGCGCGCGCCTGGCGGCGGTGCTGCCCAAGCCCAAGTCCTACAGCGCCGCCCGGCCCGGTCCCTACGTACAGCGGCGCGCGGCCTGGATCCAGCGCAACGTGCAGCGCATCGGCGGTAACGGCTACCTGGAGGGGCTGGACTAGGATGCGGCCACCCTCGGCCGCGCCAGCGGGCCGTCTTCGACGGCCTGCCAGGCGCCGGGCCGGGCCAGCGGTCGGTCCGCCGATTGGTCGGCGGCGGGCCTGCTTGTAGGATGGCGGCCATGTCCCGCGACCTGCTCACCGTCGTCGTCGCCGCCTTCAACGAGGCCGATGCGCTTCCGGCGCTGCATCCGCGCATCGCCGCCGCGTTCGATGCGCTCGACGGCGTGGACGGACGCGTGCTGTACGTCGACGACGGCAGCCGCGACGGCACCTGGGCGGTGCTGCAGGGGATCGCCAACGGCGACGCGCGCGTGAGCCTGCTGCGGCTGTCGCGCAACTTCGGCAAGGAGGCGGCGCTGACCGCCGGCCTCGATCGCGTCGCCGAGGGCGCCGCGCTCATTCTCGACGCCGACGGCCAGGACCCGCCCGAGCTGATCCCGCAGTTCGTCGCCAAGTGGCGCGAGGGCTTCGACGACGTGCATGGCACGCGCACCGGGCGCGAGGGCGAGGGCTGGCTGCGGCGCTTCACCGCCTACGGGTTCTACCGCGTGATGGGGCGGCTGTCGAAGACGCCGATTCCCACCGACACCGGCGATTTCCGCCTGCTCTCGCCGCGCGCGCTGGCGGCGCTGCGGCAGCTGCGCGAGCGGCATCGCTTCATGAAGGGCCTGTTCGGCTGGATCGGTTTCGAGCAGGCGTCCATCCCCTACCAGCGCGAGGCACGCGTGGCCGGGCGCAGCAAGTTCAACCTGTGGCGGCTGTGGAACTTCGCGCTGGAGGGCGTCACCAGCTTCTCCACCGCGCCGTTACGCCTGGCGACGTATCTTGGCGTGGCAACGGCGCTGGTCGCCTTCGCCTACGGCCTGTGGATCGTGGTCAAGGCGCTGCTGTGGGGCGATCGCGTGGCGGGCTGGCCGACGATGATGGCGGTGATCCTGTTCCTGGGCGGCGTGCAACTGGTCGCCCTGGGCATGATCGGCGAATATCTCGGCAGGCTCTACGAGGAATCCAAGCAGCGCCCGCTGTACCTGGTTGACCGCTGGCACCCGGCGGCGGGAGACTCTTCGCGGACAGGGCCATCGGTGGAGGAGCGATCCCATGCATACCGTGCGTCAGCTGTTGGAGGCGAAGGCGCCTGACGTCTTCGCGATCGATCCGGACGCGCCGGTCATCGACGCGATCCGCTTGATGGCCGAGAAGCGCATCGGCGCGCTGCTGGTGCTGCGGCAGGGCAGACTGGCCGGCATCCTGTCCGAGCGCGACTACGCGCGCAAGGTGGTGCTGCAGGGCCGCTCCTCGTCCGACACGCCGGTGCGCGAGATCATGACCGCGGACGTGGTCAGCGTCGGCCCCGGCGACAGCGCCGACTTCTGCATGCGCCTGGTGACCGAGAAGCGCATCCGCCATCTGCCGGTGGTGGAGGACGGACAGGTGCTCGGGGTGATCTCGATCGGCGACCTGGTCAAGGCGGTGATCGAGGATCAGCAGCTGCAACTGGACCAACTGCAACGCTACATCGCGGGGTGAGACACCGCGCTCAGCCGATGCCCTATCGGCATCGGCTGCGGTGTCGAACGCCCGGCCATTGATGGCCGGGCCGGACGATCCGAAGCCCGTACTGCGTCGCCATAGATGGCAGCGGGAATGCGATCGAAGTCTATCGATGCTCTATCGGCATCGGCTGCGGTGTCGAACGTCCGGCCATGGGCGGCCGGGCCGGACGATCCGAAGTCCGTACTGCGTCGCCATGGATGGCAGCGGCAATGCGAACGAAGTCTATCGATGCTCTAGCGGCATCGGCTGCGGTGTCGACCGCCCGGCCAGGGGCGGCCGGGCCGGACGATCCGAAGTCGGTCCTGCGTCGCCATGGATGGCAGCGGCAATGCGACCGAAGTCTATCGATGCCTATCGGCATCGGCTGCGGTGTCGAACGCCCGGCCATGGGCGGCCGGGCCGGACGATCCGAAGTCGGTACTGCGTCGCCATGGATGGCAGCGGCAATGCGACCGAAGTCTATCGATGCCTATCGGCATCGGCTGCGGTGTCGAACGCCCGGCCAGGGGCGGCCGGGCCGGACGATCCGAAGTCGGTCCTGCGTCGCCATGGATGGCAGCGGCAATGCGACCGAAGTCTATCGATGCCCTATCGGCATCGGCTGCGGCGTCGAACGCCCGGCCAGAACGGACGCCGCGTTACCGGCATCACCGCGTCACCGCCTTGTCCCCGCAATCCACGTCCTTGCCGCCGCCCAGCTCGGTCGTCGCCAGCAGCGCCGCCGGCGGCGCGATCACGCCCAGGGCCACCGCCGCGGCGCCGCGCAGGCCGATGCGCACGTAGTCCGGCTTGAAGGTGGGGTTCTTGAAGGTGCCGCCGACGTACAGCGGCGCGCGCAGCGACAGCAGGCTGCGCACCTTGGGCTTGGGCCGCATGGTCAGGTCCAGGGTTTCCTCGCGCAGGCTGATCGTGCCGGTGCCGGTGACCACCGTATCGGTGGTGTCGAAGGCGAGCGCGCGGGTGTTCATCACGCCGTTGCGCACCGCGAAGTCGCCGTAGGCGCAGCGGATCGGAATGGGCTTGTCGCCGACCAGCTTGGTGCGCAGCGCGCCGCCCAGGTTCAGGCCGGCCAGCTTCATCAGCAGCTTGCTGATCTGTCCCTTGCCCATGCCGACGCTGATGTCGCCGTCGGCGCTGCCCAGCATCTTGGCGATCGAATTGCCGCGGGTGTCCACCGCGATCTTGCCGCCGATCTTGCCGATGGCGTCCTCGGCGAGCTTGGCGTCGGGCATCAGTTTGGACAGGTTCAGGCCGCGTGCGCTGATGTCGGCGCGGGTGCGGATCGCGGCCTCGCGGGCGTTCATGCGGATCCTGGAGCGGATCTCGCCGTCGGCGACGCCGAAATTCAGGGGATCCAGGCGCAGCACGCCGTCGGCGAGGAACAGGTGCGCGTCCATGTCGTCGATGGGCAGCGACGGCGCGTTGATGCGCTGCGCCTTCAGGGTCACGTCAGCGTCCATCGCGCGCAGCTTGTCGAGCGCGTAGGGCGTGTCGGGCAGCAGGCGCGGCGAGGCGGCCTGCTTGCTGGCCAGCGCCTGCAGTTCGGGATTGGTCGATTCCGTGCCCTTGGCCTGTGGCGCGCCGCCGACGAAGCCGGCCAGGTCGTCGAAGTCCAGCCGCCTGGACAGCAGGTTCGCGCGCAGGAACGGACGCGCGCCGCCGGTGGCCACGCTGGCCGAGCCGGACAGATCGCTGTCGCCGACCTTGCCGGTGAAACCCTCGTACTTCCACAGCTTCTTCTCGTGGCGCAGCCGTCCGTCGAGCGCATAGGGCGGCGTGGGCGGAATGGCCACGCCGATCAGCGGATACAGATCGGCCAGGTTCTTGCCCGAGAGCGCGAAGCGCAGGTCGAAGCCCTCCAGCTGGAACGGGTTGATCAGCTTGCCGCGCGCCTGCGCGCGGGTGGCGCCGGCGGCCGCGTGCAGGTTGATCGAATAGGGCTGGTCGGTGTTCTGCAGTTCCAGCGGCGATTCGGCGCGACCGCTGAGGGTGAAGCGGTTGTTGCTCCACTTGCCGCCGCCCTCCACCGCGATGGGCGGGGCCGCCTGCTTCGCGGCAGCCGGATCGCGGCGCGGCTGGACGCTGGCGATCTTGATGTCGATGTCGGTCTTGCGCCCCGGATCGAGGTAGCGCAGCTGGCCGTCATCGATCCAGATGCGCTTGAGGCGCGGCGTCTGGCCGTCGCCGCTGCCGGGGAAGGTCCAGTTGTTCGCGCCCTTGGCGCCGGATTCGAGCACCACGCGCGGCCGCACCAGGCGGATCTCGGGGATGCGCACCTCGCGGCGGCTGATCAGCGGCCAGGGCTCGATGCGCAGCTCCAGCCGGTCGAGCGTGGCCATGTCCGGCTGCTTCGACCAGGGCACGTTGGCCAGGCGCAGGCGGTCGGCGCGGATGGTGGTGACGCGGCCCAGGTCCACGTCGAGATCGCCGCCGATGGCGAAGGCGCGCCCGGTGGCGGCCTGCACGCGCCGCTCGACCGGGCCCTTGAACCAGTTCCAGTCCCACAGCAGCAGCAACGCGGCGATGGCGCACAGCAGCAGGCCGAAGGCCGTCCACCACGGATGCCGGGCGATGACGTGGCGCTGCGGCGATGGTGATGGCGTGGACATGCGGCTCCCTGCAGTGTTCAGGGACACCATCCCCGGCGCCGGGTAAACCTGAGGTGAAGCGCGTTGCCGGCGGTTCAGTCGGACAGCACCTGCGCCATCACCGCGATGTAGTGGCAGACGCTGCCGGCGATGCAGAACAGGTGCCACACCGCGTGCGAGTAGGGCAGCGATTCGCGGTGGTAGAACACGGTGCCCAGCGTGTAGAACACGCCGCCGGCGAGCAGCCAGCCGAACGTCCAGGCATCGAGCGCGGCGATCACCGGCTTGATCGCCAGCAGCACCAGCCAGCCCATGGCCACGTAGATCAGCGTCGACAGCCGCTTGAAGCGGCCGGTGAAGAACAGCTTGAACACCACGCCGGCCAGTGCCAGGGCCCAGATCGCCGCGAACAGGCTCCAGCCGATCGTGCCGCGCAGGCCGATCAGGGTGAAGGGCGTGTAGGTGCCGGCGATCAGCAGGTAGATCGCGCAGTGGTCGAAGACCTTCAGCCGCGCTTTCGCGGTCGGGAAGGGCGTGGCGTGATAGAGGGTGGAGGCCACGTAGAGCAGCAGCAGCGACACGCTGAAGACGATCGCCGCCGAGAGCTGCCAGGCATTGCCCTCGCGCGCAGCCAGGGTGATCAGCACCGCGCCCGCGCCCAGGGCCAGGGTGGCGCCGACGCCGTGCGTCAGCGCGCTGGCGAATTCCTCGCGGGAGAATTCTCCGCGAGCGGGGGGCGAAGCCGCGGTGCGCATACCGGTACCATGCCGTGCCATTTTCGAGTAAATACTCGATTCCGGCGCGCGGCGACGCGAAAGCGGCGCTGCTCGCCTCAGTCGGCCACCGACTGCGCGTGCTCGCGGGTGGCGTTGAACTGCACGCCGGGCGCGCGCTCCTGCGCCAGCTGCAGGTTGACGCGGGTGGGCGCCAGGTAGACCAGCTCGCCGGCCGCGTCGATGGCCAGGTTCAGCGCGTTCTTGTCGCGGAACTCCTCCAGCTTCCTGGCGTCGTCGCAGCGGATCCAGCGCGCGGTGGCGACCGAGACCTGCTCGAAGCTGGCGTCCACGCCGTATTCGTCCTTGAGCCGGTAGGCGACGACGTCGAACTGCAGCACGCCCACCGCGCCCAGGATCAGGTCGTTGCTCATCAGCGGGCGGAAGAACTGGGTGGCGCCTTCCTCGGACAGCTGCGCCAGGCCCTTCTGCAGCTGCTTGAGCTTGAGCGGATCGCGCAGCCGTGCGCGGCGGAACAGCTCGGGCGCGAAGTTGGGAATGCCGGTGAAGGCCAGCGCCTCGCCCTCGGTGAAGGTGTCGCCGATGGAGATCGTGCCGTGGTTGTGGATGCCGATCACGTCGCCCGGCCAGGCCTCGGCGGCGATCTCGCGGTCGCTGGCCATGAAGGTGAGCGCATTGGCGAGCTTGGTCTCCTTGCCGCTGCGCACGTGGAAGGCCTTCATGCCGGCGCTGAAGCGGCCCGAGCACACGCGCATGAAGGCGACGCGGTCGCGGTGCTGCGGGTCCATGTTGGCCTGGATCTTGAAGACGAAGCCGGAGAGCTTGTCCTCGTCCGGGCGCACGTCGCGCGAGGTGGTCTCGCGCGGGCGCGGCGGCGGCGCGTGCCGCACGAAGAAATCCAGCAGCGGCTGCACGCCGAAGTTGTTCACCGCCGAGCCGAAGAACACCGGCGTCTGCATGCCGGCGAGGTAGGCCTCGGCGTCGAAGGGATGCGAGGCGCCCTGCACCAGTTCCAGCTCGTCGCGCAGGTCGCGCAGCATGTCGGCGCCGATGCGCGCCTCCAGCTGCGGATCGTCGATCGAGCCGAAGATGGTGGAGTCCTGGCGGGTGAAGTTGCGGCCCGGCTCGTACAGGTGCACCTCGCCGCTGACCAGGTGGACGACGCCCTTCAGGCGCTGGCCCATGCCGATCGGCCAGGTCACCGGGGCGCACTGGATGCCGAGCACGCGCTCCACTTCGTCGAGCAGCTCGATCGGCTCGCGGCCCTCGCGGTCGAGCTTGTTGATGAAGGTCATGATCGGCGTGTCGCGCATGCGGCACACCTCCATCAGCTTGATGGTGCGCTCCTCCACGCCCTTGGCGACGTCGATGACCATCAGTGCGGAATCGACCGCGGTGAGCACGCGGTAGGTGTCCTCGCCGAAGTCGGCGTGGCCGGGCGTATCGAGCAGGTTGACGATGCGGCCCTCGTAGGGGAACTGCATCACCGAGCTGGTCACCGAGATGCCGCGCTCCTTCTCCAGCGCCATCCAGTCGGAGGTGGCGTGGCGCGCGGCCTTGCGCCCCTTGACGCTGCCGGCCATCTGGATGGCGCCGCCGAACAGCAGCAGCTTCTCGGTCAGCGTGGTCTTGCCGGCGTCCGGGTGCGAGATGATCGCGAAGGTGCGGCGGCGCAGGGCCTCGAGGGAAACGTCAGACATGGCGAGGAGCGCCGTGCTGGCGCGATTCGATGGCGGGAAGGAGGCGGATTATACGCGCAGCGCGTCGGCTAACGGCCCACGGGGCGGGCCGGCGGCGCCGGCGCCCGGCCGGTCTCGGCGGAGGGCCGCGGCGGCGCCTCGCCGGGGCGCGCTTCCCCAAGACGTGCCTCGCCGGGACGCGCTTCGCCGGGACGTGCCTCGCTGGGACGTGCTTCGCTAAAGCGCAGGATGCCGCCCGGCCCGAACATGCGGAAGGGGATCGACTCCAGGCGCATGCCGCGGTTGACCTGGACCACGAAGTGCAGGTGCGGCCCGGTGCTGAAGCCGGTGTTGCCGGACAGGCCGATGGGCTGGCCGCGCCGCACGCGCTGGCCCAGGCGCACCAGCACGCCGTCGGTGGCCAGGTGCGCATAGACCGCCATCGTGCCGTCGTCGTGCAGGATGCGCACGAAGTTGGCGCGCCCGCCGAAGCGCTCGGCGTCGAGGCTGGCCTTGTCGAAGTCCGAGGCGATCTGCATCACCGTGCCTTCGCGCGCGGCCAGCACGGTGGTGCCGGTGTCGGCGGCCAGATCGACCGCGTAGTGGTTCTCCGCGCTCTGGTGGCTGAAGCCGCCGCCGTAGCCCTGGCCCACGCGCACCGAGGCGCTTTGCAGCGGGTAGGCGTATTCGTAGTCCTGCGGCCGCGCGTTGGGCGTGCCGGGCACGGCCGCCAGGCGCAAGCGGGCGTTGCCGCCGCGGCCGGTGGAGTGCAGCCGCGCCACGAGCGTGCCGGCGCGCGCGGGCACGCTGGCGCGCGCCGGCAGGGCGGGCTCGCCGACCACGGCGTCGCCGTCGGCATGCAGCATCACTTCGATCGGACCGGCCAGGGTGTTGTCGACGTAGGCGAGATAGACGCCGTCGCCCTGTTCGAGCCGCAGGCGGGCGATGGCCTCGGGCTCGGCGAGGAACGGCAGCGCGGTGACGTCCCCGTCCGCCGCCGCAGGGCGGTCGCCGTCGTAGTGCACGATGCCCTTGCTGTCGGTCCAGCGATACACCTGTCCGGCGACGGCCGGCAGGGCCAACGCGGCGGCCGCCAGGCTCGCGGCCGCGAGCCATGCCGCGCGCACGGCGCTCATTGCGTGCACGCCGGATCGAGCTGCAGCGCGCGCACGACGTCGCCCAGGTCGAAGGCCGCCACCGATCCGTCGCCATGCAGGGCGAACAGGGCGCCGAACGGGAACTGCGCGGTGCCCGGCGCATACACGGCGATGGCCCGGCTGCCGTCGACGGTCGCGCCGCGGAAGGCGCCGCGCGGCGCCAGAGCGCGGTCGAACACCTGGAAGCGCGTGGGCGCGGTGCCGGAGTCGATCGCCACCCAGTAGCCGGCATCGGTGCCGCAGGACCACCAGGCGATGCCGGTAGCGGTGTCGTGATAGCTGTCGGGCGGCAGGCCATCGCCGGTATCGGGTTCGCCCAGATGCTCGAAGGGCGTTTCCGCCTGCGCGCGCAGGCGGCCTTCCTCGTCGAATTCGACGCGGTAGCGGTAGCCGCCGGCCTTGCCGCGGGAGGCGTCGGCGACGTAGACCGCCAGCTCCTCGGGACCGCGTTCGCGGATCCACAAGCCGCCGGGCGCGCGCAGCTCGCCGGCGCCGAACGCGCCGAGGCGGGCGAAGTCCGGCAACGACAGCACTTCCACGCGATTGGCGCCGGCCTCGGCGACGAACAGGCGGTCGCCGAACACCGCGAGCGCGGTCGGCTCGAGCATCGGGCCGGGTGTCGCGGTGCGGCCGTCGATCTCGCGCACCTGCGCGCCGCTGTCGGCGTCGAACACCGTCAGCGCATGCCCGGCGGCCGATCCGGCGATCAGCCAGGCGCCGCCGCTTTCGGTCGGCCAGGTGGCGAGGGCGTTGAAGCGGATGCCGGCGGGGCCGGCGGCCAGGTAGCGCTCGGGGACCACGGGGCCGGAGGCGGCCGGCAGCAAGGGCGGCAGCGGCCGCGTCACCTCGACCGTGGTGCAGCCCGCGAGCGTGGCCGTGGCCAGCAGCCAGGCCAGGCGCCGCGCGCCGTTTCCCGGCCGCGGCGCGGCCGCAGCGCGGCGGAGTCCGGCGGCGGCGCGCCAGGCGGGGCGTGGGAGTCGAAGCGGCATGGCGCGGATTATGCGGGAGTCGTGGGGAATTCGCGTGTACGGGCCGGATCGCGGCGAGGCGATGCCGGATTGGCCGGAACCCATTGAAACTCAACGGATTGGCAGGCCGGTTCCCGACATCGCGGATGGCTGCCGGGCGGCGCCGGGCGGGTGGTTTCACGAGAAATCGTATCGCTTCATGCCGATGAAGCGATTGACAGTGCTCGAAAGCGCTGGCAACCTATGCGGCATCCATCGAGACCGGCTGAGGGACAGGCCCGAAGACGCCGGGGCAACCTGATGGGGAAGCAAGACGTTCGACTGCGCCGTTCGGGCCTGTCGACCGCCTGCCGCCCCGTCGCGGTGCCAAGTCCTGCGGGGACCTGAGCGTCCACCGGAAGATGGTTGCGCGACCGCCACGACAGGCGCGGTCGCCGCATCCGCCGACGCCCGCCGTCGGCTTCTTCCGGTATCCCCATGGGCATCGATGGCGTTGCGGATGTTTCCGCAAGGCCCGCACGCCTCACCGCGCCGACGGCGCGGTTCGATGCGCGGACTTTCCAACAAGCATCGGGAAAGAAGTCCATGAGTTTCGTCGACGTCGCCGCCTCCGCCGCCTCCGCCGCCTCCTTCGATTCGCCGTCGCTGCCGCTGCACGCGATCTCCTACGCCGCCGGCATCGGCGCGCAGGCCGTGCGCGGCCACGTCGAGGTGGAGCTGGCGATGCGTCACGCCGGCACGCGTCGCCTGCGGCTGTCCTACGAACTGGTCGGCGCCGCGGGCGCGCCGGTGGTGTTCGTCGCCGGCGGCATTTCCGCGCACAAGCACGTCTCGGCCAACGCGGTCTTCGCCGAGAAGGGCTGGGCCGAGGGCCTGGTGGGCGCGGAGCGCGCGCTCGATCCGTCGCGCACGCGCATCCTCGCCTTCGACTACGTCGGCGCCGACGGCCGCCTCGACGCGCCGATCGACTGCGCCGACCAGGCCGACGCGATCGCGGCGCTGCTCGACGCGCTCGGCATCGACACGCTGCGCGCCTTCGTCGGCTATTCGTACGGCGCGCTGGTCGGCCTGCAGCTGGCCGTGCGCCACGCCCGGCGGCTGCGCAAGCTGGTGGCGGTGAGCGGCGCGCACCGCGCCCATCCCTATGCGGCCGCCTGGCGCGCGCTGCAGCGCAAGGCGGTGGCGCTGGGCCAGCTGCAGTGCGCCGACTCGCAGGGGCTGTCGCTGGCGCGCCAGTTCGCGATGCTCAGCTACCGCACGCCCGAGGAATTCTCCGAGCGCTTCGACGCGCCGCCCGCCGTGGTCAACGGCCGCGTGCGCGTGGCCGCCGAGGACTACCTCGACGCGGCCGGCGCGCAGTACGTGGCGCGCACGCCGGTGACGGCGTGGCTGCGGCTGTCGGAGTCGATCGATCTGCACCGCGTCGATCCGGCGGCCGTGCGCGTGCCCACCACCGTGGTGGCCGTCGAGGGCGACCGTCTGGTCCCGCTGAGCGACTCCGTCGCCCTGGTCGAGGGCCTGGGCACCCGCGGGCAGCTGCGCGTGCTGCGCTCGCCCTACGGCCACGACGCCTTCCTCAAAGAAACCGACCGCATCGACGCCATCCTGGCCGCTGCGCTGCGCAACCAGAACCAAGGAGAAGCGGCATGACCCACCCCCACCACAGCGGCGCCGGCATCGACGGCTGTCCCGGCGACGGCTTCGCCTCCGCCACCCGTGCCGTGCGCGCCGGAATCGACCGCGACACCGCCTTCGGCGCGGTCACCCCGCCGCTGGTGCTGTCGTCCAACTTCAGCTTCACCGGCTTCAACCAGAAGCGCCAGTACGACTACACGCGCAGCGGCAATCCCACGCGCGACCTGCTGGGCGAGGCGCTGGCCGAACTGGAAGGCGGCGCCGGCGGCGTGGTCACCGCGACCGGCATGGGCGCGATCACGCTGGTGCTGCACGCGCTGCTCAAGCCGGGCGACCGCCTGGTGGTGCCGCACGACGCCTACGGCGGCAGCTGGCGGCTGTTCAACGCATTGGCGAAGAAGGGGCATTTCGAGCTGATTACCGCCGACCTCACCGATCCGCGCTCGCTGGCCGAGGCGCTGGCGCAGTCGCCGACGCTGGTGCTGATCGAGACGCCGTCCAACCCCCTGCTGCGCATCACCGACCTGCGCTTCGTGATCGACGCCGCGCACAAGGCCGGCGCGCAGGCCGTGGTCGACAACACCTTCCTGTCGCCGGCGCTGCAGCGGCCGATCGCCGATTTCGGCGCCGACGTGGTGGTGCACTCGACCACCAAGTACATCAACGGCCACAGCGACGTGGTCGGTGGCGCGGTGGTGGCGAAGGACCCGGCGGTGCACGAGCAGTTCGTGTGGTGGGCCAATGCGCTCGGCATCACCGGCTCGCCGTTCGACAGCTTCCTCACCCTGCGCGGGCTGCGCACGCTCGACGCCCGCCTGCGCGTGCACCAGGAGAACGCGGCCGCGATCGCCGCGCAGCTCGATGCGCATCCGGCGGTGGCCCGCGTCTATTTCCCCGGCCTGGCCGACCATCAGGGCCATGCGCTGGCCGCGCGCCAGCAGAAGGGCTTCGGCGCGATGCTGTCGGTGGAGCTGGACGGCGACGAGGCGACGGTATGCGCCTTCCTCGAAGGCCTGCAGTGCTTCACCCTGGCCGAATCGCTGGGCGGCGTGGAGAGCCTGATCGCGCATCCTGCGACCATGACGCATGCCGCGATGTCGCCGGAGGCGCGTGCGCAGGCGGGCATTTCCGACGGCCTGCTGCGCCTGTCGGTGGGCATCGAGGCGCTGGACGACCTGCAGGCGGACCTGGCTGCCGCGCTGGAGCGCGCGCAGGCGGTGATCGAGGCCAAGCAGCGCAAACGAGTGGACGCATGAGCACGCTCGGCGCGCGCAGCGAATCCGGCGCGGCCACCGCCGCGCCGCTGCCCAGCCTGACGCTGATCGGCACCGGCACGGTCGGCGCGGCCTTCGTCTCGCGCTGGCAGCGCCTGGCCGAACGCGGCCTGGCCTTGCCGCGGCTGGCGCTGCTGGCCAATTCGCGCGGTGCGTTCGCATGCAATGGGGATCCCGGCCATGCCCTGCGCCAGGCCGGCGACGCCGCCGAGGCCGGCCGCGATCCGCAGACCGTGCGCGATGCGCACCTGCTGCGCGGCGACGTGGTGGTCGACGCCACCGCCAGCGAGGCGGTCGCCGCCCGCCATGCCGAATGGGTCGCGCACGGCGTGCACGTGGTCACCGCCAACAAGCTCGGCAACGGCGCCGACCTGCTGCGCGCGCAGGCGATCGTGCGCGCGGCGCGCGCGGGCGCCGCCCGCTACGGCGATGCCGCCACCGTGGGCGCCGGGCTGCCGCTGCTGCGCTCGATCCGCGAACTGGTCGCCGGCGGCGACCGCATCCACGCCGTGGAAGGCGTACTGTCGGGTTCGCTGGCCTGGCTGTTCGACCGCTACGACGGCGATCGCCCGTTCTCGGCGCTGGTGCGCGAGGCGCGCGATGCCGGCTATACCGAACCCGATCCGCGCCAGGACCTGTCCGGCGAGGATGTGCGCCGCAAGCTGCTGATCCTGGCGCGCGCGGCCGGCTTCGCGCTGGAGGGGCACGAGGTGCGCGTGGATTCGCTGGTGCCGGCCTTGCTGGCGCAGGCCGCCGCGGATGGCGTGGACGCGAATCTGCAGGCGCTGGACGATCCGCTGCAGCGCCGCCTGCTCGAGGCGCGGCGCGCGGGCGCGAAGCTGCGCTTCGTCGGCCGCTTCGACGCGGACGGGGCCGAGGTCGGCCTGCAGGCATTGCCGGCCGATCATCCGCTGTGCGCCGGCAGCGGCACCGACAACCGCGTGGCGATCCGCAGCGACCGCTACCGGGAACAGCCGCTGGTGATCCAGGGGCCGGGCGCCGGCGCCGAGGTCACCGCGGCGGCGCTGATCGACGATGTGTTGCGGATTCTTTCCTGACCCCGCGCCCCGTCATTCCTGCTTTCGCAGGAATGATCGGTCGAAGGAACGCCGGCGACGGCGAATGAAATGAAGACGCCGGCGCGAGGCCGGCGTCCCTGGTGCGCAAGCGATCGCATCGATGCCTACTTCAGGCCGTTGCTCACCGCCGAGGTCAGGCTGCCCTGGGCGTCGTCGCCGCTGAACTCCCAGACGAAGGCGCCGCCCAGGCCCTGCGCCTTCACGTAGGCCATCTTCTCGGCGATCATCTCCGGCGTGTCGTAGCTCCAGAAGGTGCTGCCGTTGTACTTCCAGGTGGCCCGCGCATTGGCATCGGTGTAGATCGTGCCGGCCACGTTCTTGAGCACCTTGTAGTCCTCGATGCCCGCCTCGTAGGTGCCCGGCGCCGCGCTGCCGTTCTGGTACAGGCCGTTGTTGGCGCTGCTGACGTTGGCCCAGCCCCGTCCGTAGTAGCCGATGCCGAGGTTGAGCTTGGCCGCCGGCACGCCGCGCGCGATGAAGGCCTCGATGGCATCGTTGGAGTTGTACTGGCGCTGGTCGCCGGTGGAGGGGTCGCTCGGCGAATCGAACAGCGCCGAATGGTGGTTGGTCTGCGGATCCCAGGCGCCGTGGAAGTCGTAGGTCATCACGTTGATGTAGTCGAGCGAGGTCTGGTACGCCGCCGGATCGGTGACGCGGATCTTGTCGATGCCGGCGCCGACCGCCACGGTGAGCAGCAGGCCGGGCCGTACCGCGTCGAGCTGGCGGCGGAACTCGGCGAGCAGGGCGGTGTAGTTGGTGTTGTCCTCGGGCGTGCCGCAGCTCAGGCCGCAGGCGGCCGGATACTCCCAGTCGATGTCGATGCCGTCGAACACGCCGGCCGCCGCGCCCGTGCCGCCGGCGCCGTCGGTGACGGGCAGGTTGCCGCGGATGTAGGCGTCGACACAGGAGGCCACGAAGGCCTGGCGGTTCTCCGGGCGCGCCGCGCTGGAGAAGCCGCGCGACCAGGTCCAGCCGCCCAGCGAGATCAGCACCTTCAGGCCCGGGTACTTGGCCTTGAGCTGCTTGAGCTGGTTCCAGTTGCCGCGCAGCGGCTGGTCCCAGGTGTCGGCCGCGCCGCTGACGCTTTCGCCGGCCTGGAAGGCCTTGCTGTAGTCGGCGAAAGCGTCGCCGCCGGCGCCGGTATTGGGATCGGAGGGTTGCGTCACGCCGACCTCGCAGCGGTTGTTGCGCACGTTGCCGAAGGCGTAGTTGATGTGCGTGAGCTTCGCCGCAGAGCCGCTCGTGTCGATGTTCTTCACCCGGTAGTTGCGGCCGTAGATGCCCCACTGGGTGAAGTAGCCGATCACGCGCTTGCCGCCGCCACCGCCGCCGCTCTTCGTGCTGGCGCTGATCTGCGCGCTCTGCGCGGAGGCGTTGCCGGCGTTGTCGCGCGCACGCACGCGGTAGCTGTAGCTGGTGCTCGCGGCCAGTCCCGAGTCCGTGTAGCTGGTGGAGCCGGGCGAGCCGACCAGGCTGCCGTTGCGGTACACGTCGTAGCCGGCCATGCCGCTGCCGCCGGCGTTGTCGGCGGAAGCGCTCCAGCTCAGGCTGATGCTGCTGGTGGTCTGCGAGGGCGAGGCCAGGCCCGCGGGCACGCCGGGCGCGGTGGTGTCGTTGGACGGCGCGTTGACGGTGATGCTCACCGCGGCCGAGGTCGCGGTCGCGCCCTGGTTGTCGGTAGCCACGGCGGTCAAGCTGTGGCCGCCGGCGGCGGCGTTGTTCCAGGTGACGGCGTAGGGCGCGCTGGTGTCGACGCCGAGCGAAACGCCGTCGCGGAAGAATTCCACGCGGCTGATGCTGCCGTCGCTGTCGGCGGCATTGGCGCTGACGGCGATGTTGCTGCCGGAGGCATGCGTGGAGCCGTTGGCCGGCGCGGTCAGCGAGACGGTCGGCGGCTGGTTGCCGCCCGTGCCGCAGGCGCCGAGGTCCAGGTACCAGCCGCAGGTCGTGCAATAGGTCGGCGCGGCGTTCCAGATCTGGACCTTGGCCTCGTACAGGCGGTTCTCGTAGACCAGCCGGTCGCCCGGGTTGTAGACGGTCGAGGCGTTCCAGGCCGGCACGCCGCTGCAGGACGCGGCCTGCGCCTGCGCGATGGGGATGGCGGCGAGCAGGCCGAGGATGCCGATCCTGGACAACAGCGACGTGCGGCGAAATGCGTACTTCATGAGCTTTCCTCCCGTGCAAGTTCACGAACGCGTGGGTGTCGATCGGGGAGCGATGGCTTCGTCGGTGGCGAATGCATCCCCGCGAAGTGCGCGGCGGCATGCACGCTCGCGCGTGACAACGTTGTCAGATCATCTGCACGAGAATTGCGATAGTCCGCTCAAATTCGCGATGACAACGATACTTCACGATGAATGCGGACATGGCCGGCGCCGCGGCTCGAATGCGTGATGCCGGCGTGACGAAACGGCGTGGATGCGCCGTCCGTCATTCGCGGACGGCGATGGCTGTCGCGGTTTGCGCGACGCGAGGCGGTGTGTCCTCGCGGCTGTCCCTAGCGTTGTCCGTCGTTGTCCTGGCGCAGGCGCGCGACCGCCGCTTCCTCGACCGCCGCTTGTCCGCCGTAGCGCTGGCGCAGCCAGCTCGCGAGCACGGCGATGTCGGCATCGTCCAGTTCCGCGGAGAAGCCGGGCATGTCCTGCATCCGCTGCAGGCCGACGAAGCGATGCGCGGGCAGGCCATCGAGGATGGCGACGACCAGGTTGTGCGGGTCGCGATCGCGCAGGCCGCTGTTGCCGCGCATCGCCGGTGCGACGTGCGGCACGCCCTGGCCGTCGCCGCCGTGGCAGCCCGCGCACAGGTTCAGGTAGTGCCTGCGCCCGGGTTCCAGCGCGGCCGGCGTCGCGGCCGGAGAGGGCGGGGCGAGCGGCGCAGGCGGGTGATCGCCGAGCAGGTAGGTCGTCATCGCCGCCAGGTCCGCCTCGTTCAACCGGCTGGTGGAGAGCGTGACCACGCGCAGCATCTCGTCCGAGGCCACCGCGTGATCGGCGACGCCGGTGCGCAGGTAAGCGCGCAGTTGCGCCGAGTCCCAGCCCCGGGAGGCCAGGCCCTGCGGCGTGATGTCCGGGCTGGCGAAGCGGCCGAGCTTGTCGTTGCCGGCCAGCGGGCGCGCGACGTCCACTTGTCCCAGCCAGCCGCGCGGGCTGTGGCATTCGCCGCAGTGCCCGAGCGCCTCGCTCAGATAGCGTCCGCGCTGCCATGCCGACGAAGCGCCCTGTGAGGTGGCGGGCGCTTGGCGGTTGGCGAACAGCAGGTTCCAGGCATGGATGCCGGGACGGATGTTGAAGGGGAAGGCGAGGTCGTTGTCGCTGTTGGGCCGCGCCACCGGTGGCTGTTGCATCAGGTAGGCGTAGATGGCGTCGCTGTCGGCGCGCGCGATCTGGCGATAGGAGGCGTAGGGCATGGCCGGATACAGCTGATGGCCGTCGCGCGCCTCGCCTTCGGCCAGGGCACGATAGAAATCTTCGGCGGTGTAGCGGCCGATGCCGTGTTCGGGATCGGGCGTGATGTTGGTGGCGTAGATGGTGCCGAAGGGCGAGGCCAGCGGCAGGCCGCCGGCGAACGGCGCGCCGCCGGGCGCGGTATGGCAGGCGGCGCAGTCGGCGGCATCGGCCAGGTAGCGGCCGTGCGCGATCTGCGCCGGCGTCGCGCTCACCCGTTGCACCGGTCCGCGCGCGGCGAAGAAACGCATCGACGCCAGCACCAGCAGCCACAGCAGCACGATGAGCAGCAGCCAGGCCAGTCGTCTGCCCCAGCGCGGGCGTGCGCGGCGCGTCATGGCGCGTCCTCCTCGACCAGGCCCGGCGTCGCCAGCGCCAGGGCCTTGACCGCCTGGTAGTAGCGCACGTAGCCGGTGCAACGGCACAGGTGCGGATCGAGCGCGGCGGTGATCGTGTCCTCGAGCCTGGCACGCGCCACCGGCGCCTTCTTGAGTCGCTCCAGCAGGACCGTGGCCGCGTTGACGAAACCCGGCGTGCAGTAGCCGCACTGGAAGCTGAAGTGGTCGAGGAAGGCCTGCTGCACCGGCGAGAGCGCGACGATGGCGCCGGCGTCGTCGCGGCGGGCGTGCCCCTCGACGGTGCGGATGGGCTTGCCCTGGAAGTAGTGCGCGCCGGTGATGCAGCTGCGCATTTCGCGCGGGCCGCGCGCGTCGTCGACGATCACAGTGCAGGCGCGGCACTCGCCCTGGCCGCAGCCGAAGCGCGTGCCGGTCAGGCCGAGGTATTCGTGCAGCACGTCGATCAGCATCATCTCCTCGGGCACCTCGAGCGGCCCGTAGTCGCGGCCGTTGATGCGCAAGGTGAGCGGGCGGGACGCGCTCATGCCGCCTGCTCCTTGCCCGCCGCCTGCTGCAGCGCGGCGAGGACCTTGTCGGGCGTCAGCGGCAGCTCGCGCAGGCGCAGGCCGGTGGCGTGGGCGACGGCGTTGGCGATCGCGGGCACCACTGCGATCATCACCACCTCGGCCATGCCCTTGGGCGGATCGGTCTGCGACAGCGCCGGCAGCACTTGCGCGCTTTGCGTCCAGACCGCGACATCGCGCGCGCGCGGCAGCGTGTAGCGATTGAAGTTCCAGGTGCCGTCGCCCGGGCCGTCCTCGTACAGCGGCAGGTATTCGTGCAGCGCATGCCCGATGCCCATGGCCAGGCCGCCCTGCAGCTGTCCGGAGACCAGTTCCGGCACGATCTGGTTGCCGCATTCCAGCAGCGAATGGTGGTCGAGCAGCGCGACCTCGCCGGTGGCGGTATCCACCGCCACCTCGGCCAGCGTGCCGATGGCGCTGTAGTAGACCACGCCGGCGTTGTTGCGCTGGGTCGGCGGATAGTAGGCGCGGCTGCGCGCGATCATGCGATAGCCGTTGGCGGTGGCCGCGCCCGCGCCGGCATCGCCGCCGTCGCCCCAGCGCAGCGCGATGCCGTCGAGCGGCAGGCGCTCGCTGCCCGCGCGCAGCGGAAAATCGGCCTCGGCCCACTGCCAGCGGTTGAAGCTGTGCACGACCGCGCCGGTCGCAAGACGCAGCGCATAGGCTTTCTCGGCCAGCTGCTCCAGCGTCAATGGCGCCAGTCCGCCGGCGGTCAGCCTGCCTTCCACCCAGCGCGCGTCCTCGCGCCGCACCGCCAGCGGCGACAGCTGGCCGCCGCCGAAGCCCTGTCCCCACAACGCCAGCGCCGCCGGCCACAAGCCTTCGGTGAACAGCAGCCGCGCCGCCTCGCGCGTGGCGTGGCCGAAGAAATAGGCGGAATTGCTGGCGCTGGTGGGAATGGCCAGGTTCGGCGTCCAGCGCGGGTCGCCCTGCTGGCGGTCCTGCTCGGCCTGCTGCATCAGCCAGGGATCGCCGGTGGCGACCATCGGCAGCTCGGGCCAGTCGATCTGCGCGGTGCGCACCTCGTCGGCCGGCCGTCCCAGCCATTGCACGCACAGGGCCGCCTGGCTGGTGGCCATGCCCGTGCCGATCTCGACCGCGGTCTGCCGCAGCACGATGCGCCCCTGCGGCGAAAGCGAGACCTCGGCGAACGCGGCCTCCGCGCCGGTGCCGAAGTCCTTCTGCACGCAGCCGAAGCCGACGCCGTAGCGCTTGCTCGGATGGGTGGCCTCGTACTCGCGCTTGCGCCGCGCGCGTTCGCGCCAGAGCGGATGCGCGCGCGCCTCGGCGAGGATCTCCTCGGCGCGCTGCGCGCCGCCCGGGATGGCGCCTTGGGTGTTCTTCATGCCGCTGCGCAACACGTTGCGCTGCCGCAACTCGATCGCGTCCAGCCCCAGCTCCGCGGCGACCTCGTCGATCAGCATCTCGGTCGCGCCCATGCTCTGCAGCGTGCCGTAGCCGCGCGCGGAGCCGGCGTCGAGCGCGCGCGAGGCGGTCACGGTGCTGGCGATGTCGCTGCGCGGGAAGTAGTAGATCGACTGCGCCGCGGTCGCCGCGACCAGGCACACCGACGGCGAGAAGTTGCAGCGGCCGCCGCCGTCGCCGAGCAGCTCGCCCTGGAAGATCTCGAACTTGCCGCTGTCGCGATCCACCGCGATCCGGTATGTCATGCGGAAGCTGTGGCGCTTGAGCGAGGACTGGAACTGCTCGTAGCGGTCGTTGGCCAGCCGCACCGGCAGGCCGTCCCCGTACAGGCTGGCGGCCAGCGCGTAGTAGGGGAAGGGCGCGTGGTCCTTGGAGCCGTAGCCGACGGTGTAGCAGGGATGCAGCACCAGCCGCTTCACCCCCAGCGTGCTGGCGGCCAGCAGCCGGGCGCCGTCGCCGGCGATTTCCTGCGGCGATTGCGAGGCTACGACCAGATGCAGCGTCGCCTCGGCGGCGTCGTACCAGCCATTGCCGTTGTCGGGTTCGAGCGCGGCGGTGTCGATGGACTGCGAGAAGTAATCGCGTTCGAGCACCAGCTTGCCGCCGCCGCTGCCGCTTTCGCGGCTGCGCTCGAGCGCGGCGGCGATCGCCTCCGCATGCGCCATGCCCTGCGCGTCCAGCGCGCCGGTCGCGTTCGCCTGCGGCCACTGCGGCACCTGCTTGCGGTAGCCTGCGGGAAACAGCGGGGTGTCTTTCAGGCTGGAATAGACGTCGTCGTCGAACGGCGTGGCGCCGCCCACGCGCACGTAGCGGAAGCTGCCCCAGGGCGGCCGCTCGGGCGCGCCGCCGGCCGCGCCCCAGCGGATGACGTCGTCGCGGAATTTCAGCCGCGTCTTGGCGGCGCGAAAGCGCGCGAAGTCGTGCCAGATCAGGATGGCCACGGCCTGGCCGAGATAGGCCGGCGTGGCGCCCTCGGGCAGCAGCAGGTCGGCGCCGTAGAAGGGCGGAAAGGCGACGCCGTCGCGCTGCAGGTCGGCGGCGGTGACCACGCGGTCGGGCCGCAGCTCGGCGCCGAGCGCGGCGAGATCGAAGCCGGCATACGCGCGGTCGGCCCGGGTGACGCGCAGCAGCATGGCGTGCGCCTGCCGCTCGGGCCAACCCGGCAGGTCGCGGGCGCGCATGTCGAAGGCGAACACCTTTTCGCCGGTGACCTTGGCGGTGGCGTCGTTGCGATAGCGGATCCTGCCGCTGCGCGCGTCCCAGGGCAGCGGGCGCTGCCGTTCGCGCTCGAACAGGGCCGCCAGCGCGGCACTGCCCGGCTCGGCGACATAGACCGCGATGCCGGCGATGACGCTGCATTTGAGGAATGCGCGGCGATTGAGGCTGGCGGTCATGGCGACATGCTCCGGCTGGCTCGCCGGAATAGTACGCCGGTGTCCCGTGAACGCGGAATGCGGGCGCCGCCGCGCGGCTAGGGTGTCCCGCGCAGGCGTTCCAGCAAGGCCGCGTCGAAGCGCGCGGGCGCCTCGACCTGCGGCGAATGGCCGAGATCGTCGAATTCGACCAGCCGCGCGCCGGGAATCGCCGCGGCGGCGCGCTTGCCCAGCGCCGGATAGTCGCCGAGGCTGGCGCGCAGTTCCGGCGGCGCCAGATCCTTGCCGATCGCGGTGCGGTCGCGCTGTCCGATGAACAGCGTGGTCGGCACCGCCAGCTTGGGCAGTTCGTAGACGACCGGTTGGTTGAAGACCATGTCCGAGGTCAGCGCCTGGTTCCAGGCCACGCGTTCGCGGCCGGGACCGGCGTAGAGGCCGGCGAGCATGCGCACCCAGCGGTCGTAGTCCGTTTTCCAGCGGCCGCCGTAGTAGGTGTCGCGCTGATAGGCCCGGATGCTGTCGGCATCGGTCTTCAGCTCGCGCGCGTACCAGGCGTCGACGTCGCGCCAGGGCACGCCGAGCGTCTTCCAGTCTTCCAGGCCGATCGGGTTGACCAGCAGCAGCTGCTCCACCGCCTGCGGATAGAGCAGGGCATAGCGGATCGCCAGCATGCCGCCCATGGAATGGCCGAGCACGGCCGCGCGCTCGATGCCCAGCGAGGCCAGCAGCGCATGCGTGTTCTGCGCCAGCTGCGCCAGCGAGAACTGGTAGCGCTCGGGCTTGCTCGACTTGCAGAAGCCGACCTGGTCGGGCGCGATCACGCGGTAGCCGGCGCCGGCGAGCGCCTGGATGTTCGCCTCCCAGGTGGCGGCGCAGAAGTTCTTGCCGTGCAGCAGCACCACCACGCGCCCGTTGGGTTCGCGCGGTGCGACGTCCAGGTAGGCCATCGACAGCGGCTGGCGCTGCGACTGGAAGGCGTAGCGCTTCACCTGGTAGGGATAGTCGAAGCCTTCCAGCTGCGGGCCATAGCGTGGCGTGGTGTCGGCGGCGTTGGCGCCGCAGGACAGGGCGAGCAGCGCGGCGAGCGCAAGACGCGAAAGAGCGGCCATCGCGGGCTCCGTGCGGAAGGGAGCCTGATGTTAACCAAGAGCGATGTTAACCAAGAGCGAGGTCAACCAGGGCGAGCAATCCGGAGCGCGGTCAACCGGAGGCGCATTCGCCCTGTGCGAGCGTGTCGCATGCCTTGGCCGCCGCGCGGGTTTCGCGGCGTTCCAGGTACATCGACAGCAGCAGCGCCATCAATGCAAGCGCCGCGACCGCGGCGCCGAGCAGCGGCAGGCGCGTGAGCGAGACGCCGGCGCCGATCATCAGGCCGCCGAGCCAGGCGCCGGTGGCGTTGCCGAGGTTGAACGCGCCCTGGTTGATGGTCGAGGCCACGTTCGGCGCCTCGCGCGCGGTGTCGATCACCCGCGTCTGCGTGCCCGGCCCGACCGAGAAGGTCGCCACGCCCCAGACGAACAGCGTGATCAGCGTGGGGATGGCCATACGGCTGGTCCAGGCGAACAGGACCAGCACCACGATCACCGCGGCCAGCGAGAGGCCGATCGCCGGCAGCAGGCGCCAGTCGGCCAGGCGGCCGCCGAGCAGGCCGCCGACGGTGATGCCGACGCCGAAGATCAGCAGGATCCAGCTGTGGTCGCCGGTCGGCCAGCCGCTGACGTCGCGCAGGATGTAGGCGATGTAGGTGAAGACGCTGAACAGGCTCACCGAGCACAGCGTGCTGATCAGCAGCGCCAGCTGCACCTGCGGCCGCGCCAGGCTGCGGAACTCGCGCACCAGTCCGCCGGAGGCGGTCATCGGGATCGTGCGCGGCAGCCAGTGCCACAACGCGGTGAGCGCGGCCAGGCCGATCAGCACCACCGCCCAGAACGTCGCGCGCCAGCCCAGCCACTGCCCGAGCGCGGTGCCGAACGGCACGCCGAGCACGTTGGCCAGGGTCAGGCCGGTGAACATGATCGCCACCGCCTGCGCGCGCCGGTTGGGCGGCACCAGCTGCGCGGCGACCACCGCGCCGATGCCGAAGAAGGCGGCATGGCAGAAGGCGGTGATCACCCGCGCCACCATCAGTGTGTTGTAGCCCGGCGCCAGCGCGCAGAGGATGTTGCCGAGGGTGAACAGCGAGATCAGCGCCAGCAGCGCGGCGCGGCGCGGCCAGCGTGCGGTGAGGATGGCCAGGATCGGCGCGCCCACCGCCACGCCCAGGGCGTAGCCGGACACCAGCATGCCGGCCTGCTGCGCGCTCACGTGCAGGTCGGTGGCCACGTCCGGCAGCAGGCCCATGATCACGAACTCGGTCGTGCCGATGCCGAAGGCGGCGGCCGAGAGCGAGAGCAGGGGACGTTGCAGGAGCGGGTTTTGCTGCATTGCAACATGTTACCTGGAAAACGCTTCCATGCACGGCGAATACGTATGCGCCGGCGCGATGCAGATTTCCGTCGATGGCGGTGGTCCTTCACGGCGCCGGCACGCGCGGACGCGCTGCGGCCGGATGTCGCGGCCTTGTCGTGCGGCTGTCGTGGCCGCCGCCCTCGCATGGACTTAGGGTCGCAGCCTTCTTACCATCGAAGCGGAGCCATCACCTTGATCCAGGACATGAACGTCGATACCGCGCTGATCAAGCGCCTGCGCGAGGAACGCGCCTGGTCGCAGGAGCACCTGGCCATGGTCTCGGGACTGAGCGCGCGCACCATCCAGCGGCTGGAGGCCGAGGGCAAGGCCTCGCACGAATCGCGGCTGGCGCTGGCGGCCGCCTTCGGCATCGAGCCGGCGCGCCTGGTCGCGGAGGCGCGGGGCGAGGCTGCTTCGCCCCCGGCCGCGACCGCGACAGTCGCCGCCTTGCCCGCCGCGCAGCGGCCCGGCCTGGACAGCTCGAAGCTCCTGCTGGTGCTGTGCGTGCTCGCGGCGGTCTGCGTCACCTATGGTGCCGGGCACGAAATCGGCAAGCTGCTCTATTACCTGACGCATTGAGGAGCGGGCGCGGCGGCGAATCCCGCAGCAGCGCGCCGCTGTCGTCCATGTCCGGCAGGATCAGTGCGCGGATGGCCCGATCGGGGTTGCCGTTGGATGGCATGGAGTGCAGGCGATCGTGCAAGGCGTGCACGCCGCCTCAGCACTCGATGACGTTCACCGCCAGGCCGCCGCGGCTGGTTTCCTTGTACTTGTCCTGCATGTCGCGGCCGGTGTCGCGCATGGTCTTGATGACCTTGTCCAGGCTGACCTTGTGCTTGCCGTCGCCGCGCAGCGCCATGCGCGAGGCGTTGATCGCCTTCACCGCGCCCATCGCGTTGCGCTCGATGCAGGGGATCTGCACCAGGCCGCCGATCGGATCGCAGGTCAGGCCGAGGTTGTGTTCCATGCCGATCTCGGCGGCGTTCTCGATCTGGCTCGACGTGCCGCCCAGCGCGGCGGTGAGGCCGGCGGCGGCCATCGAGCAGGCCACGCCCACCTCGCCCTGGCAGCCGACCTCGGCGCCGCTGATCGAGGCGTTCTCCTTGTAGAGGATGCCCACCGCGGCGGCGGTGAGCAGGAAGTCGAACACGCCCTTCTCGCTGGCGCCCGGGCAGAAGCGGTCGTAGTAGTGCAGCACCGCGGGCAGGATGCCGGCCGCGCCGTTGGTGGGCGCGGTGACGACGCGGCCGCCGGCGGCGTTCTCCTCGTTCACCGCCAGGGCGTAGAGGTTGACCCAGTCGAGCACGGTGAGCGGATCGCGCATCGCCGCTTCCGGGCGCGCCGACAGCTCGGCGTGCAGCGTCGGGGCGCGCCGCGAGACGTGCAGGCCGCCGGGCAGGGTGCCGGTCTGGCGGGTGCCGCGCGCCACGCAGCTCTGCATCGCCGCCCACAGCTCGCGCAGGCCGGCCACGATCTCGGCTTCCGAGCGCCAGGACTTCTCGTTCTCGAACATCATTTGCGCGATGCCCAGACCGCTCTCGCGCGCCTGCCTGAGCAGTTCCTCGCCGGTGGAGAAGGGATGCGGCAGCGGCGTGGTGTCGGCGACGATGCGGTCCTCGGCCGCCTCGTCCTGGTTGACGACGAAGCCGCCGCCGACGGAGTAGTAGTCGCGCGTGGCGATCAGCTCGTCGTTGGCGTCGAAGGCGGAGAAGCGCATGCCGTTGGTGTGGTAGGGCAGCTTCTGGCGCTTGTTCATCACCAGGTCGCGCTTCTCGTCGAAGGCCACCGCATGCGTGCCGGCGAGCTGGATGCGCTTCTGGCCGCGGATGCGCTCGAGCGCGTCGGGGATGATGTCCGGGTCGATCTCGTTCGGCAGGTGGCCTTCCAGGCCCATCAGCACCGCCTTGTCGGTGCCGTGGCCGCGGCCGGTGAGGGCGAGCGAGCCGAAGACCTCGGCGCGCACGCGGGTGACGTCCTGCAGGCGGCCCGGCTCGGCCAGCCAGCGCTCGACGAAGCGCGCGGCGGCGCGCATCGGCCCGACGGTGTGCGAGGAACTCGGCCCGATGCCGATCTTGTAGAGGTCGAAGGTGCTGACGGCCATGGCATATTCTAATCCGACGCGTCCGGCGCGCGGCGTTCCATCGCGCCGAGCCGCATCTTTCCTCCGCCACCGAACATACGCATGCCCCTGGTCCTGTATCAGCGCGACGACTGCCACCTGTGCGACCTGGCGCTGGAGGTGCTGGCCGGCGCGCGGGCGCCGGAGTTCGAGAGCGTGTTCATCGACGGCGACGCCGGGCTGGAGGCGCGCTACGGGACGCGCGTGCCGGTGCTGCGGGAAACGGACGGCGACCGGGAGCTGGACTGGCCGTTCGACGCTGGCCGGCTGCGCGAGTTCCTCGCCGCCGCCGGCTGAGCGCGGACGGAGCGGCCGGCGCTCCGTCCCGCGCGCCGGTTCACTTGGCCGGCGTGAACAGCACCTTGGTGCTGATCGCCACCTCGTTGGGAATGGTGGCGGTATCGGCCCAGTCGCCGCCGCCCACGCCGAAGTCCAGGCGCTTGACCACGGCCTTGCCGCTGAGCGCGGGCTTGTCGCCGGGCGTCCAGGTGAAGGTGAGGGTGACCGGCTTGCTCACGCCGCGCAGGTTCAAGGTGCCGTCGGCGGCGTACTGGTTGCCGCCGAGGCTGCGGAACTTGCTGGCGCTGTAGCGGGCCTGCGCGAACTTGGCGACGTTGAAGAAGTCGGCGCCCTGCAGGGTGCTGTCGCGGTCGTTGTTGCCGGACTTGGCGCCGGCCAGGGGAATGGTCACGTCGAGCTTGGCCGCGGCCAGGTTGGCCGGGTCGAAGCTGAGCTTGGTGGCGAAGCCGGGGAAGGTGCCGCTGAACACCTCGCCGTCGTACTTGCTGGCGAAGGCGAGCGTGGAGCCGGGCGCCTGCACGTAGTCGGCCGCGCGCGCCGGCGCGGACATCATCGCGACCAGGGTGGTGGCCACGGCCAGGGGCGTCTGGAAGTTACGGGACATGATCGGGTTCCTGGGGAAGGGGTTGCGGGGAGGGCTTGAGCAGGCCGCGCGGCAGCATCCGCGCCAGGGTGTCGTCTCTCTGGAACAGGTGGTGGTAGAAGGCCGCGCCCGCGTGCAGGGCGACCAGCGCGACCAGCACCCAGAACAGCCAGGCGTGCGCATCGTGAGACAGCGCGCGCAGCGATTCGTTCGGCGGCGACAGCTTGGGCATGGTGACCAGCCCGAACAGCTTGAACGGCCGCAGTCCGCTGGAGGAGTCGTACAGCCAGCCGGAGATCGGCATGGCCAGGATCAGCGCGTACAGGACCCAGTGGGCGAGCGAGGCGACGCGCGCCTGCCACGGCGGCGTGCCGGCGACCGGCCGCGGCGCGCCGGCGTACAGACGCCAGGCCAGGCGCGCCAGCACCAGCGCCAGCACGGTGATGCCGAGCGACTTGTGCAGCGTGAACACCCAGAAGTACTTGGGCGTCTTCGGCAGGTCGCCCATGGTCAGGCCGACGACGGCCAGGGCGAGGATCAGCAGCACGATCAGCCAGTGCAGCGCCTGGCTGACCGGGCCCCAGCGGTCGGGAGGATTCTTGAGCGTCATGGTGTCGGTTCCGGCGGCGTGTCGCTGTCCTGCATCGGTGGCGGGTCGGTGCGTTCGGTGGGGGAGGCGCCGTCGGGCGCGCTGTCAGGCGCATCGTCGGCGGCGCCGGCGTCGTCGGTGGCATCGATCGCGCCCAGCCGCGCGCCGCGGCTGCGCGTAGCCTCGGCCTCGATCCGCAGCTCGACCGTGTCGCCGATCACGTTCGGCCAGGCGTCGATGCCGAACGCCTTGCGGCTGAGCGTCGCCGTCGCCGAGAAGCCGACGGTACGGCGGAACGGCGGCAGCGGGTGCCGCTTCAGGGCGTTGAGCTTCACGTCCAGACAGACCTCCCGGGTGACGCCGCGCAACTGCAGGTTGCCACAGACAGAGGCGGCATCGGCGGCTTTCGGTTCGATCCGGGTGGAGACGAACGTCGCCCGCGGATGCGCCCTGGCGTCCAGCAGGTTCGAGGCAAGGGCTGCACGGTTCCATTTTTCGTCGCCCAGATCGACCCGGTCCAATGGAACGCTGACTTCGAGTTTTGCGCCGCGCCAGTCGTCCGGGTCGAAGGCCAGGGTGCCGCTGCTGCCCGAGACGGTGCCGATCGCATTGGAGAAACCGGCATGGGAAATGGCGAACATGACGCGGGTATGCACGGGATCCAGGCGGTAATGCGGGGCCTGGGCCTCCGCCGCGCCGGCCGCGCGCAGGCCGCCGAGCGCCAGCAGGACGAGCAGGCAGTGCGTGCCGGGCAGGCGTCGGCGCATGGTGAATGCCTGATGAAGTGGACGAGCGTCCGAGTCTAGTGCGTGCGGCATGAACGCGCCGGCGCCGGTGGGCGCGGGTGGCGATGGACGGTTGCGCCGGCAGCGCCGTGTTGCGAGCATGTGGCGCGGATGGCCGTTTCGACAGGATGCCGGATCCGGGGATGCCGGATTCGGAACAGGGACGCCGCGCAGCGCGCAGGGCCGACGGCCGGACAGGCCTCCGTTCCGGATCCGGCATGATCCCGGCCAGGCGAGGGGAACGAATGAAGTTGCGCGTTGCGACCGGTGTGCTGCTGCTCGTCCTGGCGACGATCGGGCAGGTGTGGGCGGCGATGCCCGAGACGCCGCGCTTCCGCCGCTTCGGGCCCGAGCAGGGCCTGCCCTGGCCGACCTGGAGCATCGCCCTGGATCGCCAGGGCTATCTGTGGATCGCCACCGGCGACGGCCTGGCCCGCTACGACGGCGTCAACTTCAAGCTGTGGCGGCACCGCATCAGCCAGACCGGCTCGCTGCCGGAGAACGGCACGGTGACGGTGACGGTGGACGGTTTCGACCGGGTCTGGGTGGCGACCTGCAACAGCCTGAGCTGGCTGGGGCGCGACCGCGAGACCTTCATGCGCACCAGCCTGTCCTTCACCGACAGCGCCTGCGCCATCAAGGGCATGCCGATGGCCGCCACGCCCGACGGCGCGATGTGGATCGGCACCACCAACGGGGACCTGCAGCGCGTCGACGTGTCCGGCGCCGTGCAGCGCATCCGCACCGGACAGGGCGTGGGCGCGCGCCTGCCGGGAGGCGCGATCACCGCCTTGCTGGTGGACGGGAAGGGCCGCCTGCTGGTCGGCACCAGCAAGGGCCTGGCGCGCTACGAGAACGGCAGCTTCAGGCGCGTCGGCGCCGACCTGCTGGCGGGCGTGCGCGTGGGCGCGCTGTCGAAGGAAGCCAACGGCACGGTCTGGATCGGCAGCGATCGCGGCCTGTACCGGTTGGGCGGCGGCGACGAGGTGCGGCCGTCGCCGTGGACGCTGCCGCCTGGCGCGACCGATGCGCAGGTGCTGCGCGACCGCAACGGCGGCTACTGGATCGGCACCGACGAGGGCCTGTACCGCGTCGACGGCACGGGGCGCACGCAACTGCTGTCCGGCGATCTCGGCGACGGCATCTGGGACCGTGCCAGCAGCGTGCTGGAAATGCGCCAGGACATCGAGGGCGGCATCTGGTTCACCACCTCCTCGCAGGGGCTGATCTATTTGCCGCCGGGCTGGAACCGCTTCGCCTCGATCACCTTCGCCGGCGGCGTTCCGCTGGAGAAGCTCGACGTGCGCGACCTCGCCCCCGACGGCGAAGGCGGTTTCTGGGTGGCCTCGATCTACGACCTCTACCGCCTGGAACGCGGCAGCCGGGAGCTGCGCCACGTCGCCAGCCGGCGCGAGCTCGGCGTGGACGTCATCAACTCGATCTATCACCGCAAGGACGGCAAGCTGTGGGTCTGCCACACGCGCGGCCTGTCGGTGTACGACCCGGACAGGCGATCGGTCGCGTCCTGGCCCGCCGCCGGCCCGAGACCGGACGGCTCGCTGTGGTATCTGTTCCAGGAGGCGGACGGCACGCTCTGGCTGTCGTTCTCCGATGGCACCACCCGGCGCTATTCGCCCGACGGCAAGCCGATCCCCTCCGGGGAGCTGGAGCAGCGCATCGGCAGCCAGGGCGTGATCGAGACGAGCTTCGCCCAGACCTCGGACGGCGCGCTGTGGTTCGCCGATTCCAGCGGCATCTATCGCCGCGAGAACGGCCGTTTCGTGCCGGTGCAGGGCGGCAATCTGCCCGGCATCCGCGTGTTCCGCTTCGGCGCGCCCGACCGCATGTGGGTGGTGCGTACCGGCGCGGTGGAGAATTTCCGCGTACGCGAGGGCAAGCTCCAGCTCGAGCATCGCTTCAGCCATGCCGACGGACTGCCGGATGCGGAAGTCGGCGATCTGCTGGTCAGCGACAGGGGCACCGCCTGGCTGGCCAGCGCGCGAGGCCTGTGGCTGTATTCGCCCGAGCACGCCAGCATGCGCGCGTTCGGGACCGAGAGCGGCCTGTCGGATCCCAACCTGATGCTGACCATCATGCAGCCCGGCGCGGATTCGACCGCGGCCGTGCTCGCCAACAACGGCCTCGCGCTGTTCGACACCCGCATGCCGATGCCCAAGACCGACCCGCCGCGGCTGTCGCTGGAAAGCGTGAGCGTGCGCCGCGAGGAGGACGAGTGGCCGCTGGATCCGGCCTCCAGCCTGATCGAGCTGCTGCCCGACGACCGCGACCTGCGCATCGTGGCGCGCCTGCTGTCGTTCGTCGATCCGCGTTCCCACGTCTACCGCTTCAAGCTGGACGGCTACGATCCGGACTGGATCCTGCAGCCGGGCAACGGCGAGCGCGTGTTCTCGCACCTGGAGCCCGGGCAGTACCGCCTGCTGGTGCAGGCGGCGGGGGCGGACGGCATCTGGTCGCGCCCGCGCAGCTTCGCCCTCGACGTGCCCTATCCGTGGTGGCGCACCTCGTGGGCCTACCTGGCCTACGGCCTCGCGCTGCTGCTCGCGTTCTGGATCCTCGCGCGGCTGTACCAGCGGCGGCTGCGGCGCAGGAGCGACTGGCAGCTGCACCAGAAGAAGCGCGAGCTGGCCGAGCAGGCCTCCGAGGCCAAGACGCGCTTCCTGGCCACGCTCGGGCACGAGGTGCGCACGCCGATGACCGGCGTGCTCGGCATGAGCGAACTGCTGCTGGCCACCGACCTGGACGCGCGCCAGCGCGGCTATACCGAATCGATCCGCCGCGCCGGCGACCACCTCATGCGCCTGGTCAACGACGCGCTCGACCTGGCGCGCATCGAGGCCGGCAGGCTCGATCTGGATCCGCAGCCGGTCGAGCTGCGCGCGATGCTGGAGGACGTGATCGGGCTGATGGCGCCGATGGCGCGCCAGCGCGGACTCGCTTTCCACACCGCCATCGCGCCGGACGTGCCGGCCTGGGTGCGGGGCGACTCGGGCAGGCTGCGGCAGATCCTGCTCAACCTGCTCGGCAACGCGATCAAGTTCACCGAGCGCGGCGAGGTCGCCCTGCGCGCGGAAACCACCGCGCAGGGCGTGCGCTTCGTGGTCAGCGACACCGGGCCTGGCATGAGCGAGGAACAGCGCGGCCGCCTGTTCCGCCGCTTCGAGCAGGCCGAGGGCGTGCGCACCGCCTCGCGCTACGGCGGCAGCGGCCTGGGGCTGGCGATCTGCCAGGAACTCGCGGCGGCGATGGGCGGCGGGATCGAGGTGGAGAGCACGCTCGGGCAGGGCACGCGCTTCGCCGTCGAGCTGCCGCTGGCGGCGGTGGCCGCGCCGGCCGCGCCCAGCGGGCAGGCGCCGGCGGGCGAGGGCGAGCGCACCTGCGAGCGCTGCGACCTGCTGCTGGTGGAGGACGATCCGACCATCGCCCAGGTGATGGCCGAGCTGCTGCGCGCACAGGGGCACCGCGTGGTGCATGTCGCGCACGGCCTGGCGGCGCTGACCGAGGTCGCCAGCCGGCGTTTCGATCTGGCCCTGCTCGATCTGGACCTGCCGGGCATCGATGGCCTGGCGCTGGCGCAGCAACTGCGCGCGCAGGGCTTCGCGCAGCCGATGATCGCGGTGACCGCGCGCGCCGACGCCGACGCCGAGCCGGCGGCGCGCGCGGCCGGCTTCGACGATTTCCTGCGCAAGCCGGTGACCGGCGGCATGCTGGCCGAGGCGATCGACGCCGCGCTGTCGCGGCCGCGCGGCTGAGGCCCGATCACCTCGCGCGATCGCCCGCGCGCGCTCAACGCGCGCTGTAGGCGTGCACTTCCTCCACCAGCACGGCGACGTGCCCGGGATCCATGTCCGGCGACATGCCGTGGCCGAGATTGAAGACGTGTCCCTCGCGCGAGCCGCCGTTGCCCGCGGCGTAGCTGTCGAGCGCGGCGCGCGCCTGCGCGCGGATCGCCGCGGGCGTGCCGTAGAGCACGGCCGGATCGAGATTGCCCTGCAGCGCGACCTTGCCCTGCGTGCGGCGCGCGGCCTCGGAGAGTTCCACCAGCCAGTCCACGCCGATCGCGTCCGCGCCGCTGCCGGCGAGTTCCTCGAGGTAGGGCGCGTTGCCCTTGCCGAAGACGATCAGCGGCGTGCGCGCCTCGCCTTCGCCGCCTTGGCGAGGCGGCTCGATGCCGCGCGGCAGTTCGCGGGCGATGCGCGCGAGATAGGGCAGCGAGAATTCGCGGTACATCGCCGGACTCAGCGCGCCGCCCCAGGTGTCGAACACCTGCAGCGCCTGCGCGCCGGCCGCGCGCTGCGCGGCGAGATAGGCGATCACCGCGTCGGTGTTCACCGCCAGCAGCGCGTGCAGCGCCGCCGGATCGTTCAAGGCCATCGCCTTGATGCGCGCGAAGTTGTCGCTGCCGCCGCCCTCGACCATGTAGCAGGCCAGGGTCCACGGGCTGCCGGAGAAGCCGATCAGCGGGACGCCGCGACCGTCGGGCATGTTGTCGAGCTCGCGGCGGATCAGGCGCACCGCGTCCATCACGTAGCGCAGCTCGGTCTCCATGTCCGGCACCGACAGCCGCGCGATGGCGGCGGCATCGCGCACCGGCGAGCGGAACTTCGGCCCCTCGCCCTCGACGAAATACAGGCCCAGGCCCATGGCGTCGGGCACGGTGAGGATGTCGGAGAACAGGATCGCCGCGTCGAGGTCGAAGCGGGCCAGCGGCTGCAGCGTGACCTCGCAGGCGATCTCCGGATTCTTGGCCATCGCCAGGAAGCTGCCGGCGCGCTGGCGGGTGGCGCGGTACTCGGGCAGGTAGCGCCCGGCCTGCCGCATCAGCCAGACCGGCGTGCGGTCGACGGGCTCGCGCCGCAGCGCGCGCAGGAAACGATCGTTCTTCAAGGTCATGGATGTTCCGGAGAAAAGCCGACAATGCCGGGAAGGAGCGAGGTCGCCATCCATGGCGGGAAGCCATCGGCTTCGGATTGTCCGGCCCGGCCATCCCTGGCCGGGCGCTCGGCGGCGCATGAGTTGCCGATAGGGCAACTCATGGGCGCGCCGCTTCGCCCTTGGCGAACATCAGCTGGAAGCCGCGTTTGATCAGCTGGTCGCGGGCCTGCTCGAGCGCGGCGACCGCGGCGGCCTGGTCGAGATGCTGTTCGCGGCGGACCTGGCTGCGGCCGCCGATCTGGCCGGACTCGCGCAGCAGCGTCCATCCGCCCAGCAGGTCGGGCTGCAGCATCAGTTGCACGAAGCGAGGCGCTTCGCGGCCGTCGGGCCGTTGTTGCAGGAGCAGGCGCATGGCGGCGATTTTACGCGAGCCGGCGCGCGGTTCGCCGGGGGCGGGCCGTCCCGTGGCCCGCCCCGGGCGATCGTTGCTAGGCTTGGCGGCATCCCATCCCGCGGCCGCCGATGCGCAATCTCGATTTCAGTTCCTGGAACGGCCTGCTCACCACGCTGCTGGGGCTGGTGGCGGTCTCGCTGGTGGCGGTGGGCATCCGCCTGGTCTTCATGCAGACCCTGCAGCGTCGGCGCGAGCGCGAGAACCGCCAGATCAACGAGCGCCTGAAGACGCTGATCGCGGCCTACAAGGTGCTGGGCGGCTCGTTCACCGGCGAACTGGCGGTGGATCCCGCGCACCTGCGCGATCTGCGCCGCGCCGTGCCGCCGCCCGCGGCGGACCCGGATGCCGCGAGCGCGGAGGACGCCGCCGGCGGCAGCGACCGCCGGCGGCGGATCCGCGACGCCGTGGAGGCCGCCCTGTCCGACGTGATCCTGCTCGGCACCGAGGAGCAGGTGCGCCTGGCAGCCCAGGCCGCCGCCGACATGGCCGAAGGCCGCGCGATCCGCACCGCCGCGCTGGTGGTCTCGCTGCGCACCTTCATCCGCCAGGCCCTGGACCTGGAGCCGGTCCCCGCCGGTCTGGCGATTCCCGACCAGGGGCCGCTGCGCACCGGCGGCGGCGCGGGAGGCGGCAAGCGCGCCGGCAACGAAGGCGGCGGCGGACGCGGGGGTGGAGGCGGCGGAGGTGGTGGTGCCGGCGGTCTCGGCGCCGGCCTCGGTGGCGGCGTGGCCGTCGGCGCCGGCGCGCACCTCGGCGGCGAGGAATCGCACGACGCCCAGTCCGTCGGTGGCAACGCGCCCTAGTCCGGCGTCGTCACGCGCCGGCCGGCATGGCGATCGGCGCGCGGATCAGCCCGCGCGGAATTCGCGCCGATAGACCGACGGCGAGGTCTTCAGCGCCGCGGCGAAGCGCTGGCGCAAGGTCGCCGCCGAGCCGAAGCCGGCCTGGGCGGCGATCTCCTCCAGCGGCAGCCGCGAGGTTTCCAGCAGGCGCTGCGCGCGCGTCAGCCGCTGCCCCGACAGCCATTGCCCGACCGTGGTGCCGGTGGCCTGGCGGAAGCGGCGGGTGAAGGTGCGCCGGCTCATCAGCGCGCGCGCGGCCAGGCTGTCGAGATCGTGCGGCTGATCC
Organism: Luteimonas aquatica; assembly: GCF_022662575.1. GTDB lineage: Bacteria > Pseudomonadota > Gammaproteobacteria > Xanthomonadales > Xanthomonadaceae > Luteimonas > Luteimonas aquatica. The sequence continues at coordinate 191,660 of NZ_JALBFU010000003.1, read as the reverse complement.
AGGTGCGCCAGCGCCCAGGCCAGCGTCGCGTCGAGGCGTTCGTCGCCGGGCGAGGCCGGCAGCGGCTGGTCGATGTACTGCGCCTGGTTGCCGCGCCGGTGCGGCGCGACCACCAGGCTGCGCGCGATGCGGTTGGCGACGTCGGCGCCGTGGTCGCGGCGCATCAGGTGCAGGCAGCAGTCGAGCGCGGCGGCGGTGCCGGCCGAGGTGACCACCTCGCCGTCGTCGACGTAGAGCACGTCGCGCTGCAGGCGGACGCGCGGATAGCGCGCGGCGAAATGCGCGCTCCAGTACCAGTGCGTGGTGGCGGGACGCTCGTCGAGCAGGCCAGCCTCGGCCAGCACGTAGCTGCCCAGGCACAGGCCGACGATGCGCGCGCCGCGCTGATGCGCGCGGCGCAGCGCACGCAGCAGCGGCTCAGGCGGCCGCTCGTCGGCATCGCGCCAGGACGGCACGATGATCGTGTCGGCCGTGCGCAGCCCGGCCAGGCCGTGACGGGCCTGGATGCTGAAGCCGGCCTCGGTGCGCTGCGGTCCCGGCTCGGCCGCGCACACGCGCAGGTCGAAGCGCGGCAGGTCCGCGCCGCCCCGGTTCTCGAACACCAGGCAGGGCACGGACAGGTGGAAGGGACTGATGCGGTCGAAGGCGACCACGGCGATGCGCGGAGCGGCGCGCGATGCGGCGGGAGGGCGGATGCGGTCGGGGGCGAGGGCAGGCATGGCCCGATTCTAGCGAGTATTGGCATCCGGGCCACTGTCGGGGCGGGCGGCGACGGCCAACAATGGCGCCACCCCACACTTCCAGGAGCAGGACATGGCCCGCAAGCGCGCCCTCGTCGTCATCGATGTGCAGAACGAATACTTCGGCGGCGGCCTGCCGATCGAATACCCGCCGGTGGAGCAGACCCTGCCCAACATCGCCCGCGCCATGGACGCGGCGCGCGCGGCCGGAGTGCCGGTGGTGGTGGTGCAGCACACCGCGCCGCCGCAGGCGCCGATCTTCCTGCGCGACACGCCGAACTGGGCGCTGCACCCGGAGATCGCCTCGCGGCCGCGCGACCACTACATCGAGAAGCATATGGCCAGCGTCTTCGCCGGCACCGACTTCGCCGACTGGATCGCGCGCAACGGCATCGACACGCTCGCCATCGCCGGCTACATGACCCACAACTGCGACGCCTCCACGGTCTATCACGCCGCCCACGCCGGCCTGCATGTCGAGTTCCTCGGCGATGCCACCGGCGCGCTGCCGTACGAGAACGCCGCCGGCGCCGCCAGCGCCGAGGAGATCCACCGCGTCTTCAGCGTGGTGTTCCACAGCGCGTTCGCGGTGGTGATGGGCACGGACGAATGGATCGATGCGCTCGCCTCCGGCGCCGAGTCCGGTCCGGAGGGACCGTACGCTTCCAACCAGCGCGCGCTGGCTCGGCGCCGTCAGGCCGCCTGAGGCCGCGATGAGGATCGTCCGCGGCCGCGAGTTCGTCGCCGACCGCGCCTGGGGCGCGCTGCCGATCGCGCGCATGCGCGGCATCACCACGCGGCTGCACTGGACCGACCGGCCCTACCGCTGGCACGTCAACGACGGCGAGGAAGTGTTCGTGGTCCTCGACGGGGTGGTGGAGATGCGCTACCGCGAGGACGGCCGCGAGCACGCTGCCGTCCTGCATGCCGGCGACATCTTCCACGCCGGCGTCGGCACCGAGCATGCCGCGCATCCGCGCGGCGCGGCGCGGGTGCTGGTGATCGAGACCGAGGGCAGCGTCTAGCGCCGGGCCGGCGTCAGGCCGCGCGCAGCGCCGCCAGCACCGCGTCCTCGGCCACGTCCGCGACCACGCGCGCGCGGCCGATGCCGTCCCAGAGCACGAAGCGCAGGCCGCTGGCCTGCGCCTTCTTGTCCAGGCGCATGTGCGCGAGCAGGGCCTGCGCGTCGAGCGACGGCGGCAGCGAGACCGGCAGGCCGAAGCGCTGCAGCAGCGCGCGCAGGATTTCCACGTCGGTGTCCGAGGCCAGGCCGAGCGCCTTCGACAGGCGCGCGGCCAGCACCATGCCGATCGCGACCGCCTCGCCATGGTTGAAGCTGTCGTTGTCGGGCGCGCTGTAGCCGCCGCTGTTGGCGGCCTGCTCCGTTTCGATGGCGTGGCCGAAGGTATGGCCGAGGTTGAGCAGGGCGCGATCGCCGTGCTCGTAGGGGTCGCGCTCCACGATCGACGCCTTGTGCGCGCAGCTGCGCGCGATCGCCTCGGACAGCGCGGCGTCGTCGCCGGACAGCAGGGCGTCGGCGTTGGCGTCCAGCCAGTCCAGGAACGGCGCGTCGGCGATCGCGCCGTACTTGATCACCTCGGCGAAACCGGCGCGCAGCTCGCGCGCCGGCAACGTGCGCAGGGCAGTCGTGTCGGCGAGCACCGCGCGCGGCGGGTGGAAGGCGCCGACCAGGTTCTTGCCCTGCGGCAGGTCGACCGCGGTCTTGCCGCCGACGGAGGAGTCCACCATCGCCAGCAGCGTCGTGGGCAACTGCACGCAATCGATGCCGCGCATCCAGCAGGCGGCGGCGAATCCGGCCAGGTCGCCGACCACGCCGCCGCCGAGCGCGTACACGCAGGCGTCGCGCGTGGCGCCGAGCGCGGCGAGGGCATCGACGGCGCCGGCGAAGTGCGCCAGCGTTTTCGCCGCCTCGCCCGGCGGGATGACGTGCAGGGCCACGCACGCCTCCGGGCGGGCGCGCCGCAGCGCGTCCTGCACGCGCTGCGCGTACAGCGGCGCGACGTGGCCGTCGCTGACCAGCAGCGCGTGCCGTCCGCGCAGCGGCGCGGCGACGGCGTCGCTGGACAACAGGTCCGGCGCGATCGAGATCGCATAGGGCTGCGCGCCGCCGACTGCCACGGTGCGCAGATCGGTGGAGGAAGCGTCGGTGGAGGAAGCGTTGGTCATGCCGGTGTCTCGTGCGGCGCCGGGCCCTGGCCGGGAGCCTGGCGCCAGCGGATGTCCAGAAGGGATCCGAGCCTGGCGGCGGCCTCGGCGGTGGTCAGCGCGTCGGTGTCGAAGCGCAGGTGCGAGGCCTCCACGTACAGCGGTTCGCGCGCGACCGCCAGGCGCCGCAGCACGGCCTCGCGGTCCGGGCCGGCCAGCAGCGGTCGGGTGCGGTCGCGCGCCAGCCGCGCCAGCTGCTGCTCGACGCTCACGTGCAGGTGCACGACGAACCCGCGCGCGTGCAGCAGCGCGCGCGTGGCGGCATCGAGCACGGCGCCGCCGCCGGTGGCGATCACGGTGGTGCGGCCGCCGTCGAACAGCTCGGCCAGGGTGGCGCGCTCGCGCGCGCGAAAGCCGGCCTCGCCCTCGCACTCGAAGATGGTGTTGATGCTGGCGCCGGTGCGCGCCTCGATCTCGCGGTCGACGTCGACGAAGGCCAGGCCGAAGCGGTCGGCCAGGCGTCGGCCGATCGAGGTCTTGCCCGATCCCATCGGACCGACCAGCACCAGATTGGGCGAGGTCGCGCGCCCGGCGGCTGCCGGGTGGGCGGCCTCGCGCTCGAAGTCGAGGTCGGGATCGGTCTCGGGGCACATGCCCCGCATGCTACTAGCAGCCCACAGCGGCGGCGAGCGTTCTTTTAACGCATGCCGGCTTAGGGTAGGCGTCCCCGGCATCGTGCCGTCCAGACAGGAGACTCCCCATGTCCGTCGCCAAGGTCATCGAACTCAACGCATCCTCCGCCACCAGCATCGAAGACGCGGTCAGGCACGGCCTGAAGAAGGCATCGGAAACCGTCAAGGGCATCAAGGGCGTGTGGGTGAACGAGATCAAGGCGGTCACCGACGATGTCGGCAACATCACCGAATGGCGCGTCAACCTGCGCATCACCTTCATCGTGCAGTGATCGACCGTGCGGTGAGCGAACCGCGTGCCGTGGGCGCCTGCGCGCTCACGGCACGATCCGGCGCCCGCCGTCGAGGCGCAGCACCCGGTCCGCGATCTCCGGCAGCGCGCGCAGCGCCTGGCGGCTGGTGCGCTCGAAGAACTGCACGAACCGTTCCACCTGCGCGCGCGACATCGCCGCGCGCTCGGGCCGCGCGGCCTGCAGTGCCTGTTCCTGCTGCCAGCGCCACTCCGGCACCACCTCGAACCCCGGCCCCTGCAGGAACAGCAGGCGGTCGATGCGCGCCCACAGCGGCGGATAGTCGCGGCCGAGGACCCGGTTGCAGTACCGCCGCCAGCGTCCGTCGCGGTCCTCCTCGCGTTCGAGGGCGTTGAGCGGAGCCGCCAGTTCGGCCTCGGCCTGCGGCGGCGTCTTCAGGAACCAGCCTTCGAAGAGGACCAGGTCCGCGCCTTCGGCGCGCGGCCATTGCGAAGCCGGCAGGCGGCGGTCGGCGAGCTTGTCGAACTGCGGCAGCGGCGCGGGCCGGCCCGCGCGCAGGGCGTCCAGGGTGTCCAGGGCCAGGGCGAGATCGTGCGTGCCAGGCGGGCCGCGCGTGGCCAGCAACGGGTGGACCTCGCGCCCCAGCCGCTCGCGCGCGTCGCGGTCGAGGTAGACATCGTCCACCGACAGCACGGCCGCGCGCCGGCCGCGGGCGCGGGCCAGGGCCGCGACCTGCGCGGCCAGCGTCGACTTGCCGCTGCCCTGCAGGCCGACGATGCCGTAAACGGCGCCGGGCGGAAGCGTCAAGATGTCGTCAAGAACGCCGGAAACGACGTGTTCCGGATAGCCGTCGGGATGCACGGGGGCCTGCATCGGGCCACAATAGCGCAATGACAGACCCCGATCTCCACGCCGAAGCCCTGGCCACGTTCGACCGTCTGTTCGACGAGGCGCAGGCCGCCGGCGAACCCGACCGCACCGCCATGTCGCTGGCCACCGCCACCCTGGGCGGCGTGCCGTCGCTGCGCACGGTGCTGCTCAAGGCGCACGACGAGCGCGGCTTCGTGTTCTACACGCACCTGGACGGCCGCAAGGGCTGCGAGCTGCAGGCCAATCCCTTCGCCGCGCTGCTGTTCCACTGGCCGCGCGTGCGCGGCGGCGTGCAGGTGCGCATCGAGGGCCGCGTGCATACCGTGCCCGACGAGGAAGCCGACGCCTACTTCGCCACGCGCGCCCGCGAGAGCCAGCTCGGCGCATGGGCGTCGCGGCAGTCCGAGACGCTGGAGAGCCGCGGGCTGTTCGAGCAGCGCATCGAGCAGGCGCGGCGCGAATTCGAGGGGCGCGACGTGCCGCGCCCGGTGGGCTGGACCGGCTTCCGCGTGCGCCCGCGCCGGATCGAGTTCTGGTACGCGGCGGCCCACCGCCTGCACGAGCGCTGGCTGTACGAGCGCGACCAGGCCGGCGCCTGGCGCAAGCGGATGCTGTATCCGTGAGCCGCGCGAGGGCGCGCGGCCGCCGCGCGGCGGCGTGAGGCGATGGGGCCGCGCCGCATCGTCTGCCTGACCGAGGAACCGACCGAGACGCTCTACGCGCTCGGCGAGCAGGACCGCATCGTCGGCATCAGCGGCTTCACCGTGCGGCCGGCGGTGGCGCGCAAGGACAAGCCCAAGGTCAGCGCCTTCACCAGCGCCAAGATCGAGGAGATCCTCAAGCTGCGCCCGGATTTCGCGATCGGCTTCTCCGACATCCAGGCCGACATCGCCGCCGAGCTGGTTCGGCGCGGCGTCGAGGTGTGGATCAGCAACCATCGCAGCGTCGAGGGCATCCTCGACTACATCCGCCGCCTCGGCGCCCTGGTCGGCGCGTCGGAGCGTGCCGGCGCCTATGCCGACGAGTTGCGCCGCGGGCTCGACGCGATCGCCGCCGAGGCGGCGACGCTCGCGCGCCGTCCGCGCGTGTACTTCGAGGAATGGGACGACCCGCTCATCACCGGCATCGAATGGGTGGCCGAGCTGGTGCGCATCGCCGGCGGCGACGACGTCTTCCCCGAGCGCGCCGCCGAGCCGCTGGCCAGGCAGCGCATCCTCGCCGACGCGGGCGAGGTGATCGCGCGCGCGCCGGACATCATCCTCGGCTCCTGGTGCGGCAAGAAGTTCCGCCCGGAAAAAGTCGCCGCCCGCGAAGGCTGGGAAGCGATCCCGGCCGTGCGCGAGGGCGAGCTGCACGAGATCAAGTCGCCCGTGATCCTGCAGCCCGGCCCGGCCGCGCTGACGGACGGGGTGCGGGAGATCGCCGCCGTCATCCGGGCGTGGGCCGGCCGACGCGGCGGATAGGGAAGCGCTGCGCCAAGCCGCGGTCCGGCCCCGCTGTCCCGGCGCTGGCGGAACGACGGGGCGCACGCATGGCGCCCGGAGGCCGCCGCCGGGGCTACCTGCCGGCGCCGGAGGTCCGTCCTTCCGAGAACGCGGGCCAGGGCGTCTTGTTGTCGAGCCAGGACTTGTTCTGCACGCCCATCGCCAGGCACTCGTCCGACGCCCCCCACAGCCGCTCGAAGGTCAGGTAGGAATCCTCGCGCAACGATTTGGCGAGCGCCACGTAGTCCGGTTTTGTGGTGGTGCAGCTCAGGGTCTGCCCGTTGGCGTCCGACGCCTCGCAGATCGCCGAGGTGGCCGAGCCCGGCCTGGCGATGATCGTGCAGCCGATGTACGGCTTTCGGTCGGCGCTGTTGCTGGCGGTGCCGAGCGAGCCGGAGGCGTTGGCGATTTGCTGCGCGCCGCCGATGTAGACGCTGACCGGGACGGGGCTGCGCAGGCCCGCCGATGCCGGCGATGCGGCCACGGTCAGGGCGCAGACGGCGACGAATTGTCCGATGGGTGATGTCATGTCGTTCTCCTGGATGGGGGCGGTGGGTCAGCTGTCCGGCAGCTCGCTGGCCGGCAGGGTTTCCTGCGGCGGCAGCGTGCGCTTGGGTTCGGTATTGGAGGACTTGCGCACCAGCAGCCGCGAGCAGTTGCGGTTGGCGTCCCACTCGAACTGGACGAAGGACCCGGCGTCGATGTGCATGGCCAGGTCGAAGATCTGCGGGTCGCCCCAGCCGTTGCAGAACGCGAAGTTGCCGCTGGCGTCGTAGGCGGTGCAGAGCACCAGCTTGTTCTCGTCGCCGTCGCCCAGGATCTCGGCGTTGCAGCCGATGCTTTCGTAGCGGCTGCTGCTGTTGTGCGCGGTGCCGAGCGAGCCGGATGCCGTCATCGACTTGTTGTCGACGACGACGGTGCGCGAGGTGCGCAGGCCGGCCTGCGCCGTCGCCGCGCACAGGGCCGCGCAGAGCAGGGCGGTGCGTGGAATCCAGGGGGTCATGGGAATCGTCTCCGGTGCGCCGGACTCGGGATGAGTGCCGATACGGACCTGGAACACGCAATCCGTGTCCGGACCGGCTCACGGCGCCCGCGGGGCTGCCGGAGGGCCGGCGCTGCCCCCGGTCGCGCATATCTGCGATCATGCCTCCTACCTTTTCCCGAGCCCGCGCATGAACGCCTCAGCCCAACAGGACATCGGCAAATTCCTCCTGCGCGTCGCCCTGGGTGCGCTGATCCTGCTGCACGGCATCGCCAAGCTCAGGTACGGCCTGGACCCCATTGAGGGCATGCTGCGCGCGCACGGCCTGCCGCACTTCCTGGCCTACGGCGCGCTGGTCGGCGAGGTGGTGGCGCCGGTGCTGCTGTTGCTGGGCTGGTACGCGCGCATCGGCGGCGTGCTGGTGGCGGTCAACATGCTGTTCGCCCTGGCGCTGGCCCATACCGGGCAGCTCGGCCAGCTCAACGAGCAGGGCGGCTGGGCGCTGGAACTGCAGGGCATGTTCCTGTTCACGGCGCTCGCCGTGGCCTTGCTCGGGCCGGGCGGCTACGCGCTCAACCAGCGCTGAGCCGATCGGCGCCGGGCGCGCTCAGCGCGGAAAGAAGTCGCGGTTGAACTGCAGCCGCGCGCGGCGCCCGTCGCCCGCGTCCACGGCGATGTCGAAGCGCAGGGTGTCGGGCGCGATGACGGTGGCGACGCCGACGTAGTCGAGATAGGTGGAGCCCCCGTCGCTCTGACGGGGCGACTCGCTGCCGGTGCGCGTCTCGCGCAGGCCGCTGCGCACCTCGCGCAGGGCGATCTCCTGGCGCTTGCCGAGCAGGTCGCTGGCGCTGGCCGTCACCCGCGCCGGCAGCGCGGTCTCCTGGTCGCCGGCGACGCGGCGCACGACCACCAGCAGCATCACCGCATTGTCCGCGCGGGCGATGCCGTACTCCCTGGCCACCGCCTCGCCCAGCAGGCTCGTGGGGATGGCGTTGGCACGCACCAGGACGTCGCCGGCGCGGACCACGGCTTCCTCGCGCGCCTGCGCATCGGCCTGCTCGCGTGCCTGCTCGGGCCGCTGGCCGCCGCCGCAGGCGCCGAGCAGCGCGCAGAACAGCGGCAGGACGCGGGCAAACCGCGGGATCGCGCCGCGCCAGGCCGGATCAGGCGTCGGCATCGTTGGCGGCCGACAGTTGCCCGCCGCGTTCGGCGGCGTTGCGGATCGCGCGCGCCACCAGGGCGCGCAGGCCGCCGGCCTCGAAGGTCTCCACCGCGGCCTGGGTGGTGCCGCCGGGCGAGGTGACGCGGCGGCGCAGCGCCGCAGGCGCTTCCCCGGATTCGGTGAGCATGCGCGCGGCGCCGAGCACGGTCTGCAGCACCAGCGTGCGCGCCGCTTCGTCCGGCAGGCCTTCCTCGCGCGCCGCCGCCTCCATCGCCTCGGCCAGCAGGAACACGTAGGCCGGGCCGCTGCCCGACACGGCGGTGACCGCGTCCATGCGCGTCTCCTCGTCGATCCAGACGGTGGCGCCGGCGGCCGCGAGCAGGCCTTCGGCGTCGGCGCGCCCGGCCGCGTCGACCCCGGCGTTGGCGTACAGCCCGGTCACGCCGGCGCCGAGCAGGGCGGGGGTGTTGGGCATGCAGCGCACCACCGCGGCGTCGCCGCCGAGCCAGCGCGAGAGCTGCGCGGTGGTGATGCCGGCGGCGATGGACACCACCAGCGGGCGCGCGGTGCGCGCGGCGGCCGCCAGCGCCTCGCAGACCTGGCGCATCACCTGCGGCTTCACCGCCAGCACCCAGACCTGCGCGCCGTCCACGGCCTGCGCGTTGTCGGCGAACACCGACACGCCGAAATCCGCGGCCAGCGCCTCGCGGGCAGCGGCCACGGGCTCGGCGACGCGAATCGCCTCGGCGGGCGTGCCGCGCGCGATCAGCCCGCCGATCAGGCTGCGCGCCATGTTGCCGCCGCCGACGAAGGCGACGGTGGCGGTGTCGGAAGCGGGAGAGCGGGAATCGGAAGACACGGCGGGATTCGTCGAAAGGGGGACAGGCAAGATAGCAAAGGCGGCCGCGCGGCCGGAGGCGCAGGGCCGTGCCTCATCCGGCGCCGGGTTTCGCGCGGGCGCCGAACAGCGCCGTGCCCACGCGCACCACGGTGGCGCCCTCGGCCACGGCGAGCTCGATGTCGTCGCTCATGCCCATCGACAGGGTGTCGATGCCGGGATGCGCGGCGGCCAGCGCCTCGAACAGGCCGCGCATGCGCGCGAAGGCGTGGCGGCGCGCGGCCGCGTCGGGCGAGGGCGCCGGAATCGCCATCAGTCCGCGCAGGCGCAGGCGCGGCGCGGCGGCGACGGCGGCGGCCAGCGCCGGCACGTCCCGCGGCGCGCAGCCGTGCTTGCTGGCCTCCCCGTCGATGTTGACCTGGATCAGCACGTTGAGCGCCGGCCGCTCGGCGGGGCGGTGGCGGGCGAGGGCATCGACCAGCTTGGCGCGGTCCACGGTCTGCACCCAGTCGAAGGCGGCGGCGGCCTCGCGCGCCTTGTTCGATTGCAGGTGGCCGATCAGATGCCATTCCAGCGGCAGCGCGCGCAGTTCGGCCTGCTTGGCCAGGGCCTCCTGCACGTAGTTCTCGCCGAACGCGCGCTGGCCCGCGGCCGCGAGCTCGGCCACCGCGGCGGCCGGCTGCGTCTTGGAGACGGCGAGCAGGCGCGGCGCCGGCCGGCCGGCCGCGCGCGCGGCATCGGCGAGCCGTTGCGTGACGCTGTGCAGGGCTTGGGCAAGCAAAGCCGGCTATCCTCCATAAGATTGTGCGGCTGGATACCGCCCCTGGGACGGGGGCTATACTGCCGCCGGGGACCCATCCATTCCAGTGGGCTGTGCCAGGGGAGCACGCGTGGATATTGCCGAACTGTTGGCGTTTTCCGTCAAGAACAAGGCGTCCGACCTGCATTTGTCGGCCGGGCTGCCGCCGATGATCCGCGTCGACGGCGACGTGCGCCGGATCAATATTCCGGCGCTGGACCACAAGCAGGTGCACGCGCTGGTCTACGACATCATGTCGGACAAGCAGCGCCGCGACTACGAGGAGTTCCTCGAGGTCGACTTCTCCTTCGAGATCCCGGGCCTGGCGCGCTTCCGCGTCAACGCCTTCAACCAGAACCGCGGTGCCGGCGCGGTGTTCCGCACCGTGCCCTCGGAGGTGCTCTCGCTCGAGGACCTCGGCTGCCCGCCCATATTCCGCGACCTGATCGACCAGCCGCAGGGCCTGATCCTGGTCACCGGGCCGACCGGCTCGGGCAAGTCGACCACGCTGGCGGCGATGGTCGACCACATCAACAAGAACGAGTACGGGCACATCCTCACCATCGAGGACCCGATCGAGTTCGTGCACACCGCGCAGAAGTGCCTGGTCAACCAGCGCGAGGTGCACCGCGACACGCACGGCTTCAACGAGGCGCTGCGCTCGGCGCTGCGCGAGGACCCGGACTACATCCTGGTCGGCGAGTTGCGCGACCTGGAAACCATCCGCCTGGCGCTGACCGCGGCCGAGACCGGCCACCTGGTGTTCGGCACCCTGCACACCTCCAGCGCCGCCAAGACCATCGACCGCATCATCGACGTGTTCCCCGCCGGCGAGAAGCCGATGGTGCGCTCGATGCTGTCGGAGTCGCTGCGCGCGGTGATCTCGCAGGCGCTGCTGAAGAAGGTCGGCGGCGGACGCACCGCGGCCTGGGAAATCATGGTCGGCATCCCCGCCATCCGCAACCTGATCCGCGAGGACAAGGTCGCGCAGATGTACTCCTCGATCCAGACCGGCCAGCAGCACGGCATGATGACGCTCGACCAGCACCTGCAGGACCTGGTCAAGCGCGGTCTGGTGACACGCGCGCAGGCGAAGGAATACGCCAAGGACAAGCGCTTGTTCGAGTAAGCCGGAGAGGGGAGGCGCGGGGCACCGCCTGGTGCCGCGTCCGCCTCTTCCCGTCCCCCGTCTCCAGGAGTTTTCCCATGAGCAGCAGCATCGACTTCACCTCGTTCCTCAAGCTGATGGCCCACCAGAAGGCCTCGGACCTGTTCATCACCGCCGGCATGCCGCCGTCGATGAAGGTCAACGGCAAGATCGCGCCCATCTCGCAGACGCCGCTGACGCCGCAGCAGAGCCGCGACCTGGTGCTCAACGTGATGTCGCCGCCGCAGCGCGAGGAGTTCGAGCGCACCCACGAGTGCAACTTCGCCATCGGCGTGTCCGGCGTGGGCCGCTTTCGCGTCAGCTGCTTCTACCAGCGCAACCAGGTGGGCATGGTGCTGCGCCGGATCGAGACCCGCATCCCGACGGTGGAGGAGCTGAGCCTGCCGCCGATCGTCAAGACGCTGGCGATGACCAAGCGCGGCATCATCGTCTTCGTCGGCGCCACCGGCACCGGCAAGTCGACCTCGCTCGCGGCGATGATCGGCTACCGCAACCAGAACTCGACCGGCCACATCATCACCATCGAGGATCCGATCGAGTTCGTGCACAAGCACGAGGGCTGCATCATCACCCAGCGCGAGGTCGGCATCGACACCGACAGCTGGGAGGCGGCGCTGAAGAACACCCTGCGCCAGGCGCCGGACGTGATCATGATCGGCGAGGTGCGCACCCGCGAGGGCATGGACCACGCGATCGCCTTCGCCGAGACAGGCCACCTGGTGCTGTGCACCCTGCACGCCAACAACGCCAACCAGGCGATGGACCGCATCATCAACTTCTTCCCCGAGGACCGCCGCAAGCAGCTGCTGATGGACCTCTCGCTCAACCTCAAGGGCGTGGTCGCGCAGCAGCTGATCCCCACGCCCGACGGCAAGGGGCGGCGCGTGGCGATGGAGATCCTGCTCGGCACGCCGCTGGTGCAGGACTACATCCGCGAGGGCGAGGTGCACAAGCTCAAGGAAGTGATGAAGGAATCCACCAACCTGGGCATGAAGACCTTCGACCAGAGCCTGTTCGAGCTGTACCAGTCCGGCGACATCAGCTACGAGGACGCGCTGCGCTACGCCGACTCGGCCAACGAGGTACGCCTGTCGATCAAGCTCGCCCAGGGCGGCGACGCGCACACGCTGGCCAAGGGCCTGGACGGGGTGGAAGTGGCGGAAGTGCGCTGAGGGCGCATCCGGCTGGTCAGGCGGCGCGGCCGCTGGCATCGTGGCCGGCATGACCGCCCCCGCCTCCGGCGCCTACGCGCGCCGCCTCGGTCCCTGGGACGCCGCGATGATCGTCATCGGCGGCGTGATCGGGGCCGGCATCTTCCGCACGCCGGCGACCGTGGCCGAGCGCACCGACGCGGGCTGGCAGATCCTGCTGCTGTGGACGGTCGGCGGCCTGCTTACCCTGGCCGGCGCGCTCAGCTACGCCGAGCTCGGCGCCCGCCGCCCGCAGGCCGGCGGCACCTACATCTACCTGCGCGAGGCCTTCGGCCAGCTGCCGGCGTTCCTGTTCGGCTGGACGATGGCGCTGATCAACTATCCGGGCAGCATCGCGGCGGTGGCCACCACCTTCGCCGACTACCTGTGCACGGCGCTGGCGCTGCCGCCCTACTGGATCAAGCCGGTGGCGGCGGGCGCGATCGCCTTCCTGGTCGGCGTCAACCTGTTCGGCATCCGCGCCGGCGCCTGGGTGCAGAACCTGTTCACCCTGCTCAAGCTGGGCGTGGTGGTGATGCTGGTGGTGGTCGGGCTGGTGCTGGCGCGCGGCCATCTGGGCGGGATCCTGGAGACCGATGCCATGCATCCGGTCTCGGCGGGCACCTTCGTCAGCGCGATCGTGCCGGTGCTGTTCACCTATGGCGGCTTCCACTATCTCAACGACCTGGCCGGCGAGGTGCGCGACCCGCACCGCACCCTGCCGCGCGCGCTGGCGATGGGCATGGTCGGCGTGGTGCTGTGCTACGTGCTGGTCAACGTCGCCTATCTCGCCGGGCTCGGCCACGCCGGCCTGGCCGGCAGCCGGGCGCCCGCGGCCGACCTGATGAGCCGGCTGTTCGGCGCCGGCGGCGCGACGCTGGTGGCGGTCGGCATCGCCTGCTCGACGTTCGGCTACTGCAACATCGCCATCGCCGGCGGTGCCCGCGTGCTGCAGACCATGGGCGCGGACGGCATGTTCTTCCGCGCGGTGGGGCGCGTGGAGCCGCGCACGCGCGCGCCGCAGGTCGCGCTGCTGGCGCTGGGCGCGTGGGCGATCGCGCTGGCGCTGTCCGGCAGCTTCGGCCAGCTGCTCAACTACACCACGGTCGGCGAATGGCTCTCGCATGCCTTCGGCATCGCCACGCTGTTCTGGTATCGCCGCGTCCTGGCCGACGAGCCGCCGCCCTATCGCGTGCCGGGGTACCCGTGGGTGCCGCTGCTGTTCGTGCTCACCGTGCCGGGCGTGCTGCTGGCCACGGCGCTGGACAACCCGCACGACGTCGGCATGAGCCTGGTGGTGATCGCGCTCGGCGTGCCGGTGTACGCCGCCTGGCGGGCATGGCTGCGCCGCACGGAGCGATAGGCGCCGCGGATCGCGGCGATCGCCCCGGTCATGCGGCGGTCATGCGCGGCGAAAACGCCGGCGTAGGGGCTGCAACAGTCTGTTGTCGGCTCTCCGGGCTTGGGAAAAGCCCCCGCGATCCCCTTATCCTTATCGCGACCTTTACTTGACCTGGCGGACAATACCGCCTTTCCCGAACAGGAGAACGCACGTGGCCCACACCCTCCCCGAACTGCCGTACGCCTACGACGCGCTCGAGCCGAACATCGACGCGAAGACGATGGAGATCCACTACACCAAGCACCACCAGGCCTACATCAACAACCTCAACAAGGCGCTGGAAGGCAGCGACCTGGCCGACAAGCCGGTCGAGGCGCTGATCGTCGACCTGGAGGCGGTGCCGGAGAAGATCCGCGGTGCGGTGCGCAACAACGGCGGCGGCCACGCCAACCACAGCCTGTTCTGGACGGTGATGTCGCCCAAGGGCGGCGGCAAGCCGGTGGGCAAGGTGGCCGAGCGCATCGACGGCGACCTGGGCGGTTTCGACAAGTTCAAGGAAGCCTTCACCCAGGCGGCGGTAAGCCGGTTCGGCAGCGGCTGGGCCTGGCTGAGCACCGACAAGAGCGGCAAGCTGCTGGTGGAAAGCAGCGCCAACCAGGACAGCCCGCTGATGAAGGGCATCGGCTCCGGCAACACGCCGATCCTCGGCCTGGACGTGTGGGAGCACGCCTACTACCTGAAGTACCAGAACCGCCGTCCGGAATACATCGAGGCGTTCTACAACGTGGTCGACTGGAACGAGGTCGAGCGCCGCTACCAGGCCGCGATCGGCTAAGACCCGGTGCGTCTCGCGGGCCCTTCGCAACGAAGGGCCCGCTGCGGCAACGCGCGACACCTCGCTCCCGGCCCCCCGCAGCGGATTCCCGTCAGGAAGCCCGCATCCAGCTCGGCGGCGGCCGCAGCTTCTCGATCCTGCGCTGCACCGGGCAATCCGCGCGGTGCGCCCCGGGCAGGTAGCCCAGGCTCATCAGGAACTCGCCGGTGATCTCGCCGCCGGTGAACTTGAACGTCTGCTTGAACAGCTTGACCCATGCCGCCTTGTCGCGCGTCCGGCCCTGCGGCCGCGCATGGGCGTCGAGCCAAGCGGCGAAGCCGCCGTGGGAGGCGCGCAGGCCGCGCACGATTCCGGCATTGTGGATGGCGGCATCGACCTTGAGGCGATTGCGGATGATGCCCGGATCGGCCAGCAGCCGTTCGCGGTCGCGCTGCCCGTAATCGGCGATCGTGTCGACGTCGAAGCCGTCGTAGGCGCGGCGGAACGCCTCGCGCTTGCGCAGGACGGTTTCCCAGCTCAGGCCGGCCTGGTTGATCTCCAGCAGCAGACGCTCGAACAGCGCGGCTTCCTCGCGCTGCGGGAACCCGTACTCGCGCTCGTGGTAGGGGCCGTGCAGCGGATGGCCGGGCGCGATATCGCAATAGCTGGACATGCGCGCAGGATAGCGGATGCCGGCCGCGCCGGCGCCGCGCGCGGCCGCGCGGACCGGACCGCCAGGGTTGCGGGGGATGCGCGCTCGGGCGACCATGGGGGGACCGCCACCGGAAAGCGCCCCATGGAAATCGCCGATCATCGCGTCGCCACCGTCCATTTCACGCTCACCGACGAACAGGGCCAGCAGATCACCACCACGCGCGGACACGATCCGCTGGTGTATCTGCACGGCACGGGCAGGATCGTCCCCGCCCTGGAGGAGGCGCTGAACGGCAAGCAGCCGGGCGAGCGCTTCACGGTCACGGTCACGCCCGAGCAGGGCTTCGGGCCGCGCCACGAGGAACTGGTGCAGACGCTGCCGCTGAGCATGCTGGGCGAGAACGCCGCGGTGCCCAAGATCGGCGCCAAGCTGCGCGCGCAAACCGGTCGCGGGCCGCTGGACGTGGTCGTGACCGCGGTGGCGGGCGACCAGATCACCGTGGACGGCAACAATCCGCTCGCCGGGCGCACCTTCCAGGCGGATGTGGAAGTGCTCGACGTCCGCCTGGCCACGCCGCAGGAAATCCAGACGGGGCTCTGAATCCGCGGAGCGCGGCCGTCGCAGGAGCGCCGGAGCGGGCGCCGATGCGGTGTAGGCGTTGTTTTCGCGTGACGGCGGCCGCGCCGCCGCGCCATCGGCCGCTACCGCCCGCGCGCGGACGCGCGCTTCGTTTTAGAATGCGCGCATGTCCAGCATGTCGCTCCCGCTCGCCAATCAGCTGCTGATCGCGCTGCCCTCGCTCGAGGATCCGAATTTCTCGCGCTCGGTCGCCCTGATCTGCCAGCACGACGGCGATGGCGCCATGGGCGTGGTGGTCAACCGCGCCTCCGAATACACCCTGGGCGACGTGCTGCAGCAGATGGGCATCGCCAGCGACGACCTCGCGCTGCGCGGCCAGGCCGTGCTGGCCGGCGGGCCGGTGCATCCCGAGCGCGGCTTCGTGATCCACGACGGCGAGCGGGCCTGGGATTCCAGCCTGGCGATCGCCGAGGGGCTGTACGTGACCACCTCGCGCGACGTGCTGGAAGCCATCGCCCGCGGCGAGGGGCCCGAGCGCGTCGCGGTGGCGCTGGGCTGCGCCGGCTGGGGCGCCGGACAGCTGGAATACGAGCTCACCGAGAACAGCTGGCTGACCGCGCCGGCCGATGCCGAGCTGCTGTTCGCCACGCCGCTGGAGGCGCGCTGGCAGGCCGCCGCCGGGCGCATCGGCGTCGACATGACGCGCATGGCCGATTACGCCGGCCACGCCTGACCCCGCCCCGTGGATCCCCAGGCCGCCGACGCGATCAAGCCCGACGGCACCGTGCTCGGCTTCGACGTCGGCGCGCGCCGCATCGGCGTCGCCGTGGGCAGCGCCTTCGGCCACGGGGCGCGCGCGCTGGCGGTGATCGACGTGCACGGCGAGCACGTGGACTGGAACGCCATCGACCGCCTGCAGCGCGAGTGGCGGCCGGACGGCTTCGTGGTCGGCGATCCGATGACGCTCGACGGCGGCGACCAGCCGATCCGCCGGCGCGCGCACGATTTCGCCCGCGAGCTGCAGGCGCGCTACGCCAAGCCGGTGGTGCTGATGGACGAGCGCGCCAGCTCGATCGAGGCCGCGCAGCGCTTCGCCGTCGATCGCGCCGAGGGCCGCAGGCGGCGCCGCGACGCGGCGGCGCTGGACGCGGTCGCGGCGGCGGTGATCGTCGAGCGCTGGCTGGCCGCGCCGCAGGATGCGATCGCCTTGCCCTGACTTCGATCCTCCGATTCGCATAGTTCGATCCCCGCCTCGCTCCCGCGCGGAGACGGCGCCACCCAGTCCCGGATTCCTCCGCATGTCCCCACAATTCGATGAACGCGGCCGCCTGATCCACCTGCTCACCCTGGAAGGCCTGCCGCGCACGGCGCTGCTGGCGCTGCTCGATCGCGCCCAGGCCATCGCCGAAGGCAGCGCCGACCGCAAGGCGCTCGAGGGCGTGGGCGTGTGCACGCTGTTCTTCGAGCCGTCCACGCGCACGCGCCTGAGCTTCCAGCGCGCGGCGCAGCGGCTGGGCGCGGACGTGCTCAATTTCGACGCCGCCACCTCGTCCACCACCAAGGGCGAGACCGCGCTGGACACGCTGAAGAACATCGAGGCGATGGGCGTGCGCGGTTTCGTGGTGCGCCATTCCGGCGACGGCGCGGTGGCGGCGCTGGCCGGGGCCGCCGGCCCGGGCACGTCGTTGCTCAACGCCGGCGACGGCCGCAGCGCGCATCCCACCCAGGGCCTGCTCGACATGCTGACGCTGCGCCAGGCCAAGGGCGCGGATTTCGCCGGCCTGCGCGTGCTGATCGTCGGCGACGTCAAGCATTCGCGCGTGGCGCGCTCGGACCTGCACGCCCTGCGCACGCTCGGCGCCGGCGACATCCGCGTCTGCGCGCCGCGATCGCTGCTGCCCGAGGACGGTACGCTCGAAGGATGCACGGTGACGCAGGACTTCGATGCGGCGCTGGAGGGCGTCGATGCGGTGATGATGCTGCGCCTGCAGCGCGAGCGCATGGAGGAAGGACTGGTCGCCTCGCTCGAGGACTATCACCGCGACTACGGGCTCAGTGCCGCGCGCCTGGCGCGGGCCGACGCCGACGCCGTGGTGTTGCACCCGGGGCCGATGAACCGCGGCGTGGAGATCGACAGCGACGTCGCCGACGGGCCGCGCTCGCTGATCCTGCGCCAGGTCGCCAATGGCGTGGCGGTGCGGATGGCGGTATTGGAGGCGTTGCTGGGGTGAGGGCGCGCGTGCCTGGCGGACGCCCTCAAGGCGTCTGCTGCGTGCCCGAACGCCCGGCCATGGATGGCCGGGCAGGGGCGTCCGGAAGTTAAAGGTGTTGAGCCAGGGATGGCATCGATCGTGATTCGTCTGAAACGTTGTCGCCATTCATGGCGCGACATTGCCGACTTCGGATCGTCCGGCCTATCGCCGCGCTGACGGCGCGGCTCTAAATCCATGGCCGGGCCATCGCTGCGCTGCCCGCGCAGCTCGATGTCGCCACAGTCGATGCCGATAGGGCATCGACTAAGCGTGGCTCCTCACCCAAACACCACCATCGTTTGGCGGCTCAGGGCCACCGGCACGCCGCCCGGACCCCAGAGCGTCAGGCCCTGGTTGGTGTAGCCCTCGCGCGCGGCGATCAGTTCGGCGTCCACGCGCCAGCCGCTCGCGCCGAGATCGTCGTAGCGGTCGCGCAGCAGTTCGATCATCCAGGTCAGCGAGCTGCCGGCTACGGGCGCGGCCAGCATGTTCAGCGCGATCGGCGGGATGTAGTCGGCCAGTGCCAGCACATGCGTCTCGTCGAGCATGGCGCCGTCCTCGTCCAGCAGGTCGAGCTCCAGCACCTGGCGGGTCTCGGCGCTGCCCGACAGCGGCAGGCTGCCCTGCAGCCAGCGCGCGGCGAAGTGCTGGGTGAAGCTGGGCATCAGCCCGGGCACGTAGGGCAGGCCGAACGGGGCGGGCATGCTGCGCGGCATGTCCGGGGGCGTGATGCCGGGCAGGTGCGGCAGCGCGATCTGCGCGCCTTCGGCGACCGGCGGTTGCCGCGGCATCACCTCGACCTGCGAGGCGCGGGCGGCGCCGTACACGCCGATCGCCAGGCACAGCGTCTGTTCGCCGGAGACGATGCGCGCCTCCAGCTGCTGCACGTTCTTGCCGGTGCGCAGCACCTGGGCGCGCAGCTCGACCGGGCCGGCCGGCACCGGGGCCAGGAAGGCGGTCTGCAGGCTGCGCAGCGGCAAGCCGGGCGGGAGCAGGTCGCGCATCGCGCGCGCCGCGAGCGCGGCCTGCAGGCCGCCGAACAGGCTGCGGCCCTGCTGCCAGTCCTCGGAGACCTCCGCGCGCCAGAGTTCGCCCTGGCGGCGCATGCCGCGCATCAGTTCGGAAAAGCGCATCGCCGGGTCTCCTGCGGCCGGGGGTGGCCTGCGCGGAGCTTACCATACGGATAGGTATGGAGTTAGCGGCGCTGCGCGAACAGCCAGTCCCAGAGCGCCGGGGTCGCGTAGGCCGGGTCCCAGGCGTTGTGGCCCACGCCGGGCAGTTCGGTATGCCGCGCGTCGCGGGCCCGGGCGGCGCGAAAGGCGGCGATCAGCTTGCGGTCGTCCTCGGGCGGCACGACGTCGTCGGCGCCGCCGTGGAAGATCCAGACCGGGATCTGGCGCAGGCGTCCGGCGACGGTGGCGAACGGATCCGGGTCGTCGGCCACCTGGGTGACGAACAGGGCGCGGGCGTCGTGCACGCGCGTGATGCCGCCGCAGATCGGGACCAGCGCGGCGAAGCGTCCCGGCGCGCGCAGCGCGAGTTCCCAGGTGCCGTAGCCGCCCATCGACAGGCCGGTGAGGTAGGTGCGGTCGCGGTCGCCGCCGAATTCAACGCTCGCCGCGTCGAGCGCGGCCAGGGCGACGGCCGCGCTGCCGCCGTACCACTCCTCGTCCTCGGGCACCTGCGGGAACACCACGATCGCGGGGAAGGCGTCGGCATGCGCGCGCACGTAGGGGCCGAGGCCCGACTGCGTCTGCCTGAGCCCGTCGTCGCCGCGTTCGCCCGAGCCGTGCAGGAACAGGATGACCGGCGGCTGCGCGCCGCCGGCGCGCCGCGACGGCACGAACACCTGGTAGCGGCGGGTCGCGCCGTTCACGGTGACCTCGCGCACAAGGAATCGGCCTTCCGCGGCCTGGTCCCGGTCAGTCCGCATGGTGCCGTGACGGCAAGCGCCGAGCAGAAGGGCGAGCAGGACGAGTGACAGCAGGGACGCGATGGCGCGCGCACGGGCGCTTGGGAATTGCATGGCATGCCTCATCGGTGCGGCGGGGGAGGTCCATCAGGGGGTGATCCGCGAGATTCAGCGCAGCAGGATCAGCGTCGCCAGGCCCAGGAAGCTCAGGAAGCCCATCACGTCGGTGATGGTGGTGAGGATCACGCCGCCGGCCAGCGCCGGGTCGAAGCCCATGCGCTTGAGCGTGATCGGCACCAGCACGCCGCCCAGCGCGGCCGAGCACAGGTTGATGGTCAGCGCGCTGGCGATCACCAGCGACAGCGAGAAGTCGCGGTACCAGAGGAAGACGATGCTCCCCAGCAGCACGCCGAGGGTGATGCCGTTGATCAGGGCGACGCGGATCTCCTTCCAGAGCAGGGTGGTGGCGTTGGAGCGGCCGATCTGCCCGAGCGCGAGGCCGCGCACCATCAGCGCCAGCACCTGGGTGCCGGCGTTGCCGCCCATGCCGGCGACGATCGGCATCAGCACGGCCAGCGCCACGATCTTCTCGATGGTGTGCTCGAAGCGCCCGACCACGCTGGCGGCCAGGAACGCGGTGCCGAGATTCACGCCGAGCCAGATCAGGCGGCGGCGAAAGGCCCGGCGCACCGGGCTGAACATGTCCTCGTCCTCGTCCAGGCCGGCGGCGGAGAACGCCTGGTGCTCGGCCTGTTCGCGGATGATGTCGACCACGTCGTCGATGGTGATGCGGCCGAGCAGGATGTTGTTCTCGTCCACCACCGGGGCGCTGATCCAGTCGTGGTCGGAGAACTGCCGGGCCACTTCCTCGGCCGATTCGCCGACGTCGATGGCCGGCTGCTCGTCGTCGACCAGGGTGTTGATCGGCGTGTTGCTCTCGTGGGTGAGCAGCGACTGCAGCGCGATGCGCCCCAGGTACTGGTGGCGGCGGCTGACCACGTACAGGTGGTCGGTATGCTCGGGCAGCTCGCCGCGCAGGCGCAGGTAGCGCAGCACGACGTCCACGGTGGTGTCGGCGCGCACCGTCACCACGTCCGGGTTCATCAGGCGGCCGGCGGTGTCCTCCTCGTAGGACAGCACCTGTTCCAGGCGCTCGCGGTTCTCGCGGTCCATCGACTTGAGCACCTCGTCGATGACCGTGTCCGGCAGGTCCTCGACCAGGTCGGCGAGGTCGTCGATGTCCAGGTCCTCGACCGCGGCGACGATCTCGTCCGGGTCCATGTCCGCGATCAGGCTTTCGCGCACCTCGTCGCCGACGTGCACCAGCACCTCGCCGTCGTCCTCCGGATCGACCAGGCCCCAGACGATCTCGCGCTTGCCGGGGGGCAGGGATTCGAGGAGGTTGCCGATTTCCGCCGGGGCCAGGGTATTGACCAGCCGCCGCACCGGGCCGAGGCGGCCGCTGTCGAGCGCATCCGAGAGCAGGCGCAGCTGGCGCGCGGTTTTGTCGTGGCGGACGGCTTCGGCCATTCGATACTTCCGTGGCGGCGTCGCGGCACGCGGGCGCGACAGGTTCAGGCGTTCATGGCCGCATTATCGCCCGCGCGCCGCGCGATGCCTACCCTGGGCGCCGGCTCAGCGCGGCGGCGCGCCGCCGCCGCCGGTATTGGCCGCGCGCAGCCAGTCCTCGATCGCGTCCCGGTCGCGCGCCCGCAGCAGCGCCCGCGCGCCCGCGCGCAGGCCGGCGAGGTCGTAGGCGCGGATCGCGCGGCGCACTTCCAGCAGCGTGCCCGGGTGCAGGCTGAACTCCTCCAGCCCCAGCGCCAGCAGCAGCGGCGTGAACAGCGGATCGCCGGCCATTTCGCCGCACACGGCCACGGGCTTGCCGCGCCGCCTGGCGATGCGGATCACGTCGGAGAGCAGGCGCAGCACCGCCGGGTGCATGGGCGTGTGCAGTTCGGCCAGCGCCTCGTTGCCGCGGTCGGTGGCGAGCAGGTACTGCACCAGGTCGTTGGTGCCGATCGAGATGAAATCGACGGTGCCGATGAGCGAGGGCAGGGCGATCGCGGCCGCCGGCACCTCGATCATGGCGCCGAGCGGGACGCGTTCGGCGATCTCGTGGCCTTCCCGGCGCAGCTGCTCGCCCGCGCGCTGGATCAGCCGCTTCACCGCCAGCATCTCCTCGCGGGTGGTGACCATCGGCACCAGGATGCGCACCGCGCCGTAGCCGGAGGCGCGCAGGATCGCGCGCAGCTGGGTCTCGAACACGTCGCGCCGCGCCAGCGACAGGCGCACGCCGCGCACGCCGAGCGCGGGGTTGGGCTCGTTGGTCAGCGCCAGGCCGGTCCGGTCGGCCTTGTCGGCGCCGACATCGAGGGTGCGGATGGTGACGGCGCGCCCGGTCATGCCGATCGCGACGTCGCGGTAGGCGCGGAACTGCTCCTCCTCGTCCGGCAGCTCGCTGCGCTGCAGGAACAGGAACTCGGTGCGGTACAGGCCCACGCCGGCGGCGCCGAGCGCATGCGCCTCGGCCACGTCCTCGCGCGATTCGGCGTTGGCGTAGAGCTTGATGTCGGCGCCGTCCAGCGTGCGCGAGGGCTCGCGCCGCAGCCGGTACAGCTGCTTGCGCTCGCGCTTCTCCTCGCGCAGGCGCTGGCGGTGCGCGCGCAGGTCGTCGGCGCCGGGTTCGACCACCAGCTGGCCGCTGCCGCCGTCGACCACCAGCACGTCGCCGTCGTTGACCGTCTGCAGCGCCTGCGCCGCGCCCACCACCAGCGGCAGGTGCAGGCTGCGCGCCAGGATCGCGCTGTGCGAGAGCGTGCTGCCGGCGGCGGTAACGATCGCCAGCACGCCCTGGGCCTGCAACTGCACCAGTTCCGACGGCGCGACGTTGTCGGTGACCAGGATCTCGCCGGCGACGCCCTGCAAGTCGGCGTCGCGGCGATGCAGCGCGGCGTGCAGCCGGCCGATGACGTGGTCGATGTCGTCGATGCGGCTGCGCAGGTAGGCATCGTCCATGGCCTCGAACACGCTGGCCAGGCGGTCGCGCTGCAGGCGCAGGGCGTAGTCGGCGCTGTAGCGCCCCTGGCGGATCAGGGTGTCCAGGCCCTGCAGCAGCTCGGGGTCGTCGAGCAGCAGGGCGTGCATGTCGAGGAACTCGCCGACCTCGTGGGCGAGCGCGCCGTGCAGGCGCTGCCGGGTGGCCTGCATTTCCGCCTGCACCACCACGATGGCTTCGTGCAGCCGCTCGATCTCGGCCTCGACGGCATCGGCGGCGATGTGCTCCTCGGCCACCTCCAGCGCGTGCGGAAGCCGCACGCGCGCCCGGCCCAGGGCATTGCCTCGCGACGCGCCGTGGCCGAGGAGGACTTGCCGCATTCAGAGCCTGCCCATGGCGCTCGCATGGCCTGCGCCGCGGTCGTGCGCGTGCGGGACAAGGAAGAGTGAGGGAGTGGATGCCGATCCACGAGCGAGTGATGACGCAGCCCCGCGCGCGCACGGCCGCGGCCCATCGGGTTGTCCCGGAATGGCCGCCGTGCGGCGCCTCTGGGCCTGGCCTTGCGGGCAGCAGGACACTGCGCCGCGCGGCACGATCTGGCGGCCATTCCGGGACAACGCGGGCGATGCGAGCGCCATGGCAGGTTCTAACCCTCCTCGTCGAAACGCCTGTCGAACAGCGCCGCCACCGCGTCCACCGCGGCGGCCTCGTCCTCGCCCTCCACGCGCAGCACCACCGGCGTGCCGAAGCCGGCCGCCAGCAGCATCACGCCCATGATGCTCTTGGCGTTCACCTCGCGGCCCTTGGCCGTGAGCGTGGCGCTGCAGCGGTGGCCGGACAGCACCTGCACCAGCTTGGCGGTGGCGCGGGCGTGCAGGCCGAGCTTGTTGGACACGATCAGTTCGCGTTCGATCATCTCAGTGCCTGTCTCTCGTGTGGCGTGGCGTGGCGCGGCATCGTGTACGCATCCTTGTGCTAGGCATCGTCATGGACCACGCCGTTGCGGGCGCCGGCGGCGGCGACCGCGGGCAGTTCGTCGAGCGGAAGCTCGGGGTAGTTCAGCACGCGCAGCAGCATCGGCAGGTTCAACGCCGAGACCCGCCGCACCGGCGTGCCCAGGCGCGCCAGCTTCGCGGCCAGGTTGCTGGGCGTGGCGCCGTACAGGTCGGTCAGCACCAGCACCCCGTCGCCGCCGTCGGCGCGCCGCAGCGCGGCGCTGGCCTGGGGCAGCAGCGCGTCGGGATCCCCGTCGAAGGGCACCTCGAACGCCTCGACCTTCAGCGGCAGGTTGCGCAGCAGCGCCGTCGCCACCGCCAGCAGCGCGGTGCCGATGCCCTGATGGGTGACGAGGAGGATGCCGACGGCCATGGGATCAACTTAACAGACATGCATGGCAGGCCGGTAGCCGGTGCGCCGATCCGGCTCACGCGCCGTTTCGGGCGATGCGCCAGAGAACGCCGGACGGGTCGGTCAGCCTGAAATCCCGCATGCCCCACGGCCGTTGCTCGATCTCCGAGACGGCCACGCCGTACCTCGCCGGGATGTCCGCGTGCAGGATCCTGCCGTGCCATGCGTCGGCGTTTTCGACCAGCAGATGCATGACCAGGTTGCGGCGAAGGCTTCGCCGTAGAAGTCCTGCAGCAGGAAGCCGACTTCGCCGAGCCGGAAATGGACGAGATCGCCGGCATCGACTCCGGGGACGAAGCCGAGGTCGGCATAGAAGGCCTCCGACGCGGCGAAGTCCCTGGCCGGAACGAAGGCCTTGAGCGCCAGGGCGCGCAGGTTCTGCATGATGTCGGTCCCGGGCGGAACCGCGCGCTCACTCGAGTTCGCGGTGGTAGGTGGACACGTCGGCCCAGCCGGCCGCGCGCGCGTGCTCGGCCAGCTTCTCGGCCAGGTAGACCGAGCGGTGGCGACCGCCGGTGCAGCCGAAGGCGACGGTGACGTAGCTGCGGGTGCTGGAGTGCATGCGCGGCAGCCAGGTGTCGAGCAGGCCGGTGATCTGGGCGATGTACTCGTTGACCTCCGGCTGCGTCTCCAGGTACTCGCGCACGCCGGCGTCGCGCCCGGACAGCGGCCGCAGCCGCGCGTCCCAGTGCGGGTTGGGCAGCATGCGCGCGTCGAACAGGAAGTCCGCGTCCGGCGGCACGCCGCGGCGGTAGGCGAAGGACTCGAACAGCAGCGACAGCGGCAGATCGCGCTCCAGGTCGAGCTCGTAGCGCATGCGCCGGCGCAGCTGGTGCACGTTGAGGTCGCTGGTGTCGATGATGACGTCGGCCAGGGCGCGCAGCGGCTTGAGGATCTGCCGCTCCAGCGCGATCGCATCGCCCAGCGCCAGGCCGCGCTGGCTCAGCGGATGGCGGCGACGGGTGTCGGCGTAGCGCTTGAGCAGCACCTCGTCGCGGGTGTCGAAGAACACCAGCTTCGGGTCGAGGCCGAGCGCGCCCACCGCGGACAGCCACTGTGGAATGTTGTCCAGGTTGCTCTGGCGGTTGCGCACGTCGATGCCGACCGCCATGCGCTGCGGAGCGCCGTGGTCGCGCGCGACGCGCTCGATGAAATCCGGCAGCAGCTCCGGCGGCAGGTTGTCGGCGCAGTAGAAATCCAGGTCCTCGAGGGTGTGCAGCGCCACCGACTTGCCGCTGCCGGACATGCCGCTGACGATGAGGAGCACGGGAGGGGGCGAGATGTCCATGAAGCGGCTGGAGGCGCCGGTTGCGCGCCCGTTTTCCGGGGATGGCCTGGCGGGCCGTGCGTGCAAGGATGCCGCAATGCTTCCGCCGAGTTCAAGTCAGCCAGATGACCCGGGCCCGCATGGCGCGATGGCGCAGAACCCCGGCTCGCGGCGGACCTCGATGCGTTCGACGCAGGCGCGGCCGCCGCTGCCGGGAGCATGCGCCTGCGGCCGCGGCAGGAGCTTCACCAGCACGTCCTTGCGCGCGTAATAGGCGTATTGCGGCGGATAGCCGTTCTCGACGGCATAGGACGCCGGCATCCGCGCGAAGCCGCCGCGCCGCAAGCCGTCGACATAGGCGTCGAAATCCGGCTCG
This sequence comes from Luteimonas aquatica, assembly GCF_022662575.1. Taxonomy (GTDB): domain Bacteria; phylum Pseudomonadota; class Gammaproteobacteria; order Xanthomonadales; family Xanthomonadaceae; genus Luteimonas; species Luteimonas aquatica. The sequence goes on along the minus strand of NZ_JALBFU010000003.1, from coordinate 165,716 downwards.
CAGACCGGCCCCATGTCGGCATGGGCGTCGCGGTTGTCGAATTCGTAGGCGACCGAGCGGTCGGCGGCCAGCGGATTGGGACTGCCGGGATCGTCGGAGAACTGGATCGAGTAGTACCAGCCCGAGTCCGGCAGCAGCATGACGAAGCTGCCGATGCCGGACGAGGAGGAGGCGAAGGGCGGCAGGCGCATCGCGGCGGCCACTCGCGATGACGACAGGTCGTTGAACCATTCCAGGCCGTCGATCAATTGCAGGAAGCGCCGGCCCATTTCCGCCGGCGCGAGTTCCGGGTAGCCGTCCGGGGTCGGGGTATGCGGCCGTCCGTCCTGGTCCGCGGGCGCGCGCGCGACGGGCGGGCCCGCGGCCGGCGTTCGCGCGGCGTCCAGGGATTGCGGGCAGGCCGACAGCAGCAGCGCGGCGGCAATCGCCGCCGCCAGCGCGCCGAACGCGTGCGGCGGCGCGATGCCGAATCCGGGGCGATCGGCGTCCCGCGGCGTCACGAGCCGTCGCGGTCGCCGCGCTCGAGGAAGTGCGAATGCCGCGCCATGAACGCCGCGGCCGGATCCACGCCCTTGGCGCGCAGGATGTGGGTGCGCGTGGCCGCCTCGGTCAGCACGGCGAGGTTGCGGCCGGGCATCACCGGCAGGGTGATCATGGGCACGTCGAGGTCGAGCACCTGGCGCACGCCGAGATCGCCGGTGAGCCGGTGCATGCCGTCGCTCTCGGTGCCGGGCTCGGTGTTGGGCCGGCTCAGGTGCACGATCAGGCGCAGGTACTTGTTCCGCTTCACGGCGGTGTCGCCGAACATCTGGCGGATGTTGAGCACGCCCAGCCCGCGCAGCTCCAGCAGGTCCTGCAGCAGCTCCGGGCAGGTGCCGTCGAGCACGTCGGGCGCGATCTGGGTGAATTCGGGCGCGTCGTCGGCGACCAGGCGATGCCCGCGCGTGACCAGTTCCAGCGCCAGCTCGCTCTTGCCCGAGCCCGACTCGCCGGTGATCAGCACGCCGATGGAATAGATCTCCATGAACACGCCGTGCAGGGTCACGCGCGGCGCCAGTTCGCGGGCCAGGTAGTACTGGATGTGGTTGAGCAGCTCGTGGCCGCGCTTGGGCGAGGTCCACAGCGGCGTGTCGGACTCCTCGGCGGCGCGGCGCAGGTCCTCCGGACAGATCTGGTCCTTGCTGATCACCAGCGCCAGCGGCCGGTACTGCATGAGCTTTTCGATCGTCTCCCAGCGCAGGCGCGAGTCCAGGCCGTCGAGCCAGGCCAGCTCCTCGGTGCCCAGGATCTGCACCTTGTTGGGATAGATGATGTTGAGATAGCCGGCCAGCGACGGGCGCCGGGCCACCGTCTCCACCGCTTCGAGCACGCGCGAGTCGCCGCGCTGCCCGGCCAGCTGGCGCAGGCCGAGGCGATCGCGGAGCTGGTCGAACAGGTCGCGTGCACTGAGGCTGGCGTTCATCGCTGTGCCGGGAAGGAGGTCATGGGGACTGCGCGTCTCCGAGCAGGAGCCCGCACAGGGCGGGGCGGTCGCGCGCCTCGCGCAGGGCCTGCCGGAAGCGCGCATCGGAAAAATGATCGGCCAGTTCCGACAGCGCCTGCAAGTGCAGCTCCGGCGAATGCTCGGGCACGCCGAGCGCGAACACCAGGTCGACCGGCGACGCGCCGTTGCCGAAATCCACGGCGTGGCCGAGCCGCAGGAAGGCGCCGCGCGGCGCGTCGAAGGCGTCGCCGCGCGCATGCGGGATGGCGACGCCGCAGCCGATCGCGGTGCAGCACTGCCGTTCGCGCTCGCGCAGCGCGCGGGCGATGCCCGGGGCGAGCGCCGGCGAGGCGTCGGACAGCAGGCGCGCGGCGGCGTCGAGGACGCTGTCGCGGTCGCACGGATCGGCGAGCAGGGCAATGCGCTCGGGCGCGAGCAGGGCGGTGAGCGGCATCGGGATGCGGTCTGCGGAGTGGGGCGGTGAGGCGCGATGGCCGTGCCTGCGCGGCGTGCCCGGCTCCGGGCCGCCTTGCGCCCGCGGAAGCCGGCGTCCGGGGCCGCGGCCGATGCCCGCGGGCGCCGGCTGGGCGCGGCCCCTTGCGGTCAGGCGAAGTCGCCGTTGCGCGCGGCGTTCTCGCCGCGGTGATGGTCGACGATCTTGCTCTTGTGCTTCATCAGCAGGCGGTCGAGCTTGTCGGCGAGCAGGTCGATCGCCGCATACATGTCGACGGCGTTGGCGTCGGCGTGCAGGGTCTTGCCGGCCAGGTTGACGGTGGCTTCGGCGCAGTGGTTCGGCTTGTCGAGGCTGAGCTGGGTCCGGACGTCGAAGGGCTGGTCGAAGTGGCGGGAGAGGCGCTGCAGCTTGGTCTCGACGTAATCGCGCAATGCGGGAGTGACTTCGATTTGCTGACCGTGGGTCTCGATACGCATCCGCTTCTCCTTCTCGACTGGGACGGCTGCCAGCATCGCGCCATCTGCGGCGGCGGTGGCTAAAAGCAGGTTAACGCAGCCCGCGAAAGGGGGGAAGGGTCGCTCGTGCCGGCTCCGCGGCGCGCGGCCGGACAGGTGTCCGTCATGTTCGCAGGCGCCCGGCGCGCCGATCCGGACGCTAGTCCAGGCGCACCCGTTCGTGGGAGGAGGGGATGTGCAGCGCCTCCCGGTACTTGGCCACCGTGCGCCGCGCCACCGGCACGCCGGCCGCCTTGAGCATCTCGGCCAGGCGGGCGTCGGAATGCGGTTTGCCCGGATTCTCGGCCTCGATCAGGCGCTTGATCATGTCCTGGATGGCGATGCTGGAGGTCTCGCCGCCGCCGCCGGTGTCGATGCCCGAGGCGAAGAAGGCGCGCAGCGGCAGGGTGCCGCGCGGCGTGCGCACGTACTTGCGCGCCACCGCGCGCGACACGGTGGATTCGTGCAGGCCGATCTCGGCCGCCACCTCGCGCAGGGTCAGCGGGCGCAGGGCCTGCGGCCCGAATTCCAGGAAGCCCGACTGCTGGCGCACCAGGCACTGCACGACCTTGAGCAGGGTCTCGCCGCGCTGGTGCAGGTTCTTCAGCAGCCAGCGCGCCTCCTGCAGGCGGCCGCGCAGGTAGCCGGCATCGCTGGCGCCGGCGTGGCGGATCATCTGCTCGTAGCCCTGGTGGATGGTCAGCCGCGGCTGGCGCTCGTCGGCCAGACCGACCCGCCAGATGCCCTGGTGGCGGTGGATGACGCAGTCCGGGGTGACGTAGGTGTCGTTGGGCAGGGCGCCGACCTGGGCGCCGGGCCGCGGATCGAGGGTGCGCAGCAGCTGCAGGGCCAGGGCGGCCTGCTCCGGGTCGCAGTCGAGCTCGGCGGCGACGCCGGCCAGGCCGATGCGGGGCAGGCGGTCGATCGGGCCGACGGCCAGGCGCCGCGCCAGGGCCTTGCCCGGGGTGTCGTCGGGCAGCAGGGCGAGCTGCAGCGACAGGCACTCGCCCAGGTCGCGCGCGCCCACGCCGGAGGGGTCGAAGCGCTGGATCTGGTGCAGCACCACGAGGATCTCGTCCTCGCTGCAGACCATGTCCGGGCGCAGCGTCTCGGCGATGGCCGAGAGCGGTTCGCGCAGATAGCCGTCGTCGTCGATGGCGTCGATCAGGGCCAGGCCGATGCCGACGTCGCGGGCCGAGAGCTGGGTCAGGCGCAGCTGCCAGGCCAGGTGGTCGCGCAGGTCGTCGGTCTGCACGATGCGTTCGGCGGGATTGTCGTCCTCGCGCCCCGCCCATTGCCCGTCAGGCTGTTCCTGCCAGTTGTGGTTCTGCCAGCCGTGCTCCTGCCAGTCCTCGTGCTCCTGTTCCCAGCGCTGCGCGTCGGCGCCGGCCGCGCCCTCGTCGTTGCCCGCGGGCCGGGCGGCGGCGTCCGGGGCGGCGGCCACCTGCAGCGGCTCGGGCTCCTCCCAGTCCAGCAGCGGATTGCTTTCCACCGCCGAATTGATCTCGGCCTCCAGCTCGAGGGCGGACAGTTGCAGCAGATGCAGGGCCTGGCGCAGTTGCGGCGTCAGGACGAGCTGTTGGCTGAGCGATGTCTGGAGGCGAGGCTTCATCGGGGTCCCACGTTGCGTTGCCCGTGGTCCCGCCGTCCGGCCGTTGCGCGCATGCCCATCCCTGGCGCGAGCCGACCTGCGTTCGGAGCCACGGCCGGTCCTTCCGTGACCGGGCGTTCGGAGGGCGCGGCAGTTGCCGGGACGGCATCCGCCGATCGCGCTCCCCGTCTACAGGCGGAACGATTCCCCCAAGTAGACCCGGCGCACATCGGGATTGGCCAGCAGCGCGTCCGGAGCCCCCTGCGCGAGCACGCCGCCTTCGCTGAGGATATACGCACGGTCGCAAATGCCCAAGGTCTCGCGCACGTTGTGGTCGGTGATCAGCACGCCGATGCCGCGGTGCTTGAGGTGCTCGACGATGCGCTGGATCTCGCCCACCGAGATCGGATCGACGCCGGCGAAGGGCTCGTCGAGCAGCATCAGCCGCGGATTGGCGGCCAGGGCGCGCGCGATCTCGACGCGGCGGCGCTCGCCGCCGGAGAGGCTGGCGCCGATCTGGTCGGCGACGTGGCCGATCTGCAGCTCGTCCAGCAGTTTCTCCAGCTCCTGCTGGCGGTCGCGCGCGGCCAGGTCCTCGCGCAGCTCCAGCACCAGACGGATGTTGTCGGCCACGGTGAGCTTGCGGAAGACCGAGGGTTCCTGCGGCAGATAGCCCACGCCCAGGCGGGCGCGGGTGTACATCGGCTCGGCGGTGATGTCGCGGCCGTCGAGCACGATCTCGCCGGCGTCGGCGGGCACCAGCCCGACGATCATGTAGAAGCAGGTGGTCTTGCCGGCGCCGTTGGGGCCGAGCAGACCGACCACCTCGCCGGCCTCCAGGGTCAGGCCGAAGTCGCGGACCACCTCGCGGGCGCGGTAGCGCTTGCGCAGTCCCTTCGCGACCAGCATTACTTGCCGTCCTGCTTCGGCGCGGGAGAGGGGGTCTTGCCGCTCGCCGCGGGCGCGGACTTCTTCTTCGGCTCGAAGGTCATGCTGACCGGCTTGTTGTCGCCGGCGGCCGAGCCGCTCTGCACCTGGCCGGTCTTGGTGTTGTAGACGATGCGGCCACCGGTCATCGTGCCCCGGCCCGGCTGGTCAACATGGGCATCGCCGCTGAAGACCACGGTGTCGTTGGGCAGGTCGTAGTCGACCTGGGCGGCGGTAGCGTTCATCCAGCTGCCGTCATCGTTCTGCTGCTTCAGCTTCACCGGCGAGCCGTTGAGCTTCACGCTCTTGATGTCGCCGTCGGCACGGCGCAGGTCGGCCTTGGCCGACTGGATGTCCAGCGTGCCCTGCACGATGTGAACGTTGCCGCTCAGGATGCAGGGGCCGTCGCCGGTCGAGCAGTCGCTGCTGCTCGCGGTCACGTTCATTTTCTGCTCGCGATCGGAGCTTTTCGCCCAGGCCGGACCGGCCAGCAGCAGGGCAACCACGATCGCGGGAAGGAGACTAGCGGCGCTTCGGGTCATCGGTCATCTGTACCTTGGAAAGGAGGCGGATGCGCTTGTCGGCCAGGTCGGCCCACATCCCCACGCCCTGCATTGTAGAGCCCGGGGCGGTGACCGAGACCAGGACCTGGGAGGTGGCCTCGTTCTTGTCCGGGAAAACGTTCAGTTGCTCGGTTTTCAGCGTCGAGGGCTTCTGCGCGCCGGGCGGGCTGTTGGCCACGACGTCGCCGCGCAGGCGCACCTCGCTGTTGTCGGCGGCCACCCAGGCGGTTTTCGAGCGCACTTCCCAGCGCTGGCCGTCCTTGTCGGGCAGCAGGAACAGCGGCGTCTGGATCGACATGGTCCTGTCGTCGGCGTTCTGCGCCAGTTTCGGCGCGCGCAGGGTCATGGACTCCTTGCCCTCGCCGTCGAGCGCGACCACCTCGAAATCGTGCAGCAGGTAGCTTGGCCGCGTGCTCGCGGTCACGGTCGCGGTCGGTTCGGCGCGCTGCTGCCAGACCGACCAGCCGGTGATCACGGCCGCCACCAGCAGCACCAGGGTGAGCGTGCCGCGCCAGGTCATGCCGGCACCCCGGCGTCCCGGCGCCGCGCGGCCAGCAGCAGATCGCACAGCTCGCGCGCCGCGCCTTCGCCGCCGCGCGCGGCCGTGCACCAGTGCGCAACCGCCAGCGCGCTGGCGTGCGCGTTGGCCGGCGCCACCGCCAGGCCGGCGGCCTGCATGGGAACGCGGTCGGGCAGGTCGTCGCCCATGAAGCAGACCTGATCGGAGGACAGGCCGAGGCGGGCGCGGATCTCCTCCACGCAGGCCTGTTTGTCCTGCACGCCGACATGGGCCTCGGCGCCGAGTTCGGCGGCGCGCCGTTCCGCAGCCGCGCCGCGCCGCGCGGTGACGAAGGCCACGGCGACGCCGGCCTTGCGCAGCAGCACCAGCCCCTGGCCGTCCTGCACGTGGAAGGCCTTCAGTTCGCGGCCCTCGCCGTCGTAGTAGAGGCGCCCGTCGGTCAGGGTGCCGTCGACGTCGAAACAGGCCAGGCGAATCCTCGCGGCGCGCGCGAGCAGGTCGTCGGAGTAGGGCGGATGGCTGGGCACGAAGGGGTCGATGGCGGAGTCGTCGGTGAGGGCGGTCGGTGGGCGGTCGCAGCGGCTCTTACACCACGCGCGCCCGCAACAGGTCGTGAATGTTGAGGGCGCCGACCACGCGCCGGGCGTCGTCGAGGACGAGCAGCATGGTGATCTTACGGGTTTCCATCAGCCGCGCGGCCTCGCTGGCCAGCGCGTCGGCGCCGATGGTGACTGGCGCGCGCGTCATCACGTCGGCGATGCGCGCGCCGCGCACGTCGATGCCGGGATCGGCCAGCGTGCGGCGCAGGTCGCCGTCGGTGTACAGGCCGAGCAGGCGGTCCTCGCCGTCGACCACCGCGGTCATGCCCAGGCGCTTGCGGCTCATCTCCATCAGCGCTTCGGCCAGGGTGGCTTCGCCGCGCACGCGCGGAACCTCGTCGCCGGTGTGCATCACGTCGCGGATGTGCAGCAGCAGGCGCCGCCCGAGCGCGCCGGCCGGATGCGAGCGCGCGAAATCGTCGGCGGTGAAGGCGCGCGCGTCGAGCAGCGCCACGGCCAGCGCGTCGCCCAGCGCCATCGAGGCGGTGGTGCTGGCGGTGGGCGCCAGATCGAGCGGGCAAGCCTCCGCGGGGACGCTGACGTCCAGATGCACGTCGGCCTCGCGCGCCAGCGACGAGGCGGGGCGGCCGGTCATCGCGATCAGCACGTTGCCCTGGCGCTTGAGCACGGGCAGCAGCGTCAGGATCTCGTCGGACTCGCCGGAATAGGACAGCGCCAGCACCACGTCGGCGTCGGTGATCATGCCCAGATCGCCATGGCCGGCCTCGCCCGGATGCACGTAGAAGGCCGGCGTGCCGGTGGAGGCCAGCGTGGCGGCGATCTTGCGCGCGACATGGCCCGACTTGCCCATGCCCAGGCAGACCACGCGCCCGCTGCAGGCCAGCATCCGGCGGCAGGCGGCCGAGAACGCGCCGTCGATGCGTGCGCCGACGGCGGCGAGGCCTTGCTGCTCGATCTCGAAGACGCGGCGGCCGCTGGCGGCAAGCGCGGCATCCTCGATGGGCTGTGTTCCGTTGGCGGGCATACCGGAGTGCGGCCCTTTCCGTTAGGCTAATCCCCCATTTTAAGGGATTCGCTCCCGCAAACCCGAGGTTGCCGGATCCGCGGTAGGGTCCCGATTCAACAACCCCGGGCCTGAAAACCCCGAGAACCCCCGGCCGGCCTCGGCAAACGGCCGCCAGCACTGGATTTTCCGAGTTTGGACGCCAATACCATCCGCAATCTGATCGAACAGGGCCTGCCGGGCGCGCGCGCGGCCGTGCAGGGCGAGGACGGGGTGCATTTCGAGGCGACCGTGGTCGCCGAGGCCTTCCGCGGCAAGCTGCCGCTGGCCCGGCATCGCATGGTCTATGCCACGCTGGGCGAGTTGATGGGCGGCGCGATCCATGCGCTGGCCCTGCGCACGCTCACGCCCGAGGAAGAAGGCGCCTGATCGCGCCCGGTACGAGCGCAAAGACGAACACGAAACGGGCAGGCGCGCTCCCGCTTCGCAGGGCAGACCGTGCCGAAGGCGCCGGCTGCGCACTCTCCACACCGGCGCCGGGCACCCGGCGGTCCGCATCCAGATACGGCAGGACATGCAGAAAATCGTAGTTACCGGCGGAAAGCCGCTCCACGGCGAAGTCGCCATCTCCGGCGCCAAGAACGCCGTCCTGCCGATCCTGTGCGCGGCGCTGCTGGCCGACGCGCCGGTGGCGCTGGACAACGTGCCGCAGCTGCACGACGTCAGGACCACGCTGCGCCTGCTCGGCGAGCTCGGCGCCGGCGTCGAGACCGACGGCGGCGCTGCGCTGCGCATCGATCCGCGCAGCGTGCACAGCCACGTCGCGCCCTACGAGCTGGTCAAGACCATGCGCGCCTCGGTGCTGGTGCTGGGGCCGCTGCTGGCCAAGCACGGCGCCGCCGAGGTCTCGCTGCCGGGCGGCTGCGCGATCGGATCGCGTCCGGTGGATCTGCACATCCGCGCGCTGGAGGCGCTGGGCGCGGAGATCGTGCTCGAGCACGGCTTCATCAAGGCCCGCGCCAGGCGCCTGAAGGGCGCGCGCATCGTCTTCGACATCGTCAGCGTCGGCGCCACCGAGAACGCGCTGATGGCGGCCACGCTCGCCCAGGGCGAGACGGTCATCGAGAACGCGGCGCGCGAGCCGGAAATCGTCGACCTCGCCGCCTGCCTGGTGGCGCTGGGCGCGCGCATCGAGGGCGCGGGCAGCGACCGCATCACGGTGCAGGGCGTCGAGCGCCTGGGCGGCGGCGCGCATCGCGTGGTCGCCGACCGCATCGAGACCGGCACGTTCCTGGTGGCCGCGGCCATGACCGGCGGCCGCGTGACCGCCACGCACGCCGATCCCGATTCGCTGGAAGCGGTGCTCGCCAAGCTCGCCGAGGCCGGCGCCGACATCGCCGTGCAGGACGAGCGCATCACCGTCGACATGCAGGGGCGGCGGCCGAAGGCGGTGGACATCGTCACCCAGCCGCATCCGGGCTTCCCCACCGACATGCAGGCGCAGTTCATGGCCCTGAACTGCATCGCCGAAGGCACCGGCGTGATCGACGAGACGATCTTCGAGAACCGTTTCATGCACGTCAACGAGCTGCTGCGCCTGGGCGCCGACATCCACATCGAAGGCCATCGCGCCACCGTGCACGGCGTGCCGCGGCTGAGCGGCGCGCCGGTGATGGCGACCGACCTGCGCGCGTCGGCCTCGCTGATCCTGGCCGGACTGGTGGCCGAGGGCGAGACGACCATCGACCGCATCTACCATCTCGATCGCGGCTACGAGCGCATCGAGGACAAGCTGTCGGCGCTTGGCGCGCAGATCCGCCGGATCGACTGATTCGGGCCGATCCGACCTTTCGCCACGCAGACCGAGGACATCCCATGCCGATCGATCCACGCTCGAGACTGGGCAGGCGCCGCAAGTTCTGGTTCGCCGCGTGCGGAGTGCTGCTCGCCTACGCCGCCTGGGCCTGGTACGCCGGCCTGGCCTTCAGCGCGGGGACGCGCGTGGAGGAGATGGACTGGAACGGCGACGGCGCCGTGAGCACCGAGGAAATGCTGCAGTCGGCCTACGCCGTGGGCGTGCGCACCATGCAGCAGGGCGCGCGCACCTGCCGCAGCTTCTACTGGATCGGCAAGGGCGAGAAGCAGCCCTTCCGCGTCTCCTGCCGCACCGAGGTCGGCGACGGGAAAAAGCCCAAGGATTGAGCGGGCGGGCGGCGCGGCGGCATCACGCCGTCACGCCGAAATCCTTCGCATAGGGCTGCTGGTCCCAGTCCAGGCGCGAGCGGTCCAGGCCGCTGACGTCGAAGGTGGCGCGCTGCGTGCCCTTGCCGCGCGCCGGGAAATCCACCGTCAGCAATTGCGCGTCGCGCAAGGCGTACCAGAGCTGGCGCGGCTCGCGCAGCGAGAGCACCGGCGCCGAGGCTTCCGGACGCGAGGCCAGCACGGTGCGCTGCGGCCCGCCGTCGACGGCGATCTCGACGCTGCAGCCGGTCGGGCAGTCGAAATCGCCGCTTTCCAGCGCCAGATGCGCGTCGTAGCCCCAGACCGGATCGTCGCGGAACACCAGGCGCACGAATTTCGCGCCGCTCTCGTCCAGGTAGACGCGCAGCATGCTGGTGACCGCGGCGCTGACGCGCGTGCCGCCGTCCACCGGCGTGCTCTCGTAGCTCCAGGCGCCCATGGTCACTTCCAGCCCGGCAGCTTGCCGGCATCGGCGCCGGCGACGTCGAATTCGACCTTGCCCGTGCCGGACTTGGACGGATACTCGATCGACAGCGTCCCGGCGCCCGCGATCGATTGCCAGAGCTCGAGCGGCTCGCGCAGCGCCAGGCGCGGCTGCGGCGTTTCCGGGCGCGAGGCCGACACGGTTTTGGCCGCGCCGCCGTCGATGCTCAGCTGCGCCTTGCAGCCGGTCGGGCAGTTGATGTCGTCCTGGGCGAATTCGACGTAGGCGCCGCGGCCCCAGACCGGGTCGTCGCTGAAAACCAACTGCGCGCCGCCGGCGCGTCCGGCGATGCTGGCGGTGCGCTTGCCGCCTTCTTCCGCGTAGGTCCAGGTGCCCGCAGCCTCGCCCGGCGGCGGGGGCACGGGCGCGGCTGCCGCCGCGGGCGCGCCGGCGGCCGTGTCGGCCGGCATCGCGGCGTCCGCCGCCATCGGCGAGGCGTCGGCGGCTTCGGCCTCGATATCGTTCTTGCATGCCGTGCAGGCGAGCACGGCGGCGGCAAGCAGGGTCAGCGATTGGAGTTTCATCCTGTTCTCCGGGGTCAGATGGCTGCGTTATTGAAGGCTATACTGAGAATCCAAAAGTAATGGGGGCGTTATGAGCGATCAGATCGTGATCATCCTCGACAACCCGCCGCTGGACGCGGATGCCTGGGCCGACGACGTCTTCGCCCAGGCCGGATACCACCCGGTGAGCAACGAGGAAATCTCCAAGGCGATGGCGCGGGACAAGGACACGCTCGATGCCCTGCTGCGCAACGCCGGCCACGTCCTCGGTCCGGTGGACGAACTCGCCGGCTACTACCGCCTGACGCTGCAGCGGCTGCACGGCGACAAGCCGCGCCTGGGCCTGTACGGCACGGCCTGGCTCAGCTACGCCGACCACGTCGACGCCTGCGTGGTGGACTGGTCGGAAGTGGAGAAGCGCGCCACCGCGCCGCGCGTGTCCGAGGCCGACGGCCACATGTTCCGCACCGAAGCCAAGCGCTTCATCCACGAACGCACCCGACAATACCTCGCGCCCGGACGCCTGCTCGAACTCGAGGCGGGAGCGCCGCTGGGCGAGCGCGTCGCCGACACGCTGGCGTTCCTGCGCGGCCTGGGCCTGGCCTGATCGATCCCGGCGGATCGGCCCGGGCAGGGTGGTCCGGGCAAACGCTCCAGACGCATTGATCGCCATGGCGCCCGGGGGCGGCATGGCGAGCGGCGCGTCGATGCATGCCGTGCATGCGAACACCCTCTCCCGCGGGCGGGAGAGGGAGGACAGGGCGGGCAGGGTCACATTCCGGTGAATTGCTGACCGAAGTCCTGCATGCCGTTGACGAACTCGACGGTGGCGTTGACGCCCTTGGCCACGCCGAGCAGGGTCTTCAGCGGCGTCAGCACCGCCTGCGCCGGCGGGAAGAAGCTGGCGGCGTTGATGGCCAGGTCCGCGGCGTTCAAGGCGATGGTCAGGCCGCTCTCGCCGTTGGAGATGCTGCTGATCAGGTCGCTGCCGGCGTCGACCACGCCGATCACCGGACCGACCACCGGGATCGACTTCAGGCCGGTGCTGGCGACGGCTTCGCCCGCCTTCTCCTTGAGGAAGTTCTTGACCTTGTCCGGCATCGCCTCGACGAACTGCGTGACCAGGCGGCCGATCAGGTCGATCGAGTCCTTGCCGAAGGGCAGGTCGTAGGGGCCGAAGTCCTTGCTCAGCGGGCCGATGCCGACGCTGAAGGGACCGATCTGCGCCGGATCGCCGTAGCTGATCAGCTTGCCGATGGCGTCGCCGAGCGAGCCGATGGCGCCGCCGATGTCGCCGTCGGCGACCTTGGTCACCGCGTCGAAGAAGCTCGACAGCGCACCGGACTTGACGATGCCCTCGTTGAGCTTGGGATCGGAGAAGAACTCGCCGACCGGGCCGGGCAGCTTGCTGAGCGCGTTGAGGAAGGTGACCGCCAGGTCCGGCGTCTTCTCGGCGATGATCTTGCCGGCGTTGCCGAGCGCCTTGATGAACTCGCCCGGATTGCCGCTGGCGAAGGCCTTGACCGCATCGCCGATCGCCTGCGCCACTTCCGGCGTGGTCGCCGCCTCGAGCACGCCCGAGAGCAGCTGCTTCATCTCCGGCTTGAGCTTGAACTTGTCGACGACGGTGTCGATCAGCTGCTGCTTGATGCCGTCGGGCAGTTCCTTGGCGAAGGTGGCGAAGGCCTTGATCGTGTCGCCGACGTTTCCGCTCTTGATGGCGTCGGCCATCTCGATGATGTTGGCGACCGACGGGCCGAGCTGCTTGAGGTCGTCGACGGTCTTGATGCCCAGCGGCTCGAGCCGCGCCATCAGCGCCTTGTCCTTGGACAGCACGTCGGCCAGGGCGCCCATCACCTGCTCGTTGTCGCCCACGCCCTTCAGGCCGCCGGCGATGTCGCCGTCGAGCATCTGCTTGAGCGAGCCGTGCAGCGACTTGTCGCTGACCAGGGTCTTGATCAGGTTCTCGTCGGTGAGGATCGAGCGCAGCAGCTGGGTTTCCGGCTTGTCCGGAATCTTGGCGCCGAGCGCGTTGATCGCCTTGGTGACCAGGCCCGGCGCGGCGTCGACCGCCTGGCCGATCGCCTGCAGCGCACCCTGCCAGTCGGGACCGTCCGGGTTGCCGAGCGCCTTCACCGCGTCGACGAAATGCGGCAGCGCGGCGCCGGCCTCGAGCAGGTCCTCGCGGGTGATGTTCAGCTCGCCGAACTTGTCCTTGATCGGCTGCGGCAGCGCGTCGTAGATCTTGCCGGCGACCTTGCCGAGCAGGTCGGGCGCGGCGTCCTGCACCTTGCCCAGCGCGTCGAGCGCCTCGGGCCATTTGCCCTGGGAGAGCGCCACGCCGGCGTCGAGCAGGTGCGGCGCCGCGGCGCCGGCCTGCTTGAGGTCCTCCGCCGTCAGGCCGACCTTTTCCAGCGCGCCGGCAACGGCGGGATCCTTGCCGACGACCTCGAGCACGGCGTCGCGGATGCCGTCGTTGTGCAGCAGCTCGCTGGCGCCCTCCAGCGTCTTGCCGTCGAGCAGTTTGTCGATGGCATCGTGCAGGGCGGTGTCGCTGGCCAGGCCCGAGGCGACCTTGTCGTCGGCGAGCAGCTTCTTGACCAGGTCGAATTTGCCTTCCGGGATCTGCTGGCCGAGTTTCTGCAGCGCTTCCTTGCCGACGGTGGGCGCGGCCTCGCCGGCGTTGAGGATCTCGCTGATCGCGGTCTTCCAGTCGCCCTTGACCATCGCCTCGCCGGCCTTGACCAGCGAGGGCAGGGCCTTGGCGACCTCGCCGATGTTCTCCATGCCGTAGCCCAGTTCCTTGAGCTTCTGCTGGGTGCCTTCGGGGAGCTTCTCGTAGATCGCCTTGGCGACCTTGGGCAGCAGGTCGGGCGCGGCGTCGCCGACCTTCTGGAACTCGGCCAGCGCCTCGCTGACCTTGCCCTCGGCGGCGTACTTGACGGCGTTGAACAGCGGACCGGCGGCGTCGCCGGCCTGCTTAAGGTCGTTGGCGGTCAGGCCGTACTTCTCGAGCAGCGGCTTGACCTTGGGGTCGGTGACGGCGGCGTCGATCACCGCGTCGCGCAGCGGCTTGTTGCCGCCCACCGCGCTGAGCGCGGCGGCGGCATCGCCGTTGAGCATGGCCTTGATCGCCTCGGGGCTGGCCTTGGCCAGTTCCTTGGCGACGGCGGGGTCGGTGAGGACGGTCTTGGCCAGGCCCTCGGGCAGCTTGCCGGCCAGCGCCTCGATGCCCTTGGCGACCACGTCCGGCGCCTTGCCGGCCGCATCGGCCAGCGCCAGGCCGACGTTCTTCCAGTCTTCCGGCGTCTGCGCCTTGGCGGCGAGGTCGACCGCCTTCATCACGTCCGGCAGGCCGTCGCCGGCCTGCTTGAGGTCGTCGGCGGTGAGGCCGAGCTTGTCGACCTTCTTGCTGAAATCGGAGTTCTTGTCCTTGAGCGCGGCGTCGATCACCGCGTCGCGCAACTCCTTGTCCTGCGCCAAGTGCTGCAGCGCGCCGCTGGGATCGCCGTTGACCAGCGCCTTGAGCGCCTCGGGGCTGGCCTTGGCCAGCTGCTCGGAGACCTTGGCGTCGCCGATGATCGACTTGGCCGGCTCGGGCAGGTGCGAGGCGATCTTCTCGATGCCCTTGGCCGCGACTTCCGGCGCATGGCTGGTGGCGTCGATCAGCGACAGCGCCGCTTCCTTCCATTCGCCCTTGGCGGCGTGCTCGATCGCCTTCATCGCGTCCGGCACGCCGTCGCCGATCTTCTTCAGATCGTCGGCGGACAGGCCGAGCTTGTCGACCTGCTTGCTGAAATCGGAGTCCTTGTCCTTCAGTGCGGCGTCGATCACCGCATCGCGCAGTTCCTTGTTCCCGCCCAGGCCCTTGAGCGCCTCGACCGGCTTGCCCTCGACCAGCGCCTTGAGCACGTCGGGGCTGGCCTTGGCCAGCTGCTCGGAGACCTTGTCGTCGCCGAGGATCGACTTGGCCGGCTCGGGCAGTTTCTCGGCGATGCGCTTGATGCCTTCGGCGGCGAGTTCGGGCGCCTTCTCGGCGGCGCTGGCCAGCGCCGCGCCGGCCTCGGGCCACTCGCCCTTGGCGGCGTGCTGCGCGGCCTGCACCAGCGAGGGCGCGGCGTCGCCGGCCTCCTTCAGCTTGGCCGCGTCCAGGCCGAGGTTCTTCACCGCCTTGCTGAAGTCGGAATCGGGATTCTTCAGCGCGGCGTCGATCACCGCGTCGCGCAGCGGCTTGTTGTCGCCGACCGCGCCGATCGCGCCCGGGATGTCGCCCTGCAGCAGCTTGTCGACCACGCCGGGCGCGGCGTTGATCAGCTCCTTGACCGCGGCGCCGTCGCTGAGGATGTCGCGCACCGGCTCGGGCAGGTTCTCGATCTGCTTGGCCACGCCGGCGAAGGCTTTTTCCGCCAGCGCCTGCTGGCCGTCGCTGGCGAGCTGCTTCAGCTCGCCGAAGGCCTTGCCGTATTCCTTCTGGTCGACGTATTCGGCGGCCTTGGTCAGCGCGGTGAGCGTCTTGGCCGAGGCGTTGTCGATCTCCTGCTGGTCGAAGCCGAGCTTGGTCAGCGTGCCCTTGATGGCGGGATCGTTGGCGATGACTTCCTTGGGGTAGTCGGCCTTGACCTGCGCGTTGCCGAAATTGTCGACCGCCTGGTCGACGGCGTTCTTGCCGCTGTCGGCCTCGCTGAAGGCCGGCCGCAGCTTCGCCAGCTGCTTGGCGTCGAGATCCTTGGCCAGGCTGTTGGCGACGTCCTGCTGCTCGCTCTTGGGAAGCTTGTCGACTTCGGTCTTGTAGTCCTTGACCTGCTGATCGGTCATGCCGTCGACGATCTGCTTCTTTTCCTCCGGCGGCTTCTTGGCCAGCTCCGGCGGCGGGGGCGGCGGCGGGGGAGGCGGCGGCGGAGGCGGCGGCGGTGGCGGTACGTAGACGTCTTCGCGCGGAATCATCGCGGTCTCCCTGGCAAGGTGGCGCCGATCATCGGATGCCGCCATGCTCGCCAAACCGGGACGCCCATCCAAGCTAGGGCTGACCCTAAATCACACCCTGGGGTTTTCCCCAGGGGAGGGCGCAAAAAAACGGGGCCCGGGCATCCCGGGCCCCGTGCGGGGAGCGTGCGCGGCGGCCGCGCCTCAGTGCACCGTCTTCACCTGCAGGTCGATGTCGTCCTTGCCGTTCTTGCGCTGCAGGATGCGCGCCGGGACCGGCATGCCGTCGACGATCCAGGCGGTGATCTGCTTGCCCTCGGTATTGGCCTGCACCACCTTGGTGGCCTGCTTGGACTGGCCGTCGATGGTGATCGACTCCTTGCCGGCGACCTTGTAGCTGATTTGCTTGACGCGGCCCTCGTCGACCAGGCGGTAGTTGAGCGGCTTGCCGGCGGCGACGTCGCGGGCCAGGGCGAGGTTGAGCAGCAGGCTGTCGACGTCGCCCGTCTCCAGCTTCACCGGGCCGGAGCGGTCCGGCTTGACGTCGCCGCCCCAGGTGGCCACGCCCTTGTTCCAGTCGTAGTTGGCGGTCTTGTCGGTCTTCTTGATCAGCAGCAGGGCCGAGTCCTTGCCCGACAGCGGCCGCCACTGTCCGTTCTTGTCCTCGAACACGGTGCTCTGGTTGAGCTGGATGCCGCCGCTGCCGATGGAGAGCGTGTATTTCCACTTGTCGCCGCCCTGCGATTCCAGCGTCATCTTGCCGGCGCCGGCGATGCCCATGTAGTTGGCCTGGTAGTCGGCGGAGAAGGGCTTGATCGCCAGCGCGGGGGCGCTGACGAAGGCGAGCGCCAAGGCGGCGGCGAGGGAGGCTTTCGCGGGGGAGATGCGGGTGGGGGACATCAGTTCACTCCTTGGTATTCGGTCAGGCGCAGATCGATGCCGTCCTGGCCGTTCTCGCGCTGCAGGATGCGTACCGGCGTGGGCACGCCGTCGGCGACCCAGAAGATGGTCTCATCGTTGCCGCCGTTCACGCGTGAAACGCGCAGGGCGGCATAGCTCAGCTCGCCGACCTGCACGTTCTCGGACTCGTTCGCCACCTCGTAGATGTGGTCGCGGGCGCGGCCGAGCTCGACGAAGCGGTACTGCAGGCGCTTGCCGGGCACCGCGTCGCGGATGATGGCCAGGTCGATCAGCAGGCCGTTCATGTCGCCGTCCTGCAGCGCGATGGGTTTCAGGCGCTCCTTCTTCAGGTCGCCCTTCCACTGCGCGCTGCGCGCGTTCCAGTCGTACACGCCGAGCACCTTCTTGCCCAGGAACAGGCCCTTGCGCACGGTGCTCTGGCTCAGCGGCCGGTATTGCTCGCCGACATCGTCGAACACCGTGCTCTGCTGGATGTTGAGGCCGAGGATGCCGGCGAAGCCGCGGCTGCCCTCGATGCCCAGGTCGGCGCGCCACTGCGCGCCGCCGTTGTGCACCACGCGCATGGTGGCGTGGCCGGCCAGCTTGCCTTCGTTGTAGGCCTGGTAGCTGGCCACGAACGGCTGCAGGGCGGGAGGGGCGGCCGCGTCGGGCGCGGGCGCGGCATCCTGGGCGTGGCCGCTGGGCAGCCACGCCGCGAGCGCGAAAGCCGCGGTCAGCAGAAGGCGTTTCATGATGCCGGCCATCATGCAAAGCGCTGGTTGGATGCCAGCTGAAGCGGCGCATGCGGCACGCCGTCGACATGAATGGGCGCTTCAGGCGCGGCGTCGGCGGGCAGGGCGATACGGCCGGCGGCCAGCCAGCGCACGGTTTCCACCAGCAGCGGGTGCTCGTGCTCCAGCACGCGCCCGGCCAGGGTCTCGGCGTCGTCGCCGGGCAGCACCGGCACGCGTGCCTGGGCGATCACCGGGCCGCCGTCCAGGTCGGCCGTGACGTAGTGGACGCTGGCGCCGTGCTCGCACGCGCCGGCGGCGAGCGCCTGCGCGTGCGTGCGCAGGCCCTTGAAGGCCGGCAGCAGCGAAGGATGGATGTTGATGATGCGCCCGCGCCGGAACTCCACCTCGCGCGGATCGATCAGGCGCATGTAGCCGGCGCAGACGATCAGGTCCGGCGTCTCGGCGTCGATGCGCGCGAACAGGGCGGCATCGTACTCGGCGCGCGAAGGGTATTGCCTGGGCGCCAGCGCATGCGCCGGAATGCCGGCCTCGCGCGCCCGCTGCAGGGCGCCGGCGTCCCGCCTGTCGGAGTACACCGCGACGATGCGCGCGGCCAGCGTGCCTGCGGCGATCGCGTCGATCAGCGCTTGCAGGTTGCTGCCGCGGCCGGAGGCCAGGACGACGAGGCGCGGACGGTCGGACATGGGGCCAGCGGCGGAAAGGGGGAGGCATCATAGGCCAGGACGCGCCGCGGATCGGGAGGGTGTCGCCGCCGCGACCGTGCGCATTCAGCAATCTGGGCCCCGATCGCGTACGGGCTCCTGGTCACGGAATGCGGGTGACCGAATGGCGAGGACGCGCGTGGAGCGCGTCCCCGTTCCCGAAAAGAGAGGGGCCCGCCTGCCTGGCCGTGTCGGTTCGCCCCTCTCTTTGGCGAGGTCTGTAGTGGAACTCCGGAGCGATGGCCGGTGCAGGCCATGCCGTGACGAACCAAGGGACGGGTTGGATGAAAACGTGGCGATGGGGGGCGCCGGGCATGCCGGTCGCGTCCGTGCAGGAGCGATGGCGTCCGCGCGCGGCGACGGCGTTTCCGATCGGCGTGACCGTGCTGGAGATCGATGCGGTGCCGAACGCGAGGAACGCCACGGCGCCGCTTCCGGACGGCGCGATGGACGCGTGCGGGCCTTTCCGCTACGCGCTGGTCGAGCTGATGCTCACGGTGGTCGAGGCCTGGGAGCGCAGCACCGGCCGGCCGCGGCTGGAGCTGGCGGAAAGCAGCCGCCTCTGGCACATCACCGTCGACGATGGCCGCCTGCGCGCCCGCGCGATGGAGCGCTACCTCAGCCTGTCGCGGCTGCCGCGCCATCCGCGCTGGCGCGAGGTGGTGCGTTCGGCCTACTACGTGCTCAACGAATGCGCGCTGGAGCCGTGCGTGCGCGTCGAACTGCAATCGCGCGTGGACGCGGTGCTGGCGCATCGCTGGCGACAGGCGCTGGGCAGGAGCTGAGCGCGCCGCCGCGGCGCCATCGCGGCTCGCTCGCAGGCTTGCGTCGCCGCACGCATCCGGCGCTGCCGGATGCGTGCGATGCCGATTGCCCGCGATCCGGCCTCCGTGCCGGATCGCGGAGCGGTGGCTAGCGTTCGCGCCCGTCGACGCCGTACATGAAGGTCACCGGCTCGCCGGTGGCGGCGCCGTAGGTGCCGGTCGGGCCGCCGCCCGGGCCGAACGGGCCGCCGCTCCAGTTGCTCTGGCCGAGCGAATAGATGTTCGCGCCGACCAGGCTGAGCGCGTTGAGCGCCGCTTCTTCCTTGGGCGCCGCGCCGTAGTAGGTGATCAGCGTGCGCGACTGCCCGGCGTTCAGCGTGCCGGCGAGGCGGAAGTCGAAATGCGCGCCGAGGTCCCTGGGACCCCAGTCGAGCAGATTGCCCACGCCGCCGAAGTTGCTGTTGGGGGACAGCGGATTGACCGAATTGAAGCCGTTGTCGTTGGCCTCGATGACCATCGGCGATCCCGCGCCGCTGATGGTGATGTACTCGGAGAAGGCATTGGGCGCCACGTCGTAGTCGATGCCGCGCGTGTAGCGCAGATCGTTGATGGCCTTCTTGCCGAGGTTCTGGAACGTCACCTCCACCCGGTAGAGATACGGCGTGACCGGCGTCGGCACGTAGCGGTGGGTGACCCGCAGCAGCGGTGCGCCGGCCGCGTCGAGGATGCGCACGACCGAGGTGGCGTCGCTGCTGGAGTAGGTGAACGAGTCGAGCAGCAGGTTGCTGCTGGTGCCCTCCCACAGCGAGGTCTGCGCGCTCACGCCCAGGTCGGCCGCGGCCACGCCCCAGCCTTCGCAGGGACAGCCGGGCGAGGCGGCGTCGGCCTCGTCCGCTCCCGACGGCGGCGCGAGCATGTAGCGCAGGCCCACGCGCTTGGTGCCGGCGCGGCCGATCGAGGTCTTCGCCTCGGGGCAGTCGACGTTGAGGTGGCCGGTCGGCGCGACGCCGAGCTTCACCGTGCCGTTGTCGATCACCGAGCAGTCCTTGGTCGGGTCGCAGGCGATGCCGGCATCGAAGGCTTCGCCCTGCGGCGTGCCGGTTTCCTTGCGCTCCTGGATCCTCTCCACGCGTGGCGCGAAGCTTCTCGGCTTGGGCGTGGTGCGCGCGGATTGCGGCTTCCACGCGTCGGTGCAGCCCGTCCACATGCCCGAGTCGGTCTGCACCAGGAAATAGTCCTGCGCGTCGCCGACGTTCTCCGGATCGCTGAAGGTGCTGCCGGCGATCAGCACATCCTCGTCGCGCCGGTCGATGGCCAGCAGCGTCTCGGCGTGCTTGAGCAGCTTGCCGTACAGGCGCGGTTGCGCGCCGGCCAGCAGCAGGTCGGCGATGTTGGCCACGAACAGGTAGCCGCGGGTGCCGGCAGAGGCGTTGTTCATGGTGCCGACCACCGCCAGCGCGCTGCCGCTCTCGCCCAGATCCGGGGTCTCCACCAGGTCGTAGGCGAATACGCTGCCGACGTCGGAGACGACGCTCTGCACGCGCGGCGTGCAGCTGCCGCGGGGGTAGCGGGCCAGGTAGGCGCTGGCCGGCGCCGCCTGGTCCCTGCCGGCGATGATGCCCACGGCCACGGTTTCGCCGGCGTAGTTGGCGGTGCGCAGCGCCGTGAGGCCGAGGAAGTCGCGCTGGTCCTGCCCGTCGCCGAGCATGGAATTGCACACCGGCGCGCCGCCGCCGTCGGTGCGGAACATCAGCGCGCGGCGGATGGCGGTCTTGTCGACGGCCGTGCCGGCGACGACGAGGTCGGTGGGCGCGCCGCTGCTGGCGATGTTCTCGGCCACCGCGCGGAAGCGCAGGCCAAGCCCGGCCTCGGGGCCGTCGTAGCCCTGGTCCCAGAGCACGCCGCCGCCCAGGTCCAGGCGCGCGATGCGGCCGCGGCCCGGGCCGCCGCCGCTGTCCAGCTCGTCGCCGACCACCACGATGTCGCCGGCCGGCGCGGCCTGCTTGCCGAAGCCGCCGGCCTGCAGGAGGTCGTAGCCGGTGGCGGTGTTCTTGCCGCTGCGGTTGCCAAGCAGGGTGGTCCAGCC
Source organism: Luteimonas aquatica (assembly GCF_022662575.1). Taxonomy (GTDB): domain Bacteria; phylum Pseudomonadota; class Gammaproteobacteria; order Xanthomonadales; family Xanthomonadaceae; genus Luteimonas; species Luteimonas aquatica. The sequence continues at coordinate 144,764 of NZ_JALBFU010000003.1, read as the reverse complement.
CGGCTTGCCGTCGCAGCCGATCTGCAGGACGAAAATCTGCGAGCCGTCGCCGGTGTTCACCGATCCGGTCAGCGCGAAGCCGCGGCCCTCGCGCAGTTCGATGATGCCGTAGGCGCTGGAGGCGTGCGAATCGGCGATGCGATACGTCCATTGCGTGGGCGTGAGCACCGCGCCGCCGTTGTCGGCGCGCACCACAAGGACCTCGCTGCTGCCGTCGGGCAGCCGCCGCGTGCCGGCGGTCACCGAACCGCCACCCTCGCAGTAGCGCACCGTCTTGACGTCTTCGCCGCCGTCGCGCCATTCCTTTTCGCCGTAGTAGCTCTCGAAGCTCGCCGCTTGCGCCAGCGAGGACGCCAGCAGCAGGCCGCCGGCCGCGGTCAGGGCGAGTGACCGCCGCAGCCGCGAAACGCCATCTCCCTTGCCTTGCATGTGAACCCCCTTCCTGTCCGAGGAATCTTCCGGCGACGCGCCGGGCATAGCGACGCTAGCCAGACCGCGCCGTCGGGGACAGGAGCGAGCGGGGACGGAACCGGGACACGGCGGGAAGATTTCGCGTCGCGATAGCCGGTGAGAACGGGGGCGCCGGCTCGGCCGGGTCGCCTTGGCTCGGGGACGAGGCGTTTCGGCCGGCGCATGCACCGGCCGGGAGGCGGGCCGTCGGACGCATGCCGCGTCGGGCGTGCTCCTGCCGCCGCCTCAGGCGATGCGCACGCGCTCCTTGCCCCGTGCCGCGACCACCTCGCCGATGCGCCAATGCGCCAGGCCCAGGCGGTCGAGGTCGCCTTCCAGCGCCGCGGCGCCGTCGGCGGAGGCGATCAGCACGAAACCGATGCCGCAGTTGAAGGTGCGCCACATCTCCTGGGACGGCACCGCGCCCTCGCGCTGCAGCCAGTCGAACACCGGCGGCAGCGTCCAGGCCGAGGCGGCGATGTCCAGGCCGAGTCCCTCCGGCACCACGCGGATGATGTTCTCGGTGAGGCCGCCGCCGGTGATATGGGCCATGGCGTGTATCGGAGAATCCGCACAGGGATGTGCGGGCTTTTGCGAGGGACTCGCATCGCCGCCGCTGTCGCCGCGCAGCAGCGCGAGCACCGGCTTCACGTACAGCGCGGTCGGCGCCATCAGCGCATCGACCAGCGGCGTGCCGCCGAGGTCGAGCCCGGCCGGACGCCCGGCGCGGTCGTAGATGCGGCGGATCAGCGAATAGCCGTTGGAATGCGGACCGCTGGAGGCGATGCCGATCAGCACGTCGCCGGCGCGCACCTGGCCGCCGTCGAGCAGTTGCGACTTCTCCACCGCGCCGACCGTGAAGCCGGCCAGGTCGTATTCGCCCGGCGGATACATGTCGGGCATCTCCGCGGTCTCGCCGCCGATCAGCGCGCAGCCGGCCTCCTCGCAGCCGCGGGCGATGCCGCCGACCACCGCCACGGTGGTGTCGACATCGAGCTTGCCGGTGGCGAAGTAGTCCAGGAAGAACAGCGGCTCGGCGCCCTGCACCAGCACGTCGTTGACGCACATGGCCACCAGGTCGATGCCGATGGTGTCGTGGCGGTTCAGCTGCTGGGCCAGCTTCAGCTTGGTGCCCACCCCGTCGGTGCCCGAGACCAGCACCGGCTCGCGGTACTTGCCGGAGAGGTCGAACAGGGCGCCGAAACCGCCCAGGCCGCCCATCACCTCCGGGCGGAAACTGCGCCTGACCAGCGGCTTGATGCGTTCGACGACTTCGTTGCCGGCGTCGATGTCGACGCCCGCGTCACGGTAGGTGAGGGGGGTAGGGGTGGTCACGGGTGGCCGGGCCGGGGGCGAGTCAACAGCGGCCATTTTAACAGCGCCGCCCCATCGCAGGCGCCGAAATCGCGGCCGGCGAGGCGCCTGCGCTACCATTCGGTCCGAATTCTCGGTTGGAAGGACGAATGATGCGTCTGGGATTGCGGTGGGCGGGACATGGCAGGCGGTTCTGTGCGGCTCCTTCCGCGAGAGCCCGCGCCTGCCTGTGCGGACTTTCCCTGCTGCTGGGCCTGCTGTGCCTGGCCGGGACCGCCCAGGCGCAGCGCGTGGAAGGCGACCGCGCCGCGGCCCAGGGCATCTACGAGGCCGAGGTGCCGGTGAAGGACCAGACCGACGCCGCCCGCCACGGCGCCTTCGCCCGCGCCCTGGCCCAGGTGCTGAGCAAGCTGTCCGGCGACCGCGGCGCGCCCTCGCGCCCCGGCGTGGGCAAGGAGCTGCGCCGCGCCAAGGATTTCGTCGACACCTACGACTATCGCCAGGACGAGGGCACCAGCGCCAACGGCACCCCGACCTACCGCACCACGCTGGTGGTGCGCTTCAAGCAGGACGATGTCGACGGCATCGCCTCGGCCCTGGGCCTGCCGATCTGGCCGGAGCCGCGGCCCAAGCCGGTGCTGTGGCTGGGCATCGACGACGGCACCGGCCCGCGCTTGGTGGCGCTGGCGCAGAACAACGTCGCCCGCTCGGTGCTGCAGCGCGCGATCGAGCGCGGCTACCGCCTGGGCCTGCCGTCGGGCAGCGCCGCCGAGCAGGCCGCCGTGGGCGCGATCTGGCGCGGCGACAGCGCCGCCATCGCGCGCCTGTCGGCGCGCTACAGCCCGCCGATGCAGCTGATCGGCAAGCTCTACCGCGACAAGGGCGGCTGGACCTCGGACTGGATCTTCGTCGACAACGGCCGCGTGCTGTCGAAGTGGAGCGACAACGAGGGCGACGCGCGCCAGGCCATGGCGGCCGGCGCCGACGGCGCCGCCGACGCGCTGATGAAGAAGTACGCCAAGCGCGGCGCGTCCGGTCCGGCCGGCAAGTACCGGGTGATCTTCACCGGCCTGCGCAGCGCCGACGACTACATCCGCCTGTCCAGCACATTGCAGGGCATGTCGGTGGTGCGCGGGATGACGCCGATCCGCGCCACGCCCGAGGAGCTGGAGGTCGACCTCGACCTGCTCACCGGACTGGCCGGCTTCCGCCGCATGGCCGACGGCACCGCCCTGGTCGAGGTGACCAGCCAGGACGAGGCGACCGGTCCGGTCGTCGCGCCGGTCGTCTTCACGCTGCGCTGAGGCGGCCGATCGCATGACTCCCGACGCGCTGGACGATATCGCGCTGTTCCTGAAGCGGCTGCAGCGGGCGCTGGTGGCGCTGGCCGCCGGCTGGCTGGTCTGGCTGCTGGGGCCGGTGCTCACGCCGTTCGTGGTGGCCGCGCTGCTGGGCTGGCTCGGCGATCCGCTGGTCGACTGGCTCGAGCGCCGCGGCCGCTCGCGCAACACTGCCGTGATCCTGGTGTTCACGCTGATGGCGCTGCTCCTGGCGCTGCTCCTGGTGATCCTGGTGCCGACCATCCAGGCGCAGATCCTCACTCTGGTGGAGTCGCTGCCCACCTATCGCGACTGGTTCATCTTCACCGCGGTGCCGTGGGTCGAGCACCGCACCGGGCTGGAGATCGCCACCTGGCTCGATCCGGAATACCTGATCGAACAGCTGCGCACCCACTGGGAGCGCGCCGGCGGCATCGCCACCACCGCGCTCGGCTACCTGTCGCGCTCGGGGTTCGCGCTGTTCGCGTGGATGGCCAACATCGTGCTGGTGCCGGTGCTGACGTTCTTCTTCCTGCGCGACTGGGACGTGTTCATCGAACGCGTGGCGTCGCTGATCCCGCGCGCGCACCTGCCCACCGTCTCGCGGCTGGCGGCCGAGTCCAGCAGCATGCTCGGCGGCTTCCTGCGCGGGCAGTTCACGGTGATGCTGATCCTGGGCGCGATGTACGGCTTCGGCCTGTGGGCCGTGGGCCTGGACCTCGGCCTGCTGATCGGCATCGTCGCCGGGCTGCTGACCTTCGTGCCCTATCTGGGCCCGGTCAGCGGCGTGGTGTTCGGCGTGATCGCCGCGCTGGTGCAGTACGGCGACTGGAAGCACGTCGCCGGCGTGCTGGCGGTGTTCGGCATCGGCCAGGTGATCGAGAGCTATTGGCTGACGCCGAAGCTGGTGGGCGATCGCATCGGCCTGCATCCGGTGGCGGTGATCTTCGCCGTGCTCGCCGGCGGCCAGCTGTTCGGCTTCCTCGGCATGCTGCTGGCCCTGCCGGTGGCGGCGGTGGCCAACGTGCTGCTGCGCTACGCGCACGAGCGCTACACGCACAGCCGCCTGTACGCCGGCGACGCGCCGGCGATCGTGATGCCGGAGGCCGGCGGCACCGCCGAGAGCGGCATCATCCTGCCGCGCGACGACAAGGACGGCGACCAGGCGTGAGCCGCCCGGGGGCAGGCGCGGGCGGCATGGCCGGAGCGGCCGCGGGACAGGGCGGGCAGTTGCCGCTGGCGCTGCGCTATCCGCCCGACCAGCGCCTGGACACCTTCGTGGCCGCGCCGCAGGGCGCGCTGGCGCAGTTGCGGGCCATCGCCACGGGCGAGGGCGGCGACGGTGCGCCCGACCGGCCGGTGCTCGACTGGCTCTACCTGGCCGGCGCCGCCGGGACCGGCAAGACCCATCTGGCGCTGGCCGCCTGCGCGGAGGCCGACGCCGCGCACCGACGCAGCGCCTATGTGCCGCTGGCCGCGGCCGCCGGTCGCCTGCGCGAGGCGCTGGCGGCGCTGCACGACTACGACCTGATCGCCCTCGACGGCCTGGACGCGGTCGTGGGCGAGCGCGACGACGAGATCGCGCTGTTCGATTTCCACAACCGCGCCTTCGACGCCGGCAAGGCCGTGCTGTACACGGCGCGCCAGGCGCCGGACGCGCTCGGCCTGGTGCTGCCGGACCTGCGCTCGCGGCTGTCGCAATGCGCGCGCATCAACCTCTCCGCGCTCGACGACGAGGGCCGCCGCGAGATGCTGCGCCTGCGCGCGCAGCGCCGCGGCCTGGTGCTGGAGGACGCGGCGATCGACTGGCTGCTCAGGCGCGTGGGGCGCGACCTGGCCGGCCTGGCCGCGCTGCTCGATACGCTCGACCGCGCCTCGCTGGCCGCGCAGCGGCGCATCACCGTGCCGTTCCTGCGCCAGACGCTGGACGCGGCGAAGGCCGAATAGGCAGGGTGTCGCGCGCGCTCAGGCGCCGGCGAGCATGGCGTCGAGCTGCGCCAACCGTTCCGGCGTGCCGACGTCGGTCCATGCTCCGCGATAGCGTTCGCCGCTGATCCGGTCGCCGCGCATCGCCGCGCGCAGCAGCGGCGCGAGCTTGAAGCGGGGCGGCGCCGCGTCGGCGCCCGGCGCTTCGCCGATGACCGCGCGCCAGCCGGCGAGCAATTCGGGGCGATACACGCCGATGCCGGAATAGGTGAGCTTGCGCGCGCCGTCCGAGCGCACCAGGCCGTCGGCGTCGAGGGCGAAATCGCCCTGCGCGGCGTAGCCGGGCGCGTCCACCAGGACCAGATGCGCCAGTCCGGCGGGCGCGGCCGGCAGCGCGGCGAAATCGTAGTCGGTGCAGATGTCGCCGTTCACCAGCACGAAGGGATCGTCGCCGAGCAATGGCAGCGCATGCAGCATGCCGCCGCCGGTTTCCAGCGGCGTCGGGCCCTCGTAGGAATAGGTGATGCGCAGGCCCCATCGCCCGCCGTCGCCCAGCGCGCGCGGGAACTGCTCCGCCAGCCACGAAGTGTTGACCACGACTTCGCGGATCCCGCAGGCGGCGAGCTTTTCCAGGTGCCGGACGATCAGCGGCTTGCCGCCGGCTTCGAGCAGCGGCTTGGGCGTGGTCTCGGTGAGCGGGCGCATGCGCTCGCCGAACCCGGCCGCGAAGATCAGCGCCTTCATGCCGCGGTCTCCGAACGCATGGCGGGCCTGATGCGGGTTTCCAGCAGTTCGGCCAGCGGCTGCAGCTGCGGATGGCGCGGCAGCACCTCGTCGAGGTAGGCGATGAAGCGCGGTGCGTCGGCGATGTAGCGCGACTTGCCGTCGCGGTGGTGCAGCCGCGCGAAGATGCCGAGGATCTTCAGGTGCCGCTGCACGCCGAGCCAGTCGGCATCGCGCAGGAAGGTCTGCAGATCCGGCACCGGCAACCCTGCCGCCGCGGCGCGGGCGTGATAGCGGGCGAGCCAGCCGTCCACGCGCGCCAGCGGCCAGCTGAGGAAGGCGTCCTTGAACAGGCTCACCGCGTCGTAGGCGACCGGCCCGGTCACCAGGTCCTGGAAATCCAGCACCGCCGGGCCGTCGGCCACCGGCATCAGATTGCGCGGCATGTAGTCGCGGTGGGTGAGCACGCGCTTCTGCCCGAGCGCGTTGTCCATCAGGCGGCGCTGCACCAGCGCCAGGCGATCGCTGTCGCCGCAGTCCAGGCGCAGGCCGAGATGCCGGCCCAGGAACCATTCCTCGAACAGGCCGGCGTCGCGCTGCAGCAGCGCCTCGCCGAAGCTGCCCAGCTCCGGCGGCGGCGTAATCGCCTGCAGCCGCAGCAGCTGCCCGATGGCGGCGTCGAAGTGCGCGTCGGCGTTGTCGGCGGTCATGCTCTGGGCCAGCGTCGGTCCGCCGAGGTCCTCCAGCAGCAGGAAGCCCTGCTCGGCGTCCTGCGCCAGGACCTCGGGCACGCGCACGCCGCCGCCCGCGAGCAGTGCGCGCATGCGCAGCCAGGGGCGCACGTCCTCCTGGCCGGGCGGGGAGTCCATGACGATCCAGGTGCGGCCGTCGGCGGCGCCGGCGCGCCAGTAGCTGCGGAAGCCGGCATCGACCGAAGCGCGCTGCAGTTCCAGCGCATCATGGCCGGCGGCGGCGCGCGCCCAGTGGAGGCGTTGCTGGTCGCGCGGGAGGACGGGAAGGGACAAGGGCGGGCTCCGGTTTGCGCGCACAGGGTAAACTCCCGCCATGCAATCGGGCGAGACGGCAATGACTCCAGCCATTCCACGCGTGCAACCGGTCCTGCTCTCGGGAGGCTCCGGCACGCGGCTGTGGCCGCTCTCGCGCGAGGCCTATCCCAAGCAGTTCCTCGCCCTCGTCGGCGAGCGGACGATGCTGCAGGACACCTGGGAGCGCGTCGCGCCGCTGGCCGCCGCCGCGCCGATCGTGGTGGCCAACGAGGAGCACCGCTTCCTCGCCGCCGAGCAGCTGCGCCTGGTCGGGGTGGAGCAGGCGGCCATCGTGCTCGAGCCGGCCGGACGCAACACCGCGCCGGCGATCGCCGCCGCCGCGCTGCAGGCGATGGCCGGGGGCGAGGACCCGCTGCTGCTGGTGCTGCCGTCCGATCACGTGGTGCGCGATGCCGCGGCGTTCCGGCGCGCGGTCGAGACCGCCGCCGCCGTCGCCGGCGCGCCGGGGTCGGATGCGCTGATCACCTTCGGCATCGTGCCGCAGGCGCCCGAGACCGGCTTCGGCTACATCCAGGGTGAGGAGACGCGCTCTGCGAGCATCGCTCGCAGCGTCTCCGAACGCCCGGCCATGGATGGCCGGACCGGAGCATCCGGCGCCGACACCGTTTCGCCAGGGACGGCAGCATCAGAGTCAAAAGGTATTCTCCGCGTGCTGCGCTTCGTCGAGAAGCCCGACGCGGCCACCGCGCAGGGCTACCTCGACGCCGGCGGCTACTACTGGAACAGCGGCATGTTCCTGTTCCGCGCCTCGCGCTACCTGGCCGAACTGGAGCGTTTCCGCCCGGACATCCTCGCCGCGGTGCGGCAGGCTTTCGCGGCGGCCAAGCGCGACGGCGATTTCATCCGCCTCGACAAGGACGCCTTCGCCGCCAGCCCGTCGGATTCCATCGACTACGCGGTGATGGAGAAAACCGATCACGCCATGGTGCTGCCGGTGGACATCGGCTGGAACGACGTCGGCTCCTGGTCGGCGCTATGGGACGTCAGCGAGCAGGACGGCGAGGGCAACGCCCACCACGGCGACGTGATCGCGGTGGACACGCGCAACAGCTATGCCTACGCGCGGCGCCTGGTGGCCCTGGTCGGCGTCGACGACCTGGTGGTGGTGGAGACCGACGATGCCGTGCTGGTGGCGCGCAAGGACCGCGTGCAGCAGGTCAAGGACGTGGTGGCCCGGCTCAAGGCCGACCAGCGCAGCCACGCGGTGCTGCATCGCGAAGTGCAGCGTCCGTGGGGCAGCTACGACTCCATCGACGCCGACGACGGGTTCCAGGTCAAGCGCATCAAGGTCAAGCCGGGCGCGCGGCTGTCGCTGCAGTCGCACAGGCATCGCGCCGAGCACTGGATCGTGGTGCGCGGCACCGCGCGCATCACCCGCGACAACGACGTCTTCGACCTGCACCCGAACCAGTCCACCTACATCCCGCTGGGCGCGCGCCACCGGCTGGAGAATCCCGGCACGGAGATACTGGAGGTGATCGAGGTGCAGTCGGGCGGCTATCTCGGCGAGGACGACATCGTCCGCTACGAGGACGTCTACGGCCGGTCGTAGGCGCGTCGGTCAGGTCAACGGGCGTCCTGGGCCCCGTCCGCGGAGAAGATGCGAAAGCGCAACGGACGCACGCCGATGTCGCTGCCGGGCGCCGGCACCTCCACGCCGGGCGCGGCGACCAGGTCCAGCTCGAGCGCGCGCGCGCGGCCGGGCAGCGCCAGTTCCACGCCGATGCGGTCGGCCAGGCGGTGGATCGCCGTCACGTGCGCGCGCAGGCCTTCGTCGGCGGGCGCGATGGCCAGGTCGTGCGGACGCGCGTACAGCGTCGCCGCGCCGTCGGCCATGCCGTCGGCCGGGGCCTGCCAGGCCTGGCCTTCCAGCGAGAAGCGTCCGCCGCCGACGCGGCCCTCCAGCACGTTGGCGCGGCCGATGAACTCGAAGACGTAAGCCGAGGCGGGCGATGCGTAGATCTCCTCCGGCGTGCCCACCTGCTCGATGCGGCCGTCGCGCAGCACCACAACGCGGTCGGCCAGCTCCAGCGCCTCGTCCTGGTCGTGGGTGACGAAGACCGTGGTCTGGCCGGTCTGCTCGTGCAGCTTGCGCAGCCAGCGCCGCAGCTCCACGCGCACCTTGGCGTCGAGCGCGCCGAAGGGCTCGTCGAGCAGCAGCACCGTGGGATCGATCGCCAGCGCGCGCGCCAGCGCCACGCGCTGCTTCTGTCCGCCCGACAGCTGCTCCGGATAGCGTTCGCCGTGTTCGGGCAGCTGGATCAGCGCGAGCAGCTCCCGCACGCGCTGCGCGATCGCCGCGCGCTTGGGGCGCTTGCGCCAGGGACGGCTGCGCAGGCCGAAGGCGATGTTCTCGGCGACGGTCATGTGCTTGAACAGCGCGTAATGCTGGAACACGAAGCCGACGTTGCGCTCGCGCAGGCGCAGGCGCGTGGCGTCGACGTCGCCGAACAGCAGGCGGCCGGCCTCGGGCTGCAGCAGGCCGGCGATCACCCGCAGCAGCGTGGTCTTGCCGGAACCCGAGGGGCCGAGCAGCGCGACCAGCTCGCCCGAAGCGATGTCCAGGCTGACGTCGTCGAGCGCGGCGACGCTGGCGTAGCGCTTGCCGATGCCCTGCAGGTGCAGCGCGACGCCGTGCTTGGGGGAGTCCGTCATGGGGGCATCATGAACGATCGCGCCATGCGACGCATCCGGCTGCGGTTCGGATCGCGGTTCGAGCGGAATGAGGTTGACCAGAGCCATGCGGACGCCTGCGATCAATGTCGACGATGGGATTGCGCCAGGGCGTCGCCGTGGCGCGCCTCCAGCCAGAACTTCAGCACCAGCGTGACCAGCGCCAGGCCGGCCAGCAGCGAGGCCACCGCGAACGCGGCGGTGCCGTTGAACTCGTTGTAGAGGATCTCGATGTGCAGCGGCAGCGTGTTGGTGAGGCCGCGGATGTGCCCGGACACCACCGAGACCGCGCCGAACTCGCCCATCGCGCGCGCGCCGCACAGCAGCACGCCGTACAGCAGGCCCCACTTGATGTTGGGCAGGGTGACGCGGAAGAACATGGTCCAGGCGCCGGCGCCCAGCGAGCGCGCGGCGATTTCCTCGTCGCCGCCCTGCTGCTGCATCAGCGGGATGAGCTCGCGCACCACGAACGGGAAGGTGATGAACAGCGTCGCCAGCACGATGCCGGGGCGCGCGAACAGGATCTTGTAGCCGTGCGCGTTGAGCCAGTCGCCGAACCAGCCGTGGCTGGTGCTGAACAGCAGCACCAGGCACAGGCCGGCCACCACCGGCGAGACCGCGAAGGGCAGGTCGATCAGCGCCATCAGCACGCGCTTGCCGGCGAACTCGAAGCGCGTCACCGCCCAGGCGGTGAACACGCCGAACACCGCATTGAGCGGGATGACGATCGCGGCGGTGAACAGGGTCAGCTTCAGCGCGGCGACCGCGTCCGGCTCGCGCAGCGCCGCGAACCAGACGTCCATGCCCTTGGCGAAGGCGGCCGCCAGCACCATCACCAGCGGCAGCACCAGCAGCAGCGCCATGATCAGCACCGCCAGGCCGATCAGCGTCCAGCGCATCCAGGCCGGCCCCTGCAGGTGGTCGCGTTCAGCCATCGCGGCGTCCCTTGCGCTCGTGCGCGAACAGGCTGGGGATGGCGTTGATCGCCAGCAGGCAGACGAACGAGGCCGCCAGCAGCAGCGCGGCGATGGCGATGGCGCCGTTGTAGTCGTATTCCTCCAGGCGGATGGTGATCAGCAGCGGCGCGATTTCCGTCTGGTAGGGCTTGTTGCCGGCGATGAAGATCACCGAGCCGTACTCGCCCAGCCCGCGCGCGAAGGCGAGCGAGAAGCCGGTGAGCAGCGCGGGCAGCAGTTCGGGCAGGATCACCCGGCGCAGCGTGGTGAAGCGCGAGGCGCCGAGCGAGGCGGCGGCCTCCTCCTGCTCGTGTCCCAGCGTCTCCAGCACCGGCTGCGCCGTGCGCACCGCGAACGGCAGGCCGATGAAGACCAGGGCAATGACTATCCCGGTGGACGTGTAGGCGACGCGGAAGTCGGCCGGAAACAGGTCGAAGTCGCCGATCCAGGCGCCCAGGCCCCAGGGCAGCAGATGCACCAGCGCATTGAGCCCGTTCTCCAGCCACTGCAGGGCCGCGCCGAAGTGCCGGTTGAAACCGTCCTGCAGCGGTTGCAGCCAGCGTCCCACCCAGCCGTTGGGCGCGTACAGCGCGGTCAGCGCGATGCCGGCCACGGCCGTGGGCAGGGCGAAGGGCAGGTCGACGATGGCGTCGAACAGCCGCCGTCCCGGGAAGCGATAGCGCACCAGCACCCAGGCGATCAGCGTGCCGGCCAGCGAAGCCAGCAGCGCCGCGACCAGGGCAGTACCGAAGCTCAGCTTCAACGCCGCCTGCACGCGCTCGTCGTGGATCGCGCGCAGCCAGCCCTCGGTGCCGAGGCCGGCGGCGCGGAACGCGAGCGCCGCCAGCGGCAGCATCACGATCACGCCGAGCCAGGCCAGGCCCAGGCCCAGGCTCAGGCCGAAGCCCGGCAGCGGCCGGCGCCAGCGCGCGGGGGCGAGGGAGGAGAGGGAGAGTGCGGAAGCGCTCATGGATCAGCTGGAGAAGGATCGAACCCTTGCAACGGTGGGCGGCGAAGTCTTGCCGTGTCGCGATTGCGAACGAACCCTGCTCCCCGAACGGAAGAAGGGTCGTCGATGCCTGCCTCGGGAGCGGCTACTTCGAGGGCTTGTAGATGCGGTCGAAGAAGCCGCCGTCGGCGAAGTGCGCCTTCTGCGCGTTCTTCCAGCCACCGAAGGCATTGTCGATGGTGACCTGTTTGACGTCGGGAAACTTCGCCAGTTCCGCCTTGTCGACCTTGTCCGGCTCGGCGGGACGGTAGCCGTGCCTGGCCACCAGCTTCTGGCCCTCCGGCGAGTACAGCCACTGCAGGTAGGCCTCGGCCTGCTTGCGCGTGCCGTGGCGCTCGACGTTCTTGTCCACCCAGGCCACCGGCGGCTCGGCCTTGATGCTCAGGCTGGGCACGACGATCTCGAACTTCTCGCGCGTGTCGGGATCGGCCAGCGTCAGCAGCGCCTCGTTCTCCCAGGCGATCAGCACGTCGCCGATGCCGCGCTCGACGAAGGTGGTGGTCGAGCCGCGCGCGCCGGTGTCCAGCACCGGCACGTTCTTGAACAGCCGGGTGAGATAGTCGAGCACCTTGTCGCCCTCGCGGTACTCCTTCGAGGCCCAGGCCCAGGCGGCCAGGTAGTTCCAGCGCGCGCCGCCGGAGGTCTTCGGGTTGGGCGTGATCACGCCCACGCCCGGCTTCGCCAGGTCGGCCCAGTCCTTGATCTGCTTGGGATTGCCCTTGCGCACCAGGAACACGATGGTGGAGGTGTAGGGCGCGCTGTTGTGCGGCAGGCGCGTCTGCCAGTTCGCCGGCAGCAGCCTGCCGTTGTCGACCAGCGCATCGATGTCGGCGGCGAGCGCGAGCGTGACCACGTCGGCCTCGAGGCCGTCGATGACCGCGCGCGCCTGCTTGCCGGAGCCGCCGTGCGAGGCGCGGATGTCGAGCGTCTCGCCGGTCTGCTGCTTCCAGTGCGCGGCGAAGGCCTTGTCGTAGTCCGCGTACAGCTCGCGGGTCGGGTCGTAGGAGACGTTGAGCAGGTCCTTGGCCTGCACGGCGCCGGCCGACAGGGCGAGCGCGAGGCCGAAGACGAGGGAACGCAGTGGGGTGTTCATGGCGTGTCCTGGAGGAAGTGCGGCTGGAGGAAATTAAGCAGGAGGAAGGTCAGAAGGAAACCTGTGCGCGGGTGAAGAACGTCTTCTCGTCTTCGCGGTCGCCCTGGGCCGCGCCGCCGTCGAAGCGGGTCTGCGTGTAGTTGGCGACCAGCTTCAGATTGGCGGTGAGGTACCAGTTCAATCCCAGTCCCCACGAGGCCGCCCGGCGGGCGGCGAGCGCCGGATCGGCGAACAGCGGGAACGCGTCATCGTCGATCGACAGTCTCCCGTAGCGCGCGGTGAGTTCGAATGCGCCCCAGCCTGCACCGCCGGGCGTAAAAGGATGGTTAGGCCGCGTCACGCCCCTGTAGCCGGCATCCTCGCCGGTGAGCACGTAGCTGCCGACCACCTGCCATGCGCGATTGTCGAGGTCGGCGCGCGCGCCGCTGGCCGGCAGCACGACTTCCTGCTTCGAGCTCACGTACTCGCCGAGCAGGCCGAGCGCATTGCGGTAGAACCAGGCCTGCGGCGACCAGCGCACGTGGTTGCCGTCGGCGGCGACCGCGCCGCGATAGTTGAAGAAGGAGACTTGCCCCGGCGTGCGGTAGCGCGGCAGGAAGTTGTTGCCGGTGCCGCGCTTGTCGCCGCTGGTGGCGGCGATGCCGAAGCCCAGGCCGGACAGCGCGCTGTCGCTGTTCTTCCAGGGTTCGGCGAACAGGCGGGCGGCCAGTTCCAGCTCGTTGTCCGGATTGGAGGACAGGGCCTCGCGTCCGTCGACGGTGCCGTTGAACACGCCCACGGCGTAGTTGAGCCTGCCCTTGGCGACCTCGCCCTGCAGTTGCACGCCGATGTCGCGATTGGGCACCAGCTCGGTGGGGAAACCATTCTCGATCAGCGCGGTGGCGCCGGAGGACTGCAGGCGCTCCAGGCCCACCGGCGGGGTGAACTTGCCGATGCGCAGCGTCGCGCGCGGATCGAACTTCAGGTCGAGGTAGGCGTCGGGCACGGTGACGGCGTCGCCGGCGAAATCCGGAGTGATGCGGAAGGCCACCCACTTGCCCCAGGTGCCCTCGATGGTCGGGCGCACGCGGCGCAGCAGGAAGGTGTCGTTCTGCGGCTGCGCGTCGTCGCCGACGAAGAAGCGGCCGTCGGCCTGCAGCAGGCCGCGGAAGCGGATTTCGTTCGCGCCGTCGGCGGACTTGATCGACAGCCCCTTGTCCGGCGCCACGGCCACCGTCGGCAGCGACGCGGCCTTGGCCGCGGCCGCCTCTTCCTGCAGCTCCAGCTTGCGTTCGAGGATGCGCAGGCGCTGATCGAGGTCGGCGACGGTGCCGGCCTCGGCGTCGTTGGCCGGCGCGGCGCCGTAGCGCTGTTCGAGCGCGCGCAGGCGGCGCTCCAGTTCCTCGACGGTGGGCTGCCGCGACGGCGGTTCGACGGCGAACAAAGGGAACACCGCCGTGGCGAGCGCGATGGCGAGGGTCAGGCGGGCAAAACTGTGGCGTGCAAGCGGCGCGGGCATGCGCGTCTCCTTCGGGGGCTGAAAGGCGCCTCCGGGCCTCGCAGGAGAGCGGCCGGCCGGCGCAGCGGAACTAGCTTGGTGAATGCGAAAAGCTCAGTGGTCGCGGCGACAACAGCGGTCGCGGTGACATTTCCGACTGCGCGGACTGCACGAAGACTGGCGCGCGTGCATGACGATCAGGCCGCTTCCGCGTTCGCGTCGAGCGAGGCCAGCCACTCCTCGTCGGAGCCTTCGTTGACGCCCTCGAACAGGAAGGTCGACAGATAGCGCTCGCCGGTATCCGGCAGCGTCGCCAGCACGACCGAGCCTTCCGGCGCGCGCTCGGCCACCTGCAGCGCGGCGGCGACGGTGGCGCCGGCGGAGATGCCGACGAACAGGCCTTCCTCGGCGGCCAGGCGGCGCGCGGTGTCGCGCGCGAGCACGTCGTCGATCGGCAGGATGTCCTCGGCGACCTCGCGATCGAGCACGGCCGGCACGAAATCCGGCGTCCAGCCCTGGATCTTGTGCGGCTGCCATTCCTTGCCGGCCAGCAGCGAGGCGCCGGCCGGTTCGGCGGCGATGATGCGCACCTCCGGGCGTGCGGCCTTGAGCACCTGGCCGACGCCGGTGAGCGTGCCGCCGGTCCCCCAGCCGCTGACGAAATAATCCAGGCGCCTGCCGGCGAAGTCGCGCAGGATTTCCGCGGCGGTGGTCTGGCGGTGGTAGGCGGGGTTGGCCGGATTTTCGAACTGCCGCGCCAGGAACCAGCCGTGCCGCTTGGCCAGTTCCTCGGCGCGGCGCACCATGCCGCTGCCGCGTTCGGCGGCGGGCGTGAGGATCACCTTGGCGCCGTAGGCGCGCATCAGCTTGCGGCGCTCGACGGAGAAGGTTTCCGTCATCGTGGCCACGAACTTGTAGCCGCGCGCGGCGGCCACCAGCGCCAGCGCCACGCCGGTGTTGCCGGAGGTGGCCTCCACGATGGTGTCGCCGGGCTTGAGCAGACCCTTGGCCTCGGCGTCGAGCACGATCGCCAGCGCCAGGCGGTCCTTGACCGAGCCGCCGGGATTGAACGACTCGACCTTGGCGTAGAGGGACACGTGCCTGGGCGGCAGTCGGTGCAGTTTGACGATCGGCGTGTGGCCGATGGTGTCGAGGATGCTGTCGTGGAGGGCCATGGATGCGGTCCGTGATGGGAGGTCGGAAGAAACGGCGTATCGACAATGCGCCAGGGGGTGACCCGCGCGCGGATGACCCTTCCGTCACCCCCGCGCGGGCCTTGGTCCACTGCGACGTCGTTTCGCCGGCGAGGGGATGCCGGGAGCGAACGCCCAATGGGCCAAGGTCCGCGCGGGGATGGCGGAAGGGAGTGGAGACGGTGGCGAGGAAGCGAAGGCGGTCACGCGGCCGCCTCCAGCGCGGGACGCGGCATGTCCAGCGGCGGGGCGCCGTACCAGTGCAGGCGGTCGGCGAAGGCCGCGACTTCGCCGACCACCAGCAGCGCGGGCGCGCGCGCGCCGTGCGCCTGCGCGCGTTCGGCCAATTGCGACAAGGGACCGGTCACCACGCGCTGGTCGGGGCGCGAGCCGTTCTCGATCAGCGCGAACGGCGTGTCCGCGGCGCGGCCGTGCGCGAGCAGGCGCGCCTGCAGCGTATCGAGCATCGCCACGCCCATGTACACGGCCAGGGTTTCGCGCGCCTGCGCCAGCGCCGCCCAATCCAATGCGTCGAGCGAGGACTGGCATTGCGCGGTCACCAAGCGCAGCGACTGCGCCACGCCGCGATGGGTGAGGGGAATACCGGCATAGGCGGCGCAGGCGGTGGCGGCGGTGATGCCCGGCACCACCTCGAAGGGAACGCCCGCGTCCCGCAGCGCTTCGAGTTCCTCGCCGCCGCGCCCGAACACGAACGGGTCGCCGCCCTTCAGGCGCACCACGCGGCGTCCGGCGCGCGCGTGCTCGATCAGCAGCGCGTGGATGCGTTCCTGCGTGGCATGGTGGTGCTGCGTGCCGTCGCCGGCGCGCTTGCCGACTTCGATGCGCTCGGCGTCGCGGCGCGCGAGCTGGAGGATCCCGGGATCGACCAGGCGGTCGTGGAGAATCACGTCGGCCTCGTTGAGCAGGCGCAGCGCGCGCAAGGTCAGCAGCCCGGGATCGCCCGGGCCGGCGCCGACCAGCGCCACCGAACCGAGCGTCGCTGCGGCGGTTTCCTGCGCGGCATCGGCGCCGAGCAGCTTGTCGAAGGCATGTTCGGCGGCGATGTGCTGGCGCTTGCGCAGCAGCGACTGCAGCGGCCCGGCCAGCAGCCGCGCGAAGCCGCGGCGGCGCTCCGCCAGGTCGTGTCCGTCCTGCGCCGGCCAGCGCGCGCGGATGCGTTCGCGATGCCGGGTGAGCAGTTGCGCCAGCGCGCCGTAGGACTCGTCGAACTGCGCTTCCAGCCGCTCGCGGATCAGCCGCGCCAGCATCGGCGCGCCGCCGCCGCTGGAGATGGCGATCTGCAGCGGGCCGCGCTCCACGCGCGCCGGCACCTGGAAGCGCGAGAGCTCGACGTCGTCGACGACGTTCACCCAGACGTAGCGCCGTTCGGCGGCGTCGGCGATGGCGTGATTGGCGGCGGCATCGTCGGTGGCGGCGATCGCCAGCCAGGCCTCGTCCAGCCACTCGGGCACGAACTCGCCGGCGCAGTGCTCGATGCGGCGCTGCGCCGCCCACTCGGCCAGGGCCGGGTCCAGCCGCGGGGCGCCGACCACGACCCGGGCGCCGGCCTCGAGCAGGGCCTCGACCTTGCGCCGGGCCACGGCGCCGCCGCCCACCACCAGCACGGTGCGTCCGCGCAGGTCGGCGAAGAGGGGGTATAGGCGATATGGGCGGATATCGCCGGTGGCAGGTGTCGGCATGGCGGAGCCCCAGGGTGGGGAATCGACGCTAGCGAGGCCCGCCCCGGCGAGGAAATGGCGCCCCTTCCTGCGCTTATGCCATTTCGGCATAAGCTGGACGCCGCTCGCGCTGGACAGGATTCGGGGCTGACGATATGTTAATGAATCCTTTCATCATGATAAAAAGATATATTTCCGGCGGCCCCGCCTCCGGAGCGCCCGCAGGCCAGGCACCGCGATGACCCTCACCCAACTCCGCTACCTCGTCGCCATCGTCGACGCCGGGCTCAACATCACCCTGGCGGCCGAGCGCGTGCACGCCACCCAGCCCGGCCTGTCCAAGCAGCTCAAGCAGCTGGAGGACGAGCTGGGCTTCCAGCTGTTCGTGCGCAAGGGCCGCAGCCTGGAAGGCATAGCCCCGGCCGGGGAGCGCGTGCTCGACCATGCCCGGCGCATCCTCGAAGAAGCCGCCAACATCCGCAGCTACGCCGCCAACGAGCGCGGCGAGCATGCCGGCCGCCTGCTGCTGGCCACCACGCACACCCAGGCGCGCTACGTGCTGCCGCCGGCGATCGCGTCGATCAAGCGCCGCTTCCCGCAGGTGAGCGTGGACCTGCAGGCCGCGGGCGACGCCGAGGTGCTGCAGAAGCTGGCGCAGGACGGCGCCGACCTGGCGCTGATCAGCAGCGCCGGCGGCGTGCCGCAGGGCGGGCTGGCGGTGCCGCTGTACCGCTGGCGCCGCGTGCTGCTGCTGCCGCGCTCGCATCCGCTCGCCGACCTGGGACGCGCGCCGACGCTGGCGGAGCTGGCGCAGCATCCGCTGATCAGCTACGAATCCTCGATCCGCGCCGACTCCTCGCTGCAGCGCGCCTTCGCCGCCGAGGGCGTCGAGCCGCAGGTGGCGATGACCGCGCGCGACGCCAACCTGATCAAGACCTACGTGCGCGCCGGGCTCGGCGCCGGCCTGCTGGCGGAAATGGCGATCGGCGCGCGCGAGGACGGCGACCTGCGCATCCTGCCGGCGCCCACCGCGCTGCCCGAGTGCGTCACCTGGGCGGTGATCCCGCGCGGCCGCGTGCTGCGCGACTACGCGCTGGCGCTGCTGCACCATCTCGCGCCGCAACTTGATCCGCGCGACCTGCGCCGCGTGCTCGAAGGCAATCTCGAGCCGCATTGGCCGACGCCGCCCGCGTGGGTGGAACTGAGCCAGCCGATCACGGTATAGGCGAGGTTGCGTCCGGCGATCCGCCGCCCAGGCATGTTGCTCCGTCGCGCCACGCGCGGGATGATGGCCGCAGCGCGCCCGGATGCGCGAGGATCGATGCGAACGCCGTGACGGAAACAAAGAGGCCTCCGATCCTGCCCCTGGCGGCGGCTTGCGTGCTGCTCGCGGCGCTCGCCATGGGCTGGGCGCTGTGGTGGAAGCTCGTCGCACCGGCCGCTTCCGGCGAACGCGCCGCGCTCGCGTTGCCGGCTCCCGCGCGACAGCCGGTTTCGTCCCCGGCGCCGGTCGCGAAAGAGAATCCGGTGCCGCTGCAGTCCATGGAGGTGCCGTCCCTGCCCGAGGATGGGCCGTGGCGGGACATTCCGGGCGGCGGCTCGGAATCGAGCCGCGATCTCGGTTTCGGCTTCCGGCAGGTGAAGCGGCAGACGCCGAATCCGCCCGGACACTGGGAGGGGATCTATCACTCGCAGCATCTCTACTACCGGGACCGGGAGCTGTGCTCCTGCGCGTCCTACGAATATTCGATCTCGCCCTCGGGAAGCTTCGCGCTGTATGCGGGCGGCGTGCGCGGAGAACGGATGGAACTGATGCTCTTCGCGCCGGCGACCGGCATCGCGCGGGTGCTGGGGCTGGCGCCGATCAGCCCGTTCGCCGGAGTGGCCTGGGAACAGGGCGAAACCCGGGTGCGCATCGAGTTCCTGGAGCCGGCGTTGCCGGACGGCAAGCGGATACCGCCGCCGCTGCGCCTGCGCGTGCGCTAGCGCTCGCGCCTGGGCCGGCGCGGCGGGCCCGCGTATGCTGTCGCCGTGCAACGACGAGCCGGCGCGCCGCCGGCGGAGACCGCAAGCCATGGCCGCCGGCGACGACCGCATCCGCATCGCATCGGGCGCCCCGGGCATCGAGCGCCTGGAAGCGCACCTGCACGGGCAGGCGTTTTCCCCGCACCGCCACGACACCTACGCCATCGGCATCACGCTCTCGGGCGTGCAGACCTTCCGCTTCCGCGGCAGGCGCTGGCATTGCCTGCCGGGCCAGTGCCACGTGCTCCATCCCGACGAACTGCACGACGGCGGCGCCGGCGACGAGGCGGGTTTCGGCTACCGGATGGTCTATCTCGATCCGGCGCTGATCCAGGAGGCCCTGCAGACGGCGGCGCTGCCGTTCGTCGCCGAGCCGGTGCTGGAGACGCTGCGTCTGCCGCCGGACACGATCGCCGAGATCTGGGACATCGACGGCGAGCTCGACGCGGTGGCGCGCATCGGCCTGGTGAGCGCCGTCGCGGGCCTGCTCGCCGGCGCCGCACCGGGCACGCGTCGGCGCGCGCCGGACCGCATCGCCTTCGACCGCCTGTCGCAGGTGCGCGAGCTGATCGCGTCGGCGCCCGCCGTGCGCCGCTCGATGGACGAGCTGGAACGCGCCAGCGGCCTGGACCGCTGGGCGCTGGCGCGCCAGTTCCGCGCCGCCTTCGGCACCAGCCCCAGCCGCTTCCGCACGCTGCGCCAGCTCGATCAGGTGCGGCGGCTGCTCGAGCGCGGCGCGCGCCTGGTGGAGGCCGCGACCGAGGCCGGCTTCGCCGACCAGAGCCACATGACGCGGCAGTTCAAGATGGCCTACGGATTGACGCCGGCGCGCTGGGCGGCGTCGGTGCGCGCCTCGATGGCGCGCACCACCGCGGCCATGTCGAGCGCGCCATGGCCCAGCGCCACCGCCTCGCCGAACAGCGCGTAG
Source organism: Luteimonas aquatica (assembly GCF_022662575.1). Lineage (GTDB taxonomy): Bacteria > Pseudomonadota > Gammaproteobacteria > Xanthomonadales > Xanthomonadaceae > Luteimonas > Luteimonas aquatica. The sequence continues at coordinate 124,932 of NZ_JALBFU010000003.1, read as the reverse complement.
CTGGCATCGAGCATCGGCGAGGCCAATGCGCCGGCGCGCGCGGCCTCGGCAATCNGCGGCCCCCCACCACCGCGGCCATGTCGAGCGCGCCATGGCCCAGCGCCACCGCCTCGCCGAACAGCGCGTAGCTGGCATCGAGCATCGGCGAGGCCAATGCGCCGGCGCGCGCGGCCTCGGCAATCAGCCGGTTGTTCTTGAGCACGTCGACGAGCCCGGCCTGCACGCCGAAATCGCGCTCCACCAGCTTCTGCGTTTTCGCGCGCGAGACCGCGCTGGCCATCGGGCCGGCATCGAGCACCGCCCGGAACTGGCGCATGTCCAGGCCATGCCGCTCGGCGAAGTGCGCCGCTTCGGCCAGGCCCGCGACCATGGTGACCAGGAACAGGTTCACCGAGAGTTTCATCAGCGAGGCGTTCGGCACCTGGCCGCAGACGATCGTGTCGCGGCAGACGGGGCGCAGCAGGGCGCGGACGGCCTCGACGGCTTCGCTCTCGCCGGCGAGCATGCCGATCAGCTGTCCGGTCTCGGCGGGCACGCGCGATCCCGAGACCGGCGCCTCGACATAGCGTCCGCCCGCCGCGCGAATGTCGGTTTCGAGCCGGCGCGAATAGTCGGCGGCGGTCGTGCCCATGTGGACGATCGTCCGATCCGCGACATGCCCCGCGAACGCCGCCGTGCCGCGGCCGAGGACGGCGTCGATCGCGCGCTCGTCGGCGAGCATGAGCACGACCGCGTCCGCCTGCCGGAACACGTCGGGGGCGCTGTCGGCCACGCGCGCGCCGGCTTCGCGCAGGGCGTCGTATCTGCCCGGGGAGCGGTTCCAGGCCACCAGCGGGATGCCCGCGCGGGCCATGTTGAGCGCCATGGGCAGGCCCATCACGCCCAGACCGATGAAGCCCGTCGCATTCATGGCGTCTCCCTGCCCGGGTGGCCGGATGTTCCCGGGTCGCCGCCAGGCTACGCCGCCCGGCGCCGGGCGCCTTGAACGATTGTGCGCGCGCCGCGCTAGGCCGCGACCGGGGCGCCGTCGTCGAAGTGCAGCCCGCACTCGCGCTTGAGGCCGAAGAAGCGCGTGTCCTCCTCGCGCATGCCCGGTTCCAGCGGCCGGGTGGTGTGGATGTCGCCGATGGAGACGTAGCCCTGGTGCCAGAGCGGGTGGTAGGGCAGGTCGTGCTTGCGCAGATAGTCCCACACGTCGCGGTCGCTCCAGTCGGCGATCGGATGCAGTTTCCAGCGGCCCTCGCGCAGTTCCAGGAAGTCGAGGCTTTCGCGCGTGCTCGACTGCGCGCGGCGCAGGCCGGCGATCCAGGTGCGCACGCCCAGTTCGCGCAGCGCGCGCTGCATCGGCTCGACCTTGCGCAGGCGATTGTAGCGGGTGATGCCGTCGACGCCTTCCTCCCACAGCCGGCCCAGCCGCGCCTCCATCCAGGCGACGCCGATCTGCGGCCGGTAGACCTTGAGGTTGAGCGACAGCCGCTCGCTCAGCTGGTCGATGAAGCGGTAGGTTTCCGGAAACAGGTAGCCGGTGTCGACCACGATCACCGGGATGTCCGGCTTGTGCCGCGTCGCCAGGTGCAGCGACACCGCCGCCTGCGCGCCGAAGCTGGAGGAGAGCGCGTGTTCGCCCGCGGTGTTCTCCAGCGCCCAGGCCACGCGCTCCTCGGCACTGCGCCCGCCCAGCCAGCGGTTGAGTTCCGCCAGTGCCTGGGTCGATTCGGCGGCGGAGACGGGATCGGGCGGGCTCATGCGACAACCTCGACGGGAATGGACTTGCGGATGTCTTTTTCGGGAATGGAGACGACGGCGCGGCGCACCAGGAAGTCGCCGAAGCCTTCCTCGAAGCGCTTCTCGCGCGCGTAGTCGGCGAACAGCGGGTCGAGCGCGCCGAGGATGGCGGCCTCGTCGACGTTCTCGCGGTACAGGGTGTTCAGGCGCTGGCCGCGGTGGTCGGCGCCGAGCATCAGGTTGTAGCGGCCCGGCGCCTTGCCGACCAGCGCGATCTCGCCGAGGTAGGGGCGCGAACAGCCGTTGGGGCAGCCGCTCAGGCGCAGGTGGATGGGCGCGCCGGGGATGCCGTGGCGCGCCAGCAGCTCCTCGACCTTGGCGACGAATTCCGGCAGGTAGCGTTCGGCCTCGGCCATCGCCAGGCCGCAGGTGGGCAGGGCCACGCAGGCCAGGGCGTTGCGGCGCAGCGGATTGGCGCGGCGCCAGCCGTCGAGTCCGTATTCGGCGGTCAGCGCGTCGATGCGCTCGCGCAGCGCGGCCGGGATGTTGGCGATGACCAGGTTCTGGTTCGGGGTGAGGCGCAACTCGGCGCTGCGTCCGTCGTCGGGAGCGGCGGCCTGCGCCAGCAGGCGCGCGATCTCGCGCAGGCCGCTCAGGTGCCGCACCGCCTCGCCGCGGCCGTCGAGGGCGCCGTCGACGATGCGGCCGGCCGGGATGCGCAGGGTCAGGTGGCCGCGTCCGTCCTCGCCGCCGGTCCAGCCGAAACGGTCGCCGTTGTGGGCGAAGCCGAACGGACGTGCCGGAAGGAGAGGGAAACCGGCACGCCGTTCGACTTCGGATCGGAACCAGTCGAGACCGCGGTCGTCGATGGTGTATTTCAGGCGGGCGCGCTTGCGCACTTCGCGGTTGCCGAAGTCGCGCTGCGCGGTGACCACGGCGGTGGCCGTGGCGACGAGCCGTTCGGGGGCGATGAAGCCGACCACGCTGCCCAGGCGCGGATAGGTGTCCGGATCGCCGTGGGTGGCGCCCATGCCGCCGCCGACGCTGACGTTGTAGCCGGTCAGCGCGCCGGCCGCGTCGAGGATCGCGATGAAGCCCAGGTCCTGGGCCAGCACGTCGACGTCGTTGAAGGGCGGAATGGCGAATCCGATCTTGAACTTGCGCGGCAGGTAGCGCTCGCCATAGACCGGCTCGTCCTCGCTGCCGCTGCCGGCCACGCGCTGCTCGTCGAGCCAGATCTCGTAGTAGGCGCGCGTGTTCGGCAGCAGGTGCTCCGACAGCGCCGCCGCCTGCGCATGCACCGCCGCGTGCGCGGCCGACAGGTGCGGGTTGGCGGCGACCGCGACGTTGCGGTTGACGTCCCCGCAGGCGGCCAGGGTGTCGATCAGCGCGGCGTTGATCGCCTGCATCGTCGCCTTGAGCTCGGTCTTGATCACGCCGTGGAACTGGAAGGCCTGGCGCGTGGTGATGCGCAGGCCGCGCTCGGCGAAGCCGGTGGCGACGGCGTCGAGCTTGAGCCACTGCGCCGGGGTGACCACGCCGCCCGGGGTGCGGGTGCGGATCATGAAGCTGTAGGCGGGTTCGAGCTTGGCCAGGCGGCGCTCCTCGCGGATGTCGCGGTCGTCCTGCTGGTAGCTGCCGTGGTACTTGATCAGCGTCTGGTCGTCCTCGCGCAGGCTGCCGGTGACCGGGTCGGCCAGGCTCTGCAGCAGCGAGCCGCGCAGGCGCGCGCTGTCGCGCTTGATGTCCTCGACCGAGTGCGCGCTCATCGGACGGCCCCGCTCGTCGGGATCACGTTCATCAGTGCACGTCCATCAGTACACGTCCCGGGCGTAGCGGCCCTCGCGCTGCAGCGCGTCGAGATATTCCACGGCCGCCTCGCGGTCGCCGCCCTTGCGCGCGCTCACCGCATCCAGCAGCGCGCCGTGCACGTCCTTGCCCATGGCGATCGCGCCGCAGACGTAGAGATGGGCGCCGTTCTCCAGCCAGTCGTAGAGTTCGGCGCCGCGCTCGCGGATGCGGTCTTGGACATAGATCTTCTTGTGCGAGTCCCCCGCAAGAGCCCGGCCATCCCAGGCCGGACTTCTCGATGCGTCGCGCGAGAAGGCGAGGTCGATGCGATCGAGTTCGCCCGACTTGAGCGCGCGCTGCCATTCCAGCTGGTAGAGGAAGTCGCTGCGGAAATGCGGATTGCCGAAGAACAGCCAGTTGCGGCCGGGGGCGCCCGCCCGCGTCGGGCGCGTCGCGGCCCGTTCCTGCACGAAGGCGCGGAACGGCGCCACCCCGGTGCCCGGGCCGATCATGATCACGTCGCGCGCGGCATCGGCCGGCAGGCGGAAACGTTCGTTGGCCTCCACGTAGACCGGCAGGCGTTCGCCCTCGGCGCGCGTGGCCAGGTAATGCGAAGCCGCGCCCCAGCGCGTGTCCGCATCGGCGCCATATTCGACATGGGCGACGGTGAGGTGCACTTCCTCGCCCACCGCCTTGCGGCTGGAGGCGATCGAATACAGGCGCGGCGTCAGCGGGCGCAGCGCGGCGACCAGCGCGTCGGCGCTCCAGTCGGCGGGATGGCGCTGCAACAGGTCGATGACCTGGCGGTTGGCGAGCCAGTCGGCCAGCAGCGGATGGCCGGGCTGCACGATCGCCTGCAGCTCGGCATCGCCCGCGCGCTCGGCGTGCGCGGCCAGGAACGGGCGGGCCAGCCGGGTCAGTTCGCGCCTGGCGGTCAGCCATTCGCGCAGTGGCAGCGCGGTCTCGCCCTGGGCGACTTCGCGCTCGCCGTCGAGCTTGAGCGTGGACAGGATCGCCTCGACCAGGGGCTCGGGATTGCGCGGCCACAGGCCGAGCGCGTCGCCCGGCTCGTAGTGCAGCCCCGAGTCCTCGAGCGAGAGCTCGATGTGGCGGATGTCCTTGGGCGAGGCGCCGCGCCCGCGCGCCAGCGTGATGCGCTGGTTGGCCAGCAGTTCGGCGGCGAAGGGATGGTCGCGGCCGTGCGCGGCGGCCTGCGGGCGCAGCGGCGTGACCGTGGCCAGCGGTTTCCTCGACGCGTCCGCCGCGCCGTGGGCGGCATCCTGCGCGGCCGGCGCCAAGGCCTCGCGGGCCGCGGCCAGGGCCTGCGCGCGCCAGGGGGCGGCGACGGTATCGACGTCGAGATCGGCGTCGCCGCGCGGCAGCAGGCGCTGCGCGCCGAGCTCGGCCAGGCGCGCGTCCAGGCGCTGGCCGATCGCGCAGAACTGCGGGTAGCTGGAATCGCCCAGGCCGAGCACGGCGTAGCGCAACTGCTCCAGGCGCGGGGCGCGCTTGCCGGCCAGGAATTCCACCAGTTCGCGCGCGTCGTCCGGCGGATCGCCGTCGCCCTGCGTGCTGATGACCAGGTACAGGTGCCGCTCGGTCTTCAGCTCGCGCACCGGGTAGGCATCGGCGCGCAGCACGCGCACCGCCACGCCGGTGCCCTCGACCTCCTGGGCGAGCTGTTCGGCCGTGCGCTTGGCGTTGCCGGTCTGGCTGCCGTAGACGATGGTCAGCCGCCCTGCCGTCGCGGCATCGGGGCGCACGGCAACGGCAGGAGCGGACTGGGCGGGTGCCGCCCGCGAGGTCGCCAGCCCCGCGGCATAGCCCGACAGCCACCACAGCCCCGGCGCGTCGAGTGCGCGGGTGAGCTGGACGACGGCATCGGCCTGTTCGTCGGAGAGGGGCGGCGCGGGCAGGGCGTTGGGCGAGGGCATCGCGGACGGCCGGAGTTGCGGAGACGGGGACGACCCTCACCCTAGGCGCGGCGGCGACCGGGCGGAAAGGAAGCTCGGTTATGCGCACATGCCGCGCAGTCATTTACGGGCGCGGCGCGGGGGCTGGCTACAATGCCGGCCCGGGCGTCGGGGCGGGTGGAGCCACCGCGACCAGCCCCGCCAGCCCGACCGAACGAGCCGATGACCGTTTCTTCCGCAACCGACGACCGCGACGAGCTCGACCGCCTGGAGGCCGAAAGCCTGCACATCCTGCGCGAGGTCGCCGCCGAGAGCCGCAACCCCGTCCTGCTGTATTCCATCGGCAAGGACAGCTCGGTGCTGCTGCACCTGCTGCTGAAGGCGTTCGCCCCGGCGCCAAATCCGCCCATTCCGCTGCTGCACGTGGACACCACCTGGAAGTTCCGCGAGATGATCGCCTTCCGCGATCGCCGCGCCGCGGAGACCGGCGTGGACCTGCGCGTGCACATCAACCCCGACGGCGTGCGCGATGGCGTCGGCCCGCAGAGCCATGGCGCCAGCGTGCACACCGAGATCATGAAGACGCAGGCGCTGAAGCAGGCGCTGGAGCGTGGCGGCTACGACGCGGCGATCGGCGGGGCCCGTCGCGACGAGGAGAAATCGCGCGCCAAGGAACGCGTGTTCTCCTTCCGCGACGCGCAGCACCGCTGGGACCCGCGCCGCCAGCGGCCCGAGCTGTGGCAGCTGTACAACGGCCGCGTCGGCAAGGGCGAGAGCGTGCGCGTGTTCCCGCTTTCGAACTGGACCGAACTCGACGTGTGGCGCTACATCCGCCGCGAATCGATCCCGGTGGTGCCGCTGTACTTCGCCGCCGAGCGGCCGACGGTGCGCCGCGACGGCGCGCTGATCGTGGTCGACGACGCGCGCTTCCGTCTGGAACCGGGCGAGACGCCGCAGTTGCGGCGCGTGCGTTTCCGTACCCTGGGCTGCTATCCGCTGACCGGCGCGGTGGAGTCCGACGCCGCCGACCTGGACGCGGTGATCGCCGAGATGGAGCGCAGCGCCCAGTCCGAGCGCGCCGGGCGCCTGATCGACCACGCCGAGGGCGACAGCATGGAAAAGAAGAAGCGGGAAGGGTATTTCTAGGCTTCATGTCCCCTTTCCCGGGCGCGGGAAAGGGGAAGCGAGCGAGGGTGAGGGCCTTTCGTGAACGGAGCCCTCGCCGCCACCTCTCTTGCAGGAGAGGGATCCAAACACACGAAGAGATCGATGACGGCAACCTCCGCACAATCCGGGCATTCCGACTTCCTGCGCATCGTCGCCTGCGGCAGCGTCGACGACGGCAAGAGCACCCTGATCGGCCGCCTGCTGGCCGAGGCCGGCCGCCTGTCCGAGGACGAGCAGGCGGCGCTGGCGCGCGCCAGCGCCAGCCACGGCACGCGCAACGGCGAGCTGGACTACGCCCTGCTGCTGGACGGGCTGGAGGCCGAGCGCGAGCAGGGCATCACCATCGACGTCGCCTGGCGGCATCTGCGCACCGCGCGGCGCCGCTATCTGATCGCCGACTGCCCCGGGCACGTGCAGTACACCCGCAACATGGCCACCGGCGCGTCGGTCGCCGATCTGGCGATCGTGCTGGTCGACGCCGGCAAGGGCCTGCTGCCGCAGACCTTCCAGCACACGGCCATCGCCGCGCTGTTCGGCGTGCGCCACGTCCTGCTGGCGGTGAACAAGCTCGACCGCGAGGGCTACGATCGCGAACGCTTCGAGGCGATCGCCGAGGCCTATCGCGCCCATGCCGCGCAGCTGGGCATCGAGGCGGTGGTCGCCATTCCGCTGGCCGCGGCCACCGGCGAGAACGTGACCACGCGCTCGGCGAATTTTTCCTGGTACGCCGGGCCGACGCTGCTCGAACATCTCGACGGCGTGCGCATCGAGCGCCGCGACGAGCAGCTGCCGGCGCGCCTGCCCGTGCAGTCGGTGCTGCGCGCCGACGGCGGCGCGCGCTGGCTGGCCGGCACCCTGGTCTCGGGCGTGCTGCGCGTGGGCGATGCGCTGCGCGTGGAGCCGGCGGGCGCGAACGCCACGGTCGCCGAGCTCGCGCGTTCGGGCACGCCGGCGCAGGCCGCGCGTGCCGGCGACGCGGTGGCCGTGCGGCTGGCCGAGGACGTCGACGCCGGGCGCGGCGACGTGCTGGCGCCGGCGCAGGCGCCGCTGTCGGCCAGCGACCAGTTCGCCGCCGACGTGCTGTGGTTCGACCAGGCCGCGCTGCTGCCCGGCCGGCGCTACCAGCTCAAGCTCGGCGCGCGCAGCGTCGGCGCGCGCGTGAGCGAGATCAAGCACAAGCTGGAGCCGCAGAGCCTGCAGCCTCTGGCCGCCAAGCGCCTGGAGTTCAACGACATCGGCCAGATCACGCTGTCGCTGGACGCGCCGATCGCCTTCGCCACCTACGCACGGGAACCGGCGCTGGGCGGCTTCATCCTGATCGACCCGGCCAGCCTCGCCACGGTCGGCTGCGGGATGATCCGCCACGGCCTGCGCCGCGCCGACAACATCCATTGGCAGGCGCTCAGCGTCGACCGGCGCGCGCGCGCCGCGCTGAAGGGACAGCAGCCGCGCTGCGTCTGGTTCACCGGACTGTCCGGCGCCGGCAAGTCGACCATCGCCAACCTGGTCGAGGCCGGGCTCGCGGCGCGCGGCTTGCACACCTACCTGCTCGACGGCGACAACGTGCGCCACGGCCTGAACCGCGATCTCGGCTTCACCGACGAGGACCGCGTGGAAAACCTGCGCCGCGTCTCGGAGGTCGCCAGGCTGATGACCGACGCGGGCCTGATCGTGCTGGTGAGCTTCATCTCGCCGTTCCGCGCCGAGCGCGGGTCCGCGCGCGCGCTGTTCGCCGAGGGCGATTTCATCGAGGTCTTTGTCGACACGCCGCTGGCCGAGGCCGAGCGGCGCGACGTCAAGGGCCTGTACGCCAAGGCGCGCCGCGGCGAGCTGCCGAACTTCACCGGCATCGATTCGCCCTACGAGCCGCCGGAATCCCCGGAGCTGACGCTCGATACGCTGTCGCACTCCTCCGAGGAATTGGCGCGGCAGGTGATCGCGCGGCTGCTGGACTGAAGCCGCCGCGGCCAGGCGGCGCTGCGCTACAGCAACGCCTCGCCGCGCAGCACCGGCACGCAGCGGCCGGCGACGTCCGCGCGGATGCCGTCGATCGTGCGCGTCGCCGAGGCATGCAGCAGGCTGGGACGGCCCATCTCCACGCCCTGCAGCACGTCGTAGCGGCGCGCGCGCTCGCCCGACAGCGAGAGCAGCAGCGCGGCCAGCGCCGTGTTCGCGCTGCCGGTGGCGGCGTCCTCGATGGTGCCGGCCTCGGGCGCGAACATGCGCGCTCGCAGTCGCACGAGCGAGTCGTCGGCCCCTTCGTGCGCGTACAGGTGCAGCGAGAAGCGCCCCTCCAGTTCGGGCCGCCCGACGCAGACCCGGTGGAACGCCTCCAGGCTGGGCGCCGCGCGCGACAGGGCCTCGGGCGAGACTTCCGCGATCACGTACCAGGTGCCCACCGAGGCATGGATCGGACGGTGCGCCGCGACGCGGATGTCGGCGGCCGCGATGCCGGCGCAGGCGGCGATGGTCTCGACCGGAAACTCGGCGCCGGTGGCCAGCGGGCGCGGCGCGCCGATCCGGCTGCCGAGCACCTCACCGTCGCCGTCGCGCTCGATCTCGACGCGCACCACGCCGGCCGGCACCTCGAACGACAGGGCATCGCCCCGCGCCAGCCCCTCGCGCGCGAGCACATAGCCGGTGCCCACCATCGGATGGCCGGCGAAGGGCATCTCCGCCGTGCGATGGAAGATGCGCACGCGCGCCGTGTGCGCCGGATCCTGCGGCGGCAGCACGAAGGTGGTCTCGCTGAGGTTGACTCCGCCGCCAGCGATTGCATCTGCGCGTCCGTCAGGCCGCGGGCGTCGGTGAACACGGCCAGCGGATTGCCGCCGAAACGCCGCTCGGTGAAGACGTCCACGGTCACGAAGCGATAGTCGGGCATGGCGATCCGCGCGAGAGGGGGCGGCGATATCTTATTCCAGGCCGATTCCGGGCCGGCCACGCGGCGGGAAGCGCGAGAATGGCGCCGCCAAAAGAAAAAGCCGCGCTGAGGCGCGGCTTTTTGGGATGTGGCCGGACGCAGGCGTCGCGGTCAGCGCTTCTTGCGGATCATCTCGAATACGAACAGCAGCGCGATGGAAGCCAGGATCGCGACCGCCCAGGTCCAGATGCCGTGGCCCGCGTACAGGTAGCCGGCGATCGCGGCGCCGGCGATGCCCAGCAGGATGGTCATGATCCAGCCCATCGGGTCGGCGCCGGGCTTGAACAGCCGCGCCAGGATGCCGATGACCGCACCGCCGATGATGTAGCCGAAGAAGCCGTTTAACATTTCGACGCGCTCCAAGGTGGAATGGCGGCCGCACTGTAGCAGACCCGCCCCGGTCCGCGACGGGCGTCGCGTCCGGGGCGGTCGGCAAGGCGGGCTCAGCAGCAGCCGTGGTCGCCGTGGCGGTCGCCGCTGTCGGCGGCCACCGCCGAGCCGGTGGTCTGGCCGCGCACGCTCGCCGCGTGGTGGGCGGCGATCACCTTGGCCACGCTGGCGGTGACGCGCTTGCCCATCGGGATGTGCAGGAATTCGTTCGGGCCGTGTGCGTTGGAATGCGGGCCGAGCACGCCGGTGATCATGAACTGCGCGCCCGGAAACTTCTCGCCGAGCATGCCCATGAACGGGATCGAGCCGCCTTCGCCCATGTACATCGCCGGCTTGCCGTAGAAGGCCTGGCTGGCGTCGTCGATGGCCTGCTCCAGCCAGCCCGCCATCGCCGGCGCGTTCCAGCCGGTGGCGGCCTTCTCCAGATCGAGCGTGACCTGGGCGCCGTTGGGCGGATCGCGCAGCAGCGCCTGCTGCAGCAGCTCGCCGGCACGCTTGCCGTCGACGGTGGGCGGCAGGCGCAGCGACAGCTTCACCGAGGTATGCGGACGCAGCACGTTGCCGGCCGAGGCCAGCGGCGGGATGCCGTCCGCGCCGGTGATCGACAGCGCCGGTCGCCAGGTGCGGTTGAGCACCAGTTCGGTCAACTGGTCCGCGGCGCCCTCCTTGAACATCGGCGTCATGCCGGGCAGGAAGGGGAACTTGTCGTAGACCGCGCTGCCCAGCACCTCGGCGCAGCGTTCGGCCTGCTTCAGGCGCTCGGCGGGAATCTCGGCGAACAGGCCCTCGATCAGGATGCGGCCGGTGTTCTCGTCCTCGATGCGCGACAGCAGCTGCCGCAGCAGGCGGAAACTGGAAGGCACCACGCCCGAGGCGTCGCCCGAATGCACGCCCTCGGAGAGCACCTTCACCGCGAGGTTGCCGCCGGCCAGGCCGCGCAGCGAGGTGGTGCACCAGAGCTGGTCGTAGTTGCCACAGCCCGAATCCAGGCAGACCACCAGCGAGGGCTTGCCGATGCGCTCGGCCAGGTGGTCGACGTAGGCCGGCAGGTCGTAGCTGCCCGATTCCTCGCAGGCCTCGATCAGCACCACGCAGCGCGCGTGCGGCGCCCCCTGGTCCTTGAGCGCCTGGATCGCCGCGAGCGAGCCGAAGATCGCGTAGCCGTCGTCGGCGCCACCGCGGCCGAACAGCTTGTCGCCCTTGAGCACGGGCTTCCACGGGCCGAGGTCGTCGTCCCAGCCGGTCATCTCCGGCTGCTTGTCCAGGTGGCCGTAGAGCAGCACGCAGTCCTCGCCGGTCTCCGGGCCGCTGGCCGGGATGTCCAGGAAGATCAGCGGCGTGCGGCCTTCCAGGCGCACCACCTCCACCGTCATGCCGGGCACCGACTGCGCCCTGGCCCAGGACTCCATCAGCTTGACCGCATCGTCCATGTAGCCGTGCTCGACCCAGTCGCTGTCGAACATCGGCGACTTGTTGGGGATGCGGATGTACTCCACCAGCTGCGGCACGATGTCGTCGTCCCATTTCTCCGAGACGAAGCGTTCGGCGCGGGCGGGTTCGAATTGGCTGTCGTCCATGGGGATGACCTCGCTGGGGGAAGAAGCCGCAATTCTACCGCCGGGGTAGGAATTTCCCTACAACGAGACGCGGCGTCCCCCGGCTGCGGCATGGCCGGGGCGGCGATACGCTGTGTCCATGGAGTCGAGGACACTGTCTCCACTGGCGGAGGAAACCGCCAGGGATGGATCCCATACCAAATCAAGGAGCACCACCATGTCGTTCTTCAACACCCGATTGCTCAAGATCCGCTTCACCACGCTGCTGCTGTCGCTGTTGCTGGCCGGAACCGCGCTGGCGACCGACAAGGTCAACATCAATACCGCCAACGCCACGGAACTCGATCGCGTCCTGCTGAACGTGGGGCCGACCAAGGCCGAGGCGATCGTCGCCTACCGCAAGCAGAACGGCGCGTTCCGCAGCCCGGAACAGCTGGCGATGGTCAAGGGGATCGGACTGAAGACGGTGGAGAAGAACCGCGACCGCATCCTGGTCGGCGCTTCGCCCGTGCATGCGGCGCTGCCGGCCAAGCCGGCGCAGCGCATGGCCACGAAGCGTTGAAGGGCAGGCAGGTCGAAGACGGGAATCACCAATCGCGGGCGTGACCCAGGTCGCGCATCGCCAAGGACACCTCAGGCACGCGAGTGCTTGTGATGGGGCCGAAGTTCGAGCAAGGGGCGAAAACTTCGGCGTGTCCGGGACCGGTCCCACGGGGGCCGGCCTCGGATATCCCGGCGGTCGCTACCGCCCATGCCAGGACGAGCAGGGCGGTTGGCGGAAGCGGGAAGCTTCAAATGGAATGGCAGGGACTGCCAACAGGGACGTACCGCCGCCCGTGTCGCGCACAAGGTCGTGTGCGGCCGGGCGGCTCTTTTCTGCGTGTGCGGGCCGCCGGATGCCGGCGCCGCGTACACTGGGCCGATGACGACCATCGACCAGCCCTCGAGCGGCTCGCGCGTGATTCCGGCCTCCGCCTACCGCCGCGAGCGCTGGCGCAACGGCCTGGGATGGACGCGCGAGATCCATGCGCAGGCATCCGCGGACGGTGAAGGCTGGGACTGGCGCCTGTCGATCGCAGAGATCGAGCAGGATGCCGCGTTCTCCGCCTTTCCGGGCGTGGACCGCGAACTGGTGCTGCTCGCCGGCAACGGCCTGCGCCTGCGCTTCGACGAGGGCGAACTGCATGCGCTGTCGCCGCCGCACGGCCGGCTGCGCTTCGCCGGCGAGCGTGGCGTGGTCGGCGAACTCGTCGACGGGCCGACCCGGGACTTCAACCTGATGTGGCGACGCGCCGCCTGCGCGGCGGACCTGCACCACCGCCCGCTGGTCGGGCCGATGGTCTTCTTCGCCGAGCCGGAGACGACGTGGGCGCTGCACCTGCTCGCGGGCGAGGCCCGCTTCGAGTCCGCGCCGGCGCTGCCGCCGCTGCGCGCCGGCGACACTGCCCTGCTTGCCGAATCCTCGCGCACGCGATTCCTGCTCGAAGGCGGCGGCGAACTGCTGGCGATCCGGATCGTCCGGGGCGAGGCCTTGCCGTCCGCGTGAGGCGGCGCGGTCGATCCGCGACGTCCCGCGTCAGTACACGTCGCGGCGGTAGCGGCCGTCGATCAGCATCGCGTCGACCGTGGCCTCGCCCAGCGCCTCGCGCATGACCTCGTCCACGCCGGGCGCCATGCCTTCGAGGCTTCCGCAGACATAGACCGCGGCACCCTCGTCGATCCAGGCGCGCAGGCGTTCGCCGGCCTCGCGCAGATGGTGCTGCACGTAGCGCTTGTGCGGCGGCGCGTCCGCGTCCCGCGAGAAGGCCAGGTCGAGGGCGGCGAGGAATCCTCCGGCCTGCCAGGCGCGGATCTCCTCGCCGTAGAAGAAGTCGCGCCCGGCGTTGCGCTCGCCGAACAGCAGCCAGTTGCGCCGCGCCCCGGCGGCCACGCGCGCCTTCAGGTGCGCGCGCAGCCCGGCGATGCCGGTGCCGTTGCCGACCAGGATCAGCGGGCGTTCCGGGGCCGGCGGATGGAAGTTGCGGTTGGCGCGTATGCGCAGCGCGATCTCGCCGCCGAGCGGCGCGTGATCGCACAGCCAGCCGCTGCCGAGTCCCGGGCGCCCGTCCTCGCGCAGCATCCTGCGCACCAGCAGGTGCACGCCGCCGTCCTGCGGCAGGGAGGCGATCGAGTATTCGCGATGCGGCAGCGGAGCCAGGGTGTCGGCCAGCGCCTGCGCGTCCAGGGGCGGGGCCGGCGCAGCTGTCGGCGCCGGCAGGTGCGAGCGCGCCAGCAGTTCGCCGAGCGCGAGGCGTTCGCCCGCGTGCGTCACGACGTCGCCGGTCCGCAGTCCGAAGGCCGTCAGGCAGGCATCGACCGCAGCCGGCGCGTTGCGCGGACCGATCTCGGCGATGTCGCCGGCCTGCCAGTCCGCCGCCGCGTTGGCCGGCGGCTGGAGCACCAGGTGGTAGGCCGCGCCGCCGGCGCTCCCCGGATTGGCTTCCCGCCGTTCGCGCAGCCGCCAGCTCGCATAGCCGGCCGGCGACCAGTCCGGAAGCTCCGGCGCGCCGGCGAGCAGGCCCAGATGGTGCTGCCAATGGCGCAGGGCGCCAGGATCGCCGTTGTCGACCTCGATCAGGTCGAACAGCGGCGCGGCGCCGGCATGGCGCAGCCAGCGCTCGATGCGATGGCCGAAGCCGCAGAAGTGCGCGTATTCGCGGTCGCCCAGCGCGAGCACGGCATAGCGCAGCCCGGACAGGTCGGCGTCGCCGTCGAGCGTGTCGCGCACGAAGGCCAGCGCCGGATCGGGCGGATCGCCTTCGCCGGTCGTGCTGGCCACGAACAGGGCGCGGCCGTGCGCGCGCAGCATCGCCGCGTCGACCTCGGCCAGTTCGCGCAGCTGCACGGCGACGCCGGCCTCGGCCAGGGCGTCGGCGGTGCGCTGCGCGATCTGCTGCGCGAAGCCGGTCTGGCTGGCCCAGGCGACCAGAAGTTCCGCGCCGGAGGCGGTGGCGGCCCCGCGCGTGCGCGTGCGCCGCCACAGCCAGAGACAGAGGACGGCGTAGCCGGCGACGGCGAATGCCGCCGCCGTCCAGCGCGGCCCGCGCGGCGGGCCGGTCCACCAGGCATCGTCGTGCAGCGGCAGCAGCGCCAGCGCCGCGAGCACGAGCGCCAGCAGCACGGCCGCGTTCCCGAGCAGCGGCAGCGCGGCCGCCTTGTGCCGGCTTGCGGGTCTCATGCCGCGATCGATGCGGGGAAGGCCGGCGTGGCGCGGACGACGATCCCCTGCGCGTGGCGGGCAAGGAAGCGCGCCGCCAGCCCGCGCTCGGCCGCGAAGGCGTATCCGGCCTCGGCGCCCATCACCGTCAGCGCGGTCGCCCAGGCGTCGGCGCGCATCGCGCTGTCGGCGACGACGGTGACGGCGGCTGCGGCATGCTCGACGGCGCGCCCGCTGCGCGGGTCGATGGTGTGCGTGTAGCGGCGGCCGTCGCGTTCGAAGCGGTGCCAGCGGTCGCCGGAGGTCGCCACCGCGCGCCCGTCTTCCAGCGCGAGGATGCAGGGTTCGTCGTCGTCCTGGTCTTCCGCCGATTCCACCAGCACATGCCACGCGCTACCGTCCGGCTTGCGGCCGTAGCCGCGCAGTTCGCCGCCTACCTCCACCAGCGCCGCCTCGATGCCGCGCTCGCGCAGCCGCGCGCCCACCGCATCGACCGCGTAGCCCTTGGCGATCGCCGAAAGATCCAGCCAGGCATCGCCCGGCTGCAGCGCGCAGGCGTCCTGCTCGCGCAGCGCGATGCGCCGCCAGCCGGTGCGCGCGCGGGCATCGTCGATCTCATGCGCATGCGGAACGCGCTGGCCGGCGGCGTTCGCGCCGAACCCCCACAGCCCCACCAGCGGACCGATGGTCGGATCGTAGGCGCCGTCGCTGGCGGCGGCGATCTCCAGCGCGCAGCGCAGCACCGCGAAGAAGGCGGGCGGCAGCACCTGCCAGGTCCCGGCCGGCGCGCGGTTGAAGCGGCAGATGTCGGAACCGGCTTCCCAGGTGCTCATCTGCGCCACCAGCCGGTCCAGCTCGGCCTGGATCTCGCCGTGCAGCGCATGCAGGTCGCTGCGCGCCGGCGCCACCGCGTTCACGCGCCAGCGCGTGCCCATGGTTTCGCCGTAGAGCGCGTGCACGGCGGCCTGGTCGGGGGTTGCGGGAGCGTTCAATGCCGCCGTGCCGTTGCAGCGAACCGGAAACCGCGCCTTACTGCGGCAGCACTTCCAGCGTCGCGACATAGCCGAGGCGACGCTGCTTGGCCTGCGGCACGGTCACCTTGGCGTCCTCGCTGCTGGCGTTGAGCCAGTACATGCCGGGCTCGGGCCACTTCACGGTGAACTCGCCGTTGCCGTCGGTGACCAGCTTGATCTCGTCCTGCGCGTTGCGATAGCGCGTGCCGCCGCGGATCACCTCGACCTCCAGCCCGGCGGCGGGCTTGCCGTCGATCTGGAAGCGGAACTTCGCCTCTTCCCCGGCGAACAGGTCGTTGGGATGGGTGACCGGCACCAATTCCAGGCCGTCGCCGCTGGGCTTGAGCGCGGTCTCGCTCGGCGAGCCGTTGGTGACGAAGGTTTCCACACGGCTGAGCGACTGGCCGATCTCCAGCTGCTTGGCGTCCTTCGGCACTTCGGCGGCCAGCGCCTGTGGCGTGCCGCGCCAGCGCTTGCGCTGGCCGTTCTCGTCCCAGCTGGCGATGGCGTAGTCGTTGACCACGCCGATCTTGTAGGTACCGGCCTGGGTGAGCTGCACGTCGAACACGCTGCGGTACTTGCCGGTGGCGGGATTCTGCGCCTGGACGCGGCTGCCGTCCGGTGCGCTGATGACGATGCTGTCCAGGCGCAGCGGCACGTGGTTGAAATAGAACAGATCGTTGGATACCGCGGCATCGACCGTGATCCACGGATCCTGGCCGGCGATGACCGTCTGCGAGGGCATCAGCCAGGCCTTGTGGGCGAAGGCGGACAGCGGCAGGGCGGCAACCGCGACCGCGAGCATCGGGACGAGAAGGGAGGAACGTTTCATGTTGTGCTCCGCTGGATGGCGCGTGAGGCCGGAAAAGGATCGGATCGAATGGGGAATCAGGGCGAGATCGACAGCGCGACCGCGCCCAGTTCGCTCGTGCCCTGCGCCTTGCCGGACTGCGGCGCCGCGGCCGGCCAGCGGAACGGGATCTTCAGCAGCTCGCGGCCGCCGACCTCGCGCACCGCCTCCACCACCAGCGTGTACTCGCCGGCGGGCAGCCGCGCCAACTGCGGGCTCTTGCCGTCGAAACCCAGCGCATGCTTGCCGGCCGGGCGCGTCGGTCCGGTGACGCCGTCCACCGGCACCTTGAGCGTGCGCCCGCTCTTGCGCCACCACTGGCGCAGGTCGGGCAGCCACTTCGTGCCGTGGCCTTCCTTGCTGTCCTTGCTCATGTACCAGACCGCGAGGTTCGCGGCCGCCTTCTGGTCGGCGCCCTCGATCCAGACCGCGACGTAGGGGCGGTGGTATTCGGCCACCTTGAGCTGCGGGATCTCGATGTTGAGATCGAATTCGGCCGAGTAGGCCGGCATCGCCAGCAGGCCGCTCAGGGCAATGGTGAGTTGGACGCGCATGGAAACCTCTTTTATGGAAAGTCCGGCCACGGACGGCCGAGCTCTTGATCAGGGACGATCGTCTCTAATGGACAGTCCGGCCACGGACGGCCGAGCTCTTGTTCAGGGACGCTCGTCTCTAATGGAAAGTCCGGCCACGGCCGGCCGAGCTCTTGATCAGGGACGATCGTCTCTCATGGAAAGTCCGGCCACGGACGGCCGAGCTCTTGATCAGGGACGATCGTCTCTAATGGAAAGTCCGGCCACGGACGGCCGAGCTCTTGATCAGGGACGATCGTCTCTAAGGGAAAGTCCGGCCACGGACGGCCGAGCTCTGGATCAGGGACGATCGTCTCTAAGGGAAAGTCCGGCCACGGACGGCCGAGCTCTGGATCAGGGACGATCGTCTCTAAGGGAAAGTCCGGCCACGGACGGCCGAGCTCTTGATCAGGGACGATCATCTAATGAATGAAGATCAGCGCCAGCAGCACCGGCACCAGCAGGCCGAGGCCGACGTAGGGCCAGGTCATGCGGCGCTGGCGCGCGTGCAGCTGCAGCAGCCAGAGCCCGGTGACCGTGAACACCACGCAGGCGATGGCGAAGACGTCGATGAACCAGCCCCAGGCCGGCCCGGCATTGCGGCCCTTGTGCAGGTCGTTGAGATAGGAGATCCAGCCGCGGTCGGTGCGCTCGTATTCCACGGCACCGTCGCCGCGCTGGATGCTGAGCCAGGCGTCGGCGCCGGGGCCGGGCATCGACAGATAGACTTCGTCCTCCGACCACTCGGCTTCGCGCCCGCCGATGGACACGGCCAGGCGCTCGTCCAGCCAGTCGGCGACGGCCGCAGGCAGCGGCGCGTTGCCGGAAGCGCGCTGGCCCAGCCCCGCGCGCAGGGGCGCCGGCAGCACCAGCTTCTGGTTGCTGACGCGCGGACTGCCCTCGATCTTCGCGGCATGGTTGAGGGTGATGCCGGTGACGGCGAACAGCAGCATGCCGACCAGGCACACCGCCGAGCTGATCCAGTGCCACTGATGCAGCGTGCGCAGCCAGAAACCGCGGCGCTGCTGCGCGGCGATGTCTGCGGTCGCGTGCCGGCTCCCGCTCACGGCTCGGCCCAGCGCCGCAGCAGGTTGTGGTAGACGCCGGTCAGCTGCACCAGCGCCGGGTGCTCGGGCACCGACTGCGTGAGGCGCCGGATCGACACGTCCAGCTCGAACATCAGCCGTCGCTGCGCGTCCTCGCGCAGCATGCTCTGGATCCAGAAGAACGAGGCCAGGCGCGCGCCGCGCGTCACCGGCAGCACCTTGTGCAGGCTGGTGCCCGGATACAGCACCAGGTCGCCGGCCGCGAGCTTCACCTGCTGGGTGCCGAAGGTGTCCTCGATCACCAGCTCGCCGCCGTCGTAGTCCTGCGGCTCGCTGAGGAACAGCGTCGCCGACAGGTCGGTGCGCACCGCCTCGGCGCGGCCGCCGCTGCGGTCGTAGCGGATCGCGTTGTCGACGTGGTAGCCGAACGATTGGCCGCCGGCGTAGCGGTTGAACAGCGGCGGATAGATGCGCTTGGGCAGGGCCGCCGAAAAGAAGGTGCTGTTGCGCGAGAGCGCCTCCAGCACCAGCGCCCCGAGCTCGCGCGCCACCGGCGAATCCTCCGGCAGCTGCGCGTTGTCCTTGGCCCTGGCCGACTGGTGGCCGGCCGTGGCGCGGCCGTCGGCCCAGTCGGCCGCGTCCAGGCGGGCGCGGAAATGCGCCAGCTGTTCCTTGCTCAGGAGCTCGGGGATGGGCAGTAGCATGGTGTGTCCTCGGTGCGCTCGCCGCCACTATGGCCTATCCGGCGCCGCACCGCCGCATCAGAACCGGTACGTCGCCGTCAGCGTCGCCGAGCGGCCCTCGCCGGGCGTGGCCCAGCCGTTGCCGCTGGCGACCGCGCCGTTGGCGAGGGTGACGTTGTTGCGGATGCGCAGGTAGTACTCCTTGTCGAAGATGTTGTTCACGTTCAACTGCAGGGCGAAGTTGTCGTTGAACTGGTAGGCGACCATGGCGCGGTGCACCCAGTAGTCCGGGGTCTTGTACGGTTCCAGGCTGCCGAGCATGCCGTTGTTCTGGGTGTAGAAGCCGCCCTGGTAGTTGGCGCCGTAGCCGAAGGTCCAGTCGTTCAGCGCATAGGTGGTCCACAGGTTGGCCGAATGCTTGGGCGTATTGGTGAGCGGATTGCCCTTGAACGGATCCGGATGCGCCGCATCGTTGCTGGTGCAGCCGCCCTTGCCGGGGTTGCGCACGCAGTAGTCGGAAACGCCGTGCACGACCTCGCTGTCGAGGTAGGTGTAGTTGGCGAAGACCGACCACTGCTCGTTGATCCGCCCGGCCGCGCCGAGCGCGATGCCGTCCACGCGGGCGCGCCCGTCCAGGACCTGGTCCGGCAGGATGGGGTCGCCGCTGGCGACCTTGTAGTTCTTACGCTCGTTGCGGAACAGCGCGGCGGTGAGGGAGAGCTTGTTGTCCAGCACCTCCCACTTGGTGCCGAGCTCGATGCTGACCGCGGTCTCCGGGTCGACGTTGCAGTTGGGCGCGGCCGTGGCGCTGCCGGTGCCCGTCGGCGTGCAGGAGCCGTTGACCGAGGCCTTGGACGGCGTCTTGCTGTTGGCGTAGGCCAGGTAGACGCTGCCGTTCTCGGTGGGCTTGTAGGTCAGGCCCGCGCGATACGAGAACAGATCCTCTTCGTTCCTGGCCGGATAGCCCGCGGCCTTCCCGGTGACGCGGCCGCCGGCGACGGTGTAGTTGGTCGAATCGCCCTCGTTGTGTTCGTAGCGCGCACCGAGGTTCAGCAGCCAGCGTTCGCCGAACTTCATCGTGTCGAAGACGTAGACCGCCTGATTGCTCAAGCTGCCGGTGGTCCGGCCGGTGCGGAAGTAATTGATCGGGCCCGTCCAGATGTTGTACGGGTGGCGGAGGTCCTGCAGCGGATAGGCGGTGTTGTCGTTGGGCAACGCGCTGCCGTCGGCGTTGAGGAAGATGCTGCCGGTGTCGAGCTCGAAATCCTCCTTGCTGAACGCCACGCCGGCGACCAGGTGGTGTTCCACGGCGCCGGTCTGGAAGCTGGCGGTCAGGTCGGTCTGGCTGTAGGCGAGGAAGTTCTTGGTGTCGCGCACGTAGCCGCGCGGCCCGCCGGTCGGCGACCAGGTGCCGGCCGGCATGCGGTTGCCGGCGATCTGGGCGCAGGCGCCGCCGGTGAACGGGTCGGTGCCATCGAAGCGGCACCAGTTGCCCTGCAGCGCGCTGACGTTGGAATGCTGGTCCACCTTCTGCAGGCGGGCGAGGCTGCGCAGGCTCACGTTGTCGTTGAAATCGGTCTCGAACACGCCGGTCAGGACGTCGAGGTCGATCTCCTGGCGCGAGGTGTTGCGATAGCCGAAGTAGGTCTCCGGGTCGACGCCCGGCAACGGACCGTTGTTGAACTGGCCGAGCGCGTAGGGAACGCCGTACTGCGGCATGTTGCTCTCGCGCTGGTGCAGGTAGCTCAACGTGAAGCGCGTGTCGGAGCCCAGCCCGAAGGTGATCGACGGCGCGAAGCCCCAGCGATGATTGAATTCCTCGTCGCGGCCCGGAACGTCGGCGCTGTGGCCCATCGCGTTCAAGCGGATGGCCACGCCGTTGTCCAGGTCGAAGTTGCTGTCGGCGGTGACGCGGCCGTAGCCGTCGGTGCCCGCGCCGGCGGTGAAGCTGTGCTCGTCGCCTTGGTGCGGCGTCTTGCTGACCAGGTTGATCGTGCCGCCCACCGAGCCCGCGCCGGAATACACCGAGTTGGCGCCGTTGATCAGTTCCAGGGAGGTGACGTTGAAGGTGTCGCTGCGCGTGTACTGCGCGCTGTCGCGCACGCCGTCCAGGGTGATGTCGGTGTTGGCGCTGAAGCCGCGCAGGTTGATGCTGTCGCCGTAGCCGCCGCCGCCTTCGCCGGCGCCGAAGGTGATGCCGGGCAGGTTGCTGAGCACGTCGCGCAGCGACAGCAGGCCCTGCTGGTCCATGGTGTCCTTGGTGACCACGGTGACGGTCTGCGGTGTGTCGAGCAGCGGCTCGGTGTACTTGGGCGAGGCCGCCTTGCGCACCATGCGGCCCTCGACCTGGATGGTGTCGAGCTCGGTGGCGTCGCGCTGGTTCTGGTCGGCCTCGGCGGACGCGGCGGGGCCGGCGGCGGCTTCGGAGGCGTGGGCAGGGCAGGCGAGCGCGGTCGCCAGGGCCGCCGCGAGCGGCGCGGCGGCGAGGAGGGGGCGGTTCATTGCGGGCGGTTTCCCAAGGTCATGCCGGCGACGGCCGGCTCCCCGCCATTGTAATGATAATGATTCGCAGTTACAAAGGATTCGCAATCTCGGACGGTCCGCCGGGTGCCGCCGTCAGCGGTCGTCGCGCGTCCAGACCGCCCCGTCCTCGACCTTGACCGGGAATTTCGGCACCGGCGCGTAGGCCGGCGCGCACAGGGCGCGGCCGTCGCGCACGTCGAACCTGGCGCCGTGCAGCGTGCACTCGATGGTGGCCTCGTCGGCGTCGAAGCTGCCGGCCGACAGCTCGAAGTCCTCGTGGCTGCAGCGGTCCTCGAGGGCGTAGTAGTCGCCGTCGTAGTTGAAGACCAGGATCGGCGTGTCGCCGTCCCAGGCCACGGCGGTCTCGCCGGGGAGCAGTTCGTCGGTGGCGCAGACGCGGATCCAGTCGGACATGGCTTGCTTCCTCGGGCGTGCTCGTCCAGGCGGCGCGGGCGGCGGCCTGACAGCTAGAGCGCCTTCTCCAGCACCTCGAAGCGCAGGTCGTCGCGCTTGGGCATGCCGAAGCGCGCGTCGCCGTGCGGGAAGGGCTTGTAGACGCCGGTGCGGCGGTAGCCGCGCCGCTCGTAGAAGGCGATCAGCTCCTCGCGGATGTCGATCACCGTCATGTGCATGGCCGGCAGCGTCCATTCGTCGCGGGCGATGCGCTCGCACTCGGCCAGCACGGTCTTGCCGATGCCGCCGTTCTGCAGTCCGGGCACCACCGAGAACATGCCGAAATAGCCGTGGCCGTCCTCCTCGGCGACGTGCGCGCAGGCCAGCAGCGCCCCGTCGCGCTCGGCCAGCACGACGCGGCTGCGCGGGCGCTCCAGGTCGTGGCGCAGCACCGCTTCGTCGATGCGGTTGCCGTCGAGGAAGTCGGCCTCGGTGGTCCAGCCGACGCGGCTGGCATCGCCCCGGTAGGCGGAGGTGACGAGCGCGACGATGGCCGGGACGTCGGCGGCGGTGGCGGCGCGGAAGGCGAGCGTGGACATGGCGGAATTCTATACCGCTTCCCGGCGCGGCCGGACGGTACGTCAGCCCAGCAGCTTGCGTACCTTGCGCAGCGCCGCCACGAAACGCTCCACTTCCTCGTGCGTGTTGTAGAACGCCAGCGACGCGCGGCAGGTGGCGGCGACGCCGAGCCATTGCAGCAGCGGGTGCGCGCAATGCTGGCCCGAGCGGATGGCCACGCCTTCCAGGTCGAGCAGGGTGGCCAGGTCGTGCGCGTGCGCGCCCTCGACCAGGAACGACACCACCGCCGCCTTTTCCGGCGCGGTGCCGAAGATGCGCAGGCCCTCGACGCCGGACAGTTCCTCCGTCAGGTGCGCGAGCAGGGCCTGTTCGCGGGCCTCGATGTCGGCCATGCCCAGCGTTTCCAGGTAGTCCACGGCGGCCGCGAGCCCGGCGAAGCCGGCGATGTTGGGCGTGCCGGCCTCGAACTTGTAGGGGGCGTCGTTGTAGACGGTGCCCTGGAAGCTGACTTCCTTGATCATCTCGCCGCCGCCGATGAACGGCGGCATCGCCGCCAGCAGTTCCTTGCGCGCCCACAGCGCGCCGGTGCCGGTGGGGCCGCACATCTTGTGCCCGGTGAAGGCGTAGAAGTCGCAGCCGATCGCCTTGACGTCGACCGGGCGGTGCGGCACGGCCTGCGAGCCGTCGACCAGGGTGACGATGCCGCGGCGCCTCGCCTCGCGGCAGATCTCGCGGACCGGGTTGACCGTGCCGAGCACATTGCTGACATGGGCGAGGGCGAGCAGCCTGACCTCGGGCGTCATCAGCGCGTGCAGCATCTCCAGGTCGAGCGTGCCGTCGGGCTTCAGCTCGACCACCTTGATCGCCGCGCCCGTGCGCTCGGCCACCAGCTGCCACGGCACGATGTTGGCGTGGTGCTCCATGCGCGTGAGCAGGATGGCGTCGCCCGGCTTGAGCTGCGGCAGCGCCCAGGAATAGGCGACCAGGTTGATCGCGAAGGTGGTGCCGCTGCACAGCACCAGTTCGTCGGCGCGCACGTTGAGGAAGCGGGCCAGCTTGCGGCGCGCGTTCTCGTAGGCCTCGGTCGCCTCGCTGCCGAGCTGGTGCACGGCGCGGCTGACGTTGGCGTTGTGGCGGCGATAGAAGGC
This sequence comes from Luteimonas aquatica, assembly GCF_022662575.1. Lineage (GTDB taxonomy): Bacteria > Pseudomonadota > Gammaproteobacteria > Xanthomonadales > Xanthomonadaceae > Luteimonas > Luteimonas aquatica. Next base: position 101,464 of record NZ_JALBFU010000003.1, on the reverse strand, counting down.
GTCGACCGTCTCGATCACCGCCGCCGGCTTCTGCCCGGTGTTGGCGGAGTCGAAGTAGATCAGCGGCTTGCCGTGGACGCGGCGGTCCAGCAGCGGGAAGTCGGCGCGCACGCGCGCCCAGTCGGTCCCGCGCGCGCCGTCTTCGCCGCGGACGGCGGTGGAGGGATCGGGGGCGTGCGGTGCGTTCATTCGCCCACCAGGCCCTGCAGGGCGGCGTCGAGCTGCGCCTGCGCCGCCTCGCGCAGTTCCGCCGGTGCGATGACCGCGGACAGCGGCTCGCGCGCGAACGCGGCGGTCAGCAGGCGCCGTGCGGCGTCGGCGGGAAGCCCGCGCGAGCGCAGGTAGAACATCGCGGTCGGGTCGAGCTGGCCGACCGTGGCGCCGTGCGCGGCCTTCACCTCGTCGGCGTGGATCACCAGCACCGGTTGGGTGTCGATCTCGGCGCTCTCGCTCAGCAGCAGGTTCTTGTTGGAAAGGCTGGCGTCGCTGCCGTCGGCCCCCTCGAGGATGGTGATGCCGCCGTGGAACACGGCATGGCCGCGTCCGGCGCCGATGCCGCGCCACAGCAGCGAGCAGGCGGTGTCGCGGGCGGCGTGCTCGATGGCCAGGCGCGTGTCGAGGTGGCGCCTGCCGGCGGCGAGCAGTACGCCGTTGGCGTGCAGGCGCGCGCCGGCGCCTTCGAGGCGGACGTGGAGCTCGTGGCGGGACAGCGCGGTGCCGAGCTCGAGATCGAGCCGGTGGTACGCCGCCTCGCGTGCGAGTGTCGCGTCGGTGCGCAGTACGGCGGTCGCGCCCTCGGCCTCGGCCTGGATGCGTACGTGCTGCACCCAGGCTTCGGTGCCGATGCGCAGGCGTACGCGGGCGTTGGCCAGGTGGCGGTGCGCTCCGCTGTGGAGGTGGTGCTCGACCAGCGCCAGCGCGGCGTTGTCGCCGATCTCGATGTCATGGCGCAGATGCCAGGCGAGGTCCTGCTGCGGGCCGTCCGCGGGCGCGGCGCCGACGAAGACCAGATGCAGGGGCGTCTCGACCACCGCGCCGTCGCCCACGCGCAGCCGTACGCCGGTTTCGGCCAGGGCGTCGTTGAGCCTGGCGAAGATCGCATCGCCGCCCGAAGCGTCCTGGGGAGCCTCGTCCTGGGCAGGCGCGGCGATGGCCTGCGCGCGCAGGTCGACGCCGGCCGGCAGGCCGGACGCGTCCGAACGCGCGGCGTCGAAGCGGCCGTTGACGAAGACCAGGCGCGGCGCGGGTATCGCGGCGAGCACGGCCTCGTCGTAGGCCGGCAGGTCTATGGACGGGGCGAACGCGCGGCGCTCCAGGGCGCGCAGCGGGGTGTACTTCCAGGCCTCACTGCGCGGGCCGGGCAAGCCGTCGCGCAGCACGGCTTCCACGGCGGCCTGGCGCGCGGCATCGCCCTCGGCCGCTCCGCTCGAGGCGCGGACGGCGGGGATCGACTCGCGCAGCGACTGCAGCAGCGCGCTCATCACGCGGCATCCCGGCCGGTCGGCGCGGCGGCCGACGGCGCGATGCGGTCCTTGACCCAGGCGTAGCCCTGGCGCTCCAGTTCCAGCGCCAGTTCCGGGCCGCCGCTCTCGACGATCCGGCCGTCGGCGAGCACGTGCACGACGTCGGGGCGGATGTAGTCGAGCAGCCGCTGGTAGTGGGTGATGACCAGGAAGGCGCGGTCGGGCGAGCGCAGCGCGTTGACGCCGTCGGCGACGTGCTTGAGCGCGTCGATGTCGAGGCCGGAGTCGGTCTCGTCGAGGATCGCCAGCTTCGGCTCGAGCACCGCGAGCTGGAAGATCTCGTTGCGCTTCTTCTCGCCGCCGGAGAAGCCCTCGTTGACGCCGCGGTGCAGCAGCTTGTCGTCCAGGTGCAGGATCGCGAGCTTCTCGCGCACCAGCTTGAGGAACTGCATCGAATCCAGTTCGGACTCGCCGCGCGCCTTGCGCTGGGCGTTGAGCGCGCTGCGCAGGAAATAGGTGTTGTTCACGCCGGGGATTTCCACCGGGTACTGGAAGGCGAGGAACACGCCGGCGGCGGCGCGCGCGTCCGGTTCCAGCTCCAGCAGGTCGCGGCCGTCGAACTCGACGGTGCCGGCGCCGATCTCGTAGCCGTCGCGGCCGGCGAGGATGTTGCCCAGCGTGGACTTGCCGGCGCCGTTGGGGCCCATGATGGCGTGCACCTGGCCCGGCTTCACTTCCAGGCTGAGGCCCTTGAGGATGTCCTTGCCGGCGACGCTGGCGTGGAGGTTGTCGATCTTGAGCATGATGTCGGAATGCGGAGGCGGTAGGGAGATCAGTCGGCGCGTGCTGGAGGTTGGCCGCGGAAACCGATCGAGATGCGGTTCATCGAGTTCATCTGGCTGATGACGACGGTCAGGTCGACGGCGGCGCGTTCGTCGAACTGCGCGCGCATCGCTTCATAGACGTCGTCCGGCGCCTGGGTCCGTTCGACGCGCGTGAGCGCCTCCGCCCAGGCCAGGGCGGTACGCTCGCGCTCGTCGTAGAAACCCACCTCGCGCCAGACCGTCAGGCAGTCGATGCGCTGCGCCTTCTCGCCGAGCTTGCGCAGCTCCCGGATGTGCAGGTCGACGCAGTAGGCGCAGCCATTGATCTGCGAGACGCGCAGTTCGATAAGCGCGCGCAGTTTCGGGTCGATCGACGCGGCGTTGAGCTGCGTCGAAACGCCGATGACTGCGTTCCAGGTGTCCGGGGAGGCTTTCTTGTAGTTCAGTCGTGGGGTCATGGTCTGGATTGGGGCGATGTGGCGAAAGGCCGGCGCGCACGCCTGGCACTCAGTCCTGCTTCCGGCGGACCGATCCCGCGGACAGGTCGCCTTCCGGCAGGCCGTCGAGCCAGAGATGCAGCTGACGCGTTCTTTGCCGGGTGAGTCCGGCCCGATATGCATCCACGCTCATCGGATAGGACGAACCCCAAACGTCGGTGCCTCGCTCGGATTTGCCGATGGGAAATCTCGCCTCGACCTCGGCATCGCGCAATCGCACCCAGAGTCGCTGGGCGGCCTTTAGCTTCTCCAGGAACAGCGGATTGTCCTTGTACTCCGAGAGGATCTGCTGGTAGACGCCGTTGAGCGCCTTGTCGGCTTTGGCGAAATCCTCCGATGCGCAGGAATTCAACTGCAGTTGATTGCCGTCGGGATTGCATTGAATGTTCTCTTTGTCCCCGGCAAAAGCGTTTTGTGACAGCGCGGTGAGCACGAGCAGGAGTACGGTTTTCATCCGACCGACCCTTCCAGGCTCACTTCCAGCAGCTTCTTCGCCTCGACCGCGAACTCCATCGGCAGCTCGCGGAACACCTGCTTGCAGAAACCGTCGACGATCAGGCTGACCGCGTCCTCCTGCGAGATGCCGCGGCTGCGGCAGTAGAATAGCTGGTCGTCGGAGATCTTCGAGGTGGTGGCCTCGTGCTCGACGGTCGCGCCGGGGTGCTTGACCTCGATGTAGGGGAAGGTATGGGCGCCGCACCGCTTGCCGATCAGCAGCGAGTCGCACTGGGTGTAGTTGCGCGCGCCCTCGGCGCTGCGCTCGACCTTGACCAGGCCGCGGTAGGTGTTCTGCCCGCGGCCGGCGCTGATGCCCTTGCTGACGATCTTCGACTTGGTGCGCTTGCCGATGTGGATCATCTTGGTGCCGGTGTCGGCCTGCTGGCGGTGGTGGGTGAGGGCGACGGAGTGGAACTCGCCGGTGGAGTCGTCGCCCAGCAGCACGCAGGACGGATACTTCCAGGTGATCGCCGAGCCGGTCTCGACCTGGGTCCAGGAGATCTTGCTGCGCGCGCCGCGGCATTCGCCGCGCTTGGTGACGAAATTGTAGATGCCGCCGCGGCCTTCCTCGTCGCCCGGGTACCAGTTCTGCACGGTGGAGTACTTGATCTCGGCGTCTTCCAGCGCCACCAGTTCGACCACGGCCGCATGCAGCTGGTTGTCGTCGCGCATCGGCGCGGTGCAGCCTTCCAGGTAGCTGACGTAGCTCTTGTCCTCGGCGACGATCAGGGTGCGCTCGAACTGTCCGGTGTTCATGGCATTGATGCGGAAGTAGGTCGACAGCTCCATCGGGCAGCGCACGCCCTTGGGGATGTAGACGAAGCTGCCGTCGGAGAACACCGCGGAGTTGAGCGCGGCGAAATAGTTGTCGCCGGTGGGCACCACGCTGCCCAGGTACCGGCGCACCAGCTCGGGGTGCTCGCGGATGGCCTCGGACATCGAGCAGAAGACGATGCCCTGCCTGGCCAGGTCGGCGCGGAAGGTGGTGCCGACGCTGACCGAGTCGAACACCGCGTCCACCGCCACGCCGGCCAGCTTGGCGCGCTCGTGCAGCGGCACGCCGAGCTTCTCGTAGGTGTCGAGCAGCTCCTGCGGCACCTCGTCGAGCGAGGCGTACTTGGCCTTGGGCGCGGAGTAGTAGCTCACGGCCTGGAAATCGATCGGCGCGATCTTCAGCTTGGCCCAGTGCGGCATCGGCATGGTCAGCCAATGGCGGTAGGCGGCCACGCGCCACTCGGTCATCCACTCCGGCTCCTGCTTCTTCGCCGACAGGGCGCGCACCACGTCCTCGTCCAGGCCGGGCGGGAAGCTGTCGGACTCGATCTCGGTGACGAAGCCGGCGCTGTAGCGGCGCCCGAGCTGTTCGAGGATTTCGGCGTTTTCTGCTTGCACGTTGGTTCTGTTCTCAGCTGGCGGCCAGGCGCGCGGGGATGCCGCGGGAGGCGGCGCGCGTGCCGGCTGGCTTGCGGGGTGAGGGGGCGCGTTTAGCCGATGCCCCATCGGCATCGGCTGCGGTCCCGAACGCCCGGTCAGGATGACCAGGCCGGTCCGTCTGGCGGCTGTCGGGTTTCGCCATGGATGGCGACGGGATCGCGTCGAATGAGATGTCGCTGAGCATCTGCGCCAGCGAGATGCCGCGCAGGGCGTCGGCGACCACGTCGTTGATGCGGCGCCAGTTGGCGCGCACGCCGCAGGAGCGTTCCAGGCCGCAGGCGCCGGCGTGCAGGCTGCATTCGGTCATGCCGAGCGGGCCTTCCATGGCTTCGACGACCTGGATCAGGCTGATCTCGGCCGGCGCGCGCGCCAGGCGGTAGCCGCCGTTGGCGCCGCGGAAGGCTTCGACCAGGCCGGCCTGGGCCAGGGGCTTGAGCACCTTGGCGACGGTCGGGACTTCCAGGCCGGCGCGCTCGGCCAGCCCGGCGGCGCTGGCGACGGCTTCGGGATCGCTCGCCAGCACGGTAAGCACCACGGTGGCGTAGTCGGTCAGCTTGGTGATTCTGAGCATGGCGGTTGGCTCGAAGCCGGCCGTGCGGCCCTCGGCTTCTGGCTGGGGGGGTAAATTCGTACCGAAATTGTACGCTTTTGGCCGGGCGGGCTCAATGGCCTCGGTCCGCGCGAACGTGGGGATTCGGCGGCTGGGCCCGCAACGCAGCGTTGCGTCAGCTTGGCAGGGGCGGGTTTCGTGAAGCCGGACGGCTCGGGACTCTTGCTGACATGATGCGGTCCGTGGCGCGACATTGTCGGCTGCGGATAGACCGGCCCGGCCATCCAGGGCCGGGCGTTCGGACCCGCAGCAGACGCCGAGCGGGCATTCGCGACTCTTGGTAACAGGATGCCGTCCGTGGCGCGACGGTGTCGGCTGCGGATAGACCGGCCCGGCCTTCCATGGCCGGGCGTTCGGAACCGCAGCAGACGCCGATAGGGCATTCGCGACTCTTGGTAACATGATGCCGTCCGTGGCGCGACGTTGTCGGCTGCGGATAGACCGGCCCGGCCATCCATGGCCGGGCGTTCGGACCCGCAGCAGACGCCGAGCGGGCATTCGCGACTCTTGGTAACAGGATGCCGTCCGTGGCGCGACGTTATCGGCTGCGGATAGACCGGCCCGGCCTTCCATGGCCGGGCGTTCGGAACCGCAGCAGACGCCTTGTGGGCGTCCGCTGATGCGCGGTTCCTCACCCCCCCGGACCTGCCATGCCCAAGAAGAAGATCGCTGCCCGCCTGTCCCCCATCCACGGCAATGGCGTGTTCGCCACCGAGGCCATCAAGAAGGGCGAGCGCATCGTCCGCTACAAGGGCAAGTTGCGCACGCACGAGGAAGTCGACGAGGTCTACGGCGACGAGGACGAGAACGGACACACCTTCCTGTTCACCCTCAACGACGACTACGTGATCGACGCCAACGTCGACGGCAACATCGCCCGCTGGATCAACCACAGCTGCAAGCCCAACTGCGAGTCGACCGTCGAGGAGAACGCCAAGGGCAAGCGCCACAAGGACAAGGTCTTCATCGAGGCGATGCGCAACATCAAGGCGGGCGAGGAGCTGACCTACAACTACGGGATCGTCCTCGACGAGCCGCACACCGCCAAGGTGAAGAAGGTCTGGGCCTGCAAGTGCGGCGCCAAGAACTGCACCGGGACCATGCTCCAGCCCAAGGACTGAGGGCGCCGGCGCCGCTTCGGGGGGGGCAGGCCGGGCCGCGCGATGCGCCAGCCCGGCAAAAGGTTGCCATGACTCATGCCAGTCGGTCGCCGCCGGCGCGGCGGCTACCTTGCGCGCCAGTGGGCCTCGGGCCCGATGGGAAGAGAATCGCCGGATGCGCACCGCACGCTTGGCCCTGGCCGTCCTGACGGCGCTGTCCGCGCCGGCCTTCGCCGTGGAGATCGATGGCCGCATCGATCCGGACGAGTGGCGCGAGGCGCGGCACGTCACCGATTTCCGCCAGGTGCAGCCGCTCAGCGGCGCGCCGGCCTCGTTGCCGACCGAAGCCTGGGTGCTGGCCACCCCGGACGGGCTGGCGATCGCCTTCCGCAACCTCCAGCCGGCGTCGGTGCCGCGCACCCGGCAGCGGGTGCAGCGCGACTTCGAGGACCAGGTCGACCGCGTCAACCTGATGATCGACTTCGACGGCGACGGCCGCACCGGCTACAACTTCACGGTCGCCTCCACCGGCGACGTCGCCGACGCGGTGATCACCAACGAGAACCAGTTCAACGACGACTGGGACGGCAACTGGCGGCGCGCGGTCGGCGAGGACGCCGACGGCTGGACGGTGGAGATGCTGATCCCCTGGTACATCGCGCCGATGCACAAGGCCGAAGGCGACCTGCGCACGGTGCGGCTCTACCTGGACCGGGTGATCGGCTCCACCGGCGAGCGCGCGGCCTGGCCGGGCGCCAGCTTCGAGCGGCCGCGCTTCCTCTCCGACTTCAGTCCGGTGCAGATGCCGCAGTACAGCCAGTCGCTGCTGGCGGTCACGCCCTACGTCTCCGGCCTGTACGACAACGTTCGCCGTGACAGCGACTTCGACGGCGGCGTCGACGTCTTCTGGAAGCCCAACGGCCAGTTCCAGGCCACGGCCACCATCAACCCGGATTTCGGGCAGGTGGAAAGCGACGACCTGGTGGTGAACTTCAGCGCCACCGAGACCTTCATCAGCGACAAGCGGCCGTTCTTCACCGAGAACCAGGGGCTGTTCGAGTACACCACGCCCTCGGACTTCAGCCAGCTGCTGTACACGCGCCGCATCGGCGGTCCGGCCGACGACGGCGACGGCTCCGGCGACATCACCGCCGCGCTCAAGGTCAACGGCAGCCTAGGCGCGACCAAGTACGGCGTGTTCGCCGCCGACGAGTCGGGCGAGGCGGGGCGCTCGTTCCGTGCCCTGCGCCTGGTGCGCGACTTCAGCACCCAGAACCTCGGCCTGATGCTGACCCGCGTCGAGCGGCCCTACCTCGACCGCGAAGCGACCGTGCTCGGCATCGACCACAACTGGCGCCCCACGCCGCGCTGGAACATCCGCACCCGCGTGTTCGGCAGCCGCATCGACGAGGCCGGCGGCCGCGTCGGCGACACCGGCGCCACGGTCTGGGCCGACTACGAGATGGACCATGGCTGGCGCCAGCAGTGGATCGCCATGCATTTCGGCAACGACCTGCAGATCAACGATGCCGGCTACCTCTCGCGCAACAGCACCAACTACCTGCACTGGGAGGTCAAGCGCCGCTTCGCCGACCTGCCGGCCGACTCCCGCTACGCCTCCAAGGACTGGCGCGCCCGCCTCACCACCAACCGCAACGACCGCGGCGACAAGCTCAACGACCAGTTCCGGCTCAGCCGCGAGAGCCGGCTGCGCAACGGCAGCTACGAATACGCGCAGATCAACCTCAACAGCGCCGGCTACGACGACCTGCTCACCCGCGGCCACGGCGCGCTGTGGCGGCCGAGCAATCTCAACGCCTACCTGGAGTACGAGCGCCCGCGCAAGGGATCGTGGTTGCACAAGCTCGAGGCCGAGCTGGTCACCGGCGGGCTGGCCGGCAATTCGGAGGTCGGCTGGAGCCTGGAGTACACGCCCACCTATTTCGTCAACGACGATTTCAGCGTCTATGCCGGCATCTACGCCGACGCCACGCCCGACTGGCTGGTCTGGAGCCGCGACAACCTGATCGGCAGCTTCCGCGGCCGCGAGTGGCATTTCAACGCCGGCCTGAACTGGAACATCGGCCAGCGCCAGGAGCTGCGCGTGAAGCTGCAGGCGCTGGCGGTCGACGCCCGGTTGCGCCAGGCCTATCGGGTCGACGCCGCCGGGCGGGCGATCGCGGTCGACGATCCGGTGGACGCGTTCAGCGTGCGCAACCTGGGGTTCCAGATCCGCTACCGCTACGAACTGGCGCCGCTGTCGTACCTGTACGTGGTCTATGGCCGCGGCGGATTCGAGCGCAACGACCGCTCGGACGACATCGGCGGCCTGCTCGGCGACAGCTTCTCGCTGCGCAACGACGAACAGCTGCTGGTGAAGTTCAGCTACCGCTTCGAGCTGTAGGGCGGCGTCACCGGGCGCGCGGCGCCCGGCTCAGGGCTTGAGTTCGCGCAGGTCGGCCGACTGGATGCGCCAAGCGCGCTGCTCGGCGCTGGCGCCGTCGACGACGGTGCGGTGCAGGGTGTAGGTGCCGTCGTAGCGGCGCACGCTGCCGTCGCTCTGCGTTGCGGTGATCGCCACCGGGACCTGGATGTAGCGCTGGCCGGCGCCCGCGTCCTCGTTGCCGGGCGTGCCGATCTCGACGCCGACCTTGGCGGTGCCGGCGAAACCGTCGGCGAACTGCTGCGGCGTCTGTCCGCTGGCCTGGCCGGCGTTGGCCCACAGCGCGTAGGCGCGGGCATAGCTGCGGCCGTCGATCGAAGCGTAGTAGTCGCGGATGACCGCGACCGCGTCCTGCGCCGAGGGTTCGGCCGCGGGCGCGCCGGGGCCGGCCGAAGCGTCGCCGGGCAGCATGCCGGATTCAGGATTGGGATTGAGCAGGTCCACCGGTGTTTCGGGAGCCGCCGCCGGCGGCGGTTTGCCCGACAGCGGAACCTCGCCCGGCCCGGGCTTGGCGGGCATGCCGGTGATCGAGCCGCCGTCCTGCTCCGGCTTCGGCAACCCGTCCTGCCGTCCGTCTTGCGATTGCGCATCCGAGCCCTGCCGGCCGCCGCAGGCGGCGAGCAAGGCAAAGGTACAGGCGAGAAGCAGGGGGCGGGTGTTGCGAGCGGCCATTGCCACGCGATCCGGTCGATGGGAGGAGTCTTTCCGCACCCTACGCATGGCGGGTGAACGCGGCATGAGGAGCCTGTGCGATGGAAGGCATGCGGCGCGGCATCAGTCGCGCTCGGCCAGCGCCGTGCGTTGCGGCTGCAGATAGGCCAGCAGCAGCCCGAGCAGCACGAAGCGCAGGCCGTCGAAGGCGATCTGCTTGACCGCGAGCGCGCCCGGCGTCGGCTGCACCGCGTAGTAGATCAGGTAGTTCGGAACGGCCACCAGCAGGGCGGCGGCGATGCCGAAGCGCAGACCCTGGCCGAGGACGTTGCGCTCGGCGGCCGAGCCCTTGGCGTAGATCCAGGTCATCGCGTAGCCGACCAGCAGGTGGGCGACGATCATCCACGGGAAGTAGTGCTGGGAATCCTGCGGCGTGCGCAGCAGGGTGCCGACCAGCGCCTGGTAGTCGCGGCCGAGCAGCAGGCCGTGCACGAGGTAGCCCAGCAGCAGCGAGGCCAGCGACATCACCAGTCCGCAAATCGCGATGCGCTTGTTCATGCAGCTTCTCCGGCCTCGGGCGACGGCGGCATCCTACTGCGCGCGCCGTCGCCGCGTCGATGGCGCAATCGCCCCGGGTGCGCGCAACGGGGGCCCTTGAAAGCAAGGCGCGCCCAAGAAAAAAGCCGGGCTTTCCCGAGGAAAAGCGCCGGCTTGTCGGCATCGGCGGGAGCGGATCGGCCGCGAACCCGCCGACGCGCGCGCACCAGGATCGTCCGGATGGATCAGGCGATCGCGGCGGCCTTGAGCTTGGCCAGCGTGCGCACCTTGACCTTGCGGGTCGCGGGCTTCGCGGCGAACCACTGCTCTTCCTTGGTGAACGGGTTGATGCCCTTGCGCTTCGGCTTGGCCGGAACGTCCTGGACATTGATCTTCAGCAGGCCCGGCAGCGTGAACGTACCCGCGCCCTTCTTGCCGACCGATGCGTGGACCGCACCTTCGAGCGACGCCAGTACGGCGCGGACGTCCTTCGGCGCGACAGAGGTGGCATCGGCGATGTAGGCCACCAGGCCTGCCTTGCCAAGCGCCTCTTTGATCGGCTTCGGCGCCGCGGGCTTCGCTGCTTTCTTCGGGGCAGCCTTCTTAGCCGCAGTTTTTGCTTTCTTCGCCATGTTGTTCCTGTTCCGTAATGGATGGTTGGAATTGTCTGGCCGATCATGTCGGCAGTGGAAATGTAGGGCAACTGTGCGTCGCCGCCAATAGGAAAACGCAAAAAAACCCTGTTTTTTTACTGCCGGGGCAGGGCGGTCGTGGCGAGCGAGCGCCGCGCCGGGGCGGCCAGCGCAGCCAGCAGAGCGCGGCCAGCGCGGCGAACGCGCTGTAGCCGGCGACGAAGAACCACCAGGGCGCGTCGAAAAAGATCAGCCGCGACAGCCAGTGCTGGATGAAGGATTCGCTGTAAGTGGCTTGTCCGGCACGGGTTCGCAGCGCCTGCTCCCAGACCGTCAGCGGGCATAGCGCCCCCAACCAGGCCTGCGCCGCGATCAGGAGCATCAGCGCCAGATGCGCGATCCGGAAGACCGGCCGGCGCACCCACGCCCAGCCGAGCGGGCCGCCGGCCAGGATCGCCAGCATGCCCAGCACGACGAAGGCGACCACGCCCACGTGCAGCGCCAGGATCGCATCGGCCAGCCCGCCGGCGGCGGCGGGCGAGAGCGCACCGGTCACGGCGGCCCCGGCTGCGTCAGTCTTCTTCCGCCCTGGGCTTGTAGGCATCCACCAGCCGCTGCTGGACCTGCGAGGGCACCGGCTCGTAGTGGCTGAAGTCCAGCGAGTAGCGGCCGCGTCCGGCGGTGATGGATTTCAGTTCCGCGGCATAGCCTTCCAGTTCCGAGAGCGGCACCTGCGCCTTGATCACGATCTCGCCGCCCTTGGCCGCGTCGGTGCCGTTGATGCGCGCGCGCTTGCCGGCCAGGCCGCCGCTGATGTCGCCCATGTTCTGCTCGGGCGCGGCGACGTCGAGGTCGACGATCGGCTCCAGCACCTGCGGCCTGGCCTTGGCGACGGCTTCCAGGAAGGCCTTCTTGCCGGCGGCGACGAAGGCGACCTCCTTGCTGTCGACCGGGTGATGCTTGCCATCGTAGACGATCACCCGCACGTCCTGCATCGGGTAGCCGGCGATGGCGCCGCCGTGCAGCACCTGGCGCACGCCCTTCTCCACGGCGGGCAGGAACTGTCCCGGGATGGTGCCGCCCTTGACCTCGTCCACGAACTCGAAGCCCTGGCCGCGCGGCAGCGGCTCGATGCGCAGGAACACCTCGCCGAACTGGCCGGCGCCGCCGGTCTGCTTCTTGTGGCGGTGATGGCCCTCGGCCTTGGCGCTGACCGTCTCGCGGTAGGCGATGCGCGGCGGGCGCGTGGCCACCTCGACGCCGTGGCGGTCCTTGAGGCGGTCGAGATTGATGCGCAGGTGCAGGTCGGACAGGCCGCGCACCACCACCTCGTTGGTCTCGGCCTCGTGCTCCACCCGGAAACACGGGTCTTCCTCGGCCAGCTTGTGCAGCGCGGTGGACAGCTTCTGCTCCTGGCCCTTGCTGGCGGCCTCCACGGCCAGGCCGAACATCGGCCTGGGGAAGTCCAGCGGCGCCAGGTGGATCTGGTCCTCGTCGTGGGAATCGTGCAGCACCGCGTCGAAGTGCAGGTCCTCGACCTTGGCCACCGCGGCGATGTCGCCGGGCACCGCCTGCGCGACCTCGACGTGCTCCTTGCCCTTGAGCTTGAACAGGTGCGCCACCTTGAACGGCTTGCGGCCGTCGTCGACGAACAGCTGCGAGTCCTTCCTCACCGTGCCCTGGTAGACGCGGAAGATGCCCAGCTTGCCGACGAAGGGGTCGTTGACGATGCGGAACACGTCGGCGATCACGTGCGCGTCGGGATCGGGGCGCGCCTCGACCGGCTGCGCCTGCGCGCCGGCTCCCCGGACGAAAGCGGGCGCATTGGCCTCTCCCGGATGCGGGAACAGCCGCTCGGCGATGCCCAGCAATTCCTTCACGCCGACGCCGCCGCGCGCGGACACGAAGCACACCGGCAGCAGGTGGCCCTCGCGCAGGCACTGCTCGAAGGCGTCGTGCAGCTCCTGGCCGGACAGACCGCCCTCGCCGAGGTCGAGGTAATGGTCCATCACGGTCTCGTTGATCTCCACCACCTGGTCGATGATCTTCTGGTGCCAGTCGGCGACCGGGCCCAGATCGCTCTCGCCCTGCGACTGGCCGAAGCAGTCGACCACGCGCTTGCCGCCGTCGGCGGGCAGGTTGAGCGGCAGCACCTCGGGGCCGAACTGCTCGCGCAGTTCCTCGAGCACGCGCGCGCAGTCCACGCCCTCGTGGTCGATCTTGTTGACCACGACCACGCGGCACAGATTGCGCTCGCGCGCCCGCTCCATCATGCGCCGGGTGCCGTACTCCACGCCCGACGCGGCGTCGACCACGATCGCGACGGTTTCCACCGCCGCCAGCGCCGACAGCGTGGGGCCGCGGAAATCGGGGTAGCCCGGGGTGTCGATCAGGTTGACGTGAACGAGCTGTTGGCCGGCCGCGGCGTGATCGATGCTGGCGATGGCGGCGTCGATGGAATGGCCGCGCTGCTTCTCGATCGGGTCGAAGTCGGAGACGGTGTTGCCGCGCTCGACGGTGCCCGCCGTCTGGATCGCGCCGCCGGCATGCAGCAGGGCTTCGAAGAGGGTGGTCTTGCCGGCGCCGGGGTGGCCGACGAGGGCCACGTTGCGGATTTGCGCTGTGCTGTAGGACATGAGTCCGTATCTCCCTGAGAGCTTTCTTGTGGAAAGTCCGGCCAGGGATGGCCGGGCTCTTGCGGAGGGACACGCATGACGCGCTTGGCGGGCGGCCATGGCGGACAGGCACCATACCGCGCCCGCAAACGCAGCGTCCCGTTGCGCCGCAGCAATCGGCGTCGGCGAGGATGGCGGACGCTTCCGTAACGCGCCCGGCGATATGCTGGGCGCTCCGTTCCCCCACACTCACGGAGCATCCACATGGGCATCTCGCGCAAGGCCGCCGCACACTGGGAAGGCGATCTCAAATCGGGCCAGGGCAGTCTCAGCACGCCGCAGAGCGGCCTGCTCGACAACACCCTTTACGGCTTCAACAGCCGCTTCGGCGACGCGAAGGGCACCAATCCCGAGGAATTGATCGCCGCCGCGCACGCGGGCTGTTTCACCATGGCGCTGTCGGCCAAGCTCACCGAGGCCGGCCATCCGCCGCAGGCGCTGGACACCCAGGCCGAGGTCGACCTGTCGATGGAAGGCGGTCCCACGCTGAGCGCGATCCGCCTCAAGACCCAGGCCAAGGTGCCGGGCATCGACGAGGCCAGGTTCCGCGCCATCGCCGACGACGCCAAGCAGAACTGTCCGGTCTCCAAGGCGCTGTCGGCGGTACCGATCACGCTGGAAGCCGAGCTGCTTGCCTGAGGGCGAGATTCCCGCTCCCGGCATGTCCGCGCTGTGCGTGCACGGCGCGGGCGGAGGGGGCTGGGAGTGGAACGTCTGGCGCGGGGCGCTGGAGGCAGCCGGCGTGTGCGCGCACGACTTCGACCTGCTGCCGCATCCGCGCGGCCTGGCCGCCACCGGCCTGGAGGACTACCTCGCGCAGGTGCGCGAGCGGCTGCTGGCGCTGCCGCGTCCGCGCGCGCTGATCGGCGCCAGCCTCGGCGGATTGCTGGCCTCGGCCTGCGCCGACCGGGCCGATGCGCTGGTCCTGATCAATGCGCTGCCGCCTGCGCCCTGGCATGCGCGCTTGCCGGTGCGCGACTGGCCGGAGGTGGTGCCGTGGCGGTGCGAAGCGCGGCTGGCCTCGACCCGGCGCGCGCTGCCGGACGCCGACGACACCTCGGCGCTCTACGCCTTTCGCCGCTGGCGCGACGAGAGCGGCGCTGTGCTGCGCGCCGCCTACGCCGGGATCGCGGTGGACGCGCCGTCCTGTCCGGTGCTGATCCTGGTGTCCGAGCGCGACGAGGACGTGCCGCCGGCGATCGGCGCGGCATGGGCGCAGGCCTGGGACGCGCAGTTGCGGCGCTGTCCGGTGGACGGCCACGTCGCGCCGCTGCTGGGGCGCGAGGCCGCCGCGATCGCGGCGCAGGCCGGGCGATGGCTGTCGGCGCGCTAAACGCCGTCGCCGCGCCGCGTTGGAAACGCTTTCGATTCAGCACGGCGTTACCGCCGCGCCCCTACGGTGGTCGCGCGCCGATCGGGCGTTTACCCACGCGGCTGGAGCCGACCGTCATGAAGCGTCTTGCGACCTCGTTCCTCGCCCTGGGCCTCGCCGCCGCGGTCGGGACCGCGTCCGCGCAATCCGGCGACGGCTATTACCGCGACGGCGACTACTACCCGCAGCCGACCGTGGACCGCTACGGCAACGCCGGCGACTCCCAATACGACTACGCGCGCGTGGTGCGCGTGGACCCGGTGATCGAGTCCGGCTATCCGGCCTCGCAGCGCCAGCGCTGCCGCACCCGCCAGGACGGCTACTACACCAGCAACGACGGCTACGACGACTATCGCAACGACGGTTACCGCAACGATGGCTACCGCGACGACGGCTATCGCGACGACCGCTACAGCCGCGGCTCCGAGACCGGGCGCAACGTCGCCACCGTGATCGGCGGCATCCTCGGCGCGGCGATCGGCAGCCAGGTCGGCGGCGGCTCGGCGCGCTACGCCACCGCGGCGGTCGGCTCGATGGTCGGCGGCATGGCCGGACGCGGCGTCTACGACAGCAACCAGCGCAATCGCCAGCCGCCGCGCCGCGCCGAGGTCACGGTCTGCGATCCGGTGCCCAGCGACGGCGACTACTACCGCGTCGACACCTCGCGCGTGGCCGCCTACGACGTCACCTACGAGTACGCCGGGCGCCGCTACACCACCCGCACCAACTACCACCCCGGCGACCGCATCCGCGTGCGCGTGGACGTGCGCGCCGAGTGACCGGCGCGACGTCGTCCCGGAACGAAGCAAGGGCCCGCGGGGCCCTTGCTTTTTTTGCGGCCGCGACGGCCGATCAGGTGATGCGTCGCACCAGGCCCAGCGGCAGCCGCTTGATCAGGAAGCCCAGCGGCGCCCAGGGCCACCACGGCACGTAGGCCTTCGCCGGCTCGCGTTCGATGGCCGCGGCCAGCAGGCGGCAGCCGGTGCCGGTGTCGACGATGAAGGGCGTGCGCTTGAGCTTCTCGTTGATTTCCGAACGGATATAGCCGGGGAACAGCGTGGTGACGCGGATCGGCGTGGCGTGCAGGTCGGAGCGAATGCCTTCGCTCAGCGCCGCCAGCCCGGCCTTGGTGGCCCCGTACACGGTCATCGCGCGCGGCATGCCGCGCAGGGCGCTGATCGAGGCGACGGTGACCAGATGCCCGGCGTTCTGCGCGCGGAAGATCTCCAGCGCCGCCTCGCACTGCGCCAGCGCGGCCACGAAGTTGGTTTCGGCGGTGGCGCGGTTGGCGTGGAAATAGCCGGTGCCGAGCGAGGCGCCCTTGCCCATGCCGGCGTTGACGATCACCCGGTCCAGCGCGCCGAACTCGGCGGCGAAGTCGCGGAACACGGTGAACACGTCCTCGTAGCGGCCGACGTCGAGCGCGCGCACCGAGACGCGGATATCCGGGTGCGCGGCTTCCAGTTCGGCCTTGAGCGCCTCCAGCCGCTCGACGCGGCGCGCGCACAGCGCCAGGTGGCGGCCGCGGCGGGCGAACTCGCGGGCCAGGCCGGCACCGAGGCCGGAGCTGGCGCCGGTGATCAGGATGGTCTTGCGCATCGTGGCTGCCTGCTGCGGAGGGAAGGGGATAGTACGGGGGGCGGGGCGTCGGGGGGGCGAGAACGCCGGGTGGCCTAGCGCCGCGCCGATCCGGGTTAGGATCGGCCTGGGTCGAGGGCGGCCTGGTCAAGAGCGGCGGCGTCGCCGCCACGCCGCCGGGGAGGGAGCGTGCAGGACAATCCGCTGATCAAGCTCGCGCTGCCGATCGCGATCGCCGTGATCATGTGCGGCATCGGCCTGACCTTGCGCGGCGGCGATTTCCGCCGCATCGCCGAACATCCCAAGCCGGTGTGGGTGGGCGTGCTGGGGCATTACCTGCTGCTGCCCGGGCTGGGCTTCGCCGTGGCCTCGCTGTTTCCGATGTCGCCCGAGCTGGCGGTGGGGCTGGTGCTGGTGGCCGCCTGTCCCAGCGGCAGCACCTCCAACGCGCTGACCTTCCTGGCGCGCGGCAACGTCGCGCTGGCGGTCACGCTCACGGTGATCAGCGCCCTGGTCACCTTCCTCAGTGTGCCGCTGCTGGTGAACCTGGCGCTGCAGGCGTTCGGCGGGCAGGCGCGCGAGATCCGCCTGCCGGTCGGCCAGACCGTCCTGCACCTGGCGGCGCTGGTGCTGGCGCCGGTCCTGCTGGGCATGGCGATCCGGCGTTTCGCGCCCGGCTTCGCGCAGCGCGTGGAGCCCTGGGTCAGCCGCTTCTCGCTGGGCTTCCTGCTGCTGCTGATCGTCGCCATCGCCGTTTCCGAGCGCGAGCGGCTGCCGGCCTGGCTGGCGCAGCTCGGCCCGGCCGCGCTGACGCTGTGCTGCGCCGCGGTCGGCCTCGGCTTCCTGCTCGGCCGCGCCTGCGGGCTCGCCCTGCGCGATGCGATCACCATCGGCATGGAGGTCGGCGTGCAGAACAGCACGCTGGCGATCGTGATCGCGCTGAGCCTGCTGCAATCGCCGCAGATCGCCATGCCCGGCGCCGTCTACGGACTGCTGATGTACCTGCCGGCGCTGGCGATGGTCGTGCTCGGCCGCCGCGCGGTGGCGCGCGAGGAGGCCAGGACGGCCACGGTGGCGGGCGCTTCCTGAGGTGGCGGCCGGCGCGGGCATTCGCATCTGCGTCTTCGGCGCCGGCAGCGTCGGCTGCTACGTCGGCGGGCGCCTGCTGGCCTCTGGCGCCGAGGTCGAGTTCGTGGGGCGGGCACGCCTGGCGCGCGAGATCGCCGCGCATGGCCTGCGCCTGAGCGACTACCGCGGTCTGGAGCTGCACGTTCCCGGCGCGTCGGTGGCTTTCCGCGAGACGCCGCAGGCCGCCGCGGCGGCCGATCTGGTGCTGGTCACGGTGAAGGCCGCGGCCACCGCCGAGGCCGGCCGCGCGCTGGCCGCGGCGCTGCGGCCCGGGACGACGGTGATCAGCCTGCAGAACGGCCTGGGCAACGACGAGATCCTGCGCGCGGCCCTGCCCGCGTGCACGGTGCTCACCGGCATGGTGCCGTTCAACGTGGTGCAGGGCGGAGGCGGCGCGTTCCACCAGGGCAGCGAGGGCGAACTCGCGGTGGCGCGCCATCCCGCGCTGGCGCCGGTCCTGCCGCTGTTCGCGGAAGCCGGGCTGCCGCTGCGGCAATACCGGGACATGCGCGCGGTGCAATGGGCCAAGCTGCTGCTCAATCTCAACAATGCGGTGAACGCGCTGTCGGGACGGCCGCTGCGCGAGGAGCTGTCGCAGCGCGCCTATCGGCGCTGCCTGGCGCTGGCGCAGCGCGAGGCGCTCGGTTTGCTGAGGAGGGCGGGGATTCGCCCGGCCAGGCTGACGCCGTTGCCGCCGCACTGGATTCCCGCGGTGCTCGAATGGCCGGACGCGCCGTTCCGGGTGCTGTTCGGCCGCATGCTGCGCATCGACCCGCTGGCCCGCTCGTCGATGTGGGAAGACCTGCAGGCAGGACGCGAGACCGAGGTGGCCTGGCTCAACGGCGAAGTAGTGCGCCTGGCCGATACGCTCGGCGCCGCCGCGCCGGTGAACGCGCGGCTGCTGGCGCTGGTGCGCGAAGCCGAGCGGGGCGGGGCGCGCGATTGGCGGGGAGAAGCGCTGCTGCAACGGCTGCGCGCGCCGTGAACGCAGTGCGGCGACGGGCGGGATCGAGCGCGTCGCGGACCGAATGCGCTAGTCGCGCTCGCCGCTCCAGTCCAGATGGCCGTCCACCACGGTGACCACCCGTCCCCCGGACCAGACCTCGCCCTGGCCGTCGACCAGCAGCTCGATGATGGCGTCGTGGCCGACCTCGCGGCCCTGGCTGATGCGGTAGTGGCCGCCGCTGCCGGGCAGCGCGCCCTGCGAGGCCAGCCAGGCCGCCAGCGTGGCGTTGGCGGCACCGGAGGCGGCGTCCTCGAACTGCGACGGCGCGCCGACCCAGGCGCGCACCGCCAGGTAGTAGACCGGATCGCGGCTGCGCGCGAACACGCACAGCCCCATGCTCTCGGTGTCGGCGGCGAGCCTGGCGATCGCGGCCCAGTCGGGGGCGGCGGCGCGCAGCGCGGCCTCGTCGGCCAGTTCCACCAGCCACCAGCGGCGCCCGCCGTTCATCAGCACCGGCGGCAGCGCGCCCAGCGGCAGTCCCTGCAGCGCCTGGCGCAGGCGCGGGTCGTCGGCGGAGGCGATCTCGCCCACTTGCGCGCGCGGCGTGCGCACGGCGATGGTGCGCCGTTGCCCGTCGCCGGCCACGCGCAGCGGCAGCTTGCCGGCGACCCCGTCCTGCACCAGCAGGCCCTCGCGCGGCCTCGCCAGTCCCGCCTCCAGCACCGCGTGCGCGGTGCCCACGCTCGGATGCCCGGCGAAGGGCACCTCGCGGCGCGGGCTGAAGATGCGCAGGCGGTAGTCGGCGTCGACCGAGACCGGCGGCAGCACGAAGGTGGTTTCCGGCAGCCGCGTCCAGCGCGCGATGGCCTGCATCTGCGCCTCGTCCAGGCCCTCGGCGTCGAGGACCACGGCCAGCGGATTGCCGGCGCCGGGACGGCTGGCGAAGACGTCGAGTTGAAGGTAGCGGCGGCGGGTCATCTCGGTCGTACCTTCGCTCGGAGCATCTGCTTTAGAATCGGACGATCGCGTCAGGCAAGCCGGGCGCGGGCGCGAAAGACCCGATCCTATCCAGCGCATTCTACTCAACTCCCTCCTGTCGATGCCCACCACCCCAACGCGAGCGCCTCGCACCGGTCCGCTCGCCTCCGAGCCGACGACCTCCTCCTTCGCGGACCCCGCTCCCATAGACCGCTGGGTCGTGCTGAAATTCGGCGGCACCTCGGTGTCGCGCCGCCATCGCTGGGACACCATCGGCCGCCTGGCGAAACAGCGCGCCGAGGACCACCAGGCCCGGGTGGTGGTGGTGGTGTCGGCGCTGTCGGGCGTGACCAACGAATTGACCGCGATCGCACAGGGAGCGTCCGCCGACGGCGCCGCCGACCGCGCCGCGCGCGTGGACGCGCTGATCGAGCGCCACAAGGCCTTCGCCGGCGAGCTCGGCCTCGACGCCGACGCCGCGCTGGGCGAACGGCTGGCGGGCCTGCGGGCATTGCTGCACGACCCGCGCGCGGCCGCGCGTTCGCTCGACTGGCAGGCCGAGGTGCTGGGGCAGGGCGAACTGCTGTCCTCCACGCTCGGCGCCGCCTACCTGTGCGCGCAGGGCCTGGATTTCGGCTGGTGCGACGCGCGCGACTGGCTCGACGCCGTGGCCCTGCCGAACCAGAGCGCCTGGGCCTCGCGGCTGTCGGTGAACTGCCGGCGCGAGTCCGACGCCGACTGGCGCGCGCGGTTCGGCGCGCAGCCGGCGCGATTGCTGCTCACCCAGGGCTTCATTGCCCGCCATAGTGACGGCGGCACCGCGATCCTCGGTCGCGGCGGCTCCGACACCTCGGCCGCGTACTTCGGCGCGCTGCTCGGCGCGCGGCGCGTGGAGATCTGGACCGACGTGCCCGGCATGTTCAGCGCCAACCCGCGCGAGGTGCCCGACGCGCGCCTGCTCACCCGCCTGGACTACGCCGAGGCGCAGGAAATCGCCACCACCGGCGCCAAGGTGCTGCATCCGCGCTCGATCAAGCCCTGCCGCGACGGCCAGGTGCCGATGGCGATCCTCGACACCGAGCGCCCCGACCTGCCGGGTACCAGCATCGACGGCGGCGCCGTCACGGTGCCCGGGGTGAAGGCGATCAGCCGCCGCAACGGCATCGTGCTGGTGTCGATGGAAACCGTCGGCATGTGGCAGCAGGTCGGCTTCCTCGCCGAGGTGTTCGAGCGCTTCAAGCGCCACGGGCTGTCGGTCGACCTGATCGGCTCCTCGGAAACCAACGTCACCGTCTCGCTCGATCCGAGCGAGAACCTGGTCAGCACCGACGTGCTGGCGCGCCTGTCCGACGACCTGGCCGAGATCTGCCGCGTCAAGGTGATCGCGCCGTGCGCGGCGATCACCCTGGTGGGGCGCGGCATGCGCTCGCTGCTGCACAAGCTCTCGGACATCTGGGCCACGTTCGGGCAGGAGCGCGTGCACCTGATCTCGCAGTCCTCCAACGACTTGAACCTGACCTTCGTCATCGACGAGGCCGACGCCGACGGCCTGCTGCCGGTGCTGCACGCCGAGCTGATCGAGAGCGGCGCGATGCCGGTGCAGGACGCCGGCGTGTTCGGCCCCAGCTGGCGCGAGATCGCCCACGGCAAGCCCGAACGCGCCGCGCAGTGGTGGCAGGGCGAGCGCGAGCGCCTGCTCGCCTGCGCCGAAGCCGGCACGCCGGGCTACGTCTACCACCTGCCGACCCTGCGCGCGCGCGCGGCGGCGCTCAACGGGGTGGAGGCCATCGACCGCCGCTTCTTCGCCATCAAGGCCAACGCGCGGCCGGAACTGCTGCGCGCCCTGGTCGCCGACGGCTTCGGCCTGGAATGCGTCTCGCGCGGCGAGGTCGAGCACGTGTTCTCCGTGCTGCCGGAACTGGATCCGGCGCGCGTGCTGTTCACGCCGAGCTTCGCCCCGCGCGGCGAGTACGAGGCCGCGTTCGCGCGCGGCATCACCGTCACCGTCGACAACCTCGAGGCGCTGCGCCACTGGCCGGAGCTGTTCCGCGGCCGCGACCTGTGGCTGCGCATCGACCTGGGGCGCGGCGACGGCCACCACGCCAAGGTGGTCACCGGCGGCGCCGCCTCCAAGTTCGGCCTGCCGCTGTCGGCCTTCGACGCCTTCGTCGAGGAGGCGCGCAAGCTCGATGCGCGCATCACCGGCATCCATGCCCACCTGGGCAGCGGCATCCTCGCGCCCTCGCACTGGCGCGAGGTCTATGCCGAGCTGGCCGGCTTCGCCGACGGCATCGGCACCGTCGACACCATCGACATCGGCGGCGGCCTGCCGATTCCGTACAAGCCCGACGCCGAGCCCTTCGACCTCGAGGCCTGGGCGGCGGGCCTGGCGGAGATCAAGGCGGCCTATCCGCGCTACCGCCTGGCGATCGAGCCGGGGCGCTACCTGGTGGCCGAATGCGGCGTGCTGCTGGCGCGTGTCACCCAGGTGGTCGAGAAGCAGGGCGTGCGCCGCGTCGGCCTCGACGCCGGCATGCACACCCTGATGCGCCCGGCGCTGTACGACGCCTATCACGGCGTGCACAACCTCAGCCGGCTCGGCGAACCGTCGCAGCCGCAGCAGCTGTTCGACGTGGTCGGCCCGATCTGCGAATCCAGCGACGTGCTCGGCGTGCAGCGGCCGCTGCCGGCCGACACCGGCGAGGGCGACGTGCTGCTGATCGCCGACGCCGGCGCCTACGGCTTCGTCATGGCCAACACCTACAACCTGCGCGCGCTGCCGGCAGAGGATGTTTTGGGATGATGCCGAAAGCGATTCTGGTTGGCGGCAGCGCCCTGGCCGCATTCGCGGTGTCCGGTCTCGGCATGTTGGCCTGCTTTGCATTTCTTGGGATCGAGATGCGGTTTCCTCGGGATATCGGAGTTCCCGGTGCCCTGGTGCTTGTCGCGACTGCATCTGTTTCGATCTGCGCCTGGCTGTTTTCCCGTACCGCGGCGTTCTGGCGGCAATCGCCTCTTGGGCAGTCTCTAATGATCGTTGCCGGTGCCTATCCCGTGTTTTTGATATTGATCGTTGTTGTTTTTCTGCTGAAAACTGCCCTGAGCAATGAGGCGGTCGACATAAATGCCGTTGCTGGCGCGTCCTTCGTCGGTATGCAGGTGGCGGAAGTCGGGGCAATCATCACGATCGTCCCGGCATGCCTTGCGGAATTTATCGTGATGAAAGCAGTTTCAAGGTCTATTCGTATCGGGCAGCCCCAGGGAGCGGCGTTGTGAATCAGGAATTCCAGCGGGACGCGATTCGCGCCTTCCGTTTCGTGCGCTGCGAGTTCGACGCGCACAGCGGCGTCGCGCGTCTGGTCTACGCGTTCGACGACGGCCCGGAACTGGTCGAGACCGTCACCGTCCCCGGCGCCCCGTTCGTTCTGGACGCGGCGCGCGCGCGCGCCGCGGAGCAGGCGCTGCGCCTGCTGCACCTGATCGCCGGCGTGAGCTACTACAAGGCGGCGATTCCCGGCGAGATCCGCATCGAGGGCTACGGCATCGATGCCGGTACCGCGGCGCTGATGGAGGAGATCTACGTCAACGGCCTGGGCGAGTTCGCCTACCGCAACGGGCTGAACCTGCATGGACGCATCAGGTTCCCGGCCGAGGCCGCGCTCGCGGCCGACGCGTTGGCGCCCGCGCTGGGGCTGCGCCGGCACGCCCTGGTGGCCATCGGCGGCGGCAAGGATTCGCTGGTCTCGATCGAGGCGCTGCGCGCGCTGGACATCGCGCAGACCGTCACCTGGGTCGGCGGTTCGCAGCTGATCCGGGCCTGCGCCGAGCGCACCGGGCTGCCGACGCTCAATCTCGGCCGCCAGCTGGCGCCGGAGCTGTTCGAGTACAACCGCCAGGGTGCCTGGAACGGCCATATCCCGGTGACGGCGATCAACTCGGCGATCATGGTGTTCGCCGCGGTGCTGCTCGGCCTGGACCAGGTGGTGTTCTCCAACGAACGCTCGGCCAGCTACGGCAGCCTGATCGAGGGGAGCGGCGAGGTGAACCACCAGTGGTCGAAGGGCTGGGCCTTCGAGCGCGATTTCGGCGCGCATGTGCAGCGCCGCGTCGCCGCCGACCTGCAGTACTACTCGCTGCTGCGGCCGCTGAGCGAGCTGGCGGTGGCGCGGCAGTTCGCCAGGAGCGACCGCTACGACGCGCACTTCTCCAGCTGCAACCGCAATTTCCACCTGCTCGGCGAGCGCCCGACCAGCCGCTGGTGCGGCGTATGCCCGAAATGCCATTTCGTGTTCCTGGCGCTGGCGCCGTTCATGCCCAAGCCGCGCCTGGTCGGCATCTTCGGCCGCAACCTGCTCGACGACCCGGCGCAGATCGGCGGCTACGACGCGCTGCTCGAATACCAGGACCACAAGCCCTTCGAATGCGTGGGCGAGGGACGCGAATCGCGCGCGGCGATGGCGGCGCTGGCCGAGCGCCCCGAGTGGCGGGAGGACGCCGTGATCGAGCGCTTCCGCCGCGAGATCCGCCCGCAGCTCGATGCCGCCGAACTGGCGATCGAGCCGCTGCTGGAGATCGACGCCGGGCCGCGCGACGGCGCACCCGCCGAGCATCGCATCCCGGCCGCCGCATGGAGCCAGCTGCGTGCACGATTCGCACCCTGACGGCGAGTCCCCGGCGGACGGGGACTTCGGCATCCGGCGCCTGGACGGCCGCCACGTCGCGCTCTGGGGCTGGGGGCGCGAGGGCCGCGCCGCCTACCGCGCGATCCGCGCGCGGCTGCCCGCGCTGCCGCTGACGCTGTTTTGTGGCGGCGACGAGGCGGCCGATGCGCACGCGCTCGGCGACGCGGCATTGTCGGTGGAGACCGAGGCCAGCGCCGGCCGCCTGGGCGCGTTCGACGTCGTGATCAAGTCGCCCGGCATCAGCCCGTACAGGCCGGAGGCGCTGGCCGCCGCGCACGAGGGCACGCGTTTCGTCGGCGGCACCGCGCTGTGGTTCGCCGAGCGGCCCGACGCCAACACCGTCTGCGTCACCGGCACCAAGGGCAAGAGCACCACGACGGCGCTGCTGGCGCACCTGCTGCGCGCTGGCGGCCACCGCACCGCGCTGTGCGGCAACATCGGCCTGCCGCTGCTGGAACTGCTCGACGCCGAGGCCGAGTTCTGGGCGGTGGAGCTGTCGAGCTACCAGACCCGCGACGTCGCCGCCTCGGGCGTGCGGCCGAAGGTCGCCGTGGTCACCAACATTTTCCCCGAGCACCTGGACTGGCACGGCAGCGAGGCGCGCTACGTCGAGGACAAGCTCGCGCTGGTCAGCGAAGCCAGGCCGCACGTGGCCGTGCTCAACGCCGCGGACCGCCGGCTGGCGGGGCTGGGCGCGCGCCTGCCGGGCGATTCGCAGGTGCGCTGGTTCGGGCGCGAGGACGGCTGGCACCTGCGCGGCGACCTGCTGTACCGGGGCGATGCGCGGGTGCTCGATACCGCGTCGATTCCGCTGCCGGGCCGGCACAATCGCGGCAACCTGTGCGCGGTGCTCACCGCCGTTGAGGCGCTCGGCCTGGACGCGGCGGCGCTGGCACCGCATGCGGCCTCGTTCGCGCCGCTGCCGCACCGGCTGCAGACGCTGGGCGTGCGCGAGGGCATCGTCTACGTCAACGATTCGATCAGCACCACGCCGCACGCCAGCTTGGCGGCGCTGGAGGTGTTCCGCGGCCGCCGCGTGGCGCTGCTGGTGGGCGGCCACGACCGCGGCCTGGACTGGACGGACTTCGCCGAGGCCTTGTCGAACAGGCCGCGCGAGGCGGGGCAGCCTCCCGGCCCCGCATGCGCCACGCCCGTGGCCATCGTCACCATGGGCCATGGAGTGCCGCATCAAAACGGCGGCCGCATCCATGCCTTGCTGGAGGCGCCGGCGCGCGAGGCGGGCTTCGCCCTGCATGCGGCCAGGGATCTCGAGGAGGCGCTCGCGCTCGCGCGGGGCGCCCTGGCGGGCGAGGGCGTGGTGCTGATGTCGCCGGGGGCGCCCAGCTACGGCGTGTATCGCGATTTCACCGAGCGCGGCCGCCACTTCGCGCAGCTGGCCGGGTTCTCGCCGGAGGCGATCACCGCGATCCCGGGGCTGGGCATCGCGCCCTGAGCGCGACGCCGCCTGCGTCACGACAAGCGCGCCGCCGTCGCCCTACAATCCAGGCCCGCCTTGCGGCGGCGCGGAACGCCGAGCGCTTCCGCCCCCATCCGATCACGGAGGTCCCCATGCGTCGCATCGTTACCGCTTTGCTCCTTTCCCTGCTGTCCGTCCCGGCCTTCGCCGCCATGCAGGCCAAGCCGGTGGCCTGGAAGGTCGGGAAACAGGCCTTCAGCGGCGTGCTGGTCTACGACGACGCGTCCAGGGACCCGCGCCCGGGCCTGGTGATGGTGCCCGACTGGTATGGCGTCACCCCGGCCGCGATCGACAAGGCCAAGCAGGTCGCCGACGACGACTACGTGATCCTGGTCGTGGACATGTACGGCAAGAAAGTGCGCCCGAAGGACGACAAGGCCGCGCTGGCGCAGGTGAAGAAGCTCTATGCCGACATTCCGACGCTGCGCGCGCGCATCGCCCAGGCGGTCGAAGTGCTGAAGTCGCAGGCCGGCAAGGCCCCGCTCGACGCGAACAGGATCGGCGCCTTCGGCTACTGCTTCGGCGGCGCCACGGTGCTGGAGCTGGCGCGCAGCGGCGCGCAGCTCGCCGGCATCGTCACCTTCCACGGCGGCCTGCAGGCCTACGGCCCGAAGACCGAATCGGTGAAGACGCCGCTGCTGGTCCTCAACGGCGCCGCCGACGAGAGCACCGCGCCCTACGTCGCCGATTTCGAGAAGGAGATGACCGCGGCCGGCGCCGACTGGCAGTTCGTCAACTTCAGCGGCGCCGTGCATTGCTTCGCCCTGGAAACGGCGAACAAGCCGGGCTGCATGTACGACGCGCGCGCCGCCAAGCGCGCCTACAGGATGATGGACGACTTCTTCGAGGAACGCTTCGGCGACTGAGCCGGGCGGCGGCGCGGGGGCTTCCCGCGCCGCGGTGGCCGGGCGCGGGGCTCAGTGCCCGCGTTCGACCGCGTAGCGCGCCAGCCCGCGCAGCGCGGCGGCGGCCTCGTTGCCGGGCCCTGCGCCCAGCGCGCGCTCGGCGGCCTGCGCGTACGCGCGGGCGCGCTCGAGGCTGTAGTCCAGGCTGCCCTGCGCGCGGATCGCCGCGACCACCTCCGGCAGCGCGTCGATCTCGCCGTTCTCCACGATTTCGCGCAGCCGCCCACGCGTGCCGGCGTCGGAATGCGCCATGGCGTGGATCAGCGGCAGGGTGGCCTTGCCTTCGGCCAGGTCGTCGCCCAGGTGCTTGCCCAGCGCGGACTCGTCGGCGCTGTAGTCGAGCACGTCGTCGGCGATCTGGAAGGCGTAGCCGAGGTTCAGGCCGTAGTCGTGCAGCCGCTGCTGGGCGTCGGCGTCGGCGCCGGCCAGCAGCGCTCCCAGGCGCGTGGCGGCGGCGAACAGCACGGCGGTCTTGCGCTCGATCACGCGCAGGTAGGCCGGCTCGTCGGTGTCGGGGTTGCGCACGTGCAGCAGCTGCAGCACCTCGCCCTCGGCGATGGCGTTGGTGGTGTCGGCGAGGATGCGCATCACCTCGACGCGGTCCAGTTCCACCATCAACTGGAAGCTGCGCGAATACAGGAAGTCGCCGACCAGCACGCTCGGCGCATTGCCCCACAGGGCGTTGGCGGTCTTGCGGCCACGGCGCAGGTCGGACTCGTCGACCACGTCGTCGTGCAGCAGCGTGGCGGTATGGATGAACTCGATCACCGCCGCCAGCTGGTGCGCGTCGGCGCCCTGGTGGCCGAGCGCGCGCGCGGCCAGCAACAGCAGCATCGGCCGCAGCCGTTTGCCGCCGGCGGCGACGATGTGCTCGCCGATCTGGTTGACCAGCACCACGTCCGAGGCGAGGCGGCGGCGGATCAGCGCGTCGACGGCGGCCATGTCGGCCCGGGCGAGGGCCTGGATGGCGGCGAAATCGAGCTGCTGCGGGCTGGCGGTGGCGTGCATGCGGGGTCCAGGAAGGCGAACGGCGATTATACGAAGCCCCGTCGCCGCCGGCCCATGCCGCCGGGCGCCCGGGCATGCCTTGGTGGGGGATTTCCCGACCCGCGGGCAGGGCGGGGGCCTATGCCCCGCGAGCGCTTATAATCGCAGACTGCTCGCCCGTTCAGGCGAAATCCAAGGAACTTCGATGGCCCGTGGCATCAACAAAGTCATTCTGGTCGGCAACCTCGGCAACGATCCCGACACCAAGTACACGCAGGGTGGCATGGCCGTCACCCGCATCAGCCTGGCGACCACCTCGGTCCGCAAGGATCGGGACGGGAACACCCAGGAGCGCACCGAATGGCACCGCGTGGTGTTCTTCGGCAAGCTCGGCGAGATCGCCGGCGAATACCTGCGCAAGGGCTCGCAGGTGTACGTGGAGGGCTCGATCCGCTACGACAAGTACACCGGCCAGGACGGCGTGGAGAAGTATTCCACCGACATCATCGCCGACGAGATGCAGATGCTGGGCGGCCGCGGCGAAGGCGGCGGTGGCGGCGGCGAGCGCATGTCGCGGCCGCAGCGCCAGGAGTCCGCGCCGCAGCAGCAGCGCCGTCCGGCGCCGTCGCAGCAGTCGGCGCCGCCGATGGACGATTTCTCCGACGACGACATTCCGTTCTGATCGTCGCTTCGAGCGGACATCCGCCGGCCTCGGCCGCGCGCGCATCCGCAAATGGCGGGGAGTTCGCTCCCCGCCGTTTCTTTTTGCGCCCGCGCGAGCCGTCCTAGCGTGCGCGGCCGCGCATCGCCCACATCAGCGCCGCCGACACCGCGGCCGGCACCGCCGCCGCCAGGAACAGCGAAGCCGAGGACCATTGCAGCCCGATCAGCAGGCCGCCGGCCACCGGGCCGAGGATCGAGCCGATGCGGCCGACGCCCAGGCTCCAGCCGATGCCGGTGGAGCGGATCGGCGTGGGGTAGTAGCTCGCCGCCAGGGCATTGACCGCCGGCTGGCCGCCGACGATGCAGAAGCCGGCGACGAAGATCGCCGCGAACGCCGCGCCCAGGGTGCCGGCGGCCTGGCCGATCAGCGCGATCGCCAGTGCGGCCAGCAGGAAGCAGGGCACCAGCACCGGCGCGAATCCCTTGCGGTCGATGACCCAGCCGAGGGTCAGCGTGCCGACGGCGCCGCCCACCTGCAGCATCGTGCCGGCGAGCACGGCGTAGGTCGGCGCATGGCCGGCCTCGTCGATCAGCGTCGGCAGCCAGTTGGAGAGGAAATACAGGTTGATCAGGTTCATGAAGTTGATCGCCCACAACAGCAGCGTGCCCCTGGCCCTGCCGTCCTGGAACAGCCGCAGCATCGGCGCGGCGAGATCCGATCCTTCGCCCGGCGCGAGGTAGCGCGTGCCGGGGCCGAGCGCGAGCGCCGGCGCGATGCGTCTCAGGCTGGCGGCGATGCGTTCGGGGCGCGTACCGCGCAGCGCCAGGAATTGCATCGACTCCGGCAGCAAGACCAGCATCGCCGCGGCGATCAGC
Source organism: Luteimonas aquatica (assembly GCF_022662575.1). Lineage (GTDB taxonomy): Bacteria > Pseudomonadota > Gammaproteobacteria > Xanthomonadales > Xanthomonadaceae > Luteimonas > Luteimonas aquatica. The sequence goes on along the minus strand of NZ_JALBFU010000003.1, from coordinate 72,508 downwards.
AGCGGCACCGCGCCGCCGACATGGAACACCGACTGCCAGCCGAAAGCGGGAATCAGCGCCGCGGACAGCAGGCCGCCGAGGATCGCGCCGAGCGTGAAGCCGCAGGAGACGATCATCATCACCGAGGCCTTGACGCGCGCCGGACTGAATTCGCCGGCCAACGCCATGGCGTTGGGCATGATGCAGCCCAGCCCCAGCCCGGTGACGAAGCGCAGCGCCAGCAGCTGCTGCACGTTGCGGGCCAGCGGCGTGGCCAGCATGCAGATGCCGAAAAAGGCGGTGGCGCCGATCAGCACCGGGCGCCGCCCGATGCGGTCGGCCAGCATGCTGAAGGCCATCGAGCCGACCAGCATGCCGAACAGCCCAGCACCGAACACCGGGCCGAGGCTGGCCTTGTCGATGCCCCAGTCGCGAACGATCGCCGGCGCGACGTAGCCCATCGCCTGCACGTCGAAGCCGTCGACGATCAGGCACAGGCCGCAGAGCGCGAACAGGCCGAGCTGGAACGCGCCGATGCGATGGCCGTCGACCACCGCCGCGATGTCGACGGGGGCGTGCTGGGGCATCGGAGGCGTACGTTGCATGCGGGCGATCGGCGGGAAGAGGATGGGGCGAACGTGCACCGCGCCCCGACGGCGGCCAGGGAAGTGTCCGGCGCCGCGCGGCGGCCGGTCCGGACCAGGACGCGGCGGCGATTCAGCCTAGCATCGGCAGCAGGCGCCGCAGTTCCCGCAGCAGGTCGGGGATCGCCTGCGGATCGTTGGAGACATGCCGGAACAGGCACTGCTGGAACAGCCCGTCGAGCAGCGCGTACAGCGCGGCCGAACCGAGCGTCGGCTGCTGGCCGCCGAGCTCCGCATAGCGGCTGAACACGCGCCAGGTCATCGCCTCCAGGCGGCGGTCGATCTCCGCCACGTCGGCGCGGAAGGCGTTCTCGAACAGGGCCTGCGCGCGCAGGTCGTACCACAGGCAGTGCATGCGCGGTTCGGCGCGCAGGGTCTCGGCGAGCTTGTCGAGGAAGCCCTGCAGCAGTTCCTCCTGCGTCCGGGCGGTGGCGAGCAGGCCGTCGTAGCGGGTGATGCACTTGGACTTGTAGTGGCGGATACTGCAGTTGATCAGGTCGTGCTTGTCGGCGAAGTAGTAGTGGAGCACGCCGTGGGTGAATTCCGACTTCTGCGCGATCTCGCGCAGGCTGGTGCGGGCGTAGCCGAGCTCGCCCAGGGTTTCCAATGCCGCTTCCGCCAGCTCGATGCGGCGAGCCTGGAATTTGTCGACGGGCGGTCGATTCGCGCCTGGGTTGGTGTGCATCGGGATATGCGCCGCTGGCTGGTACGGGTGCGCCGTCCGGACCGTCGCGATGTCCGGATGTCTGCGCGAAAAAGGCGAAATTGTCGCCGAGCGGCGACTTGCGCATATTGCGCGTCATCCGGGCACCTGACAAGCGATGAATTTTCCTTGAAAATCAATTGGATACAGTTCGGCTGGGCGTCGAATTTCGGGGCGCGCCTGCCCGGGGCCGGGCGACGGCGGATCGGCCGGATCGGCCGGATCGGCCCGGCATCGCACGGCGGCGCAAGGCGGCACCGGCCCTTCGGGATGACCGCGGGCAGGCGCCGCCGGGCGCCATTGCGGACCGTTCGCGCGGGCGATGGCGCGACGCCCGCCGATCGCTTCGTGTCGCGATGCGAGCCGCACCGGCGAGGAGGCGGGCCTGGATGGAAACGGTTTCCGGACAGCGCGCCGTGCGCTTGCGCACACCGGGCATCCAGGTTGCGGCATGTACAATTCCGGCTTTGTCCTGGCCCGGCCTTCGTCACTGAAGCGGTTCAGGCTCTTGCGCCGGCCGCATCGGCTGGGTTCGCACCACTTCGAGGAGCTCTCCTACATGCCAACTTGGCTGGTCACCGGCGGCGCCGGGTTCATCGGCGGCAACTTCGTCCTGAAAGCGGTTGCCGAGGGCGTCGAGATCGTCAATCTCGACGCGCTCACCTATGCCGGCAATCGCGACACGCTTGCCTCGCTCGACGGCCACCCCGGCTACAGCTTCGTCCAGGGCGACATCGGCGACCGGGCCCTGGTCTCGCGGATCCTGGCCGAGCGCCGCCCGGACGCGGTGGTCAATTTCGCCGCCGAGAGCCACGTCGACCGCTCCATCGACGGCCCGGGCGCCTTCGTGCAGACCAATGTCGTCGGCACCCTGGCCCTGCTCGAGGCCGCGCGCGACTACTGGAAGTCGCTGCAGGGCGAGGCGGCCGCGGGCTTCCGCTTCCTGCACGTGTCCACCGACGAGGTGTACGGATCGCTCGGCGACGACGGCAAGTTCACCGAGACCACGGCCTATGCGCCGAACTCGCCGTATTCGGCGTCGAAGGCCGCATCCGACCACCTGGTCCGCGCCTTCCACCACACCTACGGGCTGCCCACGCTGACCACCAACTGCTCGAACAACTACGGTCCCTACCAGTTCCCGGAGAAGCTCATCCCGCTGGTCATCGCCAAGGCCATCGCCGGCGAGCCGCTGCCGATCTACGGCGACGGCAAGAACGTGCGCGACTGGCTGTACGTGGGCGACCACTGCTCGGCGATCCGCGCGGTGCTCGAGCGCGGCCGCGTCGGCGAGACCTACAACGTCGGCGGCGACGCCGAGCGGCAGAACATCGAAGTGGTGAACGCGATCTGCGCGCTGCTCGACGAGCGCCGGCCGCGCGAGGACGGCAAGCCGCGCAATTCCCAGATCACCTACGTGAAGGACCGTCCGGGCCACGACCGCCGCTACGCCATCGACGCCTCCAAGCTCAAGGGCGAGCTGGGCTGGACGCCGGCGCACAGCTTCGAGCAGGGCATCGCCGACACGGTCGACTGGTACCTGGGCAACCAGGCCTGGGTGCGCCGCGTGCTGGACGGCAGCTATCGCCTGGAGCGCATCGGCAACGCCGCGTGAGACCGCCGCGCCGCGGCGCGCGTCCGCGGCGAAAACCCACTGGACAACGTCCGATCTCAAGGGTCATCTATGACTGAACGCAAAGGCATCATTCTGGCGGGCGGCTCGGGTACGCGTCTGTATCCGATCACCCAGTCGATCAGCAAGCAGCTCTTGCCGGTCTACGACAAGCCGATGATCTACTACCCGCTGAGCGTGCTGATGCTGGCGGGCATTCGCGAAGTCCTGATCATCAACACCCCCCACGAGCAGCAGCTGTTCAAGGCGCTGCTCGGAGACGGTTCGCGCTGGGGAATGCGCATCGAGTACGCGGTGCAGCCGAGCCCGGACGGGCTGGCGCAGGCGTACCTGATCGGCCGCGAGTTCGTTGACGGCAAGCCCAGCTGCCTGGTGCTCGGCGACAACATCTTCCACGGCCCCGGACTGAGCGCGCTGCTCAAGCGCGCGGACGCGCGCGACCTGGGCGCGACCGTGTTCGGCTACTGGGTGAAGGATCCGGAGCGCTACGGCGTGGCCGAATTCGACGGCGGCGGCAAGGTCGTCGGCCTGGAGGAGAAGCCGGCCAAGCCGCGCTCCAACTACGCGGTCACCGGCCTGTACTTCTACGACGGACGCGCCAGCGATTTCGCCGCCGGCCTCAAGCCCTCGCCGCGCGGCGAGCTGGAGATCACCGACCTCAACCGCTGCTATCTCGACCAGGACCAGCTGCACCTGGAACAGCTGGGCCGCGGCTATGCCTGGCTCGATACCGGCACGCACCAGTCGCTGCTGGAAGCCTCCAACTACATCGAGACCATCGAGGCGCGGCAGGGCCTGCGCGTGTGCTGCCCGGAGGAGATCGCCTGGAACAACGGCTGGATCGACGCCGCGCAACTCGAAAAGCTGGGCGGCGCCCTGGCCAAGAACGGCTACGGCCAATACCTGCTCAGCTTGGCCGAGCGCGGGTTCGTGCCGTGAAGATCATCGAGACCGACCTGCCGGGCTGCGTGGTGATCGAACCGCAGGTGTTCGGCGACGACCGCGGCTACTTCTTCGAATCCTTCAACCGCGACAAGCTGGCCGCGCACGGCCTGACGCCCAGTTTCGTGCAGGGCAACGTCTCGCGTTCGGCGCGCGGCGTGCTGCGCGGCCTGCACTACCAATGGCCGAAGCCGCAGGGCAAGTACGTGTCGGTGCTGGAAGGCGAGGTCTGGGACGTGGCTGTCGACATCCGCCGCGGCTCGCCGCACTTCGGCAAGTGGACCGCGGTGCTGCTCAGCGGCGAGAACCGCCGCCACTTCTGGATTCCCGAGGGCTTCGCGCACGGTTTCGCCGTGCTCAGCGAGCACGCCACCTTCACCTACCTGTGCACCGAGACCTACGACCGCGAGGCCGACGCCGGCGTGCGCTGGAACGACGCACAGCTGGCGATCGATTGGCCGGTGGCCGAGCCGATCCTGTCGGAGAAGGACACGCGCGCGCCGCTGCTGGCGGACGTGCCCGAGGCGCGCCTGCCGCTCTACCAGCCCGCGCAGGCCGTGCCTTGAAGATCCTGCTGTTCGGCGCCAACGGGCAGGTCGGAACCGAGCTGCGCCGCAGCCTGGCGCCGCTCGGCGAGGTCGTGGCCACCACGCGCAGCGGCGAATTGCCCGGGGGCGGACGCTGCGAGGCGGCCGATTTCGACCGTCCCGCCGAACTTGCGGCCATCGTCGACCGCGTAGAGCCGGACGTGGTGGTCAACGCCGCCGCCTACACGGCCGTCGATCGCGCCGAGCAGGATGCCGAGGCGGCCTTCCGCGCCAACGCGCAGGCGCCCGGCGCGATCGCCGCGGCCTGCGCGCGGCGCGGCCTGCCGCTGGTGCATTACTCCACCGACTACGTTTTCGACGGCACCGCCACGCGTCCGTATCGCGAGGACGATCCGACCTCGCCGCTGGGCGTGTACGGCGCCAGCAAGCTCGCCGGCGAACAGGCGATCCAGACCAGCGGCGCGCGGCACCTGATCCTGCGCACGGCTTGGGTCTATGCCGCGCACGGCAAGAATTTCCTGCTGACCATGCTGCGCCTGGCCAAGGAGCGCGACGAGCTGCGCGTGGTCGCCGACCAGGTCGGCACGCCGACGTCCGCGGTGCTGATCGCCGACGTCACCGCCCGCGCGCTGGCGCGGCCGTCCTTCCAGGGCGTGCACCACCTCACCGCCGCCGGGGAAACGACCTGGCACGGTTTCGCCGAGGCCATCGTGGCCGGCGCGGCCGCGGCGGGCATGCTCGGCAAGGCCCCGACGGTCACGCCGATCGCCACGGCCGAGTATCCGACGCCGGCCCGGCGCCCGGCCTATTCGCGCCTGGAATGCGCGCCGCTGGAAAGCGCGCTCACCCTGCAATTGCCGCAGTGGCAGCAGGACCTGGCCCGGGTCATGGGTGACCTGGCCCCCCGCTGACATTAGAATCGCCCTGCCGGCCACGACGGCCGGTCAGGGACGTGTCAAGGGGGAAAAACGTGAAAATACGCACCAACGCGCTCGCAGCGCTCGTTTCCGTCGCCGCGCTGTCGGCGCCTGCCTTCGCTGCGGAACAGATTCCGATCAGCGATTTCGTCAAGCATCCGACCTACAGCACGGTCAAGATCTCGCCCAACGGCGAGTACCTGGCCATGACCGTCGACAAGGGCGAGCAGGACGTGCTCGCCGTGATGCGGACCAAGGACTTGAGCCTGGTCAAGATCAACCAGCTGCCCGACGAGAAGAGCGTCGGCCAGTTCTATTGGGTGAGCCCGGAGCGGCTGCTGTTCAATTCGGTGCGCAAGTTCGGCCGCTTCGCCGCGCCATTCAATACCGGCGAATGGTACGGCGTGAACGCCGACGGCTCGCAGCCGCGTCCGCTGGTGTTCTTCGGCACCCGCGACGCCACCCAGCGCGGCAAGCAGATCGGCAACGAGCGCTTCAGCCTGCTGGACACGCTCAAGGACGACGACACCAACGTGGTGATGAGCGTGACCTATCCGCGCTCCTCCGACGGCGCCGGCACCGAGGTCGTGCTCATGGATACGCTGAGCGGCCGGCGCAAGTCGCTGGCGCGGGCGCCGCGCGACAATTGCGAGATCGTGCTTGACGCGGCCAAGGCGCCGCGCTATGCGGTCTGCTACGACCAGGAGAACGCCGAGGGCGAATACGACTCGCACAACGAGCTGTACGTGCGCGAGGAAAGCGGCGCCTGGAAGAAGGTCAACAGCTCGAAGGACTCGGGCAAGATGCTGTCGGTGATCGGCGCCTCGCCCGACGGCGCGATCTACGCCACGCAGAGCGACGGCAACCGGCCCGAGGCCTTCGGCACCGTCGACAAGGCGAGCGGCGACTTCCACAGCCTGTTCCAGGACCCGGTGTCCGACCCGGCCGGCTACATCCAGGCCGCCGACGGCGGCACGATCATCGCGGCCTTCACCGAGGCCGGCGCGCCGCGCGTGACCATGATCGACGAGAAGCATCCGGACGCGGAGATCTACCAGTCCCTGGCCGCCGCGTTCCCCGGCCAGTTCGTCGATTTCGCCAGCGCGACCAAGGACGGCAAGCAGATCGTCGTCTCGGTCTACAGCGACACCAATCCCGGCGAGCTGTACCTGTACGACCGCGACACCGGCAAGGCGCGCTTCATGCTGCAGGGACGCAAATGGCTCGACCCGAAGAAGATGGCGAGCGTGAAGCCCTTCTCGCTGACCACGCGCGACGGGCTCAAGGTCTACGGCTACCTCACCATTCCCAACGGCTCCAGCGGCAAGAACCTGCCGATGATCGTCAACCCGCACGGCGGCCCGATGGGGCCGCGCGACGACTGGCGCTTCAACTGGGAGACGCAGCTGCTGGCCAGCCGCGGTTACCTCGTGCTGCAGGTCAACTACCGCGGCTCGGGCGGTTTCGGCAAGGGCTTCCAGGACAAGGCCTATGGCCAGTGGTCGCAGGGCATCATGAACGACGTCATCGACGCCACCAACTGGGCGGTGCAGCAAGGCTATGCGGACAAGGACCGCATCTGCATCTACGGCGGCAGCTTCGGCGGCTACACCTCGCTGATGGCCCCGGCGCGGGCGCCGGGCTTGTTCAAGTGCGCCTTCGGCTACGTCGGCATGTACGACGCGCAGATCCAGATGGACAAGAGCGACACCAGCAAGCGCGAGGACGGCCGGCGCTACCTGCTGCGCTCCTTCGGCAAGACCCGCGCCGAGCAGGACGCGATGTCGCCGGTGACCCATGCGGCGCAGATCAAGCTGCCGGTCTACCTGGCCGCCGGCGCCCGCGACCCGCGCTGTCCGCCCGAGCACACCGAGGCGATGAACAAGGCGCTGATCGCCGCGGGCAACCCGCCGGAAGGGATGATCATCCAGTCCGGGGAAATGCACGGCTACTACAAGGAAGAGAACAACCTCAACCTGTACACCAAGATGCTGGGGTTCTTCGACAAGCACATCGGTAAGGGCGCGCCGGAAACGGCGAGCAACTGAAACAGGCGTTCGGCCCGCCGTCGTCGCGACGGCGGCGGCAGGGGAAGGGGGCGCCACGGCCGACGGCCGCGGCGACCCGAATCGCAGGCGAGGGGGCATCATGAAACGAGCATCCAAGATGGCGACGGTCGCGTTGCTGCCGCTGGCCCTGGCATTCACTGCCGCGCCGGCGCAGGACAAGGCGCCGGTCCAGTTCGATATCGCGCCCTACATCAAGAAGGCCGAGTTCGAGGACATCAAGATTTCGCCGACCGGCGAGTACTACGCCGCCACGATTCCCCTCGAGGACCGGACCGGCCTGGTCATCCTGCGGCGGTCGGACAACAAGATCTCCGCCGGCTTCAGCATCGGCAAGAACACCGTCGTCTACGATTTCACCTGGGTCAACCCCAATCGCGTGCTGATCAGCACGGCGCGGAAGATCGGCGCCATGGACCAGCCCCGGCCCACGGGCGACATCTACGCCATCGACGCCAACGGCAAGAACGCGGAAATCCTGGTCGGCCAGAGCGTCGACGTGATGACCACCGGCACCAACATCGTCACCAAGAAGAACGAGCAGGTCGCGGCCTTCCTGATCGACAGTCTTCCGGCCGACGAGAACAACGTGGTGATCTCGGTCAGCACCTTCGGCAACGATCCGTCCTCGCGCGTGGAGATCATGGACGTGCGCAGCGGAAAGCGCCGGCAGATCGCCCGTGCGCCCATGCGCAACGCCGACTTCATGACCGACAACGCCGGTCAGGTGCGCTTCGTCTACGGCGGCGGCCTGGACAACGTGAACAAGCTCTACCATCGCCGCGGGACCAATGCCGACTGGGAGCTGGTGAACGACGAGAGCGCCAGCGGCCGCGTCGAAACGCCGATCGGATTCTCGGCAGACGACAAGGTCGCCTATCTGCAGGTCCAGCAGGCCAACGGGCCGGACAAGATCGTCTCGATGGACATGGAGTCCAAGGCGCGCAAGGACCTGCTGCAGGACGCCGACGCCAGTCCGGGCACGATCATCTACAGGCAGGGCACCTCGATCCCGGTCGGTGCGCGCTATTACGTCGGCAAGCTGCGCACCGGCTTCTTCGACACGGCCTCGCCGGAGGCGCGGCTGTACCGCTCGCTCGAAGCGGCCTTCGCCGGCCGTTCGCCGTTCGTCACCTCCTACACCGCCGACGGCAAGTTCGCGCTGGTGCAGGTGAGCGGGGACCGTGGGGCCGACGAGTTCTACATCTTCGATACGCAGGCCAAGACCGCCGCCTTCCTGCTCAGCACGCGCCCCTGGATCGATCCGGCCAAGCGCGGCGAGCGCCGCCCGATTTCCCTGCAGGCCCGCGACGGCCTGGAGCTGAAGGGCTACGTCACGCTTCCGGCGGGGCAGGAGGCGCACAACCTGCCCATGGTCGTGCTGCCGCATGGCGGCCCCTTCGGCATCTACGACGAGTGGCGGTACGACGACGAGGCCCAACTGCTCGCCAGCGCGGGCTACGCGGTGCTGCAGGTCAACTTCCGCGGTTCCGGCGGTCGCGGACGCGCATTCCGGAATGCGGGCGCGCGCGAGTGGGGCGGAAAGATGCAGGACGACCTGACCGACGCCACCAAGTGGACGATTCGCGAAGGCATCGCCGATGCCGGGCGCGTCTGCATCTACGGTGCGAGCTACGGCGGCTATGCCGCATTGATGGGCGCGGCCAAGGAGCCCGGTCTCTACAAGTGCGCGGCGGGCTATATCGGCGTGTACGACCTTCCCATGATGTACAAGCGCGGCGACACCCAGGAAAGCGAGGCTGGCGCGGCGTACATCCGCGAATGGATCGGCGAGAAGGACGCGCTGGCGTCGGTATCGCCGGTTTACCTGGCCGACCGCATCAAGGTGCCGGTGTTCCTGGCCGCGGGCGGCGAGGACAAGCGGGCGCCGATCGAGCACACGAAAGCCATGGAGAAGGCGCTGCGCACGGCCAACGTGCCGGTCGAGACCTTGTATTACCCGAGCGAAGGCCATGGCTTCTACACCCAGCCGCACAGGACCGAGTACTACACCAAACTGCTCGCGTTCCTGGGCCGCAACATCGGCGGGGCCACCGCCGGCGCGGCGCAGGCCAAGTAGGCCGCACGCGGGCCGGATCGGCCGGCCCGCTACTTGACCCCGTGCATCATGCGCCGCAGCAGCGGCGCGACCGCGAAGGCGAGGACGGCGCAGCCCAGGCCGACCCACAGCATCAGCGAGAACAGGTGCGCGTACTTGCCCGCGGCCTCGGCCAGATCCATCGCCGCGCCGTCCGGCACCTCGATCGAGGCCAGCTTGCCGAACTGCGCGGCCAGCAGTTCCGAGTAGGCGGTCGCCAGCCAGAACCCGCCCATCATCAGGCCGACCACGCGCGCCACCGACAGCTGGGTCACCGCCGAGAGCCCGATCGGCGACAGGCACATCTCGCCGATCTCCAGCAGCAGATAGGCCAGCACCAGCCACCACACGCTGGCCGGGACGCCGGTGCCGGCCGCCTTGGCGGCGACCAGCAGCGGCAGGAAGGCCAGTCCCGCGAACAGCAGGCCGATTCCGCTCTTGAACGGCTTGCTCGGGTTGCGCCCGCGCCGTTCCAGCCATGGCCACAGCCAGGCGAACAGCGGCGAGAGCAGCACGACGAAGAACGAGCCGAGGAAGGTCAGCGAGCCGGCGGTCTGCGGCACCAGCACCACGTCGCGGAAACAGGCCACCGTCAGACCCAGCACCAGCAATCCGATCATGGACAGGGACAGTGCGCGCGCGCCGCGGTCGCTGGCGCGCAGCGCGATCACCATCAGCACCGGGCTGGCCGCCATCATGAACAGCGACCAGGGCAGGGTGCCGCTGGCGTCGCTGACCAGGGAGGGAAACATGTCCTTGGTGAGCAGCCGGTCGGTGAAGGTCACCCAGGAGCCGAAGCTCTGCTCGTAAAGGGTGAAGAACACCAGCACGGCCAGGATCATCGCCAGCAGCGCGATCATCTGCTGGCGCTCGACCTTGCTGCAGTGGCGGATCAGGAACCACGCGAACCACAGCACGAACGCCAGCGCGACTAGGTGCATCGCGCCCTGCACCGTCCAGTTGCGCTGGATCAGCTGCCAGATCAGCGCGACGCCGAGGGCCGTGCCCGCATAGATCCAGTGTTCGCGGCGCAACGGGCCGACGCGCTGGCGCAGCTTCGCGGCATCGGGCGGTTCGGCATGGCCGTGCAGGTAGCGCTGCCCCCACAGGAACATCGCCAGCCCGGCGACCATGCCGACCCCGGCCGCGCCGAAACCGTATTTCCAGCCGTAGGTTTCGCCGAGGAAGGCGCACACCAGGCCGGCGAACAGGCCACCGACGTTGATGCCGGCGTAGAACACGGTGAAGCCCGAATCTCGGCGCGGATCGTCCTCGGCGTAGAGCCTGCCGACGATGGTGGAGATGTTCGGCTTGAGAAAGCCCACGCCCATGATGATCAGCGCCAGCGACAGGTAGAACGCCTGCAGCGCGCCTTCGTCGCGCACCATCACGCCATTGACCAGATGCGCCTGTTGGCCTTCCACGGCCATGCCGAGGTGGCCGAGGCACAGCAGCACGCCGCCCAGCAGCACCGACTTGCGCATGCCCAGCCAGCGGTCGGCGATCATGCCGCCGATCACCGGCACCGCATAGACCAGACCGCCGTAGGCGCCGATCAGGTCGTAGCCGGCGTCGTCGCCGAAGCCGTGGTGCTTGAGCAGGTACAACAGCAGCAGCGCCTTCATCCCGTAGAAGGAGAAGCGCTCCCACATCTCGGTGAAGAAACAGACGTAGACGCCCTTGGGATGTCCGAGAAAATCCTCCCGCGCGCGAATCTCGCTGAAGCCGGTCGCGGACATGCCTGGGTCCCGTACGAAAGCGGCCGATTGTAAATCGGTTTGCCCCTGCACCCCTTGGATGCAAGGGCGTGGGCGCAGCCGCCAGTTCTCGACACCCGTCCTGGGGAGCAGCCCCCTTTGGTAAAGGGGGCGCCGCGAAGCGGCGGGGATTCGGAGGTAAAAGAAGCCCCGGGGCCCAAAGTTTGCCGGGCAAACTTTGGGGGCTTGTCCGGCATCGCCGGACAAGCCGGGCACTGGACTTGCCCGCCCCCAGCGATTAGCTTGGCGGGCTAATTTGGTGCTGGGGCCAGAATGATGAACAAGCCGGCGATGCCGCAATTGACCTTCCGGGCCGTACTGCTGGCAATGGTGCTGGCGATGGTCCTCTCGGCCGCCAATGCCTATCTGGGCCTGTTCGCCGGCCTGACCATCGCCACCGCGATCCCGGCGGCGGTGGTGTCGATGGGCGTGCTGCGGCTGCTCGGCGGCGGTACCATCCTCGAGAACAACATCGTGCAGACCGGCGCCTCGGCCGGCTCGTCGATCGCCGCGGGCGTGATCTTCACCATCCCGGCCCTGATCATCCTCGGCTACTGGCAGGACTTCCGCTATTCCTGGGTGCTGGCGATCGCCGGCCTGGGCGGCCTGCTCGGCGTACTGTTTTCGGTGCCGCTGCGCCGCTCGATGATCGTCGAGGATCCGCTGCCCTTCCCGGAAGGCAAGGCCGCGGCCGAAGTGCTCAAGGCCGGCGAGAACCCGGGGCCCGGGCTGAAGATCCTCGGCATCTCCGCCGGCATCGGCGCGCTGGTCAAGCTGATGGCCGAGAGCGGGCTGCGCCTGATTCCCGACAACGCGGCCGGAGCCGGCTTCTTCGGCAAGTACCTGGCGTACATGGGCACGAACCTGTCGCCGGCCCTGCTGGGCGTGGGCTACATCGTCGGCCTCAACATCGGCATCGTGGTGGTCTCCGGCAGCATCCTGTCGGACAACATCGCCACGCCGTTCTATCACGCCTTCCTGCTCAACTCGGATCCGGAACTGGCGGCCAAGCTGGTCGGCAAGACCGCCGCCGAGATCTCCTCGATCATCCGCGGCGAGAAGATCCGCTTCCTGGGCGTGGGCGCCATGCTGATCGGCGGCATGTGGACGCTGTTCTCGCTGCGCAAGTCGCTGCTCTCGGGAATCAAGAGCGGCATCGCCGCGGCGCGCAAGGGCGCGGGCGAAGTGGTCGCGGAGACCGAGCGCGACCTGCCGATGAAGTGGATGCTGGTCGCGCTGCTGGTGTTCACGCTGCCGCTGCTGGGGCTGTACCAGCTGATCGTCGGCAACTTCGCGGTCAGCATCCCGATGACGATCATCATGATCGTCGCCGGCTTCCTGTTCGTCTCGGTCTCGGCCTATCTCGCCGGCCTGGTGGGGTCCTCCAACAATCCCGTCTCGGGCATCACCATCGCGACGATCCTGTTCGCCTCGGTCGTGCTGATGCTGCTGCTGGGCCGCGACTCGGAGATCGGCGCGGTGGCGGCGATCATGATCGGCGCCGTGGTCTGCTGCGCCGCCGCGGTGGGCGGCGACAACCTGCAGGACCTGAAGGCCGGCTACATCGTCGGCGCCACGCCGTGGAAGCAGCAGCTGATGCTCGGCATCGGCGCCTTCTCCTGCGCACTGATCATGGCGCCGGTGCTGAACCTGCTCGCCACCGCATACGGCATCGGCCCGCCGACGCCGGAACATCCGCAATCCCTCAACGCGCCGCAGGCGATGCTGATGGCATCGGTCGCCAGGGGCATGTTCGGCGGCCATCTTCCCTGGGACATGATCGCCGCCGGCGGCGTGATCGGCGCCATCGTCATCGTGATCGACGAGATCCTGAAAAAGCGCGGCTCGCACTTCCGCGTTCCGGTGCTGGCGGCCGCGATCGGCATCTACCTGCCGTTGACGCTGATGGTGCCGATCTTCCTCGGCGGCCTGCTGTCGTATTTCGTCGAGCGCCGGCGCGGGCTCGTGGGGGGCACCGAAGAACAGCGGGATCGCCTGCATCGCCCGGGCGTGCTGTTCTCCGCCGGGCTGATCACCGGCGAGGCGCTGATGGGCATCGGCATCGCGATCCCGATCGTGGTCTCCGAGCGCGGCGACGTGCTGGCGCTGCCGGAGAACCTGCACCTGGGCCAGTTCGCCGGCCTGGCCGTGCTGGTCGTGGTGGCCTGGCTGCTGTATCGCACCAGCGTCAAGGCCAAGCCGGAAGAGATCGAGCAGAGCCGGATCTGAGCCGCCGCGATCACGCCGCGCGGCAGCTTGGCCGCGCGGTCGCCATTGAATTCGACCAGAGGAAGTCCATGAAACTTCGCCACGCCGTCCTTCCCGCCGCGCTGCTGCTCGCGCTGCCCGCAATCGCCTTCGCCCAGCGCGGCTTCGAGGTACGCGATCTGGTCAAGCTCGACCGCTATTCCTCGCCGACGCTCTCGGCCGACGGCCGCAAGCTGGTGTTCGCCAAGGCGACGATCGACGACAAGCTCGCCAAGCGCTCCACCTCGCTGTGGATCGAGGATCTGGCCGCGCGCGATGCCGCGCCGCCGAAGCGGCTCACGCCCGACGGCTGGAACGTCAACTCGCCGGCGTTCTCGCCCGACGGCGCCACCGTCTACTTCCTGAGCGCGAAGTCCGGTTCCTCGCAGCTCTACGCGATTCCCGCCGCCGGCGGCACGCCGCGCCAGCTGACCGATCTGGCCGCCGACGTGGAGAGCTACAAGCTCTCGCCCGACGGCACGCGCGTGGCTTTCGGCGCCGGCGCGTTCGCCGACTGCAAGGCCGACTTCAAGTGCTCCAAGGACAAGGCCGAGGCCGCCGACAAGGCCAAGGCCAGCGGCAAGCTGTTCGACCGCATGTTCATCCGCCACTGGGATACGTGGAACGACGGCCGCCTGAACCGCGTCTTCGTCGCCACGCTGCCGGGCGCCAAGGCCAAGGTCGCCAGCGCGGCGCTGGTCGGTGCCGACGTGCCCGGCGACGTGCCCTCCAAGCCGTTCGGCGACAGCGGCGAGTACGCCTGGTCTCCCGACGGCAAGTCGCTGGTGCTCAGCGCGCGCAAGGCCGACCGCGCCGAGCCGTGGTCGACCAACTTCGACCTGTACCTGGTCAGCGCCGACGGCACCGGCGCGACGCGCAACCTCACCGCCGCCAATCCCGCCTGGGATACCGGCCCGGCCTTCTCCGCCGACGGCAAGACGCTGTACTACCGCGCCATGAAGCGCCCGGGCTTCGAGGCCGACCGCTTCGCGCTGATGGCGATGGACCTGGGCAGCGGCGCCACGCGCGAGATCGCCGCGGACTGGGACCGTTCCGCCGACGGCATCACCCTGTCGGACGACGGCAAGACGATCTACACCACCGCGCAGGACCTGGGTGAGCATCCGCTGTTCGCGGTCGACATCGCCAGCGGCAAGGCCAGCAAGCTGATGGGCGAGGGCACCATTTCCGCCTTCGAGATTGCGGGCCAGACGCTGGCCTTCGCGCGCAACACGCTCAAGAGCGGCGACCAGCTGTTCGCGGCTGCGCTCGACGGGCAGTCGCCGCGCGCGATCACCCCGGACGCCTCGGCGATGGCCTCGGGCGTGTCCTTCGGCGACTTCGAGCAGTTCAGCTTCAAGGGCTGGGACGGCGACACCGTCTACGGCTACGTGGTCAAGCCCTGGAACTACACGGCCGGCAAGAAGTACCCGGTCGCCTTCCTGATCCACGGCGGCCCGCAGGGCAGCTTCGGCAACGGCTGGAGCTACCGCTGGAATCCGCAGACCTATGCCGGCCAGGGCTACGCCGTGGTGATGATCGACTTCCACGGCTCCACCGGCTACGGCCAGAAGTTCACCGATGCGATCAGCCAGCACTGGGGCGACCGCCCGCTGGAGGACCTGCAGAAGGGCTGGAAGGCCGCGCAGGAGAAATACGCCTTCCTCGACGGCGGCAAGGCCTGCGCGCTGGGCGCCAGCTACGGCGGCTTCATGGTCAACTGGATCGCCGGCAACTGGCACACGCCTGCTTCCGGGGCGTGGAAGTGCCTGGTGAACCATGATGGCGTGTTCGACCAGCGCATGATGGGGTACTCCACCGAGGAACTGTGGTTCACCGAGTGGGAGCAGGGCGGCACGCCCTACGAGAAGCCGGCCGCCTACGAGAAGTTCAACCCGGTCAACCACGTCAAGGACTGGCGCGTGCCGATGCTGGTCATCCACGGCCAGCAGGACTTCCGCATCCCGGTCGAGCAGGGCATCGGCGCGTTCACCGCGCTGCAGCGCCAGGGCATCGAATCGAAGTTCCTGTACTTTCCCGACGAGAACCACTGGGTGCTCAAGCCGCAGAACAGCATCCTCTGGCACGACACGGTCAACGCCTGGCTGAAGCAGCACATCGGCAACTGACGCCTTGCGTCCCTCTCCCGCATGGCGGGGGAGGGGATGGCGCAGCGAGCGGGGGGAGCGGCCGCTCGCGAAAGGCAAAAGCGCCCATCCGCCCCGCCTCGGCCGCGTGACGCGCGGCCCCGATCTCCTCCCGCCAGCGGGGGAGGGAAAGCGAAAGCGACGGACGACCCATGCCAGCCACCGAAACCAGCACCGCGCTCATCACCAACGACATCGTCGTGCTCGGCCTGATCGCCGCGACGCTCGGCCTGGTGTTCTGGACCGAGTCGCGCGGCGCCGGCTTCTGGAAGCGCTTCTACACCTACGTGCCGGCCCTGCTGCTGTGCTACTTCATCCCGGGCATCTACAACAGCTTCGGGCTGATCGACGGCAACGCCAGCAAGCTCTACAACCCGGTCGCCAGCCGCGTGCTGCTACCGGCGGCGCTGGTGCTGCTGACCCTCACCATCGACCTGAAGGGCGTGCTGCGGCTCGGCCCGAAGCTGCTGCTCATGTACGCGGCGGCCTCGATCAGCGTGATGCTGGGCGCGTTCGCCGCGTTCTGGATCATGGGCCTGGTGCATCCGGAAACCGTGGCCGGCGACACCTGGGGCGGCATGGCGGCGCTGGCCGGCAGCTGGATCGGCGGCGGCGCCAACATGGTCGCGATGAAGGAAGTGTTCAAGGTCGACGAAACCACCTTCGGCCAGTTCGTGGTGGTCGACGTCGGCGTCGGCTACGTGTGGATGTCGGTGCTGATCTTCCTCGCCAACCGTGCGCAGGCGATCGACGCGCGCAGCGGCGCGGACACGGGCGCGATCGAGGACCTGAAGCAGCGCCTGATCAGTTACCAGAAGCAGCACCAGCGCGTGGCCAGCCTGTCGGACCTGATGATCATCGTCGGCATCGCGCTGGGCGCGGTCGGGCTGTCGCATGCCATCGCCGCGCCGGTCGCGGCCTGGTTCCTGGACAACGTGTCCTGGGCGAAGACCTTCAGCCTGCACGAGCCCTTCGTCTGGGTCGTGGTGCTGTCCACCTTCATCGGCCTGGGGCTGAGCTTCACGCGCCTGCGCGAATTCGACGGCGCCGGGGCCTCCAAGATTGGCACGCTGTTCCTGTATTTCCTGATCGCCTGCATCGGCATGCAGATGGACATCCTGGCGCTGGCCGACAAGCCCTGGCTGTTCGCGCTGGGCCTGATCTGGATCCTGGTGCACATCCTGCTGCTGTACCTGACCGCGCGCCTGCTGCGCGTGCCGTTCTTCTATTTCGCGCTCGGCTCGCAGAGCAACATCGGCGGACCGGCATCGGCGCCGGTGGTGGCCTCGGTCTTCCATCCCTCGCTGGCGCCGGTCGGCGCCCTGCTCGGCGCGCTGGGCTACGCGACCGGCACGGTGCTGGCCTACATCGTCGGCGTCACCTTGCGCGCGATGGCCGGGGCCGGATAGGGCAGCCGGGCATTTCCGGCGCGACTTCCCGCGGCGTCATTCCTGCTGACCGGCCGTTGGGCTGTCGAAAGCCGCAGGATTGACGAGTCCCGGGGGAACGAAGGGGCCTCAGCAGCACCGAAAACCGCTGCGCCCGCCATAGCGCGCCTCCTGGCGCTCGCGGAAGAAGGTCGGATAGTCCATCACCTCGCGGTCGGGATGCTTCTCCAGCATGTGCCGGACGTAGTTGTCGTAGTCCGGCACCCCGCAGCACAGCCGCGCGGTCTGCACCAGCCGCCGCCAGACGCGCTTGTGCGTCCGGAAATGCTCGAGCGGGACGAGGGCGCGGCTTTCGCTGGCTGTGTCCATCACAGGTTCGCCAGCTGCCGCGGATCGACCTCGACGTAGGCGCTTTCCCTGTCGGTGCGCTGCGGGTTGCGGCGCGCCTTGAGCACGCTGCGCACCGAGTACACCAGCACGCTGAACACCACGAACAGGAACAGCGCGGTCAAGCCGGTGTTGACGTATGCGTTGGTGATCACCTGGTGCATCTGCTCCACCGACTTGGCCGGCGCGGCGATCTCGCCGCTGTCCAGCGCCTTCTGGAACTTGCCGGCCTGGGCCAGGAAGCCCTGCGCCGGGTTGCTGTCGAAGATCTTGATCAGGCCGGCGGCGCTGGTGCAGATCACCAGCCATGCCGCCGGCACCGCGCACACCCAGGCGTAGCGGTCGCGCTTCATCTTGAACAGCGCCACCGTGCCCAGCATCAGCGCGATGCCCGCCAGCATCTGGTTGGAGATGCCGAACAGCGGCCACAGCGTCTGGATGCCGCCGAAGGGATCGACCACGCCCTGGTAGAGCAGGTAGCCCCACAGCGCCACGCAGCCGGCGGTGGCGATCAGGTTCGCCGTCCACGATTCGGTGCGGCGCAGCGCCGGCACGAAGTTGCCGAGCAGGTCCTGCAGCATGAAGCGGCCGGCGCGGGTGCCCGCGTCCACCGCGGTGAGGATGAACAGCGCCTCGAACAGGATCGCGAAGTGGTACCAGAACGCCATCATGCCGTCGCCGGGCAGCACGCTGTGCAGGATCTGCGCGATGCCCACGGCCAGCGTCGGCGCGCCGCCGGCGCGCGCCAGCACGGTGGTCTCGCCGATCTCCTTCGCGGTGGCCTCCAGCTGCTCGGGCGTGATCGTGAAGCCCCATTGCGTGACCGCCGCCGCGACCGCGTGCACGTCGCCGCCGACCACCGCCGGCGGGCTGTTCATGGCGAAGTACACGCCCGGTTCGATGATCGAGGCCGCCACCAGCGCCATCACCGCCACGAACGATTCCATCAGCATGCCGCCGTAGCCGATGTAGCGCGCATGCCCCTCGCTGGCGAGCAGCTTGGGCGTGGTGCCGGAGGAGATCAGCGCGTGGAAGCCGGACACCGCGCCGCAGGCGATGGTGATGAACAGGAACGGGAAGATGCCGCCCTTCCAGACCGGGCCGTTGCCGTCGGTGAACTGGGTGAGCGCCGGCATCTTCAGGTCGGGCATCACCACGAAGATGCCGATCGCCAGGGCGATGATCGTGCCGATCTTGAGGAAGGTGGAAAGATAGTCGCGCGGCGCCAGCAGCAGCCACACCGGCAGCACCGAGGCGACGAAGCCGTAGCCGATCAGGATCCAGGTGATCTGCGTGGCGCTGAAGGTGAAGGCCGGCCCCCACGTGGGATCGGCGGCGACCTTGCCGCCCAGCCAGATCGACAGCAACAGCAGCACCAGGCCGACCACCGAGATCTCGCCGATCTTGCCGGGACGGATGTAGCGCATGTACACGCCCATCAGGATCGCGATCGGAATCGTCGCCACCACCGTGAACATGCCCCAGGGGCTGACCGCCAGCGCCTTCACCACCACCATCGCCAGCACCGCGAGGATGATGATCATGATCAGGAAGGCGCCGAACAGGGCGATGGTGCCCGGGATCTGGCCCATCTCCTCGCGCACCAGGTCGCCGAGCGAGCGTCCGTTGCGCCGCGAGGACAGCACCAGCACCACGAAGTCCTGCACCGCGCCGGCGAAGACCACGCCGACCACCAGCCACAGCAGGCCGGGCAGGTAGCCCATCTGCGCCGCCAGCACCGGGCCGACCAGGGGGCCGGCGCCGGCAATCGCGGCGAAGTGGTGGCCGAACAGCACGTGCTTGTTGGTGGGCACGTAGTCGAGGCCGTCGTTGTTGATCACGGCGGGCGTGGCGCGGGTGGGGTCGAGCTGCAGCACCTTGTCGGCGATGAAGCGCGCGTAGAAGCGGTAGGCGATCAGGTACAGCGAGATCGCCGCGACCACGATCCACAGCGCGTTGATCTGTTCGCCGCGCCGCAGCGCGACCGTGCCGAGACAGAAGGCGCCGAGCAGGGCGATCGCCGCCCACGCCAACTTGCCGAACCCGTTCTTCATAGCCAGCCCTCCGAGCGATGGGGCAGGGTCGCGCGGGGGCGCGCGCAGGTCAATGCGCAATGCCGCAATCGGCAGGCTCCGGGCTTAAGACTTTGGTTGTAGGCGCGGCCGCCGCGGGGCGGCCGCGTGCCCCGCTCACAGCCAGCGGACGTGCTTGAGATAGCGGTACAGGCCGAAGCAGCCCAGGGCCAGCGCGCCGATCAGGATGTAGTAGCTGTAGCGCCCGCCCAGCTCGGGCATGTGCTTGAAGTTCATGCCGTACCAGCTGGCGACCAGGGTCGGCGCGGCCAGCAGCGCGGCCCAGCCGGCCAGGCGCTTGACCACCTCGCCCTGCGCCAGCGTCACCAGCGCCTGGTTGACCCCCAGCGCGGTGCCCAGCATGTCGCGCAGCGCGTCGATGGTCTCGTTGATGCGCACCGAATGGTCGAGCACGTCGCGGAAGTACAGGTGCACCTCGCCCGGCACCAGCGGGCTGTTTGTGCGCACCAGCTGCGACAGCACGTCCTGCAGCGGCGTCACCGCCACGCGCATGTAGGTGAGCTCGCGCTTGAGGTCGTACAGCCGGCGCAGGATGCCGCGGCGGAAGGTCTCGGTGAACACGTCCTGCTCCAGCGTCACCAGCGTGTCCTTGAACTCGTCGACGATCGGCAGGTAGTTGTCGACGACGGCGTCGAGCACCGCGTAAAGGGCGTAGGAAGGCCCCATTTCCAGGAATTCCGGCTCGCGCTCCAGGCGCGCGCGCACGGGCTTGTACGACAAGGACGCGCCGTGGCGCACCGTGACCAGGTAGCGCTGGCCGAGGAAGGCATGGGTCTCGCCGTAGCGGATGCGCTCGTCGATCACCTGCGCGGTATTGACCGCGACGAACATCGAATCGCCGTAGGACTCGACCTTGGGGCGCTGGTGGGCTTTCTGCGCGTCCTCGATGGCGAGGTCGTGGAGGTTGAATTCCTCCTGCAGCTTTTCCAGGACGGCGTCCTCGGGCTCGTACAGGCCGACCCAGACGAAGGTCTCGTCGTCGGTCGCCAGGACGTCGCTGATCTCGTCCAGGGAGATATCGCGCAGCTTGCCCTGCTTGCCGTAGAGCGAGCAGTTCACCACGCAGGCGGGACGGGGCGGGACGTGTGCGGCGTCGTTCATGCGGCCATCGTGCGCCCCGCGCGGGCGGGTCCGCAAGTCAGCGGCGGCGCAGCGCGAGGAACAGGCCGTAGTGGATCGGCAGCAGCAGCGCCAGCCAGTGCGCGTTGCGCTGCGGCGCGAGCGGAATCCACAGCAGGAACAGCGCCGCCACGGCGCAGGCGAGGACCACGCCGAGCCAGCGGCCGAAGCCGCGACCGCCTTCGCGCCCGCGCGCGATGCGCCAGCCGCCGGGCAATAGCAGCAGGCAGAGCGGATTGAGCAGCAGCAGGTTGTGGTTGCTCCAGCCGAACCGGTGCTCGGTGAACACCCAGATGAATGCCATCAGCGCGCCGAGCACGACGCACAGCGCCCAGAACGGCAGCGCCGCGGCGGCCACCGCGCGCGGGCGATGCCGGGCGGCGCGGACCGCGACGAAACCGATCAGCGCCCCGCACAGCAGCCATGGCCACCAGGGCAGGCGGAAGTCCGCCGGCTCCGGCGCGATGCGGTGCGGCAGCAGGCGCTGCTCGGCGCCGACCAGCGGACGGCCGTGGCTGCCGTTGACCTCGCGCAGGGCGTCGGCAAGGCGCATCGGCACGAACGATTCCTCCCACACCGACAGCGGGCGGTCGGCGGCCGGCCCCAGGCCGATGTCGAAACCCAGCCACATCCACCAGGCCGGCGAGGCCAGCCGCACCGACTCGCCGCGGTAGGTGTTGCCGTGCGAGCGGCCCTCCAGCTGGCGCTTGAGCGCGCCGTTCAGCGCAGTGTCGATGGCATCGCGCACGCGCGTGGCGCAGTTGTCGGTGAAATATTCGTAGCGATAGCGCGCGTTCTCGGGACGCGC
Organism: Luteimonas aquatica; assembly: GCF_022662575.1. Classification (GTDB taxonomy): domain Bacteria; phylum Pseudomonadota; class Gammaproteobacteria; order Xanthomonadales; family Xanthomonadaceae; genus Luteimonas; species Luteimonas aquatica. The sequence continues at coordinate 51,032 of NZ_JALBFU010000003.1, read as the reverse complement.
GTTGTGCGCCAGGGCGGCGGCCAGCCGCTCGGCCTCCGCCTCGCTCAGGTCGAGCCACTGGATCGACACGCCGCGCCCGGTCTCCTGGTAGTAGCGCAGGTCCTCCGACAGCGGCAGCGCCACCAGCTGGTACATCATCACGCCGTGGACGAAGTTGCCGATGAAGCCGGGTTCGCCGGGGTCGAAGAAACCGTAGTTGTAGGAGACCGGTTCGCCCCTGGCCGGGTCGTCGACGACCAGCGCGTCGTGGCCGAAGCGCTCGAAGAAGATGCTGCCCGGCTGCATGGTCAGCACGCCGACGCGGGTGGCGGCGTTGCCCAGCAGCGGCAGGCACAGCAGCGCGAGCGCGAGCAGGAGGATGAGCGAGAGTTTCGGCGGGCTCGTCGGTCGTGGCATGCGTCTGTCTCATGCCCCGCCGCGGCGCGGCGGGGACTGAAGCGGGAGGCCCGCGGCGCGGGCCCGGGAGCTCAATTGTCGCCCAGGACGCTGACGTGCAGCGCGTGCAGGCGGCGGGCGTCGGCGCGGGCGACGCGGAAGCCGAAGCGGCCGAGGGTGAGCTCCTCGCCGGCCTCGGGCAGGTGGCCGATGGCCGCGGTGACCAGGCCGCCGATGGTGTCGTACTCGTCGTCGTCGAAGTCGGCGCCGAAGCGCTCGTTGAAGTCGGCGATCGGGGTGAGCGCGTTGACCACGTACTGGCCGTCGGCCTGGGCGGCGATCAGCGCGTCCGGGTCCTCGGCGTCGTCGTGCTCGTCGTCGATCTCGCCGACGATCTGCTCCAGCACGTCCTCGATCGTGACCAGGCCGGCGACGCCGCCGTACTCGTCGATCACGATCGCCATGTGGTTGCGCGACTGGCGGAACTCGCGCAGCAGCACGTCCAGGCGCTTGCTCTCCGGGATCAGCACCGCCGGCCGCAGCAGTTCGCGGATGGTGCCCGGGCCGTTGTCGGCGACCACGCCGCGCAGCAGGTCCTTGGCCAGCAGGATGCCGAGGATCTCGTCCTTGTCCTCGCCGTGCACCGGAAAGCGCGAGTGGCCGGATTCGACCACCTGCTTCATCAGATCGAGGAACTTGCCGTCCGCCGGCAGCGCGACCATCTGCGCGCGCGAGACCATCACGTCGCCCACGGCCAGGTCGGAGACGTTGAGCGCGCCTTCCATCATGCGCAGGGTGTCGGCGGCGATCAGGCCGTCGGCCTGCACGTCGCGCAGCAGCTCGACCAGGTCTTCGCGGGTGGAGGGCTCGCCCGAGAGCATGGAGCCGATGCGGTCCAGCCAGCCACGTCTTTTTTCGGGTGCGTCCCGTTTTTCCGGGACATCGGGAGAGGGGGTACTACTGTCGTCCTCAGACATTGCGGTCATATCGGTGCCCGGGAGGGCCTTGGCGCCAGTTTAACCGATGCGGCCGGCCATGGCCGGCGGGCCGCGGCGGCGCGGCCGTTGGCGCGGATCGCCTTGAAAGCCAAGGCTTTTTGCCCGGCTGCGGGAAAATCCGACAGGGCCATGCTGGCGCGGCCTACGCGCGGCCGGGCCGCGCGGCGATGAACGCCGCGCCGCGTGCCGGGCAGAGTGGGCTTGCCCGCGATACGCGGGCGATGCGCCCCAAGGAGGCCTCATGTTCGCTCGTGCGCTATGCCTTTCCGCCGCCCTCGTATTGTCGGCCGGCGCCTGCACGTCCGCCCTGGCGCGCGCCGCGCCGCTCGCCGCCGTCTATGTCGACGCCATCGACTACCTGCGCTCGGATGCCGAGCTGGAAGCCTGGGACACGCTGCGCCGCAACCTGAAACGCAATTTCGACGACATCTGCGGCGATACCTTCTGCGAAGGCGAATACGGCAACATCGAATCGCTGGGCTTCCGCTGCTCGGTGCTGCGCGACCGCGGCCGCATCGGCGGCTGCGTGTGGGTGTTCGCGGCGAGCAACGAGGAGATCGATCCGGCCAGCGGCGCCATCGCCGTGGACAAGGGCTTCTGGAGCTGCCAGGCGCCGCTGGCGCCGGGCACCGGCATCCACGCCTTGCTGCGCGCGCTGCAGGGCGGCGCGCCGATGGACGCGCCGCTGCCGGGCTCGACGCGTTCGCTCTACGACGGGCTGATCGATTGCCTGTAGGCGGGCCTGGCCGCATGGCGTCGGCGCCGCGCGCCGGTCGCCGCGCTCAGGGAACGAGATAGGGATCGGCGATGCCGAGCGTGGCGAGGATCTCGCGTTCGAGCGCCTCCATGCATTCGGCCTCGCGCGCGTCCTCGTGGTTCCAGCCGAGCAGGTGCAGGGTGCCGTGCACGGTGAGATGGGCGTAGTGCGCGGCCAGCGGCTTCTTCTGCTCGCGCGCCTCGCGGGCGATCACCGGCGCGCACAGCACCAGGTCGCCGAGCAGGGGCAGCTTGACCCCTTCGGGCAGCTCGGCCGGGAAGCTGAGCACATTGGTGGCGTAGTCCTTGCCGCGATAGTGGCGATTGAGCGCCCGGCCTTCCTTCGCGTCGACCAGCCGGATGGCCAGATCGGCTTCGCGGATGCGCCCGGCCAGCGCCGCGGCGACCCAGCGGCGGAAACTCACCGCCGCCGGCAGGCCGGCGCGGGGCAGGGCGTAGCCGACGGATACTTCCAGGCGGACAGGGCCTTTGGTCATTGCGATGGCGATGGCGAAGGCGGAAAAGGAAAAGCGAAGTCCAGAGTATCGCGCGACCGACGGGCGGACGATACACCCGGACGCACGCGGGTGCCGTGATCCGTCCGCGACGCCGGGCTCAGGCGCGCGTCGGCGGGAACGCCGGCGAAAGCCGCGGCGATGCCCGGGCGATGCGGCCGGTCACGCCGACGGCCCGCTGGCCGCATCGCTGGCGTCGCGCCGGTCGTAGGCCGAGACGATGCGCGCGACCAGCGGGTGGCGCACCACGTCGCGGGCCTCGAAGAAGGTGAAGCTGACGCCGTCGACGTCGCGCAGCACCTCCACGGCATCGCGCAATCCCGATTTGACGTGCTTGGGCAGGTCGATCTGGGTGAGGTCGCCGGTGACCACCGCCGTGCTGCCGAAGCCCAGGCGGGTGAGGAACATCTTCATCTGCTCGATGGTGGTGTTCTGCGCCTCGTCCAGGATCACGTAGGCGTCGTTGAGCGTGCGTCCGCGCATGTAGGCCAGCGGCGCGATCTCGATCACCGATTTCTCCAGCAGCTTCAGCACCTTCTCCACGCCCATCATCTCGTAGAGGGCGTCGTAGAGCGGGCGCAGGTAGGGATCGACCTTCTGCGACAGGTCGCCGGGCAGGAAGCCGAGCTTTTCGCCCGCCTCCACCGCCGGCCGCACCAGGATCAGGCGCTGCACCCGCGACTCGTTCAGGGCCTCGACCGCGCTGGCCACGGCAAGGAAGGTCTTGCCGGTGCCGGCCGGGCCGACGCCGAAGTTGATGTCGTGCGTGGCGATGGCGTGCAGGTATTTCTGCTGGTTGGGCCCGCGCCCGCGGATGGTGCCGCGCTTGACGCGGATCGCCACGTCCTGCGGCGCGTAGTCGGGATCGGCGGCGTCACGGCCGGCGCCGGCGATGGCGCTCAGGCGCAGGTTGATGCCCTGTCCGTCGAAGGTTTCCTCGCCGGCTTCGGCGTACAGCGCGCGCAGCACTTTCTCGGCGCGGTCGACGGCGTCGGCGTCGGCGCCGGTCACGCGGAAGACGTTGCCGCGGTTGGCGATCTCCACGCCCAGCCGCAGTTCGATCTGGCGCAGATGCCCGTCGAACGGCCCGGCCAGATTGGCCAGGCGCTCGGTGTCGGCGGGGTCGAGGGTGAAGTCGCGTTGCTGCTGGGTCATCGCGGGGATGTGGGGCGCGTCTTGCGGAAGATCAAGACTACGCCCTCGTCCGTCCCTGCGCGCGGCGCGGTCGAGCGGCGGCGGGCGGCGACTCGAACGCGGGCTCAGAGCCCGGGCCCGGTGTTCATGTTGAAGGGCAGGATGTGCTCGCACAGGTACACGCAGTAGGGGTTCCAGCGCGAGACCGTGGTGTAGAGCGTGTTGCCGCCGCTCCAGGGGTGCATGAAGCCGCCGTACATGCCGGGGATCTGCATCGGCCCGATCAGGTCGAGCGGCGCCGACCAGGGGCCCTCCGGCCGCGGCGCGGTGCGCAGCTGGATCGCGCCGATGAAGTTGGCGAAGACGTTGATGTAGGTGAGCAGCCACAGCGCCCCGAACTTGTGCAGGTTCGGCTCGCCGACCGGGCCGGGCACGATCGACACCGCCGGCGCGCCGGCGCGGTATTCACGGCCGTCCCAGTACTGGTACTGGGTGCGGTCGTGCATGCGGTCGATGCGCACGCGCGCCATGTGCAGGCCGTCGTTGCGGCGCCCGTTCTGGGTGCCGCCCACGTAGACCCAGCCGTCGTTGTCGGGCGCCAGCGCCATCACCTGGAACACGTCGGAGCGGTCGGGGTTGTTGGGCCAGGCGGCGCCCTGCATCCATTGCCAGTTCTCGCCGTCGTCGTCCGACCAGGCCAGGCCGCTGTGGTCGGTCTTCCAGCTCCAGCCGCCGTCGTCGTTCCAGTCGTAGACCTGCATGAAGCTCATGATCTGGCGCGATGTCGGGCCGACTCCGGCGGCGAAGCCCGAGGTGGGGATCCACGACCAGCTCGGCTGGTTCGGCTGCATGAGGGTGCGCACGTTGCCCCACTGATCGCGCACGCCGGAATCGAAGATGATGCCGTTGCGCATGTCGTTGAAGTTGGCGCGGCTGCGCACCAGCGCGTTCTTGGCCTGGAAGTTGCCGGGGCCGCCGTTGGGATTGATGGTGTTGGCGGTGTCGCCGAAGGCGAACAGCACGTTGCCGCGCATGTCGTCCCACATCACGCCGAGGTCGGTGCCGACCAGCGCCCATTTGTCGTTCCAGGACTGCGGGCCGGTGAGCTTGGCCACGACCCGCGTAGTGGCCTGCGCGGCCGCGCTCGCGGGCGCCCAGCCCGCCAGCGCACCGGCCGCGCCGGCGGCCAGGGCGGAGCCGAGGAAGCTGCGGCGCGAGGGATCGATCAGCTCGCGTTCGGGCGGAAGGATCGGGCCGGAAGGGCGATGCGGCTGCGATGTCATGAACGGGCTCCTTGGGAAGGGCGCGCCGGAGGGCGAAGGCCGCACGCCGCGCGCGCCGGGCATTGCGGTGCGGGTTATCGATAACACCGGGGAAGTGAAGGCGCCGAGAGAAACGGCATGCGCTTTTTCGCTTCCGATCGTTGCGCGGGAAGCTGTCCTGCCGCCGTGCCGATTTGCGAATCGGCTGACCACAAAGCCCGGGACCGCACGATGCGCCTGCCGGCGCGGAACGGCGCGCACGGCGTTTGTCGGGCGCGATCGGCCGGTGACTGGATGATTGGGCGACCGGACGACTGAAGGCGGGATCGCCGGAGGAAGGGCTTGAAATTTAATTAATCATTGAATTAATATTCAGGCTATGCCGACCCAGCCCCCCCGTTCCCGCAAGCGCGCCGGCGCATCTCCCGCCGCCGCGCCCGTGCCGGCGCCCGCGAAGAAGGCCGCGCCCCCCGTCGTCAAGAAGCGCTCGCCGGGGCGTCCGAAAGGGGCGGCGCCGGTCTCCCGCGACCATCTGCTCGACGCCGCCCTGGCCTGTTTCGTCCGCCGCGGCATCGCCGCCACCTCGCTGCGCGACGTCGCGGGCGAGGCCAAGGTCACGCCGGCGCTGCTGCACTACTATTTCGGCGACAAGGCGGCGCTGGTGGAGGCGCTGGTGGCCGAACGCATGCTGCCGGCGCTTCAGGGCGTGCGTGCGCGCGTGTTCGCGGCGGGCGAGGACATCGCCGCGACCGTGGCCGGATTCGTCTGCGGCGTCACCGAGGTGATGCAGCGCAATCCCTGGTGGCCGCAGCTGTGGGTGCGGGAAGTCCTGTGCGAGGGCGGGGCGCTGCGCGATCTGCTGGTCATGCGGGTCGCGCCCGACTTGGCGCGCACGATTGTCGCGCGCTTCGCCGCGGCGCAGGCGCGCGGCGAACTCAATCCCGGGCTCGATCCGCGCCTGCTGATGACCTCGCTGGTCGGCCTGACGTTGTTTCCCGCCGCCGGGGCGCCGATCTGGCGCAGCCTCTTCGCCGCCGACGATCTCGATCTCGACGATGTCCGAAGCCACGCGATCGCACTGCTCGATCGCGGCCTGGAGCTGAAGTCATGACCGCTTGCGCGAAACCTGCCGTGTCCCCGATGCCGCGGATCGCGGCCGCCGCCCTGCTGACGCTCGCGCTGGTGGCCTGCGCCGACGACGCGCCGCAGGCGCTGGGAACCCTTGAATACGACCGCGTCACCCTGCCGGCGCCGGCTTCCGAGCGCATCGCCCGCATCGACGTGCGCGAAGGCGAGCGCGTGCGCGCCGGGCAACCGCTGATGCAGCTGGAGCTGGCATTGACGCAGTCGCAGCTGGCTGCGGCGCAGGCGCAGGCGCTGCAGGCCCGCGAACGGCTGCGGGAGCTGAAGGCCGGGCCGCGCAACGAGGACATCGCCCAGGCCCGCGCCAACCTGGCGGCCGCCCAGGCGCAGGCCCGCGACGCGCAGGCGTACTACGCGCGCCTGCAGCCGCTCGGGCGGCAGCGGCTGGTGGCCGCCGCCGACGTCGACCGTGCCCGCGCCAATGCCGGCAACACCCGGGCGCAGGTGCAGGCGGCGCAGGCGGCCTTGCTGGAACTCGAGCGCGGCACGCGCGATGAGCAGATCGCGCAAGGCGAATCGGCGCTGGCCGCGGCCGAGGCGCAGGCGCGCGCACAGGCGGTGACGCTGGGCAAGCTCGACCTGCTCGCGCCGCGCGAGGGACGCATCGATACCATCCCCTACAAGCTCGGCGACCAGGCGCCGCTGGGCGCGCCGCTGGTGGTGATGCTGGTCGGCGCAACGCCCTATGCGCGCGTCTACGTGCCCGAGCCGATCCGCGCCGGCGTGCGCGTCGGGCAGGCCGCGCGCGTGTTCGTCGACGGGCGCGAGGGCGCGCTGGCCGGGCGGGTACGGATGATCCGCAGCGATCCCAGCTTCACGCCGTACTACGCCCTGTCCGGCGAGGACGCATCGCGGTTGAGTTGGCTGGCCGAGATCGAGCTCGACAAGAGCGCCGGGGAATTGCCGCCCGGATTGCCGGTGCGGGTCGAGTTCGCCGCGGATGCGGCGCGATGAGCATCGCAGTGCCAGCCTCGCGCGCTCGCGCATGCCGCGATGCACCGGGCAGGGCGCCGGTGCCGCGCCGATGAGCGACGATGCCGCCATCCGTGCGCGCGGGCTGACCAAGCGTTTCGGCGCCCTGGTGGCGGTGGACCGCGTCACGCTGACCGTGCCCAGGGCGCACGTCTACGGGTTCCTCGGCCCCAACGGCTCGGGCAAGTCGACCACCATCCGCATGCTGTGCGGCCTGCTCACGCCCAGCGAGGGCGAGATCGAGGTGCTCGGCCTGCGCATCCCCGAGCAGGCGGAGGCGCTGCGCCGCCGCATCGGCTACATGACGCAGAAGTTCTCGCTGTTCGAGGACCTGAGCGTGCGCGAGAACCTGGAATTCCTCGCCGCCGTGCAGGAGCTGCCGAAGGCCCAAGCCGCCCGCCGCATCGACGAGCTGCTCGTGCAGTACCGCTTCCAGGACCGGCAGAAGCAGCTCGCCGGCACCATGAGCGGCGGGCAGAAGCAGCGCCTGGCGCTGGCCGGGGCGGTGATCCACCGGCCGGAACTGCTGTTCCTGGACGAGCCGACCAGCGCGGTCGATCCGGAGTCGCGTCGCGACTTCTGGGAAAAGCTCTTCGACCTGGCCGATGGCGGCACCACCATCCTGGTGTCCACCCACTACATGGACGAGGCCGAGCGCTGCCACCGCCTGGCGATCCTCGACCGCGGTGTGCTGGTGGCCGACGGCACGCCGGGCGAACTCACCCGCGCGCTCGCCGGCCGCACCGCGGTGGTGCACGCCGCGCAGCCGCGCAACGCGCAGCAGGCGCTGGTCGCGGTGCCGGGCGTACTCAGCGTGGCGCAGATCGGCAACAGCCTGCGCGTGCTCTCCGAGCACGGCGGCGACGCGACCGGGCGCCTGCGTGCGGCGCTGGCCGAGGCCGGCCTGCAGGCGGAGGTGGAGGCGGAAGCGCCGAACCTGGAAGACGTGTTCGTCTCGGCCACGCGGGGCGAGGGCGAGGACACGCGGCCGGAGGCGCGGGCATGAGGCTGCGCCGGCTGCTGGCCATCATGCTGAAGGAGGTCCGGCAGATGCGCCGCGACCGCATCACCCTGGCGATGATCGTCGGCATCCCGGTGATGCAGCTGGTGCTGTTCGGCTACGCCATCAACCTCAACCTGCGCGGCCTGTCGGCCGGCGTGGCCGACCAGGCCAACACGGCGGCCTCGCGCGCGCTGGTGATGGACATGGTCGCCACCGGGGTCATCGCGCCCGGGGTCAGCGCCACCTCGCCGCAGCAATTGATGCAGCGGCTGCGCCGCGGCGAGATCAGCGTCGGCGTGGTGATCCCGCCGGATTTCGAGCGCCGCCGCCAGGACGGTCGCGAAGCGGTGCAGGTGCTGGTGGACGGCAGCGACACGGTGGTGCAGAGCGCGGCGATCCAGCTGGCGCAGACGCCGCTCGACGCCACGCCGGCGACCAACCTGATCTCGCCGCGCGCCGGCGCCGCCCAGGCCGGCAGCGGCCAGCCGGCCGGCGGGCAGATCAGCGTGGTCAGCTTCTACAACCCGGAGCGGCGCTCGGCGGTGAACATCGTGCCCGGCCTGATCGGCGTGATCCTGACCATGACCATGGTGCTGTTCACCGGCGTGGCGATCGTGCGCGAGCGCGAACGCGGCAACATGGAACTGCTGATCGCCACCCCCGTCACCAGCGCCGAGCTGATGATCGGCAAGGTGCTGCCCTACGCGGTGATCGGCCTGGTGCAGACCAGCGTGATCCTGCTGCTGGGCATGTGGCTGTTCCAGGTGCCGATCCGCGGCAGCGTGCTGGACGTCTACCTGGCGGCGGTGCTGCTGATCCTGGCCAACCTCACCATGGGGCTGCTGATCAGCACGCGCGCGCAGTCGCAGTTCCAGGCGATGCAGATGACCTTCTTCGTCTTCCTGCCCTCGATCCTGCTCTCGGGCTTCATGTTCCCCTTCGCCGGCATGCCGCGCGTGGTGCAGTGGCTGGCCGAGCTGCTGCCGCTGACGCATTTCCTGCGCCTGATCCGCGGCATCATGCTGCGCGGTGCCGGCCTGTTCGAGCTCTGGCCCGACGTGCTGGCGCTGCTCGCCTTCACCGCGGCGATGATGGCGCTGGCGATCCTGCGTTTCCGCAAACGCCTGGACTGAGCAGGCCGTCCGCATTCGCTGTGCCGGCAATCACGGTCGCCGTTCCGGCCGCGGGCTAGATTGCACGCCGGACGCCAGGGGAGAGCGCGGCGATGAGGCTGTGGGGGTGGTGGTCGGGGCTGGCCTGGTGGCAGGCCCCGCTGTTGTTCGTGTTCGTGCTGCTTTGCGTCCGCGAGGACGTTCGCCGGCCGCAGCCGTCGGCCGCGCCCGCGTCGTCGGCGACGGTGCCGGCGGTTCCCACTGCGCCGCCGATGTCGCGGCCGCTGCCGCCGCGGCGCCTGGCGCTCGGCGACGCCGACGCGGCCCGCTTCCTGGCACAGGCGACCTTCGGCACCACGCTGGAGGAGATCGCCCGCGTGCGCCAGCTCGGCTATGCCGGCTGGATCGACGACCAGTTCGCGCAGCCGGCGTCCTCGCAGCTGAAGTTCCTCAAGGAGGCCGGCGCCGACACCCAGCGCGACTGGCGCGTGGACGCCTGGTTCCTCAATGCGGTCGGCGGCCAGGATCCCTTCGATCCCGCCTTCGTGCACAAGGACCAGCTGCGCCAGCGCGTGGCCTTCGCGCTGAGCGAGATCCTCGTGGTGTCCGACGCGGCCTCCGACCAGCTGGGCAATGCGCCGCACGGCATGACCGACTTCTACGACACGCTGGCGCGCGATGCCTTCGGCAACTACCGCACGCTGCTGCGCGACGTCACCCTGCATCCGGTGATGGGCGTGTTCCTGTCGATGCTCGGCAACCAGAAGCCGGACGCGGCGCGCAACATCCGGCCCGACGAGAACTACGCGCGCGAGGTGATGCAGCTGTTCAGCGTCGGCCTGGTGCGGCTCAACCGCGACGGCACGCCGATGCGCGATGGCGCCGGCATCCCGATCCCGACCTACGACCAGAACACGGTCAAGGGTTTCGCCCACGTCTTCACCGGCTGGACCTTCCACGGCTGCGAGGCGATGGGCTACTTCACCGACTGCTACATCTACGACTCGGCCGACCCGGCCTGGGTGAGTCCGATGGAAAGCCAGGCGGCCTTCCACGCCTCGGCCCAGGCGAAGCAGCTGCTGGTCTATCCCGGCGTCGCGCTGCCCAATGGCGTGCTGGCCGCGGGCGGCACCGCGCAAAGCGACCTCGATGCCGCGCTCGACAATCTCTTCCGGCATCCCAACGTGGGGCCGTTCATCGGCAGGCAGCTGATCCAGCGCCTGGTCACCAGCAATCCCAGCCCGGCCTACGTCGCGCGCGTGGCGGCCGCCTTCGACAACAACGGCGCCGGCGTGCGCGGCGACATGAAGGCGGTGGTCAAGGCGATCCTGCTCGACCGCGAGGCGCGCGATCCGGCCGCGCAGCCGCCGCACTTCGGCAAGGTGCGCGAGCCGCTGCTGCGGCTCACGCACCTGTGGCGCGCGCTCAACGCGCATTCGCAGTCCGGGCACCTGGACGAGTTCTGGACGCTGGAAATGAACCTCGGCCAGTCGCCGCAGTACGCGCCCTCGGTGTTCAACTTCTTCAGTCCCGAGTACCGCCCGACCGGCGAACCGACCCAGCTCGGCCTGGCCGCGCCGGAATTGCAATTGGCCACCGACTACCAGATGCCCGCGACCGAGGGCTACTTCGGCAACAAGATCTTCGAGGTGTACGTCGGCAATCCCGACGTCGGCCCGAACGAGTACGCCATCGACCTGGGCCGCGATACGCCGCTGGCCGCCAATCCGGCCGCCTTGCTCGACCGCTACGACCTGCTGTTCCTGTCCGGCCAGATGTCGGCGGGCATGCGGCAGACGCTGCTGGAGCGCCTGAACGGCATGCCCGGCGCCAGCGTCGAGGACCGGCGCGCGCGGGCGCAGGAGGCGCTGTACCTGATCATCAATTCGCCCGAATACGTGGTGCAGAAATGAACGCGGGCAAGGGGAGGATGCGGCGATGAGGATGGGGCGGAGGGAATTCCTGCGCAATGCGATCTGCGCCGGCCTGGGCGGCGCCGGACTGTACTCGGCGCTGGGCAACTTGCGCCTGGTCGAGGCCGCCGCGCGCGCCTACGGCCCGGCGGCGTTCGATGACTACAAGGCGCTCGTGTGCGTGTTCCTGTTCGGCGGCAACGACGCGCTGAACATGGTGGTGCCGCGCGATGCGGCGCACTACGCCCAGTACGCGGCCGCGCGCGCCACGCTGGCGGTGCCGCAGGCCGACCTGCTGCCGCTCACGCCGCTGGCGGGCGGCGGCGCGTCGGATGGGGCGAGCTACGGCCTGCAGAAGTCCGTCCGCGAGGGCGACGCGGTCGGCATGGCCGGACTGCAGGGGCTGTTCAACGGCGGCAAGGCGGCGATCCTGGGCAACGTCGGCACGCTGATCCGCCCGGTGACCAAGGCCGAATACCGCAACGGCTCGGCGCCGCTGCCGCCGCAGCTGTTCTCGCACAACAACCAGCAGGCGTACTGGCAGGTCTCGCGCACCGACGACGGCCGCAACCTCGGCTGGGGCGGGCGCATTGCCGACCTGCTGCAGGACGCCAATCCCGGCGCCTACATCCCGATGAACATCGCGCTCAACGGCGGCAGCGTGCTGCAGCGCGCCGCCAACAGCAATCCCTATGTGATCGGCAACGACGGGCCGCGCTATTTCAGCCGCTTCGAGTGGGACGGCGACAGCCGCCGCGCCTTCCTGGCGCTGATGGCGCCCGAAGCGCAGACCCACGCCTTCGGGCGCAGCTATGCCGCCTCGTTCCGGCGCGCGCGCGAGAACGCCGACGCGGTCGGCACCGCGCTGGAAGCCTCCGCGCCGCCGGCCACCGCCTTTCCGGACAACGACCTGGCCTGGCAGCTGCGCATGGTGGCGCGCCTGATCAAGGTGCGCGCCACGCTCGGCCTCAAGCGCCAGATCTATTTCGTCTCGATCGGCGGCTTCGACCATCACGACCGGCTGCTCGGCGAGCAGCCGGTGCTGCTGGCCGAGGTGGCGCAGGCGCTGACCGCCTTCTACAACGCCACCGTCGAACTCGGCGTGGCCGACAGCGTCACCACCTTCACCGCCTCCGACTTCGGCCGCACGCTGTCCTCCAACGGCGACGGTTCCGACCACGGCTGGGGCGGACACCATCTGGTGGTGGGCGGCGCGGTGCGCGGCGGGCGCTTCTACGGGCGGATGCCGGTGCTGCAGAACGACGGGCCGGACGATGCCGGCTGGGGACAGATCATCCCCACGACCTCGGTCGACCAGTACGCGGCGACGCTGGCGCGCTGGTTCGGCGTGGCCGACGGCGACCTCGGCCTGATCTTTCCCAATCTCGGCAACTTCGCCAGCCGCAACCTCGGCTTCATGGGGTAGCGTGCCTGTCTGAGATTCAGGTGCTCGTCATTGCTGTTTTCGTAGCAATGGCGGTTGGAGTGCTTCGACGGCTAGGAAGAGTTGCGCCGGGTCGTGGCCCGGCGCTCGCGCAGAGCGAGCACAATGGCAATCCCGCCGGTCACACTGCTCCCGGCCAGCCATATCCAGGCGCCGGCGGTCGCAATAAAGACGCCTTCGGGAAAAGCGGCGCGGTAGAACTCGATCGCACCGATCAGCGCAATGCCGGCCAACCAGATGGCCAGGGCGTAACGGCGAATCGGTGATTGCGGCATGGCCTGGAAAGTCGAAGCGGTGCGAGTGGCCGGATGAGTATAGGTCAGGTGCTGGACGGTTCGTGGCTTGCTTGCCAGAACGAAATCTGAAAACCATAGAAATCTTCGCCGTTTTCCGGCTCGCGGAACTCGACGATGCACGGCGCGTGCGGGAACTTGCACGTTAATTTGGCTTGATAAATTTCCTTGAGCGCGTGCCCGAGGACAATGATCTTGTCCTCAGTGAATTCGTCGTCGTCATGTGAATGGATGTCGATCAGGTGGAGGTGGTTCATGACGCACTCTATCGACTTGCGGGTGGCGCCCTCCTGACGCTCGAACGCGCGTAAAGCGTCGAGGGAGAATCCCTCGCGAAGAATATAGCCGTCGTATTCGACGAACTCTGGCCAGAAAACGGTCAAATAGCCGATAGCCAGGCCGTAATTGCCCATGCCATTGGTCCAGCCCTCCAGGTCGATGCCCGCGCCGTTGTTCCATCGAGCGAGCTCGGCTCTCATGCTTTCGGGAATATTCAATGGAGTGGTTGGGAATGCATTCAGTCTGCGCCGGCCACGCGGCCGCGCAACGAATTGGCGAGCGCCTCGGTGATGACCACGTCGACGAACTGGCCGACCAGCCGCGCCGGGGCGGGGAAGTTCACCGAGCGCATGTTCTCGGTCTTGCCGGTCAGCTCGTTCGGGTTCTTCCGCGACGGGCCCTCCACCAGCACCGACTGCACGCTGCCGACCATGGCGCGCGAGATGCCGGCCGAATGCGCGTTGATGTGCGCCTGCAGGCGCGACAGGCGCGCGTGCTTCTCGGCGTCGGAGACGCTGTCCTCCAGGTCGGCCGCGGGCGTGCCCGGGCGTCGCGAGTAGATGAAGGAGAAGGACTGGTCGAAGCCGACGTCCTCGATCAGCTTCATGGTCTTCTCGAAGTCGGCCTCGGTCTCGCCGGGGAAGCCGACGATGAAGTCGGAGGAGACCGAGATGTCCGGCCGCACCGCGCGCAGCTTGCGGATCTTCTGCTTGAACTCCAGCGCGGTGTAGCCGCGCTTCATCGCCGCCAGGATGCGGTCGCTGCCGGCCTGCACCGGCAGGTGCAGGTAGTTGGCCAGCTGCGGCACGTCGCGGTAGGCCTCGATCAGCGAGTCGGAGAACTCCAGCGGATGCGAGGTGGTGAAGCGGATGCGGCCGATGCCTTCGATCTCGGCGATGGCGCGGATCAGCAGGCCGAGATCGGCGACCTCGCTCTCGCCGCCGTCTTCGGCGGGCGCGATCGGGCCGCGGTAGGCATTGACGTTCTGCCCGAGCAGGTTGACCTCGCGCACGCCCTGGGCGGCGAGCTGCGCCACCTCGACCAGCACGTCCTCGAACGGCCGGCTGACTTCCTCGCCGCGGGTATAGGGCACCACGCAGAAGCTGCAGTACTTGCTGCAGCCCTCCATGATCGAGACGAAGGCGCTCGGCCCCTCGGCGCGCGGCTCGGGCAGGCGGTCGAACTTCTCGATCTCGGGGAAGCTGATGTCCACCTGCGGGCGGCCGGAGTCGCGGCGGGCGCGGATCAGTTCCGGCAGGCGGTGCAGGGTCTGCGGGCCGAACACCAGGTCGACGTAGGGCGCGCGCTTGACGATGGCCTCGCCTTCCTGCGAGGCGACGCAGCCGCCGACGCCGATGATCACCGGCTTGCCGTCGGCCTTGAGGCTCTTCCAGCGGCCGAGCTGGCTGAACACCTTCTCCTGCGCCTTCTCGCGGATCGAGCAGGTGTTGACCAGGACCACGTCGGCTTCCTCGACGTTGTCGGTCAGCTCCAGGCCGTCGCTGGCGGCGAGCACGTCGGCCATCTTGGCCGAGTCGTACTCGTTCATCTGGCAGCCGTGGGTCTGGATGAACAGCTTGCCCTTGGCGGGCAGGGCGGGCGCGGCGCCCGGAAGCGGGGATTCGGACATGATGGGCGTTCCCGGGGAGCGGAGGTGATTCCGGGCCGGATGGCGAGCGGGCGGCCATTATCCCCGGCTTGCCCCCCGGTTTGAACCCGCGTCGGCGCGCCCGCCGCGACCGCCGGCACCTTTTCCGGATCAAGGACTTGGCAAGGCGCGGCGAACACGGGACACTCGCGCGGATGAAGGGGGTTCTGGGACTGTCGGCGATCGTGTGGCTGCTCGCGGCCGCCCCGGCCGTGGCCGGAACGGTCTACCGCTGCGACGGGCCCGGCGGCTTGGTCTATGGCAGCAAGCGGATCGCCGGGGCCAATTGCAAGGCCATCGCCTCGACACCGCACCCGCGCCGCAGGACCGCCCCGGTCGCGCCCGCGCCCAAGCCCGCGGCGCTCCCTGCCACAGCGCCGGCCGCCGCCACGCCCGCCGGCCTGGACGCCAATCCTCCGGCCACGTTCATGGGCGCCGGCGCTTCCGCGCCGAAGCCGGCCGCCGCCACGATGCCGGCGGCCCCGAAGGGACGCCCGCCGACGCGGCTGGTGCAGGGGCAGCTGTATTCCTACATCAAGGACGGGGTGCGCCACTACGTCAGCCGGCCGCCCAAGGGCGGGGCGGGCGTCACCGCGATGCGCACGATTCGCTACCGGTTCATCGAGACCTGCTTCGCCTGCGCGGCCGATCCGGGCGTGAACTTCAATACGCTGCGCCTGAACACCTCCGCCTACTCCGCCGAGATCAGCGCCGCCTCGCGCCAGTACGGCGTCGAGGAGGCCATCGTGCGCGCCATCATCCACGCCGAATCGGCCTTCAACCCCGCCGCGCTCTCGCGCGTGGGCGCGCAGGGCCTGATGCAGCTGATGCCGGCCACGGCGCGGCGCTTCGGCGTCTCCAACGCCTTCGACGTGGGACAGAACATCCAGGGCGGGGTGCAGTACCTGGCCTGGCTGCTCAAGCGCTTCAACGGCGACCTGACGCTGGCCGCGGCCGGCTACAACGCCGGCGAGGGCGCCGTCGACCGCTACGGCGGCGTTCCGCCCTACAGCGAGACCCGGCGCTACGTGCAGCGCGTGGGCGTGCTGGCGCAGCGCTACCGCGGAAACGTGGCCCAGCAATAGTCCGGATGGGGAGGCCCAGGCGCCTGATCGGGGGGATCGCGCTGGTGGCGGGGATCGTGGCGATCGCGCGGGACGCCTGGGCGCCGGGATCGAGTGCGCAGGCCTGGAGGGAGGGCCGGCGTCGCTCGAGGGCGATGCGGGCGATGCCGGAGGGAGCGGCGGGGACGGCGGCGGCGATTGAAAACTGTGGCCGACACGCCGGCGCGGGAGACGGAGCATTGTCGGCAGATTCAGCGTTCCGTTACACTTTGCCGTCTTTTGCGGCCCGTTCCAGAGGCAGAACGGGCTCGCGGCAGCCAGTGAGTCTCAGCTACCGAACGTTTTGCGGAGTGCCGGATGGCCAATGAAGCAGTTCTTGACCCTGGTGAGGGCGGGGGTACGGTCGATCACGGCCGTCGCCGCTTCCTGACCGCGACCACCGCCGTGGTGGGCGCCGTCGGCGCCGGGTTTGTCGCAGTCCCGTTCATCAAGTCCTGGAACCCGAGCGAACGCGCCAAGCTCGCCGGCGCCCCGGTGACCGTGGACATCACCGCCCTGGCCGAGGGCCAGCGCCTGGTCGACGAGTGGCGCGGCCAGCCGATCTGGATCGTCAAGCGCTCCAAGCAGGTGCTCGAGGTGCTGCCGACGCTGGATCCGCGCCTGGCGGACCCCAAGTCGACCACCGACCAGCAGCCCGAGTACGCCAAGAACGAACTGCGCTCGATCAAGCCGGAGATCTCGGTGCTGGTCGGCCTGTGCACCCACCTGGGCTGCGCCCCGGAGCTGAAGGCCGAGATCCGGCCCGAGCCGTTCGATCCGGAGTGGAAGGGCGGCTACTTCTGCCCCTGCCACAAGTCGCGCTTCGACATGGCCGGCCGCGTGTTCCAGGGCGTGCCGGCGCCGATCAACCTGCTGGTGCCGCCGCACCACTACCAGGACGACAACACCATTGTCATCGGCGTCGACCCCACGCAGTCGAGCGGCACGAACGGCAAGGGGGCCGCGTAAGCCATGGCCAATACCGGCAGCAACGTGATCGTGCGCACCGCAAACAACGTATTCGACTGGGTCAATGCCCGGGCACCGGCGATGATGCCGATGTACCGCAAGCACATGACCGAGTACTTCGCGCCGAAGAACTTCAACTTCTGGTACTACATGGGCTCGCTGGCCCTGCTGGTGCTGGTCAACCAGATCGTCACCGGCATCTTCCTGACGATGCACTTCAAGCCGAGCGCGACGGAAGCCTTCGCCTCGGTCGAGTACATCATGCGCGACGTGGAGTGGGGCTGGCTGATCCGCTACATGCACTCCACCGGCGCCTCGCTGTTCTTCATCGTCGTCTACCTGCACATGTTCCGCGGACTGATGTACGGCAGCTACCAGAAGCCGCGCGAGCTGGTGTGGATCCTCGGCATGCTGATCTACCTGGTGCTGATGGCAGAGGCCTTCATGGGCTACGTGCTGCCGTGGGGCCAGATGTCGTTCTGGGGCGCGAAGGTGATCATCTCGCTGTTCGGCGCCATTCCGGTGATCGGCAACGGCCTGACCGAGTGGATCATGGGCGACTACCTGCCCGCCGACGCCACCCTCAACCGCTTCTTCGCCCTGCATGTGATCGCGCTGCCACTGGTGCTGCTGCTGCTGGTCGTGCTGCACCTGGGCGCGCTGCACGAGGTCGGCTCCAACAACCCCGACGGCGTGGACATCAAGTACGGCCCGAAGGGCAACCGCTGGTCGAAGACCGCGCCGTCCGACGGCATCCCGTTCCACCCGTACTACACGGTCAAGGACCTGTTCGGCGTCGGCTTCTTCCTGGTGATCGCCGCCTTCATCGTGTTCTTCGCGCCGACCTTCGGCGGCTGGTTCCTCGAGCACGACAACTTCACCGAGGCCAACCGCCTGGTGACGCCCGAGCACATCAAGCCGGTGTGGTACTTCACCCCGTACTACGCCATGTTGCGCGTGGTGCCCTCGTTCTTCGCCATCAAGCTCTGGGGCGTGCTGGTGATGTTCGCGGCGATCGCGGTGCTGTTCATGGTGCCGTGGCTGGACAAGAGCCCGGTGAAGTCCTACCGCTACCGCGGCAAGCTGTCCTGGCTGATGCTCGGCATCTTCGCCGTGTGCTTCCTGTGGCTGGGCAAGATCGGCGCCGGCCCCGGCACCGACCCGGTGGAGACCATCATCGGCCGCGTCCTGACCTTCCTGTACTTCGTTTTCTTCATCACGATGCCGCTGTGGACCAAGCTGGACAAGACCAAGCCGGTGCCGGAACGGGTGACCATGCATGATTAATATCGGGATGAAGAAGCTCGGAATTTTCGTCGCCGGCCTGCTGGTCTCCTTCGGCGCCCTCGCATCCGAGGGCGGCGGGCTGCTGCAGTCGGGCACCGACCTGGGCGACCGCGCGTCGCTGCAGCGCGGCGCCAAGCTGTACATGAACTACTGCTCGGGCTGCCATTCGCTGAAGTACCTGCGCTACTCGCGCATCGCCGCCGACCTGGGCCTGACCCAGGAAGAGGTGATGGACAACCTCAACTTCACCGACGCCAAGTTCGGCGAGCAGGTGCAGGTGGCGTTGACCGAGGACCACGCCAAGCAGTGGTTCGGCAAGATGCCGCCGGACCTGAGCGTGATCGCGCGCGTGCGCGGCAGCGACTGGATCTACACCTACCTGAAGTCGTTCTACCAGGACGAGTCGCGCCCGCTGGGCTGGAACAACAAGCTGTTCCCGAACGCCTCGATGCCCAACCCGCTGTGGGAGATGCAGGGCCTGCAGCGTCCGGTCTACGGCAAGAAGGAAGCCTCCGGCGACGCGCCGGTCGAGCGCCTCGAGCTGGCCCAGCCCGGCACGCAGGACGAGGCCGAGTTCAACCAGACCGTCCGCGACATCACCACTTTCCTCGAGTACGCCGGCGAACCTGCCGCCCTCAAGCGCCAGAGCATCGGCGTCTGGGTGATCCTGTTCCTGGCGTTCTTCACGTTCCTCGCCTGGCTGCTGAAGAAGGAATTCTGGCGCGACGTGCATTAGAGGCGGGTCCTTCCGCAAGAGCCCGCTCGCGCAGGCGGGCCTCTTCGCGAATCCGCGCACCCGTGCGCGGGCTTTTCGCAAGAGCGGCTCTTGATGGCTTTTGGCGGAACGGGGGACGCGCGGGGCTCGGGGAACCGTGGCAGCCGACTGCGAGGGGCAGGCGGCGCCGATGCGGCCGGCGGATTCCGGCCGTTGGAGAATGCCCATGATGGCGACGAGTCCGCGTATGCGTAATGCCCTGACCCTGTTTTCCTCGGTCGACGACGTGCTGTGCCACCGCGCGCGGCTGGTGCTGGCCGCCAAGGGCGTCACCTACGACCTGATCGCGGTCGATCCGCAGAATCCCCCCGAAGACCTGATCGACCTCAACCCGTACCACTCGGTGCCGACCCTGGTCGAGCGCGACCTGGTGCTGTACGCGGCCAGCGTGGTCAGCGAATACCTGGACGAGCGCTACCCGCACCCGCCGCTGATGCCCGTCGATCCGCTCTCCCGCGCGCGCCTGCGCCTGGCGATGCTGCGCATCGAGCACGACTGGGTGCCGCAGGTGCAGGCGATCCAGCTCGGCAACAAGCAGCAGGCCGAGGCCGGACGCAAGCGGCTCAAGGAGCTGCTCACCGCGTCGGTGCCGCTGTTCAAGGCCAGCAAGTTCTTCCTCAATCCGGAAATGAGCCTGGCCGACTGCGCGATGGCGCCGATCATCTGGCGCCTGCAATCGCTCGATGTTCCGCTGCCCAAGGACGGCAAGGCGATCGAGGACTACGGCAACCGCATCTTCCGCAACCCCGGGTTCATCCGCAGCCTGACGCCGCAGGAAAAGATGCTGCGCGAGATTCCGGCGTAAGGGCGGCACCCCGCGGAGCCGCGCGCCTTCCGACGCATGCGCGCGACGCAAGCGCGCTCCTGTGCGGTCTCGCCAAGGGGAGTACACTGACGCCATGAGCGATGTGTCGCCCGCCATGACCAGCCACCGCCCGTATCTGCTGCGGGCGCTGTACGAATGGATCGCCGACAACGGCATGACGCCGCACGTGCTGGTCGATGCCACCCAGCCCGGCGTGCGCGTGCCCGCGCATACGGTGAAGGAAGGCAAGGTGGTGCTCAACATCGCCGAGCGCGCCGTGGCCAAGCTCGAGATGGACAACGAGAGCATCCGCTTCACCGCGCGCTTCGGCGGCGTCAGCCATCCGGTGACGGTGCCGGTGTCGGCGGTGCTGGCGATCTACGCCCGCGAGACGGGGCAGGGCATGGCCCTGCCGGAGGAGATCCCCGGCGGCGAGGCGCGCGACGAGGACGATGCGGCGGTCTCCCTCGAGGGCGAGCTCGTCGACGGGCCGCCCGACGACGACCAGACCCCGCCGCCGCGTCGCGGCGGGCATTTGCGCGTAGTGAAGTAGGCGCGGCGGGGCGACGCCCCTGCCGGCCGGACGCGGATCGTTCAGTGCAGGTCGATGACCGGCGCCGCTTGTGCCGGACCGCTGAAATAGACCAGTTCCTCGCCGCGCAGCACCAGCCGGCCGACGTGCCGGTCCTGGCCGTCGTAGGAGTACTCGAACCGGAAGCTGCGCTCGAAGCCGAGCCGGCCGTCCTCGTTGCGGCGCAGGCGCAGTCCGTTGGCGTGCACGGTCTGGTCGAGCAGCTGCACGCCGGCGGCGCGGCAGGCGTTGCGGCCGACCACCGTGGCGCGTTCGGCCGCGCCGCGCGCCGCGCTCCAGTAGGCGAAGGCGGCAGCACCGACGATCATCAGGATGAGCAGGCCGGGCATGGCGGCGGCTCAGCGCGGCGGGGGGCCGAGCTTCAGCGACAGGTCGATGGCGCGCACGTGCTTGGTCAGCGCGCCGATCGAGATGCAGTCCACGCCGTCCTCGGCGATCGCGCGCACGCCGGCCAGGTCGACGCCGCCTGAGACCTCCAGCGGGATCCGGCCGTGCGGCGTCTGGCCGTCGGCCGCCGCCTGCGCGGCGATGCGGACCGCCTCGCGGCGCGTGGCGGCGTCGAAGTCGTCGATCAGGATGCGCGTGCAGCCGGCGCGCAGCGCCTCGCGCAGCTGTTCCAGCGTCTCCACCTCCACGATCAGCGGCAGCGTCGGCTGCGCCCGGCGCGCCTCGGCGATCGCCGCGGCGATCGAGCCGGCGGCGCGGATGTGGTTCTCCTTCAGCATCACCGCGTCGTACAGGCCGATGCGATGGTTGTCGCCGCCGCCGGCGCGCACCGCGTACTTCTCGGCCAGGCGCAGGCCGGGCAGGGTCTTGCGGGTGTCGAGGATCCGCGCGCCAGTGCCGCGCACCGCCTCGACGTAGGCGGCGGTGGCGGTGGCCACGCCGCTCAGCGTCTGCAGGAAGTTCAGCGAGGTGCGCTCGGCGCTGACCAGGGCGCGGGTGCGCCCGGCCAGGGTGGCCAGCACGCTGCCCTTGGCGACGCGGTCGCCCTCGGCCACCCGCCAGTCGATGCGCACCTGCGGATCGAGCGCGCGGTGGCAGGCGTCGAACCAGGGGCGTCCGCACACCACCGCGTCCTCCTTGCACAGCAGGTAGGCGACGTCGGCCTCGTCCGGCAGCAGGGCGGCGGTGACGTCGCCGCTGCCCAGATCCTCGGCCAGGGCGCGCGCCACGTCGGCCGCCACCGCTGCGGCGGGCGGCGGCTCCAGGCGCGCGGCCTCGTGCGGAGCAGTCATGCCTTGGGGAAGCCGGCGATCTGCCCGGTCTCGATGCCTTCCTCGGCGAGCAGCACCGGAATGCCGTCGTCGACGCGGTAGACGAGCTTGCGGTCGCGCGTCACCAGCGCCTCGCGCAGCGGCTCGGGCTGCCGGCCGTCGTCGACGCGCTTGACGCCGCCCTCGGCGATCGCGCGGTTGAGCGCCTCCAGGCCGGCCTTGTCGAGCAGGGCGAGCGGCTGGCGGCTGGCCGGGCAGACGAGGATGTCGAGCAGTTTGCGGTCCATGGGGGTCCCGGAACGACGTGGGGCCGGTAGAATACGTCTTTGCGACCGGGAACGACCATGCCGGACCAGCTCACCGCCGCCGCCCTCGCCAAGGACACCGCCTCCGCGCCGCTGGTCGGCGTCGTCATGGGCTCGCGCTCGGACTGGGAGACGATGCAGCACGCCGCGCAGATGCTGGAGACGCTCGGCGTGCCGTTCGAGGCGCGCGTGGTCTCCGCGCACCGCACGCCCGACGTGCTGTTCGAATATGCCGACACCGCGCAGGCGCGCGGCCTGCGCGCGATCGTCGCCGGCGCCGGCGGCGCCGCGCACCTGCCGGGCATGCTGGCCGCCAAGACCGCGGTGCCGGTGCTCGGCGTGCCGGTGCAGTCGCGGGCGCTGAACGGGCTCGATTCGCTGCTTTCGATCGTGCAGATGCCGGCCGGCATTCCGGTGGCCACCTTCGCCATCGGCCAGGCCGGCGCGGCCAATGCCGCGCTGTTCGCCGCGGCGCTGCTCGCGGCCGACCATCCCGCGATCGCGCAGGCGCTGGCGGCCTACCGCCGCAAGCAGACCGAGGACGTCGCCGGCAACGACGATCCGCGCAAGTGAGGCAGGCGCAAGCAAGGCCCGCGCAAGCGACGGGCAGGCCATGACCACCACCGTCGGCATCCTCGGCGGCGGGCAGCTGGCCCGCATGCTGGCGCTCTCCGGCGCGCCGCTGGGCCTGCGCTTTTTGGCCATGGACACCGAGCCGGACGCCTGCGCCGGGCAGTTCGCGCCGTTGCTGGTGGGCGACTACCGCGACGAGCGCGCGCTGGCCGAGTTCGCGGCCGCGGTGGACGTGGCGACCTTCGATTTCGAGAACGTGCCGGCCGAGAGCGCGCACTGGCTCGCCGAGCGCGTGCCGGTGTTCCCGAATCCGCATGCCCTGTCGGTGGCGCAGGACCGCCTGGTCGAGAAGACCCTGTTCCGCAACCTCGGCATCCCGGTGGGTGCCTTCGCGGCGGTGGATTCGCGCGCGCAGCTCGACGCCGAAGTGGCGCGCATCGGCGGCGCCTGCATCCTGAAGACGCGACGGCTGGGCTACGACGGCAAGGGCCAGTTCCGCATCCGCAGCGAGGCCGATCTCGACGCCGCCTGGCAGGCGCTGGGCGGACAGGCGCAGACGGTGGGCCTGATCGTGGAGGCGTTCATCCCGTTCGAGCGCGAGTTGAGCGTGGTGGCGGTGCGCGGGCGCGACGGCGAATTCCGCGCCTGGCCGCTGACCGAGAACTGGCACGTCGACGGCGTGCTCTCCGCCAGCCTGGCGCCGACCCGCACCGACGCGGCGCTGGCCGAGCAGGCGTTCGGCTACGCGCGCGCGCTGGCGGGAAAACTCGACTACGTGGGCGTGTTCGCGCTCGAGCTGTTCTGCCGCGACGGGCAGCTGCTCGCCAACGAGCTGGCGCCGCGCGTGCACAATTCCGGCCACTGGACCATCGAGGGCGCGGAAACCTCGCAGTTCCAGAACCATCTGCGCGCCGTGCTCGGCCTGCCGCTGGGCGCCACGCACATGCGCGGCCACGCCTGCATGCTGAACTGGATCGGCGCGCTGCCCGATGGCGGCGCGGTGCTGCGCGAAGCCGGCGGGCACTGGCACGATTACGGCAAGTCGCCGCGTCAGGGCCGCAAGGTCGGGCATGCGACGCTGCGCGCCGATTCGCCCGAGGCGCTGGCGCGCGCGCTGCGCTCGGTCGGCGCGGCGCTGGGTCGCGAGTCGCAGGTGGCGCCGGTCCTGGACGCGCTGTCGGGCATCCGCGCCGGATAGCCGCACGATCACGCCGCTTCGCGGGCGCTCTCCCGGTTGCAAAGGCCCTTGCCCCGGAGAGGATGCCGCCCTAAGACCAAGGTCGTAGCGCGGCATCGGCGCCGCCGGGCTAGCCTTGCATCGGACCGTGGAGGATGCGCAGACGCACCGATGCGTTACGAGGAGTTCCATCGCCGCTCCATCGAGCAGCCCGAGGCCTTCTGGGCCGAGCAGGCACGCGCGATCGACTGGCACAGGCCGCCCGAGCGCATCCTCGTCTACGACGACCCGCCGTTCCGCCGATGGTTCGCCGGCGGGGAAACCAACCTCTGCCACAATGCGGTCGACCGCCACCTGGAGGCGCGCGCCGACCAGCTCGCGCTGGTGGCGATCTCCACGGAAACCGGGACCACCCGCGAGATCAGCTATCGCGAACTGCACCGCGAGGTGAACACGTTCGCCGCGGTGCTGCGCGCGCTCGATGTCGGTCGCGGCGACCGCGTGGTGATCTACATGCCCAACATCGCCGAGGCGGTGTTCGCGATGCTGGCCTGCGCGCGCATCGGCGCGGTGCATTCGGTGGTCTTCGGCGGCTTCGCGGCGCACAACCTGGCGCTGCGCATCGACGACGCCCGTCCCAAGCTGCTGATCGCCGCCGACGCCGGCAGCCGCGGCGGCAAGGCGATCCCCTACAAGCCGCTGGTGGACGCCGCCTGCGCCGAGGCCGGCACGCCGCCGCCGCACGTGCTGATGGTCGATCGCGGCCTCGATCCGGGCTACGCGCGCGTGGAAGGCCGCGACGTCGACTACGCCGCGCTGCGCGAGCGCCACGCCGGCGAGCAGGTGGACGTGGCCTGGCTGGAATCCAACGAACCGAGCTACCTGCTTTACACCTCCGGCACCACCGGCAAGCCCAAGGGCGTGCAGCGCGACGTCGGCGGCTACGCGGTGGCGCTGGCGCTGTCGATGTGGGCGATCTACGACGTGCGCGCGGGGCAGGCGATGTTCTCCACCTCCGACGTCGGCTGGGCGGTGGGGCATTCCTACAACGTCTACGGCCCGCTGATCGCCGGCGCGACCTCGATCCTCTACGAAGGACTGCCGACCGCGCCCGACCCGGGCATCTGGTGGCGCATCTGCGAGCGCTACGGCGTGCACACCATGTTCTCCTCGCCGACCGGCATCCGCGTGCTGAAGAAGCAGGACCCGGCCTGGCTGAAGAAGCACGACCTGTCGGCGCTGCGCTACCTGTTCCTGGCCGGCGAACCGCTGGACGAGCCGACCGCGCACTGGATCACCGAGGGCATCGGCAAGACGGTCATCGACAACTACTGGCAGACCGAGACCGGCTGGCCGGTGCTGGCGCTGATGCCCGGCGTGGAGATGAAGCCTGTGAAGTTCGGCTCGCCGGGACTGCCCATGCCCGGCTACGACCTGCGCGTGATCGACGAGGCGACCGGCGAGGAGGCCGCGCCGAACCGGAAGGGCGTGCTGGTCATCGAGCCGCCGCTCCCGCCGGGCTGCATGACCACCGTATGGAACGACGACGCCCGCTTCCTGCGCAGCTACTTCTCGCACTTCAAGCCGCTGGTCTACAGCTCGCTCGACTGGGCGATCCGCGACGACGACGGCTACACCTTCATCCTCGGGCGCACCGACGACGTGATCAACGTCGCCGGCCATCGGCTGGGCACGCGCGAGATCGAGGAATCGGTGTCCAGCCATCCCGACGTCGCCGAGGCCGCGGTGATCGGCGTGCGCGACGAGCTCAAGGGACAGGTGCCGGTGGTGTTCGCCACGCTCAGGCAGGCCGGAGGCGAGGCGGCGACGGCGGCGCGGGAAATGCGCGAGTGCGTCAGCCGCCAGCTCGGCGCGGTGGCCCGACCCGCGCGCGTCTACGTGGTCGGCGCGCTGCCCAAGACGCGCTCGGGCAAGCTGCTGCGGCGCTCGCTGCAGGCCCTGGCCGAACAGCGCGACCCCGGCGACCTGTCCACGCTGGACGATCCGAACGCGCTGGAGGAAGTGCGGCGGGCCCTGGCGCGGGGCGCGGACGCCGAATAGGCGCTCCGGCGACCGCCCGGGGAGCGGCGGGTTAAAATGGCGGTTTCCCGAGCCGTCCCCACGGAGCCGAACGATGTCCGAATCCTCCGCAGGCGCACGTTTCCGCGCCGCGCTTGCCGCCGAATCGCCGCTGCAGGTGATCGGCGCCATCAACGCCAACCACGCCCTGCTCGCGCAGCGCGCCGGCTACCGCGCCATCTACCTGTCCGGCGGCGGCGTCGCGGCCGGTTCGCTGGGCATGCCCGACCTCGGCATCAACACGCTCGAGGACGTGCTGATCGACACGCGCCGCATCACCGACGTCTGCCCGCTGCCGCTGCTGGTCGACATCGACACCGGCTTCGGTCCCAGCGCCTTCAACATCGCGCGCACGGTCAAGTCGCTGATCAAGGCCGGCGCGGCGGCCTGCCACATCGAGGACCAGGTCGGCGCCAAGCGTTGCGGGCACCGTCCCGGCAAGGAAATCGTCTCCGCCGGCGAGATGGCCGACCGCGTCAAGGCCGCCGCCGACGCCAGGACCGACGCCGCGTTCTTCCTGATCGCGCGTACCGACGCGATCGCCGTCGACGGCGTCGATGCCGCGATCGAGCGCGCCATCGCCTGCGTGGAGGCCGGCGCCGACGGCATCTTCGCCGAGGCCGCCTACGACCTGGACACCTACCGCCGCTTCGTCGACGCGGTGAAGGTGCCGGTGCTGGCCAACATCACCGAGTTCGGGCAGACGCCGCTGTTCACCCGCGAGGAGCTGGCCTCGGCCGGCGTGGCGATCCAGCTGTATCCGCTGTCGGCGTTCCGCGCCATGAACAAGGCCGCCGAGAACGTGTACGCGGCGATCCGCCGCGACGGCCACCAGAAGGGCGTGGTCGACCAGATGCAGACGCGCGAGGAGCTGTACGAGCGCATCGGCTACCACGACTACGAGCGCAGCCTCGACGCGCTGTTCGCCGCCAGGAAATGACAAATTGCCGAAGCCGTCCTCCCGCGCGCGGGAGAGCGGCTCCACAACACCAAGAGGATCGAAGATGAGCGATGCTGCGCCGCCCCCCGGCTTCAAGCCGAAAAAATCCGTCGCCCTGAGCGGCACCGCCGCCGGCAACACCGCGCTGTGCACCGTCGGCCGCAGCGGCAACGATCTGCACTACCGCGGCTACGACATCCTCGACATCGCCCGGACCTGCGAGTTCGAGGAAATCGCCCACCTGCTCGTGCACGGCACCCTGCCCAACGCCGCCGAGCTGGCCGGCTACAAGGCCAAGCTGAAGTCGCTGCGCGGCGTGCCGGCCTCGGTGAAGGCGGCGCTGGAGCAGCTGCCGCCCTCGGCGCATCCGATGGACGTGATGCGCACCGGCGTTTCGGTGCTCGGCTGCGTCTCGCCGGAGAAGGACGACCACAACCATCCCGGCGCCCGCGACATCGCCGACAAGCTGATGGCCTCGCTCGGCTCGATGCTGCTGTACTGGTACCACTACAGCCACAACGGCAAGCGCATCGACGTGGACACCGACGACGACAGCATCGGCGGCCACTTCCTGCACCTGCTGCACGGGCAGAAGCCGCGCGAATCCTGGGTGCGCGCCATGCACACCTCGCTGATCCTGTACGCCGAGCACGAGTTCAACGCCTCCACCTTCACCGCGCGCGTGATCGCCGGCACCGGCAGCGACATGCACTCGTGCATCACCGGCGCGATCGGCGCGCTGCGCGGCCCTAAGCACGGCGGCGCCAACGAGGTGGCCTTCGAGGTGCAGAAGCGCTATGAGACGCCGGACGAGGCCGAGGCCGACATCAAGGCGCGCGTGGAGCGCAAGGAAGTGATCATCGGTTTCGGCCATCCGGTCTACACGGTGAGCGACCCGCGCAACCAGGTCATCAAGGAGGTCGCGCGCGAGCTCTCGGCCGAAGAGAAGAACATGAAGATGTACGACATCGCCGAGCGCCTGGAGTCGGTGATGTGGGACATCAAGAAGATGTTCCCGAACCTGGACTGGTTCAGCGCGGTGAGCTACCACATGATGGGCGTGCCGACGGCGATGTTCACGCCGCTGTTCGTGATCGCGCGCACCAGCGGCTGGAGCGCGCACGTGATCGAGCAGCGCATCGACGGCAAGATCATCCGTCCCAGCGCCAACTACGTCGGCCCCGAAGACCGCGAGTTCGTTCCGCTCGACAAGCGCTGACCGGGCGCGAGGCCCGCGCCCGGCCCGCGAGGCGGGCGGCGCGGGCTCCGGCGGGGATGGCGCTCAGGCCAGCCCTTCCTCGCGCAGCGCCTTCTGCACGCCGGCGTCGGCAAGCATGTTGTCGAAGAAGCGGTCGAGATTGGCGAAGCCGCCGAGATCGACGCCGTCGGGATCGACGTGCAAGGCCCTGGCCCAGCGCAGCAGGATGAAGAGATAGGGATCGGCGATCGAGCGCTCGCCGGTCAGCCAGAGCTTGCCTTCCAGCTGCGCGTCGGCCTTCTGGAACAGGTTGCGCAGCTGCACGCGCGCATTGCGCTTGAGTTCCTCGTGCGCGGACTTGTCCTCGATGAAGCGCCCGGGCACGAAGATCGGCTTGAACCAGGGGTGGATGTCGGCGTTGCACAGCGCCAGCCAGCGATTGACCTCGGCGCGGCCGCGCGCGGTGCCGTCGCCGCCCAGGCGCGCCTGCGGATAGCTGTCGGCGAGATAGTTGAGGATGGCCGCGTTCTGCGTCAGCACCCAGCCGTCGTCGGCCTGCAGCGCGGGCACGGCGCCGAGCGGGTTGATCGCCAGGAAAGCGGGATCGCGCAGCTTTTCGCGCTGCACCTGGATCGCCTCGTAGGCAGCGCCGGTCCATTCCAGCACGATGTGGTCGGCCAGCGAGCAGGCGCCGCGCAGGTAGTAAAGACGCATCATCGGGCCGCCTCCTGTTGGGAAGGTGACATCATAGGTGCAGGATTGCGTGCAGTCAGCGGGTGCGCGCGGCAACAGGATGTCGCATTGCGCGCATCAATGACATCAGGGCAGTGTGGAAAGTGGGGAGACTAATGACCCCCATCCATGCCTTCCTTGGCGACGCATCTGCGACCTATGGATCGTCCGGTCCGGCTATCCATGGCCGGGCGTTCGCCAAAGCAGCGCGGCATGCCGCGCTAAGCGCGCTTCGGCTCACCCGCGGTTGCGCGGCTTCAGGCTCTGCACCTTGAGGAAGGTGTGGTCGCCGATGGTCGCCACCTGGTAGGCGTTGCGCCAGCTCGGCGTGGCGATGTCGTGGGCCATGAAATGGCTTGCGCCGGGCACGATCTCCTTGCGCTGGCCGGGCGGCAGGGCCCAGTTGCGCTCGGACTCCAGGGCGATGCCCACGGCCTGCGACCAGGCCTCGATGTTGCCGAGCCGGGTCCCGGCCGGGACCAGGGACGGGGCGAATTGGCTGCGCGCGGTCACCACCTCGCACATGGACTTGCCCCACAGGCCGCTGTCCTGGCGGCGCAGGGCGACCTCGGCCACCGCCTGCTGGCCGCGGGCGGACTGGTCGCGGGCCTCCAGGTACACGGTGGTGCTGAGGCAGAGCGAATCGGCGGCTTGCGGCGGCAATACCGAGGCCAGCCACAGGATCCAAGCCAGTTTCATGAGTACTCCTTACTCCGTTGCGCCCGCTCTCCCGTTCCGGTGCCGAAAGCGGCATCGGAGCGGAAAAACGGACATGGCGAATTGGGAAGTCCGCTACCGGGCCGCAGGGTCATTGGGCGACCAAAAGGGCGGCGGGCTTAACTCCGAAGCCCGCCAGGGGGCGGGAGGAGCCGGCTCCGCCGGAAACCGCTGGCGGAGCAAAAGTGCGCGCAAGGTAGCCGTCGGTTTCCCAACCTAGGCTGAACTGGCATCAGAACTGATTGATTCGATTGGAGTTTTTGTTCTGATTTCGAACGCAAGCCATTGATGCGCCTGTGTCCGGAGCCCCCGTCTACAGCAATGCTGCGACGCGCGAGGCCTGGGCGATGGCGCGTTTGGCGTCCAGCTCGGCGGCCACGTCGGCGCCGCCGATCAGCTGTACGGGCACGCCGGCCGCCTGCAGCGGGGCCAGCAGGTCGCGGCGCGGCTCCTGGCCCGCGCACACCACCACGTGGTCGACCGGCAGCAGCTGCTCGGCTCCCCCGACGCGGATGCGCAGGCCGCGGTCGTCGACGCCCAGGTACTCGACCCCGCCCAGCAGGGTCACGCCCTTGGCCTTGAGGGTGGCGCGGTGGATCCAGCCGGTGGTCTTGGCCAGGCGCGCGCCCGGCTTGCCGGGGCTGCGCTGCAGCAGCCATACCTGCCGCTCCGGCGCGTCGACGTGCGGGCGCGCCAGGCCGCCGGCGCTGTCGAAGCGCGCGTCCACGCCCCATTCGTGCATCCAGGCCAGCGGGTCCAGGCTGGGCGAGGGCGCGCCCTGCACCAGGTACTCGGCGACGTCGAAACCGATGCCGCCGGCGCCGACGATGGCCACGCGCGCACCGGGCACCACGCGCTTCTGCAGCACGTCGAGATAGCCGACCACCTTGGCATGGTCGTGCCCGGGGAAGTCCACCGCGCGCGGCGTGACGCCGGTGGCCAGCACCACGGCGTCGAATTCCTTCAATGCCTCGCCCGCCACCGGAGTCGACAGGCGCAGGTCGACGCGCGTCTCCTCGATGCGGTGGCGGAAGTAGCGCAGCGTCTCGTGGAATTCCTCCTTGCCGGGAATGGTCTTGGCCAGGTTGAACTGGCCGCCGATCTCGGCGGCGGCGTCGAACAGCGTGACCCGGTGCCCGCGCTCGGCGGCGACCGTGGCGCAGGCCAGGCCGGCCGGTCCCGCGCCGACCACCGCGATGCGCTTGGGCGCGTAGGTCTTGGCGTAGTTGAGCTCGGTCTCGGCGCAGGCGCGCGGATTGACCAGGCAGCTGGCCACCTTGTTCTGGAACACGTGGTCCAGGCAGGCCTGGTTGCAGGCGATGCAGGTGTTGATCGTTTCCGCGCGGGCGGCGCGCGCCTTGTTCACCCACTGCGGATCGGCCAGCAGCGGCCGCGCCATCGACACCATGTCGGCGCCGCCGCCGGCCAGGATCGATTCGGCCACTTCCGGCGTGTTGATGCGGTTGGTGGCCACCAGCGGCAGCGCCACGTGCGGGCGCAGCTTGGCGGTGACGCCGGCGAAGGCCGCGCGCGGCACCGAGGTGGCGATGGTGGGCACGCGCGCCTCGTGCCAGCCGATGCCGGTGTTGAGGATGGTCGCGCCCGCGGCCTCGATCGCCTTGGCCTGCGCCACGATCTCGTTCCAGTCGGAGCCCTCCGGCACCAGCTCCAGCATCGACAGGCGATAGATGATGATGAAGTCCGCGCCGCAGGCCTCGCGGATGCGGCGCACGATCTCCACCGCGAAGCGCATGCGCTTCTCCGGCGTGCCGCCCCAGGCGTCGTCGCGGCGGTTGGTGCGCGCGCTGAGGAACTGGTTGATCAGATAGCCCTCCGATCCCATCACCTCGACGCCGTCGTAGCCGGCTTCGCGCGCCAGCCTGGCGGCGTTGGCGTAGGCGGCGACGGTACGCTCGACGCCGCGCGCGGACAGCGCGCGCGGCGTGAAGGGGTTGATCGGCGCCTTCATCCGCGTCGGCGCCACCTGCAGCGGATGGTAGGCGTAGCGGCCGGCGTGCAGCAGCTGTAGGCAGATCTTCGCCTCGTGCGCGTGCACGGCCGAGGTCACCTGTCGATGCTTGCGCGCCTCCCAGGGCCAGCTCAGCTTGCCCGCGAACGGCTTCACCCAGCCCTCGATGTTCGGCGCGAAGCCGCCGGTGACCAGCAGCGCGGCCCCGCCCTCGGCGCGTTCGGCGAAGTAGGCGGCCAGCTTCGGGAAATCCTTGCGCCGGTCCTCCAGGCCCGTATGCATCGACCCCATCAGCACGCGGTTGCGCAGGCGGGTGAAGCCGAGGTCGAGCGGAGCGAACAGGTGCGGGTAGGGCGTGGCGGTTGCGTGGGTAGCGTCCATCTTGCCTGGCGTTGCGCTGGGAGGAGGGCTGCCGCGAGGGGCAGGGCGCATAATTGTGGCAGCAGAACGCAACGACTGGACCGGCGTGGACGAAACGGAATCGGGGCCTCCCCATCAACACAGGCATCGGGGCGCGGCGACGGCCGTGCCGGACCCGCGTCCGCCCAGGCTGCTGCCCAGGCTGTGGCTGCTGCTCGCGCTGGCGGTGGTGGTGGGCGGCGCGGCGCGGCTGGGCCTGTGGCTGGCCTATGCGGGCCACGCGCGGCCGCTGGCGATGCTGTGGCCCGCGCTGGGCCAGGGCCTGCGCTACGACCTGGCCACCAGCGCCAGCGCCGCCTGGCTGATCCTGCTGCTGGGGCTACCCTTGCTGCTGCTGCGCCGCCGCGCGCTGGCGGTGCGCCTGGCCGAATGGATGCTGGTGTTCGTGCTGGCGGTCTTCCTGCTGACCGCGGCCTGCGAGCATTTCTACTACGCCTTCTACAAGACGCGCTTCGATCCGATCGTGTTCGGCCTGTTCGAGGACGACACGCTGGCGATCCTGCGCACGATCTGGGACGAATATCCCGTGGTACAGGGCGTGATCGGGCTGCTCGCGCTCGTGCTGCTGCTGGCCTGGGGCGTGCCGCGCATGGCGGCCTGGCTGGATCGGCGCATTCCCAGGACCACGCGCCTGGGCCGGCCGTTCGCCATCGCCGCGCAGGCGCTGCTGCTGCTGGTGGTGGCGCGCGGCAGCTTCGGCACCTTTCCGCTGGTGCGCCAGGACCTGACGGTGTCGCCCGATCCCTTCTGCAACGAGCTGGTGCTCAACGCGCCGCTGGCGCTGTACAAGGCGATCCGCACCAACGCCAAGGAGGCGCGGATCGGCAGCGACGCCGAGGAGGGACTGCGCAAGCTCGGCTTCGCCGGCGTCGCCGATGCCGCCGCCGCCGCCGGCCTGGCGACGACCGATCCGGCCAGGGTGCCGGCGTCGCTGTTCCGGACCGCGCCGGGCCAGCCGCGGCCGCTGGCGCAATCGCCGCACGTGGTGCTGGCATTGCTGGAATCCTTCGGCGCCGACCTGCTCTACAGCGACGGGCCGGGCAACGATCTGCTCGGGCGGCTGCGCCCGCAACTGGCGCATGGCTACCATTTCCGGAATTTCATCACCGGCCAGAACGGCACGCATGCGGAGCTGGAGACGCTGCTGCTCGGCTCGCCGATCACGCCGCTCACGCGCAGCCGCAACGCCAGGATCGCCTTCGACACCTCGGCCGCGCTGCCGTTCAAGCGCGCCGGCTACCGCACCGCCTTCGTCTATGCCGGCGGCGCCAGCTGGCGCAGGATCGGCGAGGCGTTCTCGCGCCAGGGCTTCGAGCGGGTCTACGACGCGCGCGACATCCGCGAGCGCTTTCCGAAGGCGCACGGCACCGAGTGGGGCATCTACGACGAGTATGTCTTCGATTTCGCCGCCGACCTGCTGCAGCGCGCCGACGCCCGCGGCGAGCGCCTGTTCCTGTTCGTGCTGACCACCACCAACCATCCGCCGTTTACGCTCGACACGCCGCATCGCGACCTGCCGCTGGATCCATCGGCGCTGGGCCCGCGCGCCGACGAGGACAAGGCGGAGCTGCGCAGCATGATGGCCACCTACCAGTACCAGGCCGACCAGTTCGGCGCCTTCCTGCAGCGCCTGGACAGCGGCCCGCTGCGCCAGCGCGTGCTGCTGGCGGCCGCCGGCGACCACAACCTGCGCACCCACTATCGCTACGACCTGCCGGCGGAAGTGCCGGACGTGGACCGGATCTTCGGCTACCTGTCGGTGCCCGACGCGCTCAGGCCGTCGACACCCGTGGACGTGCAGGCGTTCTGCGGCCACGCCGACCTGGTGCCCACGCTGGTGTCGCTGGCGCTGCCGGGGCAGCGCTATTTCGATACCGGGCGCAACCTGCTCGAGCCGGTGGCCGACGGCGGGCAGGCGCTGGCGCTCTACCAGCGGCTGTACACGCGCGAGGCGGTGCTGTTTCCGCTGCACAAGCCGGAAGCGCATGCCTGGCACGATCCGCGCCACATCGACGTCGAGGGGAGGGCGCCTTCGCCGGGATTGATGGCGCGGGCACGGCGCGTCGCGGCGCAGGTGGCGCTGCGGGATTGGCATTTGCGCAGTGCGGTGATTGCGGCGCGGAAGGCTTCGGTGGATAGGCGGCGCTAAGTTTCGTTCCGTGCCTTCTGAAGAATTTTTTTAGAGGCAGAGCGTTTCGTCCGCTACGCGGCCGAGTTCATTTCTTTTGATAAGCGTCAAAAGAAACGAACCAAAGAAAAACGCTTTCCCCGACGAAGCAGCCCCACGCCGGAAAGGCTGAGGGGATTTTCCGACTCGCCATCCTGGCTCGATCGGAAAACGGCGGGCATCCCTGCCCGCCGCCCTCCGGGTCTGGACAGAACAATGGCTCGCAAAGATTTCCAGAAGCAAAGCCTTCTTTCTGCGCCTTCAGATTCGTCATCCCAGCGCAAGCTGGGACCCATTTTCGCTTTTGCCTTCGCCTCTAAAGATGTCGATACGCCATTGACATGGGAGACCCGAAGGTGTCGAGGGTCATCGGCCCGAGGGCACAGGGATGTGCGCCGTTTTTCGACCGAGCCAGGAGGGCGAGTCGAAAAATCCCGATAGCAACGAATCTATGGGAGTGCTTCGTCGAGGAAGGCCGTTTTCTTTGGTTCGTTTCTTTTGGGCCAGCAAAAGAAATGAACTCGGCCGCGACAGCGGACGAAACGCCTTTGATCTTGCCTTTCAATCAACCAGAAACAGCAAAACCTTCACCACCCCGCCAACACCAACTTCCCGATCGTCGCCCCCGACTCCAACCGCCGATGCGCCTCCCGCAGGTTCGCCGCATCGATCCTGCCCAGCGTCCCGGTATGCGTCCCGCGCAAATGCCCATCGTCGATCAACGCGGCCACCTGGTTGAGCAGGCGATGCTGCTCGATCATGTCGGCGGTCCCGAAACGCGGGCGCGCGAACATCATCTCCCAGTGGATGCCGATGCACTTGGCCTTGTAGGGATCGCCGATCTTCAGCGGCCCGCGCGGCTCAACGATCAGGCCGACGTGCCCCTGCGGCGCCAGCAGCTCGCCGAGCGGCTCCCAGTAGCGGTCGGTGTCGGCGAGGTTCAGCGCGGCATCGATCTGGTCGATGTCGAGCGCCTTGAGCTGCGGCGCCAGCGGCTGGCCGTGATCGATCACGTGGTCGGCGCCCATCTTGCGGCACCATGCCGCCGTCTCGGCGCGCGAGGCGGTGGCGATCACGGCGAAGCCGGCGACCTTGGCGAGCTGGATCGCGATCGAGCCCACGCCGCCGGCGCCGCCGAGGACCAGCAGCGTCTTGTCGCGGCCGCCGCCGTCGATGCCGTAGGGCATGCGCTGGAACAGCAGCTCCCAGGCGGTGATCGCGGTCAGCGGCAGGGCGGCGGCCTGCGCGAAGTCGAGCGATTCGGGCTTCAGGCCGACGATGCGTTCGTCGACCAGCTGGTATTCGGCGTTGCTGCCCGGGCGGGTGATGTCGCCGGCGTAGTAGACCTGGTCGCCCGGCTTGAACAGCGTGACCTCGGGGCCGACCGCCTCGACCACGCCGGCGGCGTCGTAGCCGAGCACCTTCGGCGCGCGCTCCTCCTGCGGCTTGGGCGCACGCACCTTGGTGTCGACGGGGTTCACCGATACCGCTTCCACGCGCACCAGCAGGTCGTGTCCAGTGGCTTCGGGGCGCGGGAGCTCGACGTCCAGCAAGGATTGCGGATCGTCGATGGGCAGGTAGCGAGTCAGGGCGACGGCTTTCATGCGGGGCTCGTTCATGGCATCAGGGGGCGAGGGCGGGAACGGCGACGGGCGGCGGATTGCGTTCGCTGAACATGCCGTTCCAGTAGGGATAGTAGGGATAGGGCGGCGTCACGGCGCTGGCGGCGTCGAGGCGGGCGATCTGGTCGGCGCTCAATTGCCAGCCGACGGCGCCGAGGTTGTCGCGCAGCTGGGCCTCGTTGCGCGCGCCGATCAGCACGGTCGATACGGTGGGCCGATGCAGCAGCCAGTTCAACGCGATCTGCGGAATGCTCTTTCCCGTCTCGGCGGCGGCCGCGTCGAGCGCGTCGACCACGCGGTACAGCCGTTCGTCCTCCACCGGCGGCGCGAACGCCGCGGTGCCGTGCAGGCGGCTGCCCTCGGGCCAGGGCTGGCCGCGGCGGATCTTGCCGGTGAGCCGTCCCCAGCCGAGCGGGCTCCACACCACCGCGCCCACGCCCTGGTCCAGCGCCAGCGGCATCAGCTCCCATTCGTAGTCGCGGCCGATCAGCGAGTAGTAGACCTGGTGGGCGACGTAGCGCGGGCGGCCGCGGCGCTCGGCGCTGTCCAGCGACTTCATCAGCTGCCAGCCGGAGAAGTTGGAGGCGCCGACGTAGCGCAGCTTGCCGGCCCGTACCAGGTCGTCGAGCACCGACAGGGTTTCCTCGATCGGCGTCCTGGCGTCGAAGTGGTGCAGCTGCAGCAGGTCGAGATAGTCGGTGCCGAGCCTGCGCAGCGAGTTCTCGACGGCCGCGATCAGATGGTAGCGCGAGGCGCCGACGTCGTTGGGGCCGTCGCCGAGCCGCAGCGTGGTCTTGCTCGACAGCAGCACGCGATCGCGGCGGCCCTTGATCGCGGCGCCGAGGATCTGCTCCGAGGCGCCGTCCGAGTACACGTCGGCCGTGTCGAAGAAATTCACGCCGGCCTCGAGGCAGACGTCGATCAGCCGGGTCGCGTCGGCGGCGTCGCTGCTGCCCCAGGCGCTGAACAACGGCCCCTTGCCGCCGAAGGTGCCGACGCCGAAGCCCAGGGCGGGCACTTTCAGGCCGGAGTTGCCGAGAAAACGGTATTCCA
The DNA here is from genome assembly GCF_022662575.1 of Luteimonas aquatica. Lineage (GTDB taxonomy): Bacteria > Pseudomonadota > Gammaproteobacteria > Xanthomonadales > Xanthomonadaceae > Luteimonas > Luteimonas aquatica. Next base: position 14,485 of record NZ_JALBFU010000003.1, on the reverse strand, counting down.
TGGTGGTTGCCTTTCAGGCCGGCGGGTCGCGCCGGCGTAGGTGGGAAAATCAGAACGCGGACTGCACCAGTCCGCCTTCGGCGCGGATGGCGGCGCCGTTGACGACCGAGGCGGCGGGGCTGGCGACGAAGGCGACCACGCGCGCGATCTCCGCCGGTTCGGCGAAGCGCCGCAGCAGCGAGGTCGGCCGCGCCGTCTTGAAGAATTCCCGTTCGAACGCCTCGGCGCTCAGGCCCTGCTGCTCGGCGAGCTGCTGCACGAACACGCCCACGCCTTCCGAGCGCGTCGGGCCGGCCAGCACCGAGTTCACCGTGACGGCGGTGCCGGCGGTGAGCTGGGCCATGCCGCGGGCAAGGGCGATCTGCGCGGTCTTGGTGACGCCGTAGTGGATCATCTCCGAGGGGATCTGCAGGCCGGATTCGCTGGAGATGAACACCACGCGGCCGCGATCGCGCTCGAGCATGCCCTTGAAGTAGTGCCGCGACAGGCGCACGCCGCTCATCACGTTGGCCTGCCACAGGCGGTCCCATTCCTCGTCGTCGATGTCCTGGAAGGGCGTGGGCACGAAGATGCCGAGGTTGTTGATCAGGATATCCGTGCGCGGCACCGCGGCGATGAAGGCCGCGGCGCCGTCGGCGGTGGACAGGTCGGCGGCCACGCCCTGCAGTCGCGCGCCGGGCACCGCTTCGCCCAGCGCCCGCACGGCGGCCTGCACGCGCTCGGCGCTGCGGCCGTTGACGACGACGGAGGCGCCGGCGCGGGCGAGTTCCTCGGCGATCGCGTAGCCGATACCCGCGGTGGAGCCGGTGACGACGGAAGTCCAGCCGGAAAGGGACGTGGTCATGAGAGATTCGAATCGATCGGGGAAGTGGGGACTATTTCAATCCGTACGCCGTAGGGCGGCGTGAGGGCGTCCGGATGGCATTCGCGCGTTCGCGCGGTTGTGCCTGGCGCGGTCGCATGCGGTCACGCTGCCGAGTCGCAGGCCAGCGCATCGTCGAGCCGCGCCGGCGGCGCGGCACGCTCGCGGTCCAGGGATAGGCTCCACAGCGCCACCAGCAGGCCGGACGCGGTCACCAGCCCGGCCACCCAGGGCAAGGCCTGCAGGCCCGGACCATGGTCGATCACCACGCCGCCCAGCCAGGCGCCGAGGGCGTTGCCGAGATTGAAGAAGGCGATGTTGAAGCTGGACGCCAGGTTCTGGCCCGCGCCCTCGGCCTTGCGCAGCACGCGCAACTGCAGCGGCGAGACCGTGGCGAAGGCGGCCACGCCCAGCAGGCCGACGAAGGCGACGATCGCGATCCTGTCGTGCAGGACGAAGCTCATCGTGCCGAGCACGAGCGCCAGCGCCAGCAGGGTGCCGATCAGCGCCGGCACCGGGCGACGGTCGGCCAGGCGCCCGCCGAGCAGATTGCCGAGGATCATGCCGCCGCCGAACATCAGCAGGATCGGCGAGACCGCGCTGTCGGCGAAGCCGGCCAGGCGCGTGAGCAGCGGCTGCACGTAGGTGATCACCACGAACACGCCGGCGAAGCCGAGCATGGTCATCAGCAGGCCGAGCAGCACCTGCGGCCTGGCGATCGCGCGCAGTTCCTCGCGCAGCGGCGCGGGCGCCATGGCTTCGCGGCTGCGCGGCACCCACAGCGCGATGGTCGCCATCGAAGCCAGGCCGATCAGCGTCATCGCCCAGAATGTGGCGCGCCAGCCGAAGTGCAGGCCGAGCCAGGCGCCGGCCGGCATGCCGAGCAGGGTGGCGAGTGTGAGCCCGGAAAACATGATCGAGATCGCGGAGGCCTTGCGGTCCTCGCTCACCAGGCCGGTGGCGACCACCGCGCCGACGCCGAAGAAGGTGCCGTGGGTGAGCGAGGTGAGCACGCGGGCGGCCATCAGCAGCTCGTAGTTGGGCGCCAGCGCGCAGGCCAGATTGCCGACGGTGTAGATCGCCATCAGCGCGATCAGCACCGCCTTGCGCGGCATGCGCCGCGTGGCCACGGTCAGCATCGGGGCGCCGACGAACACGCCCAGGGCATAGACCGAGATCAGCAGGCCAGCCGCGGCGATGGAGATCTGCAGATCGGTGGCCACCTGCAGCAGCAGCCCCATGATCACGAATTCGGCGCAGCCGATGCCGAACGAGCCGGCGGTGAGGGCATACAGGGCGACCGGCATGCGGGAACGGGGGGCGGCGGGGGACATGGCGGCGGTTCTGGGGAGGAAGTCGCACACCTTAGGGACTTGCACCGACCGGAAAAATGAGAAGAATCAGGAATCACTTTCAACAGAAATTTGAAAATGGACCGGATCGGCGACCTGGCCTTGTTCCTGCGCGTGCTCGACCTGGGGTCGATCAGCGCCGCCGCCCGTAGCCTGGACCTGTCCGCAGCGGTGGCCAGCCAGCGCCTGAAGCGCCTGGAGCAGGATCTGGGCACGGTGCTGCTGCACCGGACCACCCGCCGCCTGCACGCCACGCCGGAGGGGCTGGCGCTGGCGGAGCAGGGCCGCGCCCTGGTGGACGAGTTCGACGCCCTGGCCGGCAGCCTGCGCCAGTCCGGCACCGCCGCGACCGGCACGCTGCGGGTGACCGCCTCGGCCTCGTTCGGCAAGCAATACATCTCGCCGCTGTTGCCGGCGTTCCTGGCCGAGCATCCCGCCCTGCGCGTCAGCCTCAACCTGGACGACCGCGTCACCGACCTGGTCGGCTCGGGTTTCGACCTGGCGATCCGCATCGGCGCGCTCGACGACTCCAGCCTGGTGGCGCGCCGGCTTGCCGCCAACCGGCGCGCGCTGTGCGCCTCGCCGGGCTACCTGCGCAAGCGTGGCATGCCGAAGACGCCGGCCGACCTGGCCGACCACGACTGTATCCTGCTGGTCGGCCGCGACGGGCGTCAGGACCTGTGGCGGCTGCGCGGCCGTGACGGTCGCGAGATCGAGGTACGCGTGCACGGCCGCTTCGAGTGCAACTACGGCGAGGTGCTGCGCGATGCGGCGGTGGCCGACCTGGGCATTGCCATCCATTCGCACTGGCACGTGCACGAGGACCTGCGCAGCGGGCGGTTGCAGACGGTGCTGCCCGATTATCCGGTGGCCGAAACCGGCATCTACGCGGTGATGCCGCAGCGGCGGTTGGTGCCGCGCCGGGTTAGCGCGTTCGTGGATTTCCTGGCGGAGAAGTTGGGGGAGGATCCGCCTTGGGAACGGTCTGTCGGGACCTCTTTTGTGGGGGGGTAGGCAAAATCAAAGGCGTTTCGTCCGCTGTCGCGGCCGAGTTCATTTCTTTTGCTGGCCCAAAAGAAACGAACCAAAGAAAACGGCCTTCCTCGACGAAGCACTCCCATAGATTCGTTGCTATCGGGATTTTTCGACTCGCCCTCCTGGCTCGGTCGAAAAACGGCGCACATCCTTGTGCGCCGCCCTTCGGGTCTCTGAATGCCAATGGCTCGTCGACATTTTTAGAGGCGAAAGTAAAGGCGAAAAATGGTCCCCAGCTTGCGCCGGGATGACGAATCTGAAGAGGCAAAGAAGGCTTTGCTTCTAGAAATCTTTGCGAGCCATTGCTCTGTCCAGACCCGAAGGGCGGCGGGCAGGGATGCCCGCCGTTTTCCGATCGAGCCAGGATGGCGAGTCGGAAAATCCCCACACGCCTTCCGGCATCGGGCTGACTTGTGGGGATGGCTTTTTTCTTTGGTTGGTTTCTTTTGACGCCGATCAAAAGAAAAGAACACGGCCGCGTCAGCGGACGTAAGCTTTGCTTCTAGAAATCTTTGCGAGCCATGGCTCTGTCCAGACCCGACGGGCGGCGGGCCGGGATGCCCGCCGTTTTCCGATCGAGCCAGGATGGCGAGTCGGAAAATCCCCTCACGCCTTCCGGCATAGGGCTGACTTGTCGGGAAGGCGTTTTTCTTTGGTTCGTTTCTTTTGACGCCGATCAAAAGAAATGAACTCGGCCGCGTCAGCGGACGAAAGCGTTGCTTCTAGAAATCTTTGCGAGCCATGGCTCTGTCCAGACCCGACGGGCGGCGGGCCGGGATGCCCGCCGTTTTACGCTCGAGCCAGGATGGCGATTCTTAAAATCCCCTCCCGCCTTCCGGCATAGGGCAGACTTGTCGGGAAGGCGTTTTTCTTTGGTTCGTTTCTTTTGACGCCGATCAAAAGAAATGAACTCGGCCGCGTCAGCGGACGAAAGCTTTGCTTCTAGAAAGAAGACAGCTAAAACATCAAAACAGCCGAACCCCGGCAGACATCAAAAATCGCCAGGCACGACGAAAGTCAGGAAAACGCCTGCAAATACCCCGACGACACAATCGCCTTCTGCAACGGCTCCACCAGCTTCACATTGCCCGCGATCAACTGCCGCGGCCCCGTCTCGATATGCACGGGCCCGGTGCTGGCGCCGCGGAAATCGCATACGCGCCCGCCGGCCTCGCGCACCAGCAGGATGCCGGCGGCGATGTCCCAGGGCTGCACTCCTGCCTCGAAATAGCCGTCGCTGCGGCCGCAGGCGACATAGGCGAGGTCGAGCGCGGCCGAGCCGGTGCGGCGGATGTCCTCGGCCTGCTGCAGGATCTCGTCGACGCACTTCAGGTGCGCCGACACCCGCTTGCGCTCGCGAGGCGGGAAGCCGGTGGTCAGCATCGCCCCTTCCAGGTCCTTGCGCTCGGACACGCGCACGCGGCGCTCGTTGAGCTGCGCGCCGGCGCCGCGGGTGGCGGTGAACAGCTCGTTGCGCAGCGGATCGAAGATCACCGCGTGCAGCGGGTCGGGGCCCTCGCACAGGGCGATCGATACGCACCAGTGCGGGAAGCCGTGCAGGTAGTTGCTGGTGCCGTCGAGCGGATCGATCACCCAGGTGTAGCGGCTCGGGCCGCGGCTGCTCTTCTGGATGCCGCCTTCCTCGCCGAGCACGGTGTACTCGGGGTTGGCGCGGCGGAGTTCCTTGATGATCTCCGCCTCGGCCATGCGGTCGACCTCGCTGGCGTAGTCCAGGCGGTCCTTCTCCACCACGTTGAGCGCGTCCAGCCGGTGCATGTTGCGCAGCAGGACGTTGCCGCCGGCGCGCGCCGCCTTGATCATCACGTTGACAGCGGGTTTTTGCATCGCGGAGGGCCCCGGGCGCAGGTGGGAATCGGAAGGGGAAAGAACGGTCCGGCGCGGGGGCCGGGCCGCGCAGTTTACCATTTGTCCCCATGAACTCCGACCACACGCCCCCCGCCGGCACCGGCGCCGCCCTCGCGCTCTCCCGCATCCGCACCGTGCTGGTGGGCACCCAGCATCCGGGCAACATCGGCTCGGCGGCGCGCGCGCTCAAGACCATGGGCCTGACGCGGCTGTCGCTGGTGGCGCCGCAGCGCTTCCCGCACGCCGACGCCGAGGCCATGGCCGCCGGCGCCGACGACGTGCTCGCCGCGGCGCAGCGCCACGAGGCCTTGCCCGAGGCGCTGGCCGATTGCCGCCTGGTGCTCGGCTGCACGGCGCGCAGCCGGCGCGTGCAGCTGCAGGAGCTGTCGCCGCGCGAGGCGGCCGCGCGCATGCTCGCGGTCGCCAGGGAGGGCGGCGAGGCGGCGCTGCTGTTCGGGCGCGAGCGCACCGGCCTGGAGAACGAGGAACTGCAGCTGTGCCATGCCGCGGTGCACATCCCCGCCAATCCCGAGTACGGCTCGCTCAACCTGGCCGCCGCCGTGCAGGTGCTGGCCTACGAGCTGCGCCTGGCGATGCTGTCGGCGGACGGGGGCACGACCGGAGGCGCGCCGGTCGAGGAGGGGCCGGTCGACCCGCCGGCCAGCCACGCGCAGCTGGAGGGACTCTTCGAGCAGCTGGCGCAGACGCTCGAGGACATCGACTTCCACAAGGGGCGGGCGCCGGAATCGGCGATGCGCAAGCTGCGCCGGCTGTTCCTGCGCGGCGAACTGGACGCGCGCGAGGTGCGGCTGCTGCGCGGCATCCTCGCCGATGCGCAGCGGATGGCGAGGATCGCGCGCGAAAAATAGCGCGCGTCGGCTCTCCCTGGCGTGGCCTCGTCGGCTGCGGGCCGTCCGGCTCGGCGGTCTCTGGCCGGGCGTTCGTCGGCGTGCGAGGCAAGGCCTCGCAAGGGCGTCAGCGCACCCAGTCCATCGCCATCGCCGCGAGATTCCCCGACAGCACGCCGAACACCAGCACCGCGACGGCCCCGGCGCCCCAGGCAACGCTCATCAACGCCCCGTCGCGCTCGAGCAGGGCGAGGGCGAACAGCAACAGCAGCACCGCGAACAGGTAATTGGTGAAAGGGATCGGCAGCGACAGCAGCAGGCCGAGCAGGATCAGCAACAGCCCGCTGAGGAGATTGGCGAGGCGGTGGTCGAGCAGCCCGGTCCAGCGCGGCTTGACCAGGTGTTCGAGACGGCGCAGCCAGGGCGCCAGGCGGCGCTCGAAGCGGGCCATCGCGGCGCGCTGCGGCCCGCGCTCGGCGATGAAGCGCGGCAGCCAGGGACGGTGCAGGCCGATCAGCAGCTGCGCGCCGATCAGGATGGTCAACGGGCCGCTGACGGCGCCGCCGACGCCGGGCACCGGGATGAAGGCGGGCAGGGTGGCGACGAACAGCAGCATGCCGAAGGCGCGCTCGCCCAGGCCGGCGAAGACGTCGCGGAAGCGGATGCGCTCGTCCGGATCGCCGCTGGCGAAGGCCGCCAGCAGGGCGAGGGTGCCGAGTTTCGCGGCGCGGGGCGTGTCGCCCGCGCCTTCGGACTCAGGCCTCATCGTGCTCGGGTTCCGCGAGGCGCTGCAGCAGCAGCTTGTCCACGCGCGGGCCGTCCAGGTCCACCACCTCGATGCGCCAGCCGTTCCAGTCGAAGTGCTCGGCGACGTTGGGGATGCGGCCGAAATGGGCGATCGTCATGCCCGCGGCGGTGTGGTAGTCGTAGTCGTCTTCCAGCGGCAGCTGTCCGCCGCCGAGCAGCTCGCGCAGGTTGTCGACGGTCAGGCTGCCGTCGACCAGGAAGGAGCCGTCCTCGCGCGCCACCACCAGCGGCGTGGATTCGCCGCCGTCGCTGGTCTGGGTGCGCCCGATCACCGCCTCCATCACGTCGTTGATGGTGACCAGGCCGGTGACGTCGCCGTACTCGTCCACCACCAGGGCCAGCGACTGCTGCTCCTCGCGCAGGATCTCCAGCAGCTTCAGCGCCGGCGTGGATTCGGAGACGAACAGCGCCTCGCGCAGGTACTTGAACAGGTCGAACTCGGTCAGCTCGATGCGGTCGATCAGCGACTTGACCTCGAGCACCCCGACCACGTCGGCGTCGCTGCCGCGGTAGACCGGGTAGCGCGAGAACGGGGTCTCGCGCATCACCGCGAGGTTGTCCTCGAAGCTTTCGGCCACATCCAGCCAGGCGATGCGCGTGCGCGGCGTCATCAGGCTCTCGGTGCTGCGATCGCCCAGGCGCATGACGCGGTTCATCATGTTGCGCTCGTCTTCGTCGATCACGCCCTGCTCGTGGCTTTCGCTCACCAGCAGGCGGATCTCCTCCTCGCTGATGGCGTTGCGGCCGTCGTCGCGGATGCCGAGCAGGCGCAGGAAGAAGCGGTTGATGGCGCCGAGCGTGGCCACCACCGGCTTGGCCGCGCGGGCCAGCATGTCGAGCGGAATGGCGACCCTGCTGGCGATGCCTTCCGCGTTGGTCAGCGCCAGGCGCTTGGGGATCAATTCGCCGAAGATCACCGAGCCGGCGGTGATCAGGGTCATCGCGGTGCCGATGCCGATCGGCCGCGCGTAGGCGTGGGCTCCGGGCACGATGCCGTCGATCCAGCCGGCGATGATCAGGCCGATCGATTCGCCGCCGAACATGCCGGCCAGCAGGCCGATGGCGGTGATGCAGACCTGCACGGTGGAGAGCAGGTTGTCGGGATGCTCGGCCAGTTCCAAGGCCTTGCGCGCGCCGCGGCTGGTCTCGCCCATCTGCTTCAGGCGCAGCTTGCGCGAGGTCATCAGGGCCATCTCCGACATCGCGAAGAAGCCGTTGAGGATGACCAGCACGATGACGATCAGCAGCTCGATCACGCGCGCCTCCGGTCAAGGGTGCGGGCGCGCGCGTCCGTCGCGGCGAGGGCGGAGGGTGGGGGCGGCTGCGGGGGCGGGGGAGGCGGGGAGTCGTCCATAGGTCGCGTCCGAGGACGCCCCGACATCATAGCAGGGCCGCTGAATGGACCTGGGAGGGCCTCCGACGACCCGAAATTGACGCGAAACCGTCATAATCGCGCCTCCGCCACGCACCCAGACGCCACGAGGCCTCCCAGAGATGTTCTCCCTGCAGACCATTTTCGGCTCCGGCAAGCAGTTCTACGCGCTCCTGAACGAGGCCGCCGACGGCGCCTACGACGCCGCGCAGGCCCTGCACCAGATGATGAAGGCCACCGACCGCCAGCCGGCGCTGGATGCCTTCAAGCTCGCCCGCCAGCGCGAGCGCGCCGTATCCGACAAGATCGGCAAGGCCCTGGTCGAGAGCTTCATCACCCCGATCGAGCGCGAGGACATCGAATCGCTCGGCTCGGCCCTGTACAAGATCCCCAAGCAGATCGAGAAGTTCGCCGACCGCTACTCGCTGGCGACCCGGCACCTGGAGAGCATCGACTTCGCCCCGCGCGCGGCGATGCTGCAGCAGGCGGCCGAGGTGGTGCGCGACATGGTGCGCGAGCTGCCCAGGCTCGACATCGACCGCATGACCGCGCTCAACGAGAAGCTGCGCGCGATCGAGAACGAGGCCGACCGGCTGATGCTGGAGCTGTACCGCGACATCTATTCCGGCCGGCTCGACGCCCAGCAGATGTTCCTGCTCAAGGAGTTCTTCGAGATCCTGGAGAAGGCCATCGACCGCTGCCGCGAGGCGGGCGTGGTGGTCTACCAGATCGTGCTGAAGAACTCGTAAGGCCGCCGCCATGCTGACCCTGCTGCTGGTGGTGATCCTGGCCGCGCTGGTGTTCGAGTTCATCAACGGCTTCCACGACACCGCCAACTCCATCGCCACCGTCGTGGCCACCAAGGTGCTGACGCCGGGGCAGGCGATCATGCTGGCCGCCAGCACCAACCTGATCGGCGCCTTCTGGGGCACCGCGGTCGCCAAGACCATCGCCTCGGGCCTGGTCGACACCGACGTGGTCAACGTCACCTCGCAGGTGCTGATCTGCGCGCTGCTCGGCGCCATCGTCTGGAACCTGATCACCTGGTGGCGCGGGCTGCCCTCGTCCTCCTCGCACGCGCTGATCGGCGGCCTGTGCGGCGCGGCGCTGGCGGCGGCGCACAACAACTGGGCGGCGCTGATCTGGTCCAAGGCCGGCGACGGCGACTGGACCAGCAACAAGGGCCTGCTGTGGAAGGTGGTGATGCCGATGGTCACCTCGCCGGTGGCCGGCTTCTTGCTCGGCGTGCTGATCATCACCCTGCTGTACCTGCTGATCTCCGCCCTGATGCGCGCCGGCGGGCCGCTGGCGCGGATCGCGCGGCCGCACTGGGTCAACGCCTTCTTCGGCAAGGCGCAGTTCGTCTCGGCCGCCTACATGGGCTTCGCCCACGGCCGCCAGGACGCGCAGAAGACCATGGGCATCATCGCCCTGGCGATCTTCGCCGCGCAGTCGGCCGGCACGCTGGACGACTTGCCCGCGTGGCTGCAGTTCCTGCACCCGGACGGCGGCAAGGACGATATCGACCGCTGGGTGATCGCGACCTGCGCGCTGGTGATGGCGGCCGGCACCGCCTCCGGCGGCTGGCGCATCATCAAGACCCTCGGCCACAAGATGGTGAAGCTGCATCCCATCGACGGCTTCGCCGCCGAGACGGCCTCGGCCACGATCCTGGTGACGGCCGCGCACTTCGGCATGCCGGTCTCGACCACCCACAGCATCTCCACCGCGATCATGGGCGTGGGCTTCGCCAAGAATCCGCGTGCGCTGAAGATCGGCGTGATCGAGCGCATCGTCTGGGCCTGGATCCTGACGATCCCGGCGGCCGGCGGCCTGGCCTACGGCGTCTTCAAGCTGTTCGCGTTCGCCGGGTGGACCTGAAAGCCGGAAGACGGGGAGCTAGGCGGCGGGCGGGAAACGGTTTTGCCCGCTTCGGCGCACGCGCTCCCTGACTTTCAGAGCAGATCGCCCTCGGCCGAGAGCGCGCGTTCCAGGCGGTCGCCCATGCCGCCGATCTCCAGCACCAGCCGGTCGAGCTCGGCGGCGTTCAAGGCGTCGTAGGGACGGTTCTCGCACAGCTGCAGATAGGGCACGCCGTCCAGGTCGCCGATGGCGAGGTAGCCGACGCGGCTCTGCCAGTTGTAGATCAGCGCGCGCTTGGCGTCGATGCCGGTGGTCGGCGCGATCACGGTGCTCACCCGCAGGTAGTTGCGGTCGTCGTCGTCCTGCAGCTCGGACAGGAAGATCGCCTGGTGGCGGCGGCCGCCGTCCAGGGACAGCTCCACGCACATCACGTAGGGCTCCTGCATGGTGACGCGGAATGGGCCGGCGACGAGGTGGCGGCGGATCTGTTCGAAATTCTGCATGGGGGAAGGAGTCGCGTTGGATCGATGTCCCGCCGGCATCGGCTGCGGTCCCGGACGCCCGGCCGAGAAACTCGGGGCGGCGTGTCCGGGGCCGATCAGTCGCGCCATGGCGGCATCGGTACTGGGCCGAAGTCTGGTGTCAGGCGCTATGCTAGCGCAATGCAGCAAGCCTCCGCTGAGACGCGCATCCTCGCCGCGATCCGCGCGATCCCGCACGGGCAGGTCGCCGGATACGGGCATGTCGCCCGGCGCGCCGGGCTGCCCGGCCGGGCGCGCCTGGTGGCGCGGGTGCTGGCCAACAACGAGGACGCCGCGCTGCCCTGGCACCGCGTGCTGCGCAGCGACGGACGCATCGCCTTTCCGGAAGGTTCGCGCGGCTGGCGCGAGCAATCGCAACGGCTGCGCGCCGAGGGCGTGCGTGTCGAGCGCGGCCGCGTGCGCATGCCCGCAGAGGACGCGTCCCTGGACGCCATGATCTGGGGCGGCATCCTGCTCGATGCCGGGGACGAGGACGCGGCACCATCCGGGACGGCCGCGTCCGCGCAGGCAGGCCGGCGCGCGGCCGGGAAGGCCAAGGCGAAAACGCCGCCGAAGAAGACTTCCGGACGCCGCGCAGGCGGGTAGGCGCGGGCGCCTTCGGCCGCGCGTTGCCGCTATGATGCGCGGGCAGTCGAAGGAATCCGGATGTTCACCAATCTCCCGCCGTTGACCAAGGCGTTACTGATCCTCAATACGCTGATCTTTCTCCTTCAGCTCATGCTCGGAGAGCCTCGGTATGCGTGGCTGGAGCTGTGGCCCTACGTGCCCGGCGGAATTCCGCAAATCGGCGGCGGACAAGTGTTCATGCCGTGGCAGTTGCTGACCTATGGCTTCCTGCACGATCCATCGAACTATGCGCACCTGATCTTCAACATGCTGGCGCTGCTGATGTTCGGTGCGCCGCTCGAGTACACCTGGGGCAGCCGCCGTTTCCTCGCGTATTACCTGGTCTGCATTGCCGGAGCGGGGCTGTGCCAATTCCTGCTGACGACCTGGATGGCGATGCAAAGCGGCGATATCGGCCCCACGCTCGGCGCCTCGGGCGGCGTGTTCGGCCTGCTGCTGGCCTACGGGCTGCTGTTCCCGAACCAGCGCGTGATGCTGCTGATCCCGCCGATCCCGATGAAGGCGCGCACGCTGGTCATCCTCTACGGTGCGGTCGAGCTGCTGCTCGGCTTCACCGGCCTGCAGCCGGGCGTGGCGCATTTCGCGCACCTGGGCGGGATGCTGTTCGGCTGGCTGCTGATCAACTACTGGCGCGGGAAGCCGCCGTTCAGCCGCAGCGGCACGCCGCGCGCGCGGCGTTTCTGAAGAACGAGGACGCGCCGCATACCGCCCCGGACACGAAAACGGCGCGGATCTGTCCGCGCCGTTTTCGTATTCGCCGATCGCGAAGGGCTCAGCGCCAGATCGAGACCTGCTGCTCGGCCGGAAGCTGCATCGGCGGCGGCGCGCCCTTCTTGGCCTTGGCGCCCTTGCCGGTGGTGGCGGCGGTGCAGCTGAAGGCCTCGCCGAAGGCGGGCTGGTTGATGAGCGGGCCGTTGGCGCGCCATTTGCCGGGCGCGTGCACTGAGGTGGCGGCGTTGCGGGTGGCGACGTCGGCGGACATCTGCTGCCGCCACAGCTGCGCCCAGCCCTGGAAGAAGGCCTGCTTGGACGGCAGGGCCAGGCTCGGCTGCGCGGTCGACAGCGCGTCCCAGGCCAGCTCGACGCCGGCCAGGTCGGCGGCGTTCTCCTCCAGCGTCTGCGCGCCGTTGACGCGTACGTCCTTCAGGTCCGGATAGGCGTAGCCGCTGTACTGCATCGACAGCGGAGCGATGCGCGCGTCCCAGGCGCTGTCGTCGGCCGGCGTCCACCAGGTCTTCAGCTCGCCGGCGGCGTTGACCAGGCGTCCCTTCTTGTCGATGCTGCGGCCGAGCTCGTGGCCGACCATGGCGCCGTAGGTGCCGTAGTGGTTGGCCGCGTCCTGGGCCATGTCCAGCACCGGCGCCTGCAGCACGGCCGCGGTCACGATCAGGCGGTTCTGCGCGATGTCGTAGGCCAGCGCCGGGTTCTGCGGCAGCACGTCCCAGCGGCGATCGGCGTTGCCGCGGCCGATGCGCTTCATTTCCTCGCGGTGCTGCCAGGTGGAGGCGATCAGCATGTTGCCGCCGAAGCTGCCGCGGCCCATCGGCTGCACGCTGTAGTCGAGGTCGCGGCGCGGCGCGCCGATCTCGATCTTGAGCTTCGACAGCTTGGCCTTGGCCTCGGCCTTGGTGGGCTCGCTCATCCACGTGCTGCGCTCGACCGCGCGGCCGAGCGCGTCGCGCACCTCGTTGGCGATGCCCTCGGCGCGCGACCTGGTCGCGGCCGGCAGGTAGCGGCCCACGTACTCGCGCCCGAGCATCGGGCCGGCGGCGCTGTTGATGGCCTCGAGCACGAGCTGCTGGCGCGCGGGCTGGGCGGTCTGTCCGCGCAGCACGCGGCCGCGGAATTCGAACTCGGCGTCGCGGAAGCTCTTGGCCAGGTACGGCGCCATCGCGTCGCCGACGTGGAAGCGCAGGTAGGCCTTCCACTGTTCGGGCTTGAGGCCGTTGATCAGGGCGTCGAGCTGGGCGAACAGCGCGGGATTGGCGAGCGAGACGCTGTCGTCCTTCACGCCCTGCGCCTGGATGAAGTCGCCCAGCTGCAGGCGCTTGTAGGTCTTGCCGAGGTCCTTGGTGGGAACCAGCGCGTAGTTGGCGCGCGGATCGCGCAGCAGCGCCACCGGCTTGGAGACCTGGGCGATGCGCGTCTCCAGGTCGATCACCAGTTGCGCCTGCGCCGCCAGCTTGTCGGCGGGCGTGCCGGTCAGGGCCAGGATCTTCTGCACGTAGTTGTTGTAGCGGGCGAGCAGGGCGCGGCTGTCGGCGTCGGTACGGGTGTAGTAGGCCGGGTCGGTGAGGCCGATGCCGCCCTGGGTGAAGTAGCCGATGTGGCGGCCGAGGTCGGCCAGGTCGATGTCGGCGCTGAAATTGAACGCGACCGGGATGCCGACCTGGTGCAGCGCGGCGATCGAAGGCGGGATGTCCTTGGCGCGCTTGATGCCGTCGATGCGCGAGAGCAGCGGCGCGATCGGGTTGGCGCCGTCGCGCTCCACGGCGGCCTCGTCCAGGCCGCTGGCCCAGAAGTCGCCGAGCAGCTTCTGCACGTTGTTCTGCGGCGACTGCATCGCCGCGTTGAGCAGGTCGCGCTGCTGCTGCTGGGCCAGGTCGTAGAGCTGGCTCATGGCCGAGACCGAGCCGCTGCCGCCGACGATGGTGTTGCCGGCCAGCCAGTCCTTGTTGGTGAAGGAGTAGAAGTCGGTGCAGGCGGTGGCCGCCGGCGCCGCCTTCTTGGCCGGCGCGCGCTTTTTCTTGGCGGCGTCGGCATCGTGCGCGGTCAGGCCGGCGACGAGGGTCAGGCTGAGGACGAGGGCGAGAGGGCGCAGCTTGGGCATCGCGGAGTCCGGATGTTGAAGACGCGCGAGTTTAGCAAGCCGCCGCCCGGCTGCCTGAACCCGTCGCGCCGCCCTCGGCTCCCGCATGCGGGCATCGAGCGGCGGGGAGGCGTTTCCCCCTCCTGTTGCGGGGCCCCGACCAGGGCCGGGCGCCCGGCCTCTCCCGCCGGCGGGAGCCGGGCGGGATCACCAGATCACGACCTGCTTGTCGCCCGCGCGCACCATGGGGTCGCCGGCCTTGCACCGGAAGGCGGCGGCGAAGGCGGGCAGGTTGGACGGCGCGCCGATCACGCGGAAATAGGTCGGGGCGTGCGGGTCGGTGGTCAGGCGCACCTTGAGGTTCTCCGGCGTGAACTGGGTGCGCCACATGGTGGCCCAGTTGAGGAAGAAGCGCTGGTCGCGGCCGAGGCCGTCGATCCTGGGATCGTCCTTGCCTTCGGAGGCCTTCTGCAGGGCGTCGTAGGCGGTGGCCAGGCCGCCC
>NZ_JALBFU010000029.1 GCF_022662575.1 Luteimonas aquatica | reverse complement strand
GGTGAGCAACACCGGCACGGCGCCGACCTCGGGCACGATCACCGTGACCGACACGTTGCCGAGCGGGCTGACCTATGTGTCGGGCACCGGCACGGGCTGGACCTGCAGCGCGACCGGCCAGACGGTGACCTGTACCCGCACGACGGCGATCGCGGCCGGCGCGGCCGGTCCGGCGATCACGCTGACGGTGGCGGTGGGCAGCGGGGCCACGCCGAGCGTGACCAATACGGCGCAGGCCAGCGGCGGCGGCGACACCACCTGCCCGGCGCAGGCGCGCTGCACGGCGACCGACCCGACCACGGTGAACACCGCCGCGAACGTCGCGGTGGCCAAGACCGGCCCGGCAACGGTGACGGCGGGCGCCAGCTACCAGTACACGCTGGCGGTGAGCAACAGCGGCCAGACCGCGACCGGCACCAACGTGGTCGTGCAGGACCAGCTGCCGGCGGGCGCGATTGCCACGGCGGTGACCGGCGCGAACTGCGGCCCCCTGCCGAGCTCGGCGGGCGCGCTGCTGACCTGTACGATCCCCGGCCCGATCGCGGGCGGAGGCTCGACCAATGTCGTGCTGACGGTGACCGCCCCGGCGACGGGCGGCTCGATCACCAACTACGCGGCGACCAACCCGACGGGCACCGGCAATCCGGGCACGCCGCCGGGTCCTGGCTGCACCAGCGGCCCGACGGTGAGCTGCAGCAGCGCGACCACGACGGTCAATGCGCCGCTGCTGAGCATGGCCAAGACCCACAGCGGCAACTTCGTGGTGGGGACCAACGGCACCTACACGCTGACGGTGAGCAACACCGGCACGGCGCCGACCTCGGGCACGATCACCGTGACCGACACGCTGCCGAGCGGGCTGACCTATGTGTCGGGCACCGGCACGGGCTGGACCTGCAGCGCGGCCGGCCAGACGGTGACCTGTACCCGTACGACGGCGATCGCGGCCGGCGCGGCCGGTCCGGCGATCACGCTGACGGTGGCGGTGGGTAGCGGGGCATTGCCGAGCGTGACCAATACGGCACAGGCCAGCGGCGGCGGCGACACCACCTGCCCGGCGCAGGCACGCTGCACGGCGACCGATCCGACCACGGTCGATGCGGGCGTGAGCCTGAGCACCACCAAGACTGTCAGCCCGAACCCGATGACGGTGGGCGTGGCGGCGACGTACACGATCACGGTCACCAACAACGGCACCGGTCCCACGACCGCCAATACGGTCAGCGTGGACACCGTGAATGCCTCGCTGACGATCACCAGGGTCGGTGCGGGCTGCACACAGAGCGGCCTGACGGTCACCTGCACGCCGCCGGCCGGCCTGGCCGCGGGCGCCAGCGCGACGTACACGATCACGGTCACCAACAACGGCACCGGTCCCACGACCGCCAATACGGTCAGCGTGGACAACGTGAATGCCTCGCTGACGATCAACAGTGTCGGTGCGGGCTGCACACAGAGCGGCCAGACGGTCACCTGCACGACGCCGGCCGGCCTGGCGGCGGGCGCCAGCGCGACTTACACGATCAACGTCACGCCGACGGCCGCCAACAGCACCGGCATCGTCAACACCGTGAACACCAGCGGTGGTGGCGATCCGGCCTGTACCACGGCCACGGGCGAAGGCTGCGACACCACGACCCCGCCGGTCCCGGTCAACACGGGCGTGAGCCTGAGCACCACCAAGACGGTGGCGCCGAACCCGATGACGGTGGGCATGGCAGCGACCTACACGATCAATGTCACCCCGACCGCTGCCCACAGCACCGGCATCGTCAACACCGCGAACACCAGCGGTGGTGGCGATCCGGCCTGTACCCCGGCCTCGGGCGCAGGCTGCGACACCACGACCCCGCCGGTCCCGGTCAACTCGGGCGTGAGCCTGAGCACCACCAAGACGGTGGCGCCGAACCCGATGACGGTGGGCGTGGCAGCGACCTACACGATCACGGTGACCAACAACGGCACGGGTCCGACCACGGCCGACACGGTCAGTGTCGACGCGGTGAATGCGTCGCTGACGATCAATAGCGTCGGCGCAGGCTGCTCGGCCACGGGCCAGACCGTGACCTGCACCACGCCGGCCGGCCTGGCCGCCGGTGCCAGCGCGACCTACACGATCAATGTCACCCCGACCGCTGCCAACAGCACCGGCATCGTCAACACCGTGAACACCAGCGGCGGCGGCGATCCGGCCTGTACCACGGCCACGGGCGAAGGCTGCGATACGACGACCCCGCCGGTGCCGGTGAACTCGGGCGTGGACCTGACCACCAGCAAGACGGTCAGCCCGAATCCGATGACGGTGGGCGTGGCGGCAACGTACACGATCACGGTCACCAACAATGGCACGGGCCCGACGACGGCTGATACGGTCAGCGTCGACGCGGTGAATGCGTCGCTGACGATCAATAGCGTCGGCGCGGGCTGCACGCAGAGCGGCCAGACGGTCACCTGCACCACGCCGGCCGGCCTGGCCGCCGGTGCCAGCGCGACCTATACCATCAATGTCACCCCGACCGCTGCCAACAGCACGGGCATCGTCAATACCGTCAATACCAGCGGCGGCGGTGATCCGGACTGCACCACGGCGACGGGCGAAGGCTGCGATACGACGACCCCGCCGGTGCCGGTGAACACGGGCGTGAGCCTGAGCACCACCAAGACCGTCAGTCCGAATCCGATGACGGTGGGTGTGGCTGCGACCTATACGATCACGGTGACCAACAACGGCACGGGTCCGACCACGGCCGATACGGTCAGCGTCGATAATGTCGATGCGTCGCTGACGATCAACAGCGTCGGTGCGGGCTGCTCGGCCACGGGCCAGACGGTCACCTGCACCACGCCGGCGGGCCTGGCCGTGGGCGCCAGCGCGACCTACACCATCAACGTCACCCCGACCGCTGCGAACAGCACGGGCATCGTCAACACCGTGAACACCAGCGGCGGCGGCGATCCGGCCTGTACGACGGCAGGCGGCGAAGGCTGCGACGCCACGACCCCGCCGGTGCCGGTGAACTCGGGCGTGGACCTGACCACC
>NZ_JALBFU010000028.1 GCF_022662575.1 Luteimonas aquatica | reverse complement strand
GGCTCCAGCGCGATCGCCGGCGTGGTCAACATCATCCTGAAGAAGCATATCGACGGCACCAACCTCAACTTCCGCTTCGGCACCTATGACGAGGGCGGCGGCGGCAACGCGCGCCTGCAGCTCACCGGCGGCAAGACCTTCGGCAACCTCGACCTGACCTACGGCCTGCAGTTCAGCAAGCAGGATCCGATCTACGGATACCAGCGCGATCGCATGGACTCGACGGAGGACAACCCGAACCCGAATGCCCGTTACGGCACGCGCAACTTCCTGCGCTACGACGCCTCGCTGAACCGGAATTCCTACATCGATCCGGGCGCAGCCTGCGACGGCATCGCCAATCTCGATTCGGGCACCATCATCCGGGAATTCCGTCCCAACCAGGGCTATTACTGCGGCAGCCGCTCCGATGTCGGCCTCAGCACGATCATGAACAAGAAGCGTGACGTGAGCGGCTACCTCAACGCGAATTACGCGCTGAACGACACCACCGACCTGTACGCGACCGTGCTCGTGGGCCACAACAAGGCAGAATCCAGCTCCGGACTGCAGGCCTATCAACCCGCTTACGACTACAACTCGGTCTTCTACAACCAGAACAGCGGACTGTACGAAACCTGGCAGCGCATCTTCACACGCGAGGAAGCCGGCGGCCTGAACGCCAACAACAGCACCACGACCAGCGATTCCTACAACATCGCCATTGGCGCCAAGGGCGCGTTCGGCGCGTCGAACTGGAACTACGACGCCTTCTACAACCGCTCGCAGTACAAGGTGGAAGACAGCCAGCTGTGGATCCTGAAGGCCGCCGCCGACCGGTTCTTCGAAGGCCGCGTGCTGGGCCCGCAGCTGGGCTTCACCTCCGACGATTATCCGATCTACGCCCCCAACGAGGCCGCCTTCTACCGGCCGATCACGCCGAGCGAGTATCGCGGCATCTCCGATTTCATCCGCAGCGATTCGGAGGCCTGGACGCAGAACGTCAACGTGCAGGTGAACAATTCCGAGCTGTTCAACCTTCCGGCCGGTCCGGTCGGCTTCGCCGCCGTACTGCAGGCGGGTAACCAGTCGTGGGAAAACCCGGTCGATCCGCGCCTGTCCAATGGCGACTTCTGGGGCCGGACGGGCACGCAGGGCGCGGGCAAGCGCAGCAGCCAGGCGCTGGGCGTGGAATTCCGCGTGCCGATCCTGAGCACCCTGACCAGCAGCCTGTCGGGTCGCTACGACCATTACAGCAACAAGGGCGGCGGCTCGGATTCCGACTTCACCTACAAGGTCGGACTGGAGTTCCGTCCGGTCGAGTCACTGTTGCTTCGCGCCAACTACGCCACCGCCTTCAAGGCGCCCGACATGGGCTACACCTTCGCGGGCGAAGCGGGCTTCTTCCCCAGCGCCGGCGTGATCGACTACTACCGCTGCGCGACGGAGGATCCCGGCGTGCCGCCCGAGCAGTGCGTCTTCAGCGAGGAGAATTTCTTCGGCCGCCGCGCGGGCTCGAAGGAGCTGAAGTCGATCACGGCGAAATCCTGGGGCCTGGGCGTGGTGTGGGCCCCCAGCGCCGACTTCGACGTCAGCGCGGATTACTACAGCGTCAAGATCGACGACGAAGTGAACGATCTCAGCGTCGACACGCTGCTTCGCACCGAATCCGCCTGCCGCCTGGGCCAGCTGGACCCGGCCTCGCCGACCTGTGCCGACGCGCTTTCGCGCATAACCCGCCTGCCGGTCAATTCGCCCACGCCCAACCAGCTCGACGAGATCCGCATCAATCCGATCAACATCTCCAAGGAAGAAGTCCGCGGCATCATCTCGAAGCTGAACTACCGCTGGGAAACCGAGCAATGGGGCAAGTTCGCGCTCAATGCCACCTATAACGTCTCGCTCAAGCACGAGTCGCAGCAGTACCCGGGCGATCCCACGATCGACCTGCTGAACGATCCCTTCTACTCGTCCGAATTCCGCAACGTCGGCAGCGGTTCGCTGACCTGGATGACGGGCCCCTGGACGGCGACGGTGTACGGCATCCGCTACGGCAGTACGCCGAACTATGCCGCGCAGCTGTCGCCGGATGGCTACGCCGCGGCCAACGCGGGCAAGGTGGGCGCCTGGGTGAAGTTCAACACGAGCGTCAGCTACGACTTCAGCGACGATGTCACGGTCAGCTTCACGGTCAACAACCTGGCCAACAAGATGCCGCCGCGCGATCGGACCTGGACGGATTACCCGTACTACAACAACTTCAACTACAACCCCTATGGGCGCTCGTTCCTGCTCGAACTGAACTGGCGTCTCGGAGCCAGCACCCAGTAAGCGGCTTCATGGCCCAAGCAGCAAAGCAGACCGGCGTCGATTCGACGCCGGTTTGTTTTTGGGCGGCAGGTCCGAGAGGTATTGCACCCGGTGCTGGGATTCCGCTCAACTGGGAAAACCCCGCTGCCTGGCACGAAGACCGCGCCGGCTGAAATGTTGCTATGCAGCATTAAAAAGTGTGCCGCCGGTTGCGAAGGACTTCGGCGTCCCCGGCGCAAACTTGCGGGGAGCGTTAAGAAGTCGTAATTTCCAGGCTCAAGGCGCCTCCGGCCGTTCAGGGACGGCGCCGACAGGCGGATTTCCTGGGCAGGTGGGGCCGTTTCCGGTGCCGGGTGTCCGCCGAACGCATCTTTCAGGCAATGGACTGCCGTTGTAGCCGAATGCCGTTTCCACGGCGCGAAAGCGCATCTATCAAAAAAGCCTGGGGTAATCACAACATGATGAACAAGAAGCTTTTGTCGGCGGCGATCTGTGCCGCCCTGGTATCGCCGTTCGCCGTTGGCAGCGCACTTGCGCAAGAGCAGGGCAGTACGGAGAAGACCACCGACCTCGACAAGATCGTGGTCACCGGCTCGCTGATTCCCCAGGCCGAGATCGAGACGGCGACGCCGGTGCAGTCCATCACCGCCGAGGAGATCAAGCGCCAGGGCTTCCGCGACGTCTATGACGTGCTGCGCTCGCAGCCCATGGCCACCGGCGCGGTGCAGGATGCGCAGTTCAGCGGCTTCACCCCGGGCGCCGAGCCGATCAGCCTGCTCGGCCTGGATCCCGGCTTCACCCTGGTGCTGATCGACGGCCGCCCGATGGCCGACTACCCGCTGCTCTACAACGGCCAGAGCAATTTCGTCGACCTGGCCAGCATCCCGACCGCCATGGTCGAGCGCATCGACATCGCGCCGGGCAACCAG
>NZ_JALBFU010000027.1 GCF_022662575.1 Luteimonas aquatica | reverse complement strand
GGCCGACCGCGCCGACACGGTCTCCTTCGGCAGCGCCGGCAAGGAGCGTCAGCTGACCAACGTGGCGGCGGGCACCGAAGACACCGACGCGGTGAACGTGGCACAGCTGAAGGAGGTGGAGAAGACGGCGGAGAACACGGACCGCTTCTTCAAGGCGACCGACAGCGAGGACAGCGCTGTGGGCGCATATGTCGAGGGCGACAACGCCACGGCGGCGGGCGAGGCGGCGAACGCGATCGGCACCGGCGCCTCGGCGTTCGGCAGCGGCGCCAATGCCGCCGGCGACAACACCGTCGCGGTCGGCCAGAACAGCGCCGCCAACGGCGCGGGCAGCGTGGCTGTCGGCGGCATGGGCCAGGCCTACGACCAGTACAACCAGCCCATCGTCGACGAGAACGGCAATCCGGTGCTGATCGGCACCAACGCCGTGGAGAACGCCACCGCGACCGGCGCCGGCGCGCAGGCCACGGGCGAGGTCAGCAGCGCCTACGGCTACGGCGCGCAGGCGACGGGCGACCACACCTTCGCCGGCGGCTACAAGTCGCGCGCGGCCGGTGGCTACAGCACCGCGATCGGCGACGAGGCCTGGGCCAAGGGCGACGATGCCACCGCGATCGGCGCGGCTTCGTGGGCGACCGAAGAAGGGGCCACGGCCGTGGGTTCCTATGCCTGGGCCACCGGCGTCAATACCAGTGCCCTGGGCAACGGCGCCTGGGCCGACGGCGACGGCTCGACCTCCATCGGCTACAACAGCTGGACGCCCGGCGCGAACGCCGTGGCCGTGGGCCGCGGCGCCTTCGGCTACGAGGACTACAGCGTGGCGCTCGGCTTCCAGGCCTTCGGCAATGCGCTGCACGGCATCGCCATCGGCACCAACGCCTTCGTCGATGCCGAGAGCGGCGTCGCCATCGGTGCCGGCAGCCAGGCGCTGGCCGCCAATTCGGTGGCACTGGGCTCGGGCTCGCTCGCCGACCGCGAGAACACGGTCTCCGTGGGCACCGCCGGCAACGAGCGCCAGATCACCAACGTGGCGGCGGGCACCGAGGCCAGCGATGCGGTGAACCTGGCGCAGTTGCAGGAAGCCACCCAGGACAGCAAGTACTTCCAGGCCACCGGCAGCGCGGACAGCGATGCCGGCGCCTACGCCGAAGGCGACAACGCCACCGCTTCGGGCGAGGCGGCCAATGCCATCGGCACCGGCGCCTCGGCCTACGGCAGCGGCGCCAACGCGGTCGCCGACGCGGCGACGGCGGTCGGCTACAACAGCGTGGCCAGCGCGGCGAACGCGGCGGCCTTCGGCGCGAACGCGCAGGCGGTCGGCGAGTACTCGACGGCGGTGGGCGCCGAGAGCGAAGCCTCGGGCGAGCAGAGCACCGCCACCGGCGCGGCCGCGATCGCCTCGGGCGACGGCAGCGTGGCCAACGGCACGCTGAGCGAAGCCAGCGGTACCGAGTCCACCGCGGTGGGCTACTACAGCAGCGCCAGCGCCGACGGCGCGACGGCACTGGGCGCGGAAAGCGTGGCCTCGGGCGAGTCGTCCACGGCCGTGGGCCTGGCGGCGAACGCGAGCGAGATCGGCGCGACCGCGCTCGGCGAGGGCGCGCAGGGCACGGGCGCCTACAGCACGGCCAGCGGCGCCGAGTCGGTGGCGTCCAACACCCAGACCACCGCGACCGGTTTCCGCAGCGAGGCCTCGGGCCTGGGTGCGACGACCGTCGGCGGCTACAGCCTGGCCGGCGGCGATTTCGCCTCCGCGCTGGGTTACGGCGCCGCGGCGACCGGCACCGGCAGCACGGCGGTGGGCGAATCGGCGCAGGCGACCGGCGAGGAGAGCACGGCGGTGGGCGGCAGCACGTTCTTCGGGCTGATTCCGACCCAGGCCACGGGCACGGGCGCCTCGGCGTTCGGCAACGGCGCCTGGGCCACGGGCGAGCTGTCGACGGCGCTGGGCTACAACAGCTATGCGCGCGAGGAGAACGCCACGGCGGTGGGCGCGAACGCGTATGCGCAGGCGGGCAATTCGGTCGCGCTGGGCGCGGACTCGGTGGCCAACCGCGAGAACACGGTGTCGGTGGGCGACGCGGGCGCCGAGCGCCAGATCACCAATGTGGCAGCGGGCACCGAAGACACCGACGCGGTGAACGTGGCGCAGCTGAAGGAAGTGGAGAAGACGGCGGAGAACACGGACCGCTTCTTCAAGGCGACCGACAGCGAGGACAGCGCGGCGGGCGCGTACGTGGAAGGCGACAACGCCACGGCGGCGGGCGAGGCGGCGAACGCGATCGGCACGGGCGCCTCGGCGCTGGGCAGCGGCGCCAACGCGGTGGCCGACGGTGCGACCGCGGTGGGCTACAACGCCCTGGCGGCAGGCCAGAACAGCGCGGCGTTCGGCAACAACGCGCAGGCGACGGGTCCGGCGGCGGTGGCGGTGGGCGGGATCGCGGTGGACGAGAACGGCGATCCGCTGATCACCGTCGGCGGCGAGCCGGTGACCACGGGCGCGACCAGCGCGGGCGTGGGCGGCACGGCGCTGGGCGCGAGCGCGAACGCGGAAGGCTTCGCGGCGACGGCGGCGGGCGTGGGTGCCTACGCCACGGGCGCGCAGGCATCGGCGTTCGGCGCGGTGGCCAACGCGACCGGCGACTACAGCACGGCGCTGGGTACGCAGAGCGCGGCGACCGGCACCAACAGCATCGCGGTCGGCAAGTCGGCGACCGCGAGCGGACTGAACGCGGTTGGCGTGGGCTCCAGCTCGCGCGCGACCGGCGACAACAGCACCGCGGTCGGCGGTTCGGCCTGGGCCACGGCGGCCAAGACCACCTCGCTCGGCCAGTTCGCCTGGGCGACGCAGGCCGGGGCGACGGCGATCGGGCAGGACACGTTCGCCTACGCGGCCAATGCCACGGCGATCGGCGTGAGCGCGTGGGCCAACGGCGCCAACAGCGTGTCGCTGGGCGCGGGCTCGCGCACCAGCGAGGAGAACGTGGTGTCGGTGGGCAACGGCACGGGCAGCGGCGGCTATCCGGCCACGCGGCGCATCACCAACGTGACGGCCGGCGTCAATGACAACGACGCGGTGAACGTGGCGCAGCTGAAAGAAGTGGAGAAGACGGCGGAGAACACGGACCGCTTCTTCAAGGCGACCGACAGCGAAGACAGCGCGGTGGGCGCGTACGTGGAAGGCGACAACGCCACGGCGGCGGGCGAGGCGGCGAACGCGACCGGTACCGGCGCCTCGGCGTTCGGCAGCGGCGCCAATGCGGTCGCCGACGCGGCGACGGCGGCGGGCTACAACAGCGTGGCCGGCGCGGCGAACGCGGCGGCCTTCGGCGCGAATGCACAGGCCAGCGGCGAATACGCCACGTCGGTGGGCGCCGAGAGCCAGGCCTCGGGCGAGCAGAGCACCGCCACCGGCGCGGCCGCGGTCGCCTCGGGCGACGGCAGCGTGGCCAGCGGCGCGCTCAGCGAGGCCAGCGGCGTC
The DNA here is from genome assembly GCF_022662575.1 of Luteimonas aquatica. Lineage (GTDB taxonomy): Bacteria > Pseudomonadota > Gammaproteobacteria > Xanthomonadales > Xanthomonadaceae > Luteimonas > Luteimonas aquatica. Next base: position 852 of record NZ_JALBFU010000027.1, on the reverse strand, counting down.
GAATCGACGGCGGTGGGCTACTTCAGCAGCGCCACCGGCGAGACCGCAACGGCGGTCGGCGCGGAAAGCGTCGCCAGCGGCACCGAATCGGCGGCCTTCGGCTTCGGTTCGCAGGCGACCGGCGACTACGGCACGGCGGTGGGCGGCGGCGCGTCGGCGTCGGCGTTCAACAGCACGGCGGTGGGCAACCTCAGCGCGGCGTCCGGCGACAGCAGCACCGCGGTCGGCGGCGATGCGATCGCCTCGGGAACGAACAGCACCGCGGTCGGTTCCAGCATCAGCACGATCTTCGGGCCGATCGAAACGCAGGCCACCGGCGAAGGCGCCTCCGCCTTCGGCAGCGGCGCCTGGGCCACGGCGGACGGAGCCACGGCGGTCGGCTACAACAGCTGGACGGACCAGGAAAACGCCACGGCGCTGGGAACCAACGCCTTCGCGCGTGCGGAGAACGGCCTCGCCCTGGGCGCGAACACGAACGTCACCGCGGCCAATTCGGTCGCGCTGGGCGCAGGCTCGGTGGCCAGCCGCGAGAACACGGTGTCGGTGGGTGACGCGGGCGCCGAGCGCCAGATCACCAATGTGGCGGCGGGCACCGAAGACACCGACGCGGTGAACGTGGCGCAGCTGAAGGAAGTGGAGAAGACGGCGGAGAACACGGACCGCTTCTTCAAGGCGACCGACAGCGAGGACAGCGCGGCGGGCGCGTACGTGGAAGGCGACAACGCCACGGCGGCGGGCGAGGCGGCGAACGCGATCGGCACGGGCGCCTCGGCGCTGGGCAGCGGCGCCAATGCGGTGGCCGACGGCGCGACGGCGGTGGGCTACAACGCCCTGGCGGCGGGCCAGAACAGC
>NZ_JALBFU010000026.1 GCF_022662575.1 Luteimonas aquatica | reverse complement strand
GATGCGGTGGATGCGTCGCTGACGATCAACAGCGTGGGTGCGGGCTGCTCGGCCACGGGCCAGACGGTCACCTGCACCACGCCGGCCGGCCTGGCTGCGGGCGCCAGTGCGACCTACACGATCAATGTCACGCCGACCGCTGCGAACAGCACGGGCATCGTCAATACCGTGAACACCAGCGGCGGCGGCGATCCGAACTGCTCGACCGCCACGGGCGAAGGCTGCGATGCCACGACCCCGCCGGTGCCGGTGAACTCCGGCGTGGACCTGACCACCAGCAAGACGGTCAATCCGAACCCGATGACGGTGGGTGTGGCCGCGACCTATACGATCACGGTGACCAACAATGGCACCGGTCCGACCACGGCCGATACGGTCAGTGTCGACGCGGTGGACGCGTCGCTGACGATCAACAGCGTCGGCGCGGGCTGCTCCGCTACGGGCCAGACCGTGACCTGCACGACGCCGGCCGGCTTGGCCGCGGGCGCGAGCGCGACCTACACCATCAACGTCACCCCGACCGCTGCGAACAGCACCGGCATCGTCAATACCGTCAACACCAGCGGTGGCGGCGATCCGGACTGCACCACGGCGACGGGCGAGGGCTGCGACACCAGCACCCCGCCGACCCCGGTGAACACCGGCGTGGCGCTGACCACGACCAAGACCGTGGCGCCGAACCCGATGACGGTGGGCGTGGCCGCGACCTACACGATCACCGTGACCAACAATGGCACGGGTCCGACCACGGCCGATGCGGTCAGTGTCGACGCGGTGGACGCGTCGCTGACGATCAACAGCGTGGGTGCGGGCTGCTCGGCCACGGGACAGACCGTGACCTGCACCACGCCGGCCGGTCTGGCTGCCGGCGCCAGCGCGACTTACACGATCAACGTCACGCCGACGGCCGCCAACAGCACCGGCATCGTCAACACCGTGAACACCAGTGGCGGTGGCGATCCGAACTGCTCGACCGCCACCGGCGAAGGCTGCGATGCCACGACCCCGCCGGTCCCGGTGAGCTCGGGCGTGGACCTGACCACCAGCAAGACGGTCAATCCGAATCCGATGACGGTGGGTGTGCCGGCAACGTACACGATCACGGTCACCAACAACGGGACCGGTCCGACCAATGCGGATACAGTGAGCGTGGACAACGTTGACGCCTCGCTGGCGATCAACAGTGTCGGCACGGGCTGTTCGGCCACGGGCCAGACGGTCACTTGCACCACGCCGGCCGGTCTGGCCGCGGGCGCCAGCGCCACTTACACCATCAACGTCACGCCGACGGCCGCCAACAGCACCGGCATCGTCAACACCGTGAACACCAGCGGCGGCGGCGATCCGGACTGCACCACGGCGACGGGCGAGGGCTGCGACACCAGCACCCCGCCGACCCCGGTGAACACCGGCGTGGCGCTGACCACGACCAAGACCGTGGCGCCGAACCCGATGACGGTGGGCGTGGCCGCGACCTACACGATCACCGTGACCAACAATGGCACGGGTCCGACCACGGCCGATGCGGTCAGTGTCGACGCGGTGGACGCGTCGCTGACGATCAACAGCGTGGGTGCGGGCTGCTCGGCCACGGGACAGACCGTGACCTGCACCACGCCGGCCGGTCTGGCTGCCGGCGCCAGCGCGACTTACACGATCAACGTCACGCCGACGGCCGCCAACAGCACCGGCATCGTCAACACCGTGAACACCAGTGGCGGTGGCGATCCGAACTGCTCGACCGCCACCGGCGAAGGCTGCGATGCCACGACCCCGCCGGTCCCGGTGAGCTCGGGCGTGGACCTGACCACCAGCAAGACGGTCAATCCGAATCCGATGACGGTGGGTGTGCCGGCAACGTACACGATCACGGTCACCAACAACGGGACCGGTCCGACCAATGCGGATACAGTGAGCGTGGACAACGTTGACGCCTCGCTGGCGATCAACAGTGTCGGCACGGGCTGTTCGGCCACGGGCCAGACGGTCACTTGCACCACGCCGGCCGGTCTGGCCGCGGGCGCCAGCGCCACTTACACCATCAACGTCACGCCGACGGCCGCCAACAGCACCGGCATCGTCAACACCGTGAACACCAGCGGCGGTGGCGATCCGGACTGCACCACGGCGACGGGCGAGGGCTGCGACACCAGCACGCCGCCGACCCCGGTGAACACCGGCGTGGCGTTGACCACGACCAAGAGCGTCAGCCCGAACCCGATGACGGTGGGTGTGGCTGCGACCTATACGATCACGGTCACCAACAACGGCACGGGTCCGACCACGGCCGATACGGTCAGCGTCGATAATGTCGATGCGTCGCTGACGATCAACAGTGTCGGTGCGGGCTGCGTGCAGAGCGGCCAGACGGTCACCTGCACCACGCCGGCCGGCCTGGCCGCGGGCGCCAGCGCCACCTACACCATCAATGTCACGCCGACGGCCGCCAACAGCACGGGCATCGTCAACACCGTCAACACCAGCGGTGGCGGCGATCCGAACTGCACCACGGCGACGGGCGAGGGCTGCGACACCAGTACGCCGCCGACCCCGGTGAACACCGGCGTGAGCCTGAGCACCACCAAGACGGTGGCGCCGAACCCGATGACGGTGGGCGTGGCGGCGACCTACACGATCACCGTGACCAACAACGGCACGGGTCCGACCACGGCCGATACGGTCAGTGTCGACGCGGTGGACGCGTCGCTGACGATCAACAGGGTCGGTGCGGGCTGCGGGCAGAGCGGCCAGACGGTCACTAGCACGACGCCGGCCGGCGTGGCCGCGGGCGCGAGCGCGACCTACACGATCACCGTGACCAACCACGGCACGGGTCCGACCACGGCCGATACGGTCAGGGTCGACGCGGTGGATGCGTCGCTGACGATCAACAGCGTGGGTGCGGGCTGCACGCAGAGCGGCCAGACGGTCACTTGCACGACGCCGGCCGGCCTGGCGGCGGGTGCCAGCGCGACCTACACGATCAATGTCACGCCGACGGCCGCCAACAGCACGGGCATCGTCAACACCGTCAATACCAGTGGCGGTGGCGATCCGAACTGCTCGACCGCCACGGGCGAAGGCTGCGATACGACGACCCCGCCGGTGCCGGTGAACTCGGGTGTGGACCTGACCACCAGCAAGACGGTCAGCCCGAACCCGATGACGGTGGGTGTGGCTGCGACCTATACGATCACGGTGACCAACAATGGCACCGGTCCGACCACGGCCGATACGATCAGTGTCGACGCGGTGGACGCGTCGCTGACGATCAACAGCGTCGGCGCGGGCTGCTCCGCTACGGGTCAGACCGTGACCTGCACCACGCCGGCCGGCTTGGCCGCGGGCGCGAGCGCGACCTACACGATCAACGTCACCCCGACCGCTGCCAACAGCACGGGTATCGTCAACACGGTGAACACCAGCGGCGGTGGCGATCCGGACTGCTCGACCGCCACGGGCGAGGGCTGCGATGCCACGACCCCGCCGGTGCCGGTGAACTCGGGCGTGGACCTGACCACCAGCAAGACGGTCAGCCCGAACCCGATGACGGTGGGTGTGGCTGCGACCTATACGATCACGGTGACCAACAATGGCACCGGTCCGACCACGGCCGATACGATCAGTGTCGACGCGGTGGACGCGTCGCTGACGATCAACAGCGTCGGCGCGGGCTGCTCCGCTACGGGTCAGACCGTGACCTGCACGACGCCGGCCGGCTTGGCCGCGGGCGCGAGCGCGACCTACACGATCAACGTCACCCCGACCGCTGCCAACAGCACGGGTATCGTCAACACGGTGAACACCAGCGGCGGTGGCGATCCGGACTGCTCGACCGCCACGGGCGAGGGCTGCGATGCCACAACCCCGCCGGTGCCGGTGAACTCGGGCGTGGACCTGACCACCAGCAAGACGGTCAGCCCGAACCCGATGACGGTGGGTGTGGCGGCAACGTACACGATCACGGTCACCAACAACGGCACGGGTCCGACCAATGCCGATACTGTGAGCGTCGATAATGTCGACGCCTCGCTGACCATCAACAGTGTCGGTGCGGGCTGCACACAGAGCGGCCAGACGGTCACCTGCACCACGCCGGCCGGCCTGGCCGCGGGCGCGAGCGCGACCTACACGATCAACGTCACCCCGACCGCTGCCAACAGCACGGGCATCGTCAACACCGTCAATACCAGCGGTGGCGGCGACCCGGACTGCACCACGGCCACGGGCGAGGGCTGCGATACCAGCACGCCGCCGACCCCGGTGAACACCGGCGTGGCGCTGACTACGACCAAGACCGTGGCGCCGAACCCGATGACGGTGGGCGTGGCCGCGACGTACACCATTACCGTGACCAATAACGGCACGGGTCCGACGACCGCCGATGCGGTGAGCGTGGACAACGTCGATGCGTCGCTGACCATCAATTCGGTGGGTGCCGGTTGCTCGGCCACGGGCCAGACGGTGACCTGCACGACGCCGGCCGGCCTGGCCGTGGGCGCCAGCGCGACCTACACCATC
>NZ_JALBFU010000025.1:5486-6307 GCF_022662575.1 Luteimonas aquatica | reverse complement strand
GGCCGGCCCAGCGCGTCGTAGGTCGTGGTCGTCCACAGCCGCGCGCTGTTGCCGCTGGCGCACATGTCGGCACTCACCGACGGCCCGCCGCCGACCACGCCCGAGACCAGGAACGGGTTCGAACTCGCCTGCGGTTTGCCGGTGGCCTCGTAGGCGGTGCAGGTCACCGCCAGGTCCTTGTTCGGCACCCCGGCGTTGAAGGTCTCCACCGCCTTCATCACCGGGCGGCCGAGCACGTCGAAGTAGGTCCACTGCCCCGGCGACTCGGTGGTCAGCACCTGCTCGCGGAACTTCGCCCCGGCCGGACAGGCGACCTCCCCGCACAGCCGGTAGGTGGTCAGGGTGCTCGTGCCGTTGGTCGTGTCCCCGACCGCCGTCTGCTTCCAGACCTGGTACGGGCGTCCCAGCTGGCCGTACTGCGCCCGCGCCACCGCCCCGACCGCGTCCGTGGCCTCGGTGACGTTGCCGAACAGGTCGCGGCCGTTGACCGTCTGCGTGAGCTTCTCCACCGAGCCGTTGCCGCTGCCGCCGTTCCAGAACGTCTCGGTGGTGCTCACCGGATAGCGGCCCAGGCCGTCGTAGGCGGTGCGGCTGTAGCGCACCACCGTGGTGATGTCGGCCGGGTGGAACTGCATCGCCGAGGCCGCGCAGGCCGTGGTCGTGGCCGGGTTGGCACAGGTGGCCACCGAGGTCTTGTTGCCGTAGGCGTCCAGGCCGTAGACCTTCAGCGACTCCTGGTCCGCGCCGGCCTCGGCGCCTGCGCGTTCCTGGGTCAGGAGGCCAGTGGTCGGGGCATAGCTGAAGCCGCTCTTGCGCACGAC
>NZ_JALBFU010000025.1:0-5393 GCF_022662575.1 Luteimonas aquatica | reverse complement strand
CCGTAGACCTTCAGCGACTCCTGGTCCGCGCCGGCCTCGGCGCCTGCGCGTTCCTGGGTCAGGAGGCCAGTGGTCGGGGCATAGCTGAAGCCGCTCTTGCGCACGACATCCGTGCGTCCGCTGCGCTGGTGAGTGACCGTGCTTGCCGTCAGCCGGCCCAGCAGCCAGCTCGCCGGCGTGTCGTTGTAGCTGTGCACCGTGCTCACGGTGGACATCGGCGAGGTCGCCGTGCCCGAGTAGGTGTCCACCGAGGTGGCGCTGACGTTGCCGTAGGCGCCGTAGTCGAACGAGGTCGCCACCTTGCTGGTCTGCACGTTCGCGAACGGATCGCGCAGGATCTCCTGCGTGCCCATCGTGCGCACCTGCACCGGCGCCTGCACCCCGGGGGCGAAGGCGGTGGTCGCGCCGCTGCCGATCTCGGTGTCCGACTCGTACTGCTGCACGCTGTTGGAGAACATCGAGCCGGCGATCGGCGAGAAGGCGTGGCCCGGGGTGGCGTAGCAGCCCTCGGTCATCGGGCCCGACAGGCACGGCGGCACCTGGTAGGCCGACCCCACCACCTGCTTCACCGTCGCCTCGGGCATGCCCGCGTAGGGGAAGTTCTGCGCGTAGGTGGTCGAGGTGACGATGTAGCTGTTGCCGTGGTTGGGATCGAAGGTGTCGATCTGGCGGTAGCCCAGGAAGCCGCGCCCGCCGCCCTGCATGCGCGCGCTGGCGTAGCGGTAGTACACCGAGGCCATCGCGTTCGGGTTGCCCGCCTGCGGCGCGCTGCTGGAGGCCTTGAACACCACGTAGGTCGGGGCCAGGAAGTCCAGCACCGGCGAGCCGCGGCCGTAGTTCAGGCCGTACAGCATGCTGCCGCGCCGGTATACGTCCTTGTTGGTCAGCGGCGCGTAGCCCAGCTGCGTCACCGCGCCCAGGCCGTTGGTGATCTGGGTGATCACATCGCGCGGCACGAAGCGACTGGCCGCACCCGCCCGCGAGAGGAACAGGTCCGGGTTGTTCTCGAACTTCAGCGACAGGAAGTCCAGGTTCCCGTCGCCGTCGAAGTCGGCGAATATCGGCGNNNCAGGAAGTCCAGCACCGGCGAGCCGCGGCCGTAGTTCAGGCCGTACAGCATGCTGCCGCGCCGGTATACGTCCTTGTTGGTCAGCGGCGCGTAGCCCAGCTGCGTCACCGCGCCCAGGCCGTTGGTGATCTGGGTGATCACATCGCGCGGCACGAAGCGACTGGCCGCACCCGCCCGCGAGAGGAACAGGTCCGGGTTGTTCTCGAACTTCAGCGACAGGAAGTCCAGGTTCCCGTCGCCGTCGAAGTCGGCGAATATCGGCGCCTTCTGGCCTTCCTCGCAGTTGCCGCCTTCGCAGATGCGCGCATTGTCGCCCGGCAGCGCCGTCTCGGCGGCGTATCCGCCCGAGGGCAGCGCGTAGCGTACCCGGTAGGTCTTGTAGTCGNCAGGTTCCCGTCGCCGTCGAAGTCGGCGAATATCGGCGCCTTCTGGCCTTCCTCGCAGTTGCCGCCTTCGCAGATGCGCGCATTGTCGCCCGGCAGCGCCGTCTCGGCGGCGTATCCGCCCGAGGGCAGCGCGTAGCGCACCCGGTAGGTCTTGTAGTCGCTGGTGTAGCCCAGGTGCAGGACATCCGTGCGGCCGTCGCCGTTGACGTCGGCAAAGCGCACCTGGTCCAGGTAGTCCTGCAGCGACACCGCCACGCCCCCCTGCAGGCCCGTGCCGGTATTGATCCTGTAGGACCAGCCGCTGCCGCTGTTGGGACGATAGAAGACATCCGTCAGTCCATCGCCGTTCGCATCGCCAAAATCGATCGCATAGATCGGTTCCGGCGCGGCGGGGCTGCCGTATCGATAGGTGATGGTGTTGCCCGAGATCGCGTCGCCATAAACGCCGACCTCGACCTGGTCGGTCACCGACTCGACCACCAGCGCCCGCAACTCCGACCTGACCGAGTTGTCGACCTGGCACTGGCCAGGCTCGCTCATCGGCTGCACCAGGCCCGGCTTCGGCGCCGTGCTTTCGTAGGGCAGCACCACGCTCCCCCCGTCCTGCCCCGCCGTCACGCTCGCCATCGACGCCGTGCCGGCCCGCAGCGTATTGCCGCAGTCGTACACCATGCGCGTGCTGATGCCGATCGACAGATCGGAAGATGCATCGCCGTTGTAATCGGTCTTCTGGGAGTATCCGGTCTTGGTCGTCGGCGTCCCGCTGATCGTGCGGGTGCACATCCACTCGTCGCCGCAGCCATAAGGCAACGGCGGCAGCGAGGATTGGCGCACGGAGATCGTCCGCTCCGCCCCCCACGCGAAGCCGTTGCCTTGGCGTTCCATGATCCGCGCGCGCAGCGCGCCATCGCGCGGATAGACGACGTCCGTCAGGCCGTCGCCGTTCAGATCCGCCTGCTGCGGCTGATCGCCCTTCCAGCCCAGGTTCGGGATCGCCGGCGACAGGCTCGCGATCAGGTTCTGGTTGGCGTCGAACGCGACCCCGCCGCCANGCTGGTGTAGCCCAGGTGCAGGACATCCGTGCGGCCGTCGCCGTTGGCATCGGCAAACTGCACCTGGTCCAGATAGTCCTGCATCGGCACCGCCACAGGCGGCTGGAATCCGGTTCCGGTGTTGATCCTGTAATTCCAGTCCCCGCCGCCATAGGCGCGATAGAACACATCCGTCAAGCCGTCGCCGTTGACGTCGCCGAAGCTCACGGCATGGACTTCGTAGGGCGCGGGGCGTCCGGTCTTGTAGTAGCGCCCGGGTCCGAGATACACCATGTCATAGGAGGAGAGCACCACCTCCGTGGCCGTCAGCGTCTCGACGCCCATCGCGTACAGATTGCTTTGCACCATGCTCATGCATGGGTTTGTCGGATCCGGCGGCTCCTCGCACTGGAAGCGCGTCGTCACCGAGACCAGCAGATCCGAGGCCGCGTCACCGTTGAAATCCGTCTTCTGGATGAATCCGGTCTTGGTGAAGGGTGTCCCGCCAAGACTGACTTCACACTCCACGTCCACGCATCCGCCCAGCGATCCCGCCTTGAACGTCACCGTCCGCTCGCCCCCCCAGGCGAAGCCGTTCCCGACCCGCTCCATGAGGCGCGCACGCAGCGCGCCGCCGCGCGGGTAGACGATGTCCGTCAAACCGTCGCCGTTCAAGTCCGCCTGCTGCGGCTGGTCGCCGCGCACGCTGCTGTTCGGAATCGCCGGCGACAGGCTCGCGATCAGGTTCTGGCCGGCGTCGAACGCCGCGCCGCCGCCGTTGCGGCCCAGCGAGGGATACAGCGCCCAGGCGCCATTGGGTCCCTGGATGAACAGGTCGTCCCGGCCATCGCCGTTGTAGTCGAACAGGTGCCAGCTGCCATCGCCCGGCCCCAGGTCCCGGTTCTCGCCCGAGACCATCTCCGCCGCCGTGCAGNCCGCCGCCATTGCGGCCCAGCGAGGGATACAGCGCCCAGGCGCCATTGGGTCCCTGGATGAACAGGTCGTCCCGGCCATCGCCGTTGTAGTCGAACAGGTGCCAGCTGCCATCGCCCGGCCCCAGGTCCCGGTTCTCGCCCGAGACCATCTCCGCCGCCGTGCAGATGCCCGGACTCGGCGTGAACTGCGGATTGCCGTTGCCGTCCAGGACGGCGAAGAACACGATGACGTACTCGGTGTCGCAGGGAGAGCCGCTGCCGTCCTTCAGGTAGACGATGTCCAGGCGACCATCGCCGTCCACATCGGCCAGCTTGAAGCTCTCGTAGTCGGCCACGCTNATCGCCGTTGTAGTCGAACAGGTGCCAGCTGCCATCGCCCGGCCCCTTGTCCCGGTTCTCGCCCGAGACCATCTCCACCGCCGTGCAGATGCCCGGACTCGGCGTGAACTGCGGATTGCCGTTGCCGTCCAGGACCGCGAAGAACACGAAGACATTCTCGGTATCGCAGGCGCCGGGCGTCTGGAACGGATTGCTGGCATCCTGCAGGTAGACGATGTCCAGGCGGCCATCGCCGTCCACATCGGCCATCTTCAGGCTTTCGTAGTCCGACAGGCGGCCGGCCGGCAGGTCGGTCGGATATTCCTTCGTGGCGAACTCGTACTTGCCCTGGCTCCAGGCGAACGTCGTCGCCGGCAGGCACACCGCCTTGGTGCTGTCACGGCATTCCTGCACGCCGGTCAGCGTCTCCAGCCCGCTGCCCGACGCGCTGGCGGCGTAGCTCAATTGGTAGAACCGCGCCTGGTTCGGCGCATCGCACGCGCTGTTCGCGCACGAGGTCACGCTCTCCAGCCGCCGGCTCTGCACCAGCAGTCCGCCCGAGGCGTAGTTCCTGGCCCACTTGTCCTGGGCCCGCGCCGAGTAGTTGAACACGATCTTCGCGTACGCCGCCTGCGCCGTGCCCGCCTGCCCCGCCAGCACCGTCTTGCCGGTGAAGTTCACCTGCTTGAGCAGGTGCTCGCCCTGACCGGCGCCGGCCGGGTTCTCGTCATACAGGTAGTCGATGTAGTTGCCGGTCGAGTCCTGGAAGCGCGTCTGCGCCCACGACAGCGCCGCGTTCGGGTTCAGCGCCGAGGTCGTCTCGAAGTAGCCGTCGGCCCGGTTCGCGGTCGCGTTGTTGTCGCGGTCCCCGTACCAGCTGGTCGAGCCGTCCTTGCGTGCCACCGTGAAGAAGGCCGGGCCGTTGGCGCCCCCGCTCGGGGTATATGCGCACACCCGCTGGAAGGACTGGATCTCGGTGTGCAGCGTCTGCACCCCCATCCCGCCCACCGCCGGGCACGCCGCGCTGCCCGCCGCCGCCGGCACCAGGCGCTGCCCGTCCAGGCAGTAGCGGTCGCCCTCGGTGAAGTTCACCGGGCGCGGATAGATGTCGTCCACCGGCGTGGCATACACCAGGCTGTCGCCCGCCTCGCGCGTGCGCCGGCAGCGCGTGATCGAGGACAGCCCGCCCACCGACCAGCCCTTGCCCAGCGGGCCGTAGCCGCCCTGGCTGGAATAGTTCAGGCTCAGCTTCGGCGATACCCCCGCCGTGCCCGGCACCGTGTACAGCGGGATCGAATACGTCGCCGCCCCCGACTCGTCCACCCGGAACTCGGCCGCCGTCGCCCCGACCTTGTCCGAGGCCGTGTCGGCCGCGATCGCCGCCGCCGCCATCGGCGCCGCGCCGAACTCCTGCGCCAGCGACTTCACCACGATCCCGCCCAGCGGCGCCAACAGGCATGCCGCCACCGTCACGAACAGGCCGGCGGCCAGCGTTCCGCGCACACTCTTCTTCATGTCCCGATCCCCATGGCCACCGGCCTACGCCGGCGGCTCGCCTTCGCCCCTGCACCCCTCGTCGATCGCGGATCGGTTCCCCCCGTTCCTGATCGCCCGGTCTTGCAGTCCTGCCTGCCAGAACCTCATGACCCCGCCC
>NZ_JALBFU010000024.1 GCF_022662575.1 Luteimonas aquatica | reverse complement strand
CGCGCCGGCGCAGCGGCGACAGGGCGCGCGCCGCGCGCGCGGCCGCGGGGCTGGTGACCACCACGTGCGGCGCCGACAGCGCCTCGCGCAGCCGTGCGCGCGTGGCCGCGTCGTCGTGAACGACCAGTTTCCACGGCGAGAGCGCGATCGCGCGCGCGCCGTGGGCGGCGGCAGCGCGGCGCAGCGCGGCGTGGTCGCCGACCGGACGCAGCGAGAGCACATGCGCGCCGGACAGGGCGGATGTCGGGGAAGCGCGGACCATGATGCGCGCCAGCTTGGGCGCTCGCCGCGGCGGCCGCAAGCGGGCTTGCGGCACAATGCGTCCATTGCGCGGACCGCAAGCGCCGCACTGCCGAGATGCCCATGCCCTCCAGCGAAGAAGCCCTGCGGGCGCTCGATGCCCACTACCAGTCGATGCCGCCGGTGGCGACGATGCAGCTGTCCATCGCCGGCTACGACGGCCGCCGGTTGCGCCTGCATGCGCCGCTGTCGCGGCATCTGAACGACAAGGGCAATGCCTTCGGCGGCAGCCTGACCTCGCTGCTGACGCTGGCCTCCTGGGGACTGGTCACCCTGCACGTGCGCGCGGCGGGACTGCAGGCCGAGGTGTACGTGGCCGACAGCGAGGTGCGCTACCTGGCGCCGCTGTATGCCGACCTGGAGGCCGTCGCGGAGCTGGCCGAGGACGCGTCCTGGGACGCCTTCATCGCCACCCTGCGCAGCCGCGGCCGGGCCCGCGCCACGCTGCTCGCGCACGTGCCGCTGCCCGGGGGCGGAACCGCCACCAGCTGCCGTTCCCGATACGTGGCGATCCTCAAGTCGTGATCCGCGCCGGCGCTGCTACGATGGCGGCCTTCGTTCGGGAGGCAAGCGCGATGCGGGCTCTGAAAATCCTTGGTCTGGCGATCCTGATGGCCTGCCTGGCGGCCGGCTGCGCCTCCTCCAGCAAGCGCAACAAGTTCGACCAGGCCGCCTACGACTACTCGGCCGCGATCCGCTGGGGCGACTTCGAGGGCGCGTGGACCATGGTGGACCCCGAGTACCGCAAGCAGCATCCGATCACCGACCTGCAGCTGGAGCGCTACAAGCAGATCCAGATTTCCGCCTACCGCGACCTGGCCACCCAGACCCTGCCCGACGGCGGCGTGTTGCGCGAGATCTACATCGGGGTGATCAACAAGCACGACATGTCCGAACGCAGCATCCGCTACACCGAGCGCTGGCGCTACGACGCCGAGCACAAGACCTGGCTGCTGACGGTGGGCCTGCCGGACCTGTGGGCCGGCGAATAGCCGTCCCCCGTCCATCGATGCCTCCCCGGCGCCGGGTGCCCGCCCCAGGGGCCGCCCGCGCCATGGCCGCGGCCCGCAGTCGTGCGACAATCCCCGCCCCGTCGCACCCCCTGCCATGCCGTGACCTTCGATGAACTGGCGGCCTTCGCCGGCCGCAACCCGCTCCTGTCGACCGCCCTGGTCGGCCTCACCATCGCGATCGTCGTCAACGAGGTCGCGCAGCTGTTTCGCGGCTACAAGACCGTGCGCGCGGCCGAACTCACCGCCCTGATCAACCGCGACGACGCCCTGGTGGTGGACCTGCAGCCGATCGCCGACTTCGAGAAGGGGCACATCCCCGGCGCCAAGAACGTGCAGATGAGCCAGTTCGACCCGGAGAACAAGCAGCTGGCGGCCGCCAAGGCGCTGCCGGTGGTGCTGGTGTGCAAGACCGGACAGGTCTCGGGCGATGCCGCCAAGCGGCTGAAGAAAGCCGGCTTCGAGAAGGTCTACGTGCTCGACGGCGGCATCGGCAGCTGGCTGCAGGCCGACCTGCCGCTGATCAAGGGCCGCAAATAGGCCGCGCGAGCGGCCCCGACCGCGCGCGGATTGCGTGCGATAATCACGCTCTTTTCCCGCTTCTCATACCCGATACCCAGCCGGAGTGCACTCGAAATGACCGACCAAGCCCAGAACGGCGCCGCCGAGCCGGCCGCCAACGGCCCGCAGTTCAGCGTCGAGAAGATCTACATCAAGGATGTCTCCTTCGAAGCCCCCAATGTGCCGCAGGTGTTCAACGAGCAGGGCCAGCCGCAGCTGCAGATGAACCTCAACCAGCGCGTGCAGCGCCTGAACGACACCGCCTTCGAGGTCGTGCTCGGCGTCACCCTGACCTGCACCGTCAACGAGAAGACCGCCTACCTGGCCGAAGTGCAGCAGGCCGGCGTGTTCGGCCTGGCCGGCTTCGACGACAACGTGCTCGACGCCATGCTCGGCACGCACTGCCCGAACGTGCTCTATCCCTACGTGCGCCAGACCATCGGCGACCTGATCCAGGCCGGCGGCTTCCCGCCGTTCCTGCTGCAGCCGATCAACTTCGAGGCGCTGTACGCCGAGGGCCTGCGCCAGCGCGCCCAGCAGGGCGACCTGGCCAACAGCGAGACCGCCGGCAACGCCTGATCGGCGCGGCCGCACGAGGCATGCCGGAGGACGCGCTAGTCTGTCCTCCGGCTCTTCACGGATCGATGCATTGATCGCGCTATGACGGCAAACGACCAGAACATTTCCGTCGCCGTGCTCGGCGCCGGCTCCTGGGGCACCGCGCTGGCCGCCCTGATCGCGCGCCACCGGCACCCGACGGTGTTGTGGGGACGCGACGAGGCGACCATCGCCGCGATCGAAACCCGCCACGAGAACCCGCGCTACCTGCCGGGCATCGCCCTGCCGCCGTCGCTGCGCGCCACCACCGACCTGGCCGCCGCGCTGCGCGGGGCCGAACTGGTGCTGGTGGTGGTGCCTTCGCACGCGTTCGCCGAAACCTTGCGCCTGCTGGCGCCGCACCGTCCGTCCGCCGCCGGCGTGGCCTGGGCCACCAAGGGCTTCGAGCCCGGTTCCGGACGCTTCCTGCACGAGGTGGCGGGCGAGGTCCTGGGCCCCGGCGTGCCGCTGTCGGTGGTCACCGGGCCCTCCTTCGCCAAGGAAGTGGCGATCGGCCTGCCGACCGCGCTCACCGTGCACAGCAACGACGAGGCCTTCGGCCAGCAGGTGGCCGACGTGCTGCACGGCCCGGCCTTCCGCGCCTATACCGGCGACGACATGCGCGGCGCCGAGCTGGGCGGTGCGATGAAGAACGTACTGGCGGTGGCCACCGGCGTCGCCGACGGCATGAACCTCGGCCTCAACGCCCGTGCCGGCCTGATCACGCGCGGCCTCAACGAGATGCTGCGCCTGAACCTGGCCATCGGCGGGCGTTCGGAGACGTTGATGGGCCTGGCCGGCCTCGGCGACCTGGTGCTCACCTGCACCGGCGATCTGTCCCGCAACCGCCGCCTGGGCCTGGCGCTGGGCCGCGGCCAGACGCTGGAGGACGCCGTGCGCGAGATCGGCCAGGTGGTCGAATCGGTGCAGACGGCCGACGAGGTGATGCGCCTGGCCGACCGCCACGGCGTCGAGCTGCCCATCGCCAGCAACGTGCGCGACGTGCTGCACGGCGCGATCACGCCGGCCGAGGGCCTGGCGCGGCTGCTGGCGCGCGAGCAGAAGGCCGAATATCCGGACGCACTGTTGGGCTGAAGGCCCTGCGCCCGGGGCCGCGCCGCCGCGCGCAACGCACGAGCGGCGCCCGGGCGCCGGAACCCGCGCATGAAAAACCCGGCCGTTGCCGGCCGGGCTGGGTGCGACGCGTTCGGAGGGAGAGAGAGAAACGCGCCGCCGGGGAGCGGTGTCGCGCGATCCTTACCAGGTCACGCGCGGACCGACGGTCCACTGGGTGTCGCCGCCCTGGATCAGCTTGGCGTCGGCGGAGATGCCCCAGTTCTGGTTGAACTTCAGCTGCGCGCCGAGGCGGCCGTAGAAGTCGTGGTTGTCGTCCAGCACGTACTTGGCCTTGTCGTCGTAGCGCTGGTAGCCGGCGAGCGCGTAGCCCTCCAGGTTCGGCAGCAGCGAGGCGCGCACGCCGGTCTCGACGTTGTAGCCGTCGAAATCGAAGCCGTGGCCGGCGTCGAATTTCTCGTAGGCCACGCGGGCGAGCAGGTCGACCTTCGGCGAGATCTCGGTGTTGTAGCCCACGCCGGCGCGCCACTGGTCGAAGTCGGCGTTGCTGTGGTCGATGTCCTGCTTGGTGTAGGCACCGAACAGGTGGAAGTTGGGATGCACGGCGACCGAGCCGTCCACGCCCCAGCCGTCGGCGTCGGCGCCGTCGGTGTTGGTCGCGGCATAGCCGCCCTGGACGTAGTTGTAGGACAGGCCTTCGGCGGCCGAAGCGGTGGCGCTCAACAGCGAGGCAGGCGCGGCCGCCGCCAGCGCGAGGGCAAGCAGATGACGTTTCATGGGGGAGTCTCTCTCAGAGTGTTTCTTGGTTTTGTTCTGGGTACGGCGTGTCTTGGCGTTTCTTGCAAAGACCGTCACTGGGTCGAAAAAACCGGTCCAGGCGTCCTAGGGGAGGGAGAGAACCGTTAGGGGAGAACGGCGACGCCTGGCCCGGTAGCGCGAATTCTCCGCCTCGCCTGGCAACGGCAACTGAATATTGAACTGAAAAGTACAGGAACTTTTCGGAGCAGCGCATGTCGTGCGCCGCCAGCGGCTTAATCGATCCAAAACTCCACCCGCCGTCCCGCCCGATGCCGCCGACCGACCGTCGAGGGGGGCGCGGATCGGCAATTCACTTTTTTGTAATGTGACTTCAATCATATTTATATTGAGAAGTTAGTCACATTTTCAGATGGGGTTCGATCCGCAACCAAGCCAGTGCCGGCACGCCGGCGCTTCGGGCGCTCTGGCGTCATTCAACGGGAGTGAGTGCATCGCATGAACACGTTTCATCGGGAGGGGCGCAAGGACGCCCGAATCAATTCGGCCAATGGCGACAGCAGCGGACAGGCGCGGACCCCGCGACTGTCCGCGCAGGGCACGGCTCTGCTCGCGGCGGGGCTGCTGGTCGGCGGCTGGCTGCTGCCGGCGCAGCAGGCACGGGCCCAGGTCTATTGCGTGGACGCGGCCGGCAATCCGGTCGATCCGGCGGGCGCGGAGGGCGGCGGCTCGGTGACCTGCGGCCCGGGGGCGCAGGCGATCGGCGGCAACAGCGTTGCGATCGGCGTGGGTGCGCGCACCGATGCCGCCAACGCGGTCGCCATCGGCGTGGACGCGCATGCGATCGCGGTAGGCAGCATCGCCGTGGGCGACCAATCGGTGGCCAACGACACCAACAGCATCGCCTTCGGTCCCAACACCAGCGCCACCGGCGTGAGCAGCGTCGCCTTCGGCGACCGCGCGCTGAGCAATGGCGACAACGCCCTGGCATTGGGCGCGAACACCCAGGCCACGGCAGTCAGCGCACTGGCGGTCGGCGACCGTGCCGCGGCTAGCGGCATCAACGCCACCGCGCTCGGCGCGAACACGCAGGCCACCGCGACCAGCGGCGTGGCCATCGGCGACAGCGCGCTGTCCAACGGCGTCAACGCCACGGCCCTGGGCGCCAACAGCCAGGCCCTGGCGGTCAGCACGGTGGCGCTGGGCGACGGCGCCGTCGCCAACGGCGCCAATGGCGTGGCGATCGGCGCCAATGCCGTGACCGCGGCGGTGGACGATGCCATTGCGATCGGCAAGAACACCCTCGCCGACGGCGTGGGCGCCGTCGCGCTCGGTGGCGACGCCGCCAGCGGCGCGCAGGCCGCCGGCGACTACGCGCTGGCCTTCGGCGCGCAAAGTGTGGCCGGCAGTCTCAATGCCGTGGCGCTGGGCAAGGCCGCGCGCGCGCAAGGCGAGCAGGCCACGGCACTCGGGGCGGAGAGCCTCGCCAGCGGCGAGCAAAGCCTCGCCACCGGCGTGGGCAGCGTCGCCAGCGGGGACGGCAGCGTCGCCAGCGGCGCATTGAGCGAGGCTTCCGGCAACGAAGCCACCGCAATGGGCTACTTCAGCACCGCCTCCGGCGACAGTGCCACCGCCATCGGCGCCGAGAGCACCGCCGGAGGGGTCGACAGCGTGGCGATCGGCAAGCGCGCGACGGCGTCAAGAGACGGCTCGATCAGCGTCGGCAACAACGCCATCGCAGGCGCGCAGAGCGGCGATGTCGCGCTTGGTGCCGATNGACGGCGTCAAGAGACGGCTCGATCAGCGTCGGCAACAACGCCATCGCAGGCGCGCAGAGCGGCGATGTCGCGCTTGGTGCCGATTCGGTGACGGCCGCAGTGGTGGCCACATCGAACGGCACCATCGACGGGACGACCTATAGCTATGCGGGCACCGCACCGACCAGCACGGTCAGCGTGGGCGCGGTGGGCGCCGAACGCACCATCACCAACGTCGCGGCCGGGCGCGTGAGCGCGAGCAGCACCGATGCGGTCAACGGCTCGCAGCTGCACGCCACCAACACCGCGATCGAGAACCTGTCCACGGAAGTATCCGCCGGCCAGACGCACTACTACAGCGTCAACGACAACGGCGTGCAGGGCGGCAACTACGCC
>NZ_JALBFU010000023.1 GCF_022662575.1 Luteimonas aquatica | reverse complement strand
GCGGCCGTACGGTCGGCGCCGGCGTGGTGGCCAAGATCATCAAGTAATCCCCTCGCGGGCGGCGCTCCGGCGCCGCCGCAAGGCGCGAATGGCGGGCCGTCCCTCGGTCCGCCTTCGCCGTTTAGAGAAGTAGGCGGATTTTCCGCGACGGGCCGCGCCGGTTGGCGACGGTCCACCAGAAAAAAACGCGTCAGTAGCTCAACTGGCAGAGCAGCGGTCTCCAAAACCGCAGGTTGTAGGTTCGAGTCCTACCTGGCGCGCCACATGCGGGACATGCGGACCCCTCCGCAAAAGCCCGCACATCCGTGTGCGGACTTTCCACAAGAGCAATAGAACCTTTGTGAACAGCCGAGTCGAACAATCCAAGGCCCAGTCCAAGGGCGCCGCGAGCGACATCGCCTTCTACGTGCTGGCGGTGCTGCTGGCGGCGGCGGGCGTGTTCGCCTACACCTGGTTCCAGCAGTGGGATACCTCGCTGCGCGTGGCCGCGGTGGTCGGTGGCCTGGTCGCCGCGCTGGCGGTGTTCATGCTCAGCGCCAAGGGCCGCGACACCCGCGAATTCCTGTCCGAGTCGCGTTTCGAGCTGCGCAAGGTGGTCTGGCCGACCCGCCAGGAAGCCACGCGCCTGACCTGGGTGGTGATCGTGGTCGTGATCATCATGAGCCTGATCCTTGCCGGCTTCGACGCGGTCATCCAGCTGGGCGTGAAGACCCTGCTCGGGACCGGGCGGTAACTGAGGAGTTTGTCGTTTCGATGGAAGCACAAAGCAACAACAAGCGTTGGTACGTGGTCCACGCCTACTCGGGCTTCGAGAAGTCCGTGGCCCAGGCCTTGCGCGACCGTATCGCGCGCACCGGCATGGAAGACCGCTTCGGCGAGGTGATGGTGCCGACCGAGGAAGTGATCGAGATGCGCTCCGGCCAGAAGCGCCGTTCCGAGCGCAAGTTCTTCCCCGGCTACGTGCTGGTGCAGATCGCCACCCATGACGAGTCCGGCATCCCGCGCATGGACAGCGAGAGCTGGCACCTGGTCAAGGAAACCCCCAAGGTGATGGGCTTCATCGGCGGCACCGCCGACCGTCCGCTGCCGATCCGCGACGAGGAGGCCGCCGCCATCCTCGACCGCGTGCAGGAAGGCGTCGAGAAGCCGCGCCCGAAAGTGCTGTTCGAGGCGGGCCAGATGGTGCGCGTCATCGACGGTCCGTTCAACGACTTCAACGGCGTGGTCGAGGAAGTCAACTACGAGAAGAGCCGCCTGCGGGTGGCGGTGCTGATCTTCGGCCGTTCCACGCCGGTCGAGCTCGAGTTCGGCCAGGTCGAGAAGGCCTAGTAGAACCGAAACGCAGAATTCGTCGGGACGAGCGGTTCGTTCCGACCATAACGCGAGGAGCCCCGCAGTCGTAAGGCGTGCAGGCGTTCGCACTCGCAGGAGCAGCAAGCAATGGCAAAGAAAGTCGTCGGTTACATCAAACTGCAGGTCAAGGCAGGTCAGGCGAATCCCTCGCCGCCGGTCGGTCCTGCGCTGGGCCAGCGCGGCCTGAACATCATGGAGTTCTGCAAGGCGTTCAACGCCGCCACGCAGAAGCTCGAGCCGGGTCTGCCGATTCCGGTGGTGATCACCGCGTACTCGGACCGCACCTTCACCTTCATCACCAAGACGCCGCCGGCGTCGATCCTGCTGAAGAAGGCCGCCGGCATCCAGTCCGGTTCCAAGCGCCCCAACACCGAGAAGGTGGGCAAGGTGACCCGCAAGCAGCTCGAGGACATCGCTAAGGCGAAGGAACCCGACCTGACCGCGGCCGATCTCGATGCAGCAGTGCGCACCATCGCGGGTTCCGCCCGCAGCATGGGCCTGACGGTGGAGGGCTAAGACATGGCACAGACCAAGCGACAGAAGAACATCCTCGCCGCCGTCGTTCCGGGCAAGAGCTACCCGATCGACGAAGTGCTGAAGATCGTCAAGGACAACAGCAAGACCAAGTTCGTCGAGTCCGTGGACGTGGCCGTCCGCCTCGGCGTGGACGCCAAGAAGTCCGACCAGCAGGTGCGCGGTTCCACCGTGCTGCCGGCCGGTACCGGCAAGACCGTGCGCGTGGCGGTGTTCGCCCCGGCCGGCGCCAAGGCCGACGAGGCCCTGGCCGCCGGCGCCGACGCGGTCGGCATGGACGACCTGGCCGAGCGCATGCAGGGCGGCGAGCTGAACTACGACGTGGTCATCGCCACGCCGGACGCGATGCGCGTGGTCGGCAAGCTGGGCACGGTACTGGGCCCGCGCGGCCTGATGCCGAACCCGAAGGTCGGCACTGTGTCGCCGAATCCGGCCGAGGCGGTGAAGAACGCCAAGGGCGGCCAGGTGCGCTACCGCACCGACAAGGCCGGCATCATCCACTGCACCATCGGCAAGGCCGACTTCGCCTCCGAGAAGCTGAAGGAAAACCTGCACGCGCTGCTGGCGGACCTGGTCAAGGCCAAGCCGGCGACCGCGAAGGGCCAGTACCTGCAGAAGATCTCCATCAGCTCCACGATGGGCCCGGGCGTCAGCGTCGACCAGTCCTCGCTGAGCCTCAAGTAATGCGTTAGCCCCTTCCTCGCCGCGCGGGGGAGGGGTGGATCACCCATTTTGAGGGCATCGCAAACGGCCGCATGGCCCGGCGCGATAGCCGTCAAAGACCGCAGGCGCAGTCCGCGCCGGCAGCGACGACGGGCAGGGAATGCTCGCTTGGCAATGGAATCGCCGTCGCAGCCGATGCCGACCGCTTAATCCCGGAGTGCGACAAGTCCACCTGTCGCCACGAAAGGGCCTGCGTAGATGGTTGCCGACCCTCCAAGAATTTTTTTGGAAACGGCCACCGCAAGGACTCCGATTCGTCGGCGTCCCGGCATCGAAGGAACGGTGCCGCCCGAGTTCCAGCCCGGTTCGGAAAACCAGGCTGGTGTTGATAGAAGTCTCGAGGTAATGCAATGGCTCTCAATCTGACCCAGAAGCAGGAAGTCGTTGCCGAACTGGCCGAGGTCGCCGGCAAGGCGCACTCGCTGGTCGCCGCGGAATACGCGGGTCTTTCGGTCGGGCAACTGACCGACCTGCGCAAGAAAGCCCGCGAGGGCGGCGTGTTCCTGAAAGTTGCCAAGAACACGCTGGTCTCGCGCGCAGTGGAGAACACCGATTACGCCGTCGTCCAGGACGAGCTGACCGGTCCTCTGCTGTACGCCTTCTCGCAGGAAGACCCCGGTGCCGCCGGACGTCTGATCAAGGACTTCGCGAAAGCGAACGACAAGCTGAAGCCGCGCCTGGTGGCGATTGGCGGACAGAAGTATCCGGGCTCCCATGTGGACGTCCTGGCTTCCCTGCCGACCCGCGAACAGGCCCTGTCGATGCTGCTCAGCGTCATGGTCCAGCCCGCCACCATGCTGGTGCGCGTGTTGGCCGAGCCTGCCTCGCAGGTCGCCCGCGTCACCAACGCGGTCGGCCAGCAAAAGGCGGCGTAAGGCGTATCCCTCCGCAGGAGTCCGCGCATCCTTGCGCGGACTTTCCGAAGAGCGATCAGTTCGGTACGAACAACCTAATCCATTCAGTCGTTTCCAAATATCAAGTTAACCGAGGTAATTACAATGTCCCTTTCCAACGAACAGATCATCGAAGCGATCAGCAGCAAGACCCTCGTCGAGGTGATGGAGCTGGTCAAGGCGATGGAAGAGAAGTTCGGCGTGTCCGCGGCCGCTCCGGTCGCCGTCGCCGCCGGTCCGGCCGCCGCTGCCGCGGCTCCGGCCGAGGAGCAGACCGAGTTCACCGTCGTGCTGAAGTCGGCCGGCGAGAAGAAGGTCGAGGTCATCAAGGTCGTGCGCGCCATCACCGGCCTGGGCCTGAAGGAAGCCAAGGACCTGACCGAAGCCGGTGGCACGGTCAAGGACGCCGTCTCCAAGGACGACGCCGCCAAGTTCAAGAAGGACCTGGAAGCCGCCGGCGCCACGGTGGAAGTGAAGTAAGCAAGCAGTTGCGTCGCCTGGACACACGGGCGATCCGCCATAGGCTGGGGGCATAAGCCCCCGGCCTTTGGCCGTTGTGCCTTTCCCTTCTTCCTTCGGGAACCAGGCCGTCCGCCGGACGGCCGACGAGGCGGAGAAAGAAGGGAAAGGCATCCGTTGCAAAAAACCCAACCGAAACGTTGGTAGTTGGAAGCAGTAACAGAGGGCGTGCTGGTGCCGGCAATACCAGCGGCTTCCGACTGACAGTTCCACCCTCCCTCACAAAGGGCATCGCGGTCCAGCAAATCCGGCATCGACAAAGCAGCGACGCGGCTCCAGCCGAGTGCTGTTCGACGTTTCCGGTTTCCGGCGGCCGAGTTCCGATTCCCGGCTCCAATCAAGGCGGTCACATTCCATGACGACATCTGCGCTCTCATCGAATTACTCGTTCACTGAGAAGAAACGCATCCGCAAGGACTTCGGCAAGCGCCGCTCGATTATCGAGGTCCCCTTCCTGCTCGCCATCCAGGTCGACTCGTACCGCGAGTTCCTGCAGGCCGACGCCGCGCCGAACAAGCGCGAGGATCGCGGCCTGCACGCCGCGCTGAAGTCGGTGTTCCCGATCGTCAGCTACAACGGCTACGCCGCCCTCGAATACGTCGGCTACAAGCTCGGCGAGCCGGTGTTCGACGAGCGCGAATGCCGCAATCGCGGCCTGTCCTACGGCGCCCCGCTGCGCGTGACCGTGCGCCTGGTGATCTACGACCGCGAGTCCTCCACCAAGGCCATCAAGTACGTGAAGGAGCAGGAGGTCTACATGGGCGAGATTCCGCTCATGACCGACAACGGCACCTTCATCGTCAACGGCACCGAGCGCGTCATCGTCTCGCAGCTGCACCGCTCGCCGGGCGTGTTCTTCGACCACGACCGCGGCAAGACCCACAGCTCGGGCAAGCTGCTGTACAGCGCCCGCATCATCCCCTACCGCGGCTCCTGGCTCGACTTCGAGTTCGACCCCAAGGACGCGCTGTTCACCCGCATCGACCGCCGCCGCAAGCTGCCGGTCTCGGTGCTGCTGCGCGCGCTGGGCTACAACAACGAAGAGATGCTCAACGAGTTCTTCGAGATCAACACCTTCCACATCGATCCGAAGGAAGGCGTGCAGCTCGCGCTCGTGCCCGAGCGCCTGCGCGGCGAAACCCTCGACTTCGACCTGGCCGACGGCGATCGCGTGATCGTCGAGGCCGGCAAGCGCATCACCGCGCGCCACGTGCGCCAGCTCGAGGAGTCGGGCATCGCGGCGCTGGCCGTGCCGGACAGCTACCTGATCGGCCGCATCCTCTCGCACGACGTGATCGAGGCCGAGACCGGCGAGCTGCTGGCCACCGCCAACGACGAGATCAGCGAGGAGACCCTGGCCAAGTTCCGCAAGGCCGGCGTGGACGCCGTGGGCACGATCTGGGTCAACGACCTCGACCGCGGCCCGTACCTGTCCAACACCCTGCGCATCGACGCCACCAAGACGCAGCTCGAGGCGCTGGTGGAGATCTACCGCATGATGCGCCCGGGCGAGCCGCCGACCAAGGACGCCGCGCAGAACCTGTTCCACAACCTGTTCTTCACCTTCGAGCGCTACGACCTCTCGGCCGTGGGCCGCATGAAGTTCAACCGCCGCATCGGCCGCAAGGAAGTCACCGGCGCCTCGGTGTTGTACGACAGCCGCTACTTCGCCGAGCGCAAGGACGAGGATTCGGTCAAGCTGCGCGAGCAGTTCGGCGAGATGTCCGACATCCTGGACGTGATCAAGGTGCTGTGCGAGATCCGCAACGGCCGCGGCACGGTGGACGACATCGACCACCTGGGCAACCGCCGCGTGCGTTCGGTCGGCGAAATGGCCGAGAACGTGTTCCGCGTCGGCCTGGTGCGCGTGGAGCGCGCGGTGCGCGAGCGCCTGACCATGGCCGAGGCCGATGGCCTGACGCCGCAGGAGCTGATCAACGCCAAGCCCGTCGCGGCCGCGGTGAAGGAGTTCTTCGGCTCCTCGCAGCTGTCGCAGTTCATGGACCAGAACAATCCGCTCTCCGAGGTCACCCACAAGCGCCGCGTCTCGGCGCTCGGCCCGGGCGGCCTGACCCGCGAGCGCGCCGGCTTCGAGGTGCGCGACGTGCACCCGACCCACTACGGACGCGTCTGCACGATCGAGACGCCGGAAGGCCCGAACATCGGCCTCATCAACTCGTTGGCCGTGTTCGCGCGCACCAACAAGTACGGCTTCCTGGAGACGCCGTACCGCAAGGTCGTCAACAGCAAGGTCACCGACGAGATCGAGTACCTGTCCGCGATCGAGGAGAACGAGTACGTCATCGCCCAGGTGAGCACGCCGCAGGACGAGAAGGGCAACCTGACCGCGCAGTTCGTCGCCTGCCGCTACCAGGGCGAAAACCTGCTCAAGCCGCCGAGCGAGATCCACTTCATGGACGTCTCGCCGATGCAGACCGTGTCGGTGGCGGCGGCGCTGGTGCCGTTCCTGGAGCACGACGACGCCAACCGCGCGCTGATGGGCGCCAACATGCAGCGCCAGGCCGTTCCGACCCTGCGTTCGCAGAAGCCGCTGGTCGGCACCGGCATCGAGCGCGCCGTGGCGCGCGACTCGGGCGTGACGGTGAACGCGCGCCGCGGCGGCATGATCGAGCAGATCGACGCCGGCCGCATCGTGGTCAAGGTCAACGAGAACGAGATCTCCGGCGAGACCGATGCCGGCGTCGACATCTACAACCTGATCAAGTACACGCGCTCCAACCAGAACACCTGCATCAACCAGACCCCGCTGGTGAACGTGGGCGACGTGGTCGCGCGCGGCGACGTGCTGGCCGACGGTCCCTCGACCGACATCGGCGAGCTGGCGCTGGGCCAGAACATGCTGGTCGCGTTCATGCCGTGGAACGGCTACAACTTCGAGGATTCGATCCTGCTCTCCGAGCGCGTGGTCCAAGAAGACCGCTACACCACGATCCACATCGAGGAGCTGACCTGCGTCGCCCGCGACACCAAGCTGGGGCCGGAGGAAATCTCCGCCGACATCCCCAACGTCTCCGAGCAGGCGCTCAACCGCCTCGACGAGTCGGGCGTGGTGTACATCGGCGCCGAAGTGCGTGCCGGCGACATCCTGGTGGGCAAGGTCACGCCGAAGGGCGAGAGCCAGCTGACCCCGGAAGAGAAGCTGCTGCGCGCGATCTTCGGCGAGAAGGCCTCCGACGTGAAGGACAGCTCGCTGCGCGTGCCGCCGGGCATGGACGGCACCGTCATCGACGTGCAGGTCTTCACCCGCGACGGCATCGAGAAGGACAAGCGCGCCCGCCAGATCGAGGAGAGCGAGGTCAAGCGCGTCAAGAAGGACTTCGACGACCAGTTCCGCATCCTGGAATCGGCGATCTACGCGCGCCTGCGCGGCCAGCTGCTGGGCAAGACCGCCAACGGCGGCCCGGGCCTGAAGAAGGGCGACACGGTCACCAGCCTGGTTCTGGACGGCCTGAAGAAGTCCGACTGGTTCCAGATCCGCATGAAGGACGAGGACGCGGCCGACGCGATCGAGCGCGCCCAGAAGCAGATCGAGGTGCACCAGAAGGAGTTCGACAAGCGTTTCGCCGACAAGCGCGGCAAGATCACCCAGGGCGACGACCTCGCTCCGGGCGTGCTGAAGATGGTCAAGGTGTTCCTGGCGGTGAAGCGCCGCATCCAGCCGGGCGACAAGATGGCCGGCCGCCACGGCAACAAGGGCGTGGTGTCCACCATCGTCCCGGTGCAGGACATGCCGCACATGGCCAACGGCGAGACCGTCGACATCGTGCTGAACCCGCTCGGCGTGCCGTCGCGCATGAACATCGGGCAGGTGCTGGAAGTGCATCTGGGCTGGGCCGCCAAGGGCCTGGGCCAGAAGATCCAGCGCATGCTCGACGCCCAGGCCAAGCTCGCCGACCTGCGCAAGTTCCTCGACGAGATCTACAACCATGACGGCAAGCTGCACGGCCAGCGCGTCGACCTGAAGCAGTTCTCCGACGAGGAGCTGCTGCAGCTGGCGCAGAACCTGACCGACGGCGTGCCGATGGCCACGCCGGTGTTCGACGGCGCGACCGAGGCCGAGATCAAGTCGATGCTGGAGCTGGCGGAACTGCCGACCAGCGGCCAGACCCAGCTGTTCGACGGCCGCACCGGCGACCCGTTCGAGCGCAAGGTGACGGTGGGCTACATGCACATGCTCAAGCTCAACCACCTGGTCGACGACAAGATGCACGCGCGCTCGACCGGCCCGTACTCGCTCGTCACCCAGCAGCCGCTGGGCGGCAAGGCGCAGTTCGGCGGCCAGCGCTTCGGCGAGATGGAAGTCTGGGCGCTGGAAGCCTACGGCGCGGCCTACACCCTGCAGGAAATGCTGACGGTGAAGTCCGACGACGTGCAGGGCCGCAACCAGATGTACAAGAACATCGTCGACGGCGAACACGAGATGGTCGCGGGCATGCCGGAGTCCTTCAACGTGCTGGTGAAGGAAATCCGCAGCCTGGCCATCAACATGGAACTCGAGGAGCACTGAGTCGAGTGAGGCGCGCGGCGGCAACGCCGCGCGGATTCCCGAATCTCATTGCCCCCGACCCGGAGAACACACATGAAAGACCTGCTCAATCTGTTCAACCAGCAGCGCCAGACCCTCGACTTCGACGCGATCAAGATCGCGCTGGCGTCGCCGGACCTGATCCGCTCCTGGTCCTACGGCGAAGTGAAGAAGCCGGAGACGATCAACTACCGCACCTTCAAGCCGGAACGCGACGGCCTGTTCTGCGCCGCCATCTTCGGCCCGATCAAGGACTACGAGTGCCTGTGCGGCAAGTACAAGCGCATGAAGCACCGCGGCGTGGTCTGCGAGAAGTGCGGCACCGAGGTGACCCTGGCCAAGGTGCGCCGCGAGCGCATGGGCCACATCGACCTGGCCTCGCCGGTCGCGCACATCTGGTTCCTCAAGTCGCTGCCCTCGCGCATCGGCCTGATGCTGGACATGACCCTGCGCGACATCGAGCGCATCCTGTACTTCGAAGCCTTCGTGGTGACGGAGCCGGGCCTGACCCCGCTCGAGCGCGGCCAGCTGCTCAATGAAGAGCAGTACATGCAGATGCGCCAGGAGCACGGCGACGACTTCGACGCCGCGATGGGCGCCGAGGCCGTGTTCGAGCTGCTGCGCACGATCGACCTGCAGGCCGAGATGATCAAGCTCAAGGAGGACATCGCCAGCACCGGTTCCGAGACCAAGCTCAAGCGCCTCACCAAGCGCATCAAGCTGGTCGAGGCCTTCCTCGAGTCGGGCAACCGCCCCGAGTGGATGGTCATGACCGTGCTGCCGGTGCTGCCGCCGGACCTGCGTCCGCTGGTGCCGCTGGACGGCGGCCGCTTCGCGACCTCCGACCTGAACGACCTGTACCGCCGCGTCATCAACCGCAACAACCGCTTGCGCCGCCTGCTCGAGCTCAATGCGCCCGACATCATCGTGCGCAACGAGAAGCGCATGCTGCAGGAGTCGGTGGACGCGCTGATGGACAACGGCCGCCGCGGCCGCGCCATCACCGGCACCAACAAGCGCCCGCTGAAGTCGCTGGCCGACATGATCAAGGGCAAGCAGGGCCGCTTCCGCCAGAACCTGCTCGGCAAGCGCGTGGACTATTCGGGCCGTTCGGTCATCGTGGTCGGTCCGACCCTGCGCCTGCACGAGTGCGGCCTGCCGAAGAAGATGGCGCTGGAGCTGTTCAAGCCCTTCATCTTCGCCAAGCTGCAGCGCCGCGGCCTGGCCACCACCATCAAGGCCGCCAAGAAGCTGGTCGAGCGCGAAGAGGCCGAGGTGTGGGACATCCTCGAAGAGGTGATCCGCGAGCATCCGGTGCTGCTCAACCGCGCCCCGACCCTGCATCGCCTCGGCATCCAGGCGTTCGAGCCGGTGCTGATCGAAGGCAAGGCGATCCAGCTGCATCCGCTGGTCTGTACCGCGTTCAACGCCGACTTCGACGGCGACCAGATGGCCGTGCACGTGCCGCTCTCGCTGGAAGCCCAGCTGGAAGCGCGCGCGCTGATGATGTCGTCCAACAACATCCTCTCGCCGGCCAACGGCGAGCCGATCATCGTGCCGTCGCAGGACGTGGTGCTGGGCCTGTACTACATGACCCGCGCCCTGGAGAACACCCCGGGCGAAGGCATGGTGTTCGCCAACGTCGCCGAAGTGAAGCGCGCCTACGACAACAAGGTCGCCGGCCTGCACGCCAAGGTGAAGGTGCGCATCACCGAGACGGTGGTGGTCGAGGACCCGCTGTCCGGTAGCGTGAAGCGCGAGCGCAAGACCTCGATCGTGGAGACCACGGTCGGGCGCGCGCTGCTGGCCGAGGTGCTGCCGGAGGGCCTGCCGTTCGCGCTGGCCAACACCGAGCTGACCAAGAAGAACATCAGCCGCCTGATCAACTCCTGCTACCGCATGCTGGGCCTGAAGGACACCGTGGTGTTCGCCGACCAGCTGATGTACACCGGCTTCGCCTACGCCACCCGCGCGGGCGTGTCGATCGGCATCGACGACATGATCATCCCGGCCGAGAAGAAGGGCATCCTCGACGAGGCCGAGTCCGAAGTGCTGGAAATCCAGCAGCAGTACCAGTCGGGCCTGGTCACCGCCGGCGAGCGCTACAACAAGGTGGTCGACATCTGGTCGCGCACCAACGAGCGCGTGGCCAAGGCGATGATGGACGCGATCGGCACTGACACCGTGACCAACGCCAAGGGCGAGAAGGTCGCGCAGAAGTCGATGAACTCGATCTACATCATGGCCGACTCCGGCGCGCGCGGTTCGCAGGCGCAGATCCGCCAGCTGGCCGGCATGCGCGGCCTGATGGCCAAGCCGGACGGCTCGATCATCGAGACGCCGATCACCTCGAACTTCCGCGAGGGCCTGAACGTCCAGCAGTACTTCATCTCGACCCACGGCGCCCGCAAGGGCCTCGCGGACACCGCGCTGAAGACCGCGAACTCCGGTTACCTGACCCGCCGACTGGTCGATGTGGCGCAGGACATGGTGGTCACCGAGACCGACTGCGGCACGCTGGCCGGCCTGACCATGACCCCGATCGTGGAAGGCGGCGACGTGGTCGAGCCGCTGCGCGACCGCGTGCTCGGCCGCATGGTGGCCGAAGACGTGTTCCTGCCCGGCAACGACGAGGATCCGATCGTCACCCGCAACACGCTGCTCGACGAGCAGTGGGTGCAGAAGCTCGAAGACGCCGGCGTGCAGTCGATCAAGGTACGCTCCTCGATCACCTGCGAAAGCGCCTTCGGCGTGTGCGCCAACTGCTACGGCCGCGACCTGGCCCGTGGCCACATCGTCAACCACGGCGAGGCCGTGGGCGTGGTGGCCGCGCAGTCGATCGGCGAGCCCGGCACGCAGCTGACCATGCGTACGTTCCACATCGGCGGCGCGGCCTCGCGTGCTGCCGCCATCGACAACGTCACGGTCAAGACCACCGGTTCGATCAAGTTCAACAACCTCAAGACCGTCGAACACGCCAGCGGCAACCTGGTGGCGGTGTCGCGTTCGGGCGAGCTGTCCGTCCTCGACGGACACGGCCGCGAGCGCGAGCGCTACAAGCTGCCCTACGGCGCCACGATCACGGTCAAGGACGGCGCGGAGATCAAGGCCGGCCAGACCGTGGCCAACTGGGATCCGCACAACCACCCGATCGTCTCGGAAGTGGCCGGCTTCATCCGCTTCGTCGACTTCATCGAGGGCGTCACCGTCATCGAGAAGACCGACGAGCTGACCGGCCTGGCCTCGCGCGAGATCACCGATCCCAAGCGCCGCGGCTCGCAGGGCAAGGACCTGCGCCCGATCGTGCGCATCGTCGACAAGAACGGCAAGGACCTGTCCATCCCCGGGACCGACCTGCCGGCGCAGTACCTGCTGCCGCCGCGCTCGATCGTCAACCTGCAGGACGGCGCGCCGGTCGGCGTGGGCGACGTGGTCACCAAGGTGCCGCAGGAAGCCTCCAAGACCCGCGACATCACCGGCGGTCTGCCGCGCGTGGCCGACCTGTTCGAGGCGCGCAAGCCCAAGGATCCGGCGATCCTCGCCGAGAAGTCCGGCGTGGTCAGCTTCGGCAAGGACACCAAGGGCAAGCAGCGCCTGATCATCAAGGGACCGGACGGCGAGGAGCACGAGGAGCTGATTCCCAAGTACCGCCAGATCATCGTGTTCGAGGGCGAACACGTGGAGAAGGGCGAGACCGTGGTGGACGGCGAGCCGAGCCCGCAGGACATCCTGCGCCTGCTCGGCGTGGAGCCGCTGGCCTCGTACCTGACCAAGGAGATCCAGGACGTCTATCGCCTGCAGGGCGTGAAGATCAACGACAAGCACATCGAGGTGATCATTCGCCAGATGCTGCGCAAGGTCGAGATCACCGACCAGGGCGACAGCAAGTTCCTCAACGGCGAGCAGGCCGAGCGCCAGCGCGTCATCGAGGAGAACGCACGCCTGGGCGCCCGCAACGAGCTGGTCGCCAAGTTCGACCCGGTGCTGCTGGGCATCACCAAGGCCTCGCTGGCGACCGAGTCGTTCATCTCCGCGGCCTCCTTCCAGGAGACCACCCGCGTCCTGACCGAGGCCGCCGTGCGCGGCACCCGCGACGGGCTGCGCGGCCTGAAGGAGAACGTGATCGTCGGCCGCCTGATCCCGGCGGGCACCGGCCTGGCCTACCACACCCAGCGCCGCCGCAACGCCTCGGGCCTGACCGAGTCGGAGATCGACGCGCTGGCCGGTTCGGTGGCCGTCGCCGAGGCTCCGGCCGAGGCGGTCGAGGCGCCGGCCGAAGAGGGCAGCGCCGAGTAAGCGGGTCTTCCGGGCGAAAGCCGGAGGCGGGCATCGCGAGATGCCCGCCTTCTTTTTTCCGCCCGTGTCCCGTGCGGCGCCGATCGGCGTTCCGGCGGCGAGGGGCGGAAGCCTCGCGGGCCCATGTCCCCGGTCCGGAGCGGGGTTTCTCGTGTACAATGCCGGTCCGGTCGGCCCCTCGGGGCGCGACCCAGATCACGAAATGAGGCGCCAGGGAGGCCCTCGTCTTCGGCCCAGGAGGGCGGGATCACAAGGCTGGCGCAGCGCCCTTCGGGGACGGCCGGCCACGGGTAGCTCGCGTTGACGCTAAGCGTCAAGGCGGGCTATACTTTTTTGTCTCGGCAGGCCGGTTTCACTCGCCTGCCGTCTAGTTTTGCAAGTTTCCTCACGCCTGGGCCCCGCGCCCGACCAACGACCCGAGACCGATGGCAACAATCAACCAGCTGGTGCGGAAGCCGCGCAGCCCCGAAACCTACAAGAGCACCTCGCCCGCGCTGGCCAACTGCCCGCAGCGTCGCGGCGTGTGCACGCGCGTCTACACCACCACCCCGAAGAAGCCGAACTCGGCGCTGCGCAAGGTGGCCAAGGTGCGCCTGACCAACGGCTACGAAGTGATTTCGTACATCGGCGGCGAAGGCCACAACCTGCAGGAGCACTCGGTGGTGCTGATCCGCGGCGGCCGCGTCAAGGACCTGCCCGGCGTGCGCTACCACACCGTGCGCGGTTCGCTCGACGCCGCCGGCGTGGCCAAGCGCAAGCAGGCCCGCTCCAAGTACGGCGCCAAGCGTCCGAAGAGCTAATCGCAGTCCGCTCTCGCGGATGACAGCATCAATCCCGGGCCGCGAAGCGGGCCGGGCATCGAAGAATCAAGAGACAAGGTAAGCATCATGTCCCGCAAAGGTTCCGCACCGCAGCGTACCGTCCTGCCCGATCCCAAGCACGGCAGCGAGACGATCGCGCGCTTCATCAACATGGTCATGCAGAGCGGCAAGAAGTCGGTCGCCGAGAAGATCGTCTACGGCGCCATGGACGTCATCGGCGAGAAGAATTCCAACGCGCTCGAGCTGGTCGAGAAGGCGCTGGGCAACATTTCGCCGGCCGTCGAGGTCAAGTCGCGTCGCGTCGGCGGCGCCACCTACCAGGTGCCGGTCGAAGTGCGCGCCTCGCGCCGCATGGCGCTGGCCATGCGCTGGCTGATCGAGTCCGCCCGCAAGCGCGGCGAGAACGGCATGCCCCGCAAGCTGGCGGCCGAGCTGATCGACGCCTCGGAAAACCGCGGCGGCGCGATCAAGAAGCGCGAAGAAACCCACCGCATGGCGGAAGCGAACAAGGCCTTCGCCCACTATCGCTGGTAATCCCCAGGGCGTCGGCGGCGGCGCCCGCGCGGCGCCTGTCGCGCACATGTAACAGGCGCTCGCAAACATCGCCGCCTGACCGGAAGCCGCCGCAAGGCGGCCTCCGCGTTGTAAAAGCCCGCAAAAGGCCGCATATGACCATGCGGTTCCTTCCGCAAGAGCCCGCGCACCCGTGTGCGGACTTCTCAGTACAAAAGCCCGCCTTGAGGGCTTTTGCAAAACCTTAAAGACAGTTGAGGCATCACCATGGCCCGCACCACTCCGATCGAACGCTATCGCAACTTCGGCATCATGGCCCACATCGATGCCGGCAAGACCACGACCTCCGAGCGCATCCTGTTCTACACCGGCGTCAGCCACAAGATCGGTGAAGTGCACGACGGCGCCGCCGTGATGGACTGGATGGAGCAGGAGCAGGAGCGCGGCATCACCATCACTTCCGCCGCCACCACGGCGTTCTGGAAGGGCATGGACCAGTCGCTGCCCGAGCACCGCTTCAACATCATCGACACCCCCGGACACGTCGACTTCACCATCGAGGTGGAGCGCTCGCTGCGCGTGCTCGACGGCGCCGTGTTCGTGCTGTGCGCCGTCGGCGGCGTGCAGCCGCAGTCCGAGACCGTGTGGCGCCAGGCCAACAAGTACTCGGTGCCGCGTCTGGCCTTCGTCAACAAGATGGACCGTACCGGCGCCAACTTCGACAAGGTGGTCGAGCAGCTCAAGGCGCGCCTGGGCGCGTACGCCGTGCCGATGCAGGTGCCGATCGGCGCCGAGGACGGCTTCGAGGGCGTGGTCGACCTGCTGAAGATGAAGGCGATCCATTGGGACGTCGCCTCGCAGGGCACCAAGTTCGAGTACAGGGACATCCCGGCCGAGCTGCAGTCCAAGGCCGAGGCGGCGCGCGCGTTCATGATCGAGGCCGCGGCGGAAGCCACGGAAGAGCTCATGGACAAGTACCTCAACGAGGGCGAGCTGACCGAGGCCGAGATCATCGCCGGTCTGCGCGAGCGCACCCTGCGCGTGGAGATCGTGCCGGTGTTCTGCGGTTCCGCGTTCAAGAACAAGGGCGTCCAGGCGATGCTCGACGCGGTGATCCAGCTGCTGCCTTCGCCGGTGGACCGTCCGCCGGTGCAGGGCATCGACGAGGACGACAAGGAGGACAGCCGCAAGGCGTCCGACGCCGAGCCGTTCTCGGCGCTGGCGTTCAAGATCATGACCGACCCGTTCGTCGGCTCGCTGACCTTCTTCCGCGTCTACTCGGGCGTGCTCAACTCCGGCGACCAGGTCTACAACCCGGTCAAGTCGAAGAAGGAGCGCGTCGGCCGCATCCTGCAGATGCACTCCAACCAGCGCGACGAGATCAAGGAAGTGCGCGCCGGCGACATCGCCGCGGCGGTCGGCCTGAAGGACGTGACCACCGGCGACACGCTGTGCGCGCAGGACCACATCATCACGCTCGAGCGCATGGTGTTCCCGGAGCCGGTGATCTCGATGGCGGTCGAGCCGAAGACCAAGTCGGACCAGGAAAAGATGGGCCTGGCGCTGGGCCGTCTCGCCCAGGAAGACCCGTCGTTCCGCGTGCGGACCGACGAGGAATCCGGCCAGACCATCATCTCCGGCATGGGCGAGCTGCACCTGGAAATCCTCGTCGACCGCATGAAGCGCGAGTTCAACGTCGAAGCCAACGTCGGCAAGCCGCAGGTGGCGTACCGCGAGACGATCCGCAAGTCGGACGTCAAGTCGGACTACAAGCACGCCAAGCAGTCCGGCGGTAAGGGCCAGTACGGCCACGTCGTGATCGAGCTGTCGCCGATGGACGAGGCCGACAAGGCCAATCCGGACGTCGAGAACGATTTCCTGTTCGTCAACGACATCACCGGCGGCGTGATCCCGAAGGAGTTCATCCCGGCGGTCGAGAAGGGCCTGCGCGACACGATCACCAGCGGCCCGCTCGCCGGCTTCCCGGTCGTGGGCGTGAAGGTCAAGCTCGTGTTCGGTTCGTACCACGACGTCGACTCGTCGGAAATGGCGTTCAAGCTCGCCGCGTCGATGGCCTTCAAGGAAGGCTTCCGCAAGGCCGATCCGGTGCTGCTGGAGCCGATGATGAAGGTCGAGGTGGTGACGCCGGAAGAGTACGTGGGCGACGTGATGGGCGACCTGAGCCGCCGTCGCGGCCTGCTGCAGGGCCAGGACGACACGCCGTCGGGCAAGACCATCAACGCGATGGTGCCGCTGGGCGAGATGTTCGGCTACGCCACGACGATCCGTTCGCTGACCCAGGGACGCGCCACCTTCACGATGGAATTCGATCACTACGCCGAGGCGCCGAACAACATCGCCGAGACCGTGATCAAGAAGGGTTCCTGATTTTCGGGGGGCCCG
>NZ_JALBFU010000022.1 GCF_022662575.1 Luteimonas aquatica | reverse complement strand
GGCGGCCTGGTCGGCGCGCGCGCGCGCCTCCTCGGCCAGCGCGCTGGCCACCGGCTCGAGCTGGGCGAACTCGCGCGAGTAGGCGCGAAAGCGCTCCTGGTCGCCGGCCACGCCCGGATCGGCGAGCAGGCGTTCCAGTTCGTCGCGGCGCTCGGCCAGGGCTTCGAGCTTACGGCGCAGGGTCGGCAGCATGGGGCGGGGCGAGTAGGGGGGCGGGGGGACGAACGGGGACGCGGGCGGACGCGACAGGGTAGCGCGCTATCCGTTTCCCGGTTCCGGTTCCCGCGACGGGGCGCGCGTTCCCGCTTCGCCGGGCAGCAGCCTGTCGACGGCGCGCAGCAGGTCGGTGTCGCCGTTGACCGCCGCCTCGCGCAGCGCCGCGGTCGGCGGATGCAGCAGGCGGTTGGTCAGGGTGTGGGCGAGGAATTCGAGCACCGCCTCCGGCGACTGGCCGGCGGCCAGCTGCTGCTTGGCCTTGGCCAGCACTTCGCCGCGCGCGGCCTCGCCGTGCGCGCGCAGGCGCTTGAGCGGTTCGTTGCGGCTGCCGGCGGCCAGCGTCTCGGCGTAGCGCGCCACCTGCAGCTCGACGATGGCTTCCGCGTCCTCCGCCGCCTCGCGGCGGCCGCGGCGGTTGTCCTCCACCGCGCGCTCCAGGTCGTCGACGGTGTAGAGGAAGGCGTCCTCGAGTCCGGCGACGTCGGCGGCGATGTCGCGCGGCACGGCGAGGTCGAGCAGCAGCATCGGCCGGTGCCGGCGCGCGGCCAGCGCGGCCGCGACCTGCGCGCGCGACAGGATCGGCTCGCGCGCGGCGGTGGCGGAGAAGACGATGTCCGCCGAGAACAGGTGGTGGTCGAGCTCTTCCAGCGGCAGCGGCGCGCCGTTGTGGCGCAGCGCCAGATCCTGCGCGTGGACGTAGGTGCGGTTGGCGATCAGCAGCCGCTTCACCTTGGCCTGGGCGAGGTGGCGCGCCACCAGTTCGATGGTTTCGCCGGCGCCGATCAGCAGCACCGTGGAGTCGGAGAGCCGGGCGAAGGATTCCTGCGCCAGCCGCACCGCCATCGAGGCGACGGACACCGGACTGTTGCCGATGCGGGTTTCGGTGCGGGCGCGCTTGGCGGTGACGAAGGCGTGCTGGAAGACGCGGTCGAGCATGCCGCCATGGGCGCCGCCCAGGGTGCCGGCGCCGCGCGCGGCGGCCCAGGCCTGCTTCACCTGGCCGAGGATCTGCGGCTCGCCCAGCACCAGCGAGTCCAGGCCGGTGGCCACGCGGAACAGGTGGCGCACGGCGTCGGCGTCGCGGTGGCGGTAGAGATAGGCGTGCAGGCTCTCCTGCGGCGCGCCGGCCTCGTCGGCCGGATGCGTGGCGAGCCAGTCGGCGAGCATCTGCCCGTCGCCATCGGCCTCGGCGTAAAGCTCGGTGCGGTTGCAGGTGGACAGCAGCACGACCTCCTTCACCCCCGGCAGCGCACGCAGCGCCGCCAGCGCCGCCGGCACGGCCTCGTCGCCGAAGGCGACGCGTTCGCGCAGGGCGACCGGAGCGGTCTGGTGGTTGATGCCGAGGGCGAACAAACTCATACGGGGCTCATGGCTGGCTGGCGGGCTCGCGATGGCGACGTCGGAACGTGGCGCGGTGCCGCCCATGGCGCGGCGCGATCGGATTCGGGATGTCCGCGGTGCCCGTCCATGGCCGGGCCCGCTGCCGCGCGCGATCTCGTCGGGGCGCGTCGCGGCGCTTCGCCCCAGATCCGTTCAGCTGCTTGCGATAAGCTCGTGCGGATTGAAGCCGTCATTCTACGGCTTGGCGGTCTCCGATGCGTCGTTCCTGTCTCCTGCTGCTTTCCGCCTGCGTTTTCGCCCTCGCTGCGGCGCTTCCGGCGCCGGCCCTGGATCGGCCCGCCGCCGGCCCCGGCGCCAGGCCCGTCGATGCGGACACGCTGACCGCGACCCTGGCCGGCGAATACGCCCTGCAGGCCGGGCGCCTGGAGGAGGCGGCCGACTGGTACCTGCGCGCGGCGCGCAGCGCCGGGGACGACGCCGGGCTGGCCGAGCGCGCCACCCGCATCGGCCTGCTGGCCAAGGACAACGTCCGCAGCGCGCAGGCGCTGGCGCTCTGGCGCGAACGCACGCCGCGGACCCTGGGCATGCGCGGCGCCGAGGTCACCCTGGCGCTGCGCGAGGGCGACCGGCGGGCCGCGCGCAAGGGGATGGAGTCGCTGCTGCGCGACAGCGATCCCAACGGCTGGCGCTACGCGCTGGCCGCGCTGAACTCCGGCGCGCGCGACCCGAAGGAGTCCGCCGCCCTGATCGGCGCGCTGCTCGATGCCGGCGCCATGCCAGACCAGGTGCAGGCCTGGCTGCAGTTCGGCGGCGCCGCGCTGCGCCTGGGCGATTCGGCGCTGGTGGAGCGCATCGTCGAGACCGTCATCCGCCAGTTCCCGAACGAGCCGCGCGTGGCGCTGCTGCGCGCCAGCCAATTGCGCGAGACCGGCCAGCCGCAGCGCGCGCGCGAGGTGCTCGCCGCCATCGAGCGCAAGGGCGCGCTGAGCGCGGATTTCCGGCGCGGCATCGCCGCCGAATACGACCAGCTCGGCGATCTCGCCGCCGCCGAGGCGGTGCTGGCGCGCGGTCCCCAGGACGACCGCACCTGGACGCTGCGCGCGGGCCTGCTCGACAAGGCCAAGAACAAGGCCGGGCTCGGCACGCTGTACGCGGAGATCAAGCGCAACTCCACCGATCCCGATCCGGACCGGCGCCTGCTGCTCGGGCAGATCGCCGAACTGCTGGGACTCAACGACGAGGCGCTGGCCTGGTATGCCAGCGTGCCCGGCGGCGACGAGCGCGGGCGGGCGCAACTGCTGACCGCGAAGCTGCTGCATACCCTCAAGCGCAAGGACGAGGCCTACGCCAACCTGCGGGTGATGCAGTCCGATGCCGCCGCCGACGACGAGACGCGCGGCGACGCCTACCTGCTGGAAGCGGAGCTGCGCCTGGACGACAAGGACGCGCGCGGCGAAATGGACGCCTATGCGCGCGGGCTGGCCGCCTATCCCGACTCCACGGCGCTGCTGTACGCCCGCGCGCTGATGTGGGAGCGCCGCGACGACATCCCGCGCGCCGAGGCGGACCTGCGCAAGGTCCTGGTCGCCGAACCCGACAACACCACCGCGCTCAACGCGCTCGGCTACACGCTGGCCGACCGCACCACGCGCTACACCGAAGCGCTGGAGCTGATCGACCGCGCCCGCGTGGCCGAGCCGGACAACGGCGCGATCATCGACAGCTACGGCTGGGTGCTCTATCGCCTGGGGCGCAAGAGCGAGGCCGCGGTCGAGCTGCGCCGCGCCTACACGCTGTCGAACGATCCGGAGATCGCTGCCCACCTGGCCGAGGTGCTGTGGATGAGCGGCAAGCGGGAAGAGGCGCGCAAGTACTTCGACGAGGCGCGCAAGGCCGATCCCGAGAACCGCGCCCTCAAGCGCGCGCTGGAGAAAACGGGCGCATGAGGCTGCGCGGCGTCCTGCTCGCGGCGTCCGTCGCCGTCCTGGCGGCCTGCGCGACCGCGCCGCGCACCGGGCCGCCGCCGCAGGCGGTACTGGCGGACGCCGGCGAGCGC
Organism: Luteimonas aquatica; assembly: GCF_022662575.1. GTDB lineage: Bacteria > Pseudomonadota > Gammaproteobacteria > Xanthomonadales > Xanthomonadaceae > Luteimonas > Luteimonas aquatica. The sequence goes on along the minus strand of NZ_JALBFU010000022.1, from coordinate 13,974 downwards.
GAGGCCGCGCGGTCGGCGCGCCTGCGGGCGATCGGCGACTGGTCGCTGGCCGGCCGGGTCGCGGTGTCCAACGGCCGCAAGGGCGGCAGCGGCCGCCTCGAGTGGCGCCAGCGCGGCGCAGGGTACGAGGTCGCGCTCAGCGCCCCGATCACCCGCCAGAGCTGGCGCCTGAGCGGCGGCCCCGGCACCGCGCGGCTGGACGGCCTGGCCGGCGGCGCGCGCGAGGGCGCCGACGCGGACGAACTGCTGTTCCGGGCCACCGGCTGGGACATTCCGGTGGCCGCACTGGCCGACTGGCTGCGCGGCCTGCCGGCCGGCAGCTCCGCGCCGGCGCGGATCGTTCCCGGTCCGGACGGGCGCCCGCTGCGGATCGAGCAGGACGGCTGGACCATCGACTACACATGGCCGGCGCAGGGCGACCTGCCCGATCGCCTCGATGCCCATCGGGAGCAGGCGCGGGTGAAGCTGGTGGTGGACGGCTGGAACGGCGCGGACGCGCCATGAGCCCTGTCGCGCAGGACCCCGAGGGCTGGTCGCGCTGGCCCGCGCCGGCCAAGCTGAACCTGTTCCTGCGCATCACCGGCCGGCGGCCGGACGGCTATCACCTGCTGCAAACCGTGTTCAGGATGCTCGACTGGGGCGACACGCTGCGCCTGCGCCGTCGCCAGGACGGCCGCATCCAGCGCCACGGGGCGTCGGCGGCCGGAGTGGCGGAAGCGGACGATCTCGCCGTGCGTGCCGCGATGTTGCTGCAATCTGAATTCAATTGCGGCCAAGGTGCCGATATCGTCGTCGAAAAACGCATTCCTGCCGGCGCCGGCTTTGGTGGTGGTTCCTCGGACGCGGCGACCGTGCTGGTGGCGCTCAATGCGCTCTGGGGCCTGGGGCTGGACACCGGGCGGCTCGCCGCCCTGGGCCTGCGCCTGGGTGCCGACGTCCCGGTCTTCATCCGTGGCGAGAACGCCTGGGCCGAGGGCGTGGGCGAGCGGCTGACCCCTGTCGCATTGCCGCCGGCCTGGTACCTGCTGGTCGATCCCGGCGTCCACGCCGCCACCGCGGCCCTGTTCCAAGCATCTGAATTGACGAGGAATGCCGCGCCCGCGACAATATCCGACTTCGTTTCGGGAGTTCGGCTCGGCAATGCGTTCGAGCCCGTGCTGCGCCGCCGCGAGCCGGCCGTCGAGGCCGCCTTCGCCGCGCTGTCGCAGCTGGGATCGGCGCATCTGACCGGGTCGGGCAGCGGCTGCTTCGTCGAATTCGCCGACCGCGAATCCGCGCAGGCGGCGCTGGCGCGGCTGCCGCCCGGCCTGAAGGGCTGGGTGGCGGAAGGCGCGCCGCGTTCGCCGCTGCTCGCGGCCCTCGAAGCGTACCGGACGTGACAAAGCGGTCGTAGGAGCGTTCCTACATCAGGTTGCAAATGCAGGGGCGTCGCCAAGTGGCCCAAGGCACCGGGTTTTGATCCCGGCATCCGCAGGTTCGAATCCTGCCGCCCCTGCCATTACGTGGGTCCCTCCACAACAGCCCGCACATCCATGTGCGGACTTTCCACTAGAAGCCTGCACGAGGTTGGTGTGCGGACTTTCCACCAAAAGCCCGTGATGTCTTGGCGTCGCGGAAACGGGTAAAGGCCCCTTCGGTCAGAGCGATGCGGAGCAGAAAAATGAAAGAAGAGAGCAACCTGCTGATCTTCTCCGGGAATGCGAACAAGCCGCTGGCGCACGCGGTCTGCCGCGAGCTCGGGGTGCGGCCGGGCAAGGCGCTGGTGTCCACGTTCTCCGACGGCGAGGTGCAGGTCGAGATCGAGGAGAACGTGCGCCGGCAGGACGTGTTCGTGGTGCAGCCCACCAGCGCGCCCACCGCCGAGCACTTCATGGAGCTGCTGGTGCTGATCGACGCGCTCAAGCGCGCCTCGGCCGGCAGCGTCACCGCCGTGGTGCCGTATTTCGGCTACGCCCGCCAGGATCGCCGCCTGCGCTCCTCGCGCGTGCCGATCACGGCCAAGGTGGCGGCGAAGATGATCACCGTCGCCGGCGCCGACCGGGTGCTGACGGTGGACCTGCACGCCGACCAGATCCAGGGCTTCTTCGACATCCCGGTCGACAACGTGTACGCCTCGCCGCTGCTGCTGGCCGACATCTGGCGCGCGCACGGCACCGACAACCTGATCGTGGTCTCGCCCGACGTCGGCGGCGTGGTGCGCGCCCGCGCGATCGCCAAGCGCCTGGACGACGCGGACCTGGCGATCATCGACAAGCGCCGGCCGCGCGCCAACGTGGCCACGGTGATGAACATCATCGGCGACGTCGAGGGCAAGATCTGCGTGCTGGTCGACGACATCGTCGACACCGCCGGCACCCTGTGCGCGGCGGCGGCGGCGCTCAAGGCGCAGGGCGCCACCAAGGTGGTGGCGTACTGCACGCATGCCGTGCTCTCGGGCGCGGCGATCGACAACGTGACCAAGTCGCAGCTCGACGAGCTGGTGGTCACCGACACGATCCCGCTGACCGAGGCCGCGCGCGGCTGCGGCCGCATCCGCCAGCTCAGCGTGGCCGAGCTGCTGGCCGAGACGATCCGTCGCGTCGCCTTCGGCGAGTCGGTGAGTTCGCTGTACCTGGATTGACGCGGTCCGGATCGGCGCGATCCGGAACGATGCAAGACCCGCGCGACGGCCCGCCGTCGCGCAATCGCAATGCCGGCTTCGTCCGGCCGCTTCAAGGCTCTTCTGGTCGCGGAAGAGTCTCATCCCCGCCGCGAGGCGGTTCATCGCAAAGTGAGTAAACAGCAATGGCAACCCAACACAAGATCCAGGCCGTCGGCCGCAAAGACGAGGGGAAAGGTGCGAGCCGCCGCCTGCGTCATGCGGCGCAGATTCCGGCCGTCATCTACGGCGGTCACGCCGACCCGCAGAGCATCCAGCTCGAGCACGAAAAGACCTGGCTGGCCAGCCAGCACGAGTGGTTCTACTCCTCGATCCTCGACCTGGAAGTCGACGGCAAGGTGCAGAAGGTGCTCCTGCGCGACATGCAGCGCCATCCGTTCAAGCAGCTGATCATGCACCTGGACTTCCAGCGCGTGAGCGAGAACGAGGCGATCCGCGTCGCGGTGCCGCTGCACTTCCTCAACGAGGACGCTTCGCCGGCCGGCAAGTCCTCCGAGGTCGTGGTCACGCACGAGCTCAACGAAGTGCAGGTGAGCTGCCTGCCGAAGGACCTGCCGGAGTACATCGAGGTCGACCTGTCCAACCTCGAGCTCGGCGCCACCGTGCACCTGTCGGAGATCAAGCTGCCCAAGGGCGTGGAGATCCCCGAGCTCAAGCTGGGCGCCGACCATGACGTCGCCGTCGTCGTGGCCCGCCACGCCCGCGTCGAGGAAGAGCCGGCCGCCGAAGACGAGGAAGGCGAAGCCCCGGCCGCGGGCAAGGAAGAGAAGGACGACAAGTAAGCGCAGCGATGCGCTCGCGCATCGGCGGATGGGGCGGCATCGATGCCCCGTCCGCCGTCGCGCGACACCGGTCTTCTGATGGCAGGCTTGCGACTCATCGTCGGGCTGGGTAACCCCGGTCCCGAGCACGCACGGACCCGGCACAACGCCGGGTTCCGTTTTGTCGACGCGCTCGCCGACAAGACCGGCGCTCGCTTCGGCATCGACGCCAAGCTGTTCGGCGAAAGCGCCAAGGCCGAGATCGGCGGGCGCCCGGTCTGGCTGCTGAAGCCGGCCACCTTCATGAACCTCAGCGGCAAGTCGGTGCTGGCCGCGCTGCGCTTCTGGAAGATCGAGCCGGAGGAGACGCTGCTGGTGCACGACGAGCTCGACCTGCCGCCGGGCGTCGCACGCCTGAAGTTCGACGGCGGCCATGGCGGCCAGAACGGCCTGCGCGACACCATCCGCGTGCTCGGCCACGGCAGGTTCCACCGCCTGCGCATCGGCATCGGCCATCCCGGCGACAAGAACAAGGTCACCGGCTGGGTGCTGGGCCGTGCCTCGGCCGGCGACGACGTCGAGATCGCACGTTCCATCGACGATGCGCTCGACGTGCTGCCGCTGGCGGTGCAGGGCGATTTCAACGAGGCGATGAAGCGCCTGCACACCGGCAAGACCTGAGGAAAAGGCCGTCGTCCCGGCGCAGGCCGGGGCCGTCCTGAGCTTGCCGCCGGCTTCGCCGACGAAAGCAGCATGGATTCCGGTCTTCGCCGGAACGGCGCGCAAGAACGACAAGCAACCAGCACAACCGCAACGCTTTCCAACGAATCACGGATCATCACGCCATGGGCATCAAATGCGGCATCGTCGGCCTGCCGAACGTCGGCAAGTCCACGCTCTTCAACGCGCTGACCAAGGCGGGCATCGCCGCGGCCAACTTCCCCTTCTGCACCATCGAGCCGAACGTCGGCGTGGTGCCGGTGCCGGACGTGCGCCTGAACGCGCTCTCGGAGATCGTCAAGCCGCAGAAGGTCGTGCCGACGGCGGTCGAGTTCGTCGACATCGCCGGCCTGGTCGCCGGCGCCGCCAGCGGCGAAGGCCTGGGCAACAAGTTCCTGGCGCACATCCGCGAGGTCGACGCGATCACCCACGTGGTGCGCTGCTTCGACCATCCCGACGTGATCCACGTCGCCAACAGGGTCGATCCGCTCGCCGACATCGACACCATCGACACCGAACTGGCCCTGGCCGACCTGGAGTCGGTGGACAAGGCCCTGCAGCGCGCCGAGCGCTCGGCCAAGACCGGCGACAAGGACGCCAAGGCGCGCGTGGAGGTGCTGCAGCGCATCCGCGCCGGACTCGACGCGGGCAAGCCGGCGCGCGCGCTGGCGCTGTCCGAGGACGATCGCGCGGCCGTGCGCGACCTGTTCCTGCTCACCCTCAAGCCGGTGATGTACGTGGCCAACGTGCTGGAGAACGGCTTCGAGAACAACCCGCACCTGGACGCCGTGCGCGCCCGCGCCGCCACGGAAGGGGCGGAGGTGGTGCCGGTGTCGGCGGCGATCGAGGAAGAGCTCTCCCAGCTTGACGACGCCGACCGCGACGCCTTCCTCGCGGACCTCGGCCTGGACGAGCCCGGCCTGAACCGGGTGATCCGCGCCGCCTACAAGCTGCTCGGCCTGCAGACCTATTTCACCGCCGGCGTGAAGGAAGTGCGCGCCTGGACGGTGAAGGCCGGCGCCACCGCGCCGCAGGCGGCCGCCGTGATCCATACCGACTTCGAGAAGGGCTTCATCCGCGCCGAGACCATCGGCTACGACGACTTCCTCAAGTACAAGGGCGAGGCCGGCGCGCGCGATGCCGGCCGCCTGCGCCTGGAAGGCAAGGAATACCGGGTGCAGGAAGGCGACGTCCTGCACTTCCGCTTCAACGTCTGAGTTTTCGACGTCTGAGTCCGAGGCGGCGCCTGCCGCCGCGCCCGCTCAATCCAGCGGACCGCCGCCGAACTTGTAGGTGAAGTTCAGGTAGTAGCTGCGCCCGACCGCGTCGAACCACGAGATGTCGTAGTAGGGATAGGCCGTGTAGGTCGGATCCTTCGGCGGCATCTTGTCGAAGAGGTTGTCCACGGTCAGGCCGATGCGCATGCGCTCGCCGATGCGGTACTGCAGCGAGGCGTTGTAGCGGTAGGTGGCGCCGACCCAGGGGCCGACGCCGTCCGCGTCCTCGGGGTCGTACACGCCGTCGTAGGAGTCGGAGGTCGGCAGGCGTCCGAGCCGGTCGCCGCGCAGCGTCGCCGTCCAGGCGTCCTTCTGCCAGCTCAGCGAGGCGCCGACCTTGGTGCGCGGGATGTCGTAGCCGCTGTTGATCGCGAACTCGTCGTCGGTCACGTCGCCGGCGAATTGCTGGAACAGGTGGCGGCGCACCCGGGTGTAGCTGGCGGCGAGTCGGAAATCGCCGATTGGCGTCGGCAGGCGGTAATGCAGGCTGGCGTCGATGCCGCTGGTGCGCTCGTTGGCGACGTTGATCGGATTGACGAAGATGCCGTAGAGGTTGCCGTTGGACAGCCGCGAGACCCGCGCGAGCGCGTCCACGCAGGTCGGCGAGCCGGTGTCGACCGCGGTGCCGTCCGTCTTGCGCCCGAGCCTGCAGTTGGCCTCGTCCTGGAGGATGGCGTCCACGCGCATGTCCTGCACCTGGTCGTCCATGTCGATGCTGTAGTAGTCGACCGAGACGTCGAGATTCCCGGTCGGCGACCAGACGAAGCCGGCGGTCCACGACTTGCTGGTTTCCGGCTCGAGCCGGCGGTTGCCTTCGCGGGTGCGCACCAGGCCTTCCTCGGAATAGCTGCAGTCGCCGATCGGCGCGTCCGGCTCCTCGGTCCGGCAGCGGTAGTAGTCGGCGCCGGAGGTCTCGTCGTTGCCGATCCCGGCGAACACGTAATGCAGGTCGGGCGCGCGGAACGCGGTGCCGTAGGAGCCGCGCACCAGCAGCGTGTCCAGCGGCCGCCATTCGACGCCGGCGCTGAAGGTCTGCTTGCCGATGCCGGCGCCGGCGAAGCGGTAGCGGTCGTAGCGCGTGGCCAGGCTGAGGTTGAGCCGTTCGAGCACCGGCAGGCGCAGCTCCCCGCCCAGCGCCCAGCGGTTGCGGCTGCCATGGCCGTCGGAGTCCTTCCAGCTGTAGTAGTGGTACTGCGTCGCCAGCGGGTCCGGATTGAGGTCGTAGGCCTGGCTGCCGATCTCGGCGATGGCCGCGAATCCGGCCGGGCCGCCGGGCAGGTCGAACAGGCGGGTGTTGGTCAGCGAGAACGAGAGCGTGTCGGTGCGCGAGCGCGGGTGGTAGGTGGAGCGCGCGGAGATCGCGTCGTATTCGGCGCGGGTGAGCGGCGTATACAGGCGCGCGGGGTCGGCATCGAAGATCGGCAGGCCGCTGTCCGCGTCGACGCCCAGCTGCGGCCCGAGCATCAGCGCGTTCGCCTTCGCGGCCACCGTCTGCGGCCAGGAAATCGAGGACTTGTACTGCGAGTGCGAGAACGCGGCCTCGTAGTCCCAGTCCTGGCCCAGGCCGCCGGTCAGGCCGGTGGTGAAGGCCAGGGTCTTCTGCGTGGTCTCGATCATGCCGCGATGCAGTCCGCCCATTTCCTCGGGCGCGAACTGGCGCTGCCAGTATTCGACCTGGCCGGTGGCCTGGTTGTAGAAGTAGCCGGCCTCGTTGCCGTCGGGCGCCTGGTAGCTCCACTGCCCGACGTCGCGGAACAGCGCGATCTGGTGATGGCCGAGCTGGACGTCGGCGAACCATTCGAGGCGGTCATCGAAGCGGTAGTGCATCGAGCCGTAGGCGTTCGCCCCCTTGCGCCGGCTGAGCATGGTGCCGTAGCCGATCGCGGCGTCGCTGCCGCAGAAATAGCCGGGCGGGTAGTCGTCGGTCGCCGGATCGTAGCGCCCCCAGCGCGGACGGTCGGCGCGGCGCGTCGAACCGCCGTTGAGATAGGAGAGGGCATCGCAGGTGGCCTGGCCGGGATCGACGTAATACTCGTTGTCGCCGTCGTCCGGGTCCCAGGCGGTGCGCAGGAAGGCGCGGCGCGCGGTGCGCGCGGACGCGGTCGGGCCGTCCTGGGTGGAATCCTGGATCTTGCGGTCGTAGGCCCACAACGGCTTCTGGTCGAGCAGCTCCAATCCGAACACGGCGTCGAAATCGCCGCGGCCGAACCCCGAGGACAGGCTGAGCTTGTGCGATTCGCCGCCGCCGCGGCTGGTGTCGCCGTAGCGGTAGTCGATCGTGGTGCCGTCGGCCTTCTTCTTCAGGATGAAGTTGACCACGCCCGAGATCGCGTCCGAGCCGTAGATCGCCGACGCGCTGCCGGTCAGGATCTCGATGCGGTCGATCATGCCGAGCGGGATGTTGGAGATGTCGGCGAAGTTGCTGCGGCCCTTGAACGGCATCGGGAAGTCGGCGATGCGCCGGCCGTTCACCAGCACCAGGGTGTGGTTCGGCCCGAGGCCGCGCAGGTCGACCTGCTGCGCGCCGGGCGAGAAGTCGGCGCCGCTGGCGGATTGCTGGCTCTGGGTCTCGCCGCCGTTCTGGGTCATCGCGCGCAGCACGTCGGGCACGCTGACGAAGCCGTTGGCGCGGATGTCCTGGGACGTCATCACCGTGATCGGCGCCGGGCCCTCGAGCTGCGCGCGGGGGATGCGCGAGCCGGTGACCTGGATGCTTTCGATCTCAGTGACCGGAGCCGCAGGCGCGGGCGTGGGCGCCGGCGCGGGTCGCGGGCGCGGCGGAGGCGGCGCGGCGGGGGGATCCTGGCGCGCGATCAGCCAGGCGCCGGACGCGTCGCGCCGGGCGACGAAGCCGCTGCCATGGAGCAGCCGGTCGACGGCGCGCTCGGTGCTCAGCTCGCCGCGCACGCCGCCGGTCTTCAGCCCCTTGAGCTGGTCGGGCCGGTAGATCATCTGCGTGTCGGACTGGCGCGCCAGCGCGTCGAGCCCGGCCGCCAGGCTCCCGGCGGGAATGTCCACGTGCCGCGCGGCCGCCTGCGCGTGCGCGCTCAGGGCGATGCAGCAGGCGGTGACCAACAGCGGTGTCCGCAACGAAAAGCGCATCTTTGTCCCCCTCCCCGGGGCGCTCGATTCGAACCGTTGCCAGACCATGACGTGCGAGCGCGGCAAATCCCGCCATGGCCGCCCCGCTCAGCGGCTGCGCAGCTCCACGCGATCGGTCCGGCGCACGGCGCGGATCGGGAATCCCTGCTCCAGCAGGCGCACGAAGGCATCGGTGTTGGACCAGTGGAAGCGGCCGCCCACCCGCAGCTCCGCCGCGGCCTCGTCGGCGATCACCAGTTTGCGCCGGTTGTAGCGGTTGAACTCGGCCGCGGCTTCCCGCAACGAGGCGTCTTCGAAGCTGAGGTAGCCGTTGCGCCAGTCCAACTGGCGCTCGGCCTCGGCGAGCGGCACGCGGCGCACCAGAACGCTATCCGGTCCGGCCAGGGCGATGCTGCCGGCGGAGAGAAGGGTGGGGGGCTCGGCGCCTTCCGCGCCGCCGCTGTCCAGACGCGCGAGCCGCACGCGACCCTCCGTCACGATCACCCGCAGCTGCCCGCCCTCGCGGCGCACCGAGAAGCGGGTGCCGACCGCCGTCACGCGCCGGCCGCCCGCCTCGACCATGAAGGGACGTTCGCGATCCTTGGCGACCTCGAACAGGGCCTCGCCGCGTTCCAGCCTGACCTGGCGCCGCTGCCGCGACAACGCCACGTCGACGCGGCTGTCGCTGCTGAGCACCACCTCGGAACCGTCGGCCAGGTCCAGGGAGCGCAGGTCACCAAGGGCGCTCTCGTAGGTGGCGCGCGCCACCGCCGTGGACTGGCGCCAGCCGTAGCCCGCGCCGACCACGATCGCGAGCAGGAACAGCAGACCGGCGCGGCGCGGCCAGTGCGCGCGCGGACGCGCCGGGACCAGTCCGGGCCGGCGGCTGCGATCGATGTCCCCCGGTCGCCAGATGCCGCGCTCGGGAATCGTGCCGGGATCGCACCCGGCGCCCAGCGCCTTCAGCCGCCCGCTTTGCGTCCATACGTTCTCCAGGCGCAGAAACGCCACCCGGTGGGCGTTGTCCGCCTCCAGCCATTGCTGCAATCGCGCCTGGTCCTGGTCCCGCCAGGCGCCGCTTCCGCGCCGGGCCAGCCAGTCGGCGGCGGCCTGTTCAATCTGCCTGCTGTCCATTCCGGCCCTGATCGATGTCGCGTCGCGCCTCCCGGACCGCGGGCGGGTCCGGCGTCGCGCTGTAGAAATGGTCGGCGAGCAGGCGCATGCCCCGGGCGATGTGCTTCTCGACCGTTTTCTCGCTGATGCCCAGGCGCATCGCCACCTCCTTCTGCGGCAGTTCCTCGACCCGCCTGAGCCAGAACACTTCCCGGCAGCGATCGGGAAGGCGGTCGAAGGCCTCGGCCAGCTGCTTCAGCGTCTGCCGCCCGCCGCACCAGCGTTCGGGGGACACCTCATCCACCAAGACGTTCAAGGACTCGATATCACCCATCGCCTCGATCGACACCACCCGGCTGCGGCGCAGGCGGTCGGTCATCAGATGGCGCGCGGTGGCGAACAGGAAGGATTTGGGCTGGCCGGGCAGGGCCTTGCCGGCGGCTTCGTAGACCCGCACGTAGATTTCCTGGCGCAGGTCGTGCAGTTCGTCCGCATGCGGCCAGCAGCGGCGCAGATAGCCGGCCAGGGCCGCTTCGTGGACGAGGATCTCGCGCTTGAACCAGTCGTCGAGGGGCGAGGGCATGGCGACACGATAGCGGAAGCCGCACGGTGGCGGAGGCGGGCCGGCGACTGGGGGATGGCGCGCACTTGCTCGTCATCATCGGGCGAATCTGCCATCGTCCGCCTCCGCCTCTCAGGGTGTCCGCGCTATGAAAGCTTCCTTCGCCACGTCATCGCCGTTGACGGCACGGCTGTTCACGGTAGGGATCCTGTGCCTGGCCGCCCTGCCGGCGATGGCCGCCGATGTCCGCCACTACCTGCTGGGCGATCCGAAGGCGCCCACGCCGGGCAAGGTGGAATCGGGCCTGTTGCTGATGGGCGGCGGCGACCGCAACCACGACGCCCTGCGCTGGTTCCTCAAGAAGGCGGGCAACGGCCACATCGTCGTGTTGCGCGCCTCGCAGGCCGGCGAGGTGGGCGAGGAGTTCTACCGGGAAGTGGGCGGCGCGGCGTCGGTGGAAACCTTCGTGTTCGGCGGCCGCGACGGCGCCACCGATGCCGCCGTCCTCGACAGCCTGGCCAGGGCGGACGGCATTTTCATCGCCGGCGGCGACCAGTCGCGCTACGTGCGCTTCTGGAAGGACACGCCGGTCGCCGCGGCGCTCGACGCGCACGTGCGGGCCGGCAAGCCGCTCGGCGGCACCAGCGCCGGGCTCGCGATCCTCGGCGAGTACCTGTATGCCGCCATGGACGGAGGGAGCCAGATCAGTCCGCGCGCCCTGGCCGACCCGCTGGGGCCGGGCAACACCATCGAGACCGGCTTCCTGCACCTGGACCGGCTCAAGGGCGTGGTCACCGACACGCATTTCAGCGAGCGCGACCGCCTGGGCCGGCTGATCGCCTTCCTCGCCAAGGCGGAGAGCCAGGCCGGCGGCCGCGCCTTGACCGGCCTGGGCGTGGACGAGGACGCCGCCGTGGCGGTGGAGGGCGACGGCAGCGCGCGGGTCTACGTGACCAGGCCGCGCGCCGGCGCGACGGTGGTGCGCGGCGGCTTCGCGCAGGCCCAGGCCGAGGACGCGCCGATGAACCTGGCACGCGTGGAGGTGATCGGCGTGGGCAGCGCGTCCCGCCTGCACCTCCCGGAAGGGCGGGTCGACGCCCCCGTGTTCACCCGCCGCTACCAGGTGCGCGACGGCATCCTGGTGGCCAAGGACAGCCCCATGCTGGTCATCCACGGCGGCGCCGGCGTGGAACGCGCCGGCATGACGCCCGCCGACGAGGCGGCCATGCGCACCGGCCTGGAGGAGGCGCTGCGCGCCGGCCATGCGCGCCTGGCCGCCGGCAAGCCCGCGCTGGAGGCGGTGACGGCCGCCATCACCGTGCTCGAGGATTCGCCGCAGTTCAACGCCGGCAAGGGGGCGGTGTTCACCCACGACGGCAAGAACGAGCTCGACGCCTCGCTGATGGACGGCGCCACCCTGAAGGCCGGCGCGGTCGCCGGCGTGCACCGGGTCAGGAATCCGATCCTGCTGGCGCGCGCCGTCCTGGAGCATTCGCCGCACGTGATGATGGTCGGCGACGGCGCCGAGGCCTTCGCCAGGGAGCAGGGCGTGACCCTGGTCGACCCGTCCTATTTCCGCACCGAGCGCCGCTGGGAGCAGCTGCAGCGGGCGCTGAGGGAGGAGGCCGCCAGGCAGCCGCACGCCGACATCGCCACCGCCAGGCATTTCGGCACCGTCGGCGCCCTCGCCCTGGACGGGGAGGGCCATCTGGCCGCCGGCACCTCCACCGGTGGCATGACCAACAAGCGCTACGGCCGGGTCGGGGATTCCCCGATCATCGGTGCCGGCACCTATGCCAGCGCCGACTGCGCAGTGTCGGGGACCGGGTGGGGCGAGTTCTACATTCGCGTCTCGGCCGCGCATGAGATTTGCTCGCGCATGGCCTATCTCGGCGAATCGCCAGAGCGGGCCGGCCGGGTGGTGATCAACGAGCGAATCCCGGCCCTGGGCGGCGACGGCGGCGCGATCGTGCTCTCGGCCGGCGGGCGTCTGGCCATGCCGTTCAATACCGAGGGCATGGCCCGCGGCTGGATCGGCGCGGACGGCGTCCCGCACGTGGCCCTGTATTCGGACGAGACCCTGCCCTTGCCGGCGGGCGCCGGGCCCTGAGCGGGCGGGCAATGCGGACCGTCGGCCGCGCGAGGATGCGAACCGCTGTCTGACCGTTGACATCAAGTCGACCCGGCGTCAAAATCGCGGGCTGTTTCACGGGTTTACGACGACCGGAGGGATACCCAAGCGGCCAACGGGGGCAGACTGTAAATCTGCTGGCTCACGCCTTCGGTGGTTCGAATCCACCTCCCTCCACCAAGCCGGTCCAAGCAACACGGCGCGGGAGTAGTTCAATGGTAGAACTGTAGCCTTCCAAGCTACTAGTGCGGGTTCGATTCCCGTCTCCCGCTCCATTGATATTCCCGAGTCGGGCCCACAGTTTCAACGCTCACGTAGCTCAGTCGGTAGAGCACCTCCTTGGTAAGGAGGAGGTCGATGGTTCGATTCCATTCGTGAGCACCATATGCGGATCCTTCCGCGACAGCCCGGCCATCCATGGCCGGACTTTCCACTGAAAAGCAGTATTCCCAACTAAACAAGTTCAGCGAGAAGCACAGCCATGGCCAAGGGTAAGTTCGAGCGCACCAAGCCCCACGTGAACGTGGGCACGATCGGTCACGTGGACCACGGAAAGACGACGCTGACGGCGGCGCTGACGAAGGTGGGCGCTGAGCGTTTCGGCGGTGAGTTCAAGGCATACGACGCGATCGACGCGGCGCCGGAAGAGAAGGCGCGCGGCATCACGATTTCGACGGCGCACGTGGAATACGAGTCGGCCAGCCGCCACTACGCGCACGTGGACTGCCCGGGTCACGCGGACTACGTGAAGAACATGATCACGGGCGCGGCGCAGATGGACGGCGCGATCCTGGTGTGCTCGGCCGCCGACGGCCCGATGCCGCAGACGCGCGAGCACATCCTGCTGGCGCGCCAGGTGGGCGTGCCGTACATCGTGGTCTTCCTGAACAAGGCGGACATGGTGGACGACGCGGAGCTGCTGGAGCTGGTGGAGATGGAAGTGCGCGAGCTTCTGTCGAAGTACGAGTTCCCGGGCGACGACACGCCGATCGTGAAGGGTTCGGCGCTGAAGGCGCTGGAAGGCGACCAGTCGGAGATCGGCGTGCCTGCGATCATCAAGCTGGTGGACGCGCTGGACAGCTACATTCCGCAGCCCGAGCGCGACATCGACAAGCCGTTCCTGATGCCGGTGGAAGACGTGTTCTCGATTTCGGGCCGCGGCACGGTGGTGACCGGGCGCATCGAGCGCGGCATCATCAAGGTGGGCGACGAAGTGGAGATCGTGGGCATCCGTCCGACGGCCAAGACGACGGTGACGGGCGTGGAGATGTTCCGCAAGCTGCTGGACCAGGGCCAGGCGGGCGACAACGCGGGCCTGCTGCTGCGCGGCACCAAGCGCGAGGAAGTGGAGCGCGGGCAGGTGCTGGCCAAGCCGGGCAGCATCACGCCGCACACGGACTTCGAGGCGGAGGTGTACGTGCTGTCGAAGGACGAGGGCGGTCGTCACACGCCGTTCTTCAAGGGCTACCGTCCGCAGTTCTACTTCCGCACGACGGACATCACCGGTGCGGTGACGCTGCCGGAAGGCGTGGAGATGGTGATGCCTGGCGACAACATCAAGATGGTGGTGTCGCTGATCAACCCGGTGGCGATGGACGAGGGCCTGCGCTTCGCGATCCGCGAGGGCGGCCGTACGGTCGGCGCCGGCGTGGTGGCCAAGATCATCAAGT
>NZ_JALBFU010000021.1:15582-19877 GCF_022662575.1 Luteimonas aquatica | reverse complement strand
CGGGCGCCGCGGGCGCGGCCGGCAGCGCCGGCGCGGCGGCGCGCATGGCCGGCGCCTGCCGCTGCACCAGCGCGATCTTGGCCGCGTCGGCCAGGCGCTCGAGCGGCAGGGTCTCGCTGACGAAATTGAGCTTGACCTCGCCGAACAGGTCGGCGCGCACGTTGGATTCGTTCTGGGCGTTGACCTGCACGGTCGAGACCATGGTCGAGCCCTGCCCGGCATAGCTCAGCGCGCCGCGCTCGCCCCAGTTGTTGACCTGCTGCGGATCGCTGCCGGTGGCGTAGCCGACCTTGGCCGCGTCGTTGGCGGCGGCGCGGAACATCACCTTGCTGCTGATGCAGCCGTCGCGTACCACCACGCGGTTCATGCCGAGCATCACCATCGTGGCGAGCAGCTGCTGGCGCTCGCCGCCGACCTTCATGCGCACCTGCGGCAGCACGGTCTGCTCGAGCATCTCGGCGGTCAGCTCCTCGCCCTCGCCGACGCCGAAATCCGCCAGCCAGGCCGGCTGCAGGCCTTCCCTGCGCGGCGCCAGCTGCGGCTCGGTGCGCTCGGCGCCGTCGGGCAGCAGCAGCTGGATGTCGCCGGGATAGCGGCTGGCCAGCCAGTCGCGCGCCTGGTTGGGGGTGACGTTCTCCTCGGTGAACTGCTCCACGGTCTTGGCCACGGCCGAGACCATGCTGGAGTAGCTCTCCATCTGCCGGATCGAGGCGTCGACGATGGCGTCGAAGGTGCCGTTGACCAGCTGCGCCACGAAGCCGGGAAAGTCGATCTCGTTGACCATCGCGCCGGCGCGGCGCGCGATGGTCTCGGTGGCCTGCGGCTTGGAATTGGCGACCGGCGGCGAGGCGCCGGCCGCCGCATCGCCTTCCGCCATGGCGCGCGCGGGCGCGTGCCCGTTGCGCGGGGGGAAGATGGCGCTGCGAGAGCGTGGCAGGTCGGCCATGGCGGGAATCCGTGAAGGTGGGCGGCGTCGTGTCCGGAGTGCGTCGATCCGGTCTCGTCGATCCGGTCTCGTCGATCCGGCTTCGTCAATCCGGCTTCGTCAGGTCTGCTCCCAGCGGCCTTCGTCGCTGTAGGTGCCGTCGCCGAACAGGCGCACGTCGCGGATGGCGATCTTGTCCGACACCAGCGGCGGGCCGCGGAAGTGGTATTCGAAGCGGATGCGCAGCGCGGCGAAGCTCGGGTTGTCGCGCGGATAGACGATGTTGTCGTCCATGATCTTCGCCTTCACCGACAGCCCCCAGCCGACCGCGTCGTTGGTGGCGATGTTGCTGATCAGCACGTTGCCGACCGACTTGCCGTTGTATTGCCAGTTGATCTCGAAGCCGGCGCTGATCTCGTCGGTGACGCCAAAGCCAATTTCGCCCTTGGGCCAGTCGGTCAGGCGGATCGGCGTGGCGTCGCTGGCCGGCGGCAGCGGGCTGGGCGCGACGTCGTTGGGATGCTTGTAGCCGCGCAGCTGGTCCAGTTCCCAGGTGACGTCGCCCTCGTCGCTCATCACCCGCTCCATGGTCGCGCCGACCACGGCCGAGGCGATCTCCACCACGGCCGCGTTGAGCGCGCGCGGCATGCGTTGCAGGGCGCGCACCACCGGCGCGGGCGGGTCGGGCCAGCGCACGGTGTCGGCGCCGTCGGCCTCGGCCTCGAAGGCGCGCGTGCCGCGCGCCGGCGGCCGGCGCCGGCCGCCGGCGCGCGGCACGCGCGCCAGCGAGGCCGAGGCCGACCGCGCCGACACCGTGCGCTGGCCCCCCCCGCCCGCGCTGCGCCCGCGCGCATTGCGTTGCCGCGCCCCCACCACCGGCGCGGGCGGGTCGGGCCAGCGCCCGGTGTCGGCGCCGTCGGCCTCGGCCGCGACGGCGCGCGTGCCGCGCGGCGGCGGGCGGCGCCGGCCGCCGGCCAGCGACTGCGCCAGCGCGGTCTGCGCGGGCAGGTGCAGCACGCGCCAGTTGGCCTGTCCCGCCCCGGCGATCTCGGCGAAGTCGGCCGCGAACTGGTCGAACGGCACCCAGGTCTCGTAGCCGTTGTTGGCCACGTTGAACGCCAGCGGATCGTTGTCGAAGGCCACGCGCGTGTCCCAGGGATTGAAGATGTGCACCTGGGCCGCGGCCGGATCGGCGAGATCGCCGCGGATGCCGGCCACCACCACCGAGTGCGGCTCGCCGAGCACGGTCGTCCACAGCGNGCGTGTCCCAGGGATTGAAGATGTGCACCTGGGCCGCGGCCGGATCGGCGAGATCGCCGCGGATGCCGGCCACCACCACCGAGTGCGGCTCGCCGAGCACGGTCGTCCACAGCGGGCCGTGCGCGTCGAGCCAGTCGGCCCATTGCCGCGGCGACTGGTAGCCGCCGGCGGCGGGCGCCGCGACCACGGCCGTCCCGTAGCGCGCGCACACCGCGTCGAGCAGGGGCTGGCTGTAGCGATTGTCGGCGCTGCCGGGCGGCAGCAGCGCCTGGATCTCGCGCGCCAGCGCCTGCGGCGACAGCGCTTCGGGCAGCGGCGCGCCCTGGGGCTGGCGGAAGCCGCACAGCATCGCCAGCGAGGCCGCCCAGCTGGCGTCCTTGTCCGGCTGCGCGAGCAGGGTCAGCGCATGATCCGGCAGCATCTGGCTGGAGACGGCGGAGAACGCGCGCGATCGCTGCGAAGCATCCGCGCGGGCGCCGCGGCCGTTCGCGCCCAGGGAGCGCGCGGCCAGCGATTGCGCATTGGTGCCGTAGAGGATGCGCACCACCTCGGGATGGAAACGCTCGCTGAAGGGCTCAAGCACGCCGGCCGAACCGCCGTTGCCGTTGATCCACTCCGCCACCTTGGTCTGGAAGCTGCGCCACAGGCGATCGGCGGCGAAGAAGCCGATCGAGGAGCCGGGTCCGCCGGTCCAGCGGTCGGCGCCGCGGGTGTAGAACACCCACGCGCCGCCCTCGCCGCGCACGCCGAACTCGCGATGCCCGCTGACCGGGTGATCGCCCGACCAGGGCGCGTTGATCGTGGTGAAGCGCCAGCGGCCGTCCTCGACCAGGCTGCCGACCACCGAGGCGTTGTCCGGCCCGGCGATGTCGATCTTGAACACCGCGCCCACCGGCGAGCCCGAACTCCACGTGGCATCGTCCACGCCCGCGTCGTAGGGAAGGAACTCGCTGTTGTCGGTGTCGACGAAGGCGTTGAGGTTCAGGCGGATGTGCCGGAGCACGTCGGCCTCGCTCCAGCCCGAGGGCAGCTGGTCGCAGCGCACCTCGTAGCGGTCGAGGTTGAGCTCGCCGCCGGCGTCCTGGATGCGCTGCACGCGCATGCCGCGCGCCGACAGCGCGGCGTCGACCGCGCCCGGCACCGTCCAGTTGAACAGATCCGCCCATTGCGGCGCGTACCGCTGCGCGCGCTCGACGTCGTCCGAATCGATGATCAGCGCGCGCGACGAGGCGCCCTGGGCGCGGACCGCCGCGGCGGGGCGGCGCGCGATCAGGCGCGAGACGCCGCGCGGGCGCGGCGCGGCCGCCAGCGAGAAGCTGGTGGCGCGCTTCTCGATCCAGTCCATCTTGGCCGGCGTGATGAAGCAGCCGCGGTTGAGTCCCTGCGCCGCCGGCTCGCCGGTGACGTGCACCGCGCACACCCGCGCCTGCAGGTCGCTGCCGCTGCCGGTGAGCGTGTACACCGGCGAGCCGCTGGCGCCCATCAGCGACAGGATCGGATAGTCGATCGTGTCCTGGTCGTTCATGGCGCGGGCGTAGCCGCCGTGCAGGTGCTGCATATCGCCGTCGATGATGTCGGTCAGCCCGGGCACCGCGCGCGATCCCGCGGAATAGCCGCACACCACCAGCGGCATCCGGTCGGAAGGCGTGGCGTTGAGGAACTCGAAGTAGCGGCCGTTCGGCGCGGCGATCGGCACGTCGTCGATCACCGCCAGGTCGTGCGCCCAGTCGCCGTCGCCGCTGTACATCGGGCGCGCCACGCGCCAGGAGCCGCTGGCCACGGTGCATTCGCCGAACGGCTTGCCGCCGGCGCCGTTGCGACCGGGGACGATGTCGCAGCTGCTCATCCCGTCGAGGTTGTGCGCGCAGGTGAGGATGCGGTTGTTGCCGATGTAGAAGCCGGTGCCGCCGTACTGCGATCCGTCCGGCGCGGTCATGGTGAGCTGGCAGATCGCCGAGTGCGGGAAGCTACCGGTGTCGGAGACGCCGGCGAACCACTCCTCCTTGGCCTGGCTGAAGGCGTCGGCCGTGCACATCAGCGCGGTCGAGGGATTGCTCGGGTCGTAGAAGGGCGTGATGATTTCCTGCGCCACGGCGTAGCGGCCGCGCGC
>NZ_JALBFU010000021.1:0-15439 GCF_022662575.1 Luteimonas aquatica | reverse complement strand
GGGCGGGCGCGCCGCCGCGGCGCAGGGCCAGGCCCTGCGCCGGCGCCGCACCGGCCAGCGCGGCGACTTCCTCCTGCACGCAGGCCATGTACAGGTCCCAATCCCAGTACGAGGTCGGGCAGTCGTGGTTGTCGCGCGGGGAGACCTCGATGTGGCCGAGGATGTGCTCGCGGTCGGCCGGGATGCCGTGCTGCCGGCACAGCCAGGCCACCAGGCGCGCGGAGGCGCGGTACTGCGGCTCGGTCGGCGGCAGGTCGCGGCGGTTGCGGCGCGAGGGTTTGTTGCCGTTGTGCTCGATGCCGATGCTGCGCGAATTCGACGCGCTGGCGTGCCAGGCGGTGTCGGCGTCGCGCACCATCTGCACGACCTCGCCGTCGCGCCCGACGATGTAGTGCGAGCTCACCCGCGCGGCCGGGTTCTGGAACCAGCCGATCGTGCCGTTGATGCTCTCGCCGCCGGCGGTGATGTGGATGACGATGCGGTCGAGCACGCGGTCGCGACGCCGGCCGCGCGAATAGTTGCCGCTGTGGGCGGGAACGAAGCGGGCGCCCGGATAGTCCCCGTCCGAGGCGTCGAGCGCGCGCGTGCGCAGCGCCTGGGCGGCGGCGATTCCCGCGTCTTCCGGTTCGTCGTCGCGGATGCCCATCGCATCCGGGTCGATCTCGCCGGCGACGGGCGCGGCTGCGTCCTCCAGGGCGCGCGCGGCCAGCGAGAAGGTCAGCGCCTGGCTCCAGCCGGCGGCGACCTGGCGGATCCAGGCGATCTTGGTCGGCGTGAGCCGGCAGCCGAGATTGGTGGTGTCGTCGAACTCGTCCACGTGCACGCCGACCACGTGCGCGCGCGGGCTGGCGCCCTGCTCGATCCAGTACACCGGCGAGCCGCTGGTGCCGCCGAGGGTCTGCAGGTCGTAGGTGAAGGTGTCCTCGCTCGGCAGCTCGCGGATGTAGCCGCCCATCATGTGCTGCTTGTTCGGATCGATGGTGGCGTTGACGAAACGCTCGACGGCGTCGCGCTCCACCCACCGCGCGGCGTAGCCGGTGACGATCACGCCTTCCGGACGCGACTGGGTCAGCTCCTCGAGCAGGTCGAAGTAGCGGCCGGCCGGGGCCGCGTGCGCCTCGGGCACGCGGATCAGCGCCAGGTCGAAGTCGTGGTTGCTGCCGTAGGACGGGTGCATCCGGATATCGGCCGAGGTGACGCTGAAGCGGCCGAAGGGCTCGGTGGCGCCGCTGATGCCGCCGCTGTTCTTGCCCGGCACGATGATCAGCTCGCTCTGGTTGTAGACCACGTGCGCGGCGGTCAGCAGCAGGCGCGGCGCGATGAAGAATGCGGTTCCGCCCAGGCCGCCCTCCTCGCTGCCGTCGACGGTGCGCACCTGGCAGATCGCCGAATGCGGCGGCACGGTGGTGTCGTCGACGCCCAGGTACCACTTCGCGCTCTCCAGGAAGAAGCCGATCTGGGTGGTCAGCGCGTCGAACCAGTTGCTGGGCCGGTAGTAGGAGGACACCAGCAGCGGCTTGGCATAGGGCGCGCGGCGCGGATGCGGGCGTGCGGCGGGCGCGGACAGCGCGCGGCCGTAACCGTAGGACTGGGCTACGGCCGGGGCCGCGGCCGTGCCGTCGCCCGCGGCGGGCGCGGGTGCGGCGGCCGGCGGGGCGGCGCCGGCGCCGCCCTCGTGCCAGAGTTCGTCGGAGTAGCCGTCGCTGTAGGGCAGGTTGGCGGCGCCATCGGACGCGCCGCCGCCGCTGGCCGGC
The DNA here is from genome assembly GCF_022662575.1 of Luteimonas aquatica. Taxonomy (GTDB): domain Bacteria; phylum Pseudomonadota; class Gammaproteobacteria; order Xanthomonadales; family Xanthomonadaceae; genus Luteimonas; species Luteimonas aquatica. The sequence goes on along the minus strand of NZ_JALBFU010000021.1, from coordinate 13,685 downwards.
CGCGCGGCGCTGCCATTGCCCGGCGCGCCGTTCCCCGCGCCGCCATTGCCCGCCGCGGCGGAGGCATCGCCGCCCCAGGCCAGGCTGTCGCCGGCGCTGCCGTAGCCGTTGCCGCGCTCCATGCGCGTGGTGCGGCGCAGGCCGCGCTCGGTCAGGCCGGACAGGCTGACGTACATGTGGCCGCGGTCGGGCACGTTCACCGCCACCGGGCGGTCGCGGTCGCCTTCGCGGTAGGTCGCCAGGCCGAAGTACAGGCGCGGCTGGCCGACGAAGCGCGCGACCACGCTCGGCGGCACCAGATAGACCGCCTCGCCGTTGCGCGCGTTGCCGGCGCTGAGCAGGCGCGTGGTGTAGAAGTTGCCGGCGTTGCGGCGGGCGCGGTTCTCCGAGCGCAACAGCTCCGGTTCGGTGGCCAGTCCGATTTCGAACAGGGGCGATTCGGTGCGGACGGTGAAGCCGAGCACGCTGAAGCGGTCATCGATCGCTGCTCGGTTGGCACGAATGAGAGCCATGGCGGTCTCCTAGCGGCGCTTGCGGGCGCTGTTGGCAGAGGAAGGGGATGCGGACGGGGAAGACGGCGGCGGGAGCGCGAGTTCCAGGGCCCGGCCGGCGTCGCCGCCGGTTTCGATGACCGAGGAGATGCGCTCCCAGAAGCGCTGCTGGGCGTCGATGCCGATGCTGTGCAGGTGCGGTTTCATGAATTCGAGTACCGCCTCCAGGTGGCGGAAGAACATGCGCTGCCCCGACTGCACGTGCTCCACCGAGCCGCGCCACTCGCAGCCGGCGGCATCGGCATCGGCGTCGCCGCGTTCGCACCAGACCCTGACGATGAAGGCGGCGGTGCGATCCTCGAGCAATGCCATGGCAGCGGGATCCGTCGAATCGACATGCTCCCGAGCCTGCGCCCGCGGCATCACGGCGCCATCACCGCCGCATCACGCCCGGCTCACCGCCGGCGTGACGGGCGTGATGGCGCGGTGACGCGGAGCGGAGCCCCGGAAACGCGGCGGCGTCCCTTGCGGACACGGGCGCGTCCGGGCACGCTCCTGCCGTCCGCCGCCCAGGCCTTGCTGGCGCGGCCAGACCGCCTTCGGATGCGCCCATGCCCAGGATCGACGTCAAGCGGGAACTCAAGCACCTCTACCACCCGTCCGCGAAGTCGGTGGTCGAGGTCGAGGTGCCGGCCATGCGCTTCCTGATGGTCGACGGCGAAGGCGATCCCAATACCTCGCCGCGCTACGCCGAGGCGGTGGAGGCGCTGTTCTCGGTCTCCTACGCCACGAAGTTCGCGGTCAAGCGCGGAGCGCAGGGCATCGACTACGCGGTCATGCCGCTGGAGGGGCTCTGGTGGTCCGAGGACCTGTCCTCCTTCCTCCGCGACGACAGGGCGCAGTGGAAGTGGACGATGATGATCATGCAGCCCGATTTCGTGGAGGCCGCCGCGATCCACGCCGCCATCGCGGCGGTGCGGCGGAAGAAGTCCCTGCCCGCGCTGCGGGGGCTGCGGCTGGAGGCGTTCGACGAAGGGCGCTGCGCGCAGACGCTGCACATCGGCCCGTTCAGCGAGGAAGGTCCGACGATCCGCAGGGTCCACGACTTCATCGGCGAGCGCGCGGCGCTGGCCGGCAAGCACCACGAGATCTATCTGAGCGATATCCGACGCGCCGCGCCGGCCAGGTGGAAGACCGTGATCCGCCAGCCGATGGCCTAGGCACGGCTCATGCCAGCAGCTGCAGGCTCAGCTGCAGCCGCTCGTCGGCATGCGCCAGATACGTGCGCGCCGAATCGATCATCTGCCGCGTCCCGCCCACGCCGCCGGCGAACGGCGGCGGCTGCGGCGCATCGGGTTCGACGGCGGCGCCGATCGCGCTGTCGGCGATCTTCTGGTACAGGGCCATGGTTTCGCGCATCGGCTGGATCGCCAGCTCACGCCGCAGCAGCTCGCGGCAATGCTCGAACTGGCGCAGCGCCTGTGCGCGCTGCCCGTTGAGCACGAACAGCTGCATCAGTTCGCGGTGCACGTCCTCGCGCAGCGCGTCGTGGTCGAGGATCGCCTGCGCGTGGCCGATCGCCTGCGCGTACTGGCGGCGGATGGTGGCGATCTGCATCAGCCGGCCGAGCGCGTTCAGATAGTCGCGCCGGTACTTTTCCCGCTCGCGCAGCGCCCAGTCGTCGATCATGTCGAGCAGGATGTCGGACTTGTACAGCGCCACGCCCCGCTCCAGCCCCTCGATGTCGGCATCGCTCATCCGCTCCGGCGGCTTGGCCAGGCCCGCGGCGATCGCGCGCTGGAACTCCTCCACGTCCAGCCACAGCTGCGCCGAACCGTTGAGGCCGATCGCGCCGCGGCGGTCGCAGGCGATCACGTCGCCGTGCCGGTACGGCGGCGGCTCGATCAGCCGCCGCAAGCGCCACAGCGCGGTGTTGAACGAGCCCGGCGTGCCCGCGCCGCTGCGTTCCGGCCACAGGTTGCCGAGCAGCTCGGCGCGGCTGTAGTAGCAGCCGCGGCCGAGGGCCAGATACGCCAGCAGGCTGGCGCTGCGCCCGACCAGCGCCAACGGCGCCGCCGCGCCGTGGTCGGCCGCCACCGTCAAGGATCCGAACAGCCAGATCTTGGTCATTCCCGTCGTCCATCCATAGAGTTCCAGCGGGTGGTCGAGACACGTTCCCCGGGCCGGCCACCGTCCTTCCGGGAGCGTGCCTTCTTGGAGCACGCCTTCCAGGAGCGTGATCGACCGCACTGTCTTCCGCCGCGCGCCCGCCGGATGCCGGCCTCCCGCCCACGCGGCGGCTTTCCGCCCGGAGCGATCCGATGGACTCGTGACGTCGGCATCGCGCCGCCGAGACGCATGCCCTGAAATGCGCGTTCTTTCTCGCATACCCTGGCCGTCGAGAGAAGAGGTCCGGTCCCGATGTCAGGCGCAAGCGCCGCTTTCCGTTTGTGATGTTGATGGCCGTTTCCGGGGAGGCAACGGCCAGGGCAAGCAGAACGAAACAACCTTGGGCAAGAATCGCTGTCTGCTAAGGCGCGGGGGGCGCTCAGGGACGGCCATTACCGGGAGAACGCATATGGGTGTCTTGTCGGTTCGCGTCAGGAAGGCGCGTTCGCTGGTCCGTCTTTCGCAGGCGGAGCTGGCGCGGCGGGTCGGCGTGAAGCGCAGCGCCGTGACGCAATGGGAGAATCCGGAGGGCACCACGCCCAGCGTGGAGCACCTGATCCAGATCGCCCTGCTGACCAGCACCAACTTCGAATGGCTGGCCACCGGCCGTGGCCCGAGCAGCAACGTCGCCAATGAGCCCGCGCCGGTGATCGTGGACGACTACGCGCGCGACGAATACGAAAGCCACATGCTCACCCAGCTGCGGCTGCTGCCGACGGTGAAGCGCCGGATGGCGCTGGACATCATCGGCGTACTGTCGCGCTAGCCGTCCGGTGCCTCGGGCGGCTGGAACGCCAGTCCTTCCCGCGCCGCGGCGGCGTCCACCGCGGCGCGCGCGCCGTCGATGGCCGCGCTGCCGGCCACGAAGCGGCGGCGGCGGTCGAGCGTGCATTCCAGCCCCGCCGCCAGCATGGTCGCGTGCGCGTCGGAGAGCGCGTCGCGGGTGGCCGCGCCGAACACGCCCGCCTGCCCGGCCGCCGCGATCAGTCCCGGCGTGTCGCGCGGCGCCAGCAGCGCCGGGACGCGGGCGGCATCGCGCAGCACCAGGAACTGCAGCAGGAACTCCAGGTCGACCAGGCCGCCGCGTCCCTGCTTGAGGTCGAAGCCGGCGGCGTTGCTGCGGTCCAGCTCGGCGCGCATCCTCAGTCGCATCGCCACCACGTCCTCGCGCAGCTTGCCGGCCTCGCGCGCGTGGCCGAGCGTGCGGGCGCGCACGCGCTCGAAGTCCTCGCGCAGCCCCTCGTCGCCGGCGATCGCGCGGGCGCGCACCAGCGCCTGGTGTTCCCAGGTCCAGGCGCGCTGGCGCTGGTAGTCCTCGTAGCTGGCCAGGCTCGACACCAGCAGGCCCTTGCCGCCGTCCGGGCGCAGGCGCACGTCGATGTCGTACAGGCGACCGGCGGCGGTGACCGTGCCCAGCAGCGCCACGATCTTCTGCGCCAGGCGCGCGAACCAGCGCGGCGCGTCCAGCGCGCGCGCGCCGTCCGAGTGCGCCTCGGCCGGCGCGTCGTAGAGGAAGACCAGGTCCAGATCCGAGCCGAAGCCGAGCTCCTCGCCGCCCAGGCTGCCGTAGCCGACGATGGCGAAGCGCGCGCCGGCGATCTCGCCATGCGCGGCGCGCAGCTCGCGCCGCGCCAGCATCAGCACCACTTCGAGCACGGCGTCGGCCAACCAGGCCAGTTGGCGCGCGCTGGCGCGCGCGTCCTGGCGGCCGTCGAGCGTGGCCAGGGCGATGCGGAAGCTCAGCGCTTGGCGGATCTCGTTGAGCGCCATCAGCGCGGCCTCGGTGTCCTCGTGCGCCAGCGCCGCCGCGCAGGCGCGCGCCAGCTCGGCGCGCTCGGGCAGCGGGCCGGCCACGCGCGCGTCGAGCAGTTCGTCCAGCAGCAGCGGCAGCGTCGCCAGCCGTTCGGCGAGCAGGGCGCTGCGCATCACCGCGCCGACCAGCCGCGCCAGCGCCGCCGGCTGCTCGTCGAGCAGCGCCAGGTAACTGGCGCGGCGCAGGATGTTGTGCAGCAGCGCCAGCAGGCGGCGCAGCGCCAGCCCTGGATCGCCGGCAGCGCCGGCGGCGCGCACCAGTTGCGGCAGCACGCGGTCCAGGCGCGCGCGCGCGGCGTCGGACAGCTCGCGCACGCCCGAGGCGCGGGCGAAATCGCGCAGCATCGCGTCGGCGGCCGCCGGATCGGCATAGCCGGCATCGGCCAGGACCTGCGCGTCGCCGTCGTCGGGGAGCGCCCGCCAGTAGCCGGCGAGCAGGCCCTCGGAAAGCGCCCCGCCGTCCGCGGCGCCCGCCGCCTGCCGCCGCCGCGGCGCCAGCAGCGCCTCGAACTCGGCGGCCACGCGCCCGCGCTGCAGCGCCAGCGCCGCCTGCAGCGCGTCCCAGTCGCGATGGCCGAGCCCCTGCGCGATGCGTGCCCGGTCGAGCGCGTCGGCGGGCAACGCATGCGTCTGCGCGTCGCGCAGCATCTGCAGGCGGTTCTCGAGCCGGCGCAGGAACCCGTAGGCCTCCGCCAGCGCGGCGTGCGTCTGCTCGCTGATCTGGTGCGCCTCGCGCAGGGCCTGCAGCGCCGGCAGCAGGCGCCGCTCGCGCAGCGCCGGATCGCGGCCGCCGTGGATCAGCTGCAGCGCCTGGGCGAAGAACTCGATCTCGCGGATGCCGCCGGCGCCGCGCTTGATGTCATGCTCCAGGTCCTTGCGCGCCACCTCGGCGGCGATCGCCGCCTTCATCGCGCGCAACCCGTCGAGCGCGCCGAAATCCAGGTAGCGGCGATAGACGAACGGCCGCAATGCGTCCAGGAAGGCCTCGCCGGCGGCCAGATCGCCCGCCACCGGCCGCGCCTTCTGCCAGGCGTAGCGCTCCCAGTCGCGCCCCTCGCGCTGGAAGTACTGCTCCATCGCCGCGAACGACAGCGCCACGCGGCCGGCGTTGCCGAACGGACGCAGGCGCAGGTCGACGCGATGGCTGAAACCGTCGGCGGTGCGCTCGTCGAGCAGCTTCGCCAGCTGCTGGCCCAGGCGCGCGAAGTAGGCCTCCGCGGCCAGCGGGCGCGCGCCGTCGCTCTCGCCTTCCTCCGCGTAGGCATAGACCAGGTCGATGTCGGAGCTGAAGTTCAGCTCGCCGCCGCCGAGCTTGCCGAGGCCGAACACGACCAGGCGCTGCGCGCGGCCCTCGCGGTCGCGCACCAGGCCGTGGCGCTGGGCGAACTCCGCCTCGATCGCGGCGAGCGCGACCTGCAGGCAGGTCTCGGCCAGGCGCGTGCTGCCGGCCAGCGTGTCCGCGACCGTCTCCAGCCCCAGCACGTCGCGCCAGATCAGCCGGACCGACTCGGCCTGGCGATAGCGGCGCAGCACCGCCGGCCAGTCGCCGCGGTTGTCCGCCGTCAGCGACGGCGGCGGCGCGGCGGCGGCGCCGTCGTCGGCGGCCAGGCGTTCGAGCAGCGCCGGCTGCCGGCCCAGCACGGCGACGGCGAAGTCGCTGGCCAGGGCGATCCGGCGCAGTTTCCCGGACAGCGGCGGATCGGCGGCGGTCAGAGGCTCGAACGGGGCGCAGGCGCGTTGTACCAGCTCGTCGAGCGCAACGTTCGGGGCGATGTCGTTCTCGGCGCGGTCGTTCACGGCGCGATTGTGCCTGCGGGGCGGCGATCCCGGGAACGCTGGAATCGATCTACACGCCGTATTAACATGCCGGCGCGGATCGGATCGCCGGTTCGCGCTTCCTCCTCCGTCGCCAGCTCGCCGACCTCGTTCGGCATTCGCCAGCATCGCGCATCCTCTCCGGACGCGCGGCCGAGGCCCCAGTCTCCTTGGTGCCCTTTCGATGCTCGCGACTTTCCGCCGCCGTGCCCCCGTTCGTCCCTTGCCTGCCCGCGCCGCGCCGCGCCTGGCGCTCGCCGCCGTCCTGGCCGGCCCCGTCTTCTCCGGCCCCGCGCTGGCCGAGGAGGCCGCGCCGCCTTCGGCCACCACGCTCGACACCGTCACCGTCATCGCCGACAAGCAGGGCCGCTCGCAGCGTGACACCGGCACCAGCGCCACGGTCGTCGACGGCCAGGCGCTGCAGGCGCGCGGGCTGGACGACAGCCGCTCCCTGCTCGGCAACATGGCCAACGTCACCAGCCCCGGCGTCGGCAATCTCGCCCCGGCGGTGCGCGGCGTGGACGGCACCGGTCCGGCCACCGGCTCGGACGCCTTCTTCGCCGGCACGCGGCCGCGCCTGAGCCTGAGCATCGATGGCCGCCCGGCCAGCTACAACGAGATCGTGTTCGGCGGCGACTCGCTCTGGGACGTGCAGCAGATCGAACTGCTGCGCGGTCCGCAGAGCCTGCTGCAGGGCCGCAACGCCATCGCCGGCACGCTGGCGATCAAGACCCGCGACCCGAGCTTCACCCCCGAGGGCAGCGTGCGCGTGCTCGCCGGCAACCGCGACCGTCGCCAGGCCGCCTTCGCCGTCTCCGGGCCGCTGGCCGGCGACCAGGTCGCCTTCCGCATCGCCGGCGACGTGCAGCGCCAGCACAGCTATCTCGACTTCGCGCCGATCCCCGGCGCCTCCGATCCCGGCGAGTTCGAGACGCGCACGCTGCGCGGCAAGCTGCTGGTCAAGCCCGACGCGCTGCCCGACTTCAGCGCCCTGCTCACCTTCCAGCACGCGCAGTCGCGCGCGCCGCAGCTCGAATCGGAGTCGCGCCCGTTCGGCGACAAGCGCAACAGCACGCCGGACATGCCCGTCTTCGACAACCGCGGCAACGTGCTGATCGCCGACACGCAGTGGCGCCTGAACGACCGCCTGCGCTGGGACACCCTGATCTCGGCCACCGACCTGCACGTCAAGCGCGAGGCGCCGAAGAACACCGGCATCGCCAGCATCGACAACCGCGAGTACGTGCTGGAACCCAAGCTGGTGCTGGAAAAAGGCGACGGGCGCGCCAGCGGCATCTTCGGCGCCTACTTCTTCCGCGCCAACCAGGACGAGCTGATCGATTTCCCGATGGACGGCGAGCGCTTCCGCGACGAGATCCGCACCGCCGCGCTGTACGGCCAGACCCAGGTCGCGCTGCGCGATGACCTGGAGCTGACGCTGGGCGCGCGCTACGAGCGCGAGCGACACCGCCGCGCCGGCGGCGACGGCGCCATCATCGATATCGACATCGACAAGACCTACAACGCCTTCCTGCCCAAGCTCGGCCTGAGCTGGCATGCCAACGAGCGCTGGACCTTCGGCGGCCTGGTCTCGCGCGGCTACAACGCCGGCGGCGGCGGCGTGGTGGCGGCGTACGCGTTCCCGGCCATGGTGTTCAGGACCTACTTCTTCGAGCCGGAGTACGTGGTCAACTACGAGGCGTTCTTCCGCGGCGAGCTGGCCGACGGCCGCGTGCAGCTCACCGGCAACGTCTTCTACGGCGACTACCGCGACATGCAGCTGCCGTTCGACCTCGACCCGCGGCCGGGCGTGTGGTCGGTCGAGGTGCGCAACGCCGACCGCGCCCGCAACTACGGCGCCGAGCTCGGCCTGCGCTGGCAGGCGACGCCGGCGCTGGAGCTGTACTCGGACATCGGCGTGCTGCGCACCAAGGTGACCCGCTATCCCAACTCCGGCATCGAAGGCAACGCCTTCGCCAACGCCCCGACCTTCACCGCCAACGCCGGCCTGCTCTGGCGCGGCGCCGGCGGCGGCGAGTTCGGCCTCAACGCGCGCCATTCCAACGCCTACTACTCCGACATCGAGAACCGCCCGCTCGGCCGCACCGACGCCTACTGGGTGGTCAACGCCAAGGGCGGCTACCGCTTCGGCAGGACCTATGTCTTCGCCGGCGTGGACAATGCCTTCGACGACCGCTCGGCGCTGCAGGTCTACACCTACAGCATCGACCCCAGCCCCTACGACTCGGCCACGCTGATCCGTCCGCGCAGCTGGTACGTCGGCCTGCAGTACGACTGGTGACCATGGACACGCGCAAGCCTTCCCGCTGGTTCCGCCTCAACCTCTGGCTGCATCGCTGGACCAGCCTGGTGGCGACGCTGCCGTTCCTGGTGCTGTGCCTGACCGGCACCGTGCTGATCTTCCACGAGGAGATCGACGCGGCGATGGGCGTGGTGCCCACCGCCGAGGGCCTGGAGGCGGCGCCGCACCGGCCGCTGGCCGAATCGGTGGACAACATCCTGGCCGTCTCGCCCGGCGAGCGCGTGCTCAGCCTCGGCATCGATCCCAAGGACCATCCCGGCGTGCTGCTGCTGGTCACCGCCGCGGCCACCGACGACAACTTCGACAACGCCAAGCTGCGCTTCACGCGCCTGGCCGACGCCAGGCCGACCGACGAGCATGCGCTGGATGCCGACAAGACCTTGACCGGCTTCCTGCTGGAACTGCACGCGCAATGGTTCCTCGGCCCGATGGGCGAGCTGGTCGGCGCGCTGATCGCGCTGCTGGTGCTGCTCTCGCTGCTCTCGGGCCTGGTGGTCTACGCACCCTACGTCAAGCGCGTGGTCTTCGGCGTGCTGCGGCGCGGGCGCGGTCCGCGCCTGCTGCAACTGGACCTGCACAACTTCATCGGCGCCATCGTGCTGGGCTGGGCGCTGGCGGTCACCATCACCGGATTCCTGCTCGGCTTCGGCAGCATCGCCACCGGGTTGTGGGCGCAGACGGAGCTGGCGGAAGTGCGCCGGCTGAGCGACGCGCGCGCGGTCGACCGTCGCCATCCGCCGCTCGATGCCGACGGCGCCTATCGCGCCGCGCTGGCGGCCGCGCCGCGCGGCTGGCACGTCAACTCGGTCATCTTCCCGGGCACCGATTTCTCCACCGACCGCCACTACACCGTGCTGATCAACGGCGACGGCCTGGACGAGCGGCTGTTCCGCGTGGCCCTGGTCGACGCGGTGGACGGCAGCGTCAGCGCGGTCAAGGAACTGCCGCTGTACATGAAGGCGATCGTCTTCTCGCAGCCGCTGCACTTCGGCGACTACGGCGGACTGCCGCTGAAGCTGTTGTGGACCGCGTGCACCTGGCTGACGCTGTTCATCACCGGCAACGGCGCCTGGCTGTGGTGGAACCGGCGGCGCGGACGCCGCGGCGCGAAAGCCGCAGCGGAGGCGCGCGCATGAACGGCCGTGGCAGCTTGTCCCTGGTGCTGGTGCTGGCGCTGATCTGCATGGCCGGCATCGTCGGCATGCTGCTCGGCGACGGCGTGCTGGACGCGGCCTGCTTCGCGATGGCGGCCGTGCCCTTGCTGGTGGGGCTGTGGCGCTGGCGCGCCGCGCGGCGCCTGGCGAAAACCAAAGCGGCGGCGAACGCCGCGTCCTGAGGTCCGCTTCCGGTTCGCGCCCTGCGCGTGCGCCGTCTTCACGCCGTCGATACGGTCCCGCCGCGCCGGCCGGCGCCGTAATGCCAATCAGCGCACAAAAAAAAGCCCGGAGCGGCGTACCGCTTCGGGCTTTTGCTCCCTCCCCCACGTCGGGTGCGAGCGAATCGTGAAGGAGACGTTACCCACGATGCACGCTGCACTGCAAAAAAAGACTGGCCGGTTCAGAAAAAGACGTGACCGCCCGCATGCTTTTCTATCGTTCTAAACCGCGTCGTTCCGGGGTTTGAAGTCCTTGGCCCGCGCCGCGACGCGGGCGCCGGCAAGACGAAAATCGGGGCCGAAAAGCGGCGCGCGAGCCGCGGCGCGCGCGAACCGCCATGGATCCGGCGGCATGCACCGCCGGATCCCCAGGTGCCTGGAAACGATTTCGCGCTTTTCCGGGCGGATACGCGCCGCCGGGCCTCAAGGGCCTGGCAAATGGCCTGCGCCCGCGACGCGTATCTGCGGCTCGGCCAGCAAGGCATTGGGCACGTAAGCCGACTTGCGCGTCATGAAGGCGCACGGCCCGAGCATCTGCGAGAACACGTAGCGATTGGCTCCGGGCGCGCCCGCGCCGTTGTCCAGCACGCCCAGTACCGTCCCCGTTCCATTGGGATAGGGACAGACGTAATTCACGCCCGGCACGCGGATGCGCACGCCGGTGATGGCCATGTTCCACAACGCGCCCGTCAGGGTCGGTGCGCCGAGGAAGGGCGGATTGCCGCCGGTGTACGCGGTGGGCGCGGCCAGCGGCCAGGGCAGCGCTTCGCCGACGGTGCCGGGGCACGTCGATGCGCCGTTGGCGAAGGCGATCGCGGTGACCGAAGCGTTGCCGCCCGACACGGCCAAGGTGATGTCGACATCGCACGGCAGCATGTAGCCGCCGGCTTGCCCGATGACGATCGGGCCGCGCAGGTGCGCGGTGCCCTCGTCGGACCAGCCCGATCCCGTCCACACCTCGTAGTGGTATTGCGCAAAGGCCGCGTTGGCGGTCGCGGCGCCGGACAGGGCCAGCGCCGCGATCAGGGCGGTTTTCAGTTTGCTCATGATGCGTTCTCCATGCTTGAGTCGAAGAGAGTCCGATCTCGTCGATGCGGACGGTTCGCCCCGAAAACACGCAGCGTCGGAGCGGCGCTGGCGCCGGCCCTTTCCCGCATCGCATCGCGCGATGCGCGCGCGGCCTGTCATGGCCGCGCCGCCGGCCCAGGACAACGCCTGTCCCGGCGGGAACGGATCCGGCTGAAGGAGGCGGGCGGCCGGCCTGCGGGGAGCAAGCGTTTTCCGGCCGCCCGCCGGTGGCTCTCGCGAGCCGGGAACGTCGGCCGCCTAGAAAAATCCCTTGCGGATGCTCAGTCCGACGATGCGCGGGTCCTGGATGAAGACGTTGGTGGTCAGGCCGGTGTCGTCGCTGTTGAGGAAGGTGCCGGTGATGGCTTCGCCGTCCAGCAGGTTCTTCACGTACAGCTGCACCGTCATGTCGGTCTTGGGCCTGTACCAGGTCAGCGACAGGTTGACGTTGCCCCAGTCGTGCAGGCGGTCGATGCGGTCCTGGTAGATGCGCGCCCAGCTCTTGCCCTGGTAGTACAGGTCCGCGCGCAGGGTCAGGTCGCTCTCGCCCAGCGCGAAGGTGTATTGCGGGCTCAGGCTGGCGGTGATCTTGGGCGCGTTCGGCAATTCGTGGCCGCCCACGTTCTTGGCGAAGCCCTGGCCGCCGTTGGGCCCGTCCACCGCCGGGTCGTAGCGGAATCCGAACGCGCCCGGGCCGCCGCCCTCGGGCGCGAACGCCCTGCCGGTGAGCGGCAGCTCGGTCGAACAGAAATTGTTGAAATAGTTCGCCACGTTGTTGCCGTACATGTAGCTCATTCTCATCGCGGTCTCGACGTATTCCCGCGGCGCGATGCAGTTGGAGGACAGCTGCATCCACGAACGCACCACCACCCAGTCGGGATTGCCGGCGGTGCGGTCCATGACGTCGATGGAGGACTGGCCGCCGCCGACGCGCGTGCGCAGCAGGCCGAGGTTGCCGCTGAGCTGGAACGAGGCGGTCGGCCGCCACACCGCCTCGATCTCCGCGCCCCAGGTCCTGGCGTCGAAGTTCTCGTTCAAGGTGGCGCGATCGACCAGCTGCGATACCTGGTAGTCCTTGTAGTCGTTGTAGAACAGCGTGCCGTTCAGGACCAGCCTGCCGTCGCCGAGCACGTTCTTCATGCCGAGCTCGATCGCGTTGACGTATTCGGCCTTGAAGCGCGGATCGCGCTGCGGCATGTAGAAGGCGTCCGGATTGATGTCGATGCCCGGCGAGTTGGTGCCGCCGGCCTTGTAGCCGCGCCCCAGCGAGGCATAGAGCAGGGTGCTGTCGGTGAAGGACAGGTCCGGCGACCAGTCCAGCACCAGTCGCCCCGTCGGCTCGGTCCAGGACTGGCGGATCTTCGGCTTGGCCGGATAGCCGTAGCCGACGTAGCCGCCGAAGAAATCGTGCAGCCCGCCGGCGCTCGAATCGGCCAGTAGCAGCTGGCTCGGCACGGGCGTCGTCGTCTTCACGTCGCGGGTCAGGCGCAGGCCGGCGGTCAGCCGCAGCGTGTCGGAGAGCTGCCAGTAGCCCTCGCCGAAGATCGCCGCCGAGCGGGTCTTGGCCAGGTTGCGGCTGCGGAAGTAGTTGTGGCCCTGGCCGTTGATGGAACCGAGCGGATTGGGATCGATGTAGGCGCAGGGGATCATGGTGCCGCTCACCGGATCGAGGCGGACCGCCGAGCCCGGCGGACAGTACGCCGAGGGCAGCTCGAGCGCATTGCCGTTGAGGAAGCGGTCGGCGAGCGCGGTGAACACGTTGCCGAACACGTAATAGCTCTCGTCGATCTTGTATTCCAGGTAGTTGGCGCCGACGCTGAAGTTGAACGGCCCGTCGAAGGAGGACTGCAGGCGGAACTCCTGCGACCACTGGCGGCTGTCGGAATCGACCAGGTCGGCCAGCAGCAGCCGGTCGGAACAACCCAGCTGCGGATCGCAGAACACGCCGCCGGGATAGCGGTCGATCGCCGGGATCGGGCCGTCCGGACCGAACAGGTATACCCCGCTGGAGGTGTTGGTGAAGATCGGCCGCGACTGGAAGCGCCCGTAGTCCTGGGTGGAGTAGTACTGGTCGCGCGTGTACAGGGTCTGCGACACGAAATTGAGATGGTCGCCGATGCCGACGTCGAAGTTGAGCTGCAGGGTGTCGTTCTTGGCGTGGAATTTCGGGTCGTAGCTGGTGGCGATCTTGCGCAGGTCCTTGGACTGGGTCACGCCGGCGTAGGGATTGAATCCCACCGGGATCATGGTCGCGATGTCCTTGTAATTCCCGTCCGCGTCGAGGATGTAGCCGACCGCCTGGGTCTGCGCGCCGAGCACGAACGGCAGGCTGCCGCCGTTGGGCACGCCGTAGGCGCCGTCGTCGTACAGCGAGCCGCCGGCGCAGCCCTGGCTGAGGAAGTTGCGGTCGAACGCGCTGACCGTCATGCCGCCCATCTGCGCCGGCCCCGGATCGTTGTGGCACAGCTGCTTGCCGGTGCGCGAGCGCATGTCCTCTTCCTGGAAATGATCCCAGATGAAGCTGGCATTGAACTTCTCGCTCGGCTTCCACGCCAGCGACGTCCGCACGCCCAGGATGTCGCGGTCGTTGACGTCCTTGCCCGTCACCGTGTTGTGATCGAAACCGTCGCGC
>NZ_JALBFU010000020.1 GCF_022662575.1 Luteimonas aquatica | reverse complement strand
GCACGTGCTGGATGCGGCCACCGGCATGAACTACATGCAGCAGCGCTATTACGATCCGGCCATCGGACGGTTCCTCAGCGTGGATCCGGTGACGGCGAACTCAGGAACTGGAGCGAACTTCAATCGGTACTGGTACGCCAACAACAATCCTTATCGATTTACCGATCCGGATGGAAGGCAAACTTGTGACTCAGCATGCGGTGCAGATGAAAACGAAGTAAGAGATGGTGGTAACGGGAATTTCTTCGTTGGGATTTTTAAGGCTTTTCGTGATGGATTCGCTCCAATTGCACACGGAATTGTCGATCCGTATGGCACAAACATTTCTACTGATTATGATCGAATTGGCCCTGGTCCAGGGCATGTTGAGCAAGGTGGGTACAAGTTTGGAAGCGCTCTTATGGTGGCTGAGGGGGCTAGAGGGTTCGGCCAGGTCTCTGGGGGGGCGGTATCAAATCTCGCTGTGAGCAGTAGCAGAGCTAGGTCACTTTATCATTATACGAGTGATGCTGGCATGAGAGGAATTCTGGAAAGTAATCAGCTGCTGCCGTCTTTGAGATCACTAAATCCGAATGATGTTCGATATGGGAACGGGCAATATTTGTCGAATATTGTTCCTGGAACAAGAACAAGTGCTCAGCTTTCTCGTGATTTTCTTGGGCAGCCGTTTCAAGGTAGACGCTATACTAACTATGTTGAGATAAATGTCACGGGGCTTAATGTTGTTGAAGGGAGATCAGGGGTTTTTGTCGTGCCAAACGATGATCCTCTTGATGTTGTGGGAAGAATAATCAGTAGTGGGAAGAATTCCCCATGATCTATTTAAAGGTGAGGTGGATTCATAACAATTTGAATGACCCAATTTTGCTATTCAGCGAATTGGATGAAAATAGGAATGAGATAAGAAAAATAGAGATTTTCGCCAATAGCAGAATAGGGTATGCATCATTTAGCGAATCCGGCGGCGAGACAAGGCTTGGAGAAGCCCCGATTCCAGATAGCGAAGAGATTTCGCTAGATCCACAATTTATTATAGAGAAAACTGATAAGGACGAATTTGAGAGGATGTGGTCGAATGCCGTGCGGCGCGTTGTTTGAGGAAATTAAACGCTGAAAAGTAAAGCGACATTACATCTCAATGATCTTTCTTGCTCAATATGGGGGTCTTATTTGCCCAGGATGATCCGCGCCGCGCGCTGGTAGCTCCAATAGGCCCAGGTCCAGTTGAGCATCACGATCAGGCGGTTGCGGAAGCCGATCAGGAAGAAGATGTGCACCACCAGCCAGAACAGCCAGGCCGGGAAGCCGGACAGGCGCAGGCCGTGCAGTTCGACGATGGCCTTGTTGCGGCCGATGGTGGCGAGGTTGCCGAAGTCGCGGTAGCGGAAGGCGGGCGTCGGGCGGCCGGCCAGGCGCGCGCGGATCGCCCTGGCGACGTGCGCGCCCATCTGCTTGGCGGCCGGCGCCACGCCGGGAACGGGCTTGCCGTCCTGCTGCACGCTGGCGAGGTCGCCGGCGACGAACACCTCCGGTGCGTCCGGCAGGCTCAGGTCAGGCTGTACCAGCACGCGGCCGGCACGGTCGAGCGGCGCGCCGAGCGCGCGCGCCAGCTTTGATGCCGCCACGCCGGCCGCCCACAGCACGGTGCGCGCGGCGATGCGTTCCTCGCCCAGCTGCACGCCCTCGGCGTCGATGGCGCCGACCGGGGTGCCGGTGCGCACCTCCACGCCGAGCTTCTCCAGCTGCGCGCGCGCCTTGGCCGAAAGCGACTCGGGGAAGGAGGAGAGCACGCGCGGACCGGCCTCCAGCAGCATCACCCGGGTCTCGCGCGGGTCGATGCGGCGGAACTCGCGCTTGAGCGTGTGCCGCGCGATCTCCGCCAGCGTGCCGGCCAGTTCCACGCCGGTCGGGCCGCCGCCGACGATGGCGAAGGTGAGCAGGGCGCGCCGCGCCCGCGCGTCGGGTTCGGCCTCGGCGCGCTCGAAGGCGGACAGCACGCGGCGGCGGATCAGCAGTGCGTCGTCGAGGGTCTTCAGGCCTGGCGCGTGCGCGGCCCAGTCGTCGTGGCCGAAATAGGCGTGGGTGGCGCCGCTGCCGACCAGCAGGCAGTCGTAGGTCAGCGGTTCGCCGTCGCGCAGCCGCACGGTGTGCGCGGCGGTGTCGATGGAGACGGCCTCGTCCATCAGCACGGTGACGTTGCGCTGCCGGCGCAGGATGTGGCGCAGCGGCGCCGCGATGTCGGGCGCGGACAGTCCGGCGGTGGCCACCTGGTAGAGCAGCGGCTGGAACAGGTGGTGGTTGCCGCGATCCACCAGGGTGATGCGCACGGCGTCGCCGGCCAGTGCGCGCGTGGCCCACAGGCCGGCGAAACCGCCGCCGATGATCACGATATGGGGAGTGGCGTCCGTCATCGTCGCCTCAGGCCGGCTCGTGGTCGCGATCGATGCGCGAATGGTGTTTGGTATCGCGCATGGTGGCGTACACCAGCAGCGAGAGGGCGGTGCAGCCGGTCACGTACCAGTAGAACCAGGGCTCGTGGCCGATCTGCTTGA
This sequence comes from Luteimonas aquatica, assembly GCF_022662575.1. Lineage (GTDB taxonomy): Bacteria > Pseudomonadota > Gammaproteobacteria > Xanthomonadales > Xanthomonadaceae > Luteimonas > Luteimonas aquatica. The sequence continues at coordinate 17,903 of NZ_JALBFU010000020.1, read as the reverse complement.
ACCACAGCGCGATCAGCTCCGCCGTGCCGCCGAAGATGGCCAGGGTCAGCGCGTAGGGCAGGCCGACGCCCAGGGCGCGGATGTGCGCGGGGAACAGTTCGGCCTTCACCACCGCGTTGATCGAGGTGTAGAAGCTGGTGACGGCCAGGCCGGCGACGACCCAGGCCAGCGCGGCCTGCGTGGTGGTGGACGCGGCGATGCCGCTGAGGATGGTGTAGCTGAGCAGCGTGCCGAGCACGCCGAAGGCGATCAGCAGCGGGCGCCGGCCGATGCGGTCGGACAGCGCGCCGAACAGCGGCTGCAGGAAGATGAAGACGATCAGCGACAGGGCGGAGATCTGCGTGGCCTGGGCCTTGCTGAAGCCCGCGCTGTTGACCAGGAACTTCTGCGGATACGTGGTGTAGGTGTAGTAGGAGATGGTGCCGCCCAGGGTCAGCCCGATCACCGTCAGCACCTCGCGCGGATATTTCATCAGCTCGCGGATGCTGGCCTTGGGCCTGTCGCTCCTGGCCACGGCGTGGAAGGACTCGGTTTCTTGCATGGTGCGGCGCAGGAACATCACGGTCACGCCCAGCAGGGCGCCGATCACGAACGGGATGCGCCAGCCCCAGGCATTGAGCTGCTCCTCGGTCAGCAGCCAGCGCTGCATCACGATCAGCACCAGCAGCGCGATCAGCTGGCCGAGCACCATGGTGACGTACTGGAAGCTGGACCAGAAGCCGCGATGGCGCTTGTCCGCCATCTCGCTCAGGTAGGTCGCCGAGGTGCCGTACTCGCCGCCGAGGCTGACGCCCTGGATCAGGCGCGCGAGCACCAGCAGGATCGGCGCGGCGACGCCGATGCGCTCGTAGCCAGGGCAGATCGCGATCAGCAGCGATCCCGAGCACATCAGCAGCACCGACCAGACCAGGGCGGTGCGGCGGCCGTAGCGGTCGGCGAACAGGCCCATCAGCCAGCCGCCGATCGGCCGCATCAGGAAGCCGACCGCGAACACGGCGGCGCTGTTGAGCAGTTCCAGGTTGCGGTCGCCCTTGGGAAAGAAGTGCGGCGCGAAATAGATGGCGAAGGAGGAGTAGGCGAGCCAGTCGTACCATTCGACCAGGTTGCCGGCCGAGCCGCTGAAGATGCTGCGCAGGCGGCGCGCCGGTGTCATCGAGGCGGCAGTGGCGGTCGCGGTCATGGGGCGCTCGTCCGGCGGGGGCATCCCATTGTGGGCCAAATCCGCCGCACCCGGAACGGTTCGCATTCATGCCGGTCGCACCGTGCGTGCGGCGCAAGGTGCGTGCAGCGCCGCAAGCGGTGCGGTGTGTCGCATTCGGCCGACGACCGCGCTGGCATAATCGATGCGCTGCGTTTGGGGGCGAAGCCATGGATGTGCGGGCGGTGTCGATGGATTCGATCCTGATCGTCGAGGACGACCGGGACAGCCAGGAGCGGATGCGCCGCCTGGTCGACGAGATCGCGCAAGCGCAGGCGCGCGTCCTGGTCGCCGCGACCGTCGCCGCGGCGCGGGCGGCGCTGGACAAGGCTTCCTTCGCCCTGGCCCTGGTGGACGTGCGCCTGCCCGACGGCAACGGCATCGAGCTGATCGACTGGATGCGGCGCGCGCGGCCGCAGACCCAGGCGGTGATCGTCTCCGCCTGGGCGGAAGAGGAACTGATCCTCTCGGCGGTGCGCGCGGGGGCCATCGGCTACCTGCTCAAGGACGGCGAGGACGAGGAGCTGCGCATCTCGCTCAAGAGCCTGCAGCGCGGCGGTGCGCCGATCGATCCGACCATCGCGCGGCGCATCCTGGCGCTGCTGCCGCAGGTGCTGCCGCGCGCGGCCGAGTCCGCGGTGCCGAGCGCCTCGGTGCCGCCGCTGTCGGAGCGCGAGCGCGAAATCCTCCGACTGGTGGCGCAGGGGTTCAGCAACCGGGAGATCGCCGAGCTGATCTCGCTGTCCAGACTCACCATCGAATGCCACACCAAGAACATCTATCGCAAGCTCGCCGTCGGTTCGCGCACTGCCGCGGTGTTCGAGGCGCGCTCGATGGGATTGCTGGGGTGAGGCAGCGTCTGGTCGTTTTGCTCTCGGCGCTGTGGCTGGCGGCGCTGCTTCCCTCGCCGGCGCCGGCACGGATGCCGCCGCCGCTGCTGAAGATCGAGCGCGCCGAGGCCGCGCGCTCGGGCTGGGGCGCGCAGGCGCCGCCGGACAAAGGCTGGGTCGCCGTCGAGCTGATGGACCAATGGCAGACGCGGTGGCCGGGGCACGACGGCGTGGTCTGGTACCGCCTGCGCTGGCGGCAGGCGGACGCGGGCGCGCCGACGGGGCTGCTGATCGACTATGCGTGCATGGCCTCGGCGGTGTATCTCAACGGCAGCCTGATCGCGCGCGATCCGAGCCTGGTCGAGCCGCTCTCGCGCAGCTGGCACAGCCCGCGCTACTTCCTGCTGGATGCGCCGCTGCTGCGAAGCGGCGAGAACGTGCTGCTGGTGCGCGTGTCGGGATTGAGCGCCTACCAGCCGGCGTTCGGCCCGGTCACGGTGGGCGACCCCGCTAGGGTCGAGGCCGAGTTCCGCCGCGGCCAGCTGCTGCGACACGACCTGCAGTTGCTCGACACGGCGATCAGCGCGGTGCTGGCGGCGCTGTTCGGCCTGTTCTGGCTGTTGCGGCGCCAGGATACGACCTACGGCTGGTTCGCCTTGAACGGCCTGTTCGGCATGCTCTACAGCTACAACTACATCGCCCCGAGCCCCTGGCCGTTCGCTTCCACCGACGCCTGGCAGGCGTTCAACGGCGCCGCCTACGTCGCGCTCGCCGCGACCTATTCGGTCTTCCTGCTGCGCTACGCCGAATCGCGCTGGCCGCGGCTGGAACGGGGACTGCTGGGACTGTGCGCACTGGCGTTCGCGGCGGCCTTGGCCGCGCCGCAGTGGATGGGGCCGCATCGCAACGTCTATGTGGTGCCGATGATCGGCTTCCATTACGCGGCGAGCCTGGCGTTCGTGGTCTTCGCCGCGCGCTGCCGGCGCCGCGACTACCGCGTGCTCGCGCTGTGCGTGCTGGTGCCGATCCTGGTCTCGGTGCACGACCTCGGCCTGTACCTGGGCTTCCTCCGCGGCGACGCCTACCTCGGCTCCTTCACTTCCCCGGTGATGCTGGTCGGCATGGGCTTCGTGCTGGCCTATCGCTTCGTGGGCGCGATGCGCGCGGTGGAAGGGTTCAACGTCGAGCTGCGCCGCGAGGTGGCGGCCGCCACCGACGAGCTGTCGGCCACGTTGCGCCGCCAGCATGCGCTGGAGCTGTCGCACAGCCGCGCCGACGAGCGGCTGAAGCTGGTGCGCGATCTGCACGACGGCTTCGGCGGGACCCTGGTCGGCGCCATCACCCGCCTGGAGCGCGCCTCCACGGACGTGTCCAGGGGCGAGACCGTGGCCTTGCTCAAGGAGATGCGCGACGACCTGCGCCTGGTGATCGAGACCACCGCGCAGGAGCACGCGGACCTGGCTACCGTGCTGGCCCCGCTGCGCCACCGCGCCAGTCGGCTGCTCGAGTCGGCCGGCATCGAAAGCGACTGGCGATTGCGCGACCTGGCCGGCGTGGAGCTGGACAGCGCGCGCAGCCTGGACCTGCTGCGCCTGCTGCAGGAGGCCTTGACCAACGTCTTTAAGCACAGCACCGCGCGGCGCGTGGAGGTCAGCGTGGCCCGCGCGGACGCGCGCATCCAGGTGCGCGTGCGCGACGACGGCCGCGGGCTCGGCGCCGGCGCGCCGGGCGAGGGCGGCAGCGCCGGCCTGGCCAGCATGCGGCTGCGCGCGCAGCGCCTGGGCGGCGCCCTGCAACTGGAGTCCGCCGGTCGCGGCACCGAATTGCGCGTGGTGTTCCCCGTCACACCTTGATCCGGCTACCTGTTTTCGGGGATGGCGCCGAAAACGCCGCCGCGAATACTTCCCCCACGGCATTCCGCCGTTACGCCATCCCAAGGGGGACCACCATGCATACCGGAATCAATCGCAGCAAGAACGCGGTTTCGCCGCCGCGCCGCACGGCCTGGAGCGCAGGCGTCGCGCTCGCGGCCTGCCTCGCCGCACAGCCGGCGCTTGCGCTCGACACGTCGAAAGCGGCGATGGCGAAGAAGATCTCCAACGGCGATCCGATCCCGAAGGGATGGATCGTGGTGCGCGACGGCAACGTCAAGGACAAGCAGAACTACGCCAAGGAAGACCTCGACCAGAACAAGAAGCTGCGCGGCGTTTCCGCGCTGTGCGCGGAAAACAACGCCGACGTCGCCAAGCTGGTGAAGAGCGACAAGACGCGCAAGTGGGGCAATCCCAACCAGGCCAGCGTGACGACGATCGTGAACCTGGGCGGCGGCGTGCGGAAGGACGAGCAGCCCAAGAACCCGAGCCATTGCCTGATCAGCGGCCTGACGGTCGGGCAGATGATCGGCGTCTGGTAAGCCGGCCGCGTCGGCAGGCGCGCGGCACGCTTCGCCGCGCCCGCGCGCGACTGCGCACACATCAGGCAATCACGGGAGGACCCATGTCGCAAGTTCAAGTTCACAAGGGCACGGGCGAGCACGACAGCGTCCGCATCGGCCTGGAGCCGCAGGACACGCTCGACGGCGTGCGGCGCCGGCTGGAGGCCGAGGGCTTCATCGGCGCCGACCAGCCGGCGGTGAAATACCGCTTCATCAACATGCGCCAGCTCGATTTCAGCGCGGACGCGAAGGTGGTCATCGACCGCAGCCTGGAGCCGCAGCTGCCGGCGATGGCGGTGCTCGGACAAGGCGGGCAGCTGATCCTGAGCAATACCGCGGGCAAGCGCCCGGACCTGGTGGGCGTGGGCACCGATTGGTTCTTCGATCGGTTCGTCGCCGTGCGCGTCAGCTTGAACGCGCAGGATGCCAGCGCCAGGCGGCGCAACCAGGAGATCGGCGCGTTCCAGCCGATGATGCTGACCAACGTGGTGCCGACCAACAATACGCCCGGGTTCTGGAACAATGTCTGCGTGTGCGTGGAGAACAGCGTCGTCGAGTTCGAGGTGCGCTCCTGGGGCGCGATGGGCTTCGAGGTGCAGCTCTCGGACGAGCTGACCGGTCCGTTCTGGCAGATGTGGGCCCGGTTCGGCGAGGGCGACAAGAACCGCTACGCGACCATGCTCGCCAGGCATTTCGGCGCGGACAAGACCATCCAGGTCAGCGGCGCCGACAGCATGAACATCGTCGACGGCAGCGAGGTCGTCCGCTTCCAGAAGATCACCGTGCGCACGCGCCGGGTGACCGCCTATACGCTCGGCGGCAAGAAATACGAGAGCCACAGCTTGCCGCAGGCGCCGGGCGCGCCGCGGGTGTCGCGCGCGAGCGTGGCCCTCGGTGCGGCAAGCGCTTCGGCGGGCCACGACGTCCGCCGCGCGCTGGCCAATGCGCGCAACCCCGGGGACACGACCGCCGTGCCGGGCGATGCGATCAAGCCCGGCGGCATCACCAAGGGGCCCGACAGCGACGCGCCGCTCGGCGGCGGCCGTGTGGACGGCTGGGAGATCGACGACTGGACCCAGGCGCTGGGCGAGATCGTCATCTACTTCTTCGTGTTCAAGAGCCTGGAGGCGGCGCGCAAGGTCATCGACGGCTACAACGCGCCCTCGCCCGACGCCTGGCGGTAGACGCGCTCGCGTCGCCGCCGCGCGCCGGGGCGCGCGCGTCCATCCATCCATTTCGAGGCGATCCATCATGAGCGAATCCACACTCACGCGCGTCGTCGTGCGGCGCAGCGATTTCAAGAGCAAGGCCTTCAAGCTCGACACCGGCGCCAGCCTGGCCGAGGCGCGCGCGGCCCTGCAGGCGGCAGGCTTCATGTCCGAGGAGGACTGCTTCCTGTGCGAGAGCGAAACCGTCTCCGTCGACCGCGACCAGGAAGCGGGGATGCTGCTGGAAGAGGTGCTGAAGGACGGTGAGCTGCGCATCGGCCAGGCGCTGCCCGACGTGCCGAGCGAGGTGCACCTGCAGTTCCCGTCGCTGCCGGCCGACAAGCAGAAGCGCATCTACGCCAACGCGGAGATCTTCCGCGGCTTCGTGATCAGGGACGAGGGCTTCGCCAAGGGCACGCAGAACGTCTACGTCTTCGCCCCGGGCTACCTGCCGCTGGCCAGCCGTCCGGAAAAGAACACCGAGTTCGTCTCCGGCTTCGCCTTCTCCAAGGCCATGATCGAGACGCGCGAGACCGCCACGCGCAGCACCAAGCTGGAGCTGTCCACGCCCTTCCTGAGCGCCGAGAGCGAGTTCAGCAAGACGCGCGAGCACACCACCACCAGCACCAAGACCGAGGAGTTCCTGCTGGCCAAGCTGATCTTCTCCTACGCGGACGTGGCGATCGACCCGGCGCAGCTGGAAGTCAATCCGCGTTTCGTGGCCGAGCTGGCCGACGTGCTGGACGGCCTGGAATACCGCAACTTCCACGGCCTGATCCGCAGCCTGGAACGCTGGGGCTACTACATTCCCTGCCGCTTCGCGCTCGGCGGCGCGGTGATCGGACGCGAGCAGACCCAGGTCGACGAGTACACAGAAGCGGAGAACGAGAGCAAGGAATTCTCCGCCTCCTTCAAGCTCGACATCAAGGGCTACGGCGGCGGCGCCTCGCATACGCGCAAGGACGAGAAGGGGCGCACCGACACGCACGAGACCAAGTACGTGAACATCCAGAAGCAGATGCGCGGCGGCAGCCCCAACCTGGAGAGCAATCTCGACGACTGGGTCGCCTCGCTCAAGGATCCAGCGACGTGGGTGATCGCCGACGTGCAGGATTTCTGGCCGACGCTGGAGCTGCTGCGCCTGGACGAGGGCGACGGCAACCGCCTGCTGGGGCGAGCGCTGCGGCTGCTGGACAAGTTCGCCGGCTGGCCGGAGGCGCACAAGCTGGTGCGCTACCTGGACCTGCGCGCCTATGCCTCGCGCATCCAGGGCTCGATCAACCCGTTCGATTGATCAGCGGCCCGATCGGGCGATGGCCTCGGTCGAACGGGCCATCGCCGGTTTCAGTACAGATCGAGCGGATCGACATCGAGCGACCAGCGCACCCTGCGCGCTTCCGGCAGGCCGTAGACGAGCGGCAAGCCCGCTTCCAGCAGGCGATGCAACGGCCGGCGCTCGTCGGCCGCAAGCAGCAGCTGCGCGCGGTGCATGCCGGCGCGCCTGGCCATCGGCGCGGGCAAGGGGCCGTGCAGCGCGACAGACGCCTGCTTGTCGGCGAGCGCCCGCTTGGCCGCGTGCAGGAAGGCCATCGGCGCGTCGGCCTGCTTGGCCTCCGCGCGCAGCAGCGCCAGATGCCCGAAGGGCGGGAAGCCGGCGGCCTGGCGCTGCGCCAGCTCCTGCTCGGCGAAGGCGTGGTAGCCGCCCTGGATCAGGGTCTGCAGCAAGGGATGCCCGGGGTGGTGCGTCTGCAGCCAGACCGTGCCGGGCTTGTCGGCGCGCCCGGCGCGCCCGGACACCTGGATCAGCAGTTGCGCGAGTTTTTCCCCGGCGCGGAAATCGGCGGAGAACAGGCCCTCGTCGATGCCGACCACCGCCACCAGTGTCAGATTGGGCAGGTCATGGCCCTTGGCCAGCATCTGCGTGCCGACCAGGACGCCGGGGCGCTCGCCCAGGGTATCGAGATGGCGTTCCATCGCGTCCTTGCGCCGCGTGCTGGCGCTGTCCACGCGCACCACCGGCACGTCGGCGAAGGACTGGGCGAGGGTTTCCTCGATGCGCTCGGTGCCGTTGCCCTGCGGCTGCAGGGCGAGGCTGGCGCAGTCGGGGCAGGCGGGGGGCGCGGGCTGGCGCGCGCCGCAGTGGTGGCATTGCAGGCGCCGTCCGCCGGCGTGCACGGTCATCGGGCTGCCGTGCTCGGGCGTGCTGCAGCGCGGGCAATGCGCGCTCCAGCCGCAGTCGTGGCACAGCAGCACCGGCGCGTAGCCGCGGCGGTTCTTGAACACCAGCACCTGCCCGCCCGCGTCGACCGCCTCGCGCATGGCCTGCAGCAGCTCCGCCGACAGGCCGGCCTGCAGCGGACGCTTGCGCACGTCGAGCACCCGCACGCGCGGCGGCTGCGCGTTGCCGGCGCGGTGGCGCAGGCGCAGGTGCGCGTAGCGCCCGGCGCGGGCGTTGTGCAGCGACTCCAGCGACGGCGTGGCGCTGCCCAGCAGTACCGGCACGTCGAGCGCCTTGCCGCGCACCAGGGCGAAATCGCGGGCGTGGTAGCGGATGCCGTCCTGCTGCTTGTAGCTGCCGTCGTGCTCCTCGTCGACGACGATCAGCCCGGCCTGCGGCAGCGGCACGAACACCGCCGAGCGCGTGCCGACGATCACCCGCGCCTCGCCGCGCCAGGCCGCGGCCCAGACGCGGCTGCGCTCGCCCTCGGCCAGCCCCGAGTGCAGGGCGTGCACCGGCACGCCGAGCCGGGCGCGAAAGCGCGCCAACGCCTGCGGGGTGAGGCCGATCTCGGGCACCAGCACCAATGCCTGCCGGCCGGCGTCGAGGCAGCGGGCGATCGCCTGCAGGTAGACCTCGGTCTTGCCGCTGCCGGTGACGCCGTCCAGCAGCAGCGGCGCGAATCCCTGGCAGGCGCCGATCGCGGCGATGGCCTCGGCCTGTTCCGCGTTCGGCGTGGGACCGGGCTGCGGCATCGGCGCCAGTTGCGAGGCCGGCACGGCCACGCGTTCGGCCAGCCCGCGCCTGGCGAGCGCGCGCGCGGCGCCGCGCCAGTCGTCCATCAGCGCGTCGAGGGAATCCTCATCGCGTTGACGATGCGATCCGATGTCGCGTTGAGGAGGCGCCTCGATGGCGCGGTCGCTGCCGTCGCCCGGCCGCGTGGCGGACAGCAACTCGGCGAACCGCCGCGGCCGCGTGCCGGCGCGCAGCCCGGCCAGGGCGGTGGCGCCGGCCTCGGTCAGGCGCCAGGCCCAGGCATGGGTCTCGGGCAGGGGCTCGCCGCGGCGCAGCGCCGCGGGCAGGGCGGTGGACAGCACTTCGCCGAGCGGGGCGTGCAGGTAGCGCGAGAGCCAGGCCAGCGACTCGGCCAGCTCGCCCTGCAGCAGCGGGTCGGGATCGAGGCAGTCGAAGATCGCGCGCAATTCGCGCGCGTCGTCCTCGCCGGGACCGACGTCGGCCACCACGCCGACCAGCTCGCGCGGCCCGAAGGGCACGCGCACCCGCCGGCCGATCCAGTCCGGCGCCACCGCCGCGCCCTCGGGCGCGCGGTAGTCGAACAGCCGCGGCAGCGGCAGCGGCAGGGCCACGCGCAGCACGGAGACCGGAGAAGGGGCGTCGGGCATCGACAAAGTCTAGCGATGCGGCGCCGCAGATACCGAGATCACGCTTTGCGTTCCATTGCTGCCTTGACTTATACCAATCGCCTGCAAGTTATCGCGCCCAAACGGATTTTCCCCTTATCCACACCTGCTGTGGATAAGCCTGTGCATCACGCGCCGCGAGTGTTCAAACTCCCTGAAAATCAGGGCCTGCGCCGAAACTTGGTCAAAAAAGTGCCAAACCTGAATTTTCCTTCCAATTCATCGACTTACCCGTGAAACATTGCGGAAACAAGGGGGGCGGGCAAGGCGAATGCGTGCTTCATGACGAAGCGATGACCGCTGTGCACAACCGGTCGCAAGCGGTTTGCTGCGCGTGGAACATTCATGCGGGGCCGGCGGCTCGCCAGCCGCTATCATGCCGGGCCCGAAACCCGACCGCCGTCGCGTTTGCGCCGCAAGACCGATGATGTCCCGCACGTGATCTCCCGCACGCCGAAAGCCCCCGCCCCGCCGCCCGCCGCCCTCACCGCCTTCCTGCGCGGCGCCGAGCGCCGCGGCGCGGTGTTCGCGCAATTGCAGGCGGGCAATGTCGATACCGGCGAGCGCGCCCTGGCCTCGGCGATGCGGGCGTTCCGCTTCGCCGCCGCCGACCAGGCGGTGGCCGACTGGCCGCGCCAGTTCTGGGCGCTGCTGCTGGCCACCCCGGAATTGCGCGAGCCGCCGTCGACGCCGCACTGGGACGGCGACTTCGCCTTCTTCTCGCGCATCGGCAGCGGTCCGCGCGCGGCGCTGCTGTTGCGCCTGGTGGCCGGCCTGAGCGAGACCGATGCCGCCGGCGTGCTGGGCGTGGCGCGGCCGACCTATCGCCTGGCGCTGCAGCGCGCGCTGCCGCACCAGGCCGACGGGCGCCCCGACCCGACGGCCTGGCGTCTGCTGGGCGATGCCGCGCAGCGCGCCGTGCGCGAGCTGCCGCCCGAGCGCCTGGCGCACCTGGCGCGGCTGCGCGAGGCGGCCCTGCTCGGACGCCGCCTCGATCCGCTCCCCGAACCCGAGTCCGAGACCGGGCCGTCGCCATCGTCCGACGCCGCCGTGCGGCCGCGCTGGGTATGGCCGGCCATGATCGCCGTGGCCGCGCTGTGCCTTGCCGCCTTCCTTGCCACCTTCTTCCTGCCGGGCGCCGGCCTGCCGGACGATCCGAACGCGCCGCGCGTGCAGGTGGCGGCACTGCCGCCCGCGCAGGCGCCCGCGGAGACCTTCGATGCGCAGGGCGCCCTGCTCACGCATCCGGATTTCGAGCAGATCTTCGAGGACATGCCGCCGGCGGCGGACGGCGAGGCGGCCCTGGCGCGCGCCGCGCGCGGCGATCCCGGGTTCTACGCCTGGCTGGCCGCCGGCGCGCCGGAGCCGCGCATGGCGCCGGTGTCGGCGCCGGATGCCGTGCCGGAATCGCCGCAACCGCCACCCCCGCCGGCGAACCAGGCGCCCGAGACGCATTCGGAGACCGAAGATGCGTTGCTGTAAGCCCGTCCTCGGCGTCTTGCTCTGCGCGCTCGCCGCGGCGGCGCCCGCGCAGTCGCTGCCGGCGCCGTGGCAGCGCGCAGCCGAGCGCGTGTCGCCGCAGATGCGCGAGCAGCTGCAGCAGCGCAGCGCGCGCCTGGGCGCGATGACGCCGGCGCAGCGGGAGGCGTTCCGCCAGCAGGTCGCGGCCTGGGATGCGCTGGCGCCGGCGCAGCAGGGGGCGCGCCGCGAAGCCTACCGGGCCTGGCAGGGGCTCTCGCTGTCCGAGCGCGCGCAGCTCCTGGAAGCCGCGCGCCGCTATGCCGCCATGCCGGCGGCCGAGCAGCAGGCGTTGCGGCAGCGCTTCGACGCCCTGGACGGCAGCGAGCGCCGCGGCTGGCTGCTCGGCCCGACCCTGGGCGCGGAGTGGCCGCGGCTGCAGCCGTTGCTGGCGCAGGTGCCGGGCGCGGAGCGTGCGGCGCTGCTGTCGGCGCTGCAGACGATGACGCCGGGACAGCGCGCGGAACTGGCGACGCTGGTGCAGCGCACGCCGCCGCAACAGCGCGAGGCCCTGCGCAAGGGCCTGCTGTCGGCGCCGGCCGCCAATCGCGATGCCTGGTTGCAGACGCAATTGGCGCGCTGAGGCGCCGCGCTCAGGACGAGAGGCCGGCGACCGCCGCGTACAGCGAGGCGAACACCACCAGCACCGTGTAGATCAGGCCGATCACCGCGTAGCGCGACAGCAATCCGGGCCAGCCGCCGCCGTACACGCGGCGCTGCATCAGCAACAGGTAGAGCGGCGTCCATAACCACAGCGCGCTGCCGCACAGCCCGGTCAGCGTCGCCAGCCATGGTGCCGAGGCGATGCTGCCGAGCGCGAACAGCACGAATGCGGCCAGCAGCGTCAGCAGCAGGTAGGCGTGGCTGTAGAGCGCCACCACCAGGTGCTCGAGATACGAGCGCCCGGAGCCGAGATACAGCAGCTTGAGCAGCAGCGCGAACACCGGCATCAGCAGGAACAGCGCCGTCGGCACTGCGCCGAGGAAGGCCTGGATGTACAGGTCGGCGTGGCCGCCCATGCGCGCGATGTTGGCCTTGGCCTTGCCGATGCGGGTGTTGAGCCAGCGGTTGGCGAAGTCCGGCCACCAGCCGACGTCGACGGGATTGGTCTGCGCGTTCCACGGCTTGCCGTTGAACGACCAGAATCCGTCCTGCCATGCCTGGTCCGTCTTGTTGCCGCCGGTCGGGCCATGCGCATCGGCCGGGGCGTGCGTGCCGCCGGTCGCCGCGCCGGGCTCGAGCTCGGCCAGACGTGCGGCGGCGCGTTCGCGGATGGTGGCCTGCGCGGTGCGCAGCGCGATCTCCACGCCCGGCGTGCGCTCGGCGTCGGCCAGCGCCTGTTGCACCCGGCCGATGGCGCCGTCGCGCGCGCGCCGCACCTCGGCGGCGGTCTGCGCGCGCGCGATCGCGTCGCTGCTGTCCACCACCACGCGCTGGTCGGATTCCACGTGCACGATGAGCTTGCCGACGAAGAACGTCAGCAGGCTCAGGATCACGAACAATCGCAGCGGCGGCACGTAGCACACGCGGTGGCCGCCCAAATATTCGGCGGCGACGCGGCCCGGCGCCAGCAAGCCGCGCAGCGTGCGGAAGATGCGTCCGTCCAGGTGCCAGAAGGACTCGAACACCTCCTCGACCGCGTGCGCGAAATGCTTGAGCGGGTTGTGCGCGGACTGGCCGCAGCGATGGCAGAAATGCCCTTGCAGCGGCGTCGCGCAATGCTCGCAGGCCGCCGGCGTCCCGGCGTCGGCCGGCACAGTGTGTTCCGTCATTCCATTCCCCATGCGTGAAGCGTCCGCCGCGCGCCGTTTCACGGGGCCAGGCGACGAAGACACGGTAAGATAGCGGTCCGCCGCGACCCGGTGCCAGCGCCCGACATCCGATCGGACGCGCGGCCGCAGTCGCGAGAGTCGTTCCTCCCCATGTCTTCCGCCTCCGCCCTCCCGCGTTTTCGCGACGAAGTGCGCACGACGGCCGTGCTTGCCGTGCCCCTGGTGCTGGGGCACTTCTCCACCGGGCTGATCGGTTTCGTCGATGCCGTGCTTGCCGGCCACCACCACACCGCCACGCTGGCGGCGGTCTCGGTGGGCACGGCCTTGTTCTGGCTGCCGATGATGGTGCCGATGGGCACGCTGATGTCGCTGCCGCCGTCGGTGTCGCAGCTCAACGGCGCCGGCCGCCAGGCCGAGATCGGGCCGCTGTTCCGGCAGGGGCTGTGGCTGTCGGTCGCGCTCGGCCTGTTCCTGTTCGCCTTCCTGACGGCGGCCACGCACGCGCTGGAACCGATGGGCATCGCCGCCGAGATCCGGCCGGGCGCCGCGGCGTTCCTGCACGGCATCCGCTGGGGCGTGCCGGCGCTGACCCTGTTCTATTGCATGCGCTATCTCAGCGACGGCATGCATTGGACGCTGCCGACCATGCTGTTCGGCTTCGGCGGCCTGTTGCTGCTGATTCCGCTGGGCTACGTGTTTACCTTCGGCAAGTTCGGCATGCCGGAGATGGGGGCGGGCGGGCTCGGCGCCGCCTCGGCGGCGATGATGTGGATGCAGGCGCTGGGCTTCTTCGTCTATCTGGCGCGCTCGCGACGCTTCGCATCGCTGCGCCTGTTCGCCCGCTTCGATCGCCCGCACTGGCCCGCGATCCGCGGCCTGCTCGGCACCGGCTTGCCGATCGGGGTGATGGTGATGATGGAAGGCGGCCTGTTCATCTGCACCGCGCTGCTGATCGGACGCCTGGGCGAGGTGCCCTCGGCCGCGCATCAGATCGCCATCAACGTCGCCAGCCTCTGCTTCATGATTCCCTTCGGCCTGGCCGAGGCCACCACGGTGCGCGTAGGCCATGCCATCGGCAGCGACCGCGGCGCGCTCGGCGTGCGCCGCGCCGCCTATGCCGGCTACGCGCTGGTGATCGGCACGCAGGCGTTGTCGGGCCTGATCCTGCTGATCTGGCACGACGGCATCGTGGCGCTGTACACGCGCGATGCCGCGGTGGCCTCGCTGGTGGCCACGCTGCTGCTGCTGGCGGCGGCCTTCCAGTTCCCCGATGGTGTGCAGGTGCTCTCCGCCGGCGCCCTGCGCGGCCTGAAGGACACGCGCGTGCCGATGCTGCTCACCGCGGTGGCCTACTGGGGCATCGGCATGCCGCTGGGCGCCGGCCTCGGGCTGGGGCTGGGCTGGGGGCCGCGCGGCATGTGGCTCGGCCTGATCGGCGGCCTGCTGTTCGCGGCGGTACTGCTGGCCTGGCGCTTCCTGCGCTCGACCCGGGAGGACCGTTTCGCCCGCTTCGGCGCCGTTGCCTCCGCCGCGCCGGCGCTGGCCGCCGCGCCGGATGCCGGGCTGGAAGCGGTGGCCGAAGTCCGCGACTAGGCCCGCCGGGGCTGGAAGCGGTTTCCGGCCCGCGACGGCGGCGGCGTCGGGCGCGAAGCTGTTAAGGTTGCGCCGGGACGGCACTGGCCGTCTTTCAGGGTGACCGATGGCGCATGACAGTGCGCTGCCAACGCCGTCACACTCCAGGCTGTCGCAACCCCTTCCCCAGATTCGTACACCGTCCTACGGAGTTATCCCGCATGTCTGCCCAGCCGGCCCAACGCGGCCCCGTCGCCGCCTTCTTCGTCCTGGTCTGGGACGCCATGAACTTCACGCGGCGCCTGATCTTCAACCTCGTCTTCTTCGGCCTGCTGCTGCTGATCCTGCTGGCCATGCTGTTCGCCGCCGTCAGCGGCCGCGGCGGACAACTGCAGGACCGCACCACGCTGGTGATCGCGCCCGAGGGCACGCTGGTCGAGCAGTACAGCAGCGATCCGGCCAGCCGCGCGCTGGCCAAGGCGCTGGGCGACAAGTCGGCCGGCGAGGTGCAGCTGCGCGACGTGCTGCGCGCGCTCGACGCCGCCCGCACCGACAAGCGCATCGACCGCGTGCTGCTGCGCGTGGACAAGCTGCAGTTCTCCGGCTACGCCTCGATCCGCGAGGTGGCCGCGGCCATCGCCAAGCTGCGCGCCTCCGGCAAGCAGGTGATCTCCTTCGGCGAGAACCTCGACCAGCGCCAGTACCTGCTGGCCGCGCAGGCCGGCGAGGTCTACCTCGATCCCATGGGCGGCCTGCTGCTGGAGGGCCTGGGCCGCTACCACCAGTACTTCCGCGAGCTGCTGCAGGACAAGCTCAACGTCGACGTGCACGTGTTCAAGGTCGGCGAGTACAAGTCGGCGGTGGAGCCGTACATGCTCGACGCCGCCTCGCCGCAGGCCAAGGAAGCCGATCTGTTCTGGATGAACGACGTCTGGCAGCGCTACCTGGCCGACATCGCCAAGGCACGCAAGCTGACGCCGGAGCAGCTGGCCAACGACGTCGACACCCTGCCCACCGGCGTGTCCGAGGCCAAGGGCGACCTGGGCGCGTACGCGCTGCAGCGCAAGCTGGTGGACGGGCTGAAGACGCAGGAAGAGGTCGAAAGCCTGCTCGTGCAGCGCGGCGCGGCCGACGAGGACGCCCCGGGCGGCTTCCGCCAGGTCTCGCTCGGCGACTACGTGCAGCATCTCGACATGGCGGTCTCGCCGATCGACGAGCGCCCGCAGGTGGCCGTGGTGGTGGCCGAGGGCGAGATCGTCGGTGGCGACCAGCCGGCCGGACGCATCGGCGGCGAGTCGACCGCGGCGCTGCTGCGCGAGGCGCGCGAGGACGAGAAGGTGAAGTCGGTGGTGCTGCGCGTGGATTCGCCCGGCGGCGAGGTGTTCGCCTCCGAGCAGATCCGCCGCGAGATCGTCGGCCTGAAGAAGGCCGGCAAGCCGGTGGTGGTGTCGATGGGCGATCTGGCCGCCTCCGGCGGCTACTGGATCAGCATGAACGCCGACCGCATCTACGCCGATCCCTCGACCATCACCGGTTCGATCGGCATCTTCGGCGTGATTCCGACCATTCCGCGCACGCTGGAGAAGGTCGGCATCCACACCGACGGCGTGGGCACCACCCGCTTCGCCGGCGCGTTCGACATCACCAAGCCGCTGGCGCCGGAAGTGGGCCAGGTGATCCAGTCGATCATCGAGAAGGGCTACCGCGACTTCACCGGCCGCGTCGCCAGCGCGCGCAACCGCAGCGTCGAGCAGATCGACGAGGTGGCGCGCGGCCGCGTGTGGAGCGGCGCGCAGGCCAAGGAGCGCGGACTGGTCGATCAGTTCGGCGGTCTCGCCGACGCGGTCGCCGACGCCGCCGCGCGCGCCAAGCTCGCCAAGCCGGAAAACTATCGCGTGCGCTATATCGAGAAGATGCCTTCGCCGTTCGAGCAGCTGGTGACCAATTTCGCCAACAGCCGCGCCGGCGGCGCCTGGCTCGCCCGTTCCGGCTTCGGCCAGGAGACGCTCGCGCAGCTGCTGCTCGGACGCGCCATGCCGCAGGCCGCGCACGACCTGCAGTTCCTGCAGCGCGCGGCGGTGTCGATGCGCGAGAACGGCACGCCGGTGAAGGCGCTGGCGTACTGCTTCTGCGGGCTCTGAGCTCCGCTGGCAAGTCCGCGTTGCGATGAAAACGCCCGGCCCAGGCCGGGCGTTTTGCTGTGCGGGCTCTCAGCCTTGCGGGTCGAGCGCTGCTTTCTGCCGGTCGTCGTGATCCTGCAGCGCCTTCTCGGCGGCCTTGGCCTTGTCGATCGATTCGCGCATGGTCTTCTGCAGCTGCGTCGCCTGCGGCTCGGGCTGCTGCTCGGTGGGCGGCGGTTCCGGGCGCCTGCAGGCGCCGCACGCCAGCATCAGGGTGACCGTCAGCAAGAGCCCGGTGGGGAAGGAAAGGCGCGGCATCACGGCATCTCCGGTTGGCCCGGACGGTATGCTACGCCCATTCCCCCGACCGGAGGCACGCTATGGATCCGCATCGTTGGCGCCTCGACGGCCAGCTCGCCCTGGTCACCGGCGGCAGCGCCGGCATCGGCCGCGCCATCGCCCGCGAGCTGCTCGGTTTCGGCGCCAGCGTGGTCATCGCCGCGCGCAACGGCGACGCCCTGGAGGCCGCGCGCGACGAACTGGCCGAGGAGTTCCCCGACGGCGAGATCCGCGCCCTGGTCGGCGACGTCGCCGACGACGAGCAGCGCCGCGAGATCCTCGACTGGATCGAGGACCGCGGCGAAGGATTGAACATCCTGGTCAACAACGCCGGCGGCAACCTCACCAAGGCCGCCGACGACTACACCGAGGACGAGTGGCGCGAGATCTTCGAGATCAACCTGTTCTCCGCCTTCGAGCTCTCGCGCTACGCGCATCCATTGCTCACCAAGCACGCCGCCTCCAGCATCGTCAACGTCGGCAGCGTGTCCGGCTGCACCCACGTGCGCAGCGGCGCGCCCTATGGCATGAGCAAGGCGGCCATGCACCAGATGACGCGCAATCTCGCCGTCGAATGGGCCGAGGACGGCGTGCGCGTGAATGCCGTCGCGCCCTGGTACATCCGCACGCGCCGCACCTCCGGCAAGCTCGCCGATGCGGACTACCTGGACGAGGTGCTGCTGCGCACGCCGATGGGCCGCGTCGGCGAACCGGAGGAGGTCGCCGCCGCCGTCGCCTTCCTGTGCCTGCCGGCGGCCGGCTACATCACCGGCGAGTGCATCGCCATCGATGGCGGGTTCCTGCGCTACGGGTTCTGATCGGCCAGTCCGTCGGACTGGCGCCCGTTCAGTTTGAAAGAGTGGGCTGGACGCAAATCCATGTTCCGGATTTGCCGCGGTCGCGTGTCTTGNCGCCGCCGCCGTCGCCTTCCTGTGCCTGCCGGCGGCCGGCTACATCACCGGCGAGTGCATCGCCATCGATGGCGGGTTCCTGCGCTACGGGTTCTGATCGGCCAGTCCGTCGGACTGGCGCCCGTTCAGTTTGAAAGAGTGGGCTGGACGCAAATCCATGTTCCGGATTTGCCGCGGTCGCGTGTCTTGATACGGACAACAGGAACCATCTCCCTTCCTTGGGCGAGCGCAGGATGCGGCAAGGCGCCGCTCGGCGGGCCTCCGGCCGTGACAGGGCCGGAGAGGGGGGCGTCTAGACCGCAAGGTCGAGGCGCCCCGGGCGGGGTCATGAGGTTCTGGCAGGCAGGACTGCAAGACCGGGC
>NZ_JALBFU010000002.1 GCF_022662575.1 Luteimonas aquatica | reverse complement strand
GGTCTTGGCCACCGCGACGTTCGCGGCGGTGTTCACCGTGGTCGGATCGCTGGGAGTGCAGCGCGCCTGCGTGGCGCCGGAAGCCGGACAGGTGAGGTCGCCGCCGCCGCTGGCGCGCGCGGTATTGGTCACGCTGGGCGTGGCCGCGCTGCCGACCGCGACCGTCAAGGTGATCGGCGAACCGGCGGAACCCGCCGGAATCGCGGTCGTGCTGGTACAGGTGACCACCTGGCCCGCGGCATTGCAGGTCCAGCCGGTGCCCGTGCCCGACACGTAGGTCAGGCCGGTCGGCAGCGTGTCGACGNCGGAACCCGCCGGAATCGCGGTCGTGCTGGTACAGGTGACCACCTGGCCCGCGGCATTGCAGGTCCAGCCGGTGCCCGTGCCCGACACGTAGGTCAGGCCGGTCGGCAGCGTGTCGACGACGGTGATCGTGCCCGAGGTCGGCGCCGTGCCGGTGTTGCTCACCGTCAGCGTGTAGGTGCCGTTGGTGCCCACCACGAAGTTGCCGCTGTGGGTCTTGGTGAAGGTCAGTTGCGGGGCAACGACGGTGTCGCTGTCGGTCGCGGTGCAGACGCCGGTCGTGCTGTTGAAGGCCCCGGAGCCATTGGCGGCGATACAGGCGGCACCGGTATTGGTGACGCCGGAGGGCGGCGTGATGGTGGCGACGTTGGTTGCAGTCTGCGCGAAAGCGACAGGGGCACCGAGCGCCGCCAGGCAGAATCCCAGAGACAAGGCGACACGACGACTTGCCGCGGCAAAGCCATGACCGAATGCGAACACGCTGACTGCTCCCCTGAAACGTTGAAGGACGCGAACCGCCCTATCCCCACACTTTCTTCACACGCTTCACCTAGCACGAAATCTCGCGACGAAGTGAGATACAGTGCCTTGAACTTACATTAATCTAACACCAATTTGTATAAGTGTCACATTTCCAGCAACTTTAGTGCATAAATTGCAAAAAAGATTGTTTTTCATGACGAATGGGACTGGCAAAATAATGAATTAAGTAGTAAGGGCGCGCCGTCCAAGCCGGCAGGCACACGGCGACCATCGGTTACACCGATGGGAAATATTGGCTTTTTATTGTGTCGGCGACACGTGAAGCATGCTTGTGCAGTCGCAGCAGCCTGGAAGGCAGGATCTTGGTGGGTCGTGATGGATTCGAACCATCGACCAGCGGATTAAAAGTCCGATGCTCTACCGACTGAGCTAACGACCCGTCTGTTGCGCCCGGCGTTGCACCGGGAGGCGCATTCTAACGCAATCGATCAGCCGACGTAGCGCGTCGGATCGCCGACGCCGGCGGCGGCGAAGCCCTCGGCGCGCAAGCGGCAGGCGTCGCAATGGCCGCAGGCGCGGCCTTGCGCGTCGGCGCGATAGCAGGACACGGTCTGCGAGAAATCCACGCCCAGGCGCAGGCCCTCGCGCACGATGTCGGCCTTGCTCATCTGCTGCAGCGGGGCATGGACGCGGATGCCCGCCCCTTCCACGCCGGCCTTGGTCGCCAGGTTCGCCAGCCGCTCGAACGCCGCGACGAATTCGGGGCGGCAGTCCGGATAGCCGGAGTAGTCGACGGCATTGACGCCGCAGAACAGGTCGGCCGCGCCCAGCACCTCGCCCCAGCCCAGCGCCACCGACAGCATGATGGTGTTGCGCGCCGGAACGTAGGTGACGGGGATGTCGGGGCCGCCCGGATTCAAATGGGAATCCATGGGCACCTCGATGTCGTCGGTCAGCGCGGAGCCGCCGATGCTGCGCAGATCCACGTTCACGGTCTTGTGCTGCGCGGCGCCCAACCCCTCGGAAACGCGGGCGGCGGCGGCCAGCTCGGAAGTATGGCGCTGGCCGTAGGCGACGCTGAGGGCATGCACGGCGAAGCCCTGCTCGCGGGCAATGGCCAGGACGACGGCGGAATCCATGCCGCCGGAAACGAGGACGACTGCTTTTTTCATCTTGGGACCAAATGGGGAACGGGGACGGCGGGCCGGCCGCGCTTCAGCGCCCGGGCTCGTCGTTCCACAGGATCTTGTGCAGCTGGAGCTGGAATTTTACCGGCAGGCGGTCGGCGACGATCCAGTCGGCCAGCGCGCGCGGATCGAGCTCCGACTTGCTGGGCGAGAACAGCACCTCGCAGCGCTCGTGCAGGCGCCGCTCGGCGAGCAGCTCGCGCGCCCACTCGTAGTCCGCCCGCCCGCACAGGACGAACTTCACCTGGTCGTGGGCGGTGAGCAGCGGCAGGTTCTCCCAGCGGTTGCGCTCGACCTCGCGCGAGCCCGGCGTCTTGACGTCGAGCACGCGCGAGACGCGCGCATCGACCTGGGCGATGTCGATGGCGCCGGAGGTTTCCAGCGAGACCTGATAGCCGGCATCGCACAGCCGCTGCAACAGCTGCAGGCAGCGCTTCTGCGCCAGCGGCTCGCCGCCGGTGACGCAGACATGGCGCACGCCGTAGCCGGCGACTTCCTCGAGGATGGCGTCGATCTCGCGCCATTCCCCGCCGTGGAAGGCGTAGGCGGTGTCGCAGTACTGGCAGCGCAGCGGGCAGCCGGTCAGGCGCACGAACACCGTCGGCCAGCCCGCGTCGCGGGCTTCGCCCTGCAGCGAAAGGAAGATCTCGGTGATGCGCAGCCGCTGCGCCGATGCGGCGGCCGCATCTGACGTCACGGCGGGATGCATTTGAAAGGCCTAGCGGACCTGCGACAACTGGATCGCGCGCAGCCGGTCTTCGGCGGTGCGGGCGGCGTCGGTGCCCGGATAGCGGGCGGAGACGTCGGTCAGGGTCTTCTGCGCGGCGTCGTATTGCTTCTGCCCGTACTGCGCCAGGCCGACCTTGAGCAGGGCGCCCGGCGCCT
This sequence comes from Luteimonas aquatica, assembly GCF_022662575.1. Taxonomy (GTDB): domain Bacteria; phylum Pseudomonadota; class Gammaproteobacteria; order Xanthomonadales; family Xanthomonadaceae; genus Luteimonas; species Luteimonas aquatica. The sequence continues at coordinate 601,405 of NZ_JALBFU010000002.1, read as the reverse complement.
TGTCGTGGGTCGGATAGCGGTCGAGCAGCGCCTGGAACTGCTGCTGCGCCAGCGCGTAGTTCTGGGTGACGTAATAGCTCTCCCCCAGCCAGTACAAGGCGTTCGGCGCGTAGGCGCCGCTCGGATACGACTGCAGGAAGCTCTGGAACAGTTGCGCCGAATCCGCGTACTGCCCGCCCTTCAGGGCGTTGAAGGCGGTCTCGTAGGCGCCGCGCTCGTCGGCGCGGTTGGCGATGGCGCCGGCGTCGCCATGGATGGCCGGAGCGCTGTCGGCCGGCGCGGCGGCGGCGGGAGGCGCCGCCGACGGCTGCGGCGCGGCCGGCACCGAATTCGGATCGATCGCGGGCTGGCCCGGGGCGGCGCCGGCGCCGCCCTCCAGGCGGTTCAGGCGACCGTCGAGATCCAGGTACTGGCTGCGGCCGGTCGACTTGAGCTGTTCGTTCTGCTGCTGCAGCTCCTCGATCTGCGAACGCAGGGCCTGCAGGTCGCTGCGCAACTGGGTGACCTGGTTGAGCAGGTCGACGTTGCCCTGGTTGTTGGCGGCCTGCTGCTCGAGCGCGGCGACGCGGTCGGCCAGGCTGGCGCGTTGTGCCGATGCGGGCGCGGCGGCCACCAGGGCCGCCGCGAACGCCATCGTTGTGACGATGTGATGCTTCATGATCTGGAAAGACTTGCGGCTTGGAAGGGCGTTGCTTCGGAGAGCCCGCATCCGCGGACGCGGGCTCTTGCGGAGGAATCCGCCCACCGCTTACTTGGCGGTGTAGACGATTTCCACGCGACGGTTCTTGGCCCAGCAATCCTCGCTCGACTCGGTGCAGGTCGGGCGCTCTTCGCCGTAGCTGACCACGGTGAGCTGGCTGCCCGAACCGCCGTTGGCCTGCAGCGCGGAGGAGACCGCGTTGCCGCGGCGCTCGCCCAGGCCGAGGTTGTACTCGCGGCTGCCGCGCTCGTCGGCGTTGCCTTCCAGGGTGATGCGGGCCGACGGACGGTCGCGCAGGTACTTGGCGTGGCAGGCCATCGCGGCCTGGAACTCGGAGCGCAGGCCGTCCTGGTCGAAATCGAAGTAGACCACGCGCTGACGCAGGCAGGCATCGGTGTCGAGGTCGTTCGGGCCATAGGCGCCCGGCGCGGTCGGGCCGGTGTCGGTCACGCCGCCGGTGCTCGGGCCGGTGCCGGTATCGGTCGGCGGGGTTTCCTTGACCTTCTTGGAGCAGGCGACGGCAGCGGTGCACAGCAGCGCAGTAAGCAGGACGCGGGTGGTGGTGTTCATCGTCGAATCCTTCAGCAGTGAAGAGGGGTTACGGAGTGCGAGATGGTGCGCAGGTCAGGTCAACGTTGCGTGCGGTACGGTCCCCAGGCCGGCTCGCGTACGTCGCCGTCGGCGAGCACGAGGCGCTGCCGCACCCGGCCGTCGGCCGAGACCGCGTACAGCACGCCGCGCCTGCCTTCGCGGGCCGCGTACAGGATCATGCTGGCGTTGGGGGCGAAACTCGGCGACTCGTCGAGCGAACCCGGCGACAGCGTGGACCAGCGCGGCGACCCGAGGCTGCGATCCAGCAGGGCAATACGGTACACGTTGCCGCTTCCCTGCGCCACGGCGATCTTCTTGCCGTCGAAGGAGACTGACGCGCTGGCGTTGTAACTGCCCTGGAAGGTCACTCGCGTGGCGCCGCCGCCACTGGCCGGGGCCTGGTAGATCTGCGGCTTGCCGCCCCGATCGGAGGTGAAGAAGATGGTGCCGCCGTCGGCGCTCCAGGTCGGCTCGGTGTCGATGCCGAACTGGTTGGTGATCTGGGTCAGCGCCTTGCTGCCCAGGTCCATCACGTAGATCTCGGGGTTGCCGCTGCGCGAGAGCGTCAACGCCAGCTTGCGCCCGTCCGGCGAGAACGACGGCGCGCCGTTGATGCCGCGGAAGCTGGCGACCAGCTCGCGGCCGCCGGTGGTGATGTCCTGGATGTAGATGGAGGAGTTGCCGCGCTCGAAGCTGACATAGGCCAGGCGGCGGCCGTCCGGGCTCCAGGACGGCGACAGCAGCGGCTCGGGCGAGCGCACCACCGTCTGCGGGTTGTAGCCGTCGGAGTCGGCCACCATCAGCGCGTAGCGGCTGCCCTTGCCCACGCCCACGGCGGTGACGTAGGCGATGCGGGTCCAGAAGGCGCCGCGCACGCCGAGGATCTTCTCGTAGATGGCGTCGGCGATCTGGTGGGCGACATCGCGCATGGCGTTGCTGCGCGCGGTCATGGCGAAGCCGAGCAGGCGCTCCTGCTTGGCGACGTCGAACAGCTCGTACTCGACCCGGTAGCTGCCGCTGCCGCCGTCGACCACGCGGCCGACCACGATGTAGTCCTGCTTGAGCAGGCGCCAGGTCGGATACTGGATCTCGCTGCCCTTGGTCGGCTTCTCGACCATGTCGGCGACCGGCAGGCCGCGGAACTGGCCGGAGCGGTCCAGGTCGGCGCGCACCACGGCGGCCACGTCGGTTTCCGGCGCCGCCGCGCTGCCCTGGTAGGGCATCGGCACCACGGCGATCGGGAGGGCGGCGGCGTTGCCGCCGATGATGTCGATTTCCAGGCCCTTGTCCTGGGCGAAGGCGGCCAGGGGCAGCAGCAGGGCGAGGAAGGCGGCGAGGCGTCGCAGGGATCGGGTCATGGTCAACGGGGATCCGAGGGATGGGAAAGCGTGACAGGGTGTACGTGAACGGGGCTTCAAGCTGAACGGGCCAGGCGGCCGCATTCTCCGCGTCCCGGGAGACTGGATCGTGACCGTCAGCGGTCTTGGGCTTCGAAGGTCAGATTCAACGTCCGGCTGAAGACGGATTCGAAGCCAGCGTATGGCAGCGGCTGGGCCTTGAGGACCGCCGCCTCCACCGAGCGCCTGCCGAGTTCGTCGTAGGGGCAGCTCGGATCGGCCTTGGCATCGATGACCTCGCCGCCCGGCAGCTGGCGGATGACGATGCGGCAGCGCTGGCCAAGCGGCACGTTGTCCGGACGCGTCCAGTTGCGCAGGATCGCCTCCTGCAGCGCCGACTTGTAGCGGCCCAGCAATGCGTTGTCGACGCCTTGCGGCCCTCCCGGCGGCGCGGTCGCGCTCGCCGTCGCCTGCTGCTGCGAAGCCTGCGACGCGCGCAGGTTGGCGATCTGCTTGAGCTTCTGCTCGGCCAGATCGGCCTCGCGCTTGGCCTTGGCCATCTCGTTCTGCAGCTTCTTCAGCTCGTCCTGCTTCTGCTGCTCGGCCAGGCGCTGCTTCTTCTCGATCTCTTCCTGGCGCTGGCGCTCGGTCAGGTCGATCTGCTCCTGGCGGCGCTTCTCTTCCTGCTCGCGCTCGCGGGTCTCGGCCGAGATCGCGTCGCGCTCGACCTTCTCCTGGTCGGTGTCGGACGGCTCGGGAATGCGCTCCTGCGCCTGGAATTGCGGCTCCACCTGCGAATCCTGCGGGTTCGGCTCGGGGATCGGCTGCGGCAGCGGCGTGGCGTCCACCTCGATCGGCTGCTTCGAGGGCGGCTCCGGCTCCACAGGCTCCGGGCGCTTCTGCAGCGTGCGGCGCATCGCCGCCGACAGGTCGCTGGAATCCATCAGCTCGGCGCTCACCGGCGCGCCTGCCGCGCCCGCGGGCGATTCGCTGCGCGTCCACCACAGGCCGACGAACATCAGCGCGAACAGCAGCGCATGCAGCAGCAGCGCCAGGATCACGCCCTGTGTGGTGTCGGCGCGGGTCTCGCGCATCAGCGGCCTTCCTCTCGCGATTGCGCGACCACGGCGATCTTGTCCAGGCCGGCGCGGCGAAGCAGCGCCAGCGTGTCGACGACCTTCTGGTAGCCGACGCCGGCTTCGCCTCCCACGTACACCTTCTGCCCGGGATCGCGCCCGGCGAGCGCGTGCGCCTTGCGTTCCAGGTCCGCCGCGACCAGCACCTCCGCCGAACCGCCCGGCGGGACGAAGCGATAGTCGCCGGCGGCGAGGATCACGATCTCGATGCCGGCCTGCCTTTCGGCGCGGGGCAGCTCATCCAGCGTCAGCGGCACCGCGGGGCCGGACATCGCGCGGAAGAACGGCCACAGCAGCGCCGCGACCGGCAACAGGGCGAGCAGCGCGCCCAATCCCGCCACTGCCAGGATCAGCGCCAGCCTGCTCTTCTTGATTCCCGTGGCCTTGCTCATCGCCCGCCTGCGGCCTCAGTTCCCGTTCTTCGGCTGGCTCATCAGGCCAACCTTCTCCACGCCGGCGCGCTGCAGCAGCACCATCGCGTCCATCACCTTCTGGTAGTTGGCGCTGCCGTCGCCGGCGACGAACACCGCCTGCTTGGGGTTCTGGCGCACGATGGCGCCGACCTTGGCTTCCAGGTCGGCGCTGGCGATGGCCTCGTTGCTGCCGGCCTTCACCGCCAGGAAGTAGTTGCCCGCGGTGTCGACGCTGACCACGATCGGGTCCTTCTTCTCCTCGATCGACTTGGCGTTGGACTGCGGCAGGTCGATGTCCACGCCCAGGTTCATCAGCGGCGCGGTCACCATGAAGATGATCAGCAGCACCAGCATCACGTCGATGTAGGGCACGACGTTGATCTCGGCCTTGAGCTTGCGCTTGCGGATGCGGCGGCCGGTGGCGGTCAGGGCCATGTCGGAATCCTCGTGTCTGGTCTCTTCAACGTGCGCGGCGGCGGTTCGGGGCTGACGGCATCGGCGGGGCGGCGGGAAATGCGGCGAGCGTCGATGCGCATGCGCCGTCCGTCATTCATCCAGGTGCGACTGCCGCTGCAGGATCGAGGAGAACTCCTCGGCGAAGGCGTCGTAGCGCACGCCGATGCGCTCCACCTTGGTGGCGAAGCGGTTGTAGGCCCAGACCGCCGGGATGGCCGCGAACAGGCCCATGGCGGTGGCGATCAGCGCCTCGGAGATGCCGGGCGCGACGCTGGCGATGGTGGCTTCCTTGACGTTGGCCAGGCCCTGGAACGAAATCATGATGCCCCACACCGTGCCGAACAGGCCGACGTAGGGACTGATCGAGCCGACGTTGGCGAGGAATTCCAGGTTGCGCTCCAGGCCGTCGAGCTCGCGCGAGGTGGTCACGCGCATGGCGCGCTGCGCGCCCTCGAGCTGGATGCGGCTGTCGACGCCGCGGCGCTGGCGGATGCGGTTGAACTCGCGGAAGCCGCCCTCGAAGATCGCCTCCAGGCCGCCGATGTCGCGGCTGCGCTCGGTGGCGCCGGAGTAGAGCTTGGACAGGTCGGCGCCGGACCAGAAGCGCTCCTCGAAGCGGTCGGCCTCCTTCTCGGCGCGCGCCAGCACGCTGCGCTTGCGGAAGATGATCACCCAGGACACGACCGAGGCGGCCAGCAGCAGCAGCATCACGAACTGCACCGGGATCGAGGCGTGCAGCACCAGGCCGATGATGTCCAGATGGTTGCCGGCTGCGGCTGCGGCGGTATTGGCGGCGGCGGGATCGGCGGCCAGCTCGGTCGCGGCGGCGGCGGCCTGCTCCGGCAGCGGCTCGGCCGTGGTTTGCAGCAGCATGGGCAATGCACTCATCCGTTGTTACTCCGCAATCGTGTCTTCAAGAAGTTTGAGTTCGTCGTACAGGGCGTCCGGAATGCCGCGCGGACGGAACCCGGAGGCGCCGACCGCGGCAATCCGCACCTCCGCATCGAGCAGCACCTCGCCGCCGCGACGGATGGCCTGCGCGATCACCAGGCTGGCGCGCCGGCACTGGCGCAAAGCCACCGACACCTCGAGCGCGTCGTCCAGACGCGCCGGCTTGCGGAAGTCGATCCGCATCGCCCGCACCACGAACACCAGATCGTGGACCTCGCGCAGAAGTTCCTGGCCGTGGCCTCGCGCGCGCAGCCATTCGGTGCGTGCGCGCTCCAGGAACGCCAGATATTGCGCGTGGTAGACCACGCCGCCGGCGTCGGTATCTTCCCAGTAAACCCGGACCGGGTGCCTGAATGTTTCGTTCATGGTCGATCGGAGCATGCTCGAGCCGAGCATGGCGCGCCGACGCGCAACGGCGCGGGGTTCATCCGCCATTTCGTTTCGGCCGCCTCACTGGAACAGTTCCTCGGGCTCGCCGGGACCGGGCTCGCGCGTCTTCGGACGCAGGCCGAGGTGGCGGTAGGCCTTGTGCGAGGCCATGCGGCCGCGCGCGGTGCGCACCAGGAATCCCTGCTGGATCAGGTACGGCTCGATCACGTCCTCGAGCGTGCCGCGCTCCTCGCTCAAGGCCGCCGCCAGCGATTCCACGCCGACCGGGCCACCGTCGAAGTTGTCGATGATCAGCCGCAGCAGGCGGCGGTCGAGGTCGTCGAAGCCTTCCGGGTCGACCTTGAGCATCTGCATCGCCGCATGCGCGACGGCATGGTCGATCCGGCCGCCGGCCTTGACCTGCGCGTAGTCGCGCACGCGGCGCAGCAGGCGGTTGGCGATGCGCGGGGTGCCGCGCGAGCGGCGCGCGATCTCGGCCGCACCCTCCGGCGCGCATTCGATGCCGAGGATCTGCGCCGAGCGGCGCACGATGCGGGTGAGTTCGTCCGCGCTGTAGAACTCCAGCCGCTGCACGATGCCGAAGCGGTCGCGCAGGGGCGCGGTGAGCAGGCCGGCGCGGGTGGTGGCGCCGATCAGGGTGAAGGGCGGCAGGTCGAGCTTGATCGAGCGCGCGGCGGGGCCCTCGCCGATCATGATGTCGATCTGGAAATCCTCCATCGCCGGGTACAGCACCTCCTCCACCAGCGGCGAGAGGCGATGGATCTCGTCGATGAACAGCACGTCGTGCGGCTGCAGGTTGGTCAGCAGCGCGGCCAGGTCGCCGGCCTTCTCGATCACCGGGCCGGAGGTGATGCGCAGGTTGACGCCCAGCTCGTTGGCGATCACGTGCGAGAGCGTGGTCTTGCCCAGGCCCGGCGGCCCGAAGATCAGCACGTGGTCGAGCGCCTCGCGGCGCTGCTTGGCCGCTTCGATATAGATGCCCAGCTGCTCGCGCACCGGCTGCTGGCCGAGGTACTCGTCCAGGCGCCTGGGGCGGATCGAGGCCTCCGCGGCGTCGTCCTCGCGGGTGGCGCCGGCGGCGATGAGGCGGTCGTCTGTCATGGCCGCTATGTTCTCACGTGCGGGCGGCGCGACGAACGCCCGCGCGGACGGCGGCGGCGCTAGCCGGCGGCGAACGCCTCGGCGGCCAGCGCGAAGGAGGCCTTGCGCGCGGCGTGGTCGAAGACGTTGGCGGTGAGCATCAGCTCGTCCGGCCGGTGGCGGGCGACGAAGGCGGCGATGCCCTCGCGCACCTGGGCCGGATCGCCGACCACGGCGCAGGCCAGCGCGGCCTCGGTCATGGCCTTCTCCGCCGGGGTCCAGTAGGCCTCGATGTCGTCGATCGGCGGCGGGATCAGCCCCGGCTGGCCGCGGCGCAGCCGCACGAAGCTCTGCTGCTGGGTGGTGAACAGCCGCCGCGCCTCGGCGCCGCTGGCGGCGGCCACCACGTTCAGGGCCAGCATCGCGTGCGGCCGGTCGAGATGCCGGGAAGGCCGGAAGTCGCGCCGGTACAGCGCCAGCGCCTCCTCCATCGCGGCCGGCGCGAAATGCGAGGCGAAGGCGTACGGCAGGCCGAGCGCGGCCGCCAATTGCGCGCCGAACAAGCTGGAACCCAGGATCCACACCGGCACCGCCAGACCGGCCCCGGGCACGGCGCGCACCGCCTGCCCCGGCTGCGCCGGGTCGAAATAGCGCAGCAGCTCCGCCACGTCGCGCGGGAAGTCGTCGGCGCTGTCGTAATAGCGGCGCAGCGCACGCGCCGTGGCCTGATCGGTGCCGGGGGCGCGGCCCAGGCCGAGATCGATGCGGTCCGGGTACAGCGAGGCCAGCGTGCCGAACTGCTCGGCCACCTGCAGCGGCGCGTGGTTGGGCAGCATGATGCCGCCGGCGCCGACGCGGATGGCGCGCGTGCCGCCGGCGATGTGCCCGATCAGCACCGCGGTGGCGGCCGAGGCGATCCCCGGCATGTTGTGGTGCTCGGCCAGCCAGTAGCGCTTGTAGCCGAGCGCCTCGGCATGACGGGCGAGATCGAGGGAGTTGGCGAAGGCCTGGCGCGGATCGCTGCCCTCGGTGACGGGGGCGAGATCCAGGAGCGAATACGGAAGCATTGGTGCGGCGGCGGCGTGGGTGCCGAGCATGGTGCGACGGCGATGCGCGGCTGTCAGCGGCGCGGGCGGGATGCTGCGATCCGCGCGCGTCACGCGCGCAGCAGTTCGCCCAGCACGCGCGCGGCCTCCCGCAGGCGGCCCTCGTCCGAACCGCCGAAGCCGAGCAGCAGGCCGTCGCGGCGCGCCGGGCCGACATAGCAGCCGGACAGCGCCGTCGCCGTCAGGCCGCGTTCGCGCATGCGTTCCATGACCCGCGCCTCGTCCAGGCCTTCGGCCAGCAGCGCCGCCACGTGCAGGCCCGCGTCGGCGTTGTGGACGCGGAGCCGGTCGCCGCAATGCCGCGCCAGCGCGGCCAGCAGCGCATCGCGCCGCCCCTGGTACACGCCGCGCATGCGGCGCAGGTGCCGGGCGAAATGGCCCTCGCGCAGGAATTCGGCGAGCGCCGACTGGTACAGCGTCGGCGGGAACAGGTCGAAGGCCAGGCGTGCCCGCACGAACGCGTCCAGCAGCGCCGGCGGCACCACCAGATAGCCGATCCGCAGCGCCGGAAACAGCACCTTGCTGAAGGTGCCGACGTAGACCACGCGATCGTGCGCGTCCATGCCCTGCAGCGCGCCGAGCGGGCGGCTGACGTAGCGGTACTCGCTGTCGTAGTCGTCCTCCAACACCCAGGCGTCGCTGCGCGCGGCCCAGTCGAGCAGCGCCAGCCGCCGCGCGGCGGTCATCGACATGCCCAGCGGATACTGGTGCGCGGGCGTGACATAGGCGGCACGCACCCGCCCGCCATGCGCCTGCAGCGCGGCCACGTCGATGCCTTCCGCATCCACCGGCACCGGCAGCGGCACCGCCCCGTTGGCCGTCAGCGCCGCACGCGCGCCGGGATAGCCCGGCTCCTCCACCGCCACGCCGTCGCCGGGCGCGAGCAGCACCGCGGCGGCCAGGCGCAGCGCGGCCTGCGACCCGGACACCACCAGCACCTGCTCGGCCTCGCAGCGCATTCCGCGCGCGGCGCGCAGGTGTTCGGCGATGGCCAGGCGCAGCGCGGGCAGCCCGGCCGGATCGCCGTAGGCCATGTGCGCGGGCGCGAGGTCGCGCGCGTGCCGCGCCACCAGCCGCGCCCAGGCGGCATGCGGAAACCGGTCCAGCGCCGGCAGGCTCATCCGGAACGGCCCGAGGCCGCCGGCGTCCCGCGCCTGCGGCCACCGCGGCGCGACGCCGGCCGCCGGCCGCGAGCACAAGAGATCCTCGGGCAGCGACTGGCTGACGTAGGTCCCCGCCCCGGTGCGCCCCTCCACATAGCACTCGTGGCGCAGCTGTTCGTAGGCCGCCAGCACCGGCAGCCGCGACACCGCCAGTTCGGCGGCGAGCGCGCGCGTGGACGGCAGCCGCTGCCCCGGCCGCAGCGCGCCCGCGAGAATGGCCTGGCGGATGCCCTCGCGGATCTGGCGGTGCAGGGGGACGCCGGCGGACCTGTCCAGCGGCAGATGGAAAGTGGTCATGGCCGATTGGCTGGAATTGGCGATTTCCACAGTACCACTTCGCGCCTACAGTGCCGCGATCGCCGCCCAGGAGAGTCCGCATGCCCTCGCCCGCCCCGTCCCGCCCGGCATTGCCCGCCGGACTCCGCGCCGCCCTGCTGACCGGCCTGCTGGCCTGCGCCCTGCCCGCCCCCGCGCAAGCGCCGCAGGACGCGAAACCGGCCGCCGGGGACGGCCAGCACGACTTCGATTTCGAGATCGGCGCCTGGCGCACCGAGCTGAAGCTGCTGCAGGAGCCGCTCAGCGACTCGCCGGACACCTGGCTCGAATTCGCCGGCACCTCGGTGGCCGGCAAGGTCCTGGACGGCCGCGCCAACCTGCTGGAGCTGCGGGTCGAGGGCGCGGCGGGGCGCCGCATCGAGGGCCTGAGCCTGCGCCTGTACAACCCCAAGTCGCGGCAATGGAGCCTCAACTTCTCCAACAGCCGCCTCGGCACGCTGGCCGCGCCGATGTACGGCCGCTTCGAGGACGGGCGCGGCCTGTTCTACGGCCAGGACGTGCTCGAGGACGGCCGCATGGTGCTGGTGCGCTTCGAGATCCTGCCGGTGACGCCGGACGTCTACCGCTTCGTGCAGGCGTTCTCCGCCGACGGCGGCGCGCACTGGGAAGTCAACTGGATCGCGACCGACACCCGGGTCAAGGCGACGCCCTAGCGGGCGAAAGCCGGACCCGTCCTTCCTGCGCAGGCAGGAGTCCAGCGATTCCCGGTCCGATCACGCTCGTTCGACGAAGCAGGAAACAGCAGGCCTAGATCTCGACCTGCGCCCCCAGCTCGACCAGGCGATTGCCCGGAATGCGGAAGAAGCCGGTCGCCGGCGCGGCGTTGCGGTGCATGAAGGCGAACAGCTTGTCGCGCCAGATCGGCATGCCGCGGTGGCGGCTGGCCACCACCGTTTCGCGGCTGGCGAAATAGGTCGTGTCCATCGGGTCGAAATACACCCCGCCCTGGTCGCAGGAGCGCATCAGCGCCAGCGGCACGTCCGGCGTCTCCATGAAGCCGAAGCGGATCAGCACGCGGTAGAAGTCGTCGCCGATCGGCTCGATCAGCAGCCGCTTGCCCGCGGGCGCGTGCGGCACGGTCAGCGTCTTCACCGTGAGGAACACGTTGCGCTCGTGCAGCACCTTGTTGTGCTTGAGGTTGTGCAGCAGCGCGTGCGGCACGACGCCCTGGTCGGCGGTCATGAAGATCGCCGTGCCGGGCACGCGCACCGGCGGGGCCAGCATCAGCCCGGGCAGGAAGCTGTCGAGCTGGATGCCTTCCTTGCGCACTTCCTCGTGCAGCAGCTCGCGGCCGCGGCGCCAGGTGCGCAGCAGCGTGAACACCACCAGGCCCAGCACCAGCGGGAACCAGGCGCCGTCGAAGAACTTGGCGCCGTTGGCGATGACGAAGCCGACGTCGACCACGAAGAACACCACGCACAGCGGCAGCACCCACTTGCGCCAGCGCGGCCACAGCGCGCGCGCCACCAGCGCCAGCAGCAGGGTGTCGATGAGCATGGTCGCCGACACCGAGATGCCGTAGGCAGTGGCCAGCGCGGTGGAGCTGCGGAAGGCCAGCACCACGGTGATCACCGCGATCGCCAGCACCCAGTTGATGTAGGGCACGTAGATCTGGCCGATGGTCTCGTGCGAGGTGTGCTTGATCTGCATGCGCGGGATGTAGCCCAGCTGCATCGCCTGGCGCGCCACCGAGTACGCGCCGGTGATCACCGCCTGCGAGGCGATCACCGCGGCCATCGTCGCCAGCACGATCATCGGGTACAGCGCCCACGGCGGCACCGCCTCGAAGAAGGGATTCTTCACCGCCGCCGGATGGCCGAGCACGAAGGCGCCCTGGCCGAGGTAGTTGAGCATCAGGCAGGGCAGCACCATCGTGTACCAGGCGTAGCGGATCGGGCGCGGCCCGAAGTGGCCCATGTCCGCGTACAGCGCCTCGCCGCCGGTCACCGCCAGCACCACCACGCCCAGGATCAGCACCGAGTGGGTGCCGTGCGAGATGAAGAAGCGCACGCCCCACATCGGATTGAGCGCCTTGAGCACTTCCGGCGCCTCGATGATGTTGTAGATGCCGATCAGCGCCAGCGCGATGAACCACAGCACGGTGATCGGGCCGAACACGATGCCGACCTTGGCCGTGCCGAAGCGCTGCGCGACGAACAGCGTGATCAGGATCACCAGCGTGATCGGCACGATGAAACGGTGCAGTCCGGGCGCCGCGACCTCCAGGCCCTCGACCGCGCCCAGCACCGAGATCGCCGGCGTGATCACGCCGTCGCCGAAGAACAGCGAGGCGCCGAAGATGCCGAGGATGCCGACCACGTAGGCCGAGCGCCCGCCCTTGGACAGCGTGCGCTGGGCCAGGGTCATCAGCGCCATGATGCCGCCCTCGCCCTCGTTGTCGGCGCGCATGATGATGGTGACGTACTTCATCGTCACCACGATCATCAGCGCCCAGAACACCAGCGACAGGATGCCGAGCACGGTGTCGTGGTTGCCGACCAGGCCGAAATGCGGCGAGAAGGCCTCCTTCAGCGTGTACAGCGGGCTGGTGCCGATGTCGCCGAAGACCACGCCGATCGCGCCCACCACCAGCGCCGGCAGGCCGGTCTTGCGATGGCCGTGGCCGGCGGCGTGGCCGCTGGAACTGTCGTTGTTCGAGGAAATACCCATGGATTCCTGGTCGCCGCGTCCGCGCAGCCTACCGCAGCGCGGACTGCAGCGCCTTGCGGATGATGGTTTCGGCGCTGTCGCCGTCGGTGTGGGCCTGCTTGGCCATGCGCTGCGCCTCGGCGGGCTTGTAGCCGAGCTGCTGCAGGGCGATGGTCGCCTCCGAAAGCGGATCGGCGGGCCCCTTGCCGGCGACGGCCGGCGTGGCACTTCCCATGGTGGCGACGCGATCGCGCAATTCAACCACCATGCGTTCGGCCGTTTTCTTGCCGATGCCGGGGATGCGGGTCAGCGCCTGCACGTCGCCGGACTGCACCAGCCGCGCGAATTCCTCCACGGTCACGCCCGAGAGCACCGCCAGCGCGATCTTGGCGCCGATGCCGCTCACCCGCTGCACGTCGCGGAACAGCTGGCGCTCGGCCTCGCGCAGGAAGCCGTACAGCGCCACCGAGTCCTCGCGGACCGCGTAGTGCGTGAACAGCGCCGCTTCGCGCCCGGTCTCGGGCAGGTCGTAGAACGTGCTCATCGGCGCTTCCAGCTCGTAGCCGACGCCGTGCACGTCCAGGACCAGCCAGGGCGGCTGCTTATGCACCAGGATGCCCTTGAGGCGACCGATCATCGTTTATTTCCTGCTCCAGGCCTGGCGCGCGTTCACGCCGAGGCGGCGCGCGGTCGCGCGCACGTGCGCATGGGTGATGGCCACCGCCAGCGCGTCGGCGGCGTCGGCCTGCAGCTTGCCCTTCAGGTTGAGCATCACGCCGACCATGTGCTGCACCTGCACCTTGTCGGCGCCGCCCTTGCCCACCAGGGCGAGCTTGATTTCCTTGGCGGCGTATTCGTGGATCGGCAGGTCGCGCAGTACCGCCGCGCACAGCGCCGCGCCGCGCGCCTGCCCCAGCTTCAGGGCGGAATCGGGATTTCGGGCCATGAAGATCTGCTCGATCGCCACTTCGTCGGGGCGGTGCGTGTCGATGATCTCAGACAGCCCCTGGAGCAATCGCTTCAATCGGGCCGGGAAGCCCTCTTCCGGCGCCGCGGCGCCGCCCAGCAGGTTCAGCGGCGCGTGGAACACGTGCACCGTGCGCCCGGCCGCGTCGACGTCGATGATGCCCACGCCGGTGCGCTGCGATCCCGGGTCGATGCCGAGGATGCGCGTGGCGCCGGGGGCGGGAGGTCGCGGGACGGGGTCTGCGGCGTTCGCGCGCGTGGCTGTCATCGGCACTGGCTGCTGTCGGATGCCCGCTTGCCCGGCCCGTCCGGGCTAGGCATACGCCGCGTCGCCGAGATCGGCGTTCGAATACACGTTCTGCACGTCGTCCAGGTCTTCCAGCCACTGCAGCAGCTTGGCCACCTGCTGCGCGGTCTCGCCTTCCACGGCGATGTCGTTGTCGGCGCGATAGGTGACCTCGGCATGCCCGGGCGCCAGGCCCGCGGCGACCATCGCATCGCGCACCTGGGCGAAATGCTCCGGCGCGGTGACCACGTCGATCGAGGCGTCGTCCGGATACACCACCACGTCGTCGGCGCCGGCCTCGATGGCGGCCTCGGTGATCGCGTCCTCGTCGGCGCCGGGCGCATAGCTGAGCACGCCCTGCTTGCTGAACATGAAGGCGACCGAGCCGTCGGTGCCCAGGTTGCCGCCGAACTTGCCGAAGGCGTGGCGCACGTCGGACACGGTGCGCACCTTGTTGTCGGTGAGGCAGTCCACGATCACCGCCACGCCGCCCGGGGCGTAGCCCTCGTAGCGGATTTCCTCGTACTCGACCCCTTCCAGCGCGCCGGTGGCCTTCTTGATCGCGCGCTCGATCACGTCCTTGGACATGTTCGAGGCCAGGCTCTTGTCGATCGCGGTGCGCAGGCGCGGATTGCCGGCCGGGTCGCCGCCGCCGCTGCGCGCGGCGACCGAGATCTCGCGGATCAGCTTGGTGAAGATCTTCCCGCGCCGGGCGTCTTCGGCGTTCTTGCGGGCTTCGATGGAGGGGCCTCTACCCATGTCGTCCTGGCTGGCGCGATTGGCGAAACCGCGCATTTTACCCGATGCACCCGCGCCGGGCGTGACAGGCCGCGGCCGGGCGGAACCGGCGTTTCGCGGCGCCGGGGCCGCGGAATCGGGCATCGCCTCGCACGGGCGGGCACCCGCCCGGCCCGTCAGTGCCGGAACCGCCCCTCGCGCAGGAAAGCCGCCGCCTGCTGCGCGGCCGGGGCCGAGAACACCAGGCCGCTGTGGCTGGAGGCGACCACGCAATGGTCGCGCAGCCCCGGCAGGCGGGTTTCCTCCAGCGCGACGGTGCCGTCCGAGGCGGGGTCGAAATCCGGCAGCAGGCGGCCGATGCCGTGCGGGACGTTGCCCGCCACCATGCCCACCTCGGCGTTCCCGTCCCAGGCCTGGAAGCCGCGCTGCAGGAATTCGGCGCTGCGGCCGAGCACCGGCAGGGCCCAGGGCCGCCCGGCCAGCTGGCGCGCCGTGCCGCTGCCGCGCAGCGGCGAGCCCAGGCAGACCACGCGCGCCACCGGCAGGTCCGGCGCCCGGCGCAGCGCTTCCAGCGCCATCATGCCGCCGAGGCTGTGGCCGACGATGGCGGTGCCCGGCATCGTGCGCAGCGTCTGGATCAGTGCCGGCAATGCCGCCTCCGGGCCGCCGACCACGCTGGCGTAGCCGAGGATGCGCGGCGCGAAGCCGGCCGCGCGCAAGCGCGCCGCCAGCGGCGCCAGCCAGGCGCGCGCGTTCCAGATGCCGTGCAGGAGCACGACGGGCGTGTTCGCGGCCGCTCCGCTCATGCCGCCGCGCCTTGCGCGGGCCGCGCCGACGCCTCGCGGCGCAGGATGAATTCGAGATCGCGCACGCGGCCCACCGGGAACTCGTATTCGCCCACCCGGCGGAAACCGTGGCGCTCGTAGAAGCGCTGCGCGCCGAGGTTCTGCGACCACACGCCGATCCACAGCGTGCGCGGGCCTTCGCGCTCGAGCCAGTCCAGGCTGGCGCGGAACAGGCGCCCGCCCCAGCCGCCGTTGTGCAGGGACTGCAGCACGTACAGGCGCTTGAGCTCGCCGTCCTGCGGCAGGACCTCGCCGTGCGGCAGCCCGCAGGCGCCGGCCAGCGCGTAGCCGGCGGCTTCGCCGTCCTCGCGTTCGAGCAGCCAGAAGGCATAGGCCGGATCCGCCAGCAGGCGCCGGTGCGATTCGGCCGAATAGGTTTCGTCGAGGAAGTGCCGCAGGTCCTCCGGCGGATAGAGATGGCCGAAGGTTTCGGTGAAGGTGCGCGCGGCCAGCGCCGAGAGCGTGTCCGCGTCGTCGAGGCCGGCGCGGCGGATGGCGAGATTCGGAAGGTCGGCCGTCATTCGATCATGCGGTGCGGGTTCGGATGCGCGGTGCCTTCGCCGCCGCCAGGTCGTGCGCCGTCGCGGCCCAAGGCGCGGCCAATATCGCATGCGCCGACGGCGCCGAACAGGGCGGCACCGCGACGCGGGCGCGGCCGCTCATCGCGCGCGCGCTGTCGTTCGCCCGCCGTTCCGGGCCGGAACGGCGGGCGGGCAAGGCTCAATTGCAGCGGTGCAGCTGCAGCCTGATCGGGTCGCCGGCATCGCCCCAGGTCTGGATGCTGCCGTCGCATTCGATGCGGCCGCCGCCGATCGCGTTGCCGCTGCCGTCGTAGCGGGTCCATTCGGCCCACTCCTCGCCCAGCACCGGCCAGCGCGCCAGCGTCGCGCCCGCCGCCAGCATCGCCGCCAGCGCCAGCAGCGCAACGACGCCCCTCTTCCTGAATCGTGACATCGGAATCCTCCTTTTCGCGACGCGGTCCGTCGCGCCTGGAGGCTATCGGCACCGCCGTTCGCGCCAGGTGATGCCGGCCGCCTAGGCGGCCGGCTTGGCGTTCTTCCTGGCCACCACGCGCATGCCCTGCTTGAGCAGGGCGTTCGGCGCCAGCACGATCTGCTCGCCGGCGGCGACGCCGTCGATGATCTCGATCTCGCCGCCGAGATTGCGGCCGAGCTTCACCTGGCGATAGGCGAGCTGCGAGGCCGCGTCGAGCAGCGCCACGCGCGTGCCGCCGGCATCGGTGATCACCGCCGATTCGGGCACGATCACCGCGGCCGCCGTGCGCGGCACCGACAGCTTCACCTCGCCCACCATGCCGGCCGGGATGCGGTTGCCGGGGTTGGGCAGGCGCAGTTCGACGCGCATCGCGCCGACGCTGCTGGAGATGCTCTGCGCGCTGCGGATCACCTCGGCGGGGAAGGTTTCGCCCGGCAGCTCCGGGAAGCGGACCTCGGCGCGCAGGCCGGGACGCACCTGCAGGGCGGCGCTCTGCGGCACGTCCACCACCACGCGCAGCGGATCGAGCACGTTCACGGTGAACAGCGGGCTCGCGGTCGCGGCCGAGTCGCCGACCACGCGGTCGCCGCGCTCGACGTTGCGCGCGGCGATCACGCCCTCGAACGGCGCGCGCACCACCTGGAAGCCCTGGCGCTCGCGCGCGCTGGCCAGGCGCGCCTCGGACGCGGTGCGGTCGGCGGCGGCGGCATCGCGCGCGGCCATGCGGTCGCTGTACATCTCCTTGGAGATCGCGTTCGACTTCACCAGCACCTCGGCGCGCTGGTAGTTGGTCCTGGCCAGCTCCTCGCTGGCGCGGGCGCGCAGCACCTCGGCCTGCGCCTCGCGCACCGCCGAGTCCACCTCGGGCGTGGAGATCACCGCCAGCACCTGGCCGGCGGCGACCTGGTCGCCGAGATCGGCGCGGCGCTCGGAGACCAGGCCGGTGGCGCGGGCGTAGAGCTGCGCCGATTCGCCGGCCAGCGCGCGCGCCGGCAGGTTGAGCGCGTAGTCGGCGTCGGCGGCACGCGCGGGCGCGGTGAGCACTTCGGGCGGCGCACCGGCGGCGGGCTTGGGTTCGGCGTCGCTGCGCGCGCAGCCGGCCAGCGCCGCCAGCGCGGCGGCACAGGCGGCGGCGAGCAGCCAATGCGCGGGAGAGGACTTCGCGAAGGAGGCGCCCTTCATGGCGTCAGGCTTCATGGGAGCGCGATTCATAGCGGAACTCCGACGTCGGCGGCCTCGCCGCCGGGGGCAGGGGGAAGGGAGGAGGGTTCGGTTCGCGCCGCCGGGTTGCGGCGCTTGATGCGGCGGCCGAGCACGGCCAGGATCGAGGGCACCAGCACCAGCGTGGCCGGCGTGCCGAACAGCAGGCCGCCGATCACCGCGCGGCCGAGCGGCGCGTTCTGCTCGCCGCCCTCGCCCAGGCCGAGCGCCATCGGAATGATGCCCAGCACCATCGCGCTGGCGGTCATCAGCACCGGCCGCAGGCGCACCGCCGCCGACTCGTAGGCGGCGATCTCGGGATCGTGCCCTTCGCCGACCAGGCTGCGCGCGAAGCTGGTCACCAGCACGCTGTTGGCGGTGGACACGCCGATCACCATCATCACGCCCATCAGCGCCGGCACGCTGAGCGGCGTGCCGGTGACGAACAGCGCCACCGCCGCGCCGGCGATGGCGATCGGCAGGCCGGACATCGCCACCAGCGGCTGGATCCAGGACTGGAAGTTCACCACCAGCACCAGGAACACCAGGATCGCGGACATCAGCAGGCCCGCGGCCAGCTCGCCGTAGGCGCTCTGCATCTCGCCGGCCTGTCCGACGATCTCCAGGCGGTTGCCGGGCTTGAGCCGGGCCTGCTGCGCGGCGGTGATCGCGCTCAGCCGATCGTAGACCGCGCCCAGGTCGGTGCCCTGCACGTTGGCCAGCACGCTGACCGTGGGCGCCAGCGTGGTCCGCGCCAGGCTCGCCGGCACCTTGCGCGCGTTGACGGTGGCGATGCTGCGCAGGAGCACGGCCTGCCCGTCGCCGCCGATGCGCAGCGGCATGTTGAGCAGGGTCTCCACGTCCGACAGTTCCGCCGGCGGCGCCTGCACCTGCACGGTGTAGGCGATGGCGTTGACGGTGTCGGTCCAGTACACGGGCGAGACCGTGCCGGCCGAGCCGAGCACGGCCAGGATCGCGCGGCTGGCCTGCTGCGCGTCCAGGCCGAGCTGCGCGGCGCGGGTGCGGTCGATCCTGACCTGGTATTCGGGCAGGTCGAGCACCTGGCGCAGCGCCACGTCCACCGCGCCGGGCACCGCGCGCAGCGCGCGCTCGATCTCGCGCGCGGCGGCCAGGTTGCCGGGGACGTCGCGGCCGATCAGGCGCACCTCGAAGGCGGCGGCGGCCGAGCCGGCCAGCGTGCGGCTGGTGGCGTCGGGCGGGCGCTCGAACATCTTCACGTCCGGAAACTTCTCCGCCAGCATCGTGCGGATCCTCGCCAGGTACTCGTGGCTCGGCGCGTGCGGCGAGCGCAGCTGCAGCTGCAGCTCCGCCTCGAAGGAGCCGACCACTGCGCTGTCCACCAGCGACAGGTTGACCGCGTCGGGCACGCCGATCTGCTCGTAGACGGTCTGCAGCTCGTCGGCGGGGACGATCCTGCGGATCTCCTCCTGGATCTGGCTCAGCCGCGCGGCGGTCTGCTCCAGGCGCGTGCCCGAGGGCAGGCGGATCTGCATGCGCAGCTGGCCGGCGTCGACCTGCGGGAAGTACTCGCGTCCCAGCATCAGCGCCGAGCCCGCGCCCAGCCCCAGCGCCAGCAGCGCCGCGAGCGCGAGCACGCCGCCGTGGTGGCCCAGCCGCACCAGCAGCGCATGGTGGCGCTCGCGCAGACCTTCCAGGACGTGCTCCACGCGCGCGTTCACGGCCAGCAGCAGCTTCTCCGGCGCCCAGCGGGGGTTTGCGCGGCTCTCGATGTCGGCCGGCAGCAGCAAGTAGCACAACACCGGGATGAGCGTGCGCGAGAGCAGGAACGAGGCGGCCATGGCGAAGATCACCGCCAGCGCCAGCGGCGTGAACACCCAGGCCGACAGGCCGGTCATCAGCAGGATCGGCGTGAGCACGATGCAGATCGCGATGGTCGAGACCATCTCCGGGAACACCACCTCGCGCGCGCTGTCCAGGATCGCGGTGGGCACGTCCTTGCCGAGCGCGATGTTGCGGTTGGTGTTCTCCACGTCCACCACCGCGTTGTCCACCAGGATGCCGATCGCCAGCGCCAGGCCGCCGAGGGTCATCACGTTGAAGGTGTAGCCGAGCAGGTCGAGCATCGACACCGAGGCCAGCAGCGCCAGCGGGATGGCCGAGAGCACGATCACGCTCGAGCGCCAGGAACCGATGAACACCAGCACCACGAAGGCCACCAGCAGGCCGACCAGCAGCGCCTCGTGGCGGATCGAGCCGATGGCGTTGTCGACGAACACCGACTGGTCGAAGATCGGCTCGATGCGCATGCCCGGCGGCGCCGAGGCCAGGATCTCGGGCAGCTTGGCGCGCACCTCGCGCACCAGCTGCACGGCCGAGGCGCCGCCGAGCTTGATCAGCGCCACCGATACCGCGTTGGCGCCGTCCATGCGCGCGACGTTGGTCTGCAGCGCGCCGCCGTCGCGCACCGAGGCCACGTCGCGCACGTAGATGATGCTGCCGTCGCGGTTGGCCACCGGCAGGTCGAGGAACTCGGCGGTGCTGGCCGGGCTCACGTCCAGCGAGATCTGCAGCTCGCGCGCGCCCTCGCGGATCGAACCGGAGGGCAGCGTCGGGCTGCCGCGCTCCAGCGCGCTCGTGACGTCGGCCGGGGTCAGGCCGTAGGTCTGCAGCGCGCCGGGCTTGAGATCGATCATGATCTGGCGCGCCGCGCCGCCGTAGGGCAGCGTCATGCGGATGCCGGGGATGGTCTGGATCTGCGAGCGCAGCTGCAGGCGCGCGTAGTCGTAGAGCTGGGCCTGGGTGAGCGAATCGGAGGACAGCACCAGCTGCAGCACCGGCGTGCTGGAGACGTTGTTGCGGATCACCAGCGGCGGCGAGGTGCCCGGCGGCATGCGCCGCAGGATGGTCTGCGACACCGAGGTGATCTGGCCCAGCGCGCGGTCGAGGCTGACGTTGGGCTGGAAGTCGATGCGGATGATGCTCGCGCCGTTGATCGTGTCCGAGCGCACCTCTTTCAGGTCGTCGACGGTGTTGAGGATGGCCGCCTCCGAGAAGGTGGTCATCTTGGCGGCGACGTCCGCGGCCGGCAGGCCGGTGTAGGTCCACACCAGGTTGATCGAGGGAATGCCGACTTCCGGCAGGATGTCGGTGGGCATGCGCCGCGCCGACAGGGTGCCGAACAGCAGGATCAGGATCGCCAGCACGCCGATGGTGTAGCGGCGCGCCAGCGCGTATTGGACGATCCACATGAGGAAGAATCCCGGGGGGAGGAACGGGAAACCCGCCGCGGACACCACCCCGCCCTCCGTCCTTGCCGAAGCAATCGGTCGGACAGGAGGCAGGCAGCGCCGAGCGTTGCGATCAAGCTACGCCCCGCGTCGCCGACGCCGTTAGTGCATTGCTGCTGGAAAATTGCCCAATCCTGCAATCCACGACGAAACGCCGCCACGATGGCCCGACCGCGCGCGCATAATCGCGACAACGGCAGAACAAGGCTTTCCGTCATGCAATCAACCGCTTCCGTCGATTCGATCGCCGCCCGCGCGCAGCACGCGCAGCAGGCCGAGCTGGCCGACCGGATTGCCCGATTGACGCCGGCCGACGGCAACCACGACACCCCGGTGCCGAAGCTGTTCGCCTTCCGCTCCAGCGCGCGCGGCCCCTGCACGCCGTCGGTGTACGAGCCGCGGCTGGTCTTCGTCGCCCAGGGCACCAAGATCGTCATGCTGGCCGGCGATACCTATCGCTACGACCCCCTGCACTTCCTGGTGGTGTCGATGCCGCTGCCGGCCGCCAGCGGCGTGATCGAGGCGACCCCGGAGAAGCCCTACCTGGCGCTGCGCCTGGACATCGACCTGGAGGAAATCACCTCGCTGCTGCGCGACGTCGAGCCGCCGCCCGCGCCCGCACAGGTCGATCGCGGCCTGTACGCCGCGCGCGCCGACGCGCAGATGCTGGACGCGGTGCTGCGCCTGATGCGCCTGCTGGACAGCCCGCGCGACGTGCCGGTGCTGGCGGCGACCATGAAACGCGAAATCTATTACCGCGTCCTGACCGGCGACCTCGGCCACCGCCTGCGCGACCTGGCCGCGGCCGGCAGCCGCCCCAACCGCATCGCCAAGGCGGTGGCGCAGCTGCGCGACAACTACCACCAGCCGCTGCGCATCGACGAGCTGGCGCATTCGGTGCATATGAGCGTCTCCTCCCTGCACCACCAGTTCAAGGCCGCCACCACGATGTCGCCGTTGCAGTTCCAGAAGCAGATCCGCCTGCACGAAGCACGGCGGCTGATGCTGCTGGAAGGCCTGGAAGCCAACACCGCGGCGCATCGCGTCGGCTACGAGAGCCCCTCGCAGTTCAGCCGCGAGTACAAGCGCCTGTTCGGCGCGCCGCCGCGCTCGGACATCGACCAGGCGCGGGAAGCCGGCCGCGCCTGAGCGGACCGTCATCCCCCGGCAACGCCCGGGAGGCGAACGTGCGAGGCGGACGCATCGCCGCCCGACGCAGGCGGCAGCGCGGTCGGGCCCTCGCGCCAGAATACGATTTATCAAATTCTAGAGACTATAAGCCTCATATCGTCCTGATTTCGGCGCAGAGTGACTCCACGGCCGGCAGCGGCCACATCCCCCACAGACGGAGCATCGCCATGAGCACCCTCACCACCCGCGACAACGTGGAGATCTACTACAAGGACTGGGGCCCGAAGGACGGGCCGGTCGTCACCTTCAGCCACGGCTGGCCGCTCGGCGCCGACAGCTGGGAATCGCAGATGCTGTTCCTGGCCGACCGGGGCTTTCGCGTGGTCGCCCACGACCGCCGCGGCCACGGCCGCTCCAGCCAGCCCTGGGACGGCAACGACATGGACCACTACGCCGACGACCTGGCCGCGGTGATCGAGCACCTGGACCTGAAGGACGCCACCCTGGTCGGCTTCTCCACCGGCGGCGGCGAAGTGGCCCGCTACATCGGCCGCCACGGCACCGGCCGCGTGAAGAAGGCGGTTCTGGTCAGTTCGGTGCCGCCGCTGATGCTTAAGACCGCCGACAACCCGGGCGGCCTGCCGATCGAGGTCTTCGACGGCCTGCGCCAGGCCTCGCTGGAAAACCGCTCGCAGCTCTACCTCGACCTCGCCTCGGGCCCGTTCTTCGGCTTCAACCGCCCCGGCGCCAAGCCCAGCCAGGGCCTGATCCAGTCGTTCTGGGCGCAGGGCATGCAGGGCGGGCACAAGAACACCTACGATTCCATCGCCGCCTTCTCGGCCACCGATTTCCGCGAGGACCTGAAGAAGTTCGACGTCCCCACCCTGGTGATCCACGGCGACGACGACCAGGTGGTGCCGATCGACGCCGCCGGCCGCGCCTCGGCCGCGCTGGTCCCCGGCGCGCAACTGATCGTGTATGCCGGCGCGCCGCACGGCGTGACCGACACGCACAAGGACCGGCTCAACCAGGATCTGCTGGCGTTCCTGCGCACATAAGCGCCGCAAAAAAGCAGGGCCGCGCATGCGCGGCCCTGCTGCGCACGGCGCGGTCGCGCCGGCTCAGTCCTTGGCGGGCTGCGGCCGCACCTGGATGTGCACCTCGGCCAGCTGCTTGTCCGGCACCGCGGACGGCGCACCGGTCATCAGGCATTGCGCGGTGGTGGTCTTGGGGAAGGCGATCACGTCGCGGATCGATTCGGTGCCGGCCATCAGCGCGGCGATGCGGTCGATGCCGAAGGCGATGCCGCCGTGCGGCGGCGCGCCGTAGCGCAACGCTTCCAGCAGGAAGCCGAACTTCGCCTCCGCCTCCTCGGCGCCGATGCCCAGCAGCTCGAACACCGCCGACTGCATCGACGAGCGATGGATGCGGATCGAACCGCCGCCGATCTCGTTGCCGTTGAGCACCATGTCGTAGCCGCGCGAGACCGCGGTCCTGGCGTTGGCGCGCAGCTCCGCCTCGTCGTCCGCCGCAGGCGCGGTGAAGGGATGGTGCAGGGCGACGTAGCGTCCTTCCTCGGCGTCCCATTCGAACATCGGGAAGTCGGTCACCCACAGCGGCTTCCAGGCGTTCTCCACCAGGCCGAGGTCGCGGGCGACCTTCAGGCGCAGCGCGCCCATGAAGTCGCTGGCGGTCTTGTAGTCCGCCGCGCCGAACAGCAGCAGGTCGCCGCCGCCGGCCTGCGTGGCCGCCAGGATCGCCTGCAGGGTGGCGTCGTCGAGGAACTTGGCGATCGGCGAGTTGACGCCCTCGCGTCCCTTGCCGGCGTCCTCGACCTTCATCCAGGCCAGGCCCTTGGCGCCGAACTTGGCCGCGTGCGCGGCGAGATCGTCGATCTGCTTGCGCGAGAGCGCCGCGCCGCCGGGCACGCGCAGCGCGGCCACGCGGCCGTCGGCGTGATGGGCCCAGTCGGTGAACACCTTGAACTCGGAGCCCTTCACCAGTTCGGCCACGTCCACCAGCTCCAGCGCGATGCGCAGGTCGGGCTTGTCGGAGCCGTAGCGGCGCATCGCCTCGGCGTAGGTCATGCGCGGGAACTGCGCGTCGAGTTCCACCCCGATCACGTCCCGGAACACCTCGCGGATCATCGTCTCGACCGCGTCCTGCACGTCGCGCTCGGAGACCCAGGCGAACTCCATGTCGAGCTGGGTGAACTCCAGCTGGCGGTCGGCGCGCAGCGCCTCGTCGCGGAAGCAGCGCGCGATCTGGTAGTAGCGGTCGAAGCCGGCCATCATCAGGATCTGCTTGAACAGCTGCGGCGACTGCGGCAGGGCGTAGAACTCGCCCGGATGCATGCGCGCCGGCACCAGGAAGTCGCGCGCGCCCTCCGGCGTGGCCTTGGTGAGGATCGGCGTCTCGATGTCCTGGAAGCCGCGCGCGTCCAGCCAGCGGCGCAGTGCCTGCACCAGCTTGATGCGGGTGCGCATCATGCGCTGCATGTTCGGCGTGCGCAGGTCGAGATAGCGGTACTTCAGGCGGATGTCCTCGCCGGCGTTCTCGTGGGCGTGGAAGGGCAGCGGCTCGGCCTTGTTCAGCAGCTCGATCGTCTCGGCGACGACCTCGACGCGGCCGGTCCGGATCTTGTCGTTGACGCTCTGGCGCGCGCGCACCGTGCCGGTGATGCGCAGGCAGTCCTCGTAGCCCACGTGCGCGGCCGCGGCGATCACCTCGGCATTGCCGGCCGCGTCGGACGGCTCGGCGACGATCTGCACGATGCCCTCGTGGTCGCGCAGGTCGATGAAGCACAGGCCGCCGAGGTTGCGGGCGACGTCCGCCCAGCCGCACAGGGTCACGGTTTGGCCGATCAGGCTTTCATCGATCAGGCCGCAGAAATGGGTACGCATACAGGTTCCAAGCCAATCCGGCCCGGAGCGGGCGCGGTCAAAGGGAAAAGACGACTAGTGTACCGGCCCGGCCGGGCCGTTCCGGCATCCGCCGACGGGCCGAAGGCGCCGGGGTGTCCGGCGCGGCAGAACGCTCAGTCCCCGGACTTGGCCGGCGCGGCCGGCTTCGGCTCGGGCTTGGCCGCCGGCTTGGCGTCCGCCGCCGGCTTCGCGTCGGCCGGCTTGGACTCGGCCTTCGCCTCGCCGGTCTTGCCGCCCTCGCCGCCTTCCACCAGGTTGCGCTTCTTGTCGCCGTCCTTCTTGAAGTCGGTCTCGTACCAGCCGCTGCCGGCCAGGCGGAACGACGGGGCGGTCAGCTGGCGCTTGATCGCCTGGGCGCCGCAGGCCGGGCAGGTCTCCGGATCGGGATCGGACAACTTCTGCAGCCGGTCGAAGTCGTGGCCGCAGGCGGTGCAATGGAAGGCGTAGATCGGCATCGGGTCGGGAGGGTCGGTTTCGGGGGGCGCCGGGGAATTCTGGGGATCGGCGCGGGCAAATCAAGCCGGCGGCGCTGCCGGGGCCTTCGCGGGGCCCCCGGCGGAGCCGTCGTCGGGGTGCCGCGCCGCCGCGGCCGCCGGTCCGGGTCCGGCCGCGTCGTCCGGGTGCTGGAAGCGGTCGTCGGCCGGGTCCACGTCGAAGGGCGCGCGCAGCACCAGCGAGGGCAGCAGCGTAGTCAGGGCGGCGTACAGCAGCAGGCCGCCGAACAGCGCATCGGGGATGTGGAAGCGGTCGCGCAGGATCGCCGCCAGCACCAGGGTGAAGATCAGCGTCGGCGCCAGCGCCACCGACACGCGCAGGCTGCTGCCGTGCTGCTCGCCGAAGAACAGCGCGCGGCGCTGCAGCCAGATCTCGCCGATGCGCAGCGGCACCGTCACCGCCGTCAGCAGCAGGCCGATGCCCAGGGCCTCCAGGCTCAGCGCGCCGGCCGGCACCTTGGTGCCGGCGTTGAAGAAATAGAACGGCACGAAGAACGAGGCGAACAGGCGCACCGCGTGCAGGTTGTCGTCCGAGGCCAGGCGCGGCATGCGGATGCGCAGCAGGCGCGCGATCAGCCCGGCGATGAACGCGCCCACCAGGTAGTACACGCCCAGCTTGTAGGTGATGAAGGCCGCGACCATGCCCACCATCACCAGCAGCGAAAACTCCGAGCCCGGCGCGTGCGGCGCCACCCAGCGCCCGAGCGCCACGAACAGCAGCGGCAGGCCGACCAGCATCGCCGCCAGCGCCAGCGAGGACACGCCCAGCTGCAGCGGGTCGCCCGCCTGCAGGATCACGAACAGCGCCGCCAGCGCCAGCAGCTCGCCGGCGATCGCCTTGCTGGTCACCCAGAAGCGCTCGTCCTCGTCCAGGCCCAGCCGCGCCAGCGAGTCGAGAATGAAGCCGGTGGAGGGCGTGAGCAGCGCCAGCGCCAGCAGCCCCGCCGCCTGCCAGCCCAGGCCGAAGGAATGCCAGGCCAGCCAGCCCACGCCGATCAGCCCCGCCACGCGGATGGCCAGGTGCGCGATCAGCGGCCACATGCCGCGCCGCAGCGCACGCAGGTCGACCTCCAGGCCGGCGAACAGGAACAGCGAGGAGATGCCGAGCGTCGACAGCAGCCCCACCACCATGTCGTGCGACTTCCCGCCCCAGGCCAGCATGGCGCCGATGCCGAACACCAGGCAGGTCAGCGGCGCCGGCATCTTGAAGCGCTGCAGCGCGCGCGGGATCACCAGCAACGCGAAAATCAGGATCAGATAGAGCAGTTCTCGGTTCATGCCGGCCTTGTCACGTCGGTCTTGTCATATCGGTCTTGCTGCATCGCAGCAAGCGGCATCCTCACAGGATCGGCCGGCGCAGGCAAGCCGTCGCCGGCCGCGGCATCGCCATGAATACGAATGCGGCGGCCGATGTGCATGCGCACACCGCGGGATACTGCGGCGACGGGAGAGATGCCCGCCATTGCCAACGAGGACGATGCGATGCCGCTGCGGATGCCGTCGATGCGCCTGTTTCCGTCTTTCCTGTCCGCGCTGCTGCTGATCGCGCCGTGCGGCAACGTCCGCGCCGCGATCGACGCGCACAATCTCGGCGCGAAGTACGACGCCGGCGGCGCAAACATCACCTTTCGCGTCTACTCCTCGCGCGCCACGCGCATCGAGGTGTGGATCTACAAGGCCGCCCAGGGCGAGCAGGAGAAGGTCCGCTACGTGCTGGCCAAGGACGCCGCCAGCGGCGTCTGGTCGAAGAGCGTGTCCGTGGCCACGCTCGCGGCCAGCTACGGCATCACCGGCACCGTCTACTACGGCTACCGCGCCTGGGGGCCGAACTGGCCCTACGACGCCGCCTGGACCAAGGGCAGCGCGACCGGCTTCGTCGGCGACGTCGACGCCGCCGGCAACCGCTTCAACCCCAACAAGCTGCTGATCGATCCGTACGCGCGCGAGATCAGCCACGACCCGATCACGGCGGCCTGCCAGGACGGCAGCCTCTACGCCACCGGCGCCGCGCACCGCCACAAGGACAGCGGCGCCTGCGCGCCGAAGGGCATCGTGCTGGCGGCCGACACCACCTCCTTCGGCAGCAAGCCCACGCGCCCCTTCAAGGACGAGGTGGTGTACGAGGTGCACGTGCGCGGCCTGACCATGAATGACACGTCGCTGCCGGCCGCGCAGCGCGGCACCTACGCCGGCGCGGCGCGGAAGGCGGCCTATCTCGCCGGCCTGGGCGTCACCGCGGTGGAGTTCCTGCCGGTGCAGGAAACCGAGAACGACCAGAACGACATCGCCCCGTCCTCGACCACCGGCGACAACTACTGGGGCTACATGACCTTGAACTATTTCGCGCCCGATCGCCGCTACGCCGCGGACAAGGCGCCCGGCGGCCCGACGCGCGAATGGAAGGCGATGGTGAAGGCCTTCCACGACGCCGGCATCAAGGTCTACATCGACGTGGTCTACAACCACACCGGCGAGGGCGGCCCCTGGGGCGGCACCGACGGCCTCACCGTCTACAACCTGCTTTCCTTCCGCGGCCTCGACAACCCGGCCTACTACTCGCTCACCGCCGACTACCAGCGTCCCTGGGACAACACCGGGGTGGGCGGCAACTTCAACACGCGCAATCCGGTGGCGCAGAACCTGATTGTCGACTCGCTGGCCTGGTGGCGCGACGCGCTGGGCGTGGACGGCTTCCGCTACGACCTCGCCTCGGTGCTCGGCAACAGTTGCCAGCACGGCTGCTTCAATTTCGACAAGGGCGATGCCGGCAACGCGATCAACCGCATCGCCGCCGAGCTGCCCGCGCGCCCGGCCGCCGGCGGCGCCGGCGTGGACCACATCGCCGAGCCCTGGGCCATCGGCGGCAACGCCTACCAGGTCGGCGGCTTTCCCGCCGGCTGGGCCGAGTGGAACGGCCTGTATCGCGACGCGCTGCGCAAGAAGCAGAACAAGCTCGGCGTGGAAACGGTGACCACCGGGACGCTGGCCACGCGCTTCGCCGGCTCCAGCGACCTCTACGGCGACGACGGCCGCAGGCCCTGGCATTCGGTCAACTTCATGGTCGCCCACGACGGCTTCACCCTCAACGACCTGTACGCCTACAACGACAAGCAGAACGGCCAGCCCTGGCCCTACGGCCCCTCCGACGGCGGCGAGGACCACAACAACAGCTGGGACCAGGGCGGCGCGCCGGCCGCGCAGCGCAAGGCCGCGCGCACCGGCCTGGCCTTCGTGCTGCTCAGCGCCGGCGTGCCGATGCTCACCGGCGGCGACGAGGCGCTGCGCACCCAGTTCGGCAACAACAACGCCTACAACCTGGATTCCCCGGCCAACTGGCTGTACTGGACGCGCGATGCCTACGAGGCGGACTTCGAGACCTTCACCAGGCGCCTGATCGCCTTCCGCAAGGCGCAACCCGCGCTGCGCCCCGCCGGCTTCTATTCCGGCGCCGACAGCAACGGCAACGTCATGGAACAGCTGCGCTGGTTCAAGCCCGACGGCACGCAAGCCGACGGCGCCTACTTTGACGACGCCAACAACCACGCCATCGCCTGGCGCCTGGACGGCAGCGAGTTCGGCGGCGGCGCGGCCGCGATCTACGTCGCCTACAACGGCTGGTCGGGCGGCGTGAACTTCACCCTGCCCTGGCCGGGAACGGGCCGGCAGTGGTATCGCGTGACCGATACGGCGACCTGGAACGAAGGCGCCAATACCGTGGCCTTGCCGGGAACGGAGACGCTGATCGGCGGGGAGAACACGGTCTACGGGATGGAGGCGCGCTCGCTGCTGGTGCTGATCGCCAGGTAGCGCTCGCGCTCCGCCCACGCCCCGACATCCAACCCGTCATTCCTGCGAAAGCAGGAATCCAGTGCCTTTCGCCTTTCAGCGGGCTGATCAGCGGTGCTTTCCGATTCCCAGATGAAGTCGAAGAGCAAAGTCGCTGGATCCTGCTTTCGCAGGAATGACGGTCGGGTGAGGCGTGGATGAGGAGCGCAGCGCGGCCGACCGCCGACCGCGCCGCGCGGCATTACGCCGAGTCGTACAGCGTCAGCAGTTCCTGCTCGGCCCGCTCCAGTTCGTCGCGCAGCGCCTGCTGCTCGCGCCCCAGTTCGCTCGCGCGCGCGCCGCCATCGGCGTAGGCGTCCGGATCGGCCAGCGCGCGCTCGATCTCCGCCAGACGCGCTTCCAGTTCGGCCACGCGCGCCTCGGTCTTGGCCAGCTTGTGCGGATTGATCTTCGCGGGCTTGGCCGCCTTGGCCGGCGCCGCGCCAACCGGCGCCGGCTTGGCGGGCTCGCGCGCCGACGGCTTGCCTTCGCTGCCGCCCGCGCGCGTGCGCAGCCAGGCCGCGTATTCGTCCAGGTCGCCGTCGAAGGGCTTGACGATGCCGTCGGCCACGCGCCAGTACAGGTCGCTCACCAGGCCGATCAGGTGGCGGTCGTGAGAAACCAGCACGATGGCGCCGTCGAAATCGCTGAGCGCCTCGGCCAGGGCCTCGCGCATGTCCAGGTCGAGGTGGTTGGTCGGTTCGTCGAGCAGCAGCACGTTCGGCTGCCGCCATGCGATCAGCGCCAGCGCCAGGCGCGCGCGCTCGCCGCCGGAGAAGCCGTCGATGCTCTCGAAGGCGCGATCGCCCGGGAAATACCACTTGCCGAGGAAGTCGCGGAAGGCCTGCGTAGGCAGGTTCGGCGCGATCTCGCGCAGATGGTCGATGGGCGAGGTGCCGGCCACCAGCGATTCCACCGTGTGCTGGGCGAAGTAGCCGATGCGCAGGTCCGGATGCGCGTAGCGCTCGCCGGCCAGCAGCGGCAGCTCGCCGACCAGCGACTTGACCAGGGTGGACTTGCCGGCGCCGTTGGGGCCGAGCAGGCCGATGCGGTCGCCCGCCTCCAGCCCGAAGCCGACGTTGTCCAGGATGCGCGCCTGCGGCCCGTAGCCGCACTGCGCGTCGTTGAGTCGCAGCAGCGCGTGCGGCAGCTTGAGCGGCTGCGGGAAATCGATGCGGAACTCGCGCTCGGCGCGCACCGCCTCGGTGCCGGCCAGCTTGGCCAGGCGCTTCATCCGCGACTGCGCCTGGCGCGCCTTGCTGGCCTTGGCGCGGAAGCGGTCGATGAACTTCTGCAGGTGCGCCCGCTCGGTCTGCTCCTTCTCGAAGGCGATCTGCTGCTGGCGCAGGTGCTCGGCGCGCTGGCGCTCGAAGGCGGTGTAGTTGCCCGCGTACAGCCTGGCCTTGCCCTCGTGCAGGTGCAGGGTGTGGGTGCAGACGTTGTCGAGGAATTCGCGGTCGTGGCTGATCAGCAGCAGCGTGCCCGAATACTTCAGCAGCCACTGCTCCAGCCACAGCACGGCGTCGAGGTCGAGGTGGTTGGTGGGCTCGTCGAGCAGCAGCAGGTCGCTGGGCGTCATCAGCGCGCGCGCCAGGTTCAGGCGCACGCGCCAGCCGCCGGAGAAGGCGCTGACCGGCTGCTGGTGCGTGTCGGCCGGGAAGCCGAGCCCGTGCAGGAGCCTGCCGGCGCGCGCGGCGGCATCGTAGCCGCCCAGTTCCTCGAGCCGGTGGTGCGCCTCGGCCACCGCCTCCCAGTCCTCGTTGGCGAAGGCGTTGGCCTCGTTCTGCAGCGCCGCATGCACCGCGGCGTCGCCGGAGAGCACGAAATCGATGGCCGGATCGGGCAGCGAGGGCATCTCCTGCGCGATGCTGGCGATGCGCACGCGGTTGGGCACGTCGAGGTCGCCGCGATCGGCCTCCACTTCGCCGCGCACCGCCGCGAACAGCGAGGACTTGCCGGTGCCGTTGCGGCCGACCACGCCCACGCGCCAGCCGGCGTGCAGGGCCAGGTCGACATTGGACAGCAGCAGGCGTTCGCCGCGCCGCAGGGCGAAATCACGGAAGGAAATCATGCCGCCATTATCTCACGAACCATTCCGCGAACCGATCCCATGACCGATCGGCATCTGGTCATGAACAGAAATTGGACCGCGCGCGGCGGCGGCATCGAATAATCGGATCGACGGCAGACCGCCGCCCTCCCCCACTCCTCCCCCCGGAGCCTGCATGCCCCGCACCACGCCCTTGTCCGGCGCCCTGCTGCTTGCGCTCGCCGCCCTGCCGGCGGCGGCGCAGCAATCCGCCTCCGATGCCGCCGCCGCGCCAGCCACCAGCCTCGACGCGGTCATCGTCACCGGCACCCGCGTCAGCGACCGCACCGTCGCCGAATCCACCGCGCCGATCGACATCATCACGCCCGAGGCGCTGGACGCCACCGGCACCACCGAGCTGGCCACCGCGCTCTCGCGCGCCCTGCCCTCGCTCAACTTCCCGCGCCCGGCCATCACCGACGCCACCGACGCCATCCGTCCCGCGCAGCTGCGCGGGCTGGCGCCGGACCAGGTGCTGGTGCTGGTCAACGGCAAGCGCCGCCATACCACCTCGCTGATCAATCTCAACGACAGCATCGGCCGCGGCTCCTCGCCCGTCGACCTCAACGCGATCCCGATCGCCGCCATCGAGCGCGTCGAGGTGCTGCGCGACGGCGCCTCGGCCCAGTACGGCTCCGACGCCATCGCCGGCGTGATCAACGTCGTGCTCAAGGGTAGTGGCAGCGGCGGCGGTCTCAGCGGCCGCTACGGCCAGTACAGCGCCGGCGACGGCGAGCAGTACCAGCTGGCTGGCGATGCCGGCTTCAAGCTCGGCGAGAACGGCGCCCTGCACCTGGCCGCGCAGGCCGGCCACCAGGACAACACCAACCGCGCGCGCCCCTATCTCGGCCCGGTCACGCCGACCAGCAATCCGCCCGGCCGCGTGCTGCACCGCTACGGCGACCCGGAGGTGGACGATGCCGCCGCGTCCTACAACGCCCACTGGGCGCCGCGCGAAGGCCTCGAGTTCTATTCGTTCGGCACCTTCAGCCGGCGCCGCGCCATCTCCAACGGCTACTACCGTGCGCCCGGCAATCCCAACAACATTCCGGCGATCTATCCCGACGGCTTCCTGCCGCAGATCGACAACCACAGCGACGATCGCGCCTTCGTGCTCGGCCTGCGCGGCCGGACCGCCGGCGGCTGGAACGTGGACCTGAGCTACAACCGCGGCCAGAACCGGCTCGACTTCGACGTGCGGCACAGCCTCAACCGCACCCTCGGCGCGGCCTCGCCGCGCAGCTTCCACATCGGCAGGCTGCAGACCACGCAGGACGTGCTCAACGCCGACGTCGACCGCAGCTTCGACGTCGCCTGGCTGCCCTATCCGCTGACCTTGGCCTTCGGCGCGGAATGGCGCGGCGAACGCTTCGCGCAATCGGCGGGCGAGCCGGCCTCCTACGCCACCGGCCCCGAGCCCGGCGCACCCGGCGCGCAGGTGTTCCCGGGCTTCCGGCCCGGCGATGCCAGCGACCGCGACCGCAACAGCCATGCGTTCTACGCGGACCTGGAAGCCGACGTCACCGACAAGCTGTCGCTGGGCCTGGCCGGGCGCTACGAGCAGTACAGCGACTTCGGCGAGACCACCTCCGGCAAGCTCTCCGCGCGCTACGCCTTCACCGACCGCGTGGCGCTGCGCGGCACGGTCTCCACCGGCTTCCGCGCGCCGTCGCTGCAGCAGCAGTTCTACCAGTCCACGCAGACGGTGATCGTGCTCGGCGATCCCACACCCTACGAGATCCGCACCTTCGCCGTCGACGACCCGGCCGCGGTCGCGCTCGGCGCCGAGCCGCTCAAGCCCGAGAAATCCACCAACCTCGGCCTCGGCCTGGTGCTGCAGCCGGTCGATGCGCTATACGTCACCGTCGATGCCTACCAGATCGACATCGACGACCGCATCATCCTCTCGGAGAACCTGCGCGGCCCGGCGGTGGAAGACTTCCTCACCGAACGCGGCTATCCCAGCATCACCGGCGGCCGCTACTTCACCAATGCCGTCGACACGCGCACGCGCGGCATCGACATCGTCGGCAGCTACCGCTGGGAACTGGGCGGCGGCGCGCTGAACCTGACCGCCGGCTACAACCACAACAAGACCACGCTCGAACGCGTCGCGCCGAACCCGGCGGCGCTGGAGGCGGTGGCCGACCGCTACGACATCGTGCTCAACCGCATCGGCCGGGTCGAGCGCGGACGCATCACCCAGGGCGCGCCGCGCGACAAGTTCTTCCTCGGCGGCACCTGGACCACCGGCCCCTGGCGGCTGGACGCCACGGCCACGCGCTATGGCGAATTCCACACCTTCAACGACGACCCGAGCGGCGCACGCGACCAGACCTTCGGCGCGAAATGGACCCTCGACCTGGCCGCCAGCTATGCCCTCGACGGCTGGTCCTTCACCCTGGGCGCCGACAACGTGCTCGACGAATACCCGGACGAGGCGATCTACGCCAACAGCGAGAGCGGCCAGCTGCCCTACAGCAGCTACGCCCCGTTCGGCTTCAACGGCGCCTTCGCCTACGCCAAGGTCGGTTACAGGTGGTAGGCAAGGGCGCGCTCCGTCGTCGCGGCCGGGTGGCCGCGGCCGCGGAGCGCCCCGCGCACCCGCGACAATGGGCGAATTGACGCATTTGTTAGGGGCGTGTTAAACACCAGGAACACCCTGTTCAGGAGTCGTCTCGATGCGCCGTACTCCGTTGTCAGCCGCCCTGCTGTTCGTCCTCGCCTCCCCCGCCGCCTTCGCGCAGACCGCCCCCGCCCCCGCCCCGGCCGCGGCGAAGGAGGCCAGCACCCTCGACACCATCGTCGTCACCGGCACCCGCGTCAGCGACCGCACCGTGGCCGAGTCGCAGTCGCCCATCGACATCATCACCCCGGAGACGCTGCAGGCCACCGGCACCACCGAACTGGCCACCGCGCTCTCGCGCGCCCTGCCCTCGCTCAACTTCCCGCGCCCGGCCATCACCGACGGCACCGACGCGGTGCGGCCGGCGCAGATCCGCGGCCTGGCCCCGGACCAGGTGCTGGTCCTGGTCAACGGCAAGCGCCGCCACACCACCGCCCTGATCAATCTCAACGGCAGCATCGGCCGCGGCTCCTCGCCGGTCGATCTCAATGCGATCCCGATTTCGGCGATCGAGCGCGTCGAGGTACTGCGAGACGGCGCCTCGGCGCAATACGGTTCCGACGCCATTGCGGGCGTGATCAACGTCGTGCTCAAGGGCCGCGGCAGCGATGGCGGCGTATCGCTGGGCGGCGGCAAGTTCAGCGCCGGCGATGGCGAGCAATGGAACGCCAATGGCCACGTCGGCATCGAGTTCGGCGACAAGGGCTTCCTGCGTCTGGCCGCACAAGGCGGGCACCAGGATCAGACCAATCGCGCCAGGCCCTATCGCGGCGTGGTCGAGCAACGCTACGGCGATCCCGAGATCGACTCCGGCGCGCTGTTCTTCAACACGGAGTACGCGCCGGCCGAAGGCGTCAACTTCTACGCGTTCGGCGGTTACAACAAGTCGGACGTGCTTTCCAACGGCTACTTCCGCCCCGCCGACGACTATCGCAACACGCCTTCGATCTACCCCAATGGCTTCCTTCCGCAGATCCACAACATCAGCGAGAACCAGTCCGCCGTCGCCGGCGTTCGCGGCACCACCGCCGGCGGGACCAATATCGACGTAAGCCTCGACTATGGCCGCAACTACCTCGACTTCAATATCGAGAACACCCTCAATACCAGCCTTGGACCGACCTCCCCGACGAAGTTCTACGCCGGTGCGCTCAAAGTCACGCAGAACGTGCTGAACCTGGATTTCAGCAAATCGCTCGACGTCGGCATGGCCTATCCGATCACCCTCGCCTACGGCGCCGAATGGCGCGGCGAGAAGTTCGAGGAAAAACCAGGCGAGCCGGGCTCCTATGCCAAGGGCACGTTCGTCTCGCCGAACGAAACCCAGACGCCGCCCCGCATCGTGCCCGGCGCGCAGGTCTTCGCCGGCTTCACGCCGGGCGATTCCGGCAGCTTCCACCGCGAGAGCTACGCGTTCTATGTCGACCTGGAGGCCGACTTCAACGAAAAGTTCTCCGCGGGCATCGCCGCGCGCTACGAGGACTACAGCGATTTCGGCGATACCACCTCCGGAAAGCTGTCGGCGCGCTACGCCTTCACCGACAAGGTGGCATTGCGCGGCACGATATCGACCGGGTTCCGCGCCCCGTCCCTGCAGCAGCAATACTTCCAGTCCGTGGCCACCAATTTCATCGGCGGGCTGCCTTATGAGATCGCGACCTTCCGCGTCGACAACCCGGCCGCCAAAGCTCTCGGCGCCGAGGCGCTGAAGGCCGAGGAATCCACCAACTACGGACTGGGCCTGGTGCTGCAGCCGATCGATGCGCTGTACATCACGATCGACGCCTATCGGATCGACATTGACGACCGCATCCTGCTATCCGAGAACCTGATCAGCCCGGCCGTGCGCGCCTACCTGCAATCGCTAGGCTACTCGGTGGCCGGTGGACGCTATTTCACCAATGCGGCGGACACCAAGACCACCGGCATCGACATTGTCGGCACCTATCGCTGGCAGCTCGACGCCGGCACGCTGGACTTCACCGCCGGCTACAACTACAGCAAGACGGAGATTCGCAGCATCGCCAAGAATCCCGCGGCCCTGGAGGCCATCGACCCGAACGCAGTGCGCATCGGCCGTACCGAGATCAGCCGCATCACCGAAGGCGCGCCACGCGACAAGTTCATGCTGGGCGGAACCTGGAACAGCGAACATTGGCAATTCTCCGCCACCGCGACGCGCTATGGGGAGTTCACCTGGCTGGACGGCACCACGCCGGTGCCGATCTACGCCAACGACCAGACCTTCGGCGCGAAATGGACCCTCGATCTGGCCGCGACCTACAAACTGGGCGACTGGAGCTTTACCCTGGGCGGCGACAATGTGCTCGATGAATATCCGGACGAATCCAGGGCCGCGGTCGGCTCGCGCAACTACCTGCCCTACAACACGCAATCGCCCTTCGGCTTCAACGGCGCCTACGTCTACGGCAAGGTCGGCTACAAATGGTGAACGGCGGATTCAGCCGAAAACCCCGGGAAACCCCGCATCCGCGGGGTTTCTTTTTGCACGGAACCCGAAAACGTTTGCATGATTCTTGCTTGCCGGTCATCATCCCCGTCATCGCACGACGGAGTCGCCGATGCCCCATCACACTTCCCTGATCGCCATCCTGTGCGTCGGCTTCGTCGCGGCCTTCGTGCTGGGCCTGCTCGCGCAGCGCCTGCGCCTGTCGCCGCTGGTCGGCTACCTGGTCGCCGGCATCCTCATCGGCCCCTTCACGCCCGGCTTCGTCGCCGACCAGACGCTGGCGCCGCAGCTGGCCGAGGTCGGCGTGATCCTGCTGATGTTCGGCGTGGGCCTGCATTTCTCGCTCAAGGACCTGATGGACGTGAAGGCGATCGCGCTGCCCGGCGCGGTCGCGCAGATCGCCGCGGCGACGCTGATGGGCTGGGGACTGGGCGAATGGCTGGGCTGGTCGCACGGCGCAGGCCTGATGTTCGGCCTGGCGCTGTCGGTGGCCAGCACCGTGGTGCTGTTGCGCGCGCTCGAGGAGCGGCGCCTGATCGAAACCACCAAGGGCCGCATCGCGGTGGGCTGGCTGATCGTCGAGGACCTGGCGATGGTGCTGGCGCTGGTGCTGGTGCCGGCGTTCGCCGGCGCGCTCGGCGGCGAAGGAGGCGGCGGCGGCAGCCTCTGGTTGACCCTGTTCGTCACCCTCGGCAAGGTCGGCGCCTTCGTCGCGCTGATGCTGGTGGTGGGGCGGCGCGTGATCCCGTGGGTACTCGAACGCGTAGCCGGCACCGGCTCGCGCGAGCTGTTCACGCTGTGCGTGCTGGCCGTGGCGATGGGCGTGGCCTTCGGCGCCGCGGAACTGTTCGGCGTGTCGTTCGCGCTGGGCGCGTTCTTCGCCGGCATGCTGCTCAACGAATCCGAGTTCGGCCACAAGGCGGCCAACGACTCGCTGCCGCTGCGTGACGCCTTCGCGGTGCTGTTCTTCGTCTCGGTCGGCATGCTGTTCGACTGGCACATCGTGGTCGAGCGTCCGCTGGAACTGCTGGCCACCTTCCTGATCATCGTGGTCGGCAAGTCGGCGGCGGCATGGGCCATCGTGCGCGCCTTCGGCCGGCCCAACACCACCGCGCTGGTGATCTCCACCAGCCTGGCGCAGATCGGCGAGTTCTCCTTCATCCTGGCCGGGCTCGGCCTGTCGCTGAAGATCCTGCCGCAGGAAGCGCATGACCTGATCCTGGCCGGCGCCCTGCTCTCGATCATCCTCAACCCCTTCCTGTTCACCCTGCTCGACCGCTGGCAGGCCAA
This sequence comes from Luteimonas aquatica, assembly GCF_022662575.1. GTDB lineage: Bacteria > Pseudomonadota > Gammaproteobacteria > Xanthomonadales > Xanthomonadaceae > Luteimonas > Luteimonas aquatica. The sequence goes on along the minus strand of NZ_JALBFU010000002.1, from coordinate 563,948 downwards.
GCAGGACGCGCAGAGCCAGCGCGACGCGCAGCAGGCCGCCGACCAGGAAGCCGAGGCGCATCGCGTGCCCGAGACGATCTCCGACCACGCCATCGTGGTCGGCTACGGCCGCGTCGGCAGCCAGCTGGCCACGCTGCTGCGCGAGCGCGGCGTTCCGGTGGTGGTGGTGGAGGACGACGCGGATACCGTCGCCCGCGCCCGCGCCGCGGGCTTCCCCGCCGTGCGCGGCAACGCCGCCGCCGAACGTGTCATGCCCGAAGCCGCGCCCGAACGCGCCAAGCTGGCCGTGTTCGCGATCCCGCACGCGCTGGAAGCCGGCGAAACCATCGCGCGGCTGAAGGCGGCCAACCCCGGGATCACCGTGCTGGCGCGCGCGCACAGCGACGCCGAGGTCAAGCACCTGCTCGCCCACGGCGCCGACGGCGCGGTGCTGGCCGAGCGCGAGCTGGCCTATTCGCTGGCCGAAATGGTGATGGCGACGCCGCCGTACCGCGCGCTGCGCGCGCAGACCGCCTGACGAAAGAGCCCGGGCGGCGATGCCGTCCGGGCTCTGCGTCCGCCTGGCGCCGATCAGGCTTTTCCGAACACCAGCTGCCCGCCCTGGGCATCCACCTGCACGGTGTCGCCGCCGGCGAACTCGCCGGACAGGATCTTCTGCGCCAGCGGATTCTCCAGCTGCTGCTGGATCGCGCGCTTGAGCGGACGCGCCCCGTAGACCGGATCGAAGCCGACGTTGCCGAGCAGTTCGAAGGCCTTGTCGCTGACGCTGATGCGCAAGCCGCGCTCGGCCAGCCGCTTCTCCAGCCCGCGCATCTGGATGCGGGCGATGGCCTTGATCTGCGCCTTGTCGAGCGGGTGGAACACGACGATGTCGTCGAGGCGGTTGATGAACTCCGGGCGGAAGTGCGCCTGCACCACGCCCATGACCGCCGCCTTCATCTGCACGTAGGCCTCCGGCGAATCGTCGCCGGCCAGCTCCTGGATCTGGTGCGAGCCGAGGTTGGAGGTCATCACGATCACCGCGTTGCGGAAGTCCACGGTGCGGCCCTGGCCGTCGGTGAGGCGGCCGTCGTCGAGCACCTGCAGCAGCACGTTGAACACGTCCGGATGCGCCTTCTCGACCTCGTCGAGCAGGATCACGCTGTAGGGACGCCGGCGCACCGCCTCGGTGAGGAAGCCGCCCTCCTCGTAGCCGACGTAGCCCGGAGGCGCGCCGATCAGCCGGGCCACGCTGTGCTTCTCCATGAATTCGCTCATGTCGATGCGCACCATCGCGTCCTGGCTGTCGAACAGGAATTCGGCCAGCGCCTTGCACAGCTCGGTCTTGCCCACGCCCGTGGGGCCGAGGAACAGGAACGAGCCGCTCGGCCGGTTCGGATCGGACAGGCCGGCGCGCGAGCGGCGCACGGCGTCGGAGACCACGCGGATCGCCTCCTCCTGACCGACCACGCGCGTCTTCAGCGCGTCCTCCATCTTCAGCAGCTTCTCGCGCTCGCCCTCGAGCATCTTGCTGACCGGAATGCCGGTCCAGCGCGCGACCACCTCGGCGATCTCCTCGGCGGTGACGCGGTCCTGCAGCAGCTTGAAGCCCTGGGTCTCGGCCTCCTGCGCGGCCTTGAGCTGCTTCTCCAGCTCGGGCAGCTGCCCGTACTGGATCTCGCTCATCTTGCCGTAGTCCTGGCGGCGCTGCGCGGCCTCCAGGTCGAGCTTGGCCTGCTCGATCTGCTCCTTGATCCTGGTGGCGCCCTGCAGGGTGGCCTTCTCGGCCTTCCACACCTCCTCCAGGTCGTTGTATTCGCGTTCCAGCGATTCGATCTCCTTCTCCAGGTCGGCCAGGCGCTGCTTGGAGGCGTCGTCCTTCTCCTTCTTCAGCGCCTCGCGCTGGATCTTGAGCTGGATCAGGCGACGCTCCTTGCGGTCGAGCTCCTCCGGCTTGGAATCGATCTCCATGCGGATGCGCGAGGCGGCCTCGTCCATCAGGTCGATGGCCTTGTCCGGCAGCTGGCGGTCGCTGATGTAGCGGTGCGAGAGCGTCGCGGCGGCGACGATCGCCGGGTCGGTGATCTCCACGCCGTGGTGCACCGCGTAGCGCTCCTTCAGGCCGCGCAGGATGGCGATGGTGTCCTCCACGCTCGGCTCGCCGACGAACACCTTCTGGAAGCGGCGCTCCAGCGCGGCGTCCTTCTCCACGTACTTGCGGTACTCGTCGAGCGTGGTGGCGCCAATGCAGTGCAGCTCGCCGCGGGCGAGCGCGGGCTTGAGCATGTTGCCCGCGTCCATGGCGCCCTCGGCCTTGCCGGCGCCGACCATCGTGTGCAGCTCGTCGATGAACAGGATGATCTGGCCCTCGTTCTTGGCCAGGTCGTTGAGCACCGCCTTCAACCGCTCCTCGAACTCGCCGCGGAACTTGGCGCCGGCGATCAGCGCGCCCATGTCGAGCGAGAGCACGCGCTTGCCGCGCAGCCCTTCCGGCACCTCGTTGTTGACGATGCGCTGCGCCAGCCCCTCGACGATCGCGGTCTTGCCCACGCCCGGCTCGCCGATCAGCACCGGATTGTTCTTGGTGCGCCGCTGCAGCACCTGGATGGTTCGGCGGATCTCCTCGTCGCGGCCCACCACCGGATCGAGCTTGCCGCTCTCGGCGCGCGCGGTCAGGTCGATGGTGTACTTCTCCAGCGCCTGGCGCGCGTCCTCGGCGTTCTCGTCCTTCACCGACTCCCCGCCGCGCATGGCGTCGATCGCCGCTTCCAGGCGGCGCTTGTCGGCGCCGGCGGCCTTCAGCGCCCGGCCGGCCTCGCCGCCGTCGTCCAGCGCCGCCAGCACGAACAGCTCGGAGGCGATGAAGGCGTCGCCGCGCTGCTGGGCGAGCTTGTCGGTGACGTTGAGCAGGCGGCCGAGGTCGTTGCCGACCGAGATCTGCCCGGCCTGGCCGGAGACCTTGGGCAGCTTGTCCAGCGCCTCGGTCAGGCGCTCGCGCAGCACCGGCACGTTGACCCCGGCCTGGGTCAGCAGCGGGCGCGTGCCGCCGCCGGACTGGTCCAGCAGGGCCAGCAGCAGGTGCGTCGGCTCGATCAGGTTGTTGTCGCGGCCCACGGCCAGCGACTGGGCGTCGGCCAGCGCCTGCTGGAAACGCGAGGTGAGTTTGTCCATTCGCATCGGAGGGTCCCGAGAAACGGCCGGCATGGCGCCAGCGATGCAGCCAAGATATGGGCCAACGGGCTCGATTCAAGCCATTCGGCGTGGCGCGCGGACCCGTTCCTGCCCCCTCTCTACGGACCCGTCGGCCGGGTGCCCTGAATCGGTCTGCCGGAGCGGCCAGATGCAGCTTCGTCGATGATCTGAACATCGAATGGAATCCCGATGAAGCTTCTCTACGCCGCGACCAGCCTGTCGTTTGCACAGTCCCTGCGCATCGCACTGGACCAGGAGGAAATCGAGTATTACTGCTCGGATGCGGATGCCTCCGTCGCCGGCATCGCCGGTCCGATGGGCGGCAGCCCGGCGCGCTTCTATGTGCTGCATGAACAGGACTGGGACCGGGCCGTCGACATCCTGCGCGCGCTTGCGCAGCCGCAGCAGGCGGAACCGCGACAGGCCGGAAAACCGCTTCCAGTCTGGCTGGTGATGCTCTCGAGCATGTTGCTGATGATGGCCTTGGTCTTCGTGCTGACGCATTGAAGGCAGCGCGTACGACATGCGCGAATCTACGCGTCGTGCTTGCCGGATCGATCCACGTCTCATCACACCACAAAGCCGCCTCCCCACCCCGAATAGATCACAGGTCTCGGGGGGCCGATGCAAGGCGGGGAAGCGCGTCGTCAACGGGCCGAAGGACTAATTCCGGGACTATTTCGGCATCCGCAAACCAATACGCGCCCTGAGCCTGCGCCCACGCTGGCCCGGGCCGCACCGATCCGCCATGCTCGCAGGCCCGCCCGCTCGCATCGGGATGCCTCGGCGGGGCGCCGGCACGCAGCAGCCGGCAAGGCAGTTGAGATAGGGGGCGCCCTTCGATTCAAGCGCATTCCGCCAGCTTTACGTTCGCCTGGGTGGGAGGGCATTCCGGCTGCGGAAATGCGACGATGGCCAAACGCCATCGCCGGCACCGACCTCCGGCATCGCAAAAGGATCAGGCCATGACCATGCATCCCTCCAGCCGACGACGAACTCTGCTCGGCTTGCTGGCCTGGCTGGCGACCGCTTACGCGGCGGCGGCGGTGGGCGCGACTGCCTCGGTGCGTGCGGCGGCTTTCTACGGACAGCTGGCGCGCCCGGACTGGGCGCCGCCGGCCTGGCTGTTCGGTCCAGTGTGGACCGTGCTCTACACGCTGATGGGCATCGCCGCGTGGCTGGTATGGCGGGTCCGCGGGTTCGCCGGCGCCCGTGCCGCGCTCGTCCTGTTCCTGGTGCAGCTGGCCCTGAACGCCGCCTGGAGCTGGCTGTTCTTCGCATGGCGGCGCGGGGCGATTGCCTTCGCCGACATCGTGGTGTTGTGGATCATGATCGCCGCCACCCTGGCCGGCTTCTGGCGCGTCCGGCCGCTGGCGGGCGCGCTGCTGCTCCCCTATCTGCTCTGGGTGAGCTTCGCGGCTGTCTTGAACTACGCGGTCTGGCGGCTCAATCCCTCGTTGCTCGGATAAGCGGGCGCCGCCGTCGAGTTCCCCGCGCTGGCCGCAGCGTTTGCGCACGCCAAAGATGGTCGGCAACACGCAAAGGCGACAGAACCTACCCCGGCCGCGCATTCCCGTCGAAATCGTCCCGGCGCATCGCGTCGGGCGCCGCGCCGAAATGGCCGCAACGACATCGATCCGCTATGCTCTCAGGCCCGACAAGGCGCTGCTGCCATGACCGCCTCCCCCCAGGACATCACGGGATTGTTGTCCGACTGGCGCGACGGTGATCCCAACGCGGAAACCCTGCTGCTGGAGCAGGTGTATCCGGTGCTGCGGCGGCTGGCGCAGCAGCGGCTCTCGGCCGGCGGCCGGGTCACCCTGTCGGCGACCGAGCTCGCCAACGAGGCCTATTTCAAGCTGGTGCCGCAGCGCGGGGTGCCGTTCCACAACCGCTCCCATTTCTACGCCATCGCCGCGCACGTGATGCGGCGCCTGCTGGTCGACCACCTGCGCGAGCGCAACGCGCTCAAGCGCGGCGGCGACGTCGTGCAGGTCACCCTGCGCGCCGACGGCGAGATGGGCGGCGCGCAATCCGACATGGCCGATGCGCTCGACCTCGACCGCCTGCTGTTCCGCCTGGAACGCATCAACGCCCGCGCCGCCAAGGGCGTGGAGCTGCGCTATTTTGGCGGCCTGACCCTGGAGGAAACGGCCGAGGCGATCGGCGTTTCCCTGCCCACCGCCAAGCGCGACTGGCAGTTCGCGCGCGCCTGGCTGTACGAGCAGCTCACCGGCCCTCCCGCGGCATAGGCAACAGGACAGGCACGGGAATGCCGACCGACACCGTCCGCTGGTCCCAGGCCGCCGCGCTCTTCGCCCATGCGATCGAGCTCGATCCGCAGGCGCGCGCGGCATTCCTGGACCAGGAATGCACCGGCGATGCCGCCCTGCGCGCCGCGGTGCAGCGGCTGCTCGAAGCCCACGACGCGCTCGGCACGCAGACCGGCGTCCCCGGCGTGGCCGGCTGGCAGGAGACGCTGGACGCCTGGGCCGACGCCAACCGCCTGGCCTCCGGCGACCGCGCCGGCCCGTTCACCATCGAGCGCGAGCTGGGCCTGGGCGGCATGGGCCGCGTCTACCTGGCCAGGCGCGCGATCGACCGGGGCACGCAGAACGTCGCGCTGAAGGTGGCCACGCTGCACCGGCTCACGCCGCAGGCGCACGAGCGGCTGCGGCGCGAGCGCCAGCTGCTGGCGTCCCTGGAACACCCGCACATCGCGCGGCTGATCGATGCCGGAGAACTCGCGACCGGCGCGCCCTACTTCGCGATGGAATATGTCGACGGCCTTGCCATCACGGCGTATTGCGACCGGCATGTATCGAGTATCGAGGCGCGCTTGCGCCTGATGCTGGAGGTGCTCTCGGCGGTCGACTACGCGCATAAGCGGCTGGTCCTGCACCGCGACATCAAGGCCAGCAACGTGCTGGTGGACGCGGCGGGCGCCGCCAAGCTGCTCGATTTCGGAATCGCCAAGCCGCTGCCGGGCGAAAGCGCCGACGGCGCGGAGGTCACCGTCGAGGCGCAGCGCTTCTTCTCGCCCGGAACGGCGGCGCCGGAACAGGTCGGCGGCCAGGCCACCAGCGTCGCCACCGATATCTATTCGCTGGGCGCGCTGCTCTACGAACTCCTGGCCGGACGCCTGCCGTTCGAGCCAGGCGACTACGCCCCGGCGCAACTGGTCTACGAGATCGTCCGGGTCGATGCGCCGCCGGCCAGCCAGGCGGTGGCGCGGTTGGCGCAGGCCGACCCGCAACGAGCGCGCGAGATCGCCCTGCGGCGCGGCGTGACCGGCGCGCAGGCCCTGCAGCGTCGCCTGCGCGGCGACCTCGACGCGGTGCTCGCCCGCGCCCTGCGCAAGGAGCCGGAGCGGCGCTATGCCAGCGTCGAGAAGTTCGCCGACGATCTGCGCGCGGTGCTCGCATCGCGGCCGGTGGCGGCGCGGCAGGGCGAAACCGGCTACCGCTTCGGCAAGTTCGTCCGGCGCAATGCCATCGTACTGGCGGCGGCCGGGGTCGTGGCCGTGCTTTCGATGGCGTTCGTCATCGGCACGGTGCTGCAATCCCGGCAGCTGGCGCAGGCGCGCGACCGCGCCGAGGCAAGGCGCGCCCAGGCGGAACAGGTGACCGGCTTCATGGTCGATCTGTTCAAGGCGTCCGATCCCGAGCAGGCGCGCGGCAACGATCCCAGCGCGCGCGAGCTGCTGGCGCGCGGCTCCCGGCGTCTGGCGACGGGCCAGATCCGGGACCCGGAGACCCATGCCGCGCTCTCCACGGCGATCGCCGACATCGACCTCGCGCTGAACGATTACTCGTCCGCGGAGCGCCATTCCGCCGACGCCCTGCGCCTGCGGGAAAGCCTGCCCGGCACGCCGCCGTCCGCCTTGCGCGAGAGCTACCGGCAGCGCGCGCGGCTGGCGATGGCGACGGCGAAATATGCGGATGCCGACCGCTTTCTCGCCCGCGCCATGGCGACCCTGCCGTCCGCGGACGATGCAAAATCCAGCGAGGAACGGCTGGAACTGCTCGGCCTGCGCGCCTCGCTCCTGCAGTCGCAAGGCCGTCTCGACCAGTCCCTGGCGCTGTGGCGGCGGCTGGACCCGCAGTATCAGCGCCAGTTCGGCCCCGCCGACCCGCGCAGCCTGCAGGCTCGCCTGTCGCTGGCCAGCGCGCTGAAGGCCGCAGGCCGCCAGGAGGAAGCCGCCACACTGCTCGATGCGGCCCTGCGCGAACCGGACGCCATCGGCATCCGCAGCAACGACCCGGCCGTCGCCAAGCTGATGTATGCGCTCGCGCTGCAGCGCCGCGACCAAGGACACCTGGGCGAAGCCGAGCGTCTTGCGCTGGCGGCGGCGCAGATCGACATCCGCGTCCTTGGCGAAGATCACACCACCACCGCGGCGGTCTACAACGGACTCGGCACGATCGCCCAGGCCCGCGGCGACTCGGCGCGGTCGGTGGGCTATTTCGAGCGCTCCCTGGCGATCAAGCGCAGGGTCCACGGAAACGACCATCCGCGCGTGGCGATGGCCGAGTACAACCTCGGCCTGCTGCAGCATCTGTACCTGCACGATGCCGCCAAGGCGGAGCCGCATCTGCGCGAGGCCGTTGCCATCGGCGAGCGCGGTCCGTCACCGACCCATCTCAACGTGGCGATCCACCGGCTCGGCCTGGCGGCGGCGCTGGACGATCTCGGCCGCCGCGACGAGGCGATGCGGCTCCTTGCACTGGCGCAGGCGCAATTCGCGCGCCTCCCCGGGCAAACCGGCAATCTGGCGCTGGCGCGGGCCGAGAACGCCTGCCTCAGGCGCCGCGGCGGCCGCGCGACGGCGGCCGACGAGCGCGCAATGCATGAGGCGCTGGAAATCGCGCGGCGGCGTTTCGGCGAAGGCGATCCGCAGTATCGGCGCCTGCAACGCTGCGGGAGCGAGGCGCCGGGCGCGCAACGCCGCTGAAGGAGATCGCGGCTGCCGGGACGGCTATCCGCGGTGATCGTCGCGGTCCGTTACCGGTCGACGATGCCGGCGGATGCGATATCGCAAGCTCCAATCCTGCCGACGTTCCGGAACGCGCCGTTCTCGCCGCCGCCCAGCCACAGCAGGTGCGCGCCCGTGCCCACGGGCGCGGGCTTCCACGCCACGATCGCATTGCGCAACTGACCGAGCCGCCAATCGCGATGCCGGTCGTCGTCGATCGCGATCCTGACCGGCTCCAAGCCCGTACCAGGCGGCGTGATCGAAACGTATCGCAAACCGGTCTTGCTGTTTCTTTCCAGCCAGATGCCGAGGCTGGCGTTGAAATTGTCCGTGTCGTCGCCCAGGACCAGGGCGCCCGTCCGGATCAGCCGCCTGGGCGTTTCTTCATCGCGGGCATTGCAGAAGAACGTCCATCCGCCGACCGGCACCTCGTACAGGTCGGCGACAAGCTCGACCCGGCCTTCGTGCTCGGCAAGGGAGAGCACGAGCCTCCCGGATTCTCCCCTGATGACGTCCGTCGGCACCAGCGTGAATTCGGCGATCGACAGGCTTTGCCCGGGCTCGATCACCAGTGCATTGATGTCGAGCCAGATCCTGGCCTGGTTTCCGTCGTCGGTGGGCTCGAGCCGCGCGCCGTCGAGCTGGGTCTCCCGGAATCGGGTCGGCACGCCGGTGGCGTCCACTTCAAGCAGGACCCGGACATCGACCTGGCACCCACCGCCATGCGGCTCGCTTCCGCTGCCGCTGGACTCGTCTCCTCCGCCGTCTCCGCTGTCGACGACCGAGCCCTCGTCGCAAAACGGATTGCGAGGATTGCCCGTTGCCGCCCACGCATGGCCCGCGAACAACAGAACGGCCAGCGCCATCGCGCATATCGCCTTCATGATTCCTCCGGATGTTCTTCCCTGGATGCTCCCTACCCGTAAAGCGCCGCGGAAACGGCTCATGGCCGTCTCCGCGGGTGACGCCGCCCGGATCATGCGGCCCGGATCATGCGGGTCGGGTCAGCCCAGGGCCTTGGCCGCCTCGATCACCTTGTCCACGGTGAAGCCGAAATACGGGAACAGCTGCTCGGCCGGCGCGCTGGCGCCGAAGCTGTCGATGCCGACGACCGCGCCGTCCAGGCCGACGTACTTGCGCCAGAAATCGGTGACGCCCGCCTCCACGGCCACCCGCTTGCGGCAGGCGCGCGGCAGCACCGACTCGCGGTACTCGGCGCTCTGCCGGTCGAAGACGTTGCTGGCCGGCATCGATACCACGCGCACCTTGTCGCCGAGCCTGGCCGCCGCGTCCATGGCCAGGCCGACCTCCGAGCCGGTGGCGATCAGGATCAGCTCCGGCGCGCCCACCGAATCCTTCAGCACGTAGCCGCCGCGGGAAATGGCGTCGACCTGGGCGGCATCGCGCGCCTGGTGCGGCAGGTTCTGCCGCGAGAACACCAGGCAGCTCGGGCCGTCCTTGCGCTCGATCGCCGCGCGCCAGCACGCCGCCGACTCCACGGCGTCGCAGGGACGCCACACGTCGTTGTGCGGGATGTAGCGCAGCGAGGCCAGGTGCTCGATGGGCTGGTGCGTGGGACCGTCCTCGCCCAGGCCGATCGAGTCGTGGGTGTAGACGTGGATCGCGTGCGCGCCCATCAGCGCGCTCATGCGCACGGCATTGCGCGCGTAGTCGCTGAACACCAGGAAGGTGGCGTCGAAGGGAATGAAGCCGCCGTGCACGGCGATGCCGTTGCTGATCGCGGTCATCGCGAATTCGCGCACGCCGTAGTAGGCGTAGTTGGCGGCCGGGTCGTCGCCGGCCACGGTCTTGCTGCCCTTCCACAGGGTCAGGTTGGAATGGGCGAGGTCGGCCGAGCCGCCGATCAGCTCCGGCAGCAGCGGCGCGAAGGTCTCGATGGCCATCTGCGAGGCCTTGCGCGAGGCGATGCTCAGGCCTTCGGCCTGCAGCTTGGCGATGTAGGCGTCGGCGGCGGGCGCGAACTCGGCCGGCAGCTCGGCGTGCGAGCGGCGGGTCAGCTCGGCGGCCAGCTCCGGATGGCGCGCGGCGTACTTGTCGAACAGGGTGTTCCACTGGTCCTCGCGCACCAGGCCGGCATTGCCGGCGCGCCAGGCGTCGCGGATCGGCTGCGGGATCTCGAACGGCGCGTAGTTCCAGTCCAGCGCCTTGCGCGTGGCCTCCACCTCGTCCTTGCCCAGCGCGGCGCCGTGCACCGACTCCTTGCCCGCCTTGTTGGGCGAACCGAAGCCGATCGTGGTGCGGCAGCAGATCAGCGTCGGCTTGTCCTCGTTCGCGAGGGCCTGCTCGATCGCCGTCTTCAGCGCCTCCGGATCATGGCCGTCGACGGCGCGGATCACGTGCCAGCCGTAGGCCTCGAAGCGCTCGGGCGTGTTGTCGGTGAACCAGCCCTGGGTGTCGCCGTCGATGGAGATGTGGTTGTCGTCCCAGAAGGCGACCAGCTTGTGCAGGCCCCAGGTGCCGGCCAGCGAGGCGGCCTCGTGCGAGATGCCCTCCATCATGCAGCCGTCGCCCATGAACACCCAGGTGCGGTGGTCGACGACGGCGAACTCGGGGCGGTTGTAGCGCTGCGCCAGCAGCTTCTCGGCCAGCGCCATGCCCACCGCGTTGGCGAAGCCCTGCCCCAGCGGACCGGTGGTGGTCTCCACGCCCGGGGTGACGAAATTCTCCGGGTGGCCGGGCGTCTTGGAGTGCAGCTGGCGGAAATGCTTGATCTCCTCCAGCGGCAGGTCGTAGCCGGACAGGTGCAGCAGCGCGTACTGCAGCATCGAGCCGTGGCCGTTGGAGAGCACGAAGCGGTCGCGGTTGAACCACTTCGGATTGTTGGGGTTGTGGCTGAGGTAGTCGTTCCACAGCACTTCGGCGATGTCGGCCATGCCCATCGGCATGCCCGGATGGCCGGAATTGGCGGCCTGCACCGCGTCGATGGCGAGAAAACGGATGGCGTTGGCGAGGTCGCGGCGGCTGGGGGCGGTCATGAGGGGGCAGAGGGGGCGGCGGAAGCGGACGCCCATTGTCCCATCCCGGCCCCTCCCCTGCATGCATCGGCGCCCGGACGCGGCCGGGACGGCGTTTCCCGGCAGCCGCCGGGCGTCGATTGCGCGGCGGCGCCCCGCCCCGCCGCCACGGCGAGGCGCTCAGCCGACCGAATTGCCCTCGTCGGCCAGGCTCGGGCCGTCCGCCTCGCCCCTGGACACCATCGCGGCGATGCCGAGGTCGCCGGTGACGTTGACCACGGTGCGCGACATGTCGAGGAAGTGGTTCACGCCCAGCACCAGGCCGATGCCCTCCGGGGGCACGCCGACCATGCCGCAGATCAGCGCGACCACCGGCAGCGAGCCGGATGGCACGCCGGCGGTGCCGATGCCGCCGAGGATGCACACCAGCATCACCATCACCTGCTGGCCCAGGCTCAGGTCCACGCCGAAGAACTGCGCCAGGAACAGCACCGTCACGCCCTCGAACAGGGCGGTGCCGTTCTGGTTGGCGGTGGCGCCCACGGTGAGCACGAAGCGCGAGACCTTGCGCGGCAGGCCCAGCTCCTGGTCGGCCAGGCGCAGCGAGACCGGCAGCGTGGCGTTGCTGGACGCCGTGGAGAAGGCCACCAGCATCGCCTCCTGCACGCCCTTGAAGAAGCGCAGCGGCGAATAGCCGCCGACGAACTTCAGCGCCAGCGAATAGGTGACCACCATGTGGATGGCCAGGGCGAAGAACACCACCAGCACGTAGGCGCCCAGGCGCAGCATCAGGTCCCAGCCGAACAGCACGGCCAGGTTGAACATGAAGCAGAACACGGCGTAGGGCGCCAGGCGGATGATCAGGCCGATCAGCGTCATCGAGATCTCGAACAGCCCCTCGATGCCGCGCTTGAGCGTGTCCACCGCCGCCGAGCGCGTCAGCACCATGCCCACGCCGAACATCAGCGCGAAGAACATCAGCGCCAGGATCGAGGCGTTGTCGGAGGCGGCGCCGATCACGTTCGAGGGCACGATCGAGAGCAGCATGTGCAGGCCGCTGGAATCGCTGTTGCTGCTGTCCTTGACGATGGCCTGGGCGCGCTCAGCGCCCTCGGCGAGCAACTGCTGCGCCAGCGCCTTGTCCACGCCGGCGCCGGGCTGGAACAGGTTCACCATCACCAGCCCCAGCAGCACCGCCGCGCCGGAGAGCAGGATGGTGTAGAGCAGCGTGCGCCAGCCGATCCGGCCCAGCGAGCCGATGTCGCCCATCTCCGACACGCCGACCACCAGCGCCGAGAACAGCAGCGGCACGATCATCATGAAGATCAGGTTGAGGAAGATCGTGGAGAAGGGCTGCGTCGCGTACTGCGTGAGCATCTTCACCCACGAGGCATCGGCCCCGGCCCCGTAGTGCACGAACAGCCCGAGCACCAGGCCGATGGCGAAGCCGATGCCGATCTTCCAATGCAGGGGCATGCGCGCCTTGTCGGCGGATCGGGTCGGTTCGGACATGGCGCGGCTCCGCGGCTGGCAAAAAACAGCGGCAGCTTAGCAAACCCGCCCGACCGCCCCCGGCGCCGGGCCGCGAGCGCGCCTCAGGACGGATACAGGGGCGGCAGCACGCTCGGCGCGGTCGCGGCCGCCGCCTTCCAGCGTGGCCCGGCGGCGAAGGCCGCGCGCACGGCGGCGCGCGCGGCCGCGGCCTCGCCACCGCCCCAGCGCGCGTGCTGCAGCTGCGCCACCGCCTGGCGCTGCGCGGGATCATCCAGACGCATGCGCAGGGCGTCGAGATCGGCGGCGACCGGTTGCGCCATCGCGCACAGCACCTCGGCCACGCTGCCGAGGTCGCCGGTGTCCAATGCATGCTTCAGATCGCGCATGCCGGCGCGCGGCGCCGCGGAGGACGGCACGGCGGGACGCGCGGCCGCCGCGCCCGGCCGCGCCTTCGCGCGCGCGCGCGTCGGGACGAAAGCGCCGCGGCGATGCAGCGCCCAGCCCAGCGTCAGCAGCCAGAGCATCGCGAACAGCACGGTCGCGAATGCCCACGGCCGCACCTGCGACGCGCCGCCCGCGACCTGGGTGCCGTCGTCGCCGCCGCCGGTCAGCACCGACAGCGGCGAAGCCGTGTTCGCCGGCGCCTGCGTGCCGGGCGCGCCGGCCGCCACCTGCAGGTTGAGGTCGGGCAGCGAGGCGATGCGCTCGATGCCGGCGCGCGTGTCCCACCAGACGATGCGCGGCCCGGCCACGCGCAGCGCGCCGGTGCGCGCCGGCACCAGCGAGAACTTGCGCGTGAGCGTGGCCTGCGGGCGGCCGCGGTCGAGGCGGTCGTCGCTCTGCACCGGGTCGGGAAACACCTGCGCGCCGTCCGCCGCCGAGATCTGCAGCTCCGGCAGTTGCGCGGCGCTGGCGCCGTCGGCGCGCGCCTCCACCACCACCGTCGCCGCCTCGCCGTTGCGCAAGCGCTGCGGCGTGGAGAGATAGCGCAGCGTCAGGCCGCGCAAGGGCAGCCAGGGCTGCGGCGCGTTGGCGGGCACGGCGCGCACCTGCAGCCGGGTCGAGGCGCCGGACGCGCTCAGGTCGCGCTCGCCGTCGCCGAACATGTCGTCGAAGAAACCGCCGACCCCGCGCCCCCGGAATTGCGCGCCGGGCACGCTGAGCGGGCCGCTGCGCTCCGGGATCAGCAGGTAGCGGCGCTCCACCACGGTGTAGCGCTTGCCCTGGACCTGGTCGGTGTACTGCAGGTCCTTGCCCACCCGCTGCAGCGTCGCGCCGTCCGGCGCCGGCTGGTCGAGCTGGCCGGAAATCAGCGGGGTCTCGTAGTACAGGCGCACCGTATAGCCCACCGACTGCTGCACGTAGGGCGCCGGATCGTCGGCGGAGGCCTCGATGAAGACCGGACCGCCGGCGCGCGTGGCGCGTGCGGCCACCACGGTCAGCGACAACGGCTGCGTGTTGCGCGCGCCGACCCGCAGCGCGGGAACGGTCAGCGTCCCCTCGCGCTTGGGCTGCAATGCCACCGCGTAGAGGACGCGGGCGCGCGTCCGGCCGTTGTCGACGTCGACCTGGCGGCTGCTGGTGCTGCCGCTGATGTCGAAATCCCGTTCCAGCGCCGAATAGTCGGGCGCATCGGCGGTCATGTCGTCGGTTTCGATGTTGAGCGTGGTCGTTTCGCCGACGGCGATGTTGTCGCGGTCGATCCAGGCGCGCGTCTGCGCCTGCGCGGCCACGGCCATGCACAGGAGCGACAGGCACAGCAGGCATCGCATCGGCCACGACCGCATGCGGCTCGACCGCGCGCCGTCAGACTGCATCGTGCTTGGCTTCGTGCCGCTGGGCATCAACGTTCTCCGGTTTCCTGGCGGCGTTCGTATTCGAGCCGGAACTTGGCGCGCAGCAGGCCGCCGGGATCGTCCGGCACCCGCCGCAGCCAGGCGTCGTTGGCCTGGCGCCGCTCGCGCTCGGCCGGGGTTTCCTCGCGACGCCGCTGGCCGGCGGCGTTCGCGTCCCGCCGGTCCTGCGCCTGCTTGCGCAAGGCCTGCTCCATACGGGCGCGCTGCTCGGCATCGGCCTTGCGCTGCGCCTGGGCATCGCCGGGCTTGGGCGGGGGTTGCCCGGACGAGGGCGGGTTCTGCTGATTCTGCTGATTCTGCTGATTCTGCTGATTCTGCTGATTCTGCTGATTCTGCTGATTCTGCTGATTCTGCTGATTCTGCTGATTCTGCTGATTCTGCTGATTCTGCTGATTCTGCTGATTCTGCTGATTCTGCTGATTCTGCTGATTCTGCTGATTCTGCTGATTCTGCTGATTCTGCTGATTCTGCTGATTCTGCTGATTCTGCTGATTCTGCTGATTCTGCTGATTCTGCTGATTCTGCTGATTCTGCTGATTCTGCTGATTCTGCTGATTCTGCTGATTCTGCTGATTCTGCTGATTCTGCTGATTCTGCTGATTCTGCTGATTCTGCTGATTCTGCTGATTCTGCTGATTCTGCTGATTCTGCTGATTCTGCTGATTCTGCTGATTCTGCTGATTCTGCTGATTCTGCTGATTCTGCTGATTCTGCTGATTCTGCTGATTCTGCTGATTCTGCTGATTCTGCTGATTCTGCTGATTCTGCTGATTCTGCTGATTCTGCTGATTCTGCTGATTCTGCTGATTCTGCTGATTCTGCTGATTCTGCTGATTCTGCTGATTCTGCTGATTCTGCTGATTCTGCTGATTCTGCTGATTCTGCTGATTCTGCTGATTCTGCTGATTCTGCTGATTCTGCTGATTCTGCTGATTCTGCTGATTCTGCTGATTCTGCTGATTCTGCTGATTCTGCTGATTCTGCTGATTCTGCTGATTCTGCTGATTCTGCTGATTCTGCTGATTCTGCTGATTCTGCTGGTTCTGCTGGTTCTGCTGGTTCTGCTGGTTCTGCTGGTTCTGCCGGCCCTTGCCGCCCTGCGGCGGCTTGCGCTTCATCGCTTCGCGCACGGCATCGCGATTGGCGATCGCGTCGGCCATCGCCGGCTGCTGCTGCAGCGCCTCGTCGTAGGCGGCGATCGCCTCCGGGTAGCGTCCGGCCTGGGCCAGCGCATTGCCGCGGTTGTAGGCGGCATCGGCACCGGGCAGGTCCTGCCAGGCCTGCTGCGCGGCGGCGTAGTCGCGTTTGCGGAAGGCGTCGACGCCGGCCCGCATCCGCTGGTAATCCTGCTGGTCGGCGCGGCGCCACAGCGTGCCCTGTTCCGCCGCCAGCGCCGGCTGCCACGGCAGCCAGGCGACGGCGAGCACCGCGGCCAGCAGGCTGCCGCGCCGGAACGCCGGGAGCAGCAGCAACAGCAGCAGCGGCAGCAGCCAGTAGCCCTCGTCCTGCCAGAGGCTGGCCTTGTCGGCGTGCACGGAGACCGCATCGCGCCCGGTCTGCGGATCGAGCACGCCGAGCGCAGCGAGATCGCCGCCGTCCGCGCGCAGGCCCGCGTAGCGGCCGCCGCCGGCGTCGGCCAGCTCGCGCAGCGAATCGGCATCCAGGCGCGCCCGCGCGATCCTGCCGTCGGCCGCGCGATAGGCGCTGCCGGCGGCGCTGCCCAGGCCGAGCGCGGACACGCGCATGCCGTCGCCGCGCGCCGCGCGCGCGGCGCGGCGCGCGGCCGCGTCGGCGTGGTCGGTCAGCAGCAGGATGTCGCCGCCGCCATAGCCGGCCTGCTTGATCAGCGCCGAGGACCAGGCGATCGCGGCGGCGGCATCGCTGCCGTCCACCGGCATGATGTCCGGCGAGAGCGCGTCCAGGAACAGGGCGAGGTTGCCCGCGTCCTCGGTCAGCGGCGCGACGGTATGGGCGTCGCCGGCGAACACCACCAGCCCCATCTGCCCGCCCGCGCGCTGCTTCAGCAGGGCCGCGATCTTGGCGCGCGCCTGCAGCAGGCGCGAGGGCGGCACGTCGGCCGCGAGCGAGGCGTCGGACAGATCGAGCGCGATCACCAGCGGCGCCTGGCTCTGCAGCAGCGGCTGTTCGCTCTTGCGCCAGCTCGGTCCCGCCAGCGCCAGCACCGCCAGGGCGAAGACCGCGAGCGGCAGCCACGGCGCCAGCGCCGCGCGCCGGCCTTCGTGTCCGGCCAGCAGGTGCGGCAGCAGATGCGGATCGACCGCCTCGCGCCACACGCTGCGCCGCTGCCGCTGGCGATGCCACCACCAGGCCGGCAACGGCAGCGCGAGCAGCGCCCA
This sequence comes from Luteimonas aquatica, assembly GCF_022662575.1. Lineage (GTDB taxonomy): Bacteria > Pseudomonadota > Gammaproteobacteria > Xanthomonadales > Xanthomonadaceae > Luteimonas > Luteimonas aquatica. The sequence continues at coordinate 547,120 of NZ_JALBFU010000002.1, read as the reverse complement.
CAGCCATTGCGGCCGCAGGAAATGCAAGGCCGCGAGCGCGTCCTGCCAGGCGGCGAAGCTCATGCCGCCGCCCTCGCCGGCATCCTGCGCGGCATCGCGAACGCGAGCAGCAGGCCGAGCACGCACGCCGCCAGCGGCCAGGGATAGCGCTCGATGCGCGGACGCACGCGCTTGCCGGTGCGCGTGACCGGCTCGAGCTTGTCGATCTCGGCATAGATGCCGGCCAGCTGCGCGGTGTCGCGGGCGCGGAAGGCGCGGCCGCCGGTCATGTCGGCGATGCGCTTCAGGCCGGCCTCGTCTATGTCGTCGCCGCCGCCCGGCACCGGCAGGCGGAAGCCGAACACCGACAGTTCGCCGGCGCCGCCGAACGCGATGGTGTGGATGCGCACGTGCTCGTCGCGCGCGAGCTCGGCGGCCTTGATCGGGTCGAGCATGCCGGCGTTGCTCACGCCGTCGGTGAGCAGGATCAATACGCGCTGCTCGGCCGGCTGCGCGCGCAGCCGCTTCACCGCCAGGCCGATGGCGTCGCCGATCGCGGTCTCCTGCCCGGCCAGGCCGACCACGCTGTCGAGCAGCTGCTGGCGCACGCTCTCGCGGTCGAGGGTGAGCGGCGCGAGCGCGTAGGCGCGCTGGCCGAACACCAGCAGGCCGACGCGGTCGCCGACGCGGCGGTCGAGGAAATCGGCCAGCACCGCCTTGGCCGCGGTGAGGCGGTCGACGACGCCGTTGCCGAGCTCCATGTCCTCTTCGGCCATGCTGCCCGACAGATCCACCGCCAGCATCAGGTCGCGCCCGGACTGCGGCGGCTGCACCGCCTCGCCCAATTGCTGCGGGCGCGCCGCGGCCAGGCAGAGCAGCGCCCAGGCCAGCCATAGCCAGGGATTGCCGGCGCCCGCGCGGCCGCCGCCGCGCCCGGTGGCGATCGCGTCCAGACGCGCGCCGTAAGGCACGTTGAGCGCGGCCGCCGCGCCGCGCCGCGCCGGCAACAGCCAGCGCGCCAGCCACGGCAGCGGCAAGGCCAGCAACAGCCAGGGCCAGGCCAGCGTGTAGTCGGAGAAGAAGGCGAAGGCGTCGCTCATCGCCGCACCGCCATCAGTTCCAGATAGCGCTTGCGTACCGGCACGCGCAGCTCGCGCACGGCCTGCTCGTCGAGCGCGCGGCGGAAGCCGCCATCGAGCAGCAGCCGTCCCGCGCCTTCGGAGAAAAAGGCGGACCGGCCGCCGTCCGCGCCATCGAGAAACGACAGCCAGGCCTCGCCCTCGAGCGTGTCGGCGGCCGGATCGCGGCGCCGCGCGGCGCGGCGCAGCAGTTCGGACATCGCCGCCACCTGCGCGGCCGCGCCCTCGCCCTCGCGCGCGCGCAAGGTCTCGTCGAACAGGCGCAGCACCGCGCGGCGCCGACGGTGACGCTTCAGCCAGGCGTAGACCAGCAGCGCCAGCGCCGCCGCCGCCACCGCGGCGACCAGCCACCATCCCGGCGCGGGCGGCCACCACGGCGGCGCCACGGGCTGGTGGATGTCGCGCAGGACGAGGCTGTCGGCGGCCTGCATGCTCAGCCGGCCCGGCTCTTGCCGAAGATCGGCAGCCATTGGTCGCTGGGCGCCTCGCTCGACAGGACCTGCACGCGCACGCCCCGCGCCGGCAGGCGCGCCAGCGCCGCATCCACCGGCTGCACGAATTCCTGGCGCCAGCGGCGGCGCTGCGCCTCCGCGGCCAGGTCGAGCTCCACCCGGTGCCCGGCGCTGGCGAACGGCAGCAGGGCGCGCGGCGGCGCGCGCTCCAGCGGATCGGTGAGCAGCAGCAGCACCACTTCGTTATGCATCGCCAATGCCGGCCAGCGCTGCTCGGGCAGCGCCGCGACACTGGCCGGATCGGCCAGGATCAGCAGGCGCGAACCCGGGCGCAGCACGTGCCGCGCGTGATCGAGCGCGACGCCGAGCCCGGCGTCGTCGGCCGGCGGGCGCGGCGCGCCGCCGCCTCCGGCGGATCCGTACCAGCGCACCAGCGCATCGAGCACGCGCAGCGCGCCGCGCGGCCCGGAGGCCGGCGCCACCGGCGGTTCGCTGCGGTTGCCGCGCAAGGCCGCGATGCGGTCGCCGTCACGCAGCGCCACCCAGGCGGCGATCGCGCCGGCGCGCGCGGCCTGCACCGACTTGAAGCGCACGCGCGTGCCGAAGTACAGCGCCGGCGCGGTGTCGGCGACGATCAGCGTGAGCCGCTCGCGCTCGGCCTGGAACAGCTTGGTGTGCGGACGGCCGGAGCGCGCGGTGAGCCGCCAGTCGATGTGGCGCGCATCGTCGCCGAGCGCGTACTCGCGCGATTCGGCGTATTCCATGCCGCGCCCGCGCATCGGCGACAAGGCCTGCCCGCTGGTGCCGTGGCGCCCGCGGCGCGGCGGCCGCCGGCCCTGCGCGGCAGCGCGCAGCGCCACCAGCTCGGCCAGCGTCGGACGGATGCCGTCGCCCTGCGCGAGGGAATGGGTCGCCGGTTGCGCGCTCATGCGGACGGTAGCGATCGACGCCGCGCCTTACGGCAGCGGCACCTTGTCCAGCAGCGCGCGCACCAGCCGCTCGCCGTCCCAGCCCTCGGCCGTGGCCTCGTAGCTGGGCAGCACGCGGTGGCGCAGCACGTCCACGGCGATGGCGCGCACGTCGTCGGGCGTGACGAAATCGCGGCCGGCCAGCCAGGCGCGCGCCCGCGCGCAGCGCTCCAGCGCGATCGAGCCGCGCGGGCTGGCGCCCCAGCCGATGCGGCGCGCCAGCTCGGCGTCGTAGCGCCGCGCATCGCGCGAGGCCAGCACCAGTTCCACCAGGTAGCGTTCCACCTGCGGCGCGACGTGCAGGTCGAGCACGGCGCCGCGCGCGGCGAACACGTCCGCCGCGGCGATCCTGGTCGCCGGCGCGCGCGCCGGCTGCTGGGCCTGCCTGGCGCGCTCGCGCGCCAGGCGCAGGATCTCGGCCTCGGCCGCGGCCTCGGGATAGCCGATGCGCACGTACATCAGGAAACGGTCGAGCTGCGCTTCCGGCAGCGGGAAGGTGCCTTCCTGCTCGATCGGGTTCTGCGTGGCCATCACCAGGAACAGCGGCGAGAGCCCGTAGGTCTGGCGCCCGACCGTGACCTGGCGCTCGCCCATCGCCTCCAGCAGCGCCGACTGCACCTTGGCCGGGGCGCGGTTGATCTCGTCGGCCAGCAGTACGGAATGGAAGATCGGCCCGGGCTGGAATTCGAAGCGGCCGTCCTGGGGGCGCCAGACCTCGGTGCCGGTGAGGTCGGCCGGCAGCAGGTCGGGGGTGAACTGCACGCGGGCGAAGTCGGCCTCGATGCGCGAGGACAGCGCGCGGATGGCGGTGGTCTTGGCCAGGCCGGGCGCGCCCTCGACCAGCAGGTGGCCATCGGCCAGCAGCGCGATCAGCAGCCGCTCGATCAGCGCGGACTGGCCGACGATCTCGCTGCTGAGGTCCTCGCGCAGGGCCTGGAACAAGCCGTGCAGGCGGGAAAGGTCCGGCGAAACGTCGTAGGGGGCGGCGGTATCCATGTCGATGCGGGCGGCGACGCGGGTCTGGCGTCGGGCCGAGTTTGACTGATTCGGCGGCCGCAGGTTCCGGCCGGCCGCCTATCCGTTAAGGAAACGGCGACGCCAAACGCGAACGGGGCCCGCAGGCCCCGTCCGGTGGATCGCATGCCGCGCTCAGTTGCGCTGGGCCACGCGCAGCACCTTCGGCGTGACGAAGATCAGCAGCTCGGCCTTGTTCTTGAAGCGTCCCTTCTTCTTGAACAGGTTGCCGATGATCGGCAGATCGCCCAGGAACGGCACCTTGGTGACGTCGTTGCGGTCGTTGAACTCGTACACGCCGCCGATCACCACGGTCTGGCCGTCCTCGACCAGCACCGCGGTGTTGATCGCGCGCTTGGCCAGGTTCGGCACCGAGCCGAGGCCGGCGATGGTGGTGTAGTCGGCGATCTCGTCCTTCTTCATCGCCATGGCCAGGAACACGCGGCCGTCGTTGGTGATGGTGGGCGTGACCTTCAGCTCGAGCAGCGCGTCCTTGAACTGCACCGTCGGCACGTTGGCGTTCTGGCCGCCGGTGACGGTGATGTAGCCGATCTCGCGGCCCTGGCTGATCACCGCCTCGCGCTGGTTGCTGGTGACCACGCGCGGGTTGGAGATCACCTCGCCGCGCTGTTCCTGCTGCAGCGCCGACAGCTCGATGTCGAGCAGGTAGCCGGCGTTGAGGATCGACAGCGCCAGCGCGCCGGCGGCATTGGTGACCGGCAGGTTGACGTTCAGGCCGCGGGTGATGCCCGGCACGATCCTGTTCGGCGCGATCGGCTGCGGACCCTGCTTGCCGCCCGACACCCAGGTGGCATAGGCCTCGTTGAAGGTCCTCAGCGCCTCGGTGTACTGGTTCTGCGCGTTGGCGACCGAGTTGATGTTGGCACCGTTGCTGTCCAGGCCGCCGCTGAAGAAGCGGTCGCGTCCCACGAGCTGGCCGTTGGCGTCGCGGCTGCCGCTGTTGCTGCCGCTGATGCCGAACTTGGCGCCCAGCTCGCGCGCGAAGGACTCGTTGGCGATCACGATGCGCGCCTCGATCACCACCTGGTCGACCGGACGGTCGAGCTGGCTGACGAGGTTCTTGACGGTCTGCACCCGCTGCGGGATGTCGATCATCAGCAGCGTGTTGGTGCGGCGGTCGAAGCTGATGCTGCCGCGCGTGGACAGGAAGCCGCGGCTCTGCCCGCCGCCGGCGCCACCGCCGCCGCCACCGCCCTTGCTCTCCTCGGTCAGGAGCTTGGCGATGTCCTCGGCGTTGGCGTAGTTGACCGGGATGTACTCGGTCACCATCTCGGCGCGCTCTTCGATGGCGATGCGCGCGTCGGCCTTGGCCTGCTCGGAGCTGGCGATCTCCGCCTGCGGCGCCACCCAGACCACGTTGCCGTTGCGGCGCTTGTCCAGGCCCTTGGCCTGCAGCACGATGTCCAGCGCCTGGTCCCAGGGCACGTTGTCCAGGCTCAGCGTCATCTCGCCCTGCACCGTGTCGGAGGCGACGATGTTCAGGTGCGCCTCGTCGGCGATGATCTTCAGCGCGGTGCGGACCGGGATGCTCTGGAAATCGAAGGTGACCGGACGGCCGGTGTACATGCGCGTGGCGTCGCCGGCGACCTGCTGCGCGCCGGCAGCGGTCGTGGTGGCCGCGCCGACGGCACGGTCGGCGGGCGCCGCAGCCGCGCGCGGCACGATCTCGACCACGTAGTCGCGGCCGGTCTGGTAGGCCATGGGCTCGAACGTGCCCTGCGTGGCCAGCACGATGCGCGAGCCGGTCCCGACCTGGTTGACGTCGATGCGCTGCACCGGCGTGGCGAAGTCGGTGACGTTGAGCGGCCGCTGCAGCGCCGGCGCCAGGTTGGCGTTGCCGACGTCGATGACCACGCTGGAACCCTGCGTGCGCATGTCGGGCACCGCGCCGTCGCCGCTGAAGCGCAGGATCAGCTTGCCGGAGCCGCCGTCGCCGCGCTTGAAGTCCAGCTTGGAGATCGACACGCCGCCGGGGAGCTGCTTGGCGGGATCGACGCCGGCGTTGGCCGCGACGGACTGCGCGGACACCGGCAGCGCGGTGGCGCCGCCGATGGGAGCGGCATGGACGCCGCCGAAGGCCGCGAACAGGCCGACGGCCAGTCCTGCCGTGCCCGCGCGCAGGGCCGTAGCTCGGCGCTGCCGCAGGATTAACTTGTTTTTAACAAACATCTGCTCTCCCCTAGTCACTTGTCTTCGAGCGCGACCGATGCCGGTCTCTCCAGCCAGCCCCCTGCGCCATCTGGAACCAATTCAACAAGATCGATCCGATCCTTGCTGACCGATGTTACACGACCATCGTTCTGGCCGATGTACATGCCGGGCTGCACCCGGTACACGACCTTGTCCGGCGCCTGCACCAGCGCGACGATGCCGCCGGCCTGGATGATGCCGACCATGTCGAGCGTATCCAGCGGAAACTGCTCCAGCGGCTGCTTGCGCCGGTGCGAGTCCGGGCGCGGTCCGCTGCCCGAGTCCTCGTCGGTGAAGGCGTCGCTGAAGGGGTCGCGCAGGGCCTGGGCGGCGTATTCGAAGGTCTCGAACTGCTGCATCACCGGCAAGGGATCCAGCGGCGGCGCGGGCTTGGCCCTGATCTCGGCCACCCATTCCTCGAGGTTGGGCGCATCGCCCGGGGTGCTGGTGATGCTGCGGCCGCAGCCGGCGAGCGTCAGCACTGCGGCGAGCGCGGCCAGGGGGCGCAAAGCGATGATCATGCGCATCTCAGGTCCCCTCCCCGTCGCTGGCCTTGGGCTTTTTCTTCTTCTTCTTCGACTTGTCCGCCTTCTCGGCCTCGGCGGCCAGGCGCTCCTGCTCGGCGACCTCCTGCTCGTCCAGGTAGCGGTAGGTCTTCACCGTGCCGGCCAGGCGCAGGCTGCCGCCTGGGCGCAGCGAGGCGAGCGGATCCTTGCTGGCGTTGGCCGGCTTCAGCGAGATGTTGTGCATGGTCATGATGACCACGCGCGGCAGCGAGGCCACGCCGCTGACGAAGGCGCCGAACTGGTGGTAGGTGCCGACCATCTCCAGCTTGATCGGCTTCTCGGCGTAGAACTCCTTCAGCGTCTCGGCCTCGGGCTGGAACAGCTCGTTGCGGATGCCGGTGGCGAGCGCCGTCTGCGAGATGTCCGTGATCAGGTCCGGCATCTCGGTCTTGCTGGGCAGCTGCCGCAGCATCTGCTGCAGCTGCTGCTCCATCTGCACCAGCTGCTGCTTCAGCGGCCCGAGGTTGGCGGCGCGGCCCTGATCCTTCTCGAATTTGGCGCGCAGCTCGGTCTCCTTGCCCTCCAGCCCTTCCAGCTCGGTTCCCTTGTCGCTGGTCAGCAGCCACCACATCAGGCCGAACAGCACCAGGCTGACCAGCACGCAGAAGCCGATCTGGAACTTGCGCGGCCAGCTGCCGATGCTGTTGATGTCCAGCTGCTTCACCGACACCTTTTTCTGGCTCATGGCGTGGCTCCTGCAGCGGTCTTGGCCTCGGCCGGCTTGGCGGCCGGGGGCGTCGCGGCGGGCGCGGCGCCGGCGGCGGGCGCGTCCGCACCCTGGGCGCCGGGCGCCTGCGCGGGCGGCGCGTCGGGGATGCCGTCGCCGTCCTCGTCGCGCGGCGCGTTCGGATTGGCCGTCGTCACGATCAGCGTGAAGACGTAGGGCAGGCCCTTGACCGCGCCCTCGGCCTTGATGATCGACAGTTCCGGCTTGGTCATCCAGCCCGAACTCTCCAGGTTGCGCATGTAGGTACTGACGCGCGCATTGGACTGCGAGCGCCCTTCCAGGGTGAGCTTCTCGCCCGTCTGGCCGATGGAGGTGAGCACCACGCCGTCGGGAATGGTGCGCACCAGCGAATCGAACAGGTGCACCATCTTCGAGCGGTCCGACTGCAGCTTCTCGATGATCTCCTTGCGCTTGAGCAGGCGGGCCTTCTTCTCGTCGAGCTCCTTGATCTCGTCGATCTGCTTCTGCACTTCCTTGATCCGCGCCTCCATGTAGGCGTTGCGTTCCTTCTGCCCGGCGATCTGGGCGTTGTAGTAGCTGTTCACCAGGAACCAGAGGAACACGCCGCCCAGCGCGAACAGCCCGAGCATCAGTCCGAATTCCTTCTGGCGCTGCTTGCGGCGTTCGGCCCGCCACGGCAACAGGTTGATGCGCGCCATCAGTCGAAACTCCTCAAGGCCAGGCCCACCGCGATCATCAGCGCGGGCGCGTCCTGCTGCAGCATGTGCGCCTGCACGCGTCCGCCCAGCGTCATCTGCGCCAGCGGGTTGGCGACCACGGTCGGCACGCCGAGCTGCTCCACCGCCATCTCGGCCAGCCCCGGGATGGAAGCGCAGCCGCCGGCCAGGACGATCTGGTCGACGCGGTTGAACTCGCTGCCCGCATAGAAGAACTGCAGCAGGCGGCCGACCTGCTGCACCAGCGTTTCCTTGAACGGCTCCAGCACCTCGATCGCGTAGCTTTCCGGCAGCCCGCCCTGGCGCTTGGCCAGGACCGCGTCCTCGTAGCTCAGTCCGTAGCGGCGCATCACCTCGTCGGTGAGCTGCTTGCCGCCGAAGGCCTGTTCGCGGCTGTACAGGCTACGGCCGTTGCGCAGGATGTTGAGCGTGGTCGTGCTCGCGCCCACGTCCACCAGCGCCACCAGCCCGCCGTGCGGCAGGTTGAGCGAATGCGAGACCAGGGCGAAGGCGTTCTCGATGGCCAGCGCCTCGACGTCCATGACCTTGGCCGCGAGTCCGCCCAGCTCCAGCGCCGAGGCGCGCAGCTCGACGTTCTCGGAGCGCGAGGCGGCCAGCAGCACCTGCACCATCTCGCCGTTGCCGGGCATGGCGCCGAGCACCTCGTAGTCGAGGTTCACTTCCTCGATCGGGTACGGAATGTAGTTGGAGGCCTCCAGCTCGACCTGCGACTCCATCTCCTCGTCGTCCAGGTCGGCCGGCATCGGGATGATCTTGGTGATCACCGCCGACCCCGCCACGGCCGCGGCCGCATGCTTGGCCTTGCTGCCCGAACGGGTCAACGCCCGGCGGACGGCGCCGGCCACGGCGTCGATCTCGACGATGTTCTTTTCCACCACGGCGTTGGCCGGCAGCGGCTCGATGGCGTAATGCTCGACGCGGTAACGCTCGCCCGCACGCGACAATTGCACCAGTTTTACGGCGGTCGAGCTGATATCGACCCCAACCAGAGGTACCTGGCTCTTCTTGAGTAACCCCACAATCTCTCCCCATTTCACGGGCGCGCTCAGCGCGTCGTGCCCCGCCGAACTAGATAACGGACTTTTCACCCTCTGGCAACCGGCAAGTTCTCGGAGCGTGTCGCATGCCCGCATTTGGACCGGGGGCGGCCGGGCGTGAAGACCTTCTTCACGCCTCGTGCCGGCGCCCGGCACGGGAGCCGGCGGGCCATGCCGCCGGCACCGGGCCGGCGGACCTCCGGCCGCCCCGCGCCGGGGTCCGCCCCGGCGCGGTGACGCCGGCGACGGCCCCGTTCCGGGCCGGATCAGGCCGGTCCTCTATACTTCCGCGGCCACGACACCCTTGTTACACGCCCCGGGAATCCGCTTGATGTCACGTTTTCGTCGCCTGTTGCGCTGGACACTCATCGCTTGCGTCGCCGCGGCGGTCCTTGGGGGACTGGCGCTGGGCACGCTGTACCTGGTGATCTCCTCGCGCCTGCCCGACGTGGAGACGCTGCGGCACGAGGAATGGCAGGAACCGATGTACGTCTACGCCCGCGACGGCCGCCTGATGGCGCTGTTCGGCGAGATGCGGCGCTACCCGATCACCATCGAGAAGGTCCCCCAGCGCGTGAAGGACGCCTTCATCGCCACCGAGGACAGCCGCTTCTACAAGCACCACGGCATCGACTACAAGGGCGTCGCGCGTGCCGTCTGGCTGCTGGCCACCACCAACGACCAGCGCGTGCCCGGCGGTTCGACCATCACCCAGCAGGTGGCGCGCCAGTTCTTCCTCAGCTCCGAATACAGCTACATGCGCAAGCTGCAGGAAATGCTGCTGGCGATGAAGATGGAGCGCGAGCTGAGCAAGGACGAGATCCTCGAGCTGTACTTGAACAAGAGCTTCTTCGGCAACCGCGCCTACGGCGTCGCCGCGGCGGCCGAGTACTACTACGGCAAGCCGCTCGACCAGCTGAGCCTGGACGAGATCGCCACCCTGGCCGGCACGCCCAAGTTCCCCTCCAGCGGCAACCCGATCAGCAACCCCGAGCGCAACAAGCTGCGCCGCGACTACATCCTCGACCGCATGGCCGAGCTCGGCTACATCCGCGGCGACGAGGCCGCGCAAGGCAAGACGGCGCAGATGCACGCCGCCCCGCACGAGCGCCCGGTGGAGGTGTACTCGCCCTACGTCGCGGAAATGGTGCGCCAGGAGATGATCGCCCGCTTCGGCGGCGACGTGCTCACCAAGGGCTACCACGTCACCACCACCATCGACCCGGTCATGCAGGCGGCCGCCGACAAGGCGATCCGCGACGGCCTGGCCACCTACGACCATCGCCACGGCTGGACCAAGGTCGAGCAGCATTTCGACCTGCCGCCCGGCGAGGACGCCGCCACCGCGGCCGCGCGCCTGCGCGGCACCGTGGCGCAGGGTGGCCTGCTGCCGGCGCTGGTGCTGCGCAGCGGCGCCGGCACCGCCGACCTGGTGCTGGCCGACGGCACCACGCTCACCCTCGATGCCGCCAGCAGCCGCTGGACCGGCCGCGCGCCCTCCGCCCTGCTCGCGCGCGGCGACGTCGCCCGCGTGCGCAAGGTCGAGACGCCGGTGAAGACGCCCGCGGCCGACGCCGGCAAGAGCGCGAACGCCGACGCCGCGCCGCAGACGCCGCCCGCGGTGACGGTGAGCTGGCGCCTGGAACAGCTGCCGCGCGCGCAGGCCACCCTGGTCTCGCTGGAACCGGACACCGGCGCCCTGCGCGCGCTGGTCGGCGGCTTCAGCTTCGCCGGCAGCAAGTTCAACCGCGCCACCCAGTCGCGCCGCCAGCCCGGCTCCAGCTTCAAGCCCTTCCTCTACGCCGCCGCCTTCGAGCGCGGCTACAACCCCGCCTCGATCGTGCTCGACGCGCCGGTGGTGTTCCGCATGCGCCGCGGGCAGATGTGGCGCCCGCAGAACGACTCGGGCAACTTCGCCGGCCCGATGCGCCTGCGCGAGGCGCTGGTGCAGTCGCGCAACCTGGTCTCGGTGCGCCTGCTCGACGCCATCGGCGTGGACTACGCGCGCCGCTACATCAGCCATTTCGGCATCGACGAGGCGCTGCTGCCGCCCAACCTGTCGATGTCGCTGGGCACCGCCTCGCTGCCGACCCTCGACGTCGCGCGCGGCTATGCCGTGTTCGCCAACGGCGGCTTCCGCATCAACCCCTGGTTCATCGACGAGATCAAGGACCGCGACGGCAAGGTGATCTTCAAGGAAAAGCCGCCGACCGCCTGCCGCACCTGCAGCCCCGGCTCCGGCGAGCAGGCGATCCAGGTGTCCAATGTCGTCGACGGCTTCAACCTCGGCCCAGGCGCGGCCGCCGCGCCGGCCGCGGACAAGGACACCGCCGCCAAGCCCGACAAGGACAAGGGCGCCAAGGACAAGAAGGGCGGCAAGGAGACGGACACCGCCGCCGTGGCGGCACCGCCCCCGCCGCCCGGCACGCCGCTGGCGCCGCGCGCCATCGACGAGCGCGTGGCCTACCAGCTGGTCTCGATGATGCGCGACGTGGTCCAGCGCGGCACCGGCACGGCGGCCAAGGTGCTCGGACGCGAGGACGTCGGCGGCAAGACCGGCTCCACCAACGACCACCGCGACGCCTGGTTCTCCGGTTTCGGCGGCAATCTCGTCACCACCGTGTGGGTGGGCCGCGACGACTTCCGCTCGCTCGGCTACCGCGAATACGGCGGCAAGGCCGCGCTGCCGATCTGGATCGACTTCATGCGCGTGGCGCTCAAGGACGTGCCGATCGCGCGCAACGATCCGCCCCAGGGCATGGTCAAGGTCACCGTGGCCGCCAACGGCACGCTGATCCCCGGCGGCAGCGGCGGCATCGTGGAATGGGTCAAGGCCGAGGATCTGGAGCGGATGGAGACCTATACCAACGAGGATCTCGACCAGGCGCCGGACGAGAAGGCGTTCGACATCTTCTGAGCCTCCGGGTTCCCGCCCGGCGCCGCCGGCGCCGGCCGGCATCGTCGCCTCTCCAGCGCAGGCGCGGCGCCCGAGGTTTCGACGGGCATGCTTTCGGTGGGCACGTTGTCGACGAGCACGTTTTCGACGGCCGCGTTGGGTGGACATGCATACAACTTCGTGTACAGTCGCGCGCAGGCTAGGACCGGGAGCATGCGATGCACCACGCCCGTCAGCACGCCGAGACGCGAACCCGCGAACGCCGTCGCCGGCTCGCCCATGAAGCCGCCCGCCTGATGGCCGAAGGCGGCATCCGCGATTACCACCAGGCCAAGCTCAAGGCCGCCAACCGGCTGGGCATCCACGACGACGCCTCGCTGCCGCGCAACCGCGAGATCGAGGACGCGCTGCGCGAGTACCAGCGCCTGTTCGTCGGCGGCAGCCAGCGCGACGCGCTGCGCGTGCGCCGCGAGGCCGCCCTGCGCGCGCTGGAATTCTTCGCCGGCTTCGACCCCCGCCTGGTCGGCCCGGTGCTGGAGGGGACCGCCGACGGCAACTCGCCGATCGCGCTGCAGCTGTACGCGGACGACGCGGAAGCCGTGGCGCGCTTCATCGAGGAACACCGCATCCCCGCCCACGCGCGCAGCCGCCACCTGCGCCTGGACCGCGCGCGCGAGGGTGATTTCCCGGTCTGGGTGTTCAGCGCCGAGGACCTGTCCTTCGACCTGACCGTGCTGCCCGAGGACGCGCTGCGCCAGGCCCCGCTCTCGGGCATGGACGAGCGGCCGATGAAGCGCGCCTCCGCCGCGCAACTGCGGCATCTGCTGGCCGAGGAGGAAATCGCCGGCTACGAATCCGCGCCGTAATGGCGCGGATTCTCTACAGCGGCACGCGCAACGCGTCGAGCTGGGCGTTGCGCGCCTGGCTGGCGCTGCGCGAAGCGGAGATCGCCTTCGAGGAACAGGTGGTCGACATCCGCAAGCCGCAGCGCCACGGCAATCTCGCCAGGATCGGCGCGTTCTCGCCGCCGGCGGCCGTCCCCGTGCTCGTGGACGAGGGCACGGTCGTCTACGACTCGCTCGCCATCATGGAATACGCCAACGAACTGTCGGGCGGCAGGCTGCTCCCCGCCGAGATCAGGTCGCGCGCGCATGTCCGTTCGCTGCTGGCCTGGCAGCATTCCGGACTCTCCGGCCTGTGCGCCAGGCTGTCGTTCGAGAGCGCGTTCTATCCCCGCCGCCGGCCGATGACGGCAGGCGAGCACGCGCAGGCGCAGCGGCTGTTCGCGGTCTGGGAGGACGAGCTGACGGCCAGCGGCGGGCCGCATCTGGCCGGCGCGCTGTCGCTGGCCGACCTGGCCTTCGCGCCCACCGTCGTGCGCCTGGCCGCGCACGCGCCGGACACCGCGCGCTGGCCGCTGGCCCGGGCCTGGATGTCGTCGATGCTCGCGCGCCCCGCGCTGCGCGAATGGCTGGAAGAGGCCGCGCGCCTGCCGCCGGTGTATCTGGACGATTACGCCGTCGAGGGTGACGCGCCGCAGTGAGCGGCGCATCGAGCCAGATGGCGGCGCCGCCGCCTTGGTGAAACCTCAGCGCTTGTCGATGGCCGCGTAGCCGCGCGTTTCGCCGCTCGCGGCGAAACCCAGCGAGACTTCGCCGCTCGCGGCGAAACCAGGCGAGACGCGGCAGCGCGCCTGGGCGACGGCGTCCGCTTCCAGCCCCAGGACGGCGACGCCCGCCGGGCAGGCGTCCAGGCAATTCCGGTAATCGGCCATGCATTCGGTCCGGCCGCCGCCGCGATCCATGCACTCGAGCATGCGCGCCTGGCATCGTTCGATGCACGCCGGATCGACGTCCTGCGCCTGCGCGAAGGAAAACATCCCGCTGCCGAGCGCCAGAAGGCCTCCGGCAATCATCGCTTTCCATGTCATCGCTCGTCCTCCCGTGGAAATCCTGAGCGCTCAGGAATTACCCCCGGTGGACCGCGATGTCAAATCCCGCGCCGTCCGGCGCGCCATTCGCCACCCAAGGACATCCTGTCCGACGCCGGGCGCGCTCGGCAATGCGTGGGCACGGCGGCCCGGGACGACGCGGAGCGGTTCAGGGGGCCGCCGGACACTGCCGGAAGCCGAACACGTTGAGCTCGATCACCACGAACGCCACCAGCCACAGCAGCGCGTCCCAGGCATCCAGCCAGACCGCCGCGCCGCCCTCGGTCGCGCCGAGCACGAGCCAGGCGAACAGGAATCCGGCCAGGGTCAGGTACAGCGCGATCGCGATCCAGCGCCGCAGCGCATGCAGCAGCAGGCGTCGCGGCGGGATGCGCACTTCCAGCTCCAGCATCGCCACGACGCCGAGCCAGGTCAGCGCGTTGCCGAAATCCAGCCACTCCCCCGCCAGGGCATAGTCGCAGCAGGCCCAGAGCACCGCGCCGGCGGCGGGAATGCGCAAGGCATGCAGCCAGCGCCGCAGTCGCGGCGACGTCCTCCATCCGCCGGTCTCCCATTCGAACAGGAGCAGCAGTACGACCCAGGCCCCGGTGTCGACCTGCTCGGTCGGGGTGCCGTGCACGCCGTACAGCAGGACGTTGGCCGCCAGCAGGGCGTACACCAGCCATTTGAACGCGGCGAAGCCGCGCAGCGGACGCCGTCCGGACCAGGCCGCGCCGGCGCCCGCCTCGGGCATGCCTCAGCGCTTGTCGATCGCCACGTAGTCGCGCACGTCGCTGCCGGTGTAGATCTGCCGCGGACGGCCGATCTTGGCTTCCGGATCGACCTGCTGCTCCAGCCAGTGCGCCACCCAGCCGGCGGTGCGGGCGATGGCGAACATGACCGTGAACATCTCGGTGGGGATCTTCAGCGCCTTGTAGATGATGCCGCTGTAGAAGTCGACGTTCGGGTACAGCTTGCGCTGGATGAAGTACTCGTCCTTCAGCGCCGCCTCTTCCAGCTTCAGCGCCACTTCCAGCAGCGGATCGTCGACGTTGAGCTCGCCCAGCACCTTGTGGGTCATCTCGCGGATGATCTTGGCGCGCGGGTCGAAGTTCTTGTAGACGCGGTGGCCGAAGCCCATCAGGCGGAAGCCGGAATCCTTGTCCTTGGCCTTGGCGACGGCGCTCTCGACGTTCTTGGCGTCGCCGATCTCGGCCAGCATCTTCAGCACCGCCTCGTTGGCGCCGCCGTGCGCCGGTCCCCACAGCGCGGCGATGCCGGCGGCGACCGAGGCGTAGGGGTTGGCGCCGGTGGAGCCGACCAGGCGCACGGTGGAGGTGGAGGCGTTCTGCTCGTGGTCGGCGTGCAGGATGAACAGCAGGTCCAGCGCCTTGGCGACCACCGGGCTGATCTGCAGCGGCTCGCTCGGCACCTCGAACATCATGTGCAGGAAGCGGTCGACGTATTCGAGGTTGTTGCGCGGGTAGCGGATCGGCCAGCCGATCGAATAGCGGTAGGCGGCCGCGGCCATGGTCGGCACCTTGGCGATCAGGCGGATCGCGGCCAGGCGGCGCTGCTCCGGATCGTTGAGGTCCAGGGTGTCGTGGTAGAAGGCCGACAGCGAGGCCACCGAGGCGCACAGGATCGCCATCGGATGCGCGTCGTAGTGGAAGCCGTGCAGGAAGTTCTTCAGCGACTCGTGCATCATCGTGTGATGCGTCACCTCGTCGTCGAAGGCGGCGAATTCGGCCTTGCTCGGCAGCTCGCCGTTCATCAGCAGGTAGGCCACCTCGAGGAAACTGGAATCCTTGGCCAGCTGCTCGATCGGGTAGCCGCGGTACAGCAGCACGCCTTTGTCGCCGTCGATGTAGGTGATCGCGGACTTGCAGCTCGCCGTCGCGGTGAAGCCCGCGTCGTAGGTGAACAGTCCGGTTTCCTTGTTGAGCTTGGCGATGTCGATGCAGTCGTTGCCGAGCGTCGGCTTGAGCACCGGCAGGGCCACCGACTTGTCGCCGGCGTTCAACGTGACCTGGTCGAGTTTCTGGGATCCTGACACTGCACACACTCCTGATGACCCGCTGCCTGGACAGCGCTGGGTGGATGGGATCGGCGGTGGAAGCACGGGGCTTGCCGCGATGCAGCAATTATCGCATAGCAGGATTGGAGTCCCGACTCTGCTCCCGGAAGGCGCGCGCGATGCAGCGTTGCGCCGGGCGGACGGCGGCGGGCGCGCGGGCTTCTCGCCGCCTCGTGCGACTGCGCCGGCGCGCGGGCGCCCGATCGCGACAGTCGCGCGCAAAGAAGTCCCGAAAAGCAAACGGCCGCCCGGAGGCGGCCGCAGCGGCGTCGCGTGGCGCGGCTTACTTGGTGTAGCGGCGCTTGAACTTGTCGATACGGCCGCTGGTGTCCATCACCTTGTTCTGGCCGGTATAGAACGGATGCGTCGCCGACGAGATTTCCACCTTGATCAGCGGGTACTCGTTGCCGTCCTCCCACTTGATCGTCTCCTTGCTGCCAAGGGTCGAGCGGGTCAGGAACTTGAAGTCCGAGGTGACGTCCTGGAAGACGACGTCGCGGTACTGGGGGTGGATGTCGGCCTTCATGGCGGGCACCAATTCACGCAAGGAAAGAGCGGCATTTTAACCAGAATTCCCGGGGCGGCGCAAGCACCCGGTTTCTCCGCGCGCCCGGCCCGCCCCGGCGGCTCCCGCGCCTAGCGCAGGGCCGCCTCGATCAGGCCTTCGAACCGGGCCTGGTCGTAGCGCATCAGGATCGCCACCTTGTCCGGGCGCCCGCTCTCGCGGCGCCAGTCGACCACGGTGGCGCCGCGGCCATGGCGGCCCTCGAGCTCGATCGCCACCGGCCGGTCCACGACCTCCAGCGCGCCCTCCGGCGCCAGCGCGAAGGCCATCGCCAGGGCGTCGGCGGCGAACCAATGGTCGCCGCGCCGGTCGATCGACCACAGCCGGGTCTTCTCGGAGATGCGCTCGTAGAAGCGCCCGTGCGCGGAGCCGGACTGCAGCCAGCGCGCCACGCGCTCGTGATGCAGGCCGTGCGCGATCACCGCCTCCCAGTCGGCCAGCTCGATGCGCTCGAAGGCCTCGAGCACGATATGCGCGGCTTCCGGGTCGTAATAGATGTTGAACTCGGCGGCCGGGGTGATGTTGCCCTGGCAGGTCACCGCACCGCCCATCACCACGAAGCGCGCCACGCGCTGCGGCAGGGTGGGATCGAGCTTGAGCGCCAGCGCGATGTTGGTCAGCGGCCCCAGCGCCACCAGCAGCAGCCGGCCGGCGTGCTCGTGCGACAGGCGCAGGATCGCCAGCGCGGCGTGCTCGGCCTCGACCTGGCGTTTCGCGGCGTCGTAGCCGACGTCGCCGAAGCCGTCCTGGCCGTGCACGTAGCCGGCATCGGGCGCCGGATGCAGCAGCGGTCCGGCGCAGCCGGCGAACACCGGGATGTCCTGGCGCCCGGCGACCTCGCACAGCTTGAGCGCGTTGGCGACGGTATGCCGCAGGCCGACGTTGCCGGCGGCGATGGTCAGGCCGACGATCTCGTGGCGCGGATCGTCGAATGCCATCAGCAGGGCGAGGGCGTCGTCGACGCCGGGGTCGGTGTCGATGAGCAGCGGAGTCTTGTCGGTCATCCTGAAATCCGGACTCGGCGGGGAATTCTACCCCGTTTCGTCGGGCCGGGCCGCGCCCTGCCCCGGGCCGGCGCGCGGGTCCGGCACGATCCGCAGCACGCCCTCGTAGCGCAGCAGCAGGCCGACGGCGGCCAGCGAGAACGCGACGCCGAAGCGATAGCGACCGTCGGCCTCGACCCGCTTGTCGGCCTGCGTGCGCAGCGGCCAGCGCGGCAGCGGCAGCGCGAACGCACGCAGGCCGAGCAGGCGCCAGCGCCAGCCGCCGTCGGCCAGGTCGACGCCCAGCCGCAGTTCGACCGGCCCGTTGCGCTCGCGCCAATGGCCGTCCGGATAGCGCCCGACCGGCCGGAACGTGGACAGCAGTTCGCCGCCGGCGCCGAAGCGCCGACGCCAGCGCATCGCGCCGGCCGCATGCTCGATCGCGACCTCGAACGGTTGCCGCGCCGGTTGCAGCGGAATTCCGAGACGGCGCGCGAGGCGACGTCCGAGCAGGCCGCCAAGGCCGCTGCCCGTGCTCACCTCGACCTCGCCGCGCAGCGTTCCGCCGCCGCGGTGCAAGGCCTGCAGGGCCGGATGCAGCCGCGCGAAATCCGCGCCGAACCAGCGCATGGCGGCGGAGGCCTGCCCGGCGTCCTGCCGCTCCGGATGCGCGTCCTTAAAATACGCGTCCTCAGGCGGCGGCATAGCGCGCCGCGCTGCCGATCCAGCGGTCGACCAGGCGATCGGCCAGCTGCGGCGATTCCTGCAGCAGCCGCTCGGCGATGCGGTGCACGAACGGCAGCAGGTCGGCATCGCGCGCCAGGTCGGCGACGCGGAAGGCGGCCAGGCCGGTCTGGCGGGTGCCGAGCAGTTCGCCCGGACCGCGCAGCTCCAGGTCCTTCTCGGCGATCAGGAAGCCGTCGTTGGTCTGGCGCATGGTTTCCAGGCGCTGCCTGGCCATGGCCGAGAGCGGCGACTGGTACAGCAGCACGCAGGTCGAGGCCGCGGCGCCGCGGCCGACGCGGCCGCGCAGCTGGTGCAGCTGCGCCAGTCCGAGCCTTTCCGCGTTCTCGACGATCATCAGGGAGGCGTTGGGCACGTCGACGCCGACCTCGATGACCGTGGTCGCCACCAGCAGGTCGAGCTCGCCGGCCTTGAAGGCGGCCATCGCCGCCTGCTTCTCGCGCGCCTTCATGCGCCCGTGCACGAAGCCCACGCGCAGCCGCGGCAAGGCCTTCGACAAGGCCTCGAACGTGGCCTGCGCGGCCTGCGCTTCGATGCGGGTCCTTCCGGAGCCCGGCCACCCCTGGCCGGACTTCTCGCTGTCCTCCGACTCGTCGATGATCGTGCACACCCAGTACGCCTGCCGCCCCTCGGCGCAGGCGGTGCGGATGCGCTCCACCAGTTCCGGCCGCCGCTCGCCGCTGAGCACCACCGTCTGCACGGGCGTGCGGCCCGGCGGCAGTTCGTCGATCGCCGAGACGTCGAGATCGGCGTAGGCCGCCATCGCCAGCGTGCGCGGGATCGGCGTCGCGGTCATCACCAGCTGGTGCGGAACGCGGCCGCCCTCCCCGCCCTTGTCGCGCAGCGCCAGGCGCTGGTGCACGCCGAAGCGGTGCTGCTCGTCGACGATCGCCAGTGCGAGATCGCGGAAGACCACGCCTTCCTGCATCAGCGCATGGGTGCCGACCACCAGTTGCGCCTGGCCGCCGGCCACCGCCGCCAGCGCGGCTTCGCGCGCGCGGCCGGCGACCTTGCCCGCCAGCCAGGCAATGCGCACGCCCAGCGGCTCCAGCCACGCGCGCAGGTTGTTCAGATGCTGCTCGGCGAGCAGTTCGGTCGGTGCCATCAGCGCCGCCTGCCGGCCGTCCTCGATCGCCAGCAGCGCCGCGAGCGCCGCGACCACCGTCTTGCCGCTGCCGACATCGCCCTGCACCAGGCGCAGCATCGGCATCGGCTTGGCCAGGTCCTCGCGCACCTGCGCGTACACGCGCGCCTGCGCGCCGGTGAGCGCGAACGGCAGCGACGCGCGCAGCCGGTCGGCGAGCGTTTCGCCCCGCAGCGCCGAAGCCGCGTGCGCCTGCAGCGCGATCCGCTGCCGGCGCAGGCTGAGGTGGTGGGCGAGCAGTTCCTCCAACGCCAGGCGCCGCTGCGCGGGATGCGTGCCGGCCAGCAGCGCGGCGACGTCCGCGTCCCTGGGCGGGCGATGCATGGCCAGCAGCGCCTCGCGCAGGCCGGGCAGCGCGCGCTCGCGCAGCCAGGCCTGCGGCAGCAGTTCCAGTGCCTGCTCCTCGGGAAGATGATCCAGCGCCTGCCCGATCAGCTTGCGCACGGTCGCCGGTCCGACGCCCTCGATGGCGGGATAGACCGGATCGAGCCCTTCGCTGAGCGTGCCGGCTTCGTCCTCGCCGAGGATGCGATAGCTCGGATGCACGATTTCCAGCCCGTGCTGGCCGGGGCGCGGCGTGCCGTAGGCGCGCAGCCGCGCGCCCGGCACGAACTGCGCCGCCTGCGCGGCGCGGAAATGGAAGAAACGCAGCACCAGGGTGGCATGCGACTCGTCGCCGACGGCCACGCGCAGCACGGGCCGGTAGCGGAAACCGCGCTCCACCGCCTCCACCCGGCCCTCCACCTGCGCCGCCACGCCCGGCTGCAGCGCGCGGATCGGCGTCAGCGCCGTGCGGTCCTCGTACTGGCGCGGCAACAGCAGCCACAGGTCCTGCAGGTTGCGCAGGTCGCGCGCGGCCAGCTTCTCCGCCACGCGCGCGCCCACGCCCGGCAGGGCGGTGAGCGGGACGTGCGCGGGGTCCGTGTGGCGGGCGGGGGCGGAAGCCGGCATGCGACAAGCATGCCGGGAACGCCCGCAAACCAAAACCCCGGCGACGGGCGTGCGGCGCCCGCCGCCCGCTCCGGGACGGCGGAGGCGCAATGCGCCGAGGTCAGAACTTCAGCCCGACCTCCACGCCGTACGTGCGCGGCGTGGTGACGCGCGCGCCGACGGTGCCCAGCACGGTCTTGCCATAGGTGCCGAGCGAGTTGATGTACTGGTTGTCGAACAGGTTGTTGCCGTAGACCGACCAGCTCCAGTGGCCGCGCGGCGCGGTCCAGGTGAGGCGGGCGTCGGTGCGGTTCTGCGCCTCGCCCAGCGCGAGGGCATTGCTCAGCCCGCATTCGTTCTGGTTCTGCGATTCGTCGTTGCAGCGGGTCTTGCCGCGGTAGGCATGGCGCAGCACGAAGCGCAGGTCGCTGTCGTTGGGCAGGCGCCAGAGGTAGTTCAGGCCGCCGGCGAAGGACCAGGACGGCTCGCCGGTGGGCTGGCCGTTGAGGTTGGTGCCGCTGATCGATTCGTAGGTGCGATAGGTGGAGTCGATGTAGGCCGCGTTGAAATCCAGGCCAAGCGCCTCGGTGGCCTGCCAGGTCAGGTCGAAGTCGAGCCCGTAGGCCTCGAGGTCGGCGGTATCCACGACGAAGCGCGGGATCGTGGTGCTCCGGTCCAGGAACACCGACTGGCGATCGTTGTAGCGGTAGTAGTAGGCCGAGGCGTTGTACTGCAGGCGCAGCTCCGGGAAGGCCTGCTTGATGCCGGTCTCGAAGTTCCACACGTCCTCGTTGTCGAAGCGGCTGCCGATCTGCACGGTGTTGAAGCCGCCCGCCTTGTAGCCCTTGGCCAGCGAGGCGTAGACCATGAGGTCGTCGTTGAAATGGTAGTCGGCGACCAGGCGCGGGCTCCAGTCGCTCCAGGAATGCTTGTCGCGCACCGTCCTGCCCTTGTTCATCACCGCCGGCGGATCGATGAAGGCGATGTCGAAGACGAACGCCTCGCGCGGGATGCCGACCATGTCGAAGAAGCCGATCGCCTGCAGCTGGTCGAGGGTGGCGTCGAGGGTCGGCGCCGAGCGCGGGTTGTTCAACCAGCTGAACTGCTTCTCGTCGCGCGTGTAGCGCAGACCGAAGGTCAGGTTGAACTTGTCGTTGACGTGCCAGATCACGTCGCCGAAGGCCGCGTAGGCCTTGGTGTCGAGATGGTTGATGAAGGCCTCGTTCCAGCGATGCCCCATCAGCGTCAGAGGAATGCCGTTGGCGCGCAGCACGTCGTCGAAGAAGCCGTACAGGCGTCCGTCCGGCGTCGGCGCCAGGCCCAGGTTCTGCACGATGGTGTCCACGGCATCGGTGAAGCTGTTGATCTCGCTGCTCTGCCGCGCCTCTTCCTTGTAGTAGCTGGCACCGGCCACCCAGTCGATGCGGTCGTTGCTGCCGCTGAACTTGAACTCCTGGTAGTAGTTGCGGTTGCTCTCGGTATTGGTCGAATCCACGTACAGGTAACGGCGGTTGGTGCCGTCCTCGTCGACGCCGGCGTTGGCGGCGTCGTAGTCGTGCCAGGCCGAGGTGGAGGCGAAGTGCCCCCACTCGAAGCTGTGCTCGATGCTCAGCGTCAGGCCGTCGTAGCGCCGGGTCTCGGCATTGCCGTTGCCGATGGTGTCGTTGGTGGTGGGGATCTTGCGCGGATCCAGATAGGCGTTCTCGTCGACCGGCAGCGGCGGCAGCCCCGGCGCCGCGGGCAGCGGCACGATGCCGGTGGTGGCCTGCGCGCGCTGGTCCATGCTCTCGTGGTCCCAGCTCAGCTGCAGGCTGGTGTTGTCGCCCAGGCGGGTGCGGAAGGCGGCGCGCGTGGCCCAGTTGTTCTCCGGACTGAGGTCCTCGCCGGTGGCGGCGTCGCGCAGCCAGCCGTTGCTGTGGTTGAACAGGCCGTTCAAGCGCAGTGCGGAGTCCTCGCTGGTCGGCAGGTTCAGCATCGCCTCCAGGTATTGCCGGTGGTCGTTGCCCAGGCGCAGCTTGGCGCGCGCCTCCAGCTCCTTGCCCGGCTTGTTGGTGACCACCGAGATCGCGCCGGCGGCGGTGTTGCGGCCGAACAGGGTGCCCTGCGGCCCCTTCAGCACCTCGATGCGCTCGACATCGGTGAAAGGCAGCAGCACGCCGCCGCCGTGCCCGGCGTAGACGCCGTCGATGAAAACGCCTACCGCCGGATCGGTGCCGATGCCGAAGTCGTTGGTCTGGATGCCGCGCAGGCGGAATTCCGGCTGGGTGGGCTGCAGGCTGTCGACCTGCAGGCCGGGAACGAAACTGTCGATGTCGCCCAGGTCCTGCGCGGCGATGTCGTCGAGCATGCGCTGGTTGACCACCTGCAGCGCGATCGGGACGTCCTGCAATTCCTGCTCGCGGCTCTGCGCCGTGACCATGATGCGGTCCAGCGTGACCGCCTCCTCCCGCGGCGCGTCGGCCGCCGCCGGTGCCGGCGAAGCCTCCTGGGCGAATCCCGCCCCGGCGAACGACAGGACGCACGCGCCGATCAGCGCGCGACGCATGGACAGGCACAGCACATGTTGTTTCAGCGACATTTCCCTCTCCCCTCGCGTTGGTTGTAAGGCCGCTCCCTGGCCTGCCGATTCAGCTCTTGTCTTCGCAGCCCCCTGCTTCCATCGCCGCGATCCACTCCTTGATCAGTTCGACGCCCTCGCGGTGCACCACGTCCCGCCCCAGTTCCGGCATCATCACGCCCGGGTCGTCGCTGTCCATACGGTAGACCATAATCGACTGGTCTGGTTTGCCGGGCACGATGCCGTAGCGGCGGTCGCCGGTGCCGCGCCCGGCCGCCACCGGCGGCTTGCACAGGCCCAGGTGGCGCGGATCGCGGCTGCCGATCTCCAGCAGCAGGCCGGAGGTGTCGGCCGGTCCGTGGGCGTTGTGGCAATGCGCGCAGTTGACGTCGAGGTAGGCGCGGGCACGCGCTTCCAGGCTGTCGTGGGCGGCGTCGCGCCAGTTGGCGTTGCGCGGTACGCCCTGCCCCGGTACGCCGGCCAGGTAGCCGAGCCTGCTCCAGTGGGCGAGCTGGTTCTCGGCGCCGCCATCATAGGCGTAATCGCGATTGAGATGGCGCGCCTTGGGCCCCAGCGGCTGGATCAGCCGCGTGGTGTTGTTGCTGGCATGGCAGCCCGCGCACTGGTTCTGGTCGGGCACCTGGTAGGTGAAGTCCTCGCGGCTGCCGTCCTCGGCCACCAGCTGCAGCGCGACGCTGTCGCCGGTGCGCATCAGCTCGGCCTCGGTCTGCTCGCGGTTCCAGACGTAGGCCAGCGCCACCCAGCCCGAGGCGCGGCGCACCAGCAGGCGCGTTTCGACCATGCGCACGTTGCGCAGGTTCAGGCCCTGGCCGTCGCGGTCGCGCGACTCGTCGTAGGTGCGCGCCACCGCGTCGCCGCCGCCGGCGGCGCGGGGATAGAAGAAGGTCTTGCTGAGGATCGTGCCGACCGGGAAATCGAAGGCCTCCTCCGGACGGTACTTCGCCGCCTTGCCGCCGGGCATCCACACCGTGCGCAGCTTGTGCGCATAGTCGGAGAACAGCGGCGTGTTGAGATCGAACGGCACCACACCCTTGTTCAGGACCAGGCGCTTGCCGTCGCCGCTCACAACGCCCCAGTCGCTGAGCTTGGGCGGATAGCCGTCGGCGTGGAAGCGCACCGGCGCCGGCTCGCGCGCGCAGCCGGCGAGCAGGAGCAACGACAACGCCAGCCATCCCAGGACCCGCACGCGCATGCTGCCAATCGTCATGGGATCGATCACCGGCGCCTATCCCAGCTGCAAGGTCACCGCCGGCAGCGGATCGAGCTTGCAGTTGAACGGCGCCGCATCGGCCTTCGGGTTCTTGTTCTTGTTGGGGCCGTCGGCATTGATCACGCCCGAGGCGCCCTGGATGCAGATCTGCGGCCCTTCCGCGCGCTTGGTGTTGACGTAGCCGTCCCACATCACGTCGGGCAGGCGGCCGTTGAGGCCGAACATCGCCAGCTTCAGCGCCTTCAGTTCCAGGCCGTCGGGCGAGTCGCCGCCGCCGCTGAACTTGTTGTCGTGCACGTAGATACGCTCGGGATACGGATCGAAGGTCGGCGCCGGCTTGTACTTGCCCTCGTAGCCGGCCGAGTAGTGGCTGGCGATGATGACGTTGGCGGTCTTGTTGTCGGCGACCTCGTTGCCGAAGATCTCCACGTCGTCGTTGGACATGACCACCACGCCCGAGCCGGCCGGCACGCTGGCCACCGCGGTGCCCTTGCGGCCGAAGTTGTCGGTGTTGTTCTTGAAGATCCTGTTGTTGAACACGCGCGTGGTGTGGCCGGGCTGCGGCAGGTCGGGCATGTTGAACACCAGGATGCCGCCGGTGTTCTCGGTGGCGACGTTGTCGTGGACGTCGGCGCCGATGCAGTTCTCGATCTCGATGCCGGCGACGTTGCGCTCGGCGCGGTTGTTGCGCACCACGATGTTCTTCGACTGGCCGACGTAGATGCCGGCGTCGGAGGCGCCGATCACCACCGAGTCCTCGATCAGCACGTTGCTGCTCTGCACCGGGTACAGGCCGTAGGCGCCGTTGTCTGTGTCCGGCCCATTGGTCCATTCCACGCGCACGCCGCGGATGACGATGTTCTTGCCCTCGTTGACCTTCAGGCCGTCGCCCTTGCTGTCCTCGATGGCGAGGTTCTCCAGGGTGAAGTCGTCGGCGTTGACGATCAGGCCCTCGGCGCCGCTCTTCTGGCCCTTGAAGCTGAGCACGGTCTGGTCCTTGCCGGCGCCGCGGATGGTTACCCCGTCCACGCGCAGGCTCAGGCTGCGCTCGAAGGCGTAGTGGCCGGCGGGAATCTCGATGACCTCGCCCGGCTTGGCGTCGAGCAGGCGCTGCTGCAGGGTTTTCTGGAACTCGGTGTTCGCGGCCGGCGCCTGGGTCTTGCCGGCGTCGCCCTGCCCGTCGCCGCCGCAGCCGGCCAGCAGGCCGAGCACGGTGGCAACCCAAAGTGTGCGCTTCATCGCATCCTCTCCCCGCCGGCGCGGTGCCGGCCTGCGCATTGCAGTCTCGATCGCGCGCCGTCGCAAGTGGAGGGCAATCGCGGCATACTGACGGGGGGCAAAACGGACAATTTATCCCTGTGCAGCATCCGCCCGCCGATCCGCGGCTGACCACGGCCAGCAACGCCACCAACATCCTCTCCGGCCTATGCCAGCTCGCCGACGAGCAGGCGGTGGCCTGCGAGCCGTGGTTCTCCGGATTGCGGCTGACGCGGGCGCAGATCGACGACGCCGGCGTGCGCGTGTCCTACCGCCAGGCCAGCCGCATCGTGCAGCGCGCCCTGCGCGCGCTGCCGTTCCCCGACCTCGGCCTGCGCCTGGGCAGCCGCCAGAACATCGGCAACTTCGGCCTGCTCGGCCTGGCGATGATGACCGCGCGCACCTTCGGCGAGGCCGTGGGCATCGGCCTGCAGTACGCGCCGATTTCCGGCGGCCTGATGGACGTGGAAATGGACGCCTCCGAGCCCGGCGCGGTCGCGATGGTCGCGCACCAGCGCGCGCAGGAGCCGCAGATCCTGCCGTTCCTGTGCGAGGAACTGTTCGTCAGCACGCTGATGCTGTGCCGCGGCCTGGTCGGCGCGGAGTTCGCGCCGCGCCGCCTGGAGCTGACGTACGCCGCGCCGGCCTACGCCGCGCAATACCGGCCGCTGTTCGGCTGCGAGATCCGCTTCGGCATGCCGCGCAACCGCGTGATCATCGACGGCGCCTGGATGCAACGCCCGCTGCCCACCTACAACCCGGTCAGCGCGCAGCAGGCGCTGGCGCTGTGCCGCGCGATGATGCCCAGCGGACAGGGGGCCAGCGAGATCGTCGCCACCGTGCGCAACCTGCTGCGCGAGCGCATGGCCGAAAGCCCGCGGCTGGCCGACATCGCCGCCGACCTGCACCTCACCGAACGCACCCTGCGCCGCCAGCTCTCGGCCGCCGGCGCCGGATTCAAGGAAATCCACGACCAGCTGCGCAGCGAGCGAGCGCGCGACCTGCTGCACGAGGGCCAGCTGTCGATCGCGCAGATCGGCGCGCGCGTGGGCTTCCGCGACGCGCGCGAGTTCCGCCGCGCCTTCAAGCGCTGGACCGGCGTCGCGCCGCGCGAGGCGCGCGGCCGCGGCTGAGTCAGGGCAGGACCAGGATCGCGTCCACCTCGAACTGGGCGCCCTTGGGCAGCGCCGAGACCTCGATGGTGGAGCGCGCCGGATACGGCGCGGCGAAGTATTCGCCCATCACCGCGTTCACCGCCGCGAACGCGCCCAGGTCGGTGAGGTACAGGCCCACGCGCACCACGTCCTCGAGCGAGCCGCCCGCCGCGGCGCAGACCGCCTTGAGGTTTTCGAAGGCGCGCCGCGCCTGGGCCTCGACGTCGCCCTCGACGAGCGCGCCGGTGGCCGGATCGAGCGCGATCTGGCCGGAGAGAAAGACGGTGCCGCCGGCGCGGGTGGCCTGCGAATAGGGGCCGATGGCGGCAGGCGCCTGGTCGGTGGCGATGGGGGTGCGGGGCATGGGCTGTCGGCGTTGGTTGCGAAGAAGGACGAGTGTAATCCCTCCTCCGGCCCGACGGCGGGGGGGGGCGGCGGCGGGGGGTGGTGCTCGGCGGGCCGCGCGTCTAGCGCTTCGCGGCATGCCGGTTGCGCCGGCGACTGCGCGG
Source organism: Luteimonas aquatica (assembly GCF_022662575.1). Classification (GTDB taxonomy): domain Bacteria; phylum Pseudomonadota; class Gammaproteobacteria; order Xanthomonadales; family Xanthomonadaceae; genus Luteimonas; species Luteimonas aquatica. The sequence continues at coordinate 520,352 of NZ_JALBFU010000002.1, read as the reverse complement.
GAGGGCGGCATGCGCATGCCGCCCTCCCGCGCAGTCGCCGGCGCAACCGGCATGCAGCGAAGCGCTAGACGCGCTGCACGCCGTGCACCACCCCGAGCCGCCGCACCCGCCGGATCACTTCCGCCAGGTGCTCGCGATCCCGCACCTCGATGGAGAAGCGGATCGCCGCGACATTGGTGTCGCGCTCCAGGTATTCCACGCCGTCGATGTTGGATTCGGCCTGCGCGATCGCCGCTGCCACCTGCGCCAGCACGCCCGGCCGGTTGCCCACCTCGATGCGCAGCGCGACCTGGAAGTCGCCGCTCACCTCGCGGTCCCAGCCGATCGCCACCCAGCGCTCGGGCGACTTGCGGTATTCGGCCACGTTGGGGCAGTCCAGGCGGTGCACCACGATCCCGCGCCCGGCAGTGTGGTAGCCCATGATCTCGTCGCCCGGGATCGGCATGCAGCACTGCGCGAAGGTCACCACGCCGCGCTCGTTGCCGGTGATCAGGATGCGGTCGCCGTCGCGCGGCACGCGCACGTTGCCCGGCGGCTGCGGCAGGTCGGCGCCCTGCTTGGCCAGGGCCTGCGCCACCTGCGAGGGCATGCGGTTGCCGAGCGCGATGTCGGCGAGCAGTTCCTCCAGGCGCGGATAGCGGTATTCGGCCAGATAGGCCTCCAGCAGCGCGGTGGGCAGGCGCTCGAGCGAACTGCCGAGATCCTCCAGGGCGCGGTCGAGCATGCGATGGCCGAGCTGCACCGCGTCCTCGTGCTCGAGATGCTTGAGCTGGTGGCGGATCGCGGTGCGCGCCTTGCTGGTGACCACGAACTCCAGCCACTGCGGCTTGGGCGAGGACGATTTGGCGGTGATGATCTCCACCTTCTGCCCGCTGACGAGCTTGGTGCGCAGCGGCACCAGCTTGCGGTCCACGCGCGCGGCCACCGACTGGTTGCCGACGTCGGTGTGCACCGCATAGGCGAAGTCGAGCGCGGTGGAGTTGCGCGGCAGCGACAGGATGTCGCCCTTGGGCGTGAACAGGTAGACCTCGTCCGGGAACAGGTCGACCTTGACGTTCTCCAGGAACTCCAGCGACGAGCCGGTGGCGCGCTGCGACTCGAGCAGGTTGGCGATCCACGAATGCGCGCGCGTCTGCGCGCTGTTGGGCGACCCGCCGTGCTTGTAGGCCCAGTGCGCGGCGATGCCGCGCTCGGCGATCAGGTCCATCTCCTCGGTGCGGATCTGCACCTCGATCGGCGAGCCGTAGGGGCCGAACAGCACCGTGTGCAGCGACTGGTAGCCGTTGGCCTTGGGAATGGCGATGAAATCGCGGAAGCGGCCGTCGAGCGGCTTGAACACCGAATGCGCCACGCCGAGCGCGTGGTAGCAGTCGGCCACGCTGGGCACGATGATGCGGAAGCCGAACACGTCCATCACCTGGGCGAAGGTCTTCCCCTCGGCCTGCATCTTGCTGTAGATGCTCCACGGCGACTTCACCCGGCTCACCAGCCGGTACTGCAGCCCCTCGTTGGTCAGCCGCTGCGCCAGCTGCGCCTCGATCTTGGCCATCGCCTCGCGCCGCACCAGCGGCTGCGAGCGGATGCGCTTCTCCAGCACCAGGTGGCGCACCGGATGCAGGGCATGGAAGCCCAGGTCCTGCAGCTCCGACTTGATCAGGTTCATGCCCAGGCGCTGGGCGATCGGGGCGTAGATCTCCAGCGTCTCGCGGGCGATGCGCTCGCGCGCCTCGGCCGACTGCGCGCCCAGCGTGCGCATGTTGTGCAGGCGGTCGGCCAGCTTGATCAGGATCACGCGCAGGTCGCGCGCCATGGCCAGCAGCATCTTGCGGAAGCTCTCGGCGGCGGCTTCCTGGCGGTCCTGGAACTTGAGCTTGTCCAGCTTGGTGACGCCGTCGACCAGCTCGGCCACGGTCTCGCCGAACTGGCCGGCGAGCTCCTCGCGGGTCAGCGGCGTGTCCTCGATGGTGTCGTGCAGGATCGCGGCGACCAGGGTCTCCACGTCGACGTGCTGCTCGGCCAGCACCCGCGCCACCGCCACCGGATGGGTGATGTAGGGCTCGCCCGACTTGCGCGTCTGCCCCACGTGGGCGGCGGCGCCCACGGCCCAGGCGCGGCGCAGCAGCAGGCGCTGCTCCTCCGGCAGGTAGGTGGCGGCCTGCTCCAGATCGCGCACGTAGTCCGGCACCGCCTCGTCGGCGGGCACGGACACGGATCGAAGGGCAGGCTCGGGAGGATTCATCCCGCTGAGCCTAAGGCAAAACACCGAACGCGGGGAGCCGGCGGCGGGCGCAGAAAAACAAAGGCCCCGCCGAAGCGGGGTCTCGCGTGCCGTCCGAGCGCCGGCGCGGCGCCCGGTGCAGGCGGTTGCTTACAGGTCGTCGCCCTTGGACATGTCGTCGTCGGCGACCACCTCGGCGGCGGCCCATTCCAGCGCCTCGCGTTCCTTGCGCTCGCGCTCGGACTTGTCGACGGCGTCGATGAAGGGCTGGTCGATGCGGCGCGCGGCGATCTCGCGCAGCGCCAGCACGGTCGGCTTGTCGTCATGCTCGCTGTTGTCCAGCTGCGGCTCGACGCCGTTGGCGAGCTGGCGCGCGCGCTTGGCGGCCATCATGACGAGCTCGAAGCGGTTGTCGACCACTTCCAGGCAATCTTCTACGGTGATGCGGGCCATAACACTCCCGGCGGCCTGAGGGCCGTCGACTCGAAGGAAAAAGGGATGCGGAATTATGGGGATTCGCCCCCTTTTCCGCAAGCCAACTCTTTAGAATCAACCACTTATATCGGGTTTTGAGGCCGACGGGCGGCTCAGTCCTCCAGCAGGGCCCGGATCAGCCCGTCGTGCCGGACCGCCTGCGCCTCCCGGCGCAGCCGGCTGGCGACGAAGATCGAGCACATCTCGGCGACGGCGGTGTCGAAGTCCTCGTTGACGATGACGTAGTCGAACTCGTCGTAGTGCGACATCTCCTCGCGCGCGGCGGCCAGCCGCTGCGCCATCACCGCCTCGCTGTCCTGCCCGCGCTTGCGCATGCGCTGGTCGAGCGCGGCGCGCGAGGGCGGCAGGATGAACACGCTCACCGCATCGGGCACCTTCTCGCGCACCTGGCGCGCGCCCTGCCAGTCGATCTCCAGCAGCACGTCGCGCCCGGCCGCCAGTTGCGGCTCCACCGACTGCCTGGCTGTGCCCTTCCAATCGCCGTGCACCAGCGCGTACTCGAAGAAATCGCCGGCCTCGATCATCTGCCGGAACTCGTCCTTGCCGATGAAGTGGTAGTGCTCGGCATGGCGCTCGCCCGGCCGCGGATTGCGCGAGGTGAAGGAGATCGACAGCGCGATCCCCGGATCGCGCGCCAGGCAGGCGTTGACGATGCTGGATTTGCCCGCGCCCGAGGGCGCCGCCACGATGAATAGGGTTCCGCGCATGGATCAGATGTTCCCCTGGCCGTCCGGCGCGGCCGCCTGCAATCGGTCCGCCACCGGACTGAGCATGATCTCCGGCAGCCGCTCGGCCACCGCCTCGTCCATCGCACGGCCGTCCTCGTCCGCCGGCATGGCGAAGGCGTCGCGGCGCGCCTGCGCGCTGGGCCAGACCGCATAGCCGTACCAGAGGCCGTCGTCGCCGCGATGCAGGCGCGAGCCGAGCGAGCCGCCGCGCGCGCGCAGCGCATCGGTGCGGCGTGTCCAGGCCTGGACGAACTGCGCCTCCATCCCCGGCTTCACCTTCCAGCGGTACAGGAAGGCCACCGGCCCGGTCGCGGCGACCGCGCTATTCAATGTTCTGCACCTGCTCGCGGATCTGGTCGATCAGCACCTTCAGCTCGACCGCCAGGTTGGTGGTGCGGGTGTCGACCGACTTCGAACCCAGGGTATTGGCCTCGCGGTTGAACTCCTGCAGCAGGAAGTCCAGCCGCCGTCCCACCGGCTCGCGCTGGGTGAAGACGCGGCGGATCTCGTCGATGTGGCTGTCGAGGCGGTCGAGCTCCTCGTCCACGTCGAGCTTCTGCAGCCACAGCACCAGCTCCTGCTCCAGCCGCCCGGCCTCGAAGCCGTTCGGGCCCGACTGCGTCAGGTCGGCCAGGCGCGTTTCGAGCTTGGCGCGCTGCCCGGCGCGGATGGCCGGCATCAGGGCGCGGGCCTCGGCCGCGCAGCGGGCGATGGCGTCCACGCGCTCCAGGATGACGGCGACCAGCTTGCCGCCCTCGCGCTCGCGCGCCTGCAGGAAATCGTCCAGCACCGCATCGAGCAATGCCATCGCCTCGGCCTGCAGGGCGGCGGGATCACCGGCCTTGGACTGCAGCACGCCGGGGAACTGCAGCAGCTCGGTGAATTCCACGCGCAGCTTCGGGAAGCGCGCGTCCAGGTCCAGCGCCAGCTCGGAAAGCTGCCCGACCCGCGCGGCGTTGACCTGCAGCGTGTCGCCGCCCTCGCCCGCGCGCAGGCGCAGGCTGAGATCGACCTTGCCGCGCGAGACGCGCGCGCCCACGCGCTCGCGCAGCGCCGGTTCCAGCGCGCGCAGCTCGTCGGGCAGGCGCACGCCCAGTTCCAGGAAGCGATGATTGACCGCGCGCAGCTCGCAGCCGAGCGTGCCCCATTCGGTGCTGCGCTCGCCCGAGGCGAAGGCGGTCATGCTGCGGATCATGCCGGGAACCTCGTGGGAGGTCTGAATGGGCGCAGCAGTATGCCTCAGGCCGCGCATCGGCGCAGATCGACCGCCGTCGACGCCGCCGGCCGGCCCTCGCCCGCCTGCGCACGGCGTGCGTCTTCCACTAGACTTGCACCGATGAACTCCCCGACCCGTCCCAGCGGCCGCGCGCCCGACCAGTTGCGCGAGGTCCGCATCGAGCGCGCCTACACCCGCCATGCCGAAGGCTCCGTGCTGATCGCCTTCGGCGACACCCGCGTGCTGTGCACCGCCAGCGTCGAGAACCGCGTGCCGCCGTTCCTGCGCGGCAAGGGCGAGGGCTGGGTGACGGCCGAGTACGGCATGCTGCCGCGCGCCACCCATACCCGCAGCGACCGCGAGGCCGCGCGCGGCAAGCAGGGCGGCCGCACCCTGGAAATCCAGCGGCTGATCGGCCGCGCCCTGCGCGCCTGCGTCGACCGCGGCGCGCTCGGCGAGCGCACCATCACCCTGGACTGCGACGTGCTGCAGGCCGACGGCGGCACCCGCACCGCCGCGATCACCGGCGCCTACGTCGCCCTGGTCGAGGCCACGCGCTGGCTGCTGGCGCGGCGCGAGATCCAGCGCGACCCGGTCTTCGGCGCGGTGGCCGCGGTCTCGGTGGGCGTGTGCAATGGCGTGCCGGTGCTCGACCTCGACTACGCCGAGGACAGCGCCTGCGACACCGACATGAATGTCGTGATGAACGACGGCGGCGGCTTCATCGAGCTGCAGGGTACCGCCGAGGGCCACGCCTTCCGCCGCGACGAGCTCGACGCCCTGCTCTCGCTCGCCGACGGCGGCATCCGCCGGCTGCTCGAACTGCAGCGCGAAGCGCTGGCGCGGTGAACGCGCGCCTGGGCCTGGTCGCGCTGCTGGTGCGCGACTACGACGAGGCCATCGCGTTCTATACCCAGGCCCTGGGCTTCGACCTGCTCGAGGACACCGATCTCGGCCAGGGCAAGCGCTGGGTGCGCGTGGCCCCGCCGGGCGCGCGCGAAACCGCCCTGCTGCTGGCGCAGGCCTCGGACGAGGCGCAGGCGCGGCGCGTGGGCGACCAGACCGGCGGCCGCGTCGGCTTCTTCCTGCATACCGACGACTTCCGGCGCGACCACGCCGCCATGCGCGGGCACGGCGTGCGCTTCCTGGAGGCGCCGCGCGAGGAGGCGTACGGCACGGTGGCGGTGTTCGAGGATCTGTACGGCAACCGCTGGGACCTGCTGCAACTCAAGCACTAGCCTTCGGCGATCCCTCGGGCAAGCCGCGACGCGACGGCGCCGCATCAGCGATCGACGCGGCGCTCGCCGAACGCGGGCGGCGTCCCGTCCCTGTCCAGATTGCGCCGCATCGCGATGCGCTGGTTGGCGCGGCCGATCGGCATCCGCTGCCGGCGCCGCTCCATCGCCAGCGCCGCCGACAGCGGCGCCCGCCAGGCCTCCTGCAGCAGGAACTTGCCGGCGGCGACCGCGTCGGGCGAACCCGCGCCCAGCTCCCGGGCCAGTTCCAGCGCGCGCGGCAACGGATCGTCCGCGACCTCGGTCGCCAGCCCCAGGCGCAGCGCCTCGCCGGCCTCGACGATCCGCCCGCTCATCACCAGCGCCTTGGCTCGGTCGATCGGCAGCAATTCGCGGACCAGGGCAATCCCGCCCATATCGGGCACCAGACCCCAGCGCGCCTCCATGAAGGACAGGCGCGCCTGCGGCGCCAGCACGCGCAGGTCGGCGCCGAGCGCCAGCTGCAGGCCCGCGCCGAAACAGCTGCCGTGCACCGCGGCGACCACCGGGAACGGCAGGGCGCGCCAGCCCAGGCTCCATTGCTGGAACCGGTTGCGCCAGGGCAGCCACAGCGACAGCACTCCGAGCGCCGCGCCGCGGCGATCGCCGAGCACGCCCTTGAAGTCGAGGCCGGCGCAGAACGAGGGCCCCTCGCCGCACAGCACGGCCGCGCGCACGTCGCGGCGCCGGGCCAGCGCCCGCTGCACCGCGCCTATCTCGCGGATCATGGCCAGGTCCACGCCGTTGTGGCGCTCGCCGCGCGCGAGCGTCACCCGCGCCGTGCCCGCCGACACCTCCAGATGCACCCGCTCGCTCATCGCGCCTCCGCCTGCCCCGGCTCCGTCGCACGCTATCCTAGGCGATCGCCGCCACGCCCGAAGCCCATGCAACGCATCGTCCTCGCCAGCAGCAACGCCGGCAAACTGGTGGAATTGCGCGAACTGCTCGCCGATACCGGCATCGAACTGGTGGCGCAGAGCGATCTCGGCGTCGAGGACGCCGAGGAGACCGGCGGCACCTTCGTCGAGAACGCGCTGCTCAAGGCCCGCCACGCGAGCGCGGCCACCGGCCTGCCGGCGCTGGCCGACGACTCGGGCCTGTGCGTGGACGCGCTCGGCGGCGCGCCGGGCCTGTACTCGGCGCGCTACGCCGGCAGGCACGGCGACGCCGAGGCCAACATCGACAAGCTGCTGGCCGCGCTGGAGGACACGCCCGAAGAGCGACGCACCGCGCATTTCTACGCGGTGATCGTGCTGTTGCGCCACGCCGGCGACCCGCGCCCGATCGTCGCCGAAGGCGTTTGGCACGGCCGCGTGCTGCACGAGCGCCGCGGCGGCAAGGGCTTCGGCTACCAGCCGGTGTTTTTCGACACCGAATACGGCATATCGGCCGGCGAGATCGACGACGCGCTGAAGAATCGTGTCAGCCACCGCGCTCGCGCGTTGGCGGCGTTGAAGCAACGCCTAGCGGAAATCCCCTGAGAACAAGCTTCACCCCCCGTCAGTGAATTGCTCGGCAATACATGTGCAGCAGCCGCTGTTGTTTTGTCGTGATTATTATCACAGATCAAACACGCACTGATTTTTCCGACGGAAAGCGCGAACTCCCGCATGCTTTCGCCGATTTGCGTTGTGCTATGAAATCCCCGCCGGCAATAGCACCCAAGACATAACGTCTTTGCATCCGGCTTCTTTATCAGGGGTCATAGCCATGAAAAAACCAGAGCTTGCGTACTCGAAGGCGCTTGTGATTTTAGGTGTGCTCGCCGGTTTCACCTATGCACTGCCCGCCGCCGCAGAAACCATCAACTGCATCAATATCACCTCGATTCCGACCACCATTACCACCCAGGGCGTCTATTGCCTGAAGCAGAACGTCAGCGGCTCCCTCGCTTCCGGCGCTGCCATCACGGTCAACACCAACAACGTCACCATCGACTGCAACGAATACAAGGTGGGCAACCTCGCCGCCGGCCCGACCACCAACGCGGTGGGCATCAGCGCGAACACGCGTTTGAATGTCCAGGTCAGGAACTGCGGCGTGCGCGGCTTCCGGGTCGGCATCCAGCTGCTCAACGGCGACTACCGCGTCCAGGACAACCGCGTCGACCTGAACACGCAGACCGGCATCTACGTCACCGGCGACGGCTCGGCGATTCGCCGTAACGAAGTCGTCGACACCGGCGGCACCCCGATCGCCGGCACCACCCAGTTCCACGGCATCAACAGCGCAGGGGACGTGGACATCATCGACAACACGGTCAGCGGCGTGGTCGCCACGGGCGGCAGCAACGGCACGACCTACGGCATCCGCACCGAAGACATGGACTCGGGAACCATCAAGGGCAACCGCGTCCGCAACCTGGTGCCCAACGGCTCCGGCTCGCGCCGCGGCATCTGGAACCAGAACGGCAATCGCAATACCGTCGAAGGCAACACGATCGTCATGGCTTCCGGCCTGCTGGGAACGGACGCCGGCATTCGCTGCGGCGACGGCCTGATCCTCAGCGGCGGCTCGCGCGACAACATCGTGCTCGGCGCAGGCCTGATCGGGCAGCTGCTGAGCTTCGTCAACTGCACCACGATCGCGGGCGACTACGCCAACCCGCTCTGATTCCGGCGCGTTTTGCGACCGCTTCGGGACACGGACCGGCCAAGGTCGCGCGGGAAAGCCCCAGGACTTTCCCGACGCGGCCTTGGCGGGGCAACGGTTCGATCCGCCCGGCCGTGATGGCGGGCTGCACGGGATTATCTCCGCGGGTTTCCTGCAGATAATCCCAGGGTTTTCGCGCCGGGGAAGCGCGGATTCCGTTCCATATAGGCAGGGGAAAATCCGGTCGGCCGTCGCCTCGGACAATGTCCGGAGGACAGAGACGACGCCGCGCCTTACTTCTCATCGGGAGCGCATGGCATCCATCGCCATATCCTGCGTCATAGACGAGGATTTCAAATATCACCGCCAGGCGAGAAGCTTCATCGCTTCCCTTGCCGCGCTCGACCATGCCCGGGATCTGAAGAAGATCGTCCACCATACCGGCCCGCTGCAGCCGGAGTTTTCCGCCTGGCTCTCCGGCCAGGGCGTGACCACCCGGCAGGTGGCGCGCTACGGCGACGGGCCCGCGGCGTACTGCAACAAGCTGCAGCAATTCGAATCCCTGCTGCAAACCGGAGCTTCGCACCTGATCCTGTGCGATGCCGACATCGTGTTCCTGTCCTCGCCGCGCGCCCTGGTGCGGGAGGGCCACGTCCGCGCCCGCATCGTCGACGGGCCGAATCCGGACGCGGCCATGCTGCGGCGGCTGCTCGACGCGGCGGGATTCCGCGACGAGCCCTGCTCGGCTCAACCCGGTTTCCAGCCGGGCGCGCGGACCCACCGCCTGAACTGCAACGGCGGCATGTACGTCCTCGAGCGGAAGCAGCTCTCCGAACTCTCGCCGGCCTGGCGGCGCTGGTCGGCGTACTGCCTGTCGCGCCAGGACATCCTCCGCGACAAGATCCTGCACGCCGACCAGCTCGGCTTCATGCTGGCGATGCTGGAAACCGGGCTCCCGTTCGCCGAGCTGCCGTGCCACGCGAACTTCCCCACGCATTTCGATCCCGCGCGGTACGCCGACGTCCCTGAGACGTTCTCGTCCCTGCATTACCACGGCAACGTGGACGGCGACGGCCGCCTGGGATGCGTGGGAATCCCGGGCATCGACGCCGCGATCCGCAAGGCGAACGCCGCGCTGGCCGGAACGGCGGCGGCATCGGCCAACGCCCTGCTCAAAATCGCCTAGAGGACGAGCGACCGGTGCTGATCAACGACGACCTGCGGTTTCTCTTCGTGCACGTCCAGAAAACCGGCGGCACAAGCATCAGCCGTTTCCTGAAGGAAAAGGTGGCCGGCACCCGCGACTACCTGAGGCCGCACGATCCCTACCTGCTGGCCGCGCGCGATCACGGCGCCGGCCACCGCGGCTATTTCAAGGCCGCCTTCGTGCGCAACCCCTTCGACCGGCTGGTGTCCTGGTATGCCTCGATCACCTCCAAGGCCAGGCTGCTGTCGGAGGAGGAGAAACTGCAGAATCCGGACTACAACCGTGTGCAGCAGCACGTGCTGGCGCATGCACCGACCTTCGGCGATTTCGTCACCCGCTGCCAGGACGCGACGGACCGTTCCGGCTGGAAGCCTTTCCTCTACAACCAGATCGATTACCTGCTCGACGGCAACGGGGCCGAGGCGATGGACTTCGTCGGCCGCTTCGAGCACCTGCAGCGCGACTTCCGGAACCTGTGCTCCTGCCTGGGGCTGGATGGCGCCGAGCTGCCGCATCTGAACGCCTCCACGCATCGCGATTACCGCGACTACTACACGCCCTCGACCCGGCGCGTGGTGGAAGAGCGCTTCGCGAAGGATTGCCTAGCTTTCGATTATCGGTTCTGACGCATGCCCCCGGCCCCCTCGCCAGCCACGCCCCTGCGTCGGATCCTGCTGCATGTCGGATTGCCCAAGACGGCCACGTCCGCGCTGCAGCGCTGGCTGCACCGCAACGCACTGCTCCTGGCCTCGGCCGGCGCCTGCTATCCGGACGGCGCGCACCTGCGCGGCGACAAGCACCAGTTCCTGGTCGGCGAGCTGCGCCGCGGCGGCACGACGCTGGCCCGGCTGCTGCCCCGTCTCCGGCATACGACGGCGATCTTCTCGGCCGAAGGGCTGAGCAATCATTTCTACGACTTCGACCCCGCCGCGCTGCGGCGCTTTCGCCAGGACACCGCCGGCATCGACATCGAGATCCTGATGGTCACGCGCGAGCGCGAGGCCTGGCTGCGCTCCTACCACAAGCAGTGCGTGGTCAATCCCGGCAACGGCGCCAGCGATCTGTGGGGCACCGCGCTGACCGCGGCCCAGATCGCAGACCATCCGCGCATCCGCCGGCTCACCGATGCGCGGCAGCTGGGCGAGGATCTGCTGCGCGGGTTCGGCGCGCGGCGCCTGCACCGCCTGCGTTTCGAGGAGGACTGGTTCGCGGCGACCCTCGCCCTGCTCGGCCTGGATGCCGCGACCGCGCCGCCGTTGCCGCGCGCGAACGATTCCCTGCCCGACTGGGCGGTGGAAGTCCTGCGCCGCCTGAACGGCATCGCCGCGCCCGAGCGGCACAAGGACTACTGGAAATCCGCGCTCGCCGCCTTCCTCGGCTCGAACCATCTCGAACTGAACGCGGCCGCGCAGGCGGACGCCATGCCGCCGGCGCTGGCGGGGGAGGCCGACGCGATCCGCGACCTGCTCTCAGGCTGGGCGGCAGGCCCGGATCTCGATCTCGCCCTGCGATTCCTGGCGACGGCCGACGAGGCTATTGCACATCGAAGGCCTCTTCGCGAGCGGCTTGCCCGTTGATCGCCACTTCGAGCTTGTTGCGGCCGGTGGGCCAGCGCCCCGCCGTGTTCAAGCTGACCACGGTCCGCTGCGCGCCGGGCTGCTCGATGCGAACGCCGTTGTCGGCGAGCACGCTGCCGTCGGCGGCCACCCATTTGGCGTAGAGGGTATAGCCGCCGGTCCTGCCGTCGGTCTGCACCTCGGCATAGACCGTATCGCCGGGCGCGAAGCGCCCGGTGGCGCCGCCGATGAGATTCTTCGCGGGATCGCCGCTGTTGCTCAGGCGCACGTCCAGGATCCTCGCGTCCACCGGCGTGGTGTCGCGCGCGTTGTCCACCGGCGCCAGCGGCGGCGGCACCTCGGTCTGCACGGCATGCAGGTCGGGCGGCCGCGCCGACGGTGCGGCCGCGGCCTCCCCGGCCTCCGCCTCCGGCTTGGCGGCCTGCGCTGGCTGGGGCGAGGGCTGGCAGGCCGCAAGGCCGGCGATCGACAGCAAGACGACGGGCAGCTTCATGGACATCGGCCTCGGCTCCGGCGGGAGAATGCCCTCCCCGTGAGCGCACAGCTTAGCCACGGGGGATAATTCCGGCTATGCACTGGCGCACCCTGCGTTGGTGACTCCGGACGCAAGATGCTCATCCCGCCGCCGCTCTCGCTCTACGTGCACCTGCCCTGGTGCGTGCGCAAGTGCCCCTACTGCGATTTCAATTCGCACGAGGGCCGCGGCGAGCTGCCGTTCGCGGCCTACGTCGAGGCGTTGCTGGCCGACCTGGACCACGACCTGCCGCTGGTGTGGGGACGCACCATCCATAGCGTGTTCTTCGGCGGCGGCACGCCCAGCCTGTTTCCGGCCGAGGCGATCGACGCCTTCCTGCAGGGCGCCAGCGCGCGCCTGCGCTTCGCGCCGGAGCTGGAGGTGACGCTGGAGACCAACCCGGGCACCGCCGAGCACGGCCGCTTCGAGCACTACCGCGCCGCCGGCGTGAACCGCCTGAGCTTCGGCATGCAGACCTTCGACGATGCCGTGCTCAAGCGCCTGGGCCGCATCCACGACAGCCGCGAGGCGGTGGCCGCGGTGGCGCTGGCGCGCGAGGCCGGCTTCGACAATTTCAACCTCGACCTGATGTACGCCCTGCCCGGGCAGTCGATGGCCATGGCCGAGCGCGACGTCGAGCAGGCCGTGGCCCTGCAGCCGGCGCACATCTCGCACTACCAGCTGACGCTGGAGCCCAATACCGTGTTCGCGGCCAGGCCGCCGGACGGGATTCCGGACGAGGACGCGGCCTGGGACATGCAGGAGCGCTGCCAGGCGCTGCTGGCCGCCGCCGGCTACGCCCAGTACGAGGTCAGCGCCTACGCGCGCCCCGGGCGCCAGTGCGCGCACAACCTCAACTACTGGCGTTTCGGCGACTACCTGGGCATCGGCGCCGGCGCCCACGGCAAGATCACGCTGGGCGCCGAGCAGGCCATCCTGCGGCGCTGGAAACTCAAGCATCCGGCCGCCTACCTGGCCGCCGCCGGCAGCGCGCAGGCGATCGGCGGCGACGACCGCATCGAGCCCGGGCGCCGCCCCTTCGAATACATGCTCAACGCGCTGCGCCTGAACGCGGGTTTCACCCTGCCGCAGTTTCAGGCGCGCACCGGGCTCCCGCCCGCGGCCATCGAGTCCGCCCTGGCGCAGGCGCGGGCGCGGGGCTGGCTGCAGGCGCAGGGCGAACGCATCGTGCCCACCGAGCTCGGACGGCGTTTCGGCAACGACGTGATCGAGCTGTTCCTGGCCTAGTCGCGCCGCGCCGTGCGCAGGAACGCGACGATTGCGGCAAAATCGGCGTTTTCCGCCGCCGGTCCGTCGTCGATGAATCTCCAGGAACTCAGTGCCCTGTACCCCGAACACCTCGCCACCGTCAGCCAGCGCGCGGACCAGGCGCTGGCGCGCGGCGGCTTCGACCATCTGGTGGTGCCCAGCGGCACCGCGCACGTCCAGGTGTTCGACGATCGCGACTATCCCTACGCGGTCAATCCGCAGTTCAAGGCATGGGTGCCGCTCACCCGCAATCCCGGCAGCTGGCTGGTGTACACGCCCGGGGCCAGGCCCAAGCTCATCTACCTGCAGCCGCTGGACTACTGGCACGCCGTGCCCGACGCGCCCAGCGGCTGGTGGGCCGAGCATTTCGACATCGTGGTGATCCGCAAGCCGGGCGAGGCCCTGGAGCAGCTGCCCAAGAACGCCTCGCGCTGCGCGATCCTGGGCGAGCCGCAGAGCGCGCTGGGCGACTACGGCGCGTTCAAGCCGAACAATCCGCCCGCCGTGGTCGGCTATCTCGAATACCACCGCGCCTACAAGACGCCCTACGAGATCGCGATGATGCGCGAGGCCACCCGGCGCAGCGTGCGCGGCCATCGCGCGGCCGAGCGCGTGTTCCGCGCCGGCGGCTCGGAATTCGGCATCCACCTGGCCTATTGCCAGGCGGTGGGCCAGGACGCCAGCGAGCTGCCCTACGGCAACATCGTCGCGCTCAACGAGCACAGCGCGGTGCTGCACTACACCGATTTCGGCCGCCTGCCGCCGGCCCCGGTGCGCAGCTTCCTGATCGACGCCGGCGCCGACTTCGGCGGCTACGCCAGCGACATCACCCGCACCTACGCGGCCGACGCCGGCAGCGAGTTCCAGGCGCTGATCGAGGCCGTCGACAAGGCCCAGCAGGACATCGCGCAGCGCTATCGCGCCGGCCACGACTACCGGCAGGTGCACCTGTACGCGCACCTGAGCCTGGCCTGCGTGCTCAAGGATTTCGGCATCCTGAAGATCTCGCCCGAGGCGGCGGTGGAAACCGGCGTGAGCGGCAGCTTCTTCCCGCACGGCCTGGGCCACGGCATCGGCCTGCAGGTGCATGACGTCGCCGGCTTCGCGCAATCCGACCAGGGCGGCACCATCGCCAAGCCCGACGGACATCCCTACCTGCGCCTGACGCGCACCCTGGAACCGGGCATGGTGGTCACCAACGAACCCGGCCTGTACTTCATCGACCTGCTGCTCGAGGAGCTGAAGCAGGGTGCGCATGCCGGCGACGTGGACTGGAACCGCATCGACGCCTTCCGTCCCTACGGCGGCATCCGCATCGAGGACGACATCGTGGTGACCGAGGGCGACCCGATCAACCTGACGCGCCCGGCGTTCGCGGACCTCCCGCAGGACGCGTAAGCGCCCGCCGGTCTTTGCCGCCGGCGACAGGTCGCCGGGGCCTTGCGGATTCAAGCCTGCGGATTCAGGCCCACGGATTCCCGCCCGCGGCTGAACCGCGCGACGGCCATGCTTGCAATGCCCGGCCCGGCCGCTATGATTGAGTGCGTACTCAATCAATAAGCTCTCCATGGCCCGCCCCCGCAGCGAAGACAAGCGCAACGCCATCCTGGCCGCCGCGACCGAGGTGTTCGCCGGCCACGGGCTGAGCGCGCCCACGGTACGCATCGCCCGCGAGGCCAAGGTCGCCGAGGGCACCCTGTTCACCTACTTCCGCACCAAGGACGAACTGCTCAACCAGCTCTACCTCGCCCTGAAGCTGGAGATGCGCGAGACGATGATGGCCGCCTACCCGCACCGCGCCGGCATCCGCGAACGCCTGCACCATCTTTGGTGCCAGTACGTGGGCTGGGGCATGGCGCAGCCGGACAAGCGCAAGGTGATGCTGCAACTGGCCATGTCGGCGGCGATCGACGAGCGCAGCCGGGCGATCAGCACCGAGGCCTTCGCCGAGGTCGGCGCCCTGCTCCAGGAAAGCATGCGCAGCGGCCTGCTGCGCGACGGCCTTCCGGCCGAATTCGTGCCGGCGATCCTGGGCGCCCTGGCGGAAATGACCATGGACCTGATCCTGCGCGCGCCGGACCAGGCCGAGGGCCACACCCGGATCGGATTCGAGGCCTGCTGGAACGCGATCGCCAAGCCCTGAGCTTCACTGTTTTATTGAGTGCCTAGTCACTCTTTTATCAACCTCGAGACTCCCATGACTCCCCACTGGACCCTCCAAGACCTGCCTCCCCAGACCGGCCGTCGCGCCGTGATCACCGGCGCCACCGGCGGCCTGGGCTACGAGACCGCGCTCGCCCTGGCCGGTGCCGGCGCCTGCGTGCTGCTGACCGGGCGCAACGACGCCAAGGGCGAGGCGGCGCTGCAACGCATCCGCCGCATCCATCCGCGGGCGGACATCGGCTACGCCCACCTCGACCTCGGCAGCCTCGCCTCGGTCGCCGGCTTCGCCGAACGCTTCCTGCGCGAGCGCGGCGCGCTCGACCTGCTGGTCAACAACGCCGGCGTAATGACGCCGCCCACCCGGCACGAGACCGCCGACGGCTTCGAGCTGCAGTTCGGCACCAACTATCTCGGCCACTTCGCGCTCACCGCGCGCCTGTTGCCGGCATTGCGCGCGGGCCGGCTGCCGCGCGTGGTCAACCTGAGCAGCGGCGCGCACCGGCTGCGCGCCGCGATCCATTTCGACGACCTGCAGTGGCGGCGCCGCTATGCCCCCTGGCAGGCCTATGCGCAATCCAAGCTGGCGATGCTGCTGTTCTCTTTCGAACTGCAGCGCCGCAGCGACGCCGGCGGCTGGGGCCTGATGAGCAACGCCTGCCATCCGGGCTACGCGGTGACCGACCTGCAGACCTCGGGACCGCGGCTGGGCCGCGACCGGCCGCACCCGCTGGAGCATCTCTCGCGCTGGATGCAGCCGTACCTGTCGCAGTCGGCCGCGGCCGGCGCCCTGCCCACGCTCTACGCCGCCACCTCGCCCGAGGCCAGGCCGGCGGGCTACTACGGCCCGAAGGACTGCTTCGAACTCAAGGGCCCGGTCGCCGAGGCCGCGGTCGGCCGCCATGCTCGCGACGCCGCGGTGGCGGCGCGGCTGTGGGACGTGTCCGAGCCATTGGCCGCGGTGTCCTGGCCGCGCGATGCGCGCAGGAACGCGGCATGAACGTGCTGATCTTCGGCGCCACCGGCATGGTCGGCCAGGGGGTGCTGCGCGAATGCCTGCGCGCGAAGGACGTGGCCCGCGTCGTCACCGTCGGCCGCAACGCCACCGGACAGCGGCATCCGAAGCTGGAGGAGATCGTGCATGCCGACATGCATGACTACACCGCGATCGAATCGCGGCTCGGCGCCTTCGACGCCTGCTTCTTCTGCCTGGGCGTGTCCTCGGTCGGCATGAACGAGGCCGACTACACGCGCGTCACCCACGACCTCACCCTGGCCGCGGCGCAGGCGCTGGCACGGCTGAATCCGCGGATGACCTTCGTCTACGTCACCGGCGCGGGCACCGACAGCAGCGAGCAAGGCCGCAGCATGTGGGCGCGGGTGAAGGGACGCACCGAGAACGCGCTGCGGCGCCTGCCGTTCGCGGCCGTCTACCTGTTCCGCCCCGGCGCGATCCAGCCCTTGCACGGCATCCGTTCCAAGACCGCGCTCTACCAGGCGGCATACACGCTGGCGCGGCCGCTGTTCTCGGTGCTGCGCGCGCTCTTTCCCGACGCCGTGGTCACCACCGAGTCGATCGGCCTGGCCATGCTGGCGGTGGCGCGCGAGGGCGCGGCGCAACCGATCCTGGAGAGCCGCGACATCCGCCTGCTGGCCGAACGGGAGAGCTCGCGTGGCTGAATCTTCCCCGCGCCGGCGCGGCCGGCTGGCGGCCGCGCGGCGCATCGCCCGCTGGGCGTTGGCGGTGCCGGCGCTGCTGCTGGCGATCGCGCTCGGCGCGCTGCTGCTCGGCGGCAGTTCCTCCTTCGGCGGCAGCGCCGAGGGCGCGCGCCTGGCGCGCATGCAGCACTCGCCGCAATGGCACGACGGCGCCTTCGCCAATCCGCAGGGCATGTGGGGCGACATGGGCGGCGCGCTGTCGCGCATGTTCGAGACCACGCCCCACGACGTGCCCGAGGCGCCGATCGTCGCGGTCGCCGACCCCGCGCAGTACGCGCGGCCGCCGGCCACGGGGCTGCGCGTCACCTGGTTCGGCCATTCCTCCACGCTGGTGGAGATCGACGGGGTGAACGTGCTCACCGATCCGCTGTGGAGCGAGCGCACCTCGCCGCTGCAATGGGTCGGCCCCAGGCGCTGGTTCGCGCCGCCGCTGCCGCTGCGCGCCTTGCCCGGAATCGACGCGGTGGTGATCTCCCACGACCACTACGACCACCTCGACGAGGCCACGATCCGCGCCCTGCGCGATGCGTCCCGGGCGGTCTTCGTGGTGCCGCTGGGGGTGGGCGCGCACCTGGCGCGCTGGGGCGTGCCGGAATCGCGCATCGTCGAGCTCGACTGGTGGCAGCGCACGCGCGTGGGCGGCATCGAGGTGATCGCCACGCCCGCGCGCCACGCCTCCGGCCGCATGGTGCCGCAGAGCGACAAGACCCTGTGGGCCGGCTACGCGCTCGTCGGCGAGCGCCATCGCGTGTTCTATTCCGGCGACACCGGTCTGCACGAGGGACTGCGCGCCGCCGGCGAGCGGTTCGGCCCGTTCGACGTGGCCATGGTCGAGGCCGGGCAGTACGACGCCGACTGGCCGGACTGGCACATGGGTCCGGAACAGGCGGTCACCGCCAACGCGATGGTGCGCGGCCGCGCCCTGCTGCCGGTGCACTGGGGACTGGTGCGGCTGGCGCACCATGGATGGACCGAGCCGGCCGAACGCGTGCTGGCCGCCGCGGCCTGCACCGGCACGCCGGTGCTGACGCCGCGCCCCGGGCAGGCGTTCGAACCCGATACGCAGGCCGCGCAGGCGCGCTGGTGGCCGAGGGTCCCGTGGCAGGACGCGCGGGCGCGGCCGGTGGTGGCGACCCGCAACGGTGATCCGGCGCAGCGCTATCCCTCGTCCGCATGCGCAGCCTCCACGTGATCGTCGCGGCGCTCGTGCACAATGCGCGTCCGGCGCCGCCGCGCACGCGGCGGCGCCGGGCATCGTCTCCCCTGCGACCGTTCCGATGTCCCCCGCCCACCTGCTGCTCGCCCTGGCCGTCGTCGTCGTCTGGGGCACGAACTTCGTCATCATCAAGCTCGGGCTGGGCGAACTGCCGCCGCTGCTGTTCGCGGCGCTGCGCTTCTTCTTCTCCTGCGTTCCCTGGGTCTTCCTGATCCGCCGCCCGCCGGTGGCGTGGAAGCTGCTGGCGGCCAACGGCGTCTTCCTCGGCTTCGGCCTGTTCGGCCTGCTGTTCATCGCCATGCGCGCCGACATCACGCCGGGCATCGCCTCGCTGGTGGTGCAGACGCAGGCCTTCTTCACCATCGGCCTGTCGATGCTGCTGCTCTCCGAACGCCTGCGCGCCTTCCAGGCCGCGGGCCTGGCCTTGTGCGTGGCCGGACTTGGCATCCTGTTCGCGCACACCGACGCCTCGCTGACCACGCGCGGGCTGATCCTCACCCTCGCCGGCGGGCTGTCCTGGGCGATCGCCAACCTCGTCGCCAAGCGCGCCGGCAAGGTCGACATGCTCGGCTTCATGGTGTGGTCGAGCCTGTTCGCGGTGCCGCCGCTGCTGATCGCGAGCCTGGTCTTCGAAGGTCCCGAGCGCATCGCGCAGGCGCTCGTCCACGCCGACTGGCTCGGCTGGAGCGCGTCGATCTGGCAGGGCGTGGCCAACACCCTGTTCGGCTACGGCGCCTGGAACTGGCTGCTGGCGCGCTATCCGGCGGCGACGGTCTCGCCGCTGTCGCTGCTGGTGCCGGTGTTCGGCATGCTCACCGCCACCGTCGCGTTCGCCGAGCCCTTGCCGGCCTGGAAGCTGCAGGCCTGCGCGCTGCTGCTGCTCGGGCTGGCCGTGATCACCCTGTGGCCGCGCCTGCGCGCGCGGCTGCTCGAGGGCGCGCTGCCCTCGGGCGGGAGCGGCCGGGACTAGCGCGAGGCCATCAGCGCTTCGATCTCGTCGGCGCTGCGCGCCAGCTTCGCCGTCAGCACCTCGTGGCCGTCGGCGGTGATCGCCACGTCGTCCTCGGTGCGGATGCCGATGCCGCGCCATTTCGCGGGCACGCTCCTGTCGTCGGGCGAGACGTACAGGCCGGGCTCGATGGTGAACACCATGCCGGGCTCGAGCAGGCGCGATTCGCCGTCGATGCGGTAGTCGCCGACGTCGTGCACGTCCAGGCCGAGCCAGTGCCCGGTCTTGTGGCGATAGAAGCGCTTGTAGCTGCCGTCGGCGATGTTCTTCTCCAGCCTGCCCTTGAGCAGGCCCAGCTGCAGCAGGCCCTCGGTGAGCGTCTCCACGGCGGCGTTGTGTCCGGCCTCGTACGGCACGCCGGGCCGGGCCTGGGCCATGGCCGCGGCGTGAGCGGCCCCGACCAGGTCATGCAGCGCGCGCTGCGCCTTGCCGAAGCGGCCGTTGACCGGGAAGGTGCGGGTGATGTCGGACGCGTAGTTGCGGTACTCGGCGCCGGCGTCGATCAGCACCAGGTCGCCGTCGCGGGCCGTGCCGGCATTGGCGACGTAGTGCAGCACGCAGCCGTTGCCGCCGGCGCCGACGATGCTGCCGTAGGCCGGATGGGCGTCGTGAGCGCGGAACACGCGCTCCAGCTCCGCCTGCAGCTCGTATTCCCGGATGCCCGGCCGCGCCGCGCGCATCGCGGTCTCGTGGGCGAGCACGCTGATCTCGGCGGCCTTGCGCATCAGCTTGAGTTCGGCCGGCGACTTGAACAGCCGCATCTCGTCGAGCAGATGGCCCAGTTCCAGGAACTCGTGCGGCGGCTGCGCGCCCAGGCGCACCTGCGCGCGCACGCGGTTGAGCCAGCCGATCAGCTTCAGGTCGAAGTCGGTGTCGCGGCCGAAATGGTAGTAGACGCGCGAGCGCCCCTCGAGGAGGCCGGGCAGGATCTCGTCGAGATCGTCGATCGGCCAGGCATCGTCCATGCCGTAGCTCTCGACCGCGCCTTCCGGCCCCACCCGCGGCCCGTCCCAGCCCTCGCGCTCGGGATTGCGCTCGCGGCAGAACAGCAGGTGCTCGCCATGCTTGCGGCCGGGCACCAGCACCAGCACCGCCTCGGGCTCGGAGAACCCGGTCAGGTACCAGAGATCGGAATCCTGCCGGTAGGGATAGTGGGTGTCGCGGCTGCGGATGCGCTCGGGCGCGGCCGGCAGGATCAGGATGGCGTCGTCGCCGGCCATGCGCATCAGCTGCTTGCGGCGGCGCGCATAGGCCTGGAGGGAGGTGCCTGCGGTCTGGGTCATGCGACGGCGTTCAGTTGAATTGCTGGCGATGGCGCGGCCCGAGCGCGCAATCGCCGTGCAGCAGCAGCACCGCGACGCGCACGAACTCCTCGATCTCGGCCAGCGCGATCTCGTCCTCCTCGTCGCCGTCCTCCTGCGGCGAGGCCGCCGCGAGCCTGGCCAGATCCGCCAGCGCCTCGCTCGCCTCCTCCGACAGCGCCGGGTTCGCGCCCGCGGCCAGGCCGAAGGCGCCCAGGAAGCCGCGACACCACTGGAACAGGGCGCCGCTGCGCTCGGTCAGGTCGGCCTCCTCCTCCGGCAGCAGCAGTTCGAAACCGAAGCCGCGATCCTCCAGCTGCGAGGCGCTGGCCCGGCGCAGGCGGTCGAGCACGCTGCCCTCCACCACGCTCGGCGCCTCGTCGTCGGCCAGCACCGCGGCCAGCCAGCGCGCGTTGTCGGCGCCGCCGCCGGCCAGCCAGCCGCACAGCGCGCCATGCAGTTCGGAGGCGTCCATGCCGATGCGCAGGCTCAGGCAGGCCTCTTCGACCTCGGATAAGGCGGGTAGCTCGTGCGTCACGAATCGGTCTTCGATGCTGCGGGGGCGACAAAGTGTAGCAATGCCCTGTGCTGCGCCTTCAAAGAAACTTTGACAAGTGACATAAGATTGACCCCTGTCGCAGATCGGCGCACGCCCCTACACTTTGTAACGTTTACATAGGCGGCCCGGGGGCGCCAGTTGGGGATGTTTGCTGTCGATTTGCGCTTTCTTGCCGTGGCGGCGCTGGCGCTGGTCGCGCTGGTCGCCTGGCGCAACCGTGCCGGACGCTCGCGCCTGGCCGCCATGCGCGAACTGGAGGAGCGGCTGAAGCTGGCGCTCTGGGCCAGCGGCGAGTACTACTGGGACTACGACGTGGCGTCCGGCCTGGTGCGCCGGCTGCAGGTGGCCGACCCCGGCAACGGCGATGCCGGGCGGCTGGTGACGTCCACGCTCGACATCGGCGAGGTCGGCTGCGCCGAGGACCGGCCGCTGATCCACGAGCGCATCCGCCGCTACTTCGAGGGCGGCGAGGACACCTACCGCTCCGAGCACCGCGTTCCCGGCGCCGACGGCAAGCTCGCCTGGGTCCGCTCGCGCGGCCGCGCCGTGGCGCGCGATGCCGCCGGCAAGGTCCTGCGCATGGCCGGCACCACCCTGGACATCACCCGCGAACGCGCGGCCGAGGGCGCGCACCGCGTCGCCGCCCAGGTGCTGCGCAGCATGAGCGAGGCGGTGACGGTGATGAACCGCGACTTCGAGTTCGTCTCGGTCAATCCCGCCTTCACCCGCATCACCGGCTACGAGGACAACGAGGTGATCGGCCGCAGCGCCGCGCTGCTGGACAGCCCCCGGCACGACAGCGCGTTCTACCGCCACGTCCGCGACCTGATCACCCGCCACGGCCACTACGCGGGCGAGCTCTGGCAGCGGCGCAAGGACGGCGAGGAATTCCTCTGCGCCTACGAGTTCAACGTGGTGCACGACGGCGGCGGCCAGCCGCAGTACTTCGTCGCCGTGCTCAGCGACATCACCCAGCAAAAGCGCGCCGAGGAGGAACTGCGCTACCTGGCCAACCACGACACGCTGACCGGCCTGCCCAACCGCACCCTGCTCTCGGAGCGGCTGTGGCGCGCGATCCTGCACGCCCAGCACTCGCAGACCCGCATCGCGGTGCTGTTCCTGGACCTGGACCGCTTCAAGGACATCAACGACTCCCTCGGCCATGCCACCGGCGACCGCATCCTGTGCGCGGCGGCGCGGCGGCTGCAGAGCGCGGTGGGCGAGCACCACACCGTCGCGCGCCACGGCGGCGACGAATTCACCGTGGTGCTCGAGAACCTGGCCGCGCATCACGACGCCGACGCCATGGCGCAAGCGGTGCTGGACGCGTTCGAGGCGCCGCTGAGCATCGACAAGCACCTGGAGGTGTCGATCTCGCCCTCCATCGGCGTCAGCCTCTATCCCGACCACGGCGCCTCGCCGGCCAGCCTGCTCAAGCACGCCGATACCGCCATGTACCAGGCCAAGGCCGGCGGCCGCCGCATGTACATGCGCTACGACGAGACGATGGAGGTGGCCTCGCGCCGGCGCGCGGTGCTGTCCGGCGCGCTGCGCAAGGTGCTCGAGCGCAACGAACTGCACCTGGTCTACCAGCCGCGCCTGACGCTGGCGCGGACCCCGCCGGCAGGCACGCCGGTGCCTGCGCGCATCACCGGCGCCGAAGCGCTGCTGCGCTGGAATAGCCGCGAGCACGGCGAAATCGATCCCACCGAGTTCATCCCGCTCGCCGAGGAAAGCGGCCTGATCCGCGAGATCGGCGAATGGGTGCTGCGCGAGGCCTGCACCACCCTGCGGCATTGGCGCCGGCAGGGCGTCGGGGATTTCCGCATGTCGGTCAACGTCTCCGGCCTGCAACTGATGCGCGGCGACTTCCCGCGCGTCGTGCGCGAGATCCTGGCGGAGACCGACGTCCCGGCGGACGCGCTCGAGCTCGAGCTCACCGAATCGGTGCTGATGGCCAGCGCCGAGCAGGCCGCGGCGCGGGTGCAGGCCTTCCGCGAGCTCGGCGTCGCCCTGGCCATCGACGACTTCGGCACCGGCTATTCCTCGCTGGCCTATCTCAAGCGCCTGCCCATCACCACCGTGAAGATCGACAAGGAATTCATCGGCGACCTCGCCCGCAACCCGGACGATGCCGCCATCACCGGCACCATCGTCGCCATGGCGCACTCGCTGGGACTGACCGTGGTCGCCGAGGGCGTGGAGACCGACGCCCAGATGCGATTCCTGCAGCAACGCGGCTGTCATGAGATCCAGGGATTCTGGCTCTCGCCTCCGCTCGGGGCGGGGGATTGCCTGGACTTCGTCCGCCGCTGGACGCCGGCCTGCCCGGGCGGCGGCGGCGCTCTGTCTTGACCGCCCCCCGCCGCCTGCCTATCGTGCCGACATGGAAACCCCGGACGTCCTCGAGCAGTTGCGCGCCCTGGCCGAGCGTTTCGATGCGCTGGCCGAGCGTACCCGGCGCCTGGCCGAGGAGAACCGCAGCCTGCGCCAGCAGCACGAGCAGCTGGCCAGCGAGCGTTCGCAGCTGCTGGCCAAGAACGAGCAGGCGCGCTCGCGCGTCGAGGCGATGATCGCGCGGCTGAAGTCGCTGGAGCAGCACACGTGAGCGCGGCCGGCAGCAGCGAAGTCGTCAGCATCCGCATCCTGGATCGCGAATACACGGTCGGCGTCGAGCCCGGCGAGCAGGACAGCCTGCGCTCGGCGGCCCGCCTGCTGGACAACAGGATGCGCGACGTGCGCGGCGCCAACCGCATGGCCGCGGTGGATCGCGTCGCCGTGCTGGCCGCGCTCAACCTCGCGCACGAGCTGCAGCAGCTGCGCGAGCAGACCGAACGGCGCGAGCACGAACTGGCGCGGACGCTGGGAGAGCTGCAGCGCAAGCTCGACGCGCTGCTGGACGCCTGAACGCACGCCGATCGACGCGGCGCCCGGCGGCCATGCGCCGCGCAGTCCGGCCGCCGACGTTCTGAACCCGGGATTGCTCCGGCGCCTGTGCTACCGACAGACGGATGCCGTGCCGGACCGCCACGCGCTATACTGCGTCCGCGTCCTCTGCCGTGATCGACGGCGTGCGCAAACATTCGCCTTGTCCCTTAATGACGACCACGGGGGCGCAGCGGAAACCGGGTGTGCATGTCCGCCTTCGAGCGGAAAGCCCGATGGAGTCCAAGCGTTCCCACTTGAACCTCGGGTTCAAGGTCGTTTCGCACGCATCGGCATGGCGGAGGACGTATCTTTTCTGTCGCGCGGCGAATCGTTCCGCGGCCTTTCCGCAAAGATTTGTCTGCGCAGGCGATGCCGCGCGGACGGGCGCGACTCCCCGGAGCATGGAATCCCGGAGCATGCGCTCCGGAGCGCGGGCGTGCCCGCCTGGACCGCGCTTCTCTAGAATAGGCGCCTCGAATTACGTCTGCCTGGAATCGCGCGCGCATGCCGGAACGTTCCGCCACCAGCGACCCTCGCCTCGCCCTGCGTCGCGAGCTGCGCGCGCGTCGGCGCGCGATCCCCGCCGCCGAGCGCATCGCCGCCGCCGAACGCCTTGCCGACCGCCTGCTCGCCCTGTCCGGACTGCCCGCGCACGGCCCCGTCGCCGGCTATTGGGCCGTCGATGGCGAGATCGGCCTGCATGCCTGGCAATTGCGGCTCCCGGCCGCCTGCACCTACTGCCTGCCCGTCCTGCGCGAGGACGGCCGCCTGCGCTTCGCGCCCTGGCGCCCGGGCGCGCCCCTGCTGGCCAACCGCCACGGCATTCCCGAACCGGATGTCGCCGACGACGCCCTGCTCGAGCCCGAGGCGATGGCGCTGGTAGTCGCGCCGCTGGTGGCCTTCGACGCGCGCCGCCACCGGTTGGGCATGGGCGCCGGCTGGTACGATCGCAGCTTCGCGTTCCGGCACGAGCGCGCGGCGCCGCCCGCGCTGGTCGGGGCCGCCTTCGCCATGCAGCAGGTCGACGCGCTCGACGCCGCCGCCTGGGACGTGCCGCTGGACGCGGTCTGCACCGAACTCGACACCTTCTCCGCCACCGACTGACCCGCCACCGACCGAGCCCGCATGAGCACGCGCAAACGCTACTGGCTGATGAAGACCGAACCCGATGCGTTCTCCATCGACGACCTGAAGCGCGTGGGCACCGAGCCGTGGACCGGCGTGCGCAACTACCAGGCGCGCAACTTCATGCGGCAGATGCAGGTCGGCGACGGCGTGCTCTTCTACCATTCCAGCTGCGAGGTGCCCGGCATCGTCGGCGTGGCCAAGGTCGCCTGCGCCGCCTACCCGGACCCCACCCAGTTCGACGCCAAGTCCGACTACTTCGATCCCAAGAGCACGCCGGAAGAGCCGCGCTGGCAGATGGTCGACGTGAGCTTCGAGCGCAAGTTCAAGCGCGTGCTGCCGCTGGAGGAGATCAAGCGGCACTCGGCCGAACTGGGCGAGGAGTTCGCGCTGATCCGCCGCGGCAGCCGCCTCTCGGTGCTGCCGGTGACCGCGGCGCAGTGGAAGCTGCTGCTGTCGCTGGAGTGACGGCGTCCACCGCGCGCGGCCGCGTTCGCCGCAATCCCCGCATTCCCCTTACCGCGAACCCCTGACCATGTCCGAAGCCAAGCGCCTGGCCGGCGAGAAAGCCATCGATTTCGTCGAGGACGACAGCATCGTCGGCGTCGGCACCGGCTCCACCGTCGCCTATTTCATCGATGCCCTCGCCCGCATCAAGCACCGCATCCGCGGCGCGGTCTCCAGTTCCGAGCAAAGCACCGAACGGCTGCGCGGCCACGGCATCGAGGTCATCGACCTCAACCATGCCGGACCGCTGACGCTGTACGTCGACGGCGCCGACGAGTGCGATCCGCACAAGCGCCTGATCAAGGGCGGCGGCGCCGCGCTCACGCGCGAGAAGATCATCGCCGAGGCCAGCGCGAAGTTCGTCTGCATCGTCGATCCGAGCAAGCGGGTCGACGTGCTGGGCCGGTTTCCGCTGCCAATCGAAGTGATCCCGATGGCGCGCAGCCTGGCCGCGCGCGAGATCCTCGCCGCCACCGGCGGCCAGCCGGTCTGGCGCGAGGGCGTGGTCACCGACAACGGCAACTGGGTGCTCGACGTCCACGGCCTGTCCATCGTCGATCCGGTCGCGCTGGAGCGCGAGTTGAACCAGATCCCGGGCGTGGTCAGCGTCGGCCTGTTCGCACGCCGTCCGGCCGATGTGGTGATCGTCGGCGGCGAGCCGCCGACCGTGCTCTGACGGCTCCGCAACCCATTGATTCAATTGATTCTCATGGGATAAGACGCCGGCGCGCGATACTGGTCGCCGATGCGTTGCCGGCGGTTTGCGCGCCATGACCCTGCGTTGCCTGTTCGTCGATTTCGATTCCTTCTTCGCCTCCGTCGAGCAGCACGACGATCCCGCGCTGCGCGGGCGGCCGGTCGCCGTCGTCCCGGTCGCGGCCGAGACTACCTGCTGCCTGGCGGCCAGCGCGCAGGCCAAGCGCCATGGCGTGAAAACCGGAACCGGCGTGCGCGAGGCCAGGGAACGATGTCCCGACATCGTCTTCGTGCTGGCGCGCCCGGCGCGCTACATCGAGATGCACCAGCGCTTCATGCAGGCGATCGAGGATTGCATCCACCACGAGGAGGCGGCCTCGATCGACGAGGTGCCCTGCCTGCTGATGGGCCGCGAACGCCAGCGCGAGAATGCCGTCGCCATCGCCGGACGCATCAAGCGGCGCCTGGTCGAGCTGGAGATCAGCCCGGCGATGACCTGCTCCATCGGCATCGCGCCCAACCGCTTCCTGGCCAAGACCGCCTCGGACATGAACAAGCCCGACGGCCTGACCGTGATCGAGCAGCGCGATCTGCCGCATGCGCTGCATCCGCTCGCGCTGCGCGATTTCTGCGGCATCGGCCCGTCGATGGAGGCGCGCCTGCTCGCCGCCGGCATCCGCAGCAGCGAGGCGCTTTGCGCCGCCGGCCGCGAACAGCTGCGTCGGGCCTGGGGCAGCGTCGAGGGCGAACGCTTCTGGTACCTGCTGCGCGGCTTCGACCTGCCCGAGCGCGCCAGGACGCGCGGCTCGATCGGACATTCCCACGTGCTGGGCCCGGAACTGCGCAGTTTCGAGGGTGCGCGCGCCGTGCTCTTCAAGCTGCTGGCCAAGGCGGCCATGCGCCTGCGGCGCGGAAACTTCCATGCCACCGGCATGGCGATCCGCATCCGCTTCGTCGGCATGGAGCGACGCTTCGAGCCAGACCTGCAATTCGCGCCGATCGACGACACCCGGACCCTGCTCGCCCTGCTCGGCGAGCAGCTGGAACGGCTGCGCGCCGCGATGGCCCGCGGGCGCTGGAATCCCGCGCGCCATCCGCCGCTGTCGGTGGCGGTGACGCTCACCGGGCTGCAGGAAACCGGCCAGGCCTCGGGCGAGCTGATCGGCGAACGCGGTCGCGCGAAGGCGATGAGCTCGGTGCTCGATCGCGTCAACGGTCGCTACGGCAACAACGCCCTGTACTTCGCCGCCATGCAGCAGGCCCTGGCGCACGGCGCGGCGCCGATGCGCATTCCCTTCTCGACGATCCCTGACGTCTCCCTGGAGGAGGACGTGGCCGCGACGCGACGCGCGTCCTCCGAACCGGGCGATGCCGGCGAACTCTGGCGGCTGCGCGAGCGCCAGTTCAAGGTGCTGGCCGAGAACACGCACCGGCAGACGCGCGAGCGCGGCGCCAGGCACGCGCCTTCCGGCGCCGGCGGCCGCAACGGCAAGCCGAAGCGCCGCGAACCGCCGGTTCCGACGAGCGCCGACCTGTTCTGAGCGGCGCGCAGGCGCCTGCCCGGGCGGCGGCCGCGGTTGTACCGCGCCGCGGCATTTTCGAGCCGCAAAAAGAGAAACCCCGCAGCCGAGGCTGCAGGGTTTCGGGGTAAAGACCCTGGCGATGACCTACTCTCGCATGCTAAGTGCACACTACCATCGGCGCGTGAGCGTTTCACTTCCGAGTTCGGAATGGGATCGGGTGGTTCCACACAGCTATTGTCACCAGGGAGAGGGTGGAGGGTCGCGGCCGTGCCGACAGGCACTTTCGCGCTCACGCTCTCAAAGGGTGGGATGTAGCGGTTGCGATGAACATTATCGACGCGTCGTCGAGTCCAAGGCCACTTGAGGTTATATGGTCAAGCCACACGGATCATTAGTACAGGTTAGCTCAATGCATTGCTGCACTTACACACCCTGCCTATCAACCACCTAGTCTTGATGGTTCCTTTAGGGGACTTGTGTCCCGGGAGATCTCATCTTGAGGCGCGCTTCCCGCTTAGATGCTTTCAGCGGTTATCGCTTCCGAACATAGCTACCCGGCAGTGCCACTGGCGTGACAACCGGAACACCAGAGGTTCGTCCACTCCGGTCCTCTCGTACTAGGAGCAGCCCCTCTCAAATCTCCAACGCCCATGGCAGATAGGGACCGAACTGTCTCACGACGTTCTGAACCCAGCTCGCGTACCACTTTAAATGGCGAACAGCCATACCCTTGGGACCGACTACAGCCCCAGGATGTGATGAGCCGACATCGAGGTGCCAAACACCGCCGTCGATATGAACTCTTGGGCGGTATCAGCCTGTTATCCCCGGAGTACCTTTTATCCGTTGAGCGATGGCCCTTCCATACAGAACCACCGGATCACTAAGTCCTACTTTCGTACCTGCTTGATCCGTCGATCTTGCAGTCAAGCACGCTTATGCCTTTGCACACAGTGCGCGATGTCCGACCGCGCTGAGCGTACCTTCGAGCTCCTCCGTTACTCTTTGGGAGGAGACCGCCCCAGTCAAACTACCCACCATACATGGTCCCCGATCCGGATTACGGATCCAGGTTAGAACGTCAAGCACATCAGGGTGGTATTTCAAGGATGGCTCCACCTCAGCTAGCGCCAAGGTTTCATAGCCTCCCACCTATCCTACACAGACGAACTCAACGTTCAATGTAAAGCTATAGTAAAGGTTCACGGGGTCTTTCCGTCTTGCCACGGGAACGCTGCATCTTCACAGCGATTTCAATTTCACTGAGTCTCGGGTGGAGACAGCGCCGCTGTCGTTACGCCATTCGTGCAGGTCGGAACTTACCCGACAAGGAATTTCGCTACCTTAGGACCGTTATAGTTACGGCCGCCGTTTACTGGGGCTTCGATCAAGAGCTTCGCCTTGCGGCTGACCCCATCAATTAACCTTCCAGCACCGGGCAGGCGTCACACCCTATACGTCCACTTTCGTGTTTGCAGAGTGCTGTGTTTTTGATAAACAGTCGCAGCGGCCTGGTCACTTCGGCCCCTCTCAGCTATTAACCAAAAGGGGCGCACCTTCTCCCGAAGTTACGGTGCTATTTTGCCTAGTTCCTTCACCCGAGTTCTCTCAAGCGCCTGAGAATTCTCATCCTACCCACCTGTGTCGGTTTACGGTACGGTCTGCGTAAGCTGAAGCTTAGGAGCTTTTCCTGGAAGCGTGATATCAGCAGCCTAGTCCTAATGGACCGGTCCTTAGTCTCAACGTTGCGCCCCCGGATTTGCCAAAGGGCACCGCCTCAACTCTCTCACCAGGACAACCAACGCCTGGCCTGCCTAACCTTCTCCGTCCCTCCATCGCACTTACGCGAGGTGCTGGAATATTAACCAGCTTCCCATCGACTACGCATTTCTGCCTCGCCTTAGGGGCCGACTCACCCTGCGTCGATTAACGTTGCGCAAGGAAACCTTGGGCTTTCGGCGTGCGGGCTTTTCACCCGCATTATCGTTACTCATGTCAGCATTCGCACTTCCGATACCTCCACGGGACTTCTCAATCCCGCTTCGCAGGCCTACGGAACGCTCCTCTACCGCGCATACAAAGTATGCACCCCAAGCTTCGGTTTATCGCTTAGCCCCGTTAAATCTTCCGCGCAGACCGACTCGACCAGTGAGCTATTACGCTTTCTTTAAAGGGTGGCTGCTTCTAAGCCAACCTCCTGGCTGTCTGTGCCTTTCCACATCGTTCACCACTTAGCGATAAATTTGGGACCTTAGCTGTGGGTCTGGGTTGTTTCCCTTTTCACGACGAACGTTAGCACCCGCCGTGTGTCTCCCGCGCAGTCTGTCTTGGTATTCGGAGTTTGCCATGGTTTGGTAAGTCGCAATGACCCCCTAGCCATAACAGTGCTCTACCCCCAAGAAGATTCACGCGAGGCGCTACCTAAATAGCTTTCGAGGAGAACCAGCTATCTCCGGGTTCGATTAGCTTTTCACTCCTAATCACACCTCATCCCCTACCTTTGCAACGGGAGTGGGTTCGGGCCTCCAGTACCTGTTACGGTACCTTCACCCTGGGCATGACTAGATCACCCGGTTTCGGGTCTACTGCCCGCGACTATGCGCCCTTATCAGACTCGGTTTCCCTTCGCCTCCCCTATACGGTTAAGCTCGCCACGAACAGTAAGTCGCTGACCCATTATACAAAAGGTACGCAGTCACCCCGAAGGGCTCCTACTGCTTGTACGCACACGGTTTCAGGGTCTATTTCACTCCCCTCTCCGGGGTTCTTTTCGCCTTTCCCTCACGGTACTGGTTCACTATCGGTCGGTCAGGAGTATTTAGCCTTGGAGGATGGTCCCCCCATGTTCAGACAGGGTTTCTCGTGCCCCGCCCTACTCAATTTCATCGATATGGCCCTTTCGCATAAAGGGCTGTCACCTACTATGGCCGGCCTTTCCAGACCGTTTTGCTAAAACCACATCGACTTTTGGGCTGCTCCCCGTTCGCTCGTCGCTACTGAGGGAATCTCGGTTGATTTCTTTTCCTCCGGGTACTTAGATATTTCAGTTCCCCGGGTTTGCCTCCAATACCTATGTATTCAGTATTAGATACTCCTTGCGGAGTGGGTTTCCCCATTCGGACATTGCCGGATCAAAGCTTGTTGCCAGCTCCCCGACACTTTTCGCAGGCTGCCACGTCCTTCATCGCCTCTGACCGCCAAGGCATCCACCGTGTGCGCTTATTCGCTTGACCATATAACCCCAAGTCGCCTCGGGATTAGTCGTCGCGAATATCAACGACATTTCAAATGTTAGGGATCTCGAGGATCCCCGCCTTAGCCTCTACGACACGTCTGTAATGATGTCTCATCTCAAACGCGCTACATCCCAATTTTCAAAGAACACGACATCGGCTTCAGCGCCGCGTCGATTCAAATCTTTATGTGTGTGCGAAGGCATCCAGAGAGATGGTGGGTCTGGGAGGACTCGAACCACCGGCCTCACCCTTATCAGGGGTGCGCTCTAACCACCTGAGCTACAGACCCGTTGTCTCTATCGTCACCAGGTCGAGCTTGGTGGAGCCAGTCGGGATCGAACCGACGACCCCCTGCTTGCAAAGCAGGTGCTCTCCCAGCTGAGCTATGGCCCCAATAAAGGGACGATCCTACGGCGTTGATTCGCCGTAGAACTCTGGATGCAGGTCACTTGTGCGGACGCCTGACAGGCAATCATCCTGTCTTTTGTCTCTAAAGGAGGTGATCCAGCCGCACCTTCCGATACGGCTACCTTGTTACGACTTCACCCCAGTCATCGGCCACACCGTGGCAAGCGCCCCCCTTGCGGTTAAGCTACCTGCTTCTGGTGCAACAAACTCCCATGGTGTGACGGGCGGTGTGTACAAGGCCCGGGAACGTATTCACCGCAGCAATGCTGATCTGCGATTACTAGCGATTCCGACTTCACGGAGTCGAGTTGCAGACTCCGATCCGGACTGAGAGAAGGTTTCTGGGATTGGCTTACCCTCGCGGGTTTGCAGCCCTCTGTCCTTCCCATTGTAGTACGTGTGTAGCCCTGGCCGTAAGGGCCATGATGACTTGACGTCATCCCCACCTTCCTCCGGTTTGTCACCGGCGGTCTCCTTAGAGTTCCCACCATTACGTGCTGGCAACTAAGGACAAGGGTTGCGCTCGTTGCGGGACTTAACCCAACATCTCACGACACGAGCTGACGACAGCCATGCAGCACCTGTGTCACGGTTCCCGAAGGCACCAATCCATCTCTGGAAAGTTCCGTGCATGTCAAGGCCAGGTAAGGTTCTTCGCGTTGCATCGAATTAAACCACATACTCCACCGCTTGTGCGGGCCCCCGTCAATTCCTTTGAGTTTCAGTCTTGCGACCGTACTCCCCAGGCGGCGAACTTAACGCGTTAGCTTCGATACTGAGAGCCTAGTTGCTCCCAACATCCAGTTCGCATCGTTTAGGGCGTGGACTACCAGGGTATCTAATCCTGTTTGCTCCCCACGCTTTCGTGCCTCAGTGTCAGTGCTGGTCCAGATGGCCGCCTTCGCCACAGATGTTCCTCCCGATCTCTACGCATTTCACTGCTACACCGGGAATTCCGCCATCCTCTACCGCACTCTAGCCCGCCAGTATCCAATGCAATTCCCAGGTTGAGCCCAGGGCTTTCACATCAGACTTAACGAACCACCTACGCACGCTTTACGCCCAGTAATTCCGAGTAACGCTTGCACCCTTCGTATTACCGCGGCTGCTGGCACGAAGTTAGCCGGTGCTTATTCTTTGGGTACCGTCATTCCCACCGGGTATTAACCGGCAGGTTTTCTTTCCCAACAAAAGGGCTTTACAACCCGAAGGCCTTCTTCACCCACGCGGCATGGCTGGATCAGGCTTGCGCCCATTGTCCAATATTCCCCACTGCTGCCTCCCGTAGGAGTCTGGACCGTGTCTCAGTTCCAGTGTGGCTGATCATCCTCTCAGACCAGCTACGGATCGTCGCCTTGGTGGGCCTTTACCCCGCCAACTAGCTAATCCGACATCGGCTCATCCAATCGCGCGAAGCCTTGCGGTCCTCCGCTTTCACCCGTAGGTCGTATGCGGTATTAGCGTAAGTTTCCCTACGTTATCCCCCACGACAAGGTAGATTCCGATGTATTCCTCACCCGTCCGCCACTCGCCACCCAAGGAGCAAGCTCCTCTGTGCTGCCGTTCGACTTGCATGTGTTAGGCCTGCCGCCAGCGTTCACTCTGAGCCAGGATCAAACTCTTCACTTAAGTTTTTCGACAACCCGAAGGTCATCTAATGCTTTGAGTGCAGTCGTCGTTCCCGAGCTCCAAATTACTCACTCGCATTTGCATGCTTTTGAATTGACTTGTTGCTCTGTTACGAACGTCTGCAAGATGGACAGTCATCCACCCGCCAGACGCCCGCACAAGTCACCTGCGCACACTGTCAAAGATCCTTGGAACCGGCCTCAGCGCCTTGTTCCGTCCTCGTCATCAAAGTGCCCGAGGGAGCCGCACATCATACAGCGTTTTTCGTGGACGTCAACACCTTCGAGAAGGTTTTTTTGGCGCCCCCCGAACCGTTTCCGATGCGGGTCCCTCGTCGAGGGGGGCGCATTGTGCACGGCACAAACGGTTTTGGGAAGGGGGTGAGGGCCCGCGAGCGAGAAGACGCCCACAAGGCGTCTTCTGCGGGCCCGAACCCCCGGCCACGAATGGCCGGGTCGGACGTTCCGAATCCCTTTTTTTCCGCCGCGGATGGCAGCCGGGCGACGAAAAACGCCTGAAATAAAGCACTTCCGCACCATGACCGGGCCAGCAGCAGCCGCTTTTCCCCGCCATAGAGCCCGATCGGCGGACGCGAGCACGGCCATTTCGCCCCGCAGAGCCTCGCACGCGCCGACAAGGCTTCCGGGAGGCATATGCCGGGCGACGCAAGCGCCAGGCCGGCGCCAGGCATGAATACAGGGCAACGCATTCGCCCGGGCCGAACCGCCGCCTCCCCTTCCCGGAGCGTCGGAGCGGGACGGAATTGCCGAAATGCGCGCGATCCGCCCCCGGCCGCCGCCGCGACGCCCGCACCTTGACGCCACCGGCGACTCGCGGGAATGTC
This sequence comes from Luteimonas aquatica, assembly GCF_022662575.1. Taxonomy (GTDB): domain Bacteria; phylum Pseudomonadota; class Gammaproteobacteria; order Xanthomonadales; family Xanthomonadaceae; genus Luteimonas; species Luteimonas aquatica. The sequence goes on along the minus strand of NZ_JALBFU010000002.1, from coordinate 486,402 downwards.
GCGCCTTCCCCACGGAGCCTGCGCATGCGCCCGATTTCCTGCCTGTTCCCGATTCTCCTGGCCCTGTCCGCGTCCGCCTGCGCCAACGGCACCTGGGTGGAGCTCGCCGGCCAGCGCTACCGGGTGGAAGTGGCCGACGACGACGCCGAGCGCCAGCGCGGCCTGATGTTCCGCGACGAGATGGCGCAGGACCACGGCATGCTGTTCGTGCACGAGGACGAGGAGCCGCTGGCGTACTGGATGAAGAACACCAAGATTCCGCTCGACATCCTCTACTTCGACCACGCGCGCAAACTGGTCGCGCAGCAGCGCGATGTCCCGCCGTGCACGGCGGGAGACCGTTGTCCTTCGTATCCGAGCCAGACGCCGGAAGGCGAGATCGTGTCCGCGCGCTTCGTGCTGGAGCTCAATGCCGGACAGGCGGCGCGCATGAACCTGAAAGACGGCGCCGAACTGCGCTTCGGGCCGGGCATACACGATGCGCCTTGAATGCCGCGCGCGCAAGACTTGCGCGCGATGACGCCTGCGCGCAGGCTTGCCGCATGCGCGCTCGGCTCCCCCTCCCGGACTGGAACTCGCTCTCGCGGCTCGACGACGCCTCGCTGCCGCTGCTGGGCACCGCGCTGCTGATCGCGCGCGACGAGTATCCCGACCTCGACGCCGATCTCTACGACACGCTGCTGCAGGGCCATGCCGCGGCGCTGCAGGAAGAGGTCGACGGCATCGAGCACTGGGCGCTGAAGATGCAGACGATCAACCGGCACCTGTTCGAGGAGCTCGGCTACGCCGGCAACCACGACGAGTACTACGATCCGCGCAACAGCTATCTGAACCAGGTGTTCGAGCGCCGCCTCGGCAATCCGATCTCGCTGGCGATGGTGCAGATGGAGGTCGCGCGCCGGCTCGGCGTGCCGCTGGACGGCGTGTCGTTTCCCGGGCACTTCCTGGTGCGGCTGCCGATCGACGACGGCGTGCTGGTGATGGACCCGTTCAACCGCGGGCGTCCGCTCGACGTCGACGAGCTGCGCCAGCGCGCGCGCCCGCACCTGGGCGGCGGGTCGATCGACGACGAGGCGCTGTCGCAGATCCTGCATCCGGCCTCGCACCGCAGCATCCTGATGCGCGTGCTGCGCAACCTGCACGGCGTCTACCGCAACGTCGAGGACTGGGAACGCGCCACGCGCTGCGCCGACCGCCTGCTGCGGCTCTCGCCCAACGACGCCGAGGCGCTGCGCGACCGCGGCCTGGGCTATCTGCACCTGGACTACCGCCAGGGCGCGCGCGAGGACCTCTCGCGCTACCTGCAGCTCAATCCGCGCGCGGAAGACGCGCCGAGCCTGCGCGAACGCCTGATCGAAGTCAGCGTGGGCCGCCCGCGCACGCACTGAGGCGCGCCAGGCCGGCGAGCCGCATTCAGAGTTGCATCATCTCGAAATCGTCCTTGGTCACGCCGCAGTCCGGGCAGGTCCAGGTCTCCGGCACGTCTTCCCAGCGCGTCCCCGGCGCGATGCCCTCCTCCGGCAGCCCGTTCGCTTCGTCGTAGATGAAGCCGCAGACGACGCACATCCAGGTGCGATAGGCGGTGGCGGTCTCGTTCATTGGATAATGGGGATCCGGGGGCGGTGCGTTTCGAGGAGGCGCATTGTCCCACCCCACGTCCGCGCAGGAAACCACGAGGATGAACGATCCGCGGCAGCAGGCCGCCGCTCCCGCCGATGCGGCGCCGGCCGGCGCCTCCATGCCCCGCCCCTGGGCGACGGCGCATCCGTCGGGCTTGTACCTGATCACGCCGGACGAACCCGATACCGCGCGCCTGCTGCAGCGCGTGCGCGCCGTGCTCGGCTTCGCGACCTGGCTGCAGTACCGCAACAAGCACGCCGACCCGGCCCTGCGCCACGCGCAGGCGAGCGCCCTGCTGGCGCCCTGCCGCGCCGCGGGCGTGCCGCTGATCGTCAACGACGACTGGCGGCTGGCGCAGGCGATCGGCGCCGACGGCGCGCACCTGGGCGAGGACGACGGCGACCTGCGCGCGGCGCGGCACGCGCTGGGCGAGACCGCGATCCTCGGCGCTTCCTGTTACGACGATCCCGCCCGCGCGCAAATCGCGGTGGACGCGGGCGCCAGCTACGTGGCCTTCGGCGCCTTCTTCCCGACCCGCAGCAAGTCCGGCACGCGCCGGGCGCGCCCGGAACTGCTGCGCGAGGCCGCGCGCCTGCGCCGCCCGCGGGTGGCGATCGGCGGGATCACGCCCGACAATGCCGGGACACTGATCGCCGCCGGCGCCGACCTGGTGGCGGTGATCAGCGGCGTCTTCGACGCCGCCGACCCGGTCGCGGCCGCGCGCGCCTACCGCGCCTGCTTCCAAATCAGTTCGCCTCCCTCGCTTCCGCCCGGCTGAGCCGAACCGCCGCGCCCCTCCCCCGCACAGGATCTCCATGGACACCTCGCGTTCCCAAGCCCTCTTCGCGCAAGCCCAAACCCTGCTCCCCGGCGGTGTCAATTCGCCGGTGCGCGCCTTCAAGTCGGTGGGCGGCACGCCGTTCTTCGTGCGGCGCGCCGAAGGACCGTACCTGTTCGACGTCGACGGCAACCGCTACATCGACTACGTGGGCTCGTGGGGACCGATGATCGTCGGCCACAACCATCCGGCGGTGCTGGAGGCGGTGCTGCGCACCGCGCGCGACGGACTGAGCTTCGGCACGCCCAATCCGCTGGAGGTGACCATGGCCGAGACCATCGCGCGCCTGGTGCCCGGCTGCGAGATGGTGCGCATGGTCAATTCCGGCACCGAGGCGACGCTGTCGGCGATCCGCCTGGCGCGCGGCGCCACCGGGCGCTCGCGCATCGTCAAGTTCGAGGGCTGCTACCACGGCCACGGCGACTCGTTCCTGGTCAAGGCCGGCAGCGGCGCGCTCACCTTTGGCGTGCCCACCTCGCCCGGCGTGCCCAAGGCGCTGGCCGATCTCACCCTGACCCTGCCCTACAACGATTTCGACGCCGCCACGGCGCTGTTCGACGAGACCGGCGACGACATCGCCGGGCTGATCGTGGAGCCGGTGGTCGGCAACGCCAACTGCCTGCCGCCGCGCGAAGGCTACCTGCAGCATCTGCGCGAGCTGTGCACGCGCCACGGCGCGCTGCTGATCTTCGACGAGGTGATGACCGGTTTCCGCGTCGCGCTCGGCGGCGCGCAGGCGCGCTACGGCGTGAGGCCGGACCTGAGCACCTTCGGCAAGGTGATCGGCGGCGGCATGCCGGTCGGTGCCTACGGCGGCCGGCGCGAGTTGATGGAGCAGATCGCGCCGGCCGGGCCGATCTACCAGGCCGGCACGCTCAGCGGCAATCCGGTGGCGATGGCCGCGGGCCTGGCCATGCTGGAGCTGGTGCAGGCGCCGGACTTCTATCCCGCGCTGGAGCGCAGCACGAACGCGCTGTGCGACGGCCTGGAGGCGGCCGCGCGCGCGGCCGGGGTGCCGTTCACCACGCAGCGGGTGGGCGGCATGTTCGGCCTGTTCTTCAGCGCCGAAACCGTGGACACCTACGCGCAGGCGGTGGCCTGCGACACCGCGGCCTTCAACCGCTTCTTCCACGCCATGCTCGAGCGCGGCGTGTACCTGGCGCCCTCGGCCTTCGAGGCGGGCTTCACCTCCAGCGCCCACGATCCAACGGCGATCGAGGCGACGCTGGCCGCCGCCGGCGAGGCGTTCGTCGTGGCGGGGGGCGCGCGATGACGCCGCCCGACGACCTGCACGGCATGGTGCAAGCCCGCGGCGGCGCCGCCGACGCGTCCGCGCGGCAGGCCGGGTGCCGGCCGTATTCGCTGGTGCTGTTCGACCTGGACGAGGTGCTGGTCGACTACGACCACCACGCGCGCCTGGACCTGCTGGCCGCGCGCAGCGGCACCAGCCGCGAGCAGGTCTATGCGGCGCTGTTCCAGTCCGGCCTGGAGCACGATTCCGACATGGGCCGCTGGCAGCCGCAGGCATACGCCGACGAGCTCGCGCGCCGCCTCGGCGCGCCGGTGACGCTGGCCGACTGCGTGGATGCGCGCGCCGCCAGCATGCGCATCCGTCCCAGGATGCTGGCGCTCGCGGAGCGCGTGGCGCAGCGCACGCGCATCGGCATCCTCACCAACAACGGGCTGTACATGCGCGACACCTTGCCGCGCATCTGCCCGGCGCTGTTCCCGCTGTTCGAGGGCAAGGTGCGCTACGCCGCGCAGTTCCGCCTGCTCAAGCCCGACCCGCAGGTGTACCTGCGCTGCCTGCCCACGCTCGACGCGCCGCCGGCGGGCACGCTGTTCATCGACGACAAGCCGGAGAACGTGGAGGGCGCGATCGCGGCCGGCCTGGACGCGGTGCAGTTCACCGACGCCGCGGCGCTGGCCGAGGCGCTGCTCGAGCGCGGCCTCATCGACCGCGAAGCCGGCGCCTAGCCCGCGACGAATGCCCGCAGGGCCTCGCGCAGGCGCGCCAGGCCATCGGCGATGTCGGCATCGCCGATGTTCAGCGCCGGCACGAAGCGCAGCACGTCCGGCCCGGCCTGAAGCAGCAGCAGGCCGCTGGCGGCGGCGTGATCGAGCGCCTGGCCGGCGCGGCCGGCATATTCGGGCCGCAGCACCGCGCCCAGCATCAGGCCGCGGCCGCGCACGCCGGAGAACACCGACAGCTCGCCGTCGATGGCCGCCAGGCCTTCGCGCAGCGCCTGCGACTGCCGCGCCACGTTGGCGGCGATCTCGGGGGAGGCGAGCTTGCGCAGCGCCACCCGCGCCACCGCCGCGGCGAGCGGATTGCCGCCGAAGGTGGTGCCGTGCGCGCCGTACTGCATCGCCTCGGCGACCTTGTCGCCGGCGAGCAGGGCGCCGATCGGGAACCCGCCGCCCAGGGCCTTGGCGAGGGTGACGATGTCCGGCGCGACCTCGTCCTGCCAGTGCGCGAACAGCGTGCCGGTGCGGCCCATGCCGCACTGGATCTCGTCGAGCACCAGCAGGGCGTCGTGGCGGTCGCACAGCGCGCGGACCGTCCGCAGGAAGCCGGGCGCGGCGGGCATCACCCCGCCCTCGCCCTGCACCGGCTCGACCAGCACCGCGGCGACGTCGCCCCCGGCCATCGCCGCTTCGAGCTGCGTCGCGTCGTTGAAATCGACGTAGCGGAATCCGCCGGGCAGCGGCTCGTAGCCTTCCTGGTACTTGGGCTGCGCCGTGGCCGTCACCGCGGCCAGGGTGCGGCCGTGGAAGCTGCCGCGGAAGCTCACGATCACGCGCCGCTCCGGCGCGCGGCCCTGCGCGGCGGCCCGCTTGCGCACCAGCTTGATCGCCGCCTCGTTGGCCTCGGCGCCGGAATTGCACAGGAAGACGCGGCTGGCGAAGCGCGAGGCCGCCACCAGCTCCTCGGCCAGGCGCAGCGGCGGTTCGCTGTAGAACACGTTGCTGGTGTGCCACAGCTTGCCGGCCTGCTCGGTCAGCGCCGCCAGCAGGTCCGGATCGCCGTGGCCCAGGCCGCAGACGGCGATGCCGGCGGAGAAATCCACGTACTCGCGCCCGTCGCCGTCCCACACCCACGCGCCCTGTCCCCGCGCGAGGATGATCTCGCGCGGCCGGTAGACGGGCAGATAGAACTGTCGGCCCAGGGCGAGGAGGTCGGCGGTGTGGTTGGCGGTCACGGCGGCGGGTCCAGGAGGATGCGGCGATTGTAGCGGCCACATAACGCAATCTTCATCGCAAACAGTGCCGCACCGCGCATTTGGTGCGATGCCGCTTGACCCTGCGGCGAAGCGGTCGATAGGTTCGTCGCGCGTGCGCCGCGGCGCGCGCTTCGCATTGCCCACGCGCACCGAACGGATCCGGGTGCGGCGCCATCGGCAGATTCGGGACGGATCCACCGTCAACAAGACCGTTTCCCACAAGGAGGCTGCGATGAAACGTTCCCTGTCCTACCTGCGCAACGGCGCCCTCGCGGCGGCCGTCCTGGGCTGCCTGGCCTTCGGGGCCGGCCAGGCCCTGGCCACCGCCGACCGCGCCGGCTCCGACATGCGGCCGGTGTGCCCGAGCACGAACTGCCGCGCCGAATGCGGCCCGGCCGGCGGCGAGCGGATGAGCGTCGGCGGGCGCTGCCTGTGCTGCGCCGTGCCATGACCGGCCGGCTCGCACGATTGCGCCACGGCGCCCTGGCCCTCGCCGTACTCGGCGGCCTCGCCTTCGGCGCAGGACAGGCGCTGGCCACCGCCGAGGGCGCGCGACCGGCCAAGGCGGCCTGCAACGACAAGCGCTGCCGCATCGCCTGCGAGCAGCTCGGCTATCACGACGGCGGCATTCCGGGCAGCCAGGGGCGTTGCTTCTGTTGCTGAGCCCGCTTCCGCCGCCGAGCCGTTCCACCTGCGGATCTCGTTTCCGGCGGCGGGCGCGTCCCGCCGTCCGGAAGCGGACCGATGGCCCGGACGCCATCCTCGACGCGACGCATCCACGACCGGACCCTCGTGCGATGCGCGCCCACCCGCGGTCGCGACGACCGCTGCATCCAACAGGAGAGGCTCCATCATGAAACAGCATCTTTCCCGCCTGCGCGGCGGCATCCTGACCCTGGTCGTGCTGGGCTGCCTGGGCTTCGGCGCCAGCCAGGCCCTGGCCACCACCGACACCGGCACGCGCGCGCCCAAGCCCGCCTGCTCGCAGTGCCGCGCCGAGTGCCCGGAGTTCGGCGGCCAGTACATCAGCGGCAGGTGCTACTGCTGCGGGTGAGAAACCGCGCGCTTAGCGGACGCCCTCAAGGCGTCTGCTGCGGTTTCGAACGCCCGGCCATGGATGGCCGGGCCGGACGCTCCGAAGCCACGATGTCCCGTCAGGGACGGCAACAGGCATCGCATCGAAGTGAAGCGACGGCGCGCGAGACGTTCGCGCCCCCCGTCCTGACTCAAGCCAGAAACAGATCCGGCAGCAACTGCCCCTGCGGATCCACCGCATACCCCGACAGGTCCGTCACCCCCGCCTCCGCCAGCACCTCGTCGTCGATCAGGAAGCGCCCGTGGAACCCGGCCGCCTCGCGCGTGAGCACCGCGTGCGCGGCATCGCCCATGATCTCCGGCTTGCGGCCGTTGCCCGCGCTGACGCCGGGAATCATGTTCAGCGCATCGGTGGCGATCAGCGTGCGCGGCCACAGCGCGTTCACCGCCACGCCCTGCGGGCCGAATTCGCCCGCCAGGCCCAGGGTGACGAAGCTCATTCCCATCTTGGCCAGGGTGTAGCCGGTATGCGGCGCCCACCATTTCGGGTCGAGCGAGGGCGGCGGGCACAGCGTGAGGATATGCGGGTTGGCCGCCTTGAGCAGATGCGGCAGGCAGGCCTGGGCGCAGAGGAAGCTGCCGCGCGCGTTGACCTGCTGCATCAGGTCGAAGCGCTTCATCGGCGTGTCGAGCGCGCCGCGCAGCCAGATGGCGCTGGCGTTGTTGACCAGGATGTCGATGCCGCCGAAGGCGTCGACGGCGGCGGCCACGGCGGCGTGCACCTGGTCCTCCTCGCGGATGTCGCATTTCAGCGCCAGGCCGCGCCCGCCCGCGGCGGTCACGGCGTCGGCGGCGGAGTGGATGGTGCCCGGCAGCTTGGGATTGGGAACGTCGGACTTCGCGGCGATCACGACATTGGCGCCGTCGCGCGCGGCGCGCAGCGCGATGGCCAGGCCGATGCCGCGCGAGGCGCCGGTGATGAACAGGGTCTTGTTGGCGAGGGACATGGCAGGGGTCCGTGGGGAACCACGGAAGCGTACCCGTTTTGCGCGCCCTTTCCGCCGCGACGCGCGCCTCGGCGCGATGGGCCGCGGCCGCGGAGCCCGGTTCGGCAACCGTCCCGAGGCCCTCCATGCCGATGGGACATCGACTGGGCGCAGCCGCTCACCTGCCATAATCGCCGGCCATGAATGGCTGGTTCGACAATGTCGTCGCCTGGATCGGCGCGCATCCTATCGCCGCCGGGCTGGTGATCTTCGCGATCGTGCTCTGCGATTCGCTGCTCATCCTCGGCGCGGCGGTCCCGGTGATCCCGCTGCTGTTCGGCGTCGGCGTGCTGATCAGCCTGGGCGAGATCTCCGGCCCCTACGCGGTGCTGTGCGCGGCGCTGGGCGCCTTCGTCGGCGACGCCAGCAGCTACTGGGTGGGATACCGCTGGGGACCGAAGCTGCGCGGGGTATGGCCGTTCGCGCGCTATCCGCAGCTGCTCGACCGCGGCGAAGCACTGTTCCGGCGCAACGCGGTGAAGAGCGTGCTGGTGGCGCGCTTCGTCGGCGCGATCCGGCCGTTCGTGCCGGCGGTGGCCGGCATGCTGCACATGCCGCTGCGGCGCTACGTCCCGGCCAGCCTGCTGGCCTCGCTGCTGTGGGCGATGCTGTTCCTGGCGCCGGGCTGGCTGCTCGGCCACGCCTACGACGCCGTGGCCGCCGTCGCCAACCGCCTGGCGCTGGTGCTCGGCGCGCTGCTGGCCGCGCTGGTGCTGATGTGGGCGGCGGTGCTGGTGATCTACCGCTGGTTCGCCGGCCACGCCGACTCGCTGCTGGCGCGGGCGCTGCGCTGGACGCGGGCGCACCCGCGCCTGGGCCGCTACGCCGCGGCGCTGATCGATCCGAACCGTCCGGAATCGGCCTCGCTGGCGATCCTGGCGGTCTGCCTGCTGGCGATGGGCGTGGCCTGGTTCGTGCTGCTCGGCACGGTGGTGATGGGCAACAACGAGCCGCTGGCGCTCGATCGCGCGGTGTTCGAGACGATGCTGGCGCTGCGCAACCCGCTCGCCGACCGGCTGATGGCGGGGCTGGCCTCGATCGGCGACGCGATGGTGCTGGTGCCCGCCATCGCGCTCACCCTGCTGTGGCTGCTGTGGCGGCGGCGCTGGATCGCGGCCGTGCACTGGCTGGCCGCGCTGGCCTTCGGCCTGGTGCTGACCGCGCTGCTCGGCGCGGTGGTGGACATGCCCAATCCGCCGACCGCCCCGCGCGGCTTCGGCTTCCCGTCGATCGCGGTGACGATGACCACGATCGGCTTCGGCTTCTTCGCCATCCTGATCGCGCGCGAGCTGCCGGGGCGGCAGCGGGTCTGGCCCTACGTGGTCTCGGGCGCGGTGGTGGCGCTGCTGGGCTTCGCGCGCCTGTATTTCGGCGCGCACTGGCTCAGCGACGTGGTCGGCGGGATGCTGTTCGGCATCGTCTGGCTGCTGATCCTCGGCATCGCCTATCGCCGCCACGTCGCGCGCTCGTTCTGGATGCAGCCGCCGGCCTGGATCTTCTACGCCGCCTTCCTGCTCGCGGCGCTGTGGCACGCGCCGCGCTCGGTGGACCAGGTGCTGGCCCGCTTCGCGCCCGGCGCGCCGCGCGTGGTCCTGGACGCCGGCGCGTGGTGGTCGAAGGACTGGGCCACGCTGCCCGCGCAGCGCGAGCGCGAGGCCAACCAGCGCTGGCCGCTCGACCTGCAGGTGGCCGGCCCGCTGGAACCCCTGCAGCGGCGCCTGCAGGCCAACGGCTGGGGCGTGCAGCCGCAGGCCGGCTGGCTGGAGACGCTGCACCTGCTCGACGACGACACCCCGCCCGAGCTGCAGCCGGTGCTCCCCGCCACGCTGGATGCGGAAGCCGAGGTGCTGCTGATGCGCCGCCCCGGCAAGGACGCGCGCGAGACCAAGGTGCTGCGCCTGTGGCGCGCGCCGGCGCGCCTGCGCGACGGCACGCCGCTGTGGATGGGCAGCACCCAGACCCTGCGCTACGCGGAACCCTTCGGCCTGTTCGGCCTCTGGCTGCCGCAGCCGGCGACGGCCAACGCGCCCGGCGGCGTGCACGACGAGGTGCGCGCGGCGCTGCGCGACCTGCGCGCGGTGCAGGCGCCACACCCGGCCACCGGCATGCCGGTGCTGCGCCTGCGCATCGACGCCGATCAGGACAGCAGCGCGAGCAACTGATCCAGCCGGGCGTGCGGGTCGTCGTCCTGCAGCAGCTGCTGGCGCTGCGTGTCGGTGAGCGGCAGCAGCTCGGCCAGGCGCCAGCTCACCCAGTCCGGATCGTCGAAGCTGGACGGCGGGGCCTGCGCGTACTCGCCGCCGACGCGGTCGAGCAGGCTCTGCAGCATCGTGGACAGCAGGCCGTGCTGCGGCCGCACCGGATCGGCGTCGCCCGCCGCCCGCCATTCCACCTCGCCCACCAGCAGGCCGTTGTCGCGCACCCGGGTGCGGTTGACGTGGAAGCGGCGCGCGCCGCGCACGCGCAGGGTCAGCAGGCCATCCTCGCCGGTGCCAAAGTCCTCGATGCGCGCCTCGGTGCCGAAGGCCGCGGGCGTGGCCGGCGCGCCGACCTCCTCGCCCTGCAGGATCAGGCAGATGCCGAAGCCGCTGGCGTTGCGGCCGCATTCGCGCACCAGGTCCAGGTAGCGCGGCTCGAACACGCGCAGCCCGAGCGTGGCGCCGGGCAGCAGCACGGTGCGCAGGGGGAACAGCGGCAAGGATGCGATCGTGGGCACCGCCCCCAGTGTACGGCCGCCGGAAGAATCGCCAAGTGGGGGCGCCCGCCCTCGCGGACGCTTGCCGCCGCCGCGCTCAGCCGGCTTCGCGCAAGGCCGCCAGGAAGCGCCGCGGCGCGCCGTCGAAGCCACCGTTGGACATGAACACGACATGGTCGCCGTCGCGGGCCAGGGTGCGCAGGGCGGCGATCAGCGCGTCCGCGTCCGGCACCGCCACGCCCTCCCCGCGCAGCGCCGAGACCACCTGGCCGGCGTCCCAGGCGAGCTCGGGGCGATGCAGGAACACCACCGCGTCGGCGTCGTCCAGCGACGGCGCCAGCGCCTGGGCATGCGCGCCCAGGCGCATCGAATTGCTGCGCGGCTCCATCGCCACGACGATCCGGCCGCCGGCACCGACCTTGGCGCGCAGGCCGGCCAGGGTGGTGGCGATGGCGGTGGGATGGTGGGCGAAGTCGTCGTAGACGGTGATCCCCCGCGCCTGGCCCAGCACTTCCAGGCGGCGCTTGACGCTGCGAAAGCGCGCCAGCGCCGGCAGCACCGACGCCACGTCGACGCCCACCGCCGCGCAGGCGGCCAGCGCGGCGAGCGCATTCATCACGTTGTGGCGGCCGAGCAGCGGCCAGCGCACCTCGCCCAGCGCGACGCCCCGGTGCAGCACGGCGAAGGCGCTGCCGTCCTCGTCGATCAGGCGCGCGCTCCAGTCGTAATCGCCGGTCGCCTCGAGGCCGAAGCGCTCCACCGGCGTCCAGCAGCCCATCGCCAGCACCTCGGCCAGGCGCGCGTCCTCGCCGTTGACGATCAGGCGGCCGCGCGCGGGCACGGTGCGCACCAGATGGTGGAACTGGCGCTGGATCGCGGCCACGTCCGGAAAGATGTCGGCGTGGTCGAACTCCAGGTTGTTGAGGATCGCCACCAGCGGCCGGTAGTGCACGAACTTGCTGCGCTTGTCGAAGAACGCGGTGTCGTACTCGTCGGCCTCGACCACGAACGCCCGGCCGGCGCCCACGCGCGCGGAGACGCCGAAATCCTCGGCCACGCCGCCGATCAGGAAGCCCGGCTCGCGGCCGGCAGCCTGCAGCAGGTAGGACAGGATCGTGGTGGTGGTGGTCTTGCCGTGGGTGCCGGCCACCGCCAGCGTGTCGCGGCCGGGCAGCACGCGCTCGGCCAGCCACTGCGCCCCGGAGGTGTAGCGCGCGCCCGCATCGAGCACGTGCTCGACCGCGGCGTTGCCGCGCGAGAGCGCGTTGCCGATCACGATCTCGTCGCAGTCGGCGGCGATGTTTTCCGGCAGATAGCCCTGCTTGAGGGCGATGCCCAGGGTTTCCAGCTGCGTGGACATCGGCGGGTAGATGGCCTGGTCGCTGCCCTCCACCGTGTGGCCGAGCTCGCGCGCCAGCGCGGCGACGCCGCCCATGAACGTTCCGGCGATGCCCAGGATGTGAAGCTTCAAATCGGGAACCCCAAAGATCACGTTTTCTGCTCCCCTCTCCGCTTGCGGGGAGGGGCGGGGATGAGGGTCGGGGCGCGCGCGATACCGCGCATAAAGCCGCCCCCTCGCCCTCGCTCGCTACGCTCGCATTTCCCTCTCCCGCTTGCGGGAGAGGGGCCGATCCTGCGGCTTCAGCCGACTTCCGTCGCCGGCGAGATCGCCTCGACGATGCGGTTGAACACCTCGTCGAGCGAACCCACGCCGTTCACGACGGTGAGCTGGCCGTGGGCGCGATAGAACTCGATCACCGGCGCGGTCTGGGTGTCGTAGACCTTCAGCCGCGTGCGTACCGACTCGGGCGAATCGTCGGCGCGGCCCTCGGCGGCAGCGCGGCCGGCGATGCGGTCCACCAGCAGGTCGACCGGCACCTCCAGCTGCACCGCGTAATCCATCGGCTGGCCGATGCGGGTGAGCAGCCCGTCCAGCGCGTCGGCCTGGGCCAGGTTGCGCGGATAGCCGTCGAGGATGAAGCCGTTGCGGGTATCCGGTCGCGAGAAGCGGTCCTCGAGCATGCCCAGCAGGATCCCGTCGGAGACCAGCTCGCCGCGATCCATGACCGCCTTCGCCTGCCGGCCGAGGTCGCTGCCGGCCGCCACTTCGGCGCGCAGCAGGTCGCCGGTGGAGATGTGCGGAACCTGCAGGTGATCCTTGAGCCGTGCCGCCTGCGTGCCCTTGCCGGAACCGGGCGCGCCGAGAAGTACCAATCGCATCGCTTGCTCCAAAAACACTGAATTCAGGTTCGCCGCCGGCGCGTGACGCGGCACGGGCGGGCGAAAACCGTGCCAGCTTACCCGAATTCCTCCCCCGGGCCTTGGCACCCCGCCCCGGCGGCCGGTGCCGGCCCGCCGCGTCCGGCGGCCACCGCGACGCCCGCGGCCGCGGCCCTCGCGCCGGCCTCGCCCTCCCTTGGCACTGCCCTGGATACCGGGCCGGTGCGCTCGCGAGGCGCCGGGATCCGACGCCGCGTGAAGCCCGCATGCACCCCGAGCGCACGCAATGCGCTTGCGCGCCTTCTCGCAGCGTCTGCGAAACGCTTCGCAGACATGCGCCCGTCTCCGCCAGAAGAACGACGGGAAGCAACGGCGCGCGCCATGCGCGATTCGACATGCGGGCAATCGCGCACCGCTCCCGATCGCGCGCGGCGCGACAACCATCCGCGCATGCTCGCGACGAAAGCGCGCAACGCAAGCCGCGAACGCGATCGAATCGCGCCTACACCGCAACCGCACGCATTGCGCTTGAACCGGTTCTCACAACGCCTGCGAAGCAATCCATCGTTGTTGCCGCCGATGCGTCCGACGCAACCACCCATCGCTTCCGAAGGCTGAAATCACGGGTTTTTCACGGCATTCGCCCGTAAAACAAAATCACAAGCACCAACACCCGACACCGCAATCGCCGCCGTCGCGAAAGCGGCGCGGCAAACGGGAACACGGTCGCGTTCGCGATGCGAAAGCGGATCGGTTCCAGTCGGGACATCGCGGGACCGCGCCCGAACGCGGCGCTCGCGGTCATTGCTCCGGCGCGCGCGCACGCGCCTTGCCGGAGACGCGATCCCGGGAGGGGAAAGCAGAAAGGCCGGACCCGGTCACGCCCGCGGCGTGACCGGCCAGCGGATGCGCACGCGGCAAGTGCGCCGACGCGCTCCGGCCGTGACAACGGATTTCAGTCTTAGGGGAATTGAACATGACGAACGGGCTCCCGGAGAGCGCCCTCCCCCTGACGACCGCGCAGCGCGGTCTCTGGGTCGGGGAAAAGGTCGGCGCGGACGACGCCGTAATGAACATCGCCGAGGCCGTGGAAATCTTCGGCGCGATCGATCCGTCGCTGTTCCGGCAGGCCCTGCAGCAGGCGGCGCGCGAGATGGAGCCCATGCGCGTGCGCATCGTCGAGCGCGACGGCAAGCCGCAGCAGAGCGTGCGTCCGACCTACCCCTGGGAGTTCCCGCTGCTCGACGTCAGCGCCGAAGCCGACCCGCGCGCGGCGGCGTTCGCCTGGATGCGGGCCGAGCTCAACCGGCAGTCCGACCTGGACCGCGATCCGCTGTCCTTCTCCGCCCTGCTGCGCATCGCCGGAGACCGCTATTTCTGGTACCACCGCGCGCACCACGTGGCCTACGACGGCTACACCGGCGGCATGGCCGCCCGGCGCGTGGCCGAGCTGTACACGGCCTACGCCGAAGGCCGCGCGCCCGCGCCGTGCGGGTTCGGCACGCTGGCCGAACTGGTGGAAGCCGAGGCCGCCTATCGCGATTCCGAGCGCCTGCGCCGCGATCGCGCCTACTGGCACGAGCAGCTCGCCGGCCTGCCCGAGGCGGCGACCCTCGCGCGCCGCGCCGCGCGCAGGATCGGCAGCCTGCGCCACAGCAGCGGCCCCCTGCCCATCGCCACCGCCAACGCGCTCGCCGAGCTCGGCAGGCGCGGCCTCGGCGGAGAGGCCTGCGCCAGCCTGCCGCAGATGCTGATCGGGCTGGTCGCGGCCTATTACCACCGCGTCACCGGCGCCGACGACCTGGTCTTCGCCATGCCGGTCTCCGGGCGCGTGAACCCGGTGCTGCGCCGCTCGCCCGGGATGGTGGCCAACGCGGTCGCCATCCGCCTGGCGTTCACGCCCGGAATGAACGCACTGGCGCTGTTCGGCCAGGTCTCGCGCGTCGTGCGCCAGGCGCTGCGCCACCAGCAGTACCGCTACGAGGACCTGCGCCGCGACCTGGGCCTGGTCGGCCAGGGGCAGCAGATCGCCAGGCTGGGCGTGAACATCGAGCCGTTCGACTACCAGCTCAGCTTCGCCGGTGCGCCGGCGACCTCGCACAACCTCTCCAACGGCACCCAGGACGACCTGATCGTCTTCATCTTCGACCGCAACAACGGCAGCGACCTGTCGGTGACCTTCGACGCCAATCCCGCGCTCTATTCCATGGAGGAGCTGGACGAGCACCGACGCCGGCTGATGCGCCTGATCGACGGCGTGCTGGCCGCGCCCGAACGCGCGCTCGAGGAGATCGACATCCTCGGCGAGGCCGAGCGCCACCGCCTGCTGAGGCAATGGAACGACACGGCCGTGCCCGGCATCGACCTCGATACCAGCCTGCCGGCGACCATCGCGCGCCACGCGGCGGCCACGCCCGACGCGCCGGCGGCGGTGTGCGGCGGGACCGTGCTGAGCTACCGCGAGCTGCACGAACGCAGCGTGCGCCAGGCGCGCCGCCTGCTCGCCGACGGCGTGCTGCCCGGCGACATCGTCGCGGTCGCGCTGCCGCGCGGCGAACAGCTGCTGATCGCGCTGCTGGCGATCATGCGCACCGGCGCGGCCTACCTGCCGCTGGACCTGGACGCGCCGGCCGAACGGATCGCGATGATGCTCGACGACGCTTCGCCGATCGCGCTGATCGCCGAGCGCGAGACCTGCGAACGGCTGGCGCGGCTCGACATCCTGATGCTGACGCCGGAGGACGATCGCGGCCCGCGCGGCGGCCTGGCCGACGAGTCGCTGCCCGAGCCGGACCTCGCCCTGCCCGAGGCCACGGCCTATGTCCTCTACACCTCCGGCTCCACCGGCCGCCCCAAGGGCGTGCAGGTCAGCCACCGCAACCTCAACAACTTCCTCGCCGGCATGCGCCGCGTGCTCGAGCCGCGCGCGAGCGACCGCTTCCTGGCGCTGACCACGATCATCTTCGACATCGCCGCGCTCGAGCTGTACCTGCCGCTCACCGTCGGCGCGCGCACGGTGATCGCCGCCGCCGAGACCGCGCGCAATCCGCCGCTGCTGGCGCGGCTGATCCAGGACAGCGGCGTCACGCACCTGCAGGCCACGCCTTCGCTGTGGCGGGTGCTGCTGGCCTGTCCGCAGGCGCGGCTGGACGAGGTGCACGCCCTGGTCGGCGGCGAAGCCCTGGCCCCGGACCTGGCCGCGAAGCTCAAGCGCGAGGCCGCCCGCGTCACCCAGTTCTACGGGCCGACCGAAACCACCGTCTGGTCGACCGCCCACGAACTGCCCGACGACGCCGTGCAGGCGCTCGGCGAAGGCATCCCCGCGCCGATCGGCCGGCCGATCCTCAACACCCGCCTGTACGTGCTCGATGCCGGCGGCCGGCCGGTGCCCACCGGCGCGCTGGGCGAGCTGTACATCGGCGGTGCCGGCGTGGCCAAGGGCTACCTGCACCGCGCGCAGCTCACCGGCGAGCGCTTCCTCCCCGACCGCTTCGCCGCCGACGGCAGCCGCATGTACCGCACCGGCGACCTGGTGCGCTGGCGCGAGGATGGACTGCTGGAATTCGTCGGCCGCGCCGACGGCCAGGTGAAGATCCGCGGCCATCGCGTCGAGCTCGGCGAGATCGAGCACCAGCTGCTCGCCCATCCCGCCGTCGGCGAAGCCGCCGTCGCCGCGCACCACGACGCCGACGAGGGCACCTCGCTGGCGGCCTATCTGGTGCCCAAGTTCGGCGCCGGCCTGGACATCGAGGCGGTGCGCGCGCACCTGGCCAGGCACCTGCCGGGGCACATGATCCCCTCCAGCTTCACGCCGCTGGACGCGCTGCCGCTCACGCCCAACGGCAAGCTCGACCGCAAGGCGCTGCCGGCGCCGGAACGGGTGCGCCGCGCGGCCTACGTGCCGCCGGCCACCGAGGTGGAGGCCAGGCTCGTCGCGCTGTGGCAGGACATCTTCGGTCTGGAGCGGATCGGCATCCACGACAACTTCTTCGAGCTTGGCGGCGACTCGCTCACCGCCGCCGAGATGATTGCGCGCTCCTCGGCGTATTTCTCCCGGGAGCTGCCGCTGGCGAGCCTGTTCGAGGCCGCCACCATCGCGCAGCTGGCCGTCCATCTGCAGCGCGCGCGGCACGAGGACGATCCGCTGGCCGCGATGCTGCCGCTGCGCGCGGCCGGCGACGGGCAAGCGACGCCGGAACGGCCGCTGTTCTGCCTGCATCCGGTGGTCGGCCTGAGCTGGAGCTTCTCCGGCCTGCTGCGGCACCTGGACGACGACCTGCCGCTGTATGGCCTGCAATCGCACGGCCTGCGCGGCGACGCGGCCCTGCCGCGCAGCATCGAGGAGATCGCCGCCGCCTACCTGGCGCAGATGCGCCAGGTGCAGAAGCGCGGGCCTTACCGGCTGCTGGGCTGGTCGATGGGCGGCCTGATCGCCCACGCCGTCGCCGCGCGGCTGGAGGCCGAGGGCGAGCGCGTGGACCTGCTGGCGATGATGGATTCCTATCTGTTCGCGGCCGCCGCGCCGGCCGACGAAGCCCAGGAAGTGCGGGCCGCCCTGCATTTCCTCGGCTTCCACGGCCACGCCGACGCCAGCCCGCCGCCGCACATGGAGGCGCTGGCCGACCTGCTCTACCGCGAATACGGCGTGCATTCGCATCCGCTGGTGCAGGGGCTGCTCAAGCGCAACCCGAACCTGCTCGAGCACGTGACCGCGGTGACGCGCAACAACCTGACCCTGGCGCGGCGCTACCGGCCGCGGCGGATCGATGCCGGCGCGCTGTTCTTCCGCGCCACCGACCACCAGCGCCGCGAGGCGTTCGACGGCATCCTGCAGTACAGCCCGAACGCCTGGCGCCCGCACGTGGGCGGCCGCTTCGAGGTGCACGAGATCGATTGCCACCACCAGGCGATGCTCGATCCGGTGCCGGCGGCCAGAATCGGCCGCATCCTGCGCCGACGCTTCAACGAGCAGCGCCTGGCGGCCGAGGCCGCGGCGCCCGCGCCGGCGGAGACGCCATGGCGCGAACCAATCCCTGCGTTCGGCTGAGGGGCGGGCATCGGAATGAGCGCACCCATCGCGATCTTCACCGTCGGCACGCAGGGCGACATCCGCCCCTGCGTGGCGCTCGGCCAGGGACTGCAGCGCGCCGGCCACGCCGTGCGCATCGTCACCAGCGACAATTTCGCGCCGCTGGTGCGCGGACGCGGTCTGGAATTCTTTCCGCTGACCAGCGATTTCCAGCAGCTGCTCGACGCCGACCGCAGCATCGCCGACAAGGGCCTGGACCTGCGCAAGATGGCGCGCATCTTCCGCGACTGCTACGCCGGCTGGGCGCGGGACTGGGCGGAACAGGGACAGGCGGCCGCCGAGGGCGCCGGCCTGCTGGTGGGCGTGGGCAACAGCACCCTGCTCGCCAAGTCGCTGGCCGAGGCGCGCGGACTGCCGTTCGTCAGCGCGCAGCTGCAGCCGGCGCTGATGCCCTCGCGGCGGCTGCCGCCGATGGTGCTGGCCGGTGCCGGGCGCAGGCCGCCGCCGGCGGTCAACCTCGGCCTCTATCACCTGCTGCGCCTGCTGGTGTGGCGGGTGATGAAGCCGGCCGTCAACGAGATCGTGCGGCCGCGGCTCGGCCTGCCGCCGTATCCCTGGTACGGCCCCTACTTCCGCCGCGACGGCAACGACCTCAACCGCGTGCTCTACGGCTTCAGCCGCCACGTGCTGCCGCGCCCCGCCGACTGGCCGCAGAGCGCGCGCATCGCCGGCTACTGGTTTCTGCAGGAACCGCAGTGGCAACCGTCCGCGGCCTTGCGCGACTTCCTCGATGCCGGCCCGAAACCGGTCTACGTCGGTTTCGGCAGCATGGTCAGCAGCGACGCGAGCGCCTTCACCGAAACGGTGCTCGAAGGCGTGCGCAGGAGCGGACGGCGCGCGGTGTTGGCCACCGGCTGGGGCGGGCTGGAAGGCGAGGAAGGCGCGCGGGACGCGCGCACCTTCTTCCTGCGCAGCGCGCCGCACGACCAGCTGTTCCCGCACATGGCCGCGGCGGTGCACCACGGCGGCGCCGGCACCTCGGCGGCGGCGGTGCGCGCGGGCATCCCCTCGGTGATCGTGCCCTTCTACGGCGACCAGCCGTTCTGGGCGCGCTGCCTGCACGAGCAGGGCGTGGCGCCGCCGGCGCTGCAGCGCCGAAGCCTGCGCCCGGATGGGCTGTCCGACGCGATCGGCGCCGCCACGCGGCCGGCGATGCAGGATGCCGCGCAACTGCTCGGCCGCCGCGTGCGCGCCGAGGACGGCGTGGGCGAGGCGATCGAGATCCTGCGCGACTGGGGATTGCCGCGCACCGAGCGGCCGCCGCAGCAGGCAAGGCGGGACGCGGCATGAGCCAGGCGACGCATGATGCCGCGCGGCGACCGCTCACCCTGTTCGAGCGCGGCATGTACCTGGACGGCCGCGTGCCGGTGGCGATCGTGTTTCCGGCGCATATCGCCGGGCGGCTGGACGAAACGCGGTTGCGGCGGGCGCTGGCCGGGCTGCAGGCCAAGCATCGCCTGCTGCGCTGCCTGATCGTGCAGCGCGAGGGCCGCCCCTGGTTCGAGACGCAGGCGATCGCGCCGCCGATCCCGCTGCGCGTGCTGGCGCGCGAGGACGCGCAGCACTGGCTGCGCGAGGGCCGCCGCGAGGAGACGCGCCTGTTCGACGGCGCCCACGAGCCGCTGGTCCGGCTGACGTGGCTGCGCGGCGAGGCGCGCAGCGACCTGCTGCTGGTCTGCCATCACTGCCTGTGCGACGGCCGCTCGATCGTGACCCTGCTGCGCGAGCTGCTGCTCCTGCACGACGCCCCCGACCGCGATCTCGGCCGCGACGACTCGCTGCACGCCCTCGCCGAGCTGCTGCCGGACACGGTGACGCGCGATCGCGGCCTGCAGCGGCGCCTGCGCTGGCTGGCGGCGCTGTTCCGCGCCTGCATCCGCCTGCTCCCGGCCGGCAGGCCGCGCGTCTACGGCGAGACCTACACCCTGCGCTGGACGCTGGAAGGCGTGCCGCTGCAGGCCCTGTCGCGGCGCTGCGAGGTCGAGGGCGTCACCCTGTTCGGCGCGCTGAGCGTCGCCTTCGTGCTCGCCTTCCGCGCCGCCGGGCACGGCGGCCGGTTCTCGGTGCCGGTGGACGCGCGCAGGTTCCTGCCCGGCCTGGGCGCCGATCAACTGTTCGCGATCGCGCCCACGCTGTCGCTGTCGCTGGACACGCCGGCCGGCGGCGGGGTCGACGAGGCCGGCTTCTGGCATCTGGCGCGCACGCTCAAGGCCGACCTGCGCGAGCGCATCGCGCGCCTGGGCCCGAAGACCCGGCAACGGCTGCTCGGCATGGAGCACCTGCACGGCGTGTTCGACAAGATGCTCGCGCTCTCGCGCTCGCGCCCGGCCGGGCGCGACGTCACCCTCAGCTATCTCGGCCGCCTCGACCTGGCGCGCGAGTACGACGGCTTCCGCCTCGAGGCGGTGCGCACGCCCTCGGCGGCGCTTGCGCCGACGCCGGCCACGCTGGTGATCGCCGGCGGGTTCGCCGACTGCCTCGACTTCTCGCTGGTCTCCGACGCCCGCTCCCTCCCCCAGGCGCGCGCGCAGGCCGTGCGCGAGCGGGCGATGGCGATCCTGCACGCCTGCGCGCGGTTGCCGGAGACGCCATCCGATCCGATGCCCGCCGCCGCGCCGGCGGCCGTGGAGGCGGCGGCATGAACGCATCCCGCGCCGAGGAATTCGGCCTGATCTTCGTCCTCTACCATCCCACCGAGGCGTTCGTGGACAACCTGCGCAAGGCGCAGGCGGTGTGCGGCAACGTGGTCGCCGTGGACAATTCCGCGCAGGCCGATCTGGCGTTGCACGAACGGCTGCGGCGCGACGGCGCCACCGTGCTGTTCAACCACAACCGCGGCGGCCTGGCCGGCGCCTACAACCGCGGCGCCGAGGTGCTGCTGGCGCGCGGCTGCGGAGTGATCTTCCTGCTCGACCAGGACTCGGACATCGACGCCTCGTTCTTCGCCGAGATGATGCGCGCCTGCGCCGGCCTCGGCACCGACCGCTTCCTGGTCGGCCCGAAGATCCACGAGATCAACCTGGGCAACTGCATGCCGGTGTTCCCGCCGGGCCCGCGCATGCCCAAACCCCGGCGCATCGACGCGGCCGAGGAAGGCCTGTTCCCGACGCTGTTCGTCATCTCCTCCGGCTCGGCGATCTCGGCGCGGGCCTACCACGAGCTCGGCGCCTTCCGCGAGGACTATTTCATCGAGTACATCGACATCGAGTACGGGCTGCGCGCCTCCAGCCGCGGGATTCCGGTCTACGTCAACGCCGCCGTGACCATGCGCCAGACCACCGGGCATATCGTCCGCCATGGCAAGCTGTTCACCACCCACCACCCCGCCTGGCGGCGCTACTACGGCGCGCGCAACGCGGTGCATGCGCTGCGCCTGTACAGGGCGCACTGGCGGCTGCACTGGATCTCCGGCCTGCTGGCGCTCCACCAGGCGCTGTGCGTGCTGCTGTTCGAGCCGCAGAAGCTGCGCAAGGTCGCCGCCATCGCCTGCGGCTTCCTCGACGGGCTGCGCGGCCGGCTCGGCACGTTCGAGCATCGCCACCCGCGCCTGTTCGCCTTCTGCACCCGCGCCGGCGCCCGCAAGGCCACCCCCGACAGCGCCCCGACGATCACCGTCGAATAGCGCACGCCCGATCGCCGCACGACATGAAACGCAAACTGTCCACGCTCGAACGCCTGATCGACGCCAACATCTGCTATCGCGTGGCGCTGGAGGGCGAGATCGACGCCGATCGCCTGCGCTCGGCCATCGACCGCGTGCAGCGCAAGCACCCGATGCTGCGCATGGCGATCCGCGACGTCGACGGCGAGCCCCATTACGCGCTGGACCCGGCGCTGCGCGTGCCGCTGCGCGCGGTGGAGTGGGTGTCCGCCGAGCATCGCGAGCGCGAATGCGAGACCGAGACCTACGGCGCCTTCCCGCCCGACCAGCCGCAGCTGCGCGTGGTGTGGCTGCGCCGTGCCGAGGCCGCGGACGTCGCCTGCGACGAGCTGCTGGTCACCAGCACGCACCGCGTCTGCGACGGCATGAGCATGTTCACGATCGTGCGCGAATTGCTGCGGTGGCTGCACTCGGACCAGGAGCCGGTTCCCTACACGCCGCCCACGGTGGCGGACATCGTCGGCGACCTGCGCGACGGCCGCAGCGGCAAGCAGCGCATGGCCGCGCGCCTGGTCAACGCGGTCTTCGCCCTGATCCCCGCCTCCCGGCGCCCGCTGGTGAACCGCGAGCTGCGCCTGGAATGGGCGCTGGACGCCGCGGCCTCCGAACGCCTGAAGCGGCGCTGCCGGCGGGAGGGCGTGCCGCTGCACGCGGCGATGCTGGTGGCGCTCGGCGAGGCGCTGGCGGTCCTCGGCAAGCGCGCCCCGGACTGGATCGAGAGCCCGATCGACGCGCGGCGCGGTCGGCTGCCCGCGCTCAAGGACGACATGCTGTTCTTCGGCGGCGGCAGCTTCAAGCTGGCCTCGAAGCAGGACCCGCGCCGCGACTTCTGGGAGCGCGCGCGCGCGGCGGCGGCCGAGATGCGCGAGAAGATCGAGCGCGACATCGCCGAGATTCCCGGCAAGTACCAGTTCTGCGAGATGCTGCGCGTGCCGCCGGCCGGCAAGCTGCGCTCGATCGTGCGCCTGGGCGATGCGGTCAGCCGCAACGGCAACTGGAACCGCATCTCGCTGTCCAACCTCGGCAACGTCACCCTCGACGAGGAGGCCGCGCCGCTGCGGGTGCGGGATTTCACCGTCTACGTGCACTCCTTCGCGATCCGCTCGCTCGGCATCCTCGCCTACATGCTGCACGGGCGGCTGCGCTTCATCTACATCGGCGACGAGACCTGCCTGGACCGGGCGCGCGCGGAGGCGATCGGGCGCGCCTTCACCGGCCTGCTCGGCGACTGCGCCGGCCGTGGCGAGGCCGATGCGCCGGCCGCGGCGCGCGCCGACGCCGGCGCGCTCGCCCATCCCGACGATCCGCGCCAGGCCGAGCGCATCCTGCCCGGCGCGCTTCCGCGATCCTGAAACGACGCGCCGGCGTACGGAAAACCCGCGCCGCGGCTTCCGGCGCCGATGCGCGCGATGCCGCCGGGAGCGGACCCGCCGCGCGCGCCGACGCCCGCAAATATGATCTTGCTAAGATCGGTCCGGTCATCCATGCAGCACCGGCCCCCATGCCTACCGGAACCCTCCTCTACGCCCAGTCCGGCGGCGTCACCGCCGTCATCAACGCCACCGCCTCCGGCGTGATCGCCGAGGCGCGCGCCCGCAAGGTCAAGGTGCTGGCCGCGCGCAACGGCATCCTCGGCGCGTTGCGCGAGGAGCTGATCGACACCTCGAAGGAACCGGCGGCCGCGATCCGCGCGCTGGCGCACACGCCCGGCGGCGCCTTCGGCAGCTGCCGCGTCAAGCTCAAGTCGCTG
This sequence comes from Luteimonas aquatica, assembly GCF_022662575.1. GTDB lineage: Bacteria > Pseudomonadota > Gammaproteobacteria > Xanthomonadales > Xanthomonadaceae > Luteimonas > Luteimonas aquatica. Next base: position 463,224 of record NZ_JALBFU010000002.1, on the reverse strand, counting down.
GAGGCCGACCGCGCCCGCTACGAACGCCTGCTGGCGGTGCTCAAGGCGCACGACGTGCGCTGGTTCCTCTACAACGGCGGCAACGACTCGGCCGACACCGCCAACAAGGTGTCCAAGCTGGCGGCCGAGTTCGGCTATCCGCTGACCTGCATCGGCGTGCCCAAGACCGTCGACAACGACCTGGCCGTCACCGACTGCTGCCCGGGCTTCGGCTCGGCCGCCAAGTACACCGCCGTGTCGGTGCGCGAATGCGCCCTGGACGTCGCCGCCATGGCCGAGACCTCGACCAAGGTGTTCGTCTACGAGGCGATGGGCCGCCACGCCGGCTGGCTCGCCGCCGCCTCGGGCCTGGCCGGCAAGAACGCAGACCAGGCGCCGCACCTGATCCTGTTCCCGGAACGCCCGTACGACGAGGCCGACTTCCTCGTCCAGGTGCGGAAGGTGGTGGCGCGGGTCGGCCATTGCGTGGTCGTGGCCAGCGAGGGCATCCAGACCGCCGATGGGCGCTTCGTCGCCGATGCCGGCGGCGGCAAGGATTCCTTCGGCCACACCCAGCTCGGCGGCGTGGCGTCCTTCCTCGCCGGTCGCGTCAAGGACCAGCTCGGCCTGAAGGTGCACTGGACCCTGCCCGACTATCTGCAGCGCTCGGCGCGGCACATCGCCTCCAGAACCGACCTGGAGCAGGCGCTGGCGGTGGGCAAGGCCGCGGTGCAGTTCGCGCTCAAGGGCATGAACGCCACCATGCCGGTGATCAAGCGCGTCTCCGACGCCCCGTACCGCTGGAAGATCGAAGCCGCGCCGCTGGACAGGATCGCCAACCACGAGAAGAAGATGCCGGCCGGCTTCATCCGCAAGGACGGCTACGGCATCACCGCGGCCGCGCGCAGATACCTGGAACCGCTGATCCGCGGCGAGGCGCCGCCGCCCTACGGCCGCGACGGCATTCCGGACTACGTGGCGCTGAAGAACAGCGCGGTGCGGCGCAAGCTTCCCGCCTGGAAGGAATAGCGCCCTCCGACCCGTCCAGGAACGCCAGACACCGATGAACGGCCCCGATCCCCTGCACACGCTGACGCGCTACAAGGCATGGGCGAACGCGCTGATCTACGGCGCGCTCGCCGAACTTCCGGAGGCGGAGCTGACCCGGCCGCGGCAGATCCTCTTCGGCAACATGCTGCGCACGCTCAACCACGTGTACCTGATGGATGTGGCGTGGAAGGCGCATCTGGAGGGCGTGCCGCACGGCATGACCACGCGCAACCCGGAGAGCTCGCCGCCGTTCGCCCAGGTACGCCAGGCGCAGCAGGACATCGATGCCTGGTACCAGGCCTATGCCGACGCGCTGCAGGACGGCGCCGGCGACGAGATCGTCGAGTTCGCCTTCATCGGCGGCGGCGCGGGCGCCATGCGCCGGCGCGACATCGTGCTGCACGTGGTCAACCACGGCACCTACCATCGCGGCCACGTTGCGGCGATGATGTACCAGGTGCCGTGCTTCCCGCCCGCCAGCGACCTGCCGGTCTACCTGGCGCAGGCCGGCGCGGCGCGCTGACCGGCCGCCGCGGGCCGGCATCCGTGCATAGCGAGAACGGCTGATGGAGAAGTGGATCCTGCTCGGCTTGGCACCGGTGTTCCTGGCGCTGATCGTCTGGGAGGCCTGGTACTGGCGCCGCCGCGACCCGGGCAACTACAGCCTCAAGGACGTCGCCTCCAACGCCGTGCTGGCGCTGATGCACCAGGCCTCCGACGCCGTCGCCTGGACGGTGGTGATCGGCGCCTTCTACCTGGTCTACCGGCACCGCCTGTTCGACCTGCCGCCGGCCTCGGTCTGGACCGTGGCCGCGCTGTTCCTCGCCCAGGACTTCTTCTACTACTGGTTCCACCGCGCCAGCCACCGCATCCGCTGGCTCTGGGCCTCGCACGTCACCCACCATTCCTCCGAGCGGCTGAACTTCTCCACCGCGTTCCGCCAGAGCCTGACCTACCCGATCTCCGGCATGTGGCTGTTCTGGCTGCCGCTGGCCTGGATCGGCTTCGAGCCCACCCACATCGTGGCGGTGGTGGCGATCAACCTCGCCTTCCAGTTCTTCGTGCACACCCAGGCGGTGGGCCGGCTCGGCTGGCTCGAGCACGTGTTCAACACGCCCTCGCACCACCGCGTGCACCACGCGCGCAACCCCAAGTACATCGACCGCAACTATGCCGGCGTGCTGATCGTCTGGGACAAGCTGTTCGGCACCTACGTCGACGAGGACCCGGAGGTGCCGTGCGAATACGGCATCGTCGGCCAGGTGCACAGCCACAACCCGATCACCCTGACCTTTCACGAATGGATCGCCATGTTCGGCGACGCCGCCCGCTCCGGCGCCGGCACCGGAGGCAGACTGCGCGCGGCCCTCGGGCAGCTGTTCTGCCCGCCGGAACGGGCGCTCTCGCACCAGCCCGCGCAGGCGCCGCCCGCGCACGAGACGACCGGGGCCGCCCCGTCGCCACCGTGATTGCCGCGTGAAGGCGCGGCTGACATAATCCCGCCCGCAAGGATTGCCGGGGGAAGCCACAGACGCGACTCTGCCGTCCGCTCCAGCGGGCGAATGGTCTTTGCTGCCGCTTATTTGCCTAAGGACTGCATCAATGAAACGCCAATGCCTGCTCGCCGCGCTGCTGCTCGCGGCCGCCGCCCCCGCCTTCGCCGGCTCCTGCGAAGACAACTTCCAGAAGAAGGGCAATCCCCTCACCGGGACCACCTACACCACCTCGGTCACCCTGCCCGACCTGAGCGTGAAGAGCGCGATCGGCCAGATGCGCGTGATCGCCAAGGAATCCAACATGGACGTCCTCAGCGAGGACGCCGACGCCGGCTCGATGCTGATCGAGGAGCCGGAGACCTTCGCCCACAAGCCCATCCCGGTGATCGTCAGCGCCACCAGCGAAGGCGGCAGCGGCACGGTCGGCATGACCGTCAAGCTCAACCGCGGCGCCTTCGCCAAGGCCGACAGCATCCGCTCGGAAATGTGCCAGATGCTGGTCAAGATCAAGTCCGGCAAGGCCGGCGAGCAGTTCGCCAAGACCGCGCCGAAGGCCTCGGTGGTCAACATCACCGCGGACAAGTTCGGCTTCCAGCTGCGCAACCAGCACAAGGACAACCCGGCGGCGATCGAGGCCCGCTACCAGGGCAAGACCTACGCCATCACCGGCCGGGTCAACGGCGTGCTCAAGAGCGGCGGCACCTACAACACCGGCTTCGAGATGGTCGGCGACGGTTCCGGCGGCATCGACTTCGAACGCGTGGCCATCACCTGCGCCTTCGCGCCCAGCCAGACCGCCTTCGCGCTGGCGCTGCGCCCCAAGGAAAAGGTCACCCTGGTCGGCGTGGTCGACCACTACGACCAGATCGAACGCGTGCTGTGGCTGAAGGACTGCAAGGGCAGCTGACTGCCCGCGCGCATCGATGGCGCAAAGAAAAGCCCGGACCCTTGGTCCGGGCTTTTTCGTTGACGGGGCGGACAGCCGCGTGCGCCGGGCCTACTTCGCGCAGGCCTCGCCCTCGGTGCTCATCTCGGCCGCGAACATCGGCACCGCCGGGATCTTGCCGGCGGCCGCGGTCTTCTTGGCCTCCTCCAGGTAGATGCGCGACTGGCCCTGGCCGTCGAGCGTCTGCGCCTGGTCGACCGGGCGGCGCCACACGCGCACCACCGCCTGCTGCGAGGGACAGGCGGCGCTGGGGACGCGGATCAGGTCGTTGAACTTCCAGCCCTTGTCCTGCGAGGGCTTGGCCTTGGCGGCATCGACGAAGCGCGCGCGCGGCTGGCAGTTCGGACTGGTGCGCACCACCGAGAACTTGTACGGCTCGGCGGCCTGGCCGGTGAACACGCCTTCGATGCGGGCGCAGGCCTCGGGAATCTGGCGCAGGGTATGCACCACGCCATTGGCCTGCGGCGTGGCCGCCGGCCGCTGGATCTCCGGGACCGGATCGGCGGCGACGGCCGGCAGCGCGGCCAGCAGCAGGCAGGGAACGAACAGTCGACGCATCGGTGGGGCTCCTCGTAGACAGGCGGCAAGGCTGGCACGCATCGCCTGAATCGGCGCCCACGAGCGCCAGGCGCCCGCGACATGCCGGCGCTGCCCCGCTGCCGCTCGCGCCGGGACGGCGGACCGCCAACGCAGTCGCAGTTCGCCGCCGGCGCGCCGCACTGCAGCATGGGATGCGGCTACGCTATGCCATAGTCCTGAGGCGTTTCTTTGGCATTCATTTTCCGGGGAGGGTTTCATGCTCGAGCAGTATGGTCTGTGGCTGGCGTTGGCCTGCGCCATCGTCGCGATTCTCTACGGCGTGTTCTCGGCGGGATGGATCAACCGCCAGCCGGCCGGCAACGCACGGATGCAGGAGATCGCCGGCGCGATCCAGGAGGGCGCGCGCGCCTATCTCAACCGCCAGTACACCACCATCGCGATCGCGGGCGTGGTGCTGTTCGTGGTGATCGGCTTCGCGCTGAGCTGGTACACCGCGATCGGCTTCCTCATCGGCGCCGTCCTTTCCGGCGCCGCCGGCTACATCGGCATGAACGTCTCGGTCCGCGCCAACGTGCGCACCGCCGAGGCCGCGCGCAAGGGCATGGGTCCGGCGATGGACGTCGCCTTCCGCGGCGGCGCGATCACCGGCATGCTGGTGGTGGGCCTGGGCCTGCTCGGCGTGGCCGGCTACTGGCTGATCCTGGCCAAGCTCGGCATCACCGGCGAGGATGCGCTGCACGCGCTGGTCGGACTGGCGTTCGGTTCGTCGCTGATCTCGATCTTCGCGCGCCTGGGCGGCGGCATCTTCACCAAGGGCGCCGATGTCGGCGCCGACCTGGTGGGCAAGGTCGAGGCCGGCATCCCCGAGGACGACCCGCGCAACCCGGCGGTGATCGCCGACAACGTCGGCGACAACGTCGGCGACTGCGCCGGCATGGCCGCCGACCTGTTCGAGACCTACGCGGTGACGGTGATCGCCACCATGCTGCTCGGCGGCCTGATGGCCGACCAGGTCGGCAGCAACGCCGTGCTCTACCCGCTGGTGCTCGGCGGCGTGTCGATCATCGCCTCGATCATCGGCGCCTTCTTCGTCAAGGTGAAGGCCGGCGGTTCGATCATGGGCGCGCTGTACAAGGGCGTGATCGTCTCCGGCATTCTCGCGGCGCTCGCGTTCTACCCGATCACCAACGAGCTGATGGCCGATTCGCCGATCGGCGCGAAGGCGCTGTTCGGCTGTGCTCTGATCGGTCTGGTCCTGACCGGCGTGATCGTGTGGATCACCGAGTACTACACCGGCACGCAGTACAAGCCGGTGCAGCACGTCGCCGCCGCCTCCACCACCGGCCACGGCACCAACATCATCGCCGGCCTGGGCGTGTCGATGAAGTCGACCGCGATGCCGGTGATCGCAGTGTGCCTGGCGATCTGGGGCGCCTACGCCCTGGCCGGCCTGTACGGCATCGCCATCGCCGCGACCGCGATGCTGTCGATGGCGGGCATGATCGTCGCCCTCGACGCCTACGGCCCGATCACCGACAACGCCGGCGGCATCGCCGAGATGGCGGAGCTGCCCTCCGAGGTGCGCGACGTCACCGATCCGCTCGACGCGGTCGGCAACACCACCAAGGCGGTGACCAAGGGCTACGCCATCGGCTCGGCCGCGCTGGCCGCGCTGGTGCTGTTCGCCGACTACACGCACAACCTGCAGGCCGCCAACCCCGGCGTCACCTTCACCTTCGACCTGTCCGACCACATGGTGATCATCGGCCTGCTGATCGGCGGCCTGATCCCCTACCTGTTCGGCGCCATGGCGATGGAGGCGGTGGGCCGCGCCGCGGGCGCGGTGGTGGAGGAAGTGCGCCGCCAGTTCCGCGAGATCGCCGGCATCATGGAAGGCACCGGCAAGCCGCAGTACGACAAGGCCGTGGACATGCTGACCAAGTCGGCGATCAAGGAAATGATCGTGCCCTCGCTGCTGCCGGTCGCGGTGCCCGTGGTGGTCGGCCTGCTGCTCGGGCCGAAGGCGCTGGGCGGCCTGCTGATCGGCACGATCGTCACCGGCCTGTTCGTGGCCATCTCGATGACCACCGGCGGCGGCGCCTGGGACAACGCCAAGAAGTACATCGAGGACGGCCACCACGGCGGCAAGGGCTCGGAAGCGCACAAGGCCGCGGTCACCGGCGACACCGTCGGCGATCCCTACAAGGACACCGCCGGCCCGGCGATCAACCCGCTGATCAAGATCATCAACATCGTCGCGCTGCTGCTGGTGCCGCTGCTGCACGTGTGATGGGCGCATGATTGTCATGAAGAAGGGCGGGGATTCCCCGCCCTTTCTTCATGTCGCGGCCGCCACGCGACTGGCGGCGCGCGCTCGGTCGCCGGCCTTACTCTTCGAACGAGGCCGAGCGCACGCCGAACCAGGGCGTGCACAGCAATTGCTGCCCCTCGACGACCGCGAACGAGGCCACCCACACCGATTCGCCCTCGAGCGCGCGGAAATCGGCCGCGTCGAACGGCGCCACGCCCAGGCACCAGCGCACGCGCGCGGGCGGATCCTCCATTGCAAACGCGAATTCGAATTCGCCGGACAGCGTCGCGCCGGGCGCGACGCGCGCGGCCAGCGGCGCGGCCGGAACGATCGGCGCCGGGCGCGGCAGCGGCAGCGCGCGATGGCTGAGGGTGATGTCGCCGCCCTCGGCGACGGACAGCGGCGCGGCCACCGCGCCTTGCGCCAGCTGGCCCGTCATCGCGGCGTGGCGGTTGCCGCGGTCGAAGACCATCAGCGGCGCCTTGCCCTCGTTGTGCACGCGGTAGCGCACGCGCAGGACGTGCGCGGACGCGGCGTAGTCGAACTCCGCCTCCAGCCGCGCGCCTTCGCCGCTGACCGCCGTCCGGTTCGCACTGGCTGCCATCGTGGTGCCCTCCCGTGAAGACGGCGGCGCGAGCTGCTGGGCCGGCACCGGTTGCGCGAGGGCCGCAACGAGCGCCCAGAGGGCGGCCCGGCGCGGCCGGATCGAAATGATGCCAGGCATTGCGAAGGATTCTCCCAAATAAAAAGGGTGGCGCATGACGGGCATGCGCCACCCCGGTCCCGCTCCCCTGGTCAACAACAGCGGTTCTTACAAGGCGTAGCTCGGCCGATCGGGCAGGCCCAGGATCTCGCGCATGCCGTTCTCGGTCAGGTGGTCCGGATTGGCGGTGGTGGCGGGCGTGCTGGGATCGCCGTCGAAATCGAAGGGCTTGGCGCTGGTCTCCAGGCCCACGGCCTGGCGCTCGGCGTTGGGCACCTGGCCGTTGTCCGGGCCCTCGCCGCGATAGGTGCCGGGCTGGAAGGTGCCGTTGACGCCGTTATAGGCGTGCGACATCTCGTGGTAGAGCACCACCACCGGCGCCGGGAACTCGGGCATGTGGAACGACGGGTTGTAGCTGATCACCACGTCCGAGCCCTCGCCGGCCTTGCCGTTGCTGATCTCGGCATTGCCGCGGCCCAGGGTCTGCGCGTAGCCGTTCTGCTCGTTGGCCAGTTCGCGGATGGTCACGGTGTTGCCCTTGGCGGCGGCCTTGTCGAATTCGGCCAGCATCTGCTGTCCGTTCGGCGTGGCGCGCAGGAAGTCCAGTTCGGCCTCCACGCGCTGGCGGAAGGCGTCGGAGCCCTCGACCTTGACGCTGCCGCCGAGCTTGCTGTCGATCTCGACGTTCACCACCACCTGGCCGTTGTCGCGCTGGCCCTGGGCGAAATTGATGATGTCGGTGGCGGTCTGGCCGTAGACCTTGTCGCTGGCGGTCACGCCCTCGACGGTGTCCTTGCCGTCGCCGGTGAAGAAGCGGCTGCCGTCGCCGCCGGCGCGCAGGGTATCGTCGCCCTGGCCGCCGGAGAGCATGTTCTTGCCCTTGCCGCCGTCGATGTTGTCGTTGCCCTTGCCGCCCTCGATGAAGTCGACGCCGTCGCCGCCGGCCAGCGTGTCGTCGCCGTCGCCGCCGTAGACCACGTCGTCCCCGGCGCCGGCGTCGATGGTGTCGTTGCCGGAGTTGCCGAACACGTCGTCGCGGCCTTCGCCGCTGTTGATGGTGTCGTTGCCGGCGCCGCCGTCGATGCGGTCCAGGCCGGCGCCGGTGGTGATGACGTCGTCGCCGTCGCCCGCGTCGACCACGATGTTGACCTTGACGTTGGGCGCCACGGTGATCGTGTCGTTGCCCGCGCCGGTGCGCAGGGTCAGCTCCTGGCCCTGGGCCAGACGGGTCTCGTAGCTTTCGCCGTTGACCGACACGTCGAGCGTGCCGTCGTCGCGCTGGGTGACCTGCACGTTGTCGTTGCCGGTGCCCTTGGTGGTCACCACGACCTGGTTGCTGCTGACGTAGGTCTGGCCGAAGCCGCCGTCGGCGATGGTCTGCTCGCGGGTAATCTGCGCCTGCTGGCCCTGGGCCAGCTGCGCGGTGCGGATCTCCTTGCCGTCCGGCGTCTGCCCGGAAGGCAGGCGGGTGCCGGTGCCGCCGCCGTCGACCACGATGGGCTCGCCCGCGGCCGGCTTCTCCGGCTGCGCCACCAGGCTCGAGACCGGCGCCACGTCCGGCGCGATCGTGCGGTTCGCCGGGTCCTGTTCGGCCGGATTCTGCCAGTAGCCGACTTCCTGCTTGGGTTCCGGCGGCGGCGGCGGAGGCGGCGGCGGGGGGGGCGGCGGCGACAGTTCGATGCTCATTGGACTCGGTATCCCCTTCTGGGTTGGTCTTCGAAATCGACGAAGCGTGCAGATATACGGACCCGTATGCCGGCGACCAAGCTGGGGCGTGCCCTAACTCGGGTAGACCCTAGCCGCCGCGCGACCGCCCGGGCCGATGGATGCTGCGTCGCAGCAGGAACCGCTAAAATGCGGTCACGATCCGCGTGCTGCCGGCTGGCCGGCAGCACGCGCCCTCCCCGACGGCGCCCCCGCGCCGCCAGGGTCCCTTCCTCATGGAGTCGCTTCGCAATGGGCCTGGACCACGTCCCCACCGGCAACAATCCCCCCGACGAAATCAACGTCATCATCGAGATCCCCAAGGACGCCGAGCCGGTCAAGTACGAGGTCGACAAGGCCAGCGGCGCGATCTTCGTCGATCGCATCCTGTCCACGCCGATGCGCTACCCCTGCAACTACGGCTACGTCCCGCATACCCTGTGCGGCGACGGCGATCCGGCCGACGTGCTGGTGGTGCTGCCGCTGCCGCTGATCCCCGGCTCGGTGATCCGCGTGCGCCCGGTCGGCGTGCTGCGCATGAAGGACGAGGCCGGCAGCGACGAGAAGATCCTCGCCGTGCCCGCCACCAAGGTCTTCGCCGGCTACTCCCACATCGAGGACATCGACCAGGTCTCGCCGCACTGGCTCGAGCGCATCGGCCACTTCTTCGAGCACTACAAGGACCTGGAGAAGGGCAAGTGGGTCAAGCTCGACGGCTGGGGCGACGCCGCCGAGGCCAGACGGATCCTGCTCGACTCGATCGAGCGCTACGGCAGCTCCACCGACAAGCCGCGTTTCTGAGGCGAACGGACCCATGTATCGGGCGCGCAGGATCGAGAGTTCGCCCGCCTGGAGCGATCCGGACGGCGTGAAGCTGTACACGATCTCCGCGCACGGCGCGGAGGTCGACCGGGCCGCGTACCTGCCGCGGCTGGCGCGCGTGAAGGCTTCCAGGACGGTCGATTGGCCGTCCACGCCCGCCTTCGCGATCTTCCACGACGGCGCCAGCCTGCGCTATCTGGTGCTGGGCTGGTGGGGCAACGGCAACGAGCTGTTCACCTCGGTCTCGGTCGAGACCGAGGCCGGCTGGGTGGAGGACGCGGCACGCTTCTCCTTCTGCCTCTGGGACATGGACGTGATGTGGTTCGAGCGCAACTGCTTCGTCGACACGCTCTACCGCACCACGCCCGACCTGGCCGCGTATCGCGCGCGGCGCCACCCGGGCGCCTGACCGCCCTTTTGCGAGGAGCACGCGGCATGCTGGAACTGCGCCCCACCTGCGAGCACTGCAACAAGGCGCTGCCGCCCGAGGCGACGGATGCGCGCATCTGCAGCTACGAATGCACCTTCTGCGCCGACTGCGTGGACCGCGTGCTCGGCAACGTCTGTCCGAACTGCGGCGGCGGCTTCGTGCCGCGGCCGGTGCGGCCGGCGCGCGACTGGAAAGGCGGCAATTTCCTCGGACGCAACCCGGCGGGCACGGCCGTGATCCACCGCCCCGTCGATGCGCAGGCGCAGGCGCGGCTGCGCGCTGCGGTCGGCGCATTGGCTCCCGAAGAGCGCTAGGGCCGCGCCGCATAGGGTTTCCCCCAATATCGCCCGGCCGCCGGGTTCCCTAGCCTGTGCCGGACTTTCTCCAGGGCGCCGCCGATGTCCGTTTCCTCCGTTTCCGCCGCAGGCTGGTCGCCGGCCTACGATGCGCTCCGCGCGCAGACCGAACAGCCCGGGCCGATCGGCACCGATCCGCCCGCACCCGTCGACCAGGTGCCCGGCGGCGGCCTCGAAGCCCACGAACAGGCCGGCAGCCACCTGATCGAGCGCCACGTCGGCAAGAGCGAACAGGACCTGGTCGAGCGCCTGCAGCGGGAGAACATCAGCGCCTCCTCGAGCTTCCGCGATCTGCCCTCGGCCGAGCATTTCATCGCCGCCACCATCGCCGAGAACCAGGGCAAGATCGATGCCTGGGTGGACGGCAAGGGCGGCAACCGCCTGGTGCTGGACGGCCATTTCGACGCCAGCACCGGCATCTCGGTCAAGCGCGGCGAGAGCGAGGCCACCGACGTCTATTCGGTGAAGCTGGTGCTGGAACGCTCGGACAAGCTCGGGATCGGCTATAGAATCGTCACCGGCTATCCGACCACGCCCTGATCGCGAAGCCGCGCCCGCCCGCGGGCATCCCCCCGGCTTCGAACGAGCGACCCGAATGAGCGACTATCCCGCGCTGGAAAACTTTCTCGCCGCCTATTTCCACCAGGACTGGCGCATGGAGCACGACACCCCCGGCGCGGTGGTGGCCTACTACCTCGACAGCGAGGACGCCGAGCAGGTCGCCGAAGTGCGCGCGGACCTCGCGCGCCTGGCCGCGCGCGAGCTCGACGAGGCCGCGCTGGCGCAGCAGCTGCGCGAGCTGGGCAGCGAATACGATCCGACCCTCGACGGCGGCACCTGGCGCGGCTGGCTGCAGGCCCTGCGCAGCGACTTCGGCTGAGACGGTCGGCTCGCCTCAGCGCGCCTGGTGGCGCACCACGGTCAGCGAGATCAGTCGCGAGACCACGATCGCGATGTACATCACGCCGCTGAACATCGCCAGCATCGACAGCGCGCGCGCCGGCGAGGTGACCGGGACGATGTCGGACAGGCCGACCCCGGAGATCATGCTGAAGCTCAGGAACAGCAGCTCCAGCCAGCTGCGCACCTCGCCAGGACCCGCGCCGCTGAAACTGCCCGGATACCAGGCCTGGCACACCGAGAAGGCGTAGGCGAAACCCCAGGCCAGCAGGGTGAAGGTAGCGGCTGCGGCCACCAGCTCGTCCACCGTGATGCGCTGGTCGTCCAGCATGTAGTAGATCAGCCCGATGCTGGCGTAGAAGTACAGCAGCGCCTCCAGCAGGTAGGCCACCGACAGCAGCGACGGCATCGCCGCGAAGTTCGCCAGCAGCGACAGCAGCACCGCCGGAATCGCCAGCGCCCAGGCGATCCAGTTCACCGCCTGGCTGCGGTTGACCACCCACAGCACCAGCGACAGCACCACGATGCCGAAGGCGCCGAACAGGGCGCGGCCGACCGCGGCATGCTCCATCAGCGGATACAGCAGGATGCCCAGCAGCTGCACCGCCAGCAGCAGGCCTGAGGGATGGCGGCGCAGCGTGCGCAGCAGCCGCCATGGCGTCAGCGGCGGCGCCTTCTCCCCTTCCGCCATGCTCACTGCTTCTTCGCGGGCACGACGGGTTCGTTGGAGCCCGCGCGGTACGGGAAGCGCAGGTAGATCTCGCTGATCGCGCGGTCCACGTCCTGGGCGCGCTCCTCGGGCGGCTTGCGGGTGACGCGGCCGATGGCGTCGCCCGTCCAGACCAGGCGGTTGCGCGCCGAGTCGACCAGGTCCACGGTCAGCGTGCCCTCGCGGTACTGGCTCACCTGGGTCTCGTCGTACCAGAACGGCACCGCGAAGTAGGCGCGGCGGCGGTAGCTGTAGAAATACTGGAAGTCGGTGCGCGGCACCGACCAGACGTCGGTCTTCTCGCGCACGATGCCCTGGAAGTTCACCCGCAGGTCCGGCGACTTCTCGTCGTAGCGGTAGCCGCGCGCGTCCATCTCGCGGCGCACGTTGGCCTTGATGCGGTCGGTGAGGAAGGTGGTGTAGCCGGTCTCCTCCATCGCGATGGGCTGGTAGAAGGCCCAGGTCCTGTAGCGGGAGAAGTCCGCCTCCGGATCGTAGTCGGTGCGGATGGTGGGGCCCGTGGCGCAGCCGGCCAGCAGCGCGATCGCGCAGACCGCCAGCAGCCACCTCAGGATGCGATGCGACTTCGTCATGACCGGTCTCCGCGCGGATTTTCTGCGCACGCTATCACGCCGCCCGGCCGGATCGATTAACGCCATAGATATGGCCGCCGGCGGCCGGGAACGGCGGCGCGACCGGAGGGCCCGCGGCCGGAGCGGACAGGCGACGATCCTTCGCGAGGCGGGCCCTCGCCCTCGTTCGCTGCGCTCGCCCCGCCCTCTCCCGATTCGCGGGAGAGGGGAGACGCCCGGGCTTCGCAGTCCCTGTCCCGCAAGCGGGAATCGAGGCCGCCTCAAGCGGCGGGGGTTGGGCCGGGGCCGGCGCCTGGCTCCCTACTCGGCCCGATACACCTGCGCGCCGGCGGCGCGGAACTCGGCCGACTTCTCCGCCATGCCCGAGGCCAGCGCCGCCTGCTCGTCCACGCCGTGCTCGGCCGCGTAGTCGCGCACGTCCTGGGTGATCTTCATCGAGCAGAAATGCGGGCCGCACATGGAACAGAAGTGGGCGAGCTTGTGCGCGTCCTTGGGCAGGGTCTCGTCGTGGAATTCGCGCGCCTTCTCCGGGTCCAGGCCGAGGTGGAACTGGTCCTCCCAGCGGAACTCGAAGCGCGCCTTGGACAGCGCGTTGTCGCGCACCTGCGCCCCGGGATGGCCCTTGGCCAGGTCGGCGGCGTGTGCGGCGATCTTGTAGGCCATGATGCCGTCGCGCACGTCCTGCCGGTTGGGCAGGCCCAGGTGCTCCTTGGGGGTGACGTAGCAGAGCATCGCCGTGCCGTACCAGCCGATCATCGCCGCGCCGATCGCCGAGGTGATGTGGTCGTAGCCGGGCGCGATGTCGGTGGTCAGCGGCCCGAGCGTGTAGAACGGCGCCTCGCCGCATTCGGCCAGCTGCTTGTCCATGTTCTCCTTGATCAGCTGCATCGGCACGTGTCCGGGGCCTTCGATCATGGTCTGCACGTCGTGCTTCCAGGCGATCCTGGTCAGCTCGCCCAGCGCCTCCAGCTCGCCGAACTGCGCGGCGTCGTTGGCGTCGGCGATGCAGCCCGGGCGCAGCCCGTCGCCGAGCGAGAAGGCCACGTCGTAGGCCTTCATGATCTCGCAGATGTCCTCGAAGTGGGTGTAGAGGAAGTTCTCCTTGTGGTGCGCCAGGCACCACTTGGCCAGGATCGAGCCGCCGCGCGAGACGATGCCGGTGACGCGCCTGGCGGTGAGCGGCACGTAGCGCAGCAGCACGCCGGCATGGATGGTGAAGTAGTCCACGCCCTGCTCGGCCTGCTCGATCAGGGTGTCGCGGAAGATTTCCCAGGTCAGCTCCTCGGCGCGGCCATCCACCTTCTCCAGCGCCTGGTAGATCGGCACCGTGCCGATCGGCACCGGCGAGTTGCGCACGATCCATTCGCGCGTCTCGTGGATGTGCTTGCCGGTGGACAGGTCCATCACCGTGTCGCCGCCCCAGCGGATCGCCCAGACCAGCTTCTCGACTTCCTCGGCGATGCCCGAGGACACCGCGCTGTTGCCGATGTTGGCGTTGATCTTGGTGAGGAAGTTGCGGCCGATGATCATCGGCTCGCTTTCCGGGTGGTTGATGTTGTTGGGCAGGATGGCGCGGCCGCGCGCGATCTCCTCGCGCACGAACTCCGGCGTGATCAGCGCCTGGATGTTCGCGCCGAAGGACTGCCCCGGGTGCTGCGCCAGCAGGCCGGCGTCGCGCACCGCCTCCAGGCGCTGGTTCTCGCGGATGGCGACGAACTCCATCTCCGGGGTGACGATGCCGCGCCGGGCGTAGTGCATCTGGGTGACGTTGGCGCCGGCCCTGGCGCGGCGCGGCAGGCGTCGGTCGCCGAAGCGCACCGCGGCCAGCTTCGGGTCGTGCTCGCGGGCGCGGCCGAACTCGGAGCTCAGCTGCGGCAGCACCTCGGTGTCGCCGCGCGCCTGGATCCAGCCCGCGCGCAGCGGCGCCAGGCCGGCGCCGAGGTCGATGCGCGCGTCCGGATCGGTGTACGGGCCGGACGTGTCGTAGACGGTGACCGGCGGGTTGTCCTCGCCGCCGAACAGCGTCGGCGTGCGCGTCAGCGCGATTTCGCGCATCGGCACGCGCACGTCCGGCCGCGATCCCTGCACGTGGATCTTGCGCGAACCGGGAATCGGCCGGGTGACGGATTCGGACAGCTGCTCGGTCTGCTGCAGCAGCAAGGAAGGAATGGCGTTCATAGATAGGGGCCCTGCTCTTGTTGGAACGTCCGCGCACGGATGCACGGGCTTCTGCGGAAGGATCCGCATCCGAAGAGGGCCGCCGGACGCGAATGGCCGCGCCGGCGAAGCTTCCCTACGCCGGTATCAACCGGATCAGGTTCGAAGGGACTGTCTCAACCGCGTCGTCGCGGTACCCCCGCTTCTGCGTGCATTGAACCACGCCGCTCGGCCGGGCGCCAATCTCGCGCCGCGCGGGCCGGCGGGCCGCCCGCGGAACGCGGCGTCGCGCCCTTGCCGCCCGCCGGGCCGGGATTCCTTTACAGTGGTCTCACGAGCGCGAACGTATGTTGCCCCCGATGCCCGACCCCCTGGACCGCAGCGAGCCGCCACGCCTGGATCTGCTCGTGGTCGGCGGCGGCATCAACGGCACCGCCATCGCCCGCGACGCCGCCGGGCGCGGCCTCTCGGTCCTGCTGTGCGAGGCCGACGACATCGCCTCGCACACCTCCAGCGCCAGCACCAAGCTGATCCACGGCGGCCTGCGCTATCTGGAGCAGTTCGAGTTCGCCCTGGTGGGCAAGGCGCTGGCCGAGCGCAAGCGGCTGCTGCGCGCCGCGCCGCACATCATCTGGCCGCTGCGCTTCGTGCTGCCGCACCAGCCGCACCTGCGGCCGGTGTGGATGATCCGCATCGGCCTGTTCCTGTACGACCGCCTCGGCGGACGCCGCGGGCGCGGCCTGCCGGGCTCGCGCTCGATCAACCTGCGCAAGCACGTCGCCGGACGCCCGCTGCAGGAAGGCTTCACGCGCGGCTTCGTCTATTCCGACGCCTGGGTGCAGGACGCGCGCCTGGCGGTGCTCAACGCCATGGACGCCGCCGAGCGCGGCGCGCGCATCCTCACCCGCACGCGCTGCCTGTCGGCGCGGCGCGAAGCCGACGGCTGGGTGGCGCAGCTCGGCCAGGCCGACGGCGGCACGCGCACGGTGCGGGCGCGCGCGCTGGTCAACGCCACCGGTCCGTGGGCGGTGCGCTTCCTCGACGAGGTCGCCCAGGTCCGCCACAGCCACACCCTGCGCCTGGTCAAGGGCAGCCACATCGTCGTGCCGCGCATGTTCACGCACGACCACGCCTACATCTTCCAGCAGCCGGACCGGCGCATAGTCTTCGCGATCCCCTACGAACGCGACTTCACCCTGATCGGCACCACGGACGTCGAGTACCGCGACAATCCCGCCGCGCCGCGCATCGCCGAGGACGAGACCGCCTACCTGTGCGAGGCGGCTTCGCGCTACTTCCGGCAGACGCTCAAGCCGCAGGACGTGGCCTGGAGCTATAGCGGGGTGCGCCCCCTGCTGGAGGATCTCGAACCCGGCGAGAAAAGCGGGCGTGCCGCCTCGGAAGTCACCCGCGACTACCTGCTGCAGCTCGAACGCGAGGGCGCGCCGCTGCTCAACGTGTTCGGCGGCAAGATCACCACGGCGCGCAAGCTGGCCGAGGAGGCGCTCGACCTGCTGACCCCGGCACTGGGCACCGAGCGTCCCGCCTGGACCGAGGATGCGCGGCTGCCGGGCGGCGACCTGCCCAATGCCGACTTCGACACCTTCCACGAGGCCTTCGCGCGGCAGCACCCGTGGCTGCCGGACAGCCTGGCGCTGCGCCTGTGCCGCAACTACGGCAAGCGCGCCCTGCGCATCGTCGACAAGGCCGCGCGCCTGGAGGAGCTGGGCGCGCACTTCGGCAGCGACCTGTACGCGGCCGAGGTGGAGTACCTGATCCGCGAGGAATGGGCGCGCAGCGCCGAGGACATCCTGTGGCGGCGCTCCAAGCTGGGCCTGCACGTGGACCGGACCGGACGCGAGCGGCTGGAACGGTACCTGGCGGAACGGGGAACCGACGGCGGCGGGCCGGGAGCGAGCGACGACGCGCCGATCCGCTGACGCCACCACTTCTCCACGCTTCCCTTCTCCGTCCACCTCCAGCCCGAGGAACAACGCATGGCCTCACCGGAACAGCAGTACCTGGCAGAATTCGTCGCCACCGCGGTGCTGATCCTGCTCGGCGACGGCGTCGTGGCCGGCGTGCTGCTGTCGCGCTCGAAGGCGGCCAACGCCGGCTGGAGCGTGATCACCTGGGCCTGGGGCCTGGCGGTGCTGATGGGCATCTTCGTCGCCGGCCCGACCAGCGGCGCGATCATGAATCCCGCCCTGACCGTGGCGCTGGCCGCGATCGACAAGCTGTCCTGGGACCTGGTGCCCGGCTTCATCGCCGCGCAGATGGCCGGCGCCTTCGTCGGCGCCGTGCTGGTGTACCTGACCTATCTTGCGCACTGGCGCGATACCGACGACCCGGCGCTCAAGCTCGCGGTCTTCTGCACCGCGCCGGCGATCCGCCGACCCGGCGCCAACCTGCTCACCGAGATCATCGGCACCTTCATGCTGGTCTTCCTGGTGCTGGCGGTGGGCGCCAACACGCTGGCGCCGGGGCTCGGACCGCTGGGCGTCGGCCTGCTGGTGGTGGTGGTCGGCATGTCGCTGGGCGGGCCGACCGGTTACGCGATCAATCCGGCGCGCGATCTCGGCCCGCGCATCGCCCATGCCCTGCTGCCGATTCCGGGCAAGGGCGGATCGGACTGGGGCTACGCCTGGATCCCGGTGGTTGGACCGCTGGTCGGCGCGTTGCTCGGTGCTTTCGCTTTCAAGGCCATGTACTAGCGCTTCCTTCCGGAGATCCCATGGACAAACCCTACATCCTCGCCATCGACCAGGGCACCACCAGCTCGCGCGCGATGCTGTTCGACCACGGCGGCTCGATCGTCGGCGTGGCGCAGCGCGAGTTCGAGCAGATCTTCCCGCGCCCGGGCTGGGTGGAGCACAACCCGCGCGAAATCCTGGCCAGCGTGCAGACCACCGCCATCGAGGTGCTGACCAAGGCGCAGATCAGCCCGGAACAGGTGGCCGGCATCGGCATCACCAACCAGCGCGAAACCACCGTGGTCTGGGACAGGAACACCGGCCAGGCGGTCTACAACGCCATCGTCTGGCAGTCGCGGCAGACCAGCGGCATCTGCGAGCAGCTCAAGGCCGACGGCTACGACGACCTGGTGCGCGAGCGCACCGGCCTGCTGATCGACGCCTATTTCTCCGGCACCAAGGTCAAGTGGATCCTGGACAACGTGCAGGGCGCGCGCGAGCGCGCCGAGCGCGGCGAGCTGCTGTTCGGCACCATCGACAGCTGGCTGATCTGGAACCTGTCGGAGAACAGGACCCACGTCACCGACTACACCAACGCCTCGCGCACCATGATGTACGACATCCACAAGCGGCAGTGGGATCCGGAGCTGCTGCGCATGCTCGGCATCCCCGAGTCGATGCTGCCCGAGGTGCGCTCCAGCAGCGAAGTCTATGCGCGCACCGGCTCGCGGCATTTCTTCGCCAACGGCATCCCGATCTGCGGCGTGGCCGGCGACCAGCAGGCCGCCCTGTTCGGCCAGGCCTGCTTCGAGCAGGGCATGGCCAAGAACACCTACGGCACCGGCTGCTTCCTGCTGATGAATACCGGCGAGAAGGCGGTACGCTCCAAGAACGGCCTGCTCACCACCATCGCCTGGGGCCTGGGCGGCAAGGTCGAGTACGCGCTGGAGGGCGCGATCTTCGTCGCCGGCTCGGCGGTGCAGTGGCTGCGCGACGGCCTGCGCATGCTCGGCAAGTCGAGCGACTCGGAAGACTACGCCGAGCGCGCCCGCGGCAACGAGGGCGTGTACTTCGTACCGGCCTTCGTCGGCCTGGGCGCGCCCTACTGGCGCAGCGACGTGCGCGGCGCCATGTTCGGCCTGACCCGCGGCACCACCAAGGAGCACTTCGTCCGCGCCGTGGTCGAATCCATGGCCTACCAGACCCGCGACGTGCTCGAGGCGATGCAGAGCGACGCCGGCATGAAGCTGGCCGGCCTGCGCGCCGACGGCGGCGCGATCGCCAACGACTTCCTCGGCCAGTTCCAGAGCGACATCCTCGACATCGCCGTGGAGCGCCCGCGCATCAACGAGACCACCGCGCTCGGCGCCGCCTATCTCGCCGGCCTGGCGGTGGGCTTCTGGGAGAACCGCGAACAGATCGCGCAGCAATGGCAGGTCGACCGCAAGTTCGAGCCGAAAATGGCCGAGGCCGAGCGCGAAACGCTCTATGCCGGCTGGAAGCGCGCGGTCGAGGCCACGCTGGCCTTCCCGATCAAGCAGGAATGAACCGGTCCGGCAATCGGCAAGTCTGCGCCGCGCCGCCCGCCGGCGCATCGGTCTTGCGTCACTGATCCTCCGCCACTGGCGACATCGCATCGATCTGTGGTGTCGTCGCGCCTCGGTCCCGGCCAGGGACGCTTCTCGGAATGGCATGCGATGAAACCATGGATGATGCGCGGGCTGGCCTTGGCGCTGTGCGGACCTGGCCTGGCATGGGCGCAGGTCGACCTGTCCGCGCTCGACGGGCAAATGGCCGGACCGCGCGCACAAGTGCTCGTGCTCGGATCCGTGCACCTGTCCGGCATGCCCAAGACGTTCAAGCGCGAATCGCTGGCGCCCGTGCTCGACCGGCTGGCCGCATTCCGTCCGAGCGTCATCACCATCGAAGCGATCTCCGGCGAGGGCTGCGATCTGGTCGCGCGCCACCCCACCGTCTATCTCCCCGAGGACATGGCGCGCTATTGCGGCAGCACGGCGGCGGCGGCGAAGGCGACCGGATTGGACATCCCCGCGGCCATCGCCGAAGCGAACCGGACGTTGCGCGACTGGCCCCAGACGCCGGCGCCGGCGCAGCGCCGGCATCTGGCCGCCGTATTCCTTGCCGCGAACGACAAGGCTTCCGCGCTGGTGCAATGGCTGCAGCTTGCCGAAGCCGAGCGCCATGCCGGCGACGGCCTCGACGCCGCGCTGGTCGCCACGCTCGACAAGCTCGCCACGCAGAACAACGAGAACCTGCAGATCGGCGCGCGCCTGGCCGCGCGGCTGGGCCTGCAGCGCGTGTTCGCTATCGACGACCACACCGGCGACGCCGGCGAGGTGACCAACGAGGATATCTACTGGAAAACGATCCAGCAGGCCTGGGAAAGCAAGGACCCCCAGGTGCTGGCTACGCGCAAGCGCGACGAGGCGCTTTCCAGGAGCGAAGACATGCTGGCGCTTTACCGCTTCATCAACGATCCGGGGACGATGCGCGTCATGATCGACAGCGATTTCGGCGCCAATCTGCGCGCAGCCTCGCCCCGCCACTTCGGCCAGATCTACGTGGCGGGCTGGGAGACCCGCAACCTGCGCATGGTGGCGAACATCCGCGCGGCGTTCCGCGACGCGCCCGGCGCCCGCGTGCTCTCGATCGTCGGCGGCTCGCACAAGCCCTGGTTCGACAGCCTGCTCGGACAGATGCAGGGCGTGGACATCGTCGACGCGGAGGAAGTCCTCAAATAGTCTCCGGGCTGCAACGCGTTCGTTCAGTTCTCCGGCACCTTCACCCGGAACCAGGCCGCGTACAGCGCCGGCAGGAACAGCAGGGTCAGCAGCGTCGCCACCAGCAGCCCGCCCATGATCGCCACCGCCATCGGCCCGAAGAAGGCGCTGCGCGAGAGCGGAATCATCGCCAGGATCGCCGCCAGCGCCGTCAGCACGATCGGCCGGAAGCGCCGCACCGTCGCGTCCACGATCGCCCGCCACGGCTCGTGGCCCTCGCCGCGGTCCTGCTCGATCTGGTCCACCAGGATCACCGAGTTGCGCATGATCATGCCCGCCAGCGCGATCGTGCCGAGCATGGCCACGAAACCGAACGGCACGCGGAACACCAGCAGGAACAGCGTCACCCCGATCAGGCCGAGCGGCGCGGTGAGCAGCACCATGAAGCTGCGCGAGAAGCTGCGCAGCTGCAGCATCAGCAGGGTGAACACCACGAAGACGAACAGCGGCACGCCGGCGTTGATCGACTTCTGGCCGCGCGCCGAGTCCTCCACGCTGCCGCCGACGTCGATGGAATAGCCGTAGGGCAGCGCCGCGCGCAACCCGTCCAGGGTCGGCGAGATCTGCCCGGCCACCGTCGCCGGCTGGGTGCCGTCGTAGATGTCGGCGCGCACTGTCATGGTCGGCTTGCGGTCGCGGTGCCAGATGATGCCCTCCTCGAAGCCGTATTCGAGCGTGGCGATCTGGGTGAGCGGCACGCCGCGTCCGCTGGAGGTGGGCACCGAGAGGCTGCCGAGCATGTCCAGCTGCAGGCGCTCCTCGTCCGGTCCGCGCAGCAGGATCTCGACCAGGCGGTTGCGCTCGCGGTAGGTGCTCACGTGCGTGCCCGACAGCGAGCTGGACAGGAACTGCGACAGCTGCGCCGAGCTGACGCCGAGCGCGCGCGCCCGCTCCTGGTCAACGTGCAGGATCACCAGCTTGCCGGGCTCGTCCCAGTCCAGGTTGACGTTGGTGACGTGCGGGTTCTGGCGCATCTTCTCGCGCACCTGGTAGGCGATCTTGCGTACCCGGTCGATGTGCTCGCCGGAGACCCGGAACTGCACCGGATACCCCACCGGCGGCCCGTTCTCCAGGCGCGTGACGCGCATCTGCAGCTCCGGGAAGCGCGGCGCGACGTCGCGGATGATCCAGTTGCGGATCGCCTCGCGCGCCTGCAGGTCCTTTGGCGTGAGCACGAACTGGGCGAAGTTGGCCGCCGGCAGCTGCTGGTCCAGGGGCAGGTAGAAGCGCGGCGAACCGGTGCCGACGTAGGCGACGTAGTTCTCCAGGTCCGAACGCCGCTTGAGCATGGCCTCCAGGCGGCCGGCCTGGGCCGCGGTGGCGCGCAGCGAGCTGCCCTCGGCCAGCTCCATGTCCACCATGAGCTCGGGCCGCGTCGAGTCCGGGAAGAACTGCTGCGGCACGAAGCGGAACAGGAACAGCGAGCCGACGAAGGCCAGCACCGTCACCGCGATCACCAGCTTGCGATGGCGCACGCACCAGGTCACCCAGCCGCGGAAACGGGTGTAGAAGCGCGTGGCGTAGGGATCGTGGTCGCGGCCGTCGTGCGGCGGCGGCGTGACCATGTCGGCCAGCACGGTGTGCCCGCGCGCGCGCAGGCGCTCGCCCCAGCGCGTGCGCATGGCGTGCCAGCGCGCGGCCGGCGAGCCGGGCTTGAGCGCCGCGGCATGCCCGTGGTCCGGCAGCAGCTTGTCGCCGAGGAAGGGAATGAAGGCGACCGCGGCGATCCACGACACCACCAGCGCGATGGTCACCACCTCGAACAGCGAGCGGGTGTATTCGCCGGTGCTGGAGGCCGCCGTGGCGATGGGCAGGAAGCCCGCCGCGGTGATCAGGGTGCCGGTGAGCATCGGGAACGCGGTGCTGTCCCAGGCGAAGGCCGCCGCGCGCAGGCGGTCGAAGCCCTGCTCCATCTTGATGGCCATCATCTCCACCGCGATGATCGCATCGTCCACCAGCAGCCCGAGCGCCAGCACCAGCGCGCCCAGCGAGATCTTGTGCAGGCCGACGCCGAAGAAGGCCATCAGCGCGAAGGTCATCGCCAGCACCAGCGGGATGGAGACCGCCACCACCAGGCCGGTGCGAAGGCCCAGCGAGAAGAAGCTCACCAGCAGCACGATGGCCACGGCCTCGGCCAGCACGCGCACGAACTCGCCCACCGACTCCTGCACCGCCGCCGGCTGGTCGGACACCTTGCGCAGCTGCATGCCCGCCGGCAGCGTCTGCTGCAGGCGCGCGAACTCGGTCTCCAGGGTCTTGCCGAGCTTGAGGATGTCGCCGCCCTGCTTCATGGCCACGCCGATGCCGATGGCGTCCTCGCCCATGAAGCGCATGCGCGGCTGCGGCGGATCGGAAAAGCCGCGCCGCACCTCGGCCACGTCGCCCAGGCGGAAGGTGCGGTCGCCGACGCGGATCGGGAAGGCGCGGATCTGCTCCACGGTCTTGAACTGCCCGTCCACGCGCAGCGGCACGCGCGTGCTGCCGGTCTCGAAGAAGCCGGCCGAGACCAGCGCGTTCTGCTGGTCGAGCGCCTCCTGCACCGCCTGCATCGGCACGCCGAGCGTGGCCAGTTTGACGTTGGACAGCTCGATCCAGATCTTCTCGTCCTGCACGCCGAACAGGTCGATCTTGGCCACGTCCGGCTGGTCCTGCAGCGCCAGCTGCACGCGGTCGGCGTAATCGCGCAGCACCGCGTAGTCGAAGCCCCGGCCGGTGAGCGCGTAGATGTTGCCGAAGGTGTCGCCGAACTCGTCGTTGAAGAACGGCCCGACGATGTCGGCCGGCAGCTGCGAGCGGATGTCGCCGACCTTCTTGCGCACCTGGTACCAGAGCGGCTGGATGTCCTTCGAGCGCATCGAGTCGCGCGCCACGAACATCACCTGCGACTCGCCCGGGCGCGAATACGAGCGGATGAACTCGTAGTCGCCGGTCTCCATCAGCTTCTTCTCGATGCGCTCGGTCACCTGCCGCGAGACCTGCTCGGCGGTGGCGCCCGGCCACAGCGTCTGCACCACCATCACCTTGAAGGTGAAGGCGGGGTCCTCGCTGCGCCCCAGGCGCAGGTAGGACATGGTGCCGACGATGGCCATCACCAGCATCGCGTAGACGACCAGGCTGCGGTGGCGCAGCGCCCATTCGGAGAGATTGAAGCGCATGGCGGCGGCTACCGGGCCAGCGGGCGGTTGTCGCGGTCCACTGCCTGCACCTTCTGCCCGACCCGCAGCAGATGGCCGCCGGCAGCCACCACCCAGTCGTCGGGTTTCAGGCCGCTGCGCACGGGCACCCGTTCCTGCCCGAACGGACCGATCTGCACCGGCTGCAGGCGCAGCGTGTTGTCGCGGGGATCGACGACGAACACCGCCGCGCCGTTGCCCGAGCGCTGCACCGCGGCCAGCGGCACGCTCATGCCGCCCAGCGCGTCGTGCGGCAGGTAGATGCGCGCGCTCTGCCCCAGCTCCAGCGTGCCGGCCGGCGCGTCGACGGTGACGCGCGCGGCGTAGGTGCGCGAGGCGGCGTCGGCGGCCGGCGCCACTTCGCGCACGCGTCCCGGCCAGCGCTTGCCCGGCTGCGACCACAGCTCCACCAGCACCGGCTGCCCGGGCTTGAAGGTGGCGATGGCGCCTTCGGGCACGGCGAAGGCCACCTCGCGCACGCCGTCGGCGGCGAGCGCGAACACCTGCTGGCCCGCGGCCACCACCTGTCCCGCCTCGGCGCTGCGCGTGGCGATCACCCCGGCCTTGGGCGCGAGCAGCCGCGAGTAGGCGGCCTGGTTGCGGGCGACCAGCAGATTGGCGCGGGCGGCATTCACCTGCTCCTGCGCGGCCTTGGCGGCGGCGTTCTGCGCGTCGAGATTGGAACGGCTGACCAGCTGATCCTGCGCCAGCCTGGCGAAGCGCGCCTGGTCGGCGCGGGCGCGGCCGTATTCGGCCTCGGCGGCGACCAGCTGCGCCTGCGCGGCGCGCGCCTGCGCGTCCAGGTCGCCGGGGTCCAGCACCGCCAGCACCTGGCCGGCATCGACATGCGCGCCGATATCGACGCGGCGCTCGACGAGCTTGCCGCCGACGCGGAAGGAGAGCGCGCTTTCCTCGCGCGCCCGTACCTCGCCGGCGAAGGCCGAGACGCCGCCGACCGCGCCCTCGGGCCGGGTCACCAGGACCGGGCGCGGCGCCTCCTCTGCGGCCGGCTTGCCGCCGCAGGCGGACAGGAGCAGCGCGAGGGCCGCGCCGGGAAGGATCGCTGTGAGACGGGTCCGGGCGGAACGAGTCCGGGTGAAGCGGTGCCGGCTGCGCATGGGTGCCTCTTCGGCAATTAGTGCACTTCCCGGTACTGTATATATATCAAACCAGCCGGTCCAGTTATTTCTGGGGGGATCGTGACCCGCGTTCAGACCGTCCGTCCGAACCGTGACGCGGTCGCGGCTTCGCCTCCGGCCGCCGCCCGGGGCTTTGGTGCAGGCGCACACGCCAAACCGGGATGCAGGACCGCAATCGGCGGTTGACGCGACGCAGGCCGGCGCGCAGCGTATCGACGCGGCGCCTCCGCCGTCGCCGGCCCAGGCCGGACCGGGGGCACGGGGCCCGCGTGTGTTGCACGTCGAAACGTCGGAACCGGCTCGCTTCCGGGAACGGGAGATGCCGCGCCCGATGTCATGCGTTTTCGAATGAACCTCAAAAAGGAGAACAGGGTTATGCAACAGAATGACGACGTCGTTTCCGCTTGGCTCAACGGTTCGGACAGCATCGACAGCCTCGACAACCCGGCCGGTCCGCTCTACATCGGCGGCCAGGCGGCAACCGAGGCGGCGCTGGCGGGCACCGACATGCGCGCCACGCTGCGCGCCTGCGGAACGCTGGCCGGCGGCACCACCTGCAGCTTCGGCGGCGGCTGCGCCTGCTGCTGAGCCGTAGCGACACCACGCGCAGCCGCGGCCCCGCCCGGCTGCGCGTTTTCCGACACGCATTCGACGATCGGTCCGGCGAACGCGAAGCGCGCCGGGCATCCGCGCCCACGACAAGGACTTCGAACGCACGATGAGCGAAACGGAATCGCCGGACGCCTTCGGCCGCATCATCGACCATGTCACCGCCGCTTCGCGCGCGGCCTGCGCCGCGCAGTTGGCGCTGCTCGCCCCGCGCCTGGCGCCCGAAGAGGCGGCGCTGATCCTGGAAGCCGCCGAAGACGCCCTGCGCGGCAATGCGCGCCTAAAGCTCAATCGCGTGCTGCTGCTGGAACTGCACGCGGCCCAGCGCGCCGGCGAGCTGACCGCACCGGACGAGGCCGGCCGCTTCGCCCAGTTCGTCGAACGCGCGGTGCAGCCGGCGTTCGCCGCGCACCTGGACCGCCGCTATCCGCCGCTGCGCGAGCGCCTGGCGCTGGCGCTCGACCGCCAGCGCGGCGCCATCGGCGCCCTCGCCGAGCGCTTCGCCGACGACCGCGACCTGCTCGAACCGCTGCTCGGTGCGCCCGCCGGCCGATTGCTCGCGCTCTCGCTCGGCCAGGGTGACCTGCACGACGGCGGCCAGACCGTGGCGCGGCTGACGCTGCAGGGCGGCACCGTGATGTACAAGCCGCGCTCGCTGCGCGTGGACGCCACGCTCGACGCCTTTCTCGCGCACCTGTTCGGCGAGGAGGCGAACCGCGTGCGCGTGCCGGCGGTGATCGACCGCGGCGGCCACGGCTGGGCCGCGTTCGCCGCGCACCGCTACTGCGAAAGCGACGCGGAACTGCGCACCTTCTACCGCGGCCTCGGCCACTGGCTGGCGGTGCTGCGCCTGCTCGGGGGCACCGACATCCACCTGGAGAATCTCATCGCCGTCGGCCCGGTGCCGGTGGTGATCGACGTCGAGAGCGTGTTCGAGGTCGTGCCCGAGGGCGAGCCGTCGGCATACGGGCGCGCCTACGACAGCGCGCAGGCGCTGATCCGCAATTCCGTGCTGCGCACCGGCATCGTGCCCTTCCGCACCCAGGCGATCGGCTTCGAGGGCGTGGATTTCTCTGCCGCCGGCGCGCTGCCCGACCAGCAGCCGCAGGTCAAGGCGCCGGTGATCGTCGACGCCGGCACGCTGCGCGCGCGGCTGCAGGTGGTGGACGTCGACATGGTCCGGGCGCAGAACCATCCCAGCGCGCGCCCGGACGTTTCGCAGTACTGGGACGAGATCAGCGACGGCTTCCTGGAGGTCACCGCGCGCATGCGCCGCCTCGATGCCGACGGGGCGCTGCTGCCCCGGATCGCGGCCTTCGAGGGCTGCCGCGTGCGCGAGATCCGCCGCGCCACCCGCGCCTACGTCGAGGTCGGACGCATGCTCTGGCACCCGGCCTCGCTGCACAAGGAGGCCGAGGCGATCGAGCGGGCGCGCGACCTGTTCGCGCGCAACGCCGCCATCACCCCGAACGCGCCCGCGCAGCATGCGGAAATCCAGGCGGAGATCGACGACCTGCGCCACGGCGACGTGCCGATCTTCGTCGCGCCGCTGACGCGCGAGCGCATCGACGCCGTGCTCGCGGACTGGCGCGCCATGCGCATCGACCTGGAGGAACTGACGATCCGCAGCGCGCTGGTCGCCACCGATCTCAACCAGCGCATGCGCGATCGCGAGGAGGAGCGGCGCGGCCAGCGCTACCTCGCGCGCCATCCGCGCCGCGACGATCTCGATGCGCGGCGGCGCAAGCTCGCCGCCGACGCCGTCGAGCGCCTGCTGCGGCTGGCGGTGCGCGGCGACGACGGCTCCACCACCTGGATCACGCCCGAGATCAGCCACGGCGGCTGGCTGGTGCAGCCGGTGCAGGCGGACGTGTACTTCGGCCTGGGCGGCATCGCGGTGACGCTTGCCGGCTATCTGCACGAGACCGCCGCCGGCCGCGCCGACGCGGCCGGCGGCGTCGAGGAGGCGCTCGATGGCGCGGTGCGCATGCTGCGCGCGATGGAAGCGGGAAATGCGCCGACCACCGTGGGCGCCTTCTCCGGCTATGCGGCGCAGGTCTGGACCTGGCTGACGCTGTACGACCTGCTGCGGCGCGGCGAGCTGCTCGACCAGGCCGTCGCGCGCGCGCAGGCCTTGGAACTGCACGGATTCGACGCGGACCAGCGCTTCGACGTGGTCGATGGCGCCGCCGGCGCCATCGTGCCGCTGCTGCACCTGGCCGATGCCAGCGGCGACGCGCGCTGGCGCACGCTGGCCGCGCAGGCGGCGCGACGGCTGGAGGCGTCCGCCATCGTCGATGCGCGCGGCGCGCGCTGGCCGACGGCGGAGTCGCAGGATCCCTCGCACGGCTTCGCCCACGGCGCCACCGGCATCGCCTGGGCGCTGGCGCGACTGGCGCTGTCCGACGCCGGCGACGCGGCGGACCGCGCGCGCTGGCGGACGCTGTCCGAGCAGGGCTTCGCCTTCCAGGAATCCTGCTACGACGCGGTGCTGGGCAACTGGATCGACGCGCGCGAGCACGATGGCAGCTTCACCTTCCCGACCTGGTGCCACGGCAGCGTCGGCATCGGCCTGTGCGCGGGGGATCTGTATGCGCGCACCGGCGAGGCGCGCCACCTGTGCACGCTGCGCCGCGCCGTCGCCGCCTCGCGCGGCAAATGGGGGTCCAGCCACACGCTCTGCCACGGCGACATGTCGCTGCACGAGCTGTTCGCGCGCGCCGCCGCGCTCGATCCCGAGGGATGCGCCGGCGATCCCGACGAGGGCGCGATGCAGATCGTCTCGGCCATCGAGGAGCACCGCGGCATGGTCGGCGGCCTGACCCGCGCCGCGTTCACCCCGGGGCTGATGACCGGCCTGGCCGGCGCGATCCATGGCCTGAGCCGGCTGCATCCGCAATGCACGCTCGCCTCGCCGCTGCTGCTGGAGCGGCGCGCCCGGGCGGCGTGAGGCTGCCTCGCCCACGCTTGTGTTCCGCGACCGGCGACCGGCGCTTGACGCACCGCACCACGATCCGGTAATCCTAGGCGCCATGCACGCCGTCCCCGCCCTCGCCCGCCCCGTCCGCCCGGCCATCGGCCCGGTCGCGGCCGCGATGACGATTACCACCACGACCACCACCTCGACCGAGGTGCGGACGGGCGTGTCCACCTAATCGATCACGCCCTCCGCACCCGAACCGGGTGCGGGGCGGCAGCCTCCCCCGAATCGCGGCGCGGAGCCCAACCGGAGCTCCTCCCATGTCGTCCGCGCCGCCCTCGAAAGATCCTGTCCCCGCTGCCCCCGGCATCGCCTCGCCGGGCCCGGCGCCGCAACCCGTGCGCTGTCACGTCCACAAGTTCGGCGGCAGCAGCCTCGCCGACGCCGCGCACATGCGCGTGCTGCCGGCGCTGATCGACGACGGCGCGGCCACGCGCCTGGTGGTGGTCTCGGCGATGCAGGGCACCACCAACGCCCTGGTCGCGCTGGGCACCGCCGCCGGCGAACGCCAGGACTGGAACGCCGCCTGGCAGGCGCTGCTGCAACGCCATCTCGACGCGGCGCGGGCGCTCGCGCCGCAGGACGCCGCGCTGGGCGAAGCCCTGGCCGCCGACTTCGCCGCGCTGCGCGAGGACCTCGCCACGCTGGCCGCCGGCACCATGGAACTGGAGAACGTGCTGGCGCGCGTGCATGGGCTCGGCGAGATCTGCTCCTCGCGCCTGGTGCAGGCCGCGCTCGGCGCCGGCGACTGGCAGCGCCTGGACGCGCGCGAGGTGCTGGTGGTGCATCCGGGCGAGATGGGCGCGGGCGTGGACTGGGACGCCAGCCGCCGCAATTTCGCGCAGTGGCGCGCGCGCAATCCCGGCCGCGACACCATCGTCACCGGCTTCGTCGCGCGCGACGCGCGCGGGCGCGACACCACGCTCGGCCGCAACGGCAGCGACTACTCGGCGGCGATCTTCGCCAACCTCGCCGACGCCGACACGCTGACCATCTGGACCGATGTCGACGGCGTGCTCTCCGCCGATCCGCGCCTGGTGCCGGACGCGGTCTGCCTGCCGGTGCTCTCCTACGCCGAGGCCTGCGAACTGGCCTACTTCGGCGCCAAGGTGCTGCATCCGCAGACGCTGGCGCCGGTGCAATGGCGCGGCATCCCGCTGCACATCCGCAACACGCTGCGCCCCGGCGCGCCCGGCACCTGGATCCTGGCGCAGTCGGGCGCGCAGGCGCACGGCGGCAACGGCGGACCGGTCAAGGGCCTGAGCCTGATCGACGGGCTGGCGGTGCTGGAGCTGGTCGGCAACGGCATGATCGGCGTGCCCGGCTCGGCGCAGCGCCTGTTCGCCGCGCTGCACGAGGCCGGCGTATCGGTGACGATGATCTCGCAGGGCTCCTCCGAGCATTCGATCTGCTGCCTGGTGCGCGCCGAGCAGGCCGAGCGCGGCCGCAAGGCGATCCTGGCCGCCTTCGCCGGCGAGATGGCCGACGCGCAGACCCAGGGCGTGAACATCACCTACGAGATCTGCGTGCTGGCGGCGGTCGGCGACGGCATGGTCGGCACCCCCGGCGTGGCGGCGCGGCTGCTCGGCGGCCTCTCCCAGGCGCGCGTGAACGTGCGCGCGATCGCGCAGGGCGCCAGCGAGCGCAACATCTCGGTGGCGGTGGCCAAGTCCGATGCCACGCGCGCGCTGCGCGCCGCGCACGCGGCGTTCTGGCTGTCGCCGCAGACCATCTCGGTCGGCGTGATCGGCCCCGGGCAGGTCGGCCGCGCCCTGCTCTCGCAACTGGCGGCGACGCTGCCGCGCCTGCGCGCGCAGTCGAACGTCGACCTGCGCCTGCGCGCGGTGGCCGACAGCCGGCGGATGCTGCTCTCCCCGGGCGCTCTCGACCCGTCCGCCGCGCACGAGGCGCTCAAGCAGGAAGGCGGCGACGGCGATGGCACGGCCGCGGTCGACCTGGACGCCTTCGCCGCGCACGTGCGCGCCGAGCATCTGCCGCACGCGCTGATCGTCGATTGCAGCGCCAGCGATGCGGTCGCGGCCCGGTATCCGCAATGGCTGGCGGCCGGCATCCACGTGGTCACCCCCAACAAGCACGCCGGCAGCGGCGACTGGTCGCGCTACGCGGCGATCCGCGAGGCGCAGCGCGGCGGCGGCAGCTTCCTCTATGAGGCCACCGTCGGCGCCGGCCTGCCGGTCATCCTTACCCTGCGCAACCTGCTCGACACCGGCGACGTGCTGCACGAGGTGGACGGCATGTTCTCCGGCACCCTGGCCTGGCTGTTCAACAGCTACGACGGTAGCCAGCCGTTCTCGGCCCTGGTGCGGCAGGCCCGCGAGATGGGCTACACCGAACCCGATCCGCGCGACGACCTGTCCGGGCTCGACGTGGCGCGCAAGCTGGTGATCCTGGCGCGCGAGGCCGGGCGCGAGCTGTCGGTCGAGGACGTGGCGGTGGAAAGCCTGGTCCCGCCGCAGCTGCAAGGCGTCGGCCGCGAGGAGTTCCTGGCGCGCCTGGAGGAACTCGACGAGCCCATGCGGCAGCGCCTGGAGGCCGCGCGCGCGCAAGGGCTGGCGCTGCGCCACATCGCCAAGCTCGACCGCGACGGCCGCGCCAGCGTCGGCGTGGTCGCGCTGCCGCCCGGACACGCCTGCTGCAAGACCCGGCTCACCGACAACCTGGTGCAGTTCCGCAGCGAACGCTATTCGGAGAACACGCTGGTGGTGCAGGGACCGGGCGCAGGCCCGCAGGTGACCGCGGCCGGCGTGTTCGGCGACGTGCTGATGATCGCGCACGGGTTGGGCGCGCGCGTCTAGCCGACGCCTTCGGCGCGCACCACTCCATCGACCTGATATAGATTCATTCCCATGACTCCTCCCCATCAAGTCCGCGCCTTCGCGCCCGCCAGCGTCGGCAACATCGGCGTCGGCTTCGACCTGCTCGGCCATGCCATCGTCGGGCCGCGCGACGTCGCGCTGGTGCGGCGCATCGACGCGCCCACGGTGCGCATCGCGGCGATCCGCGGCGACGTGCCCGGCGCCGACGCGCTGCCGCTGGAGGCCGAGCGCAACACCGCCGGCCGCGCGCTGCTCTCGATGCGCGAAAGCCTGCAACTGCCGCACGGCTTCGAACTCACGCTGGAGAAGGGCATCGCGCTCGGCTCCGGACTCGGCGGCTCGGCGGCCTCGTGCGTGGCCGCGGTGGTGGCGGCCAACGCCCTGCTCGACGCGCCGCTGGAACGCGAGGCGCTGTACGGATTCGCGCTGGACGGCGAATCGGTGTCCAGCGGCAGCCGCCACGGCGACAACGTCGCGCCGATGCTGCTCGGCGGCGTGGCGATGGCCACGCCCACGCGCATGATCGCGCTCGCCGCGCCCGACTGGCTGCACTGCGTGGCGGTGCATCCCGACCAGGTGCTGGAGACGCGGCGCGCGCGCGCCGTGCTGTCCGAACCCTATGCGCTGCACGCCTTCGTCGAGCAGAGCACGTCGCTCGCGCTGTTCCTGACCGGCCTGCAGCGCGGCGACGCCGGATTGCTCCGCGAAGGCCTGCGCGACGGCCTGGTGGAGCCGCGCCGCGCGCCGCTGATCCCGGGCTTCGCGCAGGTCAAGGCCGCCGCGCTCGCGCATGGCGCGCTGGGCGCGAGCATTTCCGGCGGCGGGCCGAGCGTGTTCGCCTGGTTCGCCTCCAAGGCCGAGGCCGAGGCGGCCGCGCCGGCGATGCGCGCCGGCTTCGTCGAGTCCGGGTTCGACGCGCGCGCCTACGTCTCGCCGGTCAACGCGCCGCGCGCGGAGGTCATGCCCGCATGAAGCCGTCCGCATGAAATTCGTCAGCACGCGCGGACAGATCCCGCCCACCGCCATCGACGATGCCCTCAGTGCCGGCCTCGCCCCCGATGGCGGCCTGTACGTACCCGAGCGCATTCCGATGCTCGCATCCTGGCAACCGACGGCCCGCCTCGCCGACACCGCGCAGGCGGTGCTGGCGCCCTACTTCGCCGAGTCGTCGCTGCGCGACCGGCTGGCTGCGATCTGCGACCAGGCCTATTCCTTCGACGCGCCGCTGCGCCCGATGCGCGGCGATGGCGCCGGGCCAGATCGCGATTTCCTGTTCGAGCTGTTCCACGGCCCCACGGCGGCGTTCAAGGATTACGCGGCGCGCTTCCTGGCCGGCGCGCTTGCCGGCCTGCGTGCCGCCGACGCGGCGACCGGCACGGCTCCGACCAACACGATCCTGGTCGCCACCTCCGGCGACACCGGCGCCGCGGTGGCCGCCGCCTTCCACCGCCGTCCCGGCTTCCAGGTCGTGATCCTGTACCCCGACGGCAAGGTCTCGCCGCGCCAGGCGCATGGACTGGGCTGCTGGGGCGAGAACGTGCGCGCCTTCCGCATCGACGGCAGCTTCGACGACTGCCAGCGCCTGGCCAAGCAGGCGCTCGCCGACGGCGACCTGCGCCGCCTGGTGCCGCTGAGCTCGGCCAACAGCATCAGCCTCGGCCGGCTGCTGCCGCAGGCGGCCTACTACGCGCACGCGGCGACCCGCTTCGCGGCCGAACACGGCGATGCGCTCAATGTCATCGTGCCCACCGGCAACCTCGGCAACGCCTGCGCCGCGCTGGTGGCGCGGCGCATGGGCGCGCCGGTCGGCGAGATCCGCCTGGCCACCAATGCCAACGACACCCTGCCGCGCTATTTCGCCGGCGAGGACTACGCGCCGCGGCCGACCCGCGCCACCCTGGCCAATGCCATGGACGTCGGCGCGCCCAGCAACTTCGAGCGGCTGCGCCATTGGCATGACGGCGACGACGCCCGGCTGCGCGGCGCGATCCAGGTCCAGGGCGTGGACGATGCGACCATTCGCGCCACCATCGCCGCGGCGCCGCGCCGGCACGGCGTCGTGCCCTGCCCGCATACCGCGACCGGATTGTTTCTGCTGGAACGATTGCGCGAACAGGGGGACGAGCGCCCCTGGGCGGTGGCGGCCACCGCGCATCCGGCCAAGTTCGAGAGCATCGTCGAGCCCCTGGTGGGGCATCCGGTCGAACCGCCGCCGGCCCTGGCCGCCTCGCTGGCGCAGCCGGCGCGGGCCGATGCGCTGCCGGCCGACTACGCCGCGCTGCGCGCGCTGCTCGCCGCCGCGCCCATTGAGCGCGGCTCCTATTAAGCGCGGCGCCTTCAGGCAGGCTTCCCCGCCCGGTGCGACGAAAACCGCTTCATGGCGAAAAGTTCTAACTGAAACTGTTGACAAGCCCGCTTCGGGCATGGTTTTCTCGCCCACATGACGCAGCGCAACAACCATCCGCGAGTCCTGCAGACCACGTCGAACGACGTGGCGAAGGACTGGCTGCTGCCGTCGCTGCCGATCGTCGGCCTTATTCTCGTACTCGTCCTTATTACCGTCCAAACAGGCGCGGGAGTCGGGTTTGCGTAAGTAAAAAAGCAAAACCCAGGTCGAAAGAACCAAGACCCCGCGCCCAAAAGGCGCGGGGTTTTTCGTTTTGACGGCCTGGATTCCGAAATCAACGCCCGCGCGCGGATGCGCGGGTTCCTGCGAAGGATTCGCAGCAACGGAACACTGGTTCGTGAGAAGCAACTCCATCAAGCAAGGCCCCGCCCACGCCCCCGCGCGCGCCATGCTGCGCGCCACCGGGCTGGACGATGCGGCCATCGCCAAGCCCTTCGTCGGCGTGATCCACACCTGGTCCGACGTCTCGCCCTGCAACATCACCCTGCGCGACCTGGCCCAGGACGTGCGCCGCGGCGTGCTGGAGGCGGGCGGCACGCCGATCGAGTTCAACACCATCGCCGTCACCGACGGCATCGCCATGGGCTCGGACGGCATGCGCGCCTCGCTGGCCTCGCGCGAGACCATCGCCGATTCGATCGAGCTGGCGGTCAGCGGCCACTGCCTGGACGCGATGGTGCTGCTGGTGGGCTGCGACAAGACCATCCCCGCCGCGGCGATGGCGGCCGCGCGATTGGATATCCCGACGGTGATCCTGTACGGCGGCACCATCATGCCGGGCCGCTGCCCGTCCAAGCAGGGCGCCAGCGACGACAAGCCGCTGACCGTGCAGGACGTGTTCGAAGCGGTCGGCGCGCATTCGGCCGGGCGCATCGACGACGCCGAGCTGCACCGCATCGAATCGCACGCCTGCCCCGGCGCCGGCGCCTGCGGCGGCCAGTTCACCGCCAACACCATGGCGATGGTGCTCACCTTCCTCGGCCTGTCGCCGCTGGGGCTGAACGACATTCCGGCGATCCACGCCGAGAAACCGGCCGCCGCCCGCGCATGCGGCGAGCTGGTGATGGCGCGCATGCGCGATGGCGGACCGAGACCGCGCGACCTTCTCTCTCTCGCCGCGCTGCGCAACGCGGCGCGCGCGGTCTCGGCCACCGCCGGTTCCACCAACGCGGCGCTGCACCTGCTGGCGATCGCGCACGAGGCCGGCGTGCCCTTCGACCTGGAGGAATTCGAGGCGGCCAGCGCCGCCACGCCGGTGATCGCCGACCTGAAGCCGGGCGGCCGCTACACCGCGGCGGAAATGTTCGAGTACGGCGGCGCGGCGCTGGTGGCGCGCGAGCTGCGGGCGGCCAGCCTGATCGAGGACATTCCGACGGTCACCGGCCGCAGCTTCTTCGCGGAGGTCGACGCCGCCGCCGTGTCGGCGGCGCAGGACGTGGTGCGCCCGATCGGCGACCCGATCAAGCCGCGCGGCGGCTATTCCATCCTCTACGGCAACCTCGCGCCCGAGGGCTGCATCGTCAAGCTCGCCGGCCACGGCCGCGAGCGCCACACCGGCCCGGCGCGCGTGTTCGACAGCGAGGAAGCCGCCTTCGCCGCCGTGCAGGCGCGGCAGATCCGCGCCGGCGACGTGGTGGTGATCCGCTTCGAGGGCCCGGCCGGCGGCCCCGGCATGCGCGAGATGCTGGCGGTCACCGCCGCCCTGGTCGGCCAGGGGCTGGGCAACGACGTCGCCCTGCTCACCGACGGCCGCTTCAGCGGCGCCACGCACGGCTTCATGGTCGGCCACGTCTGCCCGGAGGCCGCGCGCGGCGGTCCGATCGCGCGGCTGCGCGACGGCGACCGCGTGACCATCGACGTCGCCACGCGCCGACTCGACGCCGATGCCGACCTGGCGCAGCGCGCGCCCGCGCGCATCGCCCCGCGCGTGACCACCGGCGTGCTGGCCAAGTACGCGCGCGACGTCGGCTCGGCCTCGAAGGGCGCGGTGACCGCGCCCGGACCGCTCGACGAGAACAAACGCATCGCCGCGACGCTGGTGGCCTCGGCCCCCGACGAACGCACGCAAATCGCTCTTGCTTGATTCGCTTCGCCTGACCCGACCGCCCTTCCGCCCAACACATCCACTGGAACCCTCCCCATGAACGCCACGACCGCCTTCCAACCCAAGATCGCCGTGATCGGCTACGGCAGCCAGGGCCGCGCCCATGCCCTCAACCTGCGCGACTCCGGCTTCGACGTCACCGTCGGCCTGCGTCCCGGCGGCCCCACCGAGCAGAAGGCCAAGGCCGACGGCTTCAAGGTGAAGACGCCCGACGCCGCCGTCGCCGATGCCGATCTCGTCGCCGTGCTCACCCCGGACATGGTGCAGGCGCAGCTCTATCGCACCGTGATCGAGCCGCACATCCGCGTCGGCGCCTGCCTGCTGTTCGCGCACGGCTTCAACGTGCACTACGGCCAGATCGCGCCGCGCGCCGACCTCGACGTGGTGCTGGTCGCGCCCAAGGGTCCCGGCGCGCTGGTGCGCCGCGAGTACGAGATCGGCCGCGGCGTGCCCGCCGTCTACGCCGTGCACCAGGATTCCAGCGGCCGCGCCGAGCAGCTCGCGCTGGCCTACTGCGGCGGCATCGGCGGCGCGCGCCAGAACGCGATCAGGACCACGTTCAAGGAAGAGACCGAGACCGACCTGTTCGGCGAACAGGCCGTGCTGTGCGGCGGCGCCACCAAGCTGGTGCAGGCCGGCTGGGAAACCCTGGTCGAGGCCGGCTACCAGCCGGAGATCGCCTACTACGAGTGCCTGCACGAGCTGAAGCTGATCGTCGACCTGCTGTACGAGGGCGGCATCACCCGCATGCACGAGTTCATCAGCGAGACCGCGCAATACGGCGACCTCACCCGCGGCCCCTACGTGATCGACGAGCATGCGCGCGCGCAGATGAGGAAGATCCTGGCCGAGATCCAGGACGGCACCTTCGCCCGGCAATGGATCGCCGAGTACGCGGCCGGCAACGCCCACTACAAGGCGCTCAAGCAGGCCGATCTCGACCATCCGATCGAGGCCGTCGGCAGGAAGCTGCGCGGCGCGATGAAGTGGCTCGACAACGCGCCCAAGCCCGCCGCCAAGGCGCCCGCGCCGGTATCGCCCCAGCCCGAGGAAGCGGCGGCCTGACCCAAGCCCCTCTCCCGCAAGGCGGGAGAGGGAAATGCGAGCGCAGCGAGCGAGGGTGAGGGGACGGCTTTTCGCGAAAAGCGCCCTCACCCCAACCCCTCTCCCGCCAGCGGGAGAGGGGCTCAAAATCCGGGACCTTTCGATGTCATCCTCCGAGCCTTCCGATCAACCCTCCGCACAACCCGCCCAAGCCCCGGTCAACGGGGCGCGCTGGCTGGTGCAGGCGCTGGCCGCCGAGGGCGTGGACACGCTGTTCGGCTATCCGGGCGGCGCGATCATGCCCTTCTACGACGCCCTGCACGGTGCGGACCTGAAACACATCCTGGTGCGCCACGAGCAGGGCGCGGCCTTCGCCGCGAACGGCTATGCGCGCGCCAGCGGCCGCGTCGGCGTGTGCGTGGCCACCTCCGGCCCCGGCGCCTCCAACCTGGTCACCGGCATCGCCGACGCGATGCTCGATTCGGTGCCGATGGTGTGCATCACCGGCCAGGTGCCGACCGCATTGATGGGGACCGACGCGTTCCAGGAACTGGACGTGTTCGGCATGACCATGCCCATCGTCAAGCACAGCTTCCTGCCGCGCCGCGTCGACGAACTGCCGCGCGTGGTCGCCGAGGCCTTCCGCCTGGCGCGCAGCGGCCGGCCCGGCCCGGTGCTGATCGACCTGCCCAAGGACGTGCAGATCGCCGACGCCTCGCACCTGCCCGCGCACGCGCCGGCGGCCTGCGACGCGGTGCCGCCGCCCTCGGACGCCGCCATGCACGAGGCCGCCGCGCTGATCGCGCAGGCGAGGAAGCCGGTGGTGTACGGCGGCGGCGGACTCGTGCTCGGCGAGGCGGTGGACGCCTTCCGCGATTTCGTCGAGCAGACCCGCATCCCCACCGTGCTGACATTGAAAGCACAAGGCGCGCTGCCGGCCGCGCACCCCTGCAACCTGGGCATGCTGGGCATGCACGGCACCCGCGCGGCGAACATGGCGGTGCAGGAAGCCGATCTGCTGATCGTGGCCGGCGCCCGCTTCGACGACCGCGCCACCGGCAAGCTGGCCGAGTTCGCGCCCAATGCGCGCGTCGTGCACCTGGACGCGGACGCGTGCGAGATCGGCAAGCTGCGCGAGGCCGACGTGCGCGTGCCGGGCGACGTGGCCGCCAGCCTGTCGCGGCTGGCGCCGCCGTGCGCGGCGCAGATGCACGGCCGCCACGCCGCGGCGCGCCGCGCCTGGCGCGGCCTGTGCCTGGAGCGCAAGCTGCGCTTCGGCGCGCGCTACGACGCGCCCGGCGACCGCGTCTACGCGCCGTCCCTGCTCAAGCGCATGTCGGAGCTGGCGCCCGAGGCCATCGTCGCCTGCGACGTCGGCCAGCACCAGATGTGGGTGGCGCAGCACTGGCGCTTCGCGCATCCGCGCCAGCACCTGACCAGCGGCGCGCTGGGCGCGATGGGCTTCGGCCTGCCGGCGGCGATCGGCGCGCTGCTCGCTTTCCAAAAGCAGGAAAACCCCAAGGCGCAGGTGGTGTGCGTGAGCGGCGACGGCTCGTTCCTGATGAACGTGCAGGAGCTGGCCACGCTGCGCCGCTACGGCCTGCCGGTGAAGATCGTGCTGCTCGACAACCAGGCCCTGGGCATGGTGCGGCAGTGGCAGGAACTGTTCTTCGACCGCCGCTATTCCGAGATCGACCTGTCCGACAACCCGGACTTCGCGGTCGTCGCGCGCGCCTTCGGCATCGAGGCGCTGTCGGTGGACCGCGCCGCCGACGTCGAGGACGCGCTGCGCGCCCTGCTCGACGCCCCCGGCCCGGCGCTGCTGCACGTGGCGATCGACACCGCCGCGAACGTCTGGCCGCTGGTGCCGCCCAACCACAACAACGCGCAGATGCTGGATGCCGAGCAGGCCGCCGCGCAGCCTGCCGCGCCCCCGGCTTCCACTCCCCCCGAGGTGCTGCCCCATGCGATACCAGCTTGAACTCACCCTGCGACACGCCGAGGGCGCGCTCGCCCGCGTGCTCGGCACCGCCGAGCGGCGCGGCTTCCGCCCGGTGTCGGTGGACGGCGAGGCGCAGCCCGACGGCGACCGCTGGCACCTGCGCATGACCGTCGAGGGCGAGCGCTCCGACGAGTCGCTGCAGCAGCAGCTGGCCAAGCTCTACGACTGCCTGTCGGTCGAGGTGGTGCCGTGTCCGTGACCCTCTTGGAATCATCGCAGCCTTCCATGGCGACGCAATCGGACACCATGACGTCCGGCCCGGCCGTCCATGGCCGGGCGCTCGCATCGGCGCGCGCCAATGGCGCGCAAGCGGCCGATGCTCGCCCCAAGCTCTGGTTCGACGGGCAGATCGCCGACGTCGACGCGCTGCAGGCCGACCTGACCACCCACGCCATGCATTACGGCAGCGGCGTGTTCGAGGGCATCCGCGCCTACGCCACCGCGAGCGGTGCGGCCGTGTTCCGCCTGCCCGAGCACCTGGAGCGCATGCGCCGCGGCGCCGAGCTGCTGGGCATGCAGTTCGACGCGCAGCAGGCCACCGAGGCCACGCTGGCGACGCTGCGCGCCAATCGCCACCGCGACGCCTACATCCGCCCGCTGGCCTGGTACGGCGAGGGCGGTTTCGGCCTGGACGTGAGCGGGCGCCCGCAGCACATGATGGTATCCACCACGCCCACCCTGGTGCACCTGGCCGGGTCGCGCGCGCGGGTCGCGGTGTCGAGCTGGCGGCGCAACCCCGCCGATTCGCTGCCGCCGCTGAAGCTGTGCGGCGCCTACGTCAACTCGATCCTGGCCAAGCGCGAGAGCAAGGCGCGCGGCTTCGACGAGGCGCTGTTCGTGGACAGGGACGGCTTCGTGGTCGAGTGCACCGGCGCGAACGTGTTCGCCGTGAAGGACGGCCGCGTCACCGCCGTCGAGCATCGCGACGCCCTGCCCGGCATCACCCGCGACACGCTGATGACGCTCTCCGGCGCGGTGTCGCGATCGCTGACGTTCGAGGAACTGCTGGAGGCCGACGAGGTGTTCGCCTGCGGCACCGCCGCGGAAGTGGCGCCGATCGCCGAGATCGAGGAGCGCCGCTTCGGCGACAACCCGGTCACGCGCGAGCTGGCGGCGCTGTACGCGCGCGTGGTGCGCGGCGAGGAATCGGCGTCGGCGCAGTGGCTGACGCCGGTCTGAGGCCGACACGACCATGAACGATCCCGCCGTAGCCAGCGACACCCCCGTCTCCGCCGCCGACGTGCTGGCGGCGCAGGCGCGGCTGCGGCGCTATCTGGACGTCACCCCGACCCATTACGCCGAACGCTTCGGCTGCTGGCTCAAGCTCGAAAACCTGCAGCGCACCGGCTCCTACAAGGTGCGCGGCGCGATGAACGCCCTGCTGGCCGCGCGCGAGCGCGGCGACGAGCGCACGGTGATCACCGCCTCGGCCGGCAACCATGCCCAGGGCCTGGCCTGGGCCG
This sequence comes from Luteimonas aquatica, assembly GCF_022662575.1. Lineage (GTDB taxonomy): Bacteria > Pseudomonadota > Gammaproteobacteria > Xanthomonadales > Xanthomonadaceae > Luteimonas > Luteimonas aquatica. The sequence goes on along the minus strand of NZ_JALBFU010000002.1, from coordinate 423,276 downwards.
CCTACCGGCTGGGCATGCCGGTGATCACGGTGATGCCGCGCTGCGCGCCGGAAACCAAGGTCGCCGGCGTCGCCCACTGGGGCGCCACCGTGCGCCTGCACGGCGAAAGCTACGACGAGGCCAAGGCCTTCGCCGCGGAACTGGCCGCGCAGCACGACTACCGGCTGCTGTCGGCCTTCGACGATGCCGACGTGATCGCCGGCCAGGGCACGGTCGGCCTGGAACTGGCGGCGCTGTCGCCGGACGTGGTGCTGGTGCCGATCGGCGGCGGCGGCCTGGCGGCCGGTGTCGCGCTGGCATTGAAAACGTGCCTATCCGCGACACAGGCGTCGCGGCGGCAGGGCGTGCGCATCGTCGGCGCCCAGGTCGAGGGCGTGGACGCGATGGCGCGCGCGCTGCGCGGCGACACCGCCGCGCGCGAACCCGCCGCCACCCTGGCCGACGGCGTGCGCGTGAAGGTGCCCGGGCAGCTGACGCGCCGCGTGCTGGACACCCTGCTCGACGACGTCGTCATCGTGCGCGAGGCCGAGCTGCGCGAAACCCTGGTGCGGCTGGCGCTGGAGGAACACGTCATCGCCGAGGGCGCCGGCGCCCTGGCGCTGGCGGCCGGGCGCCGCGTGGTCGGCAAGCGCAAGTGCGCGGTCGTCTCCGGCGGCAACGTCGACGCCCTGGTGCTGGCCAGGCTGCTGTCGGAAGTGCGCCCGCGCCCGCCGCGCAAGCCGCGCCGCCGGGTGCGCGAGGTCGACGCCGCCACGCCGCCGACGCGTGCCCGACTTACGCCGTCGTTCCCGCGCAGGCGGGAATCCGCTGACTTCGGCGCGCCCCGCGCGATCGCGAAGCCAGCGGATTCCCGCTCCCGCGGGAACGACGCCTCCGCTCCCTCTCCCCTGACGAACGCGCAACACGAAATCCCCGAGGAAATCCCCGCATGAACACGACAGAAGGTCGAGTACCGACCAGCCCGGCCTCCCCGGGCGGCGCCCGCGTGCGCATCTTCGACACCACCCTGCGCGACGGCGAGCAATCGCCCGGCTGCAGCATGTCGCCGCAGCAGAAGCTGGTGATGGCGCGGGCGCTCGACGAGCTCGGCGTGGACGTGATCGAGACCGGCTTCCCGGCCAGCTCGCAATCCGACCGCGAGGCCGCGGCGATGATCGCCAAGGAGCTGCGCCGGCCGACGCTGTGCGTGCTTTCGCGCTGCCTGCCCACGGACATCGAGGCCTCGGTGCGCGCGCTGGAAGGCGCCGCCAACCCGCGCCTGCACCTGTTCCTGTCCACCAGCCCGCTGCACCGCGAGCACAAGCTGCGCATGAGCAAGCAGCAGGTGCTGGACTCCATCGCCGCCAGCGTCGCGCAGGCGCGCGCCCTGGTCGACGACGTCGAGTTCTCCGCCGAGGACGGCATCCGCACCGAGCGCGACTTCCTGGCCGAGGCCTGCGCCGCGGCCATCGTCAACGGCGCCGGCACCATCAACGTGCCGGATACCCTGGGCTACACCACGCCGCAGGAAATACGCGCGCTGTTCGAATTCCTGATCGGCACCGTGCCAGGCGCCCGCGGGGTGATCTTCAGCGCCCACTGCCACAACGATCTCGGCATGGCGGTCGCCAACTCGCTGGCCGCGATCGAGGGCGGCGCGCGCCAGGTCGAGTGCACCGTCAACGGCATCGGCGAGCGCGCCGGCAACTGCGCGATGGAAGAGCTGGTGATGGCGCTGAAGGTGCGCAACGCCTGGTTCGAGGCCGACACCGGCATCGACACGCAGCGCCTGCTGCCGGCCTCGCAGCTGCTCACCCGCCTGATCGGCATGCCGGTGCAGCGCAACAAGGCCATCGTCGGCGCCAACGCCTTCGCCCACGAATCGGGCATCCACCAGCACGGCATGCTGCGCCACCGCGGCACCTACGAGATCATGCGTCCGGAGGACGTGGGCTGGCCGGATTCGCAAATGGTGCTGGGCCGCCACAGCGGCCGCGCCGCGGTCGCGCACCGCCTGCGCGCGCTGGGCTACGCGCTGGAGGACGAGCAGCTGGATCGCGTCTTCGCCGACTTCAAGGCGCTGTGCGAACAGCAGCGGGTGATCGACGACGGCGACCTGGAAGCGCTGATGCACGGCACCGACGCCTACGAGGGCGGGCGCGGCCAGGGCTTCCGCCTGGCCTCGATGACGGTCAGCGACCGCGGCCAGCGCGCCAGCGCCCAGGTCGAGCTGTCCGACCCGGACGGCAAGCGCGTGAGCGAGAGCGCGCTCGGCGATGGCCCGGTCGATGCGCTGTTCGCGGCGCTGGCCTCGGCCACGGGCGTCAACCTCACCCTGGAGAGCTACCAGGTGCACAGCGTCGGCATCGGCGCCGACGCGCGCGGCGAGGCCAACCTGAGCGTGCGCTGCGACGACGACGACGGCCGCGCCTACGAGGGCACTACTTATGAAGGCCGCGGCACCAGCCGCGACATCATCGAGGCCAGCGCGCTCGCCTGGCTGGACATCGCCAACCGCGTGCTGCGCGCGCGCCGCCATGCCGACGCCGACATGGTGGCCGCATGACCGCGCCCCGCACCCTGTTCGACAAGCTGTGGGACGCGCACGTCGTCGTCCCCGAGAGCGAAGCCGCGCCGGCCGTGCTCTACGTCGACCTGCACCTGATCCACGAGGTCACCTCGCCGCAGGCCTTCTCCGAGCTGCGCGCGCGCGGGCTGTCGCCGGCCCGTCCGGAGCGCACCAAGGCGACCATGGACCATTCCACGCCGACGCTGCCGGCCGGCGAAGACGGCAAGCTGCCCTACGCCAGCCAGGCCTCGGCGCTGCAGGTGGAAACGCTGGCGCGCAACTGCGCCGAGTTCGGCATCGAACTGTTCGACATCGGCTCGGCGCAGCGCGGCATCGTGCACGTGATCGCGCCCGAGCTCGGCTTCACCCAGCCCGGCATGACCATCGTCTGCGGCGACAGCCACACCTCCACCCACGGCGCCTTCGGCGCATTGGCCTTCGGCATCGGCACCAGCGAGGTCGGCCATGTGCTGGCCACGCAGTGCCTGCTGCAGCGCAAGCCGCGGACCATGGCGATCACCGTCGAGGGCGAGCTGGCGCCCGGCGTCGGCGCCAAGGACGTGATCCTGCACATCATCGGCAGGATCGGCGTCAACGGCGGCACCGGCCACGTCATCGAGTACCGCGGCTCCACCATCCGCGCGATGGACATGGAGCAGCGCATGACCCTGTGCAACATGTCCATCGAGGCCGGGGCGCGCGCCGGCATGGTGGCGCCGGACGAGACCACCTACGCCTGGCTGGCGCGCGCGCCGCGCGCGCCGGGCGCCGGCATCGCCGGGAGCGTCGAGTTCGCGCACGCCAGGGCGCGCTGGTCGCGGTTCGTCGGCGACGAAGGCGCGCGTTTCGACCGCGAGGTGCGCGTCGACGCGCGCGACATCCGCCCGACGCTGACCTGGGGCACCCATCCCGGCACCGCGATCGCGGTCGACGCGCCGATCCCCGCCCCCGCCGACGGCGACGAGGCCGCGCGCAAGTCGCTCGACTACATGGGCCTGGAACCGGGCCGCGCGCTGGACGGCACGCCGGTGGACGTGGTCTTCGTCGGCTCCTGCACCAACGGCCGCCTGAGCGACATGCGCGCCGTCGCCCAGGTGCTGCGCGGGCGCACCGTCGCCGCCAGCGTGCGCATGCTGGTGGTGCCCGGCTCCGAACAGGTCAAGCGCGAGGCGGAGGCCGAAGGCATCGACGCCGTGGTGCGCGCGGCCGGCGCCGAATGGCGCGAGCCGGGCTGCAGCATGTGCATCGCGATGAACGGCGACCTGGTCGCACCGGGACAGCTGGCGGTGAGCACCAGCAACCGCAACTTCGAGGGCCGCCAGGGGCCGGGGGCGCGCACCCTGCTGGCCTCGCCGCTGACCGCCGCCTGGGCCGCGGTCAACGGCCGCGTCTGCGATCCGCGCAACCAGATCGCGGCGGCATCGCGCAAGGCCGAAGCCGCCCGCCAGACGGCCGAGGTGGCGCGATGAGCGGCCTGCAATTCGTGCGCTCGCGCAGCGTGGTGCTGCGCCAGACCAACATCGACACCGACCAGATCATCCCGGCGCGCTTTCTCTCCACCACCGAGCGCAAGGGCCTGGGCCGCTACGCGTTCAACGACTGGCGCTACCTGCAGGGCGATGGAAGCGCGCCGGACGAACCCGCGCCGAATCCCGCATTCGCCTTCAACCGGCCGGAGAACGCCGATCGCGCCATCCTGCTGGCCGGCCGCAACTTCGGCTGCGGCTCCTCGCGCGAGCACGCGCCCTGGGCGCTGACCGACCTCGGCCTGCAGGCCATCGTCAGCAGCGAGATCGCCGACATCTTCCGCAACAACGCGCTCAAGAACGGCCTGCTGCCGGTGGTGCTGGACGAGGCCGACGTGCAGGCGCTGATGCAGCGCCCCGACGACGAGCTGACCGTCGACGTGCGCGCGCGCGAGCTGCGCACGCCCGACGGCCGCGCCTACGCCTTCCCGCTCGACACCTTCGCGCAGACCTGCCTGCTCGAGGGCGTCGACGAACTGGGCTACCTGCTCGCCCGCCAGCCGCAGATTCAAATCTACGAAACCCATGCTCACGAGGCACGCCAACATGCACGCTGACATCGTCGTCCTGCCCGGGGACGGCATCGGCCCCGAAGTCACCGCCGCCGCCGTGGAGGCGCTGCAGTTCACCGCGCAGCGCTACGGCCACACCTTCCGCCTGCGCGAGCACCTGATCGGCGGCGCCGCCATCGACGCCACCGGCGAACCGCTGCCCGCCGCCACCCTGGAGGCCTGCCGCCAGGCCGACGCGGTGCTGCTGGGCGCCGTCGGCGGGCCGAAGTGGTCCGACCCCAACGCCAAGGTGCGCCCGGAGCAGGGCCTGCTGGCGCTGCGCAAGGGCCTGGGCCTGTACGCCAACCTGCGGCCGGTGCGGCCGCATCCGGCCACGCTCGGCGCCGCGCCGATCAAGCCGCACCTGCTGGCCGGGGTCGACCTGCTGGTGGTGCGCGAGCTCACCGGCGGCATCTATTTCGGCCAGAAGCGGCGCGAGGCCGACCGGGCCAGCGACCTGTGCGAATACTCCACTGCCGAGATCGAGCGCGTGGTGCGGCGCGCCTGCGCGCTGGCGCGCGAGCGCCGCCGCCACGTCACCTCGGTGGACAAGGCCAACGTGCTGGAGACCTCGCGCCTGTGGCGCGACGTCGCATCGCGCGTGGCGCGCGAGGAATTCCCGGACGTCACGCTGGAGCACCAGCTGGTCGACTCGATGGCCATGCACCTGCTCTCGCGCCCGCGCGCCTACGACGTGGTGGTCACCGAGAACATGTTCGGCGACATCCTCACCGACGAGGCCTCGATGCTGGCCGGCTCGATGGGCCTGCTGCCGTCGGCCTCGCTCGGCGAGGGCCGCGTCGGACTTTACGAGCCCATCCACGGCTCGGCCCCGGACATCGCCGGGCGCGGCATCGCCAACCCGGTCGGCGCGATCCTCAGCGCCGCGCTGCTGCTGCGCCACTCGCTCGGGCTGGAGCGCGAGGCCGCCTGCATCGAGCAGGCGGTCGCCGCCACCCTGGACGCCGGCATCCTCAGCGCCGACCTGGCGGTGGCCGGACAGGCGGCCACCACGGCCGAGGTGACGACCGCCGTACGCGACCGCATGGAAACCGGCTGCCAGGTCGCCGAGCTGCGCGACTGACGGATCCGCCGTCCACGGGGACCCGCACCCCGTGGATTGGCCCTGCGGACGGGAACCTGCGTTCAGCGGCCGCGCCTATAAATACAAAACCGATTGGTCTAGTATTAGGTCATGTCAGCCCGCCCGACCCGTCAGCCCGCCTCCGCCGGCGCCAGCAAGCCCGCCAGTCCCGGCCGTCCCAAGGACCTGGCCAAGGGCGCGGCGATCCTGGAAGCCGCCAAGCGGATGTTCCTGCTGCACGGCTACGAGCGGATGAGCATGGACCAGATCGCGGCCGAGGCCGGGGTCTCCAAGCTCACGGTCTACAGCCACTACGGGGACAAGCAGACCCTGTTCCTGGAAGCGGTGAAGGCGCACTGCGAGCAGCAGCTGCCCGAGGCCCTGTTCGAGCCCTCGCCGGCCACCCCGCTGCGCGAGCGCCTGCTGGATATCGCCGCGGCCTTCCACGCCATGATCAGCTCGCCCGAGGCGGTCGCCGGGCACCGCCTGATGTGCACCCCGCAGATCGCCGATTCGCCGCTGCCCAACCTGTTCTGGGAAGCCGGGCCGCGGCGCATCCAGAACGGATTCGCGGCCCTGCTGCAGCGGCGGATCGAAGCCGGGGAGCTGGAGATCGACGACGTTCCCCGCGCCGCGGTGCAGTTCTTCTCCCTGCTCAAGGGCGAGTTCCACGACCGCCTGGTGATGGGCTGCGCCCTGGAAACCACCGGCAGCGTGGACGAGCACCTGAAGGCCTCGATCGAGATGTTCCTGCGCGCCTACGGACAGCGCCCGGGCGCCGCCAGGACGCGGGCATCGTGACCTCGGTCGCGGTGACTTCCGGCACTGCGTGCTGGTGTGCTGCAACAGCCATCCTGTCTTCATCCCCCGACGCAGAAGCCCGTTAAAATCGCGGGCCGCCCGCATGAGAGCCCTACACCGATGATGGTGCCGACGATGGACTACGCCAAAGCCCGCGAAACCATGGTGGAACAGCAGGTGCGTCCCTGGGACGTGCTCGATGTCCGCGTGCTCGAGGTGCTGGCGACCCTGCCGCGCGAGGACTTCGTGAGCGAGGCGCATCGCGCGCTGGCCTACAGCGACCTCGAACTGCCGATCGGCCACGGCGAGAAGATGATGAAGCCGGTGCTGGAAGGGCGCGCCCTGCAGGCGCTGGAGATCGACCCGGGCGACCGCGTACTGGAAATCGGCAGCGGCAGCGGCTTCCTCGCCGCCTGCCTGGGCAGACTGGCCCGCGAGGTCGTGGGCCTGGAGCGGCATGCCGACCTGGCCGAGGCCGCGCGCGCGCGCCTGCAGGCGCAGGGCATCGCCAACGTGCGCATCGAGACCGCCGACGCCCTCGCCTGGCCGGGCGACGGCCAGTTCGACGCGATCTGCGTCAGCGGCGCGGTGGCCTCGCTGCCGCCGCGCTTCCTGCAATGGCTGCGCCCCGGCGGGCGCCTGTTCGCGGTGCAGGGCGTCTCGCCGGTGATGGACGCGGTGCGGGTGCGCGCCGATGTCAACGGCGCCCGCACCGAATCGTTGTTCGAAACCGACCTTGCCTACCTTGCCGGGGCCGCCCCCGCGCCCAAGTTCGATTTTTAAGACCAAGGAATCCCCCAAGATGAGTCGCCGTCCCCTCGCACTCGCCCTCGCCATGGCCGCCCTGCTGCCGGCCTCGGCCTACGCCGAAGACCTGCTGCAGACCTACGAGCTGGCGCGCACCGGCGACCCGCAATACGCGGCCGCCGAATCCCAGCGCCTCGCCGACAAGGAAGGCGCGGTGCAGGCGCGTGGCGCGCTGTTGCCGCAGATCAACGGCAGCGCCCGGCTGACCCGCTCGCACAGCAACGACCAGGACGGGCTGATCAACACCGGCCGCGTCGACGGCAACGGCAACCCGATCCGCATCCCGAGCAACGGCGTCGGCCGCAGCCGCGGCCGCTCCTACGGCGCCGAGCTGTCGCAGTCGGTCTTCGACTGGGGCGCGATCAGCAACGTGCGCGTGCAGCGCGCGCTGAGCAAGGCCGCCGACTTCACGCTGGACAACGCCGGCGGCGACCTGATCACGCGCACCGCCAACACCTATTTCAACGTGCTGGTGCAGATCGAGACCCTGGCCGCGGCCGAAGCCGCCGAGGCCGCGGCCAAGCGCAACTTCGACTACGCCGACAAGCGGCTGGAAGTCGGCCTTGCGCCGATCACCGACGTGCACGAAGCGCGCGCCAACTACGACAGCGCGCGCGCCGCCACCATCCTGCAGCGCAACGCCCTGCAGGACGCCTACCAGGCGCTGACCGAGATCACCGGCACGCGCGTGGTCGACCTGAAGGCGCTGCCGGACGACTTCCGTCCCGAGCTGCCGTCCGAGCAGGGCGTCGACACCTGGGTGAGCTCCGCGCTGAGCAACAATCCCGGCCTGAAGTCGGCCGAATACCAGAGCAAGTCGGCCGCGCTCGGCGTCGACGTGGCCCGCGCCGGGCATCTTCCGACGCTGGGCTTTAACGCCACCTACGGCCGCAACACGACCTGGGGCAGCAACACCTCGCTCGGCGCCATCGACGGCAGCGACGGACACGATCGCACCATCGGCCTCACCCTGACCGTGCCGATCTTCTCCGGCGGCGTGACCCAGTCCCGGGTGCGGCAGGCGATCGCCAACCGCGACGTGGCGCAGGACACCTACGAGCAGCAGAAGCGCGCGCTGGAACGCAACACGCGCAACGCCTACCAGGCGCTGGTCGCCGGCGTGAGCGAGGTCGAGGCCCGCCGCCTGGCGGTGGTCTCGGCCAAGGCCGCCTACGACGCCTCCCAGGTCGGCCTGGAAGTCGGCACGCGCACCGTGCTCGACGTGCTGATCAACCAGCAGAACCTGTTCGACGCGCAGACCCAGTACGCGGTGGCCAAGTACCAGTTCCTGCAGAACCGCCTGCTGCTGGACCAGGCCGCGGGCAGCCTCGACATCGAGGACGTGCGCGACGTCAATCGCCTGCTGACGGCCGACGCCAACGCCCAGCTGGCGCCGGACAAGATCGACGCCGGCCCCCTGCCGACGCCGGCCGCGCAGCAACAGCAGTAGGAACGCAAGCACGCGCGGATTCCGCGACGGGCGCGCCGCAACGCGGCGCCCGCTGCGGAATCCGTTTTGCTTTCTCAGCCCGTCCGGCGCGGCGGCAGGTCGCCCGCCACCAGTTCCAGCGTGCGCTGCAGCGCGCCACGCCCCTGCTCCACCAGCGCCAGGCCGGCCTCGGCCATCGCCGCGCGCGCGTCCGGCTCGCCCAGCAGGGCCTCGACCGCATCCCCCACCGCCTCGGCGTCACGGCAGATGCGCAGCGCGCCGGCGGCGTCCAGCTGGCGCGCGATATCGGTGAAGTTGTGCAAGTGCGGCCCGGTCACCGTCGCCGTGCCCACGGCCGCGGGTTCCAGCAGGTTGTGCCCGCCGATGTCCTGCAGGCTGCCGCCGACGAAGGCGACGTCGGCGCAGGCGTAGAAGTCCATCAGCTCGCCCAGGGTATCGATCACGAACACGCCGTCGTCGCGGTCCGGCCACTGCGTGAGCTGGCGCGTGGCCACCCGCCAGCCGGCATCGACCGCCTGCTGCGTGACGCCGCGGAAGCGCTCGGGATGGCGCGGGGCCCACAGCAGCAGCGCGTCGGGCCAGCGCGCGCGCAGGCGGCGATGCAGGGCGATCACCACCGCCTCCTCTTCCACGTGCGTGCTGGCCGCGATCCAGATCGGCCGCGCGCCCACGCGCGCGCGGAAGGCCTCGGCCGAGGCGCGCAGCCCCTCGTCGACGGCGATGTCGAACTTGAGGTTGCCGGTGACCACCACCGCCTCGCGCGCGGCGCCCAGGCGCACGAAGCGCTCGCCGTCGCGGCGCGACTGCGCCGCCACCTTGCGCACCGTGCGCAGCGCGCGGCCGACCAGTGCGCGCAGCACGCGATAGCCGCGCAGCGAGCGTTCCGACAGCCGCGCGTTGACGATGTACACCGGGATGTCCTGGTCGCGGCAGCAGAACAGCAGGTTCGGCCACAGCTCGGTTTCCACGATCATGCCCAGGCGCGGCCGGAAGTGGGCGAGGAAGCGCTTCACCGCGCCGGAGAGGTCGTAGGGCAGATAGACGTGTTCGACGCGGTCGCCCCACAGCGCGCGCACGCGCATCGAACCGGTGGGGGTGATGGTGGTGACCAGCAGGCGCAGGTCCGGACGCTCGCGCAGCAGGCTGTCGACCAGGGGCGCGGCGGCATTCACCTCGCCCACCGAGACGGCATGCACCCACACGCTCTGCGCGTGCGGCGCGGCGGCGTACACCGAATAGCGCTCGTTCCAGCGCTGGAAGTATTCCGGCTGGCGGAATCCGCGCCAGATCAGGTGGTAGATCGTGATCGGCGCGAGCACGTAGAGGGCGGCCGAATACAGCCCGCGCAGCAGCCGCTCCACGAAGCGGTCGGTCACGAGGGGGGCGGTCACGAGTCGTTCGCTGCGGGATCGGCCATCACCGCGACAGGATAGCCGCAGCGCCGGACCGTGCGGGAGTCCGCGCGGTCGGCGGCCAAGCCCCGGCAATGGCGCCGATGCGGACCCGGACGGACTTGCGCGGCATTGCCTTAAAATCCGCGCATGTCCGCCGCCACGTCTTCCGCGCCGTCCACCCGGCCTCCGCTCGGCATCCGCCATTGGCCGACCTGGATCAACATCGGCGCGATGGCGCTGCTGGCGCGCCTGCCCTGGTCGTGGCAGCGATGGCTCGGGCGCGGCATCGGCGGCCTGCTGCGCCGGCTGCTGGCCGAACGCCGCGCGATCGCCGCGCGCAATCTCGAGCTTTGCTTTCCCGAGCTGGACGCGGCCGCGCGCGAGGCCCTGCTGCGCGAGCACTTCGCCGCGCTGGGCATCGGCCTGTTCGAATTCGCGCGTGCCTGGTGGGGCTCGATCGCGCCGCTGCGCCGCGGCATCCGCGTGGAAGGCCTGGAGCACATCGAAGCCGCGCGCGCCAACGGCCGCGGCGTGATCGTGGTTTCGGGCCACTTCACCACGCTGGAGGCGGCCGCGCGGCTGATGTGCGACTACCTGCCGCTGGCCGGCATGTACCGGCCGCACGCCGAACCGGCCATGGAATGGGCGGTGCGCCGCGGCCGCGCGCGCTATGCCCAGGCGATGTTCCCCAAGCAGGACGTGCGCGGCACGGTGCGGCATCTCAAGCGCGGCGGCCTGCTGTGGTACGCGCCGGACCAGGACCCCAGCCGCGGCGACAGCGTCTACGTGCCCTTCTTCGGGCAGCCGGCGCATAGCCTCACCTCCACCCACCAGCTCGCCCGGCTCTCGGGCGCGGCGGTGGTGCTGTTCCAGCACGAGCGGCGCCCGGACGGCGGCTACACGATGAAGCTGTGGCCGGCGCTGGAGGCCTTTCCCTCCGCCGACGCCACCGCCGACACCGCGCGGGTGATGGCCGGCATCGAGGCCATGGCGCGCGCGGTGCCGTCGCAATACCTGTGGATCCACCGCCGCTTCAAGCGCCGGCCGGACGGGACCTCGCCGTACCAATAATCACGGAGCGCTCCGAGCCACGAGGCAAAGCGCGCTCATCCTTGCCCCTGCGATGCGCAGCGGACTTTTAATCCGCTGCGCACCAGGGATTGTTGCGCTTGACAACATACCAACTGAACGGTATGTTTCAACCATGGCTAGACCCACCAAGCAGTCCCCGGAACGCGGCGGCGCCAGGACCCGGCTCCTCGAGGCGGCCCGCGACGTCATCCGCGCCAAGGGCTTCGCCGCCACCAGCGTGGACGACCTGTGCACCGCGGCCGGCGTCACCAAGGGGGCCTTCTTCCATCACTTCGCCAGCAAGGACGCGCTGGGCGTGGCCGCCGCCGAGTTCTGGGCCGAGACCACCGGCGACTTTTTCGCCGCCGCGCCCTACCACGCCGCGCCCGACGCGCTGGCCCGGGTGCTGGCCTACGTCGCGTTCCGCAAGGCGATCATCGCGGGCGAGATCGCCGAGTTCACCTGCCTGGCCGGCACGCTCGCCCAGGAGGTCTTCGCCAGCGCGCCCGAGATCCGCGACGCCTGCGGCCGCAGCATCTTCGGCCACACCGCCACGCTGGAGGCGGACATCGAGGCCGCGCGCCGCGAGCGCGGCATCACCGGCGACTGGACCGCCGACAGCCTTGCCCGGCACACGCAGGCGGTGATCCAGGGCGGCTTCGTGCTGGCCAAGGCCGGCAACGACCCCGACCTCGCGCGCGAAAGCCTCGACCACCTCGACCGCTACATCCGCCGCCTGTTCCTAGTCGGTTCGCCCCATGTCGGTTCGCCCCAAGTCGGTTCGGCCCAGGTCGACTCGCCCCACGCCCACTCGTCCCACACAACGCCGGAGGGCGCGCCATGAACGACACCACCCAACTCGCCTGCGCCTGCGGGCACACCCGCCTGGCGGTGGACGGCGCGCCGATCCTCGTCTCCGAATGCCTGTGCGACAGCTGCCGCAAGGCCGCGGCCCGCCTCGCGGCGCTGCCCGGCGCGAGGACACTGCTCACCGCCTACGGCGCCACGCCCTCGGCCGAATACCGCAAGGATCGCGTGCGCTTCCTGTCCGGCGCCGAGCGCCTGGGCGAATTCCGGCTCACGCCCGGAGCCGGCTCGCGCCGCGTCGTGGCGACCTGCTGCAACACGCCGCTGTTCCTGGAGATGAAAGGCGCGCACTGGCTGAGCATGTACCTGCCGCTATGGCCGGAGGCGATGCGCCCGAAAGCGCAGCTGCGCACGATGACCGGCGACCTGCCCGACGCCAGCGCCCTGCCCGACGACATTCCCAACCTGAAGACCCACACGGTGTCCTTCTACGCCAAGCTGCTGGGCGCGTGGATCGCGATGGGCTTCCGCAATCCGAAGATTGCGGTGACGGAGAAGATCGATGCCTGAGGCGAAGATCGAGATCGAGAACGTCAATGCGCCCGGCCGTACCGAACGGGTCGACCGCGCGAAATACCTGGCGATGCGCCAGGCGCTGCTGGCCGTGCTGCCGGCCGAGGCGCCCGGGCTGAAGGTGGACGCGGCCAAGCAAGCGCTGCTGCCCCTGCTGCCGGAGGACCTGTTCCCGCAGGGCAGGACCGCGGGATGGTGGCTGAAGGCCGTGCAGCTCGACCTCGAGGCGAAGGGCGCGATCAGGCGCGCGGCGATCAAGCCGGTGCATCTGTACCGGCAGGGCGCGCGCTAGCCGCGAAGGCGCTGCGCCGCGCTCAGACCGCCGCGGCCGCGGCGCGCCCGGCGCAGCGTCCCGAGAACAGGCAACCGCCGAGGAAGCTGCCCTCCAGCGCGCGGTAGCCGTGCACGCCGCCGCCGCCGAAGCCGGCGGCCTCGCCCGCCGCGTACAGGCCGGGCAGCGGCTGGCCGTCGGGCGCCAGCACGCGCGCGTCCAGGTCGGTCTCGAAACCGCCCAGGCTCTTGCGGGTGAGGATGTGCAGGCGCACCGCGATCAGCGGCCCGTTGCCGGCGCCGAGGATGCGGTGCGGCTTGGCCACGCGCGTGAGCCGGTCGCCGCGATAGCGGCGCGCGTTGTGGATCGCCATCACCTGGCTGTCCTTGGCGTAGGGGTTGTCGAACTGCAGGTCGCGCGCCTCGATCTCGCGGCGGATCTGCGCCGCGTCGAGCAGATGCTCGCCGCTGAGCGCGTTCATGCCCGCGACCAGCTCCTCCAGCGTGTCGCGCACGATGAAGTCGCGGCCGTGTTCCTTGAACGCCTCCACCGGCCCCGGCGCGCGCTTGCCGACGGCGCGCTTGAGCACCTGGCGCCAGCTCTTGCCGGTCAGATCGGGATTCTGCTCCGAACCGGAGAGCGCGAACTCGCGCTTGATGATCGCCTGGTCGAGGATGAACCAGCTGTAGTCGTGGCCGGTGCCGCGCAGGTGTTGCAGCGTGCCGAGCGTGTCGAAGCCCGGCCACAGCGGCGTCGGCAGGCGTCGCCCGGTGGCGTCGAACCACAGCGAGGACGGCCCGGGCAGGATGCGGATGGCATGCATCGGCCAGATCGGATTCCAGTTCTCGATGCCTTCCACGTAGTGCCACATGCGGTCGCGGTTGATCAGGCGCGCGCCGGCCTCGGCGCCGATGTCGAGCATGCGTCCGTCCACGTGCGCCGGCACACCGCAGATCATCCGTTCGGGCGCGCGGCCCAGGCGCTCGGGCCAGTAGCGGCGCACCATCTCGTGGTTGCCGCCGATGCCGCCGGAACAGACGATCACCGCCGGCGCGCGCTGCTCGAAATCGCCGACCACCTCGCGCGAACTCGGCTTGCCGCGCGCCATGCCGTCGGGCGCCAGCACGCTGCCGCGCGCGCCGGCCACCGCGCCGTGCTCCACGATCAGCCCGTCGACGCGATGGCGGAAGGCGAAGCGCAGCAGGCCCTTGCGCTCGGCCTCACGCGCACGGCGCACGAACGGCTCGATCACGCCCGGGCCGGTGCCCCAGGTGACGTGGAAGCGCGGCACCGAATTGCCGTGGCCGACCGCGCCGTAGCCGCCGCGCTCGGCCCAGCCCACCACCGGAAACCAGCGCATGCCCATGGCATGCAGCCAGGCGCGCTTCTCGCCGGCGGCGAAGTCCACGTAGGCCTCCGCCCAGCGCCGCGGCCACAGGTCCTCCTCGCGGTCGAACGCGGCCGTGCCCATCCAGTCGGCCAGCGCCAGCGCGTGCGAATCGCGCACGCCCATGCGCCGCTGCTCGGGCGAATCGACGAAGAACAGGCCGCCGAAGGACCAGAACGCCTGGCCGCCGAGGCTCTGCTCGGGTTCCTGCTCCAGCACCAGCACGCGCTTGCCGGCATCGGCCAGCTCGGTGGCCGCGACCAGGCCGGCGAGGCCGGCGCCGATGACGATCGCGTCGGTCGGGTTGTGCATGTCCCCCACTCCCAGGGTTGATGGGGGGAACGTTAACCGATCGTCAGAGTGGGTGCATGGGGGATGGGGACTGTGGAGGCGGTGTTTGTGCCACAGGCTTCTTCGGAGGGTGTGCGTTACTTCGGTCTGAGCTATCGCTGCCGTCCATGGCGGTGCACTTCGACTTCGGCACGTCCGGCCCGGCCCTCCATGGCCGGGCGTTCGGGGCCGCAGCGGACGCCTATGGGCGTCCGCTAGCTTGCGGCCCCTCACCCACTCCGTCGGCGGAACAGGAAGAAGGAGATCGTCATCAGCAGCACGGACGGCATCAGGTAGGCGATGCGATAGTCGAACTTGTACACGCCCGCGAGCGAGACGAACTGCGTCTGCAGCAGCCAGAAGCCGAGCGCGAACACCATGCCGATGAACAGCCGCTTGCCCGCGCCGCCGCTGCGCAGGGTGCCGAAGGCGAAGGGAATCGCCGCCAGGCACAGCGCCAGCACGTTGAGCGGGTAGAACCAGCGGCCCCAGTAGTGCTGCTCGAACTCGCTGGCGTCGAGGTTGTTGCGCTGGCGGTAGTTGATACCCTCGCGCAGGTCGTGCGAGGTCATGTAGCGCGGCCGCCAGATGTTGCGCGCGCTGGCCGCGAGCGCGGCGGCGTCGAGCTTGGAGGACCAGTGCTCTTCCAGCACTTCGGTCTGGGTGACCGAATTGGTCTCGAAATAGGTGCGCTTGACGTTGCGCAGCAGCCAGCCGCCCTTGCGGTGCTCGGCGCTGCTCACCCGCGCGATCGACTCCAGCCGCCCGTCCTTGGCGAACTCGAACAGGCGCACGTCGTTGAGCTCCAGCCAGGTATCGCGGCCCTTGGCGTGCTCCTGCCCCTTCTGCGCGTTGAGGAAGGTGTCGCCCTCGCGCGCCCACAGGCCGGAATACTGCGCCACCGTCATGTCCTTGGATTTCGCCGCCGCCTTCAGCCCGTCGGCGCTGCGCTGCGCCCAGGGACCGAGCGTCTCGCCGCTGAGCACCATCAGCGCGGTGAGCATCAGCAGCGGCGCCGCCACCGACACGCTCAGGCGCCGCCGCGACAAGCCCACCGCGCGCAGCGCGGTGAGCTCGGAGCTCGCCGCCAGCTGGCCCAGCCCCATCAGCGCGCCGATCACCGCCGCGGTCGGGAACATGGTGTAGGCCCGGCGCGGGATCGTGTAGATCATGTAGGTGATGGCGTCGAAGAAGCCGTAGCTGCCCTTGCCGACGTCGCCGAACTCGTCGACCAGGCCGTTGATCACGTCCAGGCCCACCAGCACCGTCCAGGTCAGCAGCACGGTCACCGCCACGGTGCGCGCGACGTACTGGTCGTGGATCTTGGGGAACGGCGTCATGCCGGCTGCCCCGCCGCGCGGCGCAGGCGGCGCTTGCCCAGGCGCCCGTCATGCAGGTACGACCAGATCGCGAAACCCAGCAGCGGCACGGTCAGCCACCACAGGCCCAGCGCCGTCGGGATTTTGCCCTTCGACAGCCAGTCGGTGCCCATCCACATCAGGTTGGTGCCGACCAGGTAGGCGAGGAAGCCGAGCAGCACGCGGCCGTAGCGCGACTGCCGCGGCGAACTGCGCGCCAGCGGGATCGCCAGCAGCGCGAAGGCCAGCGCCAGCAGCGGCGGCGTCAGGCGCTGGTGCAGCTGCGCGGCCGCCTGCCGGCGCGGATCGCCGAGCAGGGCGGCGGTGGAGAGCAGCTCCGGATCGTCCTTCTTGGCCTGCTGCTCGGCCGTCGGCAGGCGCACGTCGTTGCTGGCGTAGCGCATCAGCCGGTAGTCGCGGCCCTCGGCCAGCGGCCCCTCGACGCGGAAGCCCTCGTTGAGCTTGAGATAGCGCTCCACGCCCTCGACCTCGAGCTGGCCGGTGAGCGCGGTGGTCACGTCCAGGCGCTTGTCGGTCTGGCGGTAGACGAACACCCGCGACATGCCGCGTCCGTCGGTGGTCATGCCGCCGACGTAGACCACGCCGTCGCCGCCGGGCAACTCGATGAAGCGCCCGGGCTCCAGCCCCGCCACCAGCAGGCTGCGGTTGCCGGCCTCGATCAGCTGCTGGGAATAGTTGCGCGCCCACGGGCCGAGCCACAGCGAGCACATGCCGATGAACACCACCAGCGGCACCACCAGCATCAGCACCGGCCGCGCCAGACGCCGCGGGCCGACCCCGATGGAGGCCAGCACCGGCATTTCCGAGTCCCGGTACAGGCGGCTCACCCCCAGCAGCAGGCCCAGCATCAGGCCCAGCGGCAGGATCAGCGGCAGGTAGTTCAGCAGCTGCAGGCCCAGCTGGGAGAGCATCAGCCCCGCCGGCATCCGGCCGCCGGCGATGTTGCGCAGCACGTCGGCGAAGACGCCGCCCAGGCTGACGATCAACAGCACCACCAGGACCGCGAACGTGGCCTGGGCAAATTCGCGGAACAGGTAGGAGTCGAGCTTGGGCATCAAAACGAGGGGACGGTCTCTGGAGCGGCGGTGGGGTCGGCGGAGCCCTGATAGACTAGAGAGTTCGCGACGCGGACATTGCCGGCCGCCCCGCCCGACGGGGACGGGTAGTATCCCTGTCGCATCGTGAACAGCCGATTGTAGACAACACGCACGCCGCCGGCACCGCGGCGTCAGCGCACACCGCCCGAACCGAGCCCATGACCCTTCAATTCACCCTGAACCGCGAACTCCCGGCCGCCGTGGCCACCGACTGCATCGTCGTGGGCGCCTACGGCGACAAATCGCTGACCCCGGCCGCGCAGGCCCTCGACGGCGCCAGCGGCGGCCGCATCCAGGCCCTGATCGAGCGCGGCGACGTCTCCGGCAAGACCGGCAGGACCGCGCTGCTGCACGACTTGCCCGGCGTGGCCGCGCCGCGCGTGCTGGTGGTGGGGCTGGGCGATCCGGCCAAGTTCGGGGTGCCCCAGTACCTGAAGGCCGTGGGCGATGCCGCGCGCGCGCTGAAGGGCGGATCGGCGCAGCAGGCGCTGTTCACCCTGTCCGAGCTGCAGGTGCCCGGCCGCGACCAGGCCTGGAACATCCGCCAGGCGGTCGTCGCCGCCGCGCATGCCAGCTACCGCTACCTCGCCACCCTGGGCGAGAACAACAAGGCCCGCCACGACGACAGCGGCCTGAAGGCGCTGGCCGTGTCCGGCGAGGACGCCACCGCCCTGGCCCAGGGCGAGGCCATCGCCGCCGGCGTGGAGTTCGCGCGCAACCTCGGCAACCTGCCGCCCAACATCTGCACCCCGGCCTACCTGGCCGAGCAGGCCCAGGCCTTCGCAGCCGGGCACGCCGGCGCCGAGGCCGAGATCCTCGACGAGACGCAGATGGAGGCCCTGGGCATGGGCTCCCTGCTGGCGGTCGCCCGCGGCTCGGCCAACCGCCCGCGCCTGATCGTGCTGCGCTGGCAGGGCGGCGAGTCCGGCGCCAAGCCTTATGCCCTGGTCGGCAAGGGCATCACCTTCGACACCGGCGGCGTCAACCTGAAGACGCAGGGCGGCATCGAGGAGATGAAATACGACATGTGCGGCGGCGCCACCGTGATCGGCAGCTTCGTCGCGGCGGTGAAGATGCGCCTGCCGGTGAACCTGGTGGTGGTGGTGCCGGCGGTGGAGAACGCCATCGACGGCAACGCCTACCGCCCCTCCGACGTGATCACCTCCATGTCCGGCAAGACCATCGAGGTCGGCAACACCGACGCCGAGGGCCGGCTGATCCTGTGCGACGCGCTCACCTACGTGCAGAAGTACGAGCCGCAGGCCATCGTCGACGTCGCCACCCTCACCGGCGCCTGCATGGTCGCGCTCGGCCGCTACGCCTCGGGCCTGATGAGCAAGCACGACGACCTGGCGGGGGAACTGCTGGCCGCCGGCGAGCACGTCTTCGACCGCGCCTGGCGCCTGCCGCTGTGGGACGAATACCAGACCATGCTCGAGTCCAGCTTCGCCGACGTCTACAACATCGGCGGCCGCTGGGCCGGCGCGATCACCGCCGGCTGCTTCCTGGCGCGCTTCGCCGAGGGCCAGCGCTGGGCGCACCTGGACGTGGCCGGCACCGCCAGCGACGAGGGCAAGCGCGGCATGGCCACCGGGCGACCGGTGGGCCTGCTGACGCAATGGCTGCTCGACCGCGCCTGAGTCCCGCTCCCGTCCGATGCCGCGCGCCGACTTCTACCTGATCGCCAAGCCGCGCTTCCGCGACGAGCCGCTGCGCCTGGTGTGCGAGCTGGCGCGCAAGGCCTACGACGCCAACCACTGGACGCTGGTGCTGGCGCGCGACGCGGCCCAGGCCGAGGCCCTGGACGAGCTGCTGTGGGACATGGGCGAGGACGCCTACATCCCGCACCAGATCGCCGGCACCGACGAAGAGGACGAGCTCACCCCGGTGCTGATCGCCCCGCCCGAGTTCGACGCGCCGCTGCGCCCGCTGGTGATCAACCTGCGCGACGATCCGGTGCGCGGCGAGTTCGAGCGCGTGCTGGAAGTGGTGCCCGCCGACGAATCCGCGCGCGGCCCGCTGCGCGAGCGCTGGACGCAATACAAGTCGCGCGGCCTGGACGTCAGCAAGCACGACATGTGAGTCATGGGCCGCGTGATGAACGACGTCATTCAGGCACATCGCCACTCGTCCGGCCATCGGCATGAAATCGAGATCAGCGCAACGTGCGGTTGTTTCTATTGCGGAGAAATCTACATGCCGTCCAAAATCGAAAAATGGGCCGATCAGGGCATGACGGCCATTTGCCCGATCTGTGGCATTGATTCCGTAATCGGCGACGCATCCGGCTATCCCGTCAACAAAGAATTCCTTTCGGCCATGCGCAAGACCTGGTTCTGGTAGGAACACGGCTCGACTCTTTGATTCCCACACTCATGACCCAAACGCTCGCCCCCGGCTACGACCCCAAGCAATTCGAAACCCGCCTCTACGCCGAGTGGGAAGGCAGCGGCGTGTTCGCGCCGCAGGGCGACGGACCGGCCTACAGCATCCTGCTGCCGCCGCCCAACGTCACCGGCACGCTGCACATGGGCCACGCCTTCCAGCACACGCTGATGGACGCGCTGGTCCGCTACCACCGCATGCGCGGCTACCGCACGCTGTGGCAGATGGGCAGCGACCACGCCGGCATCGCCACCGAGATGGTGGTGGCGCGCAACCTCGGCCGCGACGGGCTGACCCGCGACGGGCTCGGGCGCGAGCGCTTCATCGAAAAGGTCTGGGAGTGGAAGGGCCAGTCGGGCGACACCATCGAGCGGCAGATGCGCCGCCTGGGCGCCTCCGGCGACTGGTCGCGCAGCGTCTTCACCATGGACCCGATGCCCTCCGCGGCGGTGGTCGAGGCCTTCGTGCGCCTGCACGAGGCGGGCCTGATCTACCGCGGCCAGCGCCTGGTCAACTGGGATCCGGTGCTGAAGACCGCGATCTCCGACCTGGAGGTGGTCAACGAGGAGGAGGACGGCTTCCTCTGGTCGATCGACTACCCCCTCGTCGACGGCCGGCAGGGCGACGGCAGCGCCACGCTCACCGTGGCCACCACGCGCCCGGAGACCATGCTCGGCGACACCGCGGTGATGGTGCATCCCGAGGACGAGCGCTACGCGCACCTGATCGGCAAGCGCGTGCGCCTGCCGCTCACCGGCCGCGAGATCCCGATCATCGCCGACGCCTACGTCGATCGCGAGTTCGGCACCGGCGTGGTCAAGGTGACGCCGGCGCACGACTTCAACGACTACGCGGTCGGCCAGCGCCATGGCCTGCCGATGATCAACATCTTCACGCCCGAGGCGGCCGTCAACGACAACGCGCCGGAACGCTATCGCGGCCTCGACCGTTTCGCCGCGCGCAAGACGGTGCTCGCCGACCTGGAGGCCGAGGGCCGGCTGGCCGAGACCAAGCCGCACAAGCTGCAGGTGCCGCGCGGCGACCGCACCAACCAGGTGATCGAGCCCTATCTCACCGACCAGTGGTTCGTGAAGATGGACGATTTCGCCGCGCGCGGACTGGCGCTGGCCGAGCAGGGCCAGGTGCGCTTCGTGCCGCCGAACTGGATCAACACCTACCGCCACTGGATGGAGAACATCCAGGACTGGTGCATCAGCCGCCAGCTGTGGTGGGGGCACCGCATCCCGGCCTGGTATTCCGACGCCGGCAAGCCCTACGTCGCCCGCGACGAGGCCGGCGCGCGCGCGCTGGCGCAGGCCGACGGCTACGAAGGCGCGCTGTCGCAGGACGCCGACGTGCTGGAAACCTGGTTCTCCTCGGCGCTGTGGCCGCTGAGCACCATGGGCTGGCCCGACGCGGACGCGATGCAGGCGCGCGGCTTCGACCGCTTCGTGCCCTCCAGCGTGCTGGTCACCGGCTTCGACATCATCTTCTTCTGGGTGGCGCGGATGATCATGATGACCGACCGCCTGCTGCCCGCCGGGGTGCCCGACGCCGGGCGCGTGCCGTTCAAGGACGTCTACATGACCGGCCTGGTGCGCGACAAGGACGGGCAGAAGATGTCGAAGTCGAAGGGCAACATCCTCGACCCGCTCGACCTGATCGACGGCATCACTCTCGACGACCTGCTCGCCAAGCGCACCAGCGGCCTGATGCAGCCGAAGATGGCCGAGAAGATCGAGAAGGCCACGCGCAAGGAATTCCCGCAGGGCATCCCCGCCTTCGGCGCCGACGCGCTGCGCTTCACCATGGCCGCGCTCGCCGGCCCCGGGCGCGACATCAAGTTCGACCTGGCGCGCTGCGAGGGCTACAAGAACTTCTGCAACAAGCTGTGGAACGCCACCCGCTTCGTGCTGATGAACACCGAGGGGTTCTCGGCGGCGTCGGCGCCCGAGGCCGCGGCCACCGACGCCGAGCGCTGGATCCTCGCCCGCCTGGCCAAGACCGCCGCCGAGGCCGAGGCGCATTTCGCCGCCTACCGCTTCGACCTGCTGGCGCAGACACTGTACGAGTTCGCCTGGAACGAGTTCTGCGACTGGTTCGTGGAGCTGGCCAAGCCCGCCTTGAACGGCGACGACGCCACGGCCGCCGACAGCACCCGCCGCACCCTGCTGTTCGTGCTCGAGCGCATGCTGTGCCTGCTGCATCCGCTGGTGCCCTTCGTCACCGAGGAGCTCTGGCAGCAGGTCGCCCCCAGGCTGGGCGTCGACGGACGCACCGTGATGCTGCAGCGCTACCCGCACAGCGCCGACTTCGCCGTGCAGGCCTACGGCGAGGCCGAGGCCGACATCGAATGGCTCAAGGCGATGGTCTCGGCGCTGCGCCGCATCCGCAGCGAGCTGGGCGTCTCGCCGACGCGCTCGGTCCGGCTGCTGACGCAGGGCGGCGACGCCGAGGATGCCGTGCGCCTGGCGCGCCACGCCTCGCAGCTGAAATTCCTCAACCGCCTCGACGGCATCGAAGCGGTCGCCGGCGAGGTGCCGCCGGCCGCCGCCGCCCTGGTCGGAACGCTGAAGCTGCTGGTGCCGCTGGAAGGACTGGTCGACCTGGACGCCGAACGCGCGCGCCTGGACAAGGAGCTCAAGCGCGTCGCTGGCGAGCAGGCGAAATCGCAGGGCAAGCTGGCCAGCGACACCTTCGTGCAGAACGCCCCCGCCGCGGTCGTGGAGCAGGAGCGCAAGCGCCTGGCCGACTGGACCGCGCAGCTGGAGACGCTCGCCGCGCAGCGCGCGCGGCTCGGCGCGCCGTAGCCGCCGCGGCGTTGCGCGGGCGGCGCCTGGTGATAGCATGCGCCGCTCTCCACCCGCCGCTGCATTCTTCGAAAGGATTCGATCGCGATGAAAGATCTCATCGGTCTTCTGGCATTGGCGTGCGCGCTGCTGTTCTCCGGCTCGGCCAGCGCGGAACAGGGCTGCCCCGACGGTTTCATGCCCAACGCCGCCGGCACTCCGGGCCAGCCGTGCGTCCCGGGGCGGATGCAGACCTGGGGCGGCGGCGAGGAACCGGCCGCGCCGTCCAGCTACAACGGCTACGGCGCCTACGCCTTCGACGAGGCGAACCTCAAGGTGGGGGTCAGCGACGCCAAGACCTCCCACGGCAGCTCCGGACAGGCCAAGCGCTCGGCGCTCAAGAGCTGCAAGCAGAACGGCGGCACCCAGTGCAAGATCATCGCCACCTTCAAGAACGAGTGTGCGGTCACCGTGCTCGGTGCCACCGACGCCAGCGGCGCCAAAGTCGCCATCTACGTCGGCAAGGGCGGAAACGTGGAAGCCGCGCAGGAAAACGCCAAGGCCCAGTGCGGCGCCGCCGGCTCGCCGATGTGCGAACCCGCCTACGCCGACTGCGTCACGCCCTGGCAGGAATAGCGCCGCGGACGGCGCCCCATCGCCGCCGCAGAAACCGTGCGCGGAGCGCCTCGCCCGCTAGGCGTCCTCGAGCAATTCCTTCGCCATCACGATCGCGTCCTCCCGCCCCTGCCGCGCCGGGTAGTAGCGCGGCCGCCGCCCGATCTCGTTGAAGCCCTCGTCGTGGTAGAGGGCGATGGCGTACGGATTCGAGGGCCGAACTTCGAGGAAGACGCGGCGCGCGCCGAGGCCGTGGGCGATCTTCACCAGCGCGCGCAGCAGGCGGCGCCCATGCCCGCGGCCGTGGCGCAGCGGATCGACGCAGACATTGAGCACGTGCGCCTCGTCGGCGGCCACGCTGAGCACGCCGTAGCCGATGATGCCGTCGCTGCCCAGCAGCACCCACGCCGGATAGTCGGCGCGCAGGCAGTCGCGGAAGATGCCCGGCGTCCACGGGAAGGGATAGGCGCGGCGTTCGATCTCCATCACCGCGTCGAGATCGGCCTCGCGCATCGGCCGCAACCCCTCGTCGGCCGCCATTCCGCGCGTGGCCACCGCGCTCGTCATGCGGGCAGGCGTCCCCGCAGCGCGCGCAGGCGCGGCCACAGCGCGCGCTTGGCGGCGGCCGCGCGCAGGCGCGAGGTCGGCCCCCATTCGCGGAACAGCGCCGCGGCATCGGCGGCGCCGGCATCGCGTCCGGCCGCGCGCAGCAGGGCGTGCAGCAGCGCGTCCTCGGGCAGCGCCGTCTCCGCGGCCTGCGCCGGGGCGGCCCGGTACAAGGTATGCCCCAGGGCCTCCAGCACGTCGCGCTGCAGCGGATCCCAGCTCATGCGTCCGCGCCCGTATCCGGGGTCTCGGCCGGCAGGCGGCGGCGCTTGAACCACAGCAGCGGCCCGGACAGCGCGTACAGCACCGTGGCCGTCAGCAGCGTCTTGGCCGGATCGATCACCAGCGCGATCAGTACCGCCACCACCAGCAGCAGCGCGAAGAACGGCACGCGGTCGGACTTGGCGCCGCGCCCGCCCTTGAAGCTGTTGTAGCGGATGCCGCTGACCATCAGCAGGCCGGCGACGATGGT
This sequence comes from Luteimonas aquatica, assembly GCF_022662575.1. GTDB lineage: Bacteria > Pseudomonadota > Gammaproteobacteria > Xanthomonadales > Xanthomonadaceae > Luteimonas > Luteimonas aquatica. Next base: position 399,333 of record NZ_JALBFU010000002.1, on the reverse strand, counting down.
GACGCCGAGCGCGACGTAGCGCAGCTCCTCGCCGCTGAGGTCCAGATCGTGGAAGGTCCAGACGAAGCTGGCCATCAGCCCCGCCGCGGCCGGGCTGGCCAGGCCGATGAACCAGCGCTTGTCGACCTTGCCGACCTGGCTGTTGAAGCGCGCCAGCCGCAACGCCGCGCAGGCGGCGTAGAGGAACGCCGCCAGCCAGCCGATCCGGCCGATGGTCACGCCGTCGAGCTTGAGCGACATCAAGGCCCAGTGGTACATCACCAGCGCCGGCGCCATGCCGAAACTGACCAGATCGGCGAGCGAGTCGTACTGCACGCCGAATTCGCTCTGCGTATTGGTCAGCCGCGCCACCCGCCCGTCCAGGCCGTCGAGGATGCCGGCGACGAAGATCGCCACGCAGGCGGCCTCGATGCGGCCCTGCGAGGCGGCGATGATCGCGAAGAAACCGCCGAACAGGCCACCGGTGGTGAACAGGTTGGGGAGCAGGTAAATGCCGCGGCCGCGCGGGCGTTGCAGGGGCTGATCGTCCATTTCGCCAGTTTAACTGCGGCGAGCCGGGGTGTGCTCGCGGCCGGTCCGTGCCGCCGACGGGCCGCGCCCGCCATGACGCGTGTCGCTTTTCGCCGCTCCGGCCCCGCGTATTCGGGCGCGCGGGCTTGCGGCCATGGCCCCGCGATGCTGCAATCGACCGGCCCTTTCCGCGTACAGGTCCCGCATGTCCCGCAAATCGCCCTCGACCCTGCTCGGCCAGGCATTGCTGCTCCCGGCCCTCGCCCTGATCTCCCTGGCCGTGCCGGCGCAGGAGGTCTACCAGTGGAAGGACGCCCGCGGCGTGACCCATTATTCGGAAACCCCGCCGCCCAACGGCCAGTACCAGCAGCAGAAGGTCGCGCGGGACGACGTCTCCCCGCCGGCCAAGACCGCCACGGCCGCGGCTGCGCCCAAGCCCGCCGCGGACCAGGGCAAGCCCGCCGGGGAAAACGCGCAGTGCGTGGCCGCGCGCAAGAATCTCGAGATCCTGGAAAGCAAGGGCGACGTGGTGCGCGACACCGACGGCGACGGCAAGCCCGACAAGACCCTCAGCGCGGACGAGCGCAGCAACCAGATGGAGCTGGCGCGCGCCACGCTGAAAGCCAACTGCGGCTGAGGCGCGCCGGCGGCCGGGCGTTCGCCGCGCAAAACCCCGGCGAATCCGCCCCGCGTCGGCGCCGCGGGCGCACCGCCGATGACCCCGCCGCGCCCGCCGGGGCGCGTCCATGCATGGCAGAATGTCGGATCTCCCCGCTTCCCGACCGCCTCGCATGCGCCTGTCGCAGTTCCACCTCCGCACCGAAAAGGAAACTCCCGCCGACGCCGAGATCGTCAGCCACAAGCTGATGCTCAAGGCCGGCATGCTGCGCAAACTCGCCGCCGGCATCTACACCTGGTCGCCGCTGGGCCTGCGCGTGCTGCGCAAGGTGGAGACGGCCGTGCGCGAGGAGATGAACCGCGCCGGCGCGATCGAGGTGCTGATGCCCACCGTCCAGCCCAAGGAGCTGTGGGAAGAGACCGGCCGCTGGCAGCGCTACGGCCACCTGCTGCTGCGCCTGCAGGACCGCAAGGAGCAGGAATTCTGCTACGCGCCCACGGCCGAGGAAGTCATCACCGATTTCGCGCGCAACGAGCTGGCCAGCTACAAGCAGCTGCCGGTGAACTTCTACCAGATCAACACCAAGTTCCGCGACGAGCTGCGTCCGCGCTTCGGCGTGATGCGCGCGCGCGAGTTCATCATGAAGGACGCCTACTCCTTCCACCTCAGCGACGAGGACCTGGCGCGCGAATACCGCAACATGCACGAGGCCTATTCGCGGATATTCACCCGCCTGGGCCTGCGCTTCCGCGCCGTGCGCGCCGACAGCGGCGAGATCGGCGGCGACACCAGCCAGGAATTCCAGGTGCTGGCCGACTCCGGCGAGGACGCGATCATCTTCTCCGACGGCTCCGACTACGCCGCCAACGTCGAGGCGGCCGAGGCGCTGCCGCCCGGCCCGCGTCCGGCGGCGGGCGAGGACATGCGCAAGGCCTCCACGCCCACGCAGAAGACCTGCGAGGACGTCGCCGCCCTGCTCGGCCTGCCGCTGGCGCGCACGGTGAAATCGGTGGCCGTCATCGGCCGCGACGCCGATTCGAATCCGCAATTCGTGCTGGCGCTGGTGCGCGGCGATCACGCGGTCAACGAGATCAAGCTGGCGAAGGTGGACGGCCTGGCCGAGTACCGCCTGGCCACCGAGGCGGAAATCCTCGAAGCGCTCGGCGCCGAGCCCGGCTTCCTCGGTCCGGTCGGGCCGCGCGGCAAGATCCGCGTGGTCGCCGACCGCGAAGTCGCGGCGATGGCGGACTTCGTCGTCGGCGCCAACGAGGACGGCTTCCACCTGACCGGCGTCAACTGGGGCCGCGACCTGCCCGAACCCGACGCGGTGGCCGACATCCGCAACGCCGTCGCCGGCGACCTCTCGCCCGACGGCCGCGGCACGCTCGCCATCGCCCGCGGCATCGAGGTCGGCCACATCTTCCAGCTCGGACGCAAGTATTCCGAGGCCATGCAGGCCACCGTGCTCGACGAGCAGGGACGCGCGCAGCCGCTGGCGATGGGCTGCTACGGCATCGGCGTCACCCGCATCGTCGCCGCCGCGATCGAACAGAACCACGACGAGGCCGGTATCCTCTGGCCGGCGCCGATGGCGCCCTGGCAGGTGGCGGTGTGCGTGATCAATCCGAAGCAGGACGCCGGCGTCGCCGCCGCCGCCGAAGCCCTGTACGGCGAACTCAACGCCGCCGGCATCGAAACGCTGCTCGACGATCGCGGGCTGCGCCCCGGCGCGATGTTCGCCGACATCGAACTGATCGGCATTCCGCATCGCGTGGTGGTCTCCGAGCGCGGCCTGGCCGCGGGCACCTTCGAATATCGCGCGCGCAGCGGCGGCGACGCGGAAAACATCACGCGCGAGGCGTTGCTGGAACGCCTGCGGACGCCCGCCCAGGGCTGATTTTCGCGCGAGCCCGGCGGCATCGCCAGGACGATATTCCCGGCGCGCAAATCGCGCGCCGGGATTATCCCCGCGCGCGATTTTGGCATCGATTCATAATTTGCTAGGCTAGGCCGACCCACGAGCCACGGATTGGCATTCCCCTAGCCATAATCCGGAGTCATGAATGTCGATCGACTTGAACGGCCTTTCCGCCAAAGAACTCGATACGCTGATCACGCAGGCCAAGAAGCGCAAGACCACGCTGAAGAAGCGCAAGCCCGTGGCCACGGTGCGCGCCAAGCTGGTCGCCGCCGCCGCCGCCGAGGGCTACAGCCTGGCGGAACTGTTCGGCGCCGCGGCCAGGAAGTCCGCCGGCCGTCCGGCCAAGAAGGCGCCCGCGCGCAAGGGACGCAAGCTCGGCAAGGTGGCGCCGAAGTACCGCAACCCCGCCAATCCCAAGGAAACCTGGAGCGGGCGCGGCAAGCAGCCGCTGTGGATGGCCGCGCAGGTCAAGAAAGGCAAGAAGCCCGAGGATTTTCTGATCAAGAAGTGATCGATCGGGAATCGAACCAAACGCCGGCCCCCGCCGGCGTTTTTTTGTCGGGCGAGTCGCGCCGGCGCGGCGCTACAGATTCCGCCGCGCCGGCAGCAGCAGGTTGCCGAACAGCAGGCCGGCCACCAGCGCCAGCAGCACGTTCAGCACGGTCAGCGCGGCCTCCTGGCCCGCGGCCAGGTCCTGCTGCTGGATCGAGGTCAGCAGGCTGCGCACGCTGGTGCTGCCGGGCACCAGCAGGATAATGCCGGGCACGCGCACCACCGCGCCCGGACGCTTGATCCAGCGCGCATAGCCGTTGCCGGCGGCGGTCAATATCATCGCCGAGAGGAAAATCCCCACCGGGCTGCCCCAGGCCTCGCCGCCCAGGCGCGAGACCAGATAACCCGTGGCCGCCGACAGCATGACCACCGGATAATCGCGGCGGTTGGCGCGGAACAGCACGGCGAAGGCGAACGCGGCCGAGAGCAGCGCGCACCATTCCACCCAGTCCGGCTGCGGGCGCAGCGCGCGCACGTGCGGCGCGATGCCGAGCATCTGCGCGAAGGTCAGCGCGATCATGGTGCCGACGGTGAGCTTGAGCATCGTGCTCACCGCGCCGGCGAAGCGCGCGGTGCCCGAGACCAGGTGCTGGCTGGTGAGTTCGTTGACCGCGTTGGTCAGCGCCATGCCCGGCATGAGCACGATCAGGGACGCGATCACCACGGTATTGAGGTTGAGCGGACCGACGAAGCCGGCGACCGCGATCGCCACCGTGGCCGCCACCATCGCGGCGATGGCATCGCTGGCCTCGCGCAGGCGCGGCCGCCGCGGCGTGAACCATTCGATCAAGCCCACCAGCACGCCGATCAGGCCGGCGGTGGCGATGTCCAGCCACGGCAGGCGCAGCAGGCCGGCCACGCTGGCCGAGGCCAGGCCGAAGGCCAGCACCCGCAGCGAAACGCCGCGCCAGCCCGCCGGACGGTCCAGCGCCCGCAGCGCGGCGTGCCCCTCGGCCAGGCCGATCCTGCCCGCCATCACCTCCTCGGCGATGCGGTCGGCCTCGCACAGCTTGTACAGGTCGGTGTCGCCGGGCGGCACGCGGATCACCCGCGTGGTGTCGCTGTCGCCGGGCGGGCGGCTGGGATCGCTGAAGGCCAGGATCATCCCGGTCGGATTGACCCAGGGCTCGCACTCCAGCCCGAGCGTCTGCGAGACGGCCACGATCGCGCCTTCCAGCCGCTGCGCGGTGGTGCCGTAGCTGTGCAGGCGCTCGGCCAGCTCGGCCACGAAGGCGATGCGGGCGGCGTAGCCGATGGTCGTGGGAAAGGCCTGGCGCATTGCGGCGGAAAGGAAGGGTTCGGTATTCGTCCGGCGTCCCCGAGGCCGGAGGGCGGGCGCGATGCGGGCGCATCGGCATGGATCGCGCATTCTACGGCCCGGGCATCGCCCCTTCGCGGCTTTTGCCGGGCCTGGGCGCATCGCGGCGGCTCGGCCACCATGATGCGTTCATGAAAGCCCCGTTTTCATGCATCCGTTACTCTGTATGCTGCGCCGGCAGCGCCCACCATCCCCTCCCAGCAGGCTCGCCTATCCACGCATGAGTGTCGCCGCGCCCCAGGCCCCCAGCATCACCGCCGATCCGCAGGACGGTGGTCGGCTGCGCCTGGGCGGGCACTGGACGCTGGACACGGCCGAGGACGTGGCCGCGGTCCTGCGCGAGCAGGAGGCCGGTACGGTCAGCGCCGTGGACGCGAGCGCGGTCGAGCGCCTGGATTCGGCCGGCGTGCTGCAGCTGCTGCGCTTCGCGCGGCGCAGCGGCCTGGACTACGACGCCTTCGTCTTCCGCGAGGACCACCACGCCCTGGTCGCGGCCATCGAGGACGTCGCCGACGAGCGCCCCAAGCGCAAGCGCGAATACGGCGTGGCCGCGGCGCTGGAACGCCTGGGCCGCGGGGTGAGCGGCAACTGGGATTCGATCGTCGCCCTGGTCAGCTTCCTCGGCGAGAACCTGGTCAAGCTCGGCCGGGTCGCGCTGCAGCCGCGGCGGCTGCGCCTGACCGCCACCGTGCACCACATGGAGCAGGTCGGCCTGGACGCGGTGCCGCTGGTGGCGCTGCTCTCGTACCTGGTCGGCGCGGTGATCGCCTTCCTCGGCTCGACCATCCTGGCCGACTTCGGCGCCACCATCCTGGTGGTGGAGCTGGTCAATATCGCCTTCCTGCGCGAGTTCGGCGTGCTGCTGACCGCCATCCTGCTCGCCGGCCGCACCGCCAGCGCCTTCACCGCGCAGATCGGCGCGATGGTCAGCCGCGAGGAGGTCGACGCCATCCGCACGCTCGGCCTGGATCCGATCGACCTGCTGGTGATCCCGCGCGTGCTGGCGCTGCTGATCATGCTGCCGCTGCTCACTTTCATCGCGATGATCGCCGGCCTGCTCGGCGGCATGTCGGTGGGCGCCTTCAGCCTCGACATCCCGCCGCAGGCCTACTACGCGCGCATGCACGACACCGTCGAGCTGCGCCACGTGCTGGTGGGCATGTCGAAGGCGCCGATCTTCGCCATCATCATCGGCCTGATCGGCTGCCTGGAAGGGCTGCGCGTGGAAGGCACCGCGCAGTCGGTGGGCGAGCGCACCACCTCCAGCGTGGTGCAGACGATCTCGCTGGTGATCGTGATCGACGCGCTGGCGGCGATCTGGTTCATGCACATGGGCTGGTGACGATGCAGGAACATTCGACGCCCGCCGATCCGAATCCCGCACGCGAAGCCGCCGACGAGGGCGCGAGCGAACCGATCATCCGCATCCGCGGCCTGGTCAACCGCTTCGGCGAGCAGACCGTGCACGAGAACCTCGACCTCGACGTCAGGCGCGGCGAGATCCTCGGCGTGGTCGGCGGCTCGGGCACCGGCAAGTCGGTGCTGATGCGCTCCATCCTCGGCCTGCGCAAGCCCGACGCCGGACAGATCGAGGTGCTGGGCGTCGACGCCCGCTCCGACGACAGCCGCGTGCGCAAGCACATCGAGCGCAACACCGGCGTGCTGTTCCAGGACGGCGCGCTGTTCTCCTCGCTGACCGTGGGCGAGAACGTGCAGGTGCCGCTGAAGGAATACCACGGCCAGCTGCCGGACAGCTGGCGCTACGAGCTGGCGCTGCTGAAGGTGAAGCTGGCCGGCCTGCCGGCCGACGCCATCGACAAGCTGCCCTCGCAGCTGTCCGGCGGCATGCGCAAGCGCGCCGGCCTGGCGCGCGCGCTGGCGATGGACCCGCCGCTGCTGTTCCTCGACGAGCCCACCGCGGGTCTCGACCCGATCGGCGCGGCCGCCTTCGACCACCTCATCCGCACCCTGCAGCAGGCGCTGGGCCTGACCGTCTTCCTCATCACCCACGACCTCGACACCCTGTACGCTATCTGCGACCGGATCGCCGTGCTGGCCGACAAGCGCGTCATCGCCGTCGGCCCGGTCGCGGAGCTGGAGCGGCTGGACCATCCCTGGGTGCAGGAATACTTCAACGGCCCGCGCGGGCGAGCGGCGCGTGCTTAGCAAGCGCCCACAAGGCGTTTGCCGCGCCGCGAGCGCCCGGCCATGGATGGCCGGGCCGGACCGTCCGGAGCCAACAAGGCTGCGCCACGGATGGCGGCGCAGTCGCCATGATCCAGTGAATACGGAAACGTGATTCAGAGACTCCACGCATGGAAACCAAAGCCAATTACGTCCTGATCGGCACCTTCACCATCCTGGTGTCGCTGTTCCTGCTCGGCTTCGGCCTGTGGGCGGCCAAGTACTCCTCGGACAGGAGCTGGCGCGAATACGACGTGGTCTTCCACGAGCCGGTGACCGGCCTGACCCAGGGCAGCAGCGTGCAGTACAACGGCATCGCCATCGGCACGGTGGAGAGCCTGCAGCTGGCGCCCAACGACCCGCGCGCGGTGGTGGCGCGGCTGAAGCTGCAGGCCACCGCGCCGATCAAGACCGATACGCGCGCCAAGCTGTCGATGACCAGCCTCACCGGCAGCCCGATCATCCAGCTCACCGGCGGCGATCCGCGCAGCCCGCCGCTGCTGGAAACGCCGGGACACGAGGTGCCGATCATCCTCACCGAGCCCTCGGCGCTGCAGAACATCGCCGACACCGCCAACCGGCTGTTCGAGCGGCTGGACAACATGCTCAGCGAGAAGAACATCGCCCACGTCTCCAAGACGCTGGAGAACATCGATACGCTCACCGGCTCGATCTCCGACCAGCGCGAGGACCTGCGCGCGCTGGTCGCCAATGCGCGCAAGGCCACCGAGCAGCTCAACACCACCCTCGATTCGACCAATCGCGCCGTCAGCAGCGTCGACCGCGAGCTGGTGCAGAAGCTGCCGGCGCTGATCTCCAAGCTCGACAGCACGCTCAACCGGCTCGACTCGGCCGCCGGCGGCGCCGACAAGATCCTCAACGAGAACCGCGCGGCCATCAGCAGCTTCGCCAACGACGGGCTGTCGCAGCTGGGACCGACGCTGGGCGAGCTGCGATCGCTGATCCGCGACCTGCGCCGCATCAGCGACCGCCTCGACGCAAGCCCGGCGCGCTACCTGCTGGGACGCGACGCACCCAAGGAGTTCGAGCCCAAATGAGCACGCCCGACACCCATTCCCATGCCTCGCCGCGCGTCACGCCGCGCATTCCGGCCCGCACCGCGGCCGCCGCGCTGCTGCTGGCCTGCACCGCCCTGCTCGGCGGCTGCGCCCTGCTCGGCGGCGGCGGCGATCGCGCGCAGTCCACGCTGTACGCGCCCGATCCGCGCGTCGCCGCGGACCCGTCGTGGCCGGCGGTGAACTGGCAGCTCTCGCTGAGTGCGCCGACCGCCGCGCGCATGATCGACACCTTCCGCATCGCCGTGCGCCCCACGCCCGACGAGGTGCAGGTCTACAAGGGCGCCGCCTGGGCCAAGCTGCCCAGCGACATGCTCGAGGACACCATCATCCGCGCGCTGGAGGACTCCGGGCGCATCCACGCGATCGCGCGCCAGGGCACCGGCATCGCCGCCGACTACAAGCTGGTCATGGACATGCGCCGCTTCGAGGCCGACTACGCCGGCAACGCCCTGCCCTCGGCCACCATCGAGATCAGCGCCAAGCTGCTGCGCACCAGCGACCAGAGCGTGGTCGGCGCGCGCACCTTCCGCCATGCCGAACCGGCCGCCGACAAGGAGGTGGCGCAGGTGGTGGAGGCGTTCTCGCGCAGCCTGGAACGCGTCGGCGGCGAGATCGCCGGCTGGACCCTGCAGACCGGCAATGCCGCGCCGCCGGCGAGGCCGACGACGCCCTAGCGGCAGGGCGCCGGCATGCTCGCGGCCACCTGCCATTGCGGCGCGGTGCGCATCGAGGTGGTGCGCAGGCCGCGCACCCTGACCGACTGCAACTGCTCGATCTGCCGGCGCTATGGCAGCCTGTGGGCCTACTATCGCGCCGGCTCGGTGCGCGTGGTCGCCGCGTCCGATGCGCTCGCCGCCTATGCCTGGGGCGGCAGGCGGCTGGAATTCTTCCGCTGCCGGCGCTGCGGATGCGTCACGCACCACGAGCGCAGCCGGAAGCGTCCGGACAGCACGGTGGGCGTGAACGCGCGCAACTTCCCGCCCGAAGTTCTCGCCCGGGCGAGAATCCGCCGCCTCGACGGCGCTTCCAGCTGGAAGTATCTCGACTGATGCGCGTGCGGCCCGCGGGCGATGCGGGTTGCGACGCTGCCCGGCGCCTCGCCCGCCCCGCGAAGCGCGCCTAGGCCAGGATCCGCCGGAAGGTCAGGTTGATGCGCTCGCCCACCGGACGGCCGGTGCGGGGCAAGGCGTGGCGATAATGCCGCTGGGTGGCCGCGGCCATCAGCAACATGCTGCCGTGCTCGAGCTCGACCGTGCATTTCGCGGCGGGGCCCGCGCGGCGCTTGAGCGAGAAGCGCCGCGTGGCGCCGAGCGAAAGCGAGGCGATCAGCGGTTCGGGCCCGAGCTCGGGCTCGTCGTCGCTGTGCCAGCCCATCGCGTCGCGTCCGTCGCGGTAGAGATTGGCGAGCACGCTGTTGAAGGGATGCGCGAGCGTCCGCGTGAGCCGGGCGCGCACCGCCCGCAACGCCGGCGGCCAGGGCTCGGGCGCATGGCGCATGCCGGAATAGACATAGACCGCGCCGGGATCGCCGATCCAGCAGCTCAGGCGCGGCGAATCGACCTCGCGCCCGAACAGGCGGATGCGGTGCACCTGCCAGGGCACGTCCGCGCGCAGGGCCGCGAACAGCGCGTCGGCCTGCGCGCGGGGCAGCCAGCCGCGGACCAGGCGCACGTCGGCATCGGGCAGTTCAAGGGCAATGGCGCCATCCATCGGCCGAGCCTGCCGATTTGCCGCACGCGCCACAAGTGAGAATAATGCGGCAATGCCGCAAAATGACGCCCTGCGTCGACGATGCGGCGCCCCGCGGGACGCCGGCGGCAGGCGGATTGCGCCGCAGCAACGCGCACGTTCCCGTGCGCACCCTCCACCCGAGCAAGCCAGGCCGCGAGCATGAGCGAACCCAGCAGCACCGCAGACCAGCAGACCGAGACGAGCGTCGAACGCGACGTCATGGAGTACGACGTCGTCGCCGTCGGCGCCGGCCCGGCCGGCCTGTCGTTCGCGATCCGGCTCAAGCAGCTGCAACCCGAGCTGTCGGTCTGCGTGATCGAGAAGGCCAGCACCATCGGCGCGCACATCCTCTCCGGCGCCGTCATCGAGACCGGGCCGCTGGACGCGCTGCTGCCGGACTGGCGGGAGAATCCGCCGCCGATCTGCGTGCCGGCGACCGAGGACGAATTCTGGCTGCTCAACAAGACCGGCGGCCACAGGCTGCCGGTGCCGCCCGGCATGCACAACAAGGGCAACGTCATCGTCAGCCTCGGCGCGATGTGCGCCTGGCTGGCGCCGCAGGCCGAAGCGCTGGGCGTGGAGATCTATCCCGGCTTCGCCGCGGCCGAAACGCTGCACGACGTGAATGCCGATGGCAGCGAGGGCCGCGTGCTGGGCGTTCGCATCGGCGACATGGGCGTGGCCAAGGACGGATCGCACAAGCCCGGCTACACGCCCGGCATCGACATCCGCGCCAAGGTCACGGTGCTGGCCGAGGGCGCGCGCGGCCATCTCACCAAGCGCCTGATCAAGCGCTTCAATCTCGACGCCGACAGCGATCCGCAGGGCTACTCGATCGGCATCAAGGAGCTCTGGCAGGTGCCGGAGGAGCGCGTCAGCCCGGGCAAGATCGTGCACAGCTTCGGCTGGCCGGCCGATTCGCGCACCTACGGCGGCAGCTTCCTCTACCACCTGGACAAGGGACGGATCGCGCTGGGCTACGTCAGCGGCCTGGACTACCGCGACCCGGACTACAAGCCGTGGGAGGCCTTCCAGCAATGGAAGAACCACCCGATGGTCAAGCCCCTGCTCGAGGGCGGCAACCTCGTCTCGGCCGGCGCGCGCGCCATCGTCACCGGCGGCTACCAGTCGCTGCCCAGGACCGAGATGCCCGGCGCGCTGCTGATCGGCGACACCGCCGGCCTGCTCAACGTGCCCAAGATCAAGGGCACGCACCAGGCCATCCGCAGCGGCATGCTCGCCGCCGAGCACCTGGCGCAGTCGCTCGACAGCCGCGGCTTCGACGCCAAGCTGCGCGCCTCCGAGGCGATGGCCGAGCTGAAGAAGGTGCGCAACGTCAAGCCGGGCTTCAAGCGCGGCCTCTGGTTCGGCATGTTCAACGCCGCCTGGGAAACGGTCACCGGCGGGCTCTCGCCGTGGACGCTGAAGAACAAGCCGGACTGGTCGTCGCTGCAGAAGCTGGCCGAGGCCGAAAAGCCCAAGCGCGACTACGTCGAGCGCACCCTCGCCCCGCGCGACCGCCTGGCCGGGGTGTACTTCGCCGCCACCGAGCACGACGAGGACCAGCCGGTCCACCTCAAGGTGGCCGACACCTCGATCTGCGTCACGCGCTGCACCGAGGAATACGGCAATCCCTGCACACGCTTCTGCCCCGCCGCCGTCTACGAAATCGTCGAGGACGTGTCCGAGGACGGCCGGTCCGGCAAGCGCCTGCAGATCAATGCCGCCAACTGCGTGCACTGCAAGACCTGCGACATCAAGGATCCGTACGAGATCATCAACTGGGTCACGCCCGAGGGCGGATCGGGACCGAACTACCAGAACCTGTAAACGACGAGGCACTGGCCGGTGACGGCCAGTGCCTCGTGCGTACGACGCTGTCGAAGCCGAACTAGCCGATCACTGGAACGGCTTGCGGTTCAGCAGCGACCATCCGGCGGGATAGGCGCGGATCAGGGCGACGCCGTAGGTGCCGTTCGCCTTGCCCGTGTACAGCTCCACGCGCGTCTTGCCGGCATCGAGCCGCACCACGTCGCTGTAGCCGTCGCCGTTGAAATCGCCCACCGCGCCGACCAGGCCCGGGAAGGTGATCGTCGGGCCGTAGGTGACGGTGGCGCCGATCATCTTCCAGACCTGCAGGCGACCCAGGCTCTGGCTATGCCAGAACAGATCGGAACGGCCGTCGCCGTTGGAGTCGCCGGTGCCCACGATGGTCCAGTCGCCGCCCGGGAACGAGCGCACCGATACCGCCGTGAACGTGCCGTTGGCCTGCGAGAGCCACTCCCACACGCGGGTCTTGCCGTTGTCGATCCAGATCAGGTCCTCGAGACCGTCGCCGTTGAAGTCGCCCACCGCCGCCACCTTGTAGGTGCCGATCGTGCTGACCGGACCGTAGCTGATGGTCTTGCCGTTCATGCGCCAGACCTGCACCTGGCCGGTGGTCGCGTTGTGCCAGACGATGTCGTCGCGGAGATCGCCATTGGTATCGGCGATGGCGACGATGTTCCAGCCGGCCGGATAGGCGCGCACCTTCATCGGGGTGTAGATGCCGTCCGCCTTGCCCTGCCAGATCCAGACTTCGGTCTTGCCGCTGTCGACCCAGACGATGTCCGAGTAGCCGTCGCCGTTGAAGTCGCCCAGGCCGCTGGAGGAATAGATGCTGCCGATGTTGTTGACCGGCGCGTAGGTGGCGATCTTGGCGCCGTCCATCCGCCAGCCCTGCTGCTTCTGCAGCGACGCGCTGTGCCAGACCAGGTCCGACTTGCCGTCCTTGTTGATGTCGTCGCGCAGCCGCGACCTGACCGGCTTCACCGTCGCGCGGAACTGCGAAATGATCGGCATCGTCTGGTTCAGGCTGCGGGCGTTGTCGGACTGGTTCGCCACGCCGGTCGGGCGTCCCTGATAGGTGATCGACGGGTTCGCGAAGTAGTTGATGGGTTCCTGGACGCCGCTGGCATCGGAGAGCGGATACGCCATCACCGTGTGGAACCGGCCCACCGACGTGGCCTCGCGGTAGCCGAACGAATAGGTATGGACGCCGTAGATCAGCTCGCCCTCGTCGGTCTGGCTGTCCTGGGTGTTGTGCGCCTGGCCCATGTTGTGGCCGAGCTCGTGCGCCAGCGTCTCGTTCAGGCAGTAGTAGCTGTTGCCGTCGTCACCCAGGTCGTCGCCGTCGCTGACCACCGAATAGCCGTAGGGCGCGTCGCCGACGGAGATGCTGGAATTGCCGCCGCCGGTATGGCCGCCCAGGATCCAGGCGATGCCGCAGCCGGCGTTCTCCGGCGCGCGGAAGCGGCGCATGAACACCACCAGGTCCGCGCCGTTGGTCTCGCGCGCGGTGCGCAGCGCGGTGAAGGCCGGATCGACCGGGATCGAGCCGCTGGAGTCGAAGCCCGACATCTTCTGCAGCACGCCGCCGTTGTCGGTGTTGTCGGCATAGGTCACCTGCAGCGCGCCCACATATCGGATGCGCATGCTGATGCCGCTGTTGGCGTACGCCTGGTTGGTACGGTCGATCAGGTTGTTGATGCGGGTGACGGCACCACCCTGCCCGCCGTACATGTCGGCGAAGCCGTTGCTGTACCCGAACTGGACGTCGACCACGGTCGTCGCGACCGCCGAGGCCTCGCCCGCGAGCGGCGCCGCCATGCCGGCAGCCTCCGGCGCGGAGGCCGCGACCGCGCCCACGGCGAACTTCGGCGGCACCATCACGTCGGGCTTGCCGGCCAGGTGGACGTTGCCGAGCTTGCTGCGGTCGGTCGACACCATCCAGGCGCGTCCGCCGGCCATCGTCAGGCGCCAGTCACCGCCGCCCTGCTGCGGGATCGTGCCGAACACGGCGCCCTGGCCGAATGTCAGGATCGCCTCGGCGCCGCTCGCGTCGCGGCCGATCCACGACCAGTCGCCGTTGTCGTGCTCGACGTAGCTGCCGTATTTGAGGCGGACCTGTTCGCCGTTGGGCGTGTTGACCACGAGATCGCCCTTGACGATCGCGTTGAGCGCGTGCTCCTCGCTGATCGCCACCGGATAGGCGGTGAACGCGCCCACGCGCTTCACCTTCAGCATGCTGTCGTAAGCCAGCAGCTCGCCGCGGTCCGGCAGGGAAGCGAAGCCGGGCGCCGATTCGTGGCGCTGGATCAGGCTCAACGCGCCCTTCGCCGCTCGAGCGGAAGGCTGCGCGTCCTGGCCGCGCTTCGAGACGGGCGTGGTGTCGGAGGAGCAGCCGGCCATCATCCCCAATCCGATGACAAGCGCTCCGGTGAGATAGTTACGCATGAGCTTTTTCCTTGGTGGAAACTTGTTGCGCGGCAGGCGCATGGCGCGCCGCCGCGAATCCCGGGACTGGGAAGATATACGTCTTGGGCGGGCCGCGCACGCCGATTATGCCCGGGAAGCTGAGCCTATTCAGCTTGCGTCGGAAAATTTGACGCCGGTCTTGTCCTGCAGCTCTTCCCGCGTGGTGCCGGGCGCCAGCTCCCGCAGCACCAGGCCTTCCGGCGTCACGTCCAGGACCGCCAGGTCGGTGATGATCCGGTCCACCACGCCTACGCCGGTCAGCGGCAGCGTGCACTCGGGCAGGATCTTGTGCTCGCCGTTCTTGGCCGTATGTTCCATCAGCACCACCACGCGCTTGACGCCGGCCACCAGGTCCATCGCCCCGCCCATGCCCTTGACCATCTTGCCGGGCACCATCCAGTTGGCCAGGTCGCCCTTGCCGGTGACCTGCATCGCGCCCAGGATCGCCAGGTCGATGTGTCCGCCGCGGATCATCGCGAAGGAATCGTGGCTGCCGAAGTAGCTGGCGCCCTGGCGCGCGGTGACCGTCTGCTTGCCGGCGTTGATCAGGTCGGGGTCGACCTCGTCCTCGGTCGGGAACGGGCCGATGCCGAGCAGGCCGTTTTCGGACTGCAGCCAGACGTCGACGCCCTCGGGGATATGGTTGGCCACCAGCGTCGGCAGGCCGATGCCGAGGTTGACGTAGGCGCCGTCGGTGAGTTCGCGCGCGGCGCGCTGGGCCATTTCGTCGCGGGTCCAGGCCATTTCAAGTTCTCCACTGAATTGATCACGTGACATCGCTGCCGTCCCTGGCGTGACATTGCGATTCCTGAACGTCCAGCCCGGCCGTCCATGACCGGGCGTTCACGCCTTGGCCGATGCCGATCAGGCATCGGCCAAGGCGCTCACCCCCGCACCGTGCGTTGCTCGATGCGCTTTTCGGGGTTGGGGTTGTGCACGATGCGGTCGACGTAGATGCCGGGCAGATGCACGTGGTCGGGATCGAGCGCGCCGATCTCCACTACTTCCTCCACCTCGGCGATGCAGACCTTTCCGGCCATGGCGCAGGCGGGGTTGAAGTTGCGCGCGGTCTTGCGGAACACCAGGTTGCCGGCCTTGTCCGCCTTCCAGGCCTTGACCAGCGCGACGTCGGCGGTCAGCGCCGTTTCCAGCACGTAGTGCTTGCCGCCGATCTCCCGCGTCTCCTTGCCCTCGGCCACGATGGTGCCGTAGCCGGTGGCGGTGAAGAAGGCGGGAATGCCCGCCCCGCCGGCGCGCAGGCGCTCGGCCAGGGTGCCCTGGGGATTGAATTCGAGTTCCAGTTCGCCGGACAGGTACTGGCGCTCGAACTCCTTGTTCTCGCCCACGTAGGAGGAAATCATCTTGCGGATCTGCCGGGTTTCCAGCAGCAGGCCGAGGCCGAAGCCGTCGACGCCGGCGTTGTTGGAGATCGCGGTCAGGCCCTTGACGCCGCTCTCGCGCAGCGCGGCGATCAGCGCCTCGGGAATCCCGCACAGGCCGAACCCGCCGACCGCCAGGGTCTGACCGTCCGCCACCACGCCTTGCAGCGCCCGATCGGCGTTCGGATAAAGCTTGCCCTTGGGAACGTCTGTCTCGGCCTGGATCATGGCGGGCTCCGCGTTGAAATCGCCGCAGTTTACTGCACCGCGGCACGCCGATATATGTCCATTCGGACAGGGTGCCTGCGCTCAGCCGCCCGGCGCGGACGGCGTGGGACGAACCCGTATCGGCGATCCGTAGCCCTTGCCGGTGTCCAGGTAGATCAGCACTTCGTCGCCGAATTCGCCGGTCATGCGCAGTTGCAGCCTGCGCCGGGCCGGATCCGCGCCAAGGTTCTTCAGCGCGCTCGGCCCGATCCAGCCGGAATTGGCCTGGTCGCCGAACACGAACGTGCATTTCTCGCGGTTGCCCAGGCGAATGGTGCGCATCGAGGCCAGCGCGCGATCGCCGCAGACATCGACCGCGCGGCTCCCCTTGCCGTCGACGTAGGTCAGCTCGTCGATGGTCACCGGCGACTGCAGGAACGGCGTCGGATCCAGGCGGATCGACGCGATCGGGCCGTCGGGAAGATCGACCGCGGCACTGATCGTCCGCACGTCCTCGGCGCCCCGCTCCTGGCGCCCGGGGATCCGCGCCGAGAGCACCTCGTATCCGCCGTACTCCGCCTGCCGCTCGATCTTCAGGTCGAAGCGGTGGACGAAGCGCGCCAGGGGCGTCTCGCCCGCTCCCGTCGCAGCGCTGACGGCGTCGCCGGTGAGGATGGCCATGCGGCCGCCGCCGGCCGCCTGCCGTTGCCGGATCGCCTTCTCCAGCGCGCCGGGAATGTTCTCGCCGCGATCCATGCCGAAGAACTGCGCGGAGGCGGGCAGCGTCGCGTTCGCGAAATAGAAGCCCGGCGCCCAGCTGAAGACGATGCCGTTCGCGGGCGAATGCAGGATGGAGAGCATTTCCTGGTATTTCCTCGCTTCCAGCTTGCGCTGCTCCACCGCCGCCAGCGCCAGCGCGCCGCCGAGCGCGACGATCGCCGCGAGGCCCAGCGCGCGCGAGGCGGGAATCGTCCAGTCGGCCTCCGCCCTGCGCGCCGCCTGCGCGCACAGGACGCCCAGGTACGCGAGCGCGAGCGAAACCAGCAAGGCCGGCGCGGTGATCACGAAGAACAGATGCCGCAGGCTGATCTTCGGAAAGGCATCGAGCAGCGCGGCGACGTTGGTCACCGCCAGGATGCTCAGCACGATCGTCGCGAGGAACGCGGCGCCGCGCAGCAGGCCGGCCTCCCGCGGCAGCGCCGCATGGCCCTTGCGCAGCACGCGCCGGGCGGCCAGCGCGATCGCCACCAGCGTCGACGCGGCCAGCGCCAGGACGAACCATGCATACGCCTGCGGCACCCAGGCCAGCTTGGCGCCGTCGGCGAGCACGGGCGCCCGCAGGAACTCGCCGCCGACCTTGGCCATCGAGTCCCATACGAACGCGCCGGCGCCGCCCTCGCCGTTCTCCACCCACGCCTTGAAGGCCTTGTGGCGGATGCGGGCGCGGTTCCAGTGCGCGTCAGGAACGCTCAGGCGGTACAGCGCCGCCGAGACGGCCCCCAGCAGCAAGGGCGTCAGGGCGTACAGCCAGGCTTTCACGGTGGTCGCGGCGCGGCCCTCGCGCCACCAGCGCACGGCGACGAACAGCAGCAGATAGGCGGTGATGCCGCCCAGCAGCAGGACGGTGGCCGGATACAGCCAGGGCAGCAGCACGATCAGCAGCAGCCTGAACGCCGTCCATCGCGGCATCCGCCCGCGCATGACGTCCCGCAGCACCACGCCCATCAGCAGCGAGCAGGCGAGGATGGTTTCCGTGTAGATCGGCATCCCCCAGCGGGCAAAGCCCAGGAAAGCCGCGTTTCCGGCGACCAGCAGCACCGCCGCGGCGCGGCCGACGCCGCCGCGCGCGAACCCTTCCATCCTGTACAGCGCCAGCCACAGCAAGGTCGCGCCCGCCGCCAGCGCGGCCGGCATCCGGTACCAGAAGAAATCGTTTCCGAACAGCGCATGCGACAGCCAGAACTGCAGCTTGATGATGTCGCTGTAGTGGAAGGTCTTGATGTACTCCCACAAGCCGTCCTTGAGGAACACGATGGCGTTGTGCTCGTCTCCGTTGAGCCGATCCCCGCCCAGCCGGCCGAAGATCAGCACCAGGCCGAAGAACACGGCCGCGATCACCGCCATGGTGCCCAGCGCGCCGGGCGTCGGCCGTCCGGCAACGCTGTCTGGTGGAGTCGGGTCGCCGTCTGCTCGCTTCATCGGGATATGTTCATTTCGCGCTGGAAGGGGCAATGACACCCCTTGTTCCGATCGTCCATAATAGTCAAATGTCGGTTCAGGCTTCATCCGCCCCATAGGCGCCCTTCCCCGGAACCCCGTCGATCGGCCCATGCCCAATCCCCGAATCCCCGCCGTTTCCGTCGTTTCTCCCGTGTACGGCTGTTCGGGCTGCCTTGAGGACCTGGTCGACCGCATCGCCCTGGCGCTGGCGTCGTCCGGCGGCGGGGATTTCGAAGTGATCCTGGTCGACGATGCCAGTCCCGACGGCGCATGGCCGCGCATCGTCGAACTCGCCGCCACCCGCCCCTGGCTGCGGGGCCTGCGCCTGGCGCGCAATTTCGGCCAGCACTACGCGATTTCCGCCGGCATCGAATCGGCGCGCGGCGACAGGGTGGTCGTCATGGACTGCGACCTGCAGGACGTGCCGGAGGAGATCCCGAACCTGCTCGGCCACCTCGGCAATGGCATCGAGGTGGTGTTCGCGCAACGCGCCGAACGGCAGGACAGCGTTTCCAAGCGCCTGGGCTCCTGGCTGTTCTTCAAGCTCCTGTCGTGGATGACCGGCGTCGCGCAGGACCATACCACCGCCAATTTCGGCGCCTACTCGCGCAAGGTCATCGATGCCGTCAATGCGATGCCCGAGCGCGAACGCTGCTTCCCGCTGATGGTGAAATGGACCGGCTTCCGCCATATCGCGGTGCCCGTCGCCCATGCCAGCCGCAGTGCCGGGAAAAGCGGCTACAGCTTCAAGCGCCTGCGCAAGCTCGCCATCGGCATCATCCTCTCCTACTCCGACAAGCCGCTGCGGCTGGTGGTGCGGGTCGGGCTGGTCTTCGCCGCGGTCGCCTTCGCCATGGTCGCGCTCAGCGTGGCGCGCTATCTGCACGGCGACGTGCAGGTCGCCGGCTTCACCAGCGTGATCGCCTCCATCTGGCTGGTCGGCGGCATGGCGATCTTCTGCATCGGCATCATCGGCCTGTACCTGGGCCGGCTGTTCGTGGACGCCAAGGCCCGCCCGTACTATCTCCTCGCCGAGGAAATCGGCGGCGACGGTCCTGCCGTACCCGCTTCCCGAGGCCCGTCGCCATGAGCGCCCACGACCTGCAGCATTCCCCGCTCGATTCCGCGCGTTTCGGCCTGCGCATCTACCGCTGCGCGGCCGACCGGATCGACGCCAAGGGCCTGGCGATGCAGATCATCGCCGCGCGCAGCGACATCTGCATCCTGCGCGTGCCGGCCGGCGCGGCCGGCGGCGTCGATGCGCTTTCGCGATGGGCCTTGCCCGCGCTGCACGCCGATACGCTGGTCTACTACCGCTGCGATCTCGAGCGCTACCAGCCCCAGGCGATCCGCAACCGCGACGTCGCCTTCTCCCTGGCTACGCCGGCCGACCTGCCGGAGCTGCGCGGCCTGATCGCGCACACCTTCCGCGACTACGTCTCCCACTACCACGCCAACCCGCTGCTGCCGCGCGAGAACATCCTCGCCGGATACCAGGAATGGGCCGAGAACCACGTCTCGGGCGTCGACCGCGCGCTGTGGGCCGCGCGGCGCGGCGACCGCATCGTCGCGTTCGCCGCCTGCCACGACCATGCCGACAGCGGCGAGGCCGAAGGCGTGCTCTACGGCGTGGCACCGGACGCGGCCGGCGGCGGACTCTACGGCGACCTGATCCGGCACACCCAGGCCGCGGCCAAGGCGCGCGGCGCGCGCGGCATGAAGGTCTCCACGCAAGTGCACAACTACGCGGTGCAGAAGGTGTGGTCGCGCGAAGGCTTCCATCTTTACCAGGCGCTGGACACGTTCCACGTCAACGCGCTGCTCGATGCCGGCGAGACCATCGTCGACCGCGACCTGGTCTTCACCGCCGAGCAGATCCGGCACTTCGCCGATGCCTCCGGCGACGACAACCCGCTGCACGTGGACGATGCCGCGGCCCGGGCCGCCGGCTTCCCCGGCCGCATCGCCCACGGCGTGCTCGCGGCGGCCGAACTGTCGCGAATCCTGGGTACGCAGACGCCGGGGCCCGGCACCATCATCAGCCATCTGGACATCGCCTTCCTCCGACCGCTGGTCGCCGACGTCGGCTATCGCATCGCGGTGAAAATTCCCGGCGGACTGCGCGCCAGCGGCCCGATGCTGGCCGTGGCGCAGATCCTCGACGCCGAGCGGCGGACCTGCGCGATTATGCGTTCGAGTATCCTATTGCGCGGCTGACGCGGCCACTTTCGCGCGGATCGCGCGCGGCGCGACGGCCAACATCCCAATTCCCGGCAAGCACATGCGATGAGCGGCTACCTCTTCATTTCGATGACCGTCCTGCTCACGCTGTACGGGCAGCTGGTACTCAAATGGCAAACGTCGCTGTCGGGGCCGCTGCCCCCCGGCCTCGGCGCGAAACTGAACTTCCTCGCGCACATGCTGCTCAACCCCTGGGTGCTCAGCGGCCTGGGCGCCGCCTTCGCCGGATCGCTGTGCTGGATGCTCGCGCTGAAGAAGCTTCCGCTGAGCACCGCCTATCCGTTCACGGCGAGCAGTTTCCTGCTGATCATGCTATATGCAGCGCTGTTCCTCGGCGAACCCGTCACCCTGGGCAAGGCGCTGGGAACCACGCTGATCGTCGCGGGCATCGTGGTGATGTCCCTCACCGCATGAGCAATCGTCTATGGCACAGGTCACCAGCGGTCTCCGCTCCGTCCTCTCCAGCCCGGGCGTCTACAGCGCGTTCCAGACCCTGGTCGGGGCCACCCGCCTGCGGAAGGCGATCTGCGCCGAGTACATCAGGGCGAACGCGGGCGACATCCTGGTCGATGTCGGCTGCGGGCCGGCCGAGATCCTCGACCATCTCGACCCTTCGATCCGGTATCACGGCTTCGACCTGTCCCAGGCCTACATCGACACCGCGCGCGAGCAATACGGCGACCGCGGCCAATTCCATTGCGCCGACATCACGCAGATCGCCGACGACGCCATCCCTCCCTGCCAGGTCGCCCTGGCGCTCGGGCTGCTGCACCACCTCGACGACGACGGCGCACGCGGCCTGATCGCGCACCTGTACAAGCGCCTGGCGCCCGGCGGCCGGCTGATCACCCTGGACGGCGGCTACTGGCCTTCGCAATCGCGCGCCGCCCGCTGGCTGATCAGCAAGGATCGCGGACAGAACGTCCGCCCGGGCGAGGCGTATCGCGACCTGGCGGCCGCCAGCTTCGACCGGGTCGAGCTGATCCGGCGCGACGACCTGCTCAACATCCCCTACAGCCACGCCATTCTCGTATGCACCAAGTGATGCTTCTCGGCCTTCCCGCTCCCGCCGGGCGGGAAGGCCATCCGCGGGTGCGCGGCATGGCTCGCATGCGCCGGACCGGCCGCCGATGAAAATGAATCGCTGCCCCGCATGCGGCGGAAACGATCTTAAGCAGGAGGCCTGCGCCTTCTGCGGTTTCGCGCCGGGCAGGATCGACGGCTTCCGCGCCTTCGCGCCTGCGCTGGCCAGCAGCAGCGAAGGCTTCGATCCCGAGCATCACCATGCGCTGGCCGCGCTGGAGGCGGGCAACTTCTGGTTCCGCGCGCGCAACCTCCTCATCGTCACCGCCGCCAGGCGCTACGCACCGGGAATGTCCAGTTTCCTGGAGATCGGCTGCGGGACCGGCTTCGTCATGGGCGCGATGCGCGAGGCGTTCCCGAAAGCGGACTGCGTGGGCAGCGAACTGCTGACCGCGGGACTGCAGCATGCCGCCGAGCGCATGCCCGATGTCGAGTTCGTCCAGATGGACGCGCGCGCCATCCCCTTCGAGCGGTGCTTCGATGCCGTGGGCGCGTTCGACGTCATCGAGCACATCGAGGACGACCGCAAGGTGCTGTCGCAGGCCGCCCAGGCCCTGAAGGACGGCGGTGCGCTGCTGGTCACCGTGCCGCAGCACCAGTGGCTCTGGAGCGAGCAGGACGAGATCGCCCATCACGTGCGGCGCTATTCGCGCCGCGAGCTGGTCGAGCGCGTCGAGGCCGCGGGGCTCGACGTGGTGAAGGTCACGTCCTTCGTGACGCTGCTGCTGCCGCTGATGCTGCTGGCGCGCAAAGGCAAGAAGGCCGCCGCCGCGGCCGACGATCCGTATCGCGAGTTCCGCATTCCCTCCTGGATGAATTCCCTGCTCTACGCCGCGATGCGGCTGGAGCTCGCCCTCCTCAACCTGGGCCTGTCGCTGCCGCTCGGCGGCAGCCTTCTGCTCGTCGCGAAGAAAAAACCCGCATGATCCCGTTCAACAAGCCCTACATGACCGGCCGCGAGCTGTGGCTGATCGCGCAGGCGCACGCCAACGGCCATCTCTCCGGCGACGGTCCGTTCACCAAGCGCTGCCATGCCTGGCTGGAGGCGAACACCGGCGCCAGCAGGGCCCTGCTGACCCATAGCTGCACCGCCTCGCTGGAGATGGCGGCGCTGCTGCTGGACCTGCGGCCCGGCGACGAGGTGATCATGCCCTCGTACACGTTCGTCTCCACCGCCAACGCCTTCGTGCTGCGCGGCGCGGTGCCCGTGTTCGTGGACATCCGCGAGGACACCCTCAACCTGGACGAGCGCCTGATCGAGGCGGCGATCACGCCGCGCACCAAGGCCATCTGCGTGGTCCACTACGCCGGCGTCGCCTGCGAGATGGACGCCATCCTCGCCATCGCCGCCCGCCATGGCCTGTCCGTCATCGAGGACGCCGCGCAGGGCATCATGTCCACCTACCGCGGTCGCCCCCTGGGCGCCATCGGCGAGCTGGGCGCGCTGAGCTTCCACGAGACCAAGAACATCATCTCCGGCGAAGGCGGCGCGCTGCTGTGCCGCGATCCGGAGATGGGCGAGCGGGCGGAGATCGTCCGCGAGAAGGGCACCAACCGTTCGCGCTTCTTCCGCGGCCAGGTCGACAAGTACACCTGGGTCGAGCTCGGCTCCTCGTTCCTTCCGGGCGAAGTCACCGCCGCCTTCCTGGCCGCGCAGACCGACGCCGCCGACAGCATCACCGGTCAGCGCCTGGCACTGTGGGACCAGTACCACGCCTGGGCGCGGGCGCACGAGGAGGCCGGCGTGCTGCGCCGCCCGATCGTGCCCGGGCACTGCACCCACAACGCGCACATGTACTACCTGCTGCTTCCGTCGCTGGAGGCGCGCACCGCGTTCATCGCCGGCATGAAGCAGCGCGGCGTGGGCACGGTGTTCCACTACATCCCGCTGCACTCCTCGCCCGCCGGGCAGCGCTACGGGCGCGCGCAGGGCGATCTGGCGGTCACCGACGCGATCAGCGATCGCCTGGTTCGCCTGCCGCTCTGGATCGGCCTGGAAGCGCACCTGGACGAGGTGCTGCAGGCCGCCGACGCCGTGCTGGGCGAAATCGCCTAGCGCGGCATCGGCGTCGACCGTCCGGACGCGGACGCCCGCGTCCCGGGGCCGGCGCTCCATGCGCCCCCGTCTGCTCTCCGCTAGAATTGGCCTCAGGCTGGCCCGGGCCGGCTCCACCCCCCATAGGAATCGCTGAACGATGAAAATCCTCGTCGCCTACAAGCGCGTGGTGGACTACAACGTCCGCATCCAGGTCAAGCCGGACGGCTCCGGCGTGGTCACCGACGGCGTCAAGCTCTCGGCCAACCCCTTCGACGAAATCGCCCTGGAAGAAGCCCTGCGCCTGCGCGACAAGGGCATCGCCAGCGAGGTCGTGGTCGCCACCATCGCGCCCGCCGACGCCCAGGCGCACCTGCGCAACGGCCTGGCGATGGGCGCCAACCGCGCCGTCCACGTGGTGGTCGACCAGGCCATCCAGCCGCTGACCGCCGCGCGCACCCTGCTGAAGCTGATCGAGAAGGAACAGCCGGACCTGGTGATCCTGGGCAAGCAGGCCATCGACGACGACGCCAACCAGACCGGCCAGATGCTGGCCACGCTCTGGGGTCGCCCGCAGGCGACCTTCGCCAGCAAGCTGGAGATCGATGGCAGCAAGGCCACCGTCACCCGCGAAGTCGACGCCGGCCTGGAAACGCTGGAAGTCGACCTGCCGGCGGTGGTCACCACCGACCTGCGCCTGAACGAGCCGCGCTTCATCAAGCTGCCCGACATCATGAAAGCCAAGAGCAAGCCGCTGGAGACGCTCGCCTTCGCCGACCTCGGCGTGGACACCGGCGACACGCTCAAGACCACCCATTACGCGCCGCCGCCCAAGCGCAGCAAGGGCGTGATGGTCAAGGACGCGGCCGAACTGGTCGCCGCACTCAAGCAGAAGGGGTTGTTGTAATGGGCAAGGTCCTCATCGTCGCCGAACACCTGGGCGGCAAGCTCAACGCCGCCACCGCCAAGTGCGTGTCCGCCGCGCAGGCGCTCGAACCCGAGGCCATCGACATCGTCGTGCTCGCCGCCGATCCCGCCGCCGTCGCCGCCGAGGCCGCGCAGATCGCCGGCGTCGCCAAGGTGCTGGCCGTGGCCAACGCCGCCAACGCCGACGCCATCGCCCAGGTGCTGGCGCCGCAGATCGCCGCGCTGGCCAAGGGCTACAGCCACGTCTTCGGCCCCAGCACCACCTTCGGCAAGGACCTGATGCCCTGCGTGGCCGCCCTGCTCGGCGTGGCCCAGGTCTCCGACGTGATGGCCGTGGAAGGCAGCCATACCTTCAAGCGCCCGATCTACGCCGGCAACGCCATCGTCACCGTCGAGGCGCCCGCCGACCATACCGTGGTCGCCACCGTGCGCACCGCCTCCTGGCCGGAAGCCGCGAAGGGCGGCAGTGCCGCCGTCGAAGCGGCCGCCGTGGAAGCGACGCTGCCCACCCACACCCGCTACGTCGGCCTGGCCGCCGGCAAGTCGGACCGCCCGGACCTGCAGAGCGCCAAGCGCGTGGTCTCCGGCGGCCGCGGCGTCGGCTCGGCGGAGAACTTCAAGATCATCTACGACTTCGCCGACAAGCTCGGCGCGGCGGTCGGCGCCTCGCGCGCCGCGGTCGATGCCGGCTACGTGCCCAACGAGCTGCAGGTCGGCCAGACCGGCAAGATCATCGCGCCGGAGCTCTACGTGGCCGTGGGCATCAGCGGCGCGATCCAGCACCTGACCGGCATCAAGGACGCGGGCACCATCGTCGCGATCAACAAGGACGGCGAGGCGCCGATCTTCGAGATCGCCGACATCGGACTGGTGGGCGACCTGTTCAAGCTCCTGCCGGAACTGGAGCAGGCGCTGCAATGACGCGCCAGGGATAAGATGCTGCGCGAGGACGCGGACTCGATTCTCGGCGGGATCGCCCCGCAGGGACTCATCGTCGCGGTGATTCCCTGCTATCGCGTCCGCCGGCAGATCCTGGACGTCATTGCCGGCATCCCCGACTTCGTCGACCGGATCCTCGTCGTCGACGACGCCTGCCCGGAAGGGTCCGGCGCCGAGGTCGAGGACAAATGCCCGGACCCACGCGTTCGCGTGCTGCGCCATGCCAGCAACGCCGGCGTCGGCGCAGCCATGGCGACCGGCTATCGCGAGGCGCTGGCGTGCGGCGCCTCGATCGCCATCAAGATCGACGGCGACGGGCAGATGGATCCCGCGCAACTGCCGCACCTGCTCGCCCCGCTGCTGCGCGGCGAGGCCGACTACACCAAGGGCAATCGCTTCTTCGACCTGGCGGTGGTCGAACGCATGCCCGCCAGGCGCCTGTTCGGCAATGCCGTGCTGTCGTTCATGAACAAGGCTTCGAGCGGCTACTGGGCCGTCTTCGACCCCACCAACGGCTACACCGCGATCCACGCTGCCGCCCTGCGCCGCCTGCCGCTGGGCAAGCTCAGCCGCCGCTACTTCTTCGAAACCGACATGCTGTTCCGCCTGAACACGATCGGCGCCGTGGTCGAGGACGTGCCGATGGAAGCCAGGTACGGCGAGGAAAGCAGCAACCTGCGCATCTCCCGCGTGGTCGGCCCGTTCCTGTTCGGCCATCTGCGCAACATCGGCAAGCGCATCTTCTACAACTATTTCCTGCGCGACTTCTCCGTCGCCTCCGTGCAGCTGATCGCGGGCGTCGCCCTGCTCCTGTTCGGCACGGTCTTCGGCGGCTACCACTGGTGGCAGTCGTTGCGCACCGGCATCGCCAATCCGGTCGGCACCGTCATTCTCTCGGCGCTGTCGCTGCTGGCCGGGCTGCAGCTGCTGCTGGCCTTCCTTTCCTACGACATGGCCGCGCCGGTGCGGCGTCCCTTGCAGAAGCGATAGGCGCCCGCGGACGCCTCAAGGCCGTCCGACGACGAAATAGGCCTCGTGCAGCCGGTACACGGCGTCGATGTTGATCGCCACCGCCACCGCGACGAAGGCCCATCCCAGCACGGAACGCAGCCCGGCCGGCACGCCGAAGGCGCACCAAGTCAGCGCGAAGGCGGCGGTGACGGTGAAATAGCGGCCCTGCAATCCCTGCACCACGGGCGAATCGGCGGGCGTCCAGTAGATGAAGAGCGGCAGCGCGACCACGACGACGGACCCCAGCGCCATTGCCGCGGCCAGCGGCATCACGTAGCGCGGCGGCCTGCCGCGCGCGGCATCGTTGGCCCAGAACGCCGCCAGCAGCATCGCGCCCGCCGTCCAGTACGTCCACGCCGACAGCTTGACGTCGAGCCAGCCCAGAACGCCGATCATTCTCTGCAGCAGCAGCACGGCGTGCTCTCCCGTCATCGTCCTGGCCAGCGCCAGCGGGAATCTCGCCGGATGCTCCAGCAGCGCATGCAGATTCGCCGTCCAGTCCACGCCCTGCAACGGTTGCGCATCGCCCCTGGCCGAGAGCGTCCAGGCGATGTGCACCAGCCACGGCAATGCCAGATGCCGCAACAGCGCGCCCAGGTAGGACACGCCGGCGCGATCGTAGGCGGGCTTGCAGAACAGCAGGCAGGCCAGCACCCAGGCCGTGCCCGGCTTCAGGAAGGCGATCGCCAGCGACAACGTCCATAGCGCCGGCGCGGCGCGCGCGGGATCCAGGCGTCCTCCCGCGATGCCCGAGATCAGCCCGAGCCAGGCGACGCTCAGGGACAGGGTGAGCGAATCGGCCGAGAGCGAACTCATCTGCGACAGCGTCATCGGCAGGAAGGCGATCAGGAACAGCGCCCATTTGCCGCGTGCCGCGTACGCCAATCCCCAGGCGACCAGCGCGGTGGCCAGCAGCAGATTGAGCATCCTGGCGCCGTACAGGAACTGGCCGAAGCGCATGCCGCCGGCGCAGGCGGCCTTGAACCACAGGCTCGACAAGACGTACTGGTGCGGGAAATAGCCGTTCGCCCCTTTCGCCAGCCCCGCGCCCGTCGGCGCGCAGGCCAGCGGGCGATCCAGCTGCGCGGACAGCTGCTGCCTGGTGAAGGGCTGCTTGTTGACCAGGTAGTCCGAGAAAGGTCCGTACATCGCCCGCGGATCGGGCATGGGCCTGGTTCCGGAATCGCCGAACGCGACGCCCTGGCTGATGCGGACGATCTTGGCCAGATGCGCCTCCTCGTCGGGCACCGCGCCGGGCGGGGTAGCCAGTACGTAGGCGGTCCCCAGCGCCAGCATCATCGCCGCGGCGATCCAATGCAGCCGGCGCTCCAGGACGGCAAACCCTTTCACGGCGGGCATCGCGGCCGCGGCCGCGGCCAGCGATGCCCTGCAGGCGTACGCCGCGGCGGCCAGCGCAAGCACCAGCAGGCCCGCCGCGACCAGGAAGACGCGCTGCCAGACCTGGGCGCGCGCCAGCTTTTCCGCGGACCGTCCCACAAACCGCACCACGACCTTGGGATCGCGCGCGCCATCGGCGGGCCGCATGCGCAGGCATCCCTCCTCGAGGGCGACCGCGGTTTCATCGGCCTGCCGGATCTCGTACTCGCCCGCCGCGCCGGACTGGCCGATGCGCAGCCCGCACAACCTGGTTTCGGCCTTCAGCGGAGGATCCAGCCGCAGCCAGGCGGCTTCGCGTCCGCGCGCATCGAATCCCTGCGCCCGCGCCGGGCCGGTCTCCAGCTTCAGCCATTGCGAGCGGGTTTCCGCGTACTGTCCGCGGGCGTCGTGGAAGACCTGGAGCCAACCGGAGGCATTCGCCTGCGCGGAGAAGGCCACCTCCACCTGCCGCCGCTGGTTGGCGTACAGGACGATGGTCGCCAGCAGCAACAGCAGCAATGCGATTGCCCATCGCATGCGCGTCGCCCGGCGCGGCGCGTCCGTCACGGGATCACCTTCTTCGGACGAGGACGCGGGCGGGTCTCGATCCGGGGCATGTCACGAGCGTCGCGGCGGGAAAGCCAGGCCGGAATTCAGATCGTTCAGGCTCAGGTTCGGATTGTAGGCAGGATCGCTCTGCAGCCAATCGCGCCAGCGTTCCTCCATGTGCCGGACCTCGCCGAGGAAGCGCTGCAGCTTCTCGGGCGCCAGGTCGTTGCCTCTCGAGGCCGATTCGTGATGGTACAGCTCGGCGAACGGCGTCCATACATTGAGATACCCGGCTTCGCGCAGGCGCAGGCAGAAGTCGATGTCGTTGAACGCCACTTGCAGGCGCTCGTCGAGGCCGCCCAGCTGCCGATAGACGCTGCGCCGGACCACCAGGCACGCACCGGTCACAGCCGACAGGTCCTGCGCCACCTTGGCGCGCGCACCGTGCCCGGCATGGCCGCGCAGCTGTCCCGCGTAGGCATGGTTGGCCACGCCGCCCACGCCCAGGATGACGCCGGCGTGCTGGATGCGGTCGTCCGGGTAGTACAGCATGGCGCCGACCGCGCCGACCTCGGGACGCCAGGCGTGTCCGGCCATTTCCTCCAGCCACTCCTCCGAGATCACCTCGATGTCGTTGTTGAGCAGGCACAGGATCTCGCCGTCGGCCTGCCCGACCGCCCAATTGTTGATCGCGGAATAGTTGAACGGCGCGTCATAGGCCAGCACGCGCGCCGCGCCGCTGTCGCGCAATTCGTCCAGGTACGCCAGGGTCTCGGGTTCGCCGGACTGGTTGTCCACGACCAGGATTTCGTAGTTCGGATAGCGGGTCCGCCGCAGCAGGCTGTCGACGCAGTTGCGGAGCAGGCCGACCTTGTCGCGCGTCGGAATGATTACCGTCACCTTGGGCGCCGGATCCGGCAACCGCCAGCGCACGCGGTAGTGCCCATGCGCCAGCTCTTCCGCCCCGGCGGCGGCATCGGTGCGCCTGAGGTGGTCGTCGACGGCGCGGCAGCCCGCGGCGGAGGCGTAATCCTTCGCGTCGCGCCCGAGCGCGGTCGATCCCGCGATGGCGCGCCAGTGGTAGAGCACCTTGGGGACGTGCCGGATCTGCCCGGCCGCCAGGCGCTCGCTGCAGCGCAGTACCAGGTCATGGTCCTGGCTGCCCTCGAAGCCCGCGCGGAAGCCGCCGACCTCGCGCACCAGCGCCGTGCGCGCCACCGTGAAATGGCAAAGGTAGTTCTGCGAGCGCAGCAGGTCCGGATTCCAGCCCGGCTTGAAATACGGATGGAAGCGGCGCCCCTCTTCGTCGATCTTGTCCTCGTCCGAATACAGCAGCTGCAGCTCCGGATTTCCGGCGATCGCCTCGGCCATCTCCAGCAGCGCGTGCGGGCGCAGTTCGTCGTCGTGATCGAGCAGGCCGACGAAATCGCCCGTCGCCAGCGCCAGCGCCGAATTGGAGGCCTGCGAGATATGGCCGTTGCTTTCGCGGTAGGCGACGCGGATGCGCGGATCGCGACGCTCGTATTCGCGCAACAGCTCGCGCACGCGCGGGGAAGGCGAGGCGTCGTCGGCGATGCACAGCTCCCAGCGCGGATACGCCTGCCGCAGCACGCTGTCGAGGCATTGCCGCAGCCAGCGCTCGGGCGTCTCGTAGACGGGCACGACCAGCGAGATCAGCGGGCCGTCGCCCAGCGCGGCCGCGCGCTGCCGCATCGCATCGAATTCGGCGGCGCCGATGGTGTCGTAGCGGTCGACCCATTCGGCATAGCCGTCGCTGCTGCCCTGCAGCCCGCGCGTATGCTCGGAGAACAGTTCGCGCGCGGCCTCCGACAGGCCGCGGCGCGAGGCGGTACGTGCGAACCGTCCCGCCGCGCCGCCGACGCGCCGCCACCCGCCTTCGCCCGGCGGCCTGCGCAGCCCAAGCAGCATGTCGAGCAATGCGGAAAAGCGCCCGAGCCGCTGCAGCTCGAAGCGGCGCAGCTCGAAGTTGCTGCGCTTGAGCGTGGGATCGAAGCGCAAGGCATGGACGTCGTGCTTGAACAGCACCAGCGTATCGATGGCGCCATCGCCGCCCGACTCGGGCAACGGGATGGCATCGCCGTACATGACCCCCTGGCCGTAGTCCGGATAGAAGCACGGCGCGACGAGGCCTCCGTGCCGGGGGTCGAGCCGGAGCCGCAGCCGGTACCACCCGCCCGCCAGCCGGGCGGGCGCGCCTTCATCGCTCTGGAAGGCGAACCACGGATCCTCGCCGGTGACCCGCCAGGCCGCGCCGGCGTCCGCGGTCTCGATCCGCTCGAGCTGGCTCATCGGCTGCAACCGCATGCGCCGGCGGCGCCCGGACCAGCCTTGCCTCAGCACCGCGGGGACGGGATGCCCGCCGCCTGGATGCGCCTCCGGGCGCATGCCTTGACCCTGTGTCACGGAGACTCGAACACTCATCTATCGCCAGAATCCGGCATTCGCGGGACGGGCCGCGCCACGGCCGCCCGCCCGCGATCGAAGCGGATCAGGGCGCCAGCGTCAGGCGGCGGCCGATCCCGCAAACGGCTTCGCCCTTCGGGGTGTCGAAAGCCAGATAGACGACATAGTCGCCGGGCGCCAGATCGGCGACGTCCAGGCTGACCTTGAAGCCGGACTTGAGGTACTCGGGCGAGCCCAGGTGCTTGGCGACATCGGCGCGGTCGCCGCGGTTGACGATGTCCTGCTCCCAGGCCGAAATGCCGTTGGCCGTCTGCAAGCGGATCTTGACGTTGTTCGGAATCGACTTCGATTCCTCGTCGACGATCCAGCCGCCGATGTCGATCGTGGCGGTCTTGGTCGCCTTGGGCGACTCCGGCCAGAACAGCGTGCCGTTGGCGGTCTCGATGTTGCAGCTCTTGTTCTGGGCGGTGCCGGTCTTCAGGCGCACGTCGGTGGTGCGCATGGACAGCGGCTTGCGGGCGGCGGGCTGCGTGCCCGGCTGCTCGGCGGAAGGCTGCTGCGCCGGCGCGTCCGCCTGCTTTTCGCCGCAGGCGGCGAGCAGCCCGAGCAGGACCATCGGCATGATGACGGCGTTGCCTACTTTGGTTCTCATAATGAAAATCCTGGGATAACGGGAGAGTGGAATGTTGCGGGATGACGGATGGCGGAGCGGAGGACGCGGGCGACCGGGTCGCATCCGTGGAAAGGCGAGGCTCCACGGGATAATCCGGCGTCAAGCGTGCTTGAGAACCGACTCGCTCCAGCGCTTTGTACACAAAACCACATCGGTATATTCGCCAAGCACACCGATGCTTTGTTTCGAAAACCGCAGGATCTCTACGTCGAAATCGGCCCAGTACGACAGCATCTGGTGGATAGTGTACCCGTAATCCCAGGTCACCAAGGCCCCCTCCTCGTTGATCGGGTTGCCGTGATATTCCGGTTTCTCCAGGTGCTCGACGCTCCCGTCCGGCCGCAGCCGCGCCCGCGGTTTATGCGACTCGACCTGCCCGGCCCGGATGGGAAAGGTGCATAGATATATTCCGCCGGGCTTCAATGTCCGATGAATCTCCTTAATCATGGCCCCGGGCTGGAAGACGTGCTCGAAGACGTCCAGGGTGACCACGATGTCGAAAATGCCGTCCTCGAAGGTTTGGGCTTCCAGGTTCTCGTTGCGGTAGCCGCCCACCTGCTCGCCCATCGGCGAGTCCGGGAAGAAGTGGCTGCCCGTATAGCCGGCGCATTCGCGGCGAAGCTTGGCCGAGATGCCGCGGGTGGCCGGGGACGACTCGTGGATCCGCAGCTTGCGCCAGTCCGGCGCCACGCGGTTGAGCACGTGGGCGAGCGCCCTTTCGCGGGGCACGGAACCGTTTTCACAGGTCAGGCAGGTCAATGCGCCGCGCAGCCAGATGTTGTTTGAGACGAACCTGGCGGAGCGCTCGCAAATCGGGCAGTACCCCAGGATCTCGATGTGGTACTTCGCGCCGCTGTCTTTCGGATGGTCGTCGCTCAAGTTTTTCTCCAGGCCACTAGCTGACCGCGTGTCGGACGGCTGAGGGGTTTTCGCGTCACACCAGAAGATCCGCCGGTCTCAGGCTGAACACCGAATGCCCGGTGTATTCGTCCCAGGCGTTTTCCGGAATGGCGGCCGCGCGCAGCCGCTCCGCCGGGAACCGCTCCTTCAGGCGATATTCCGTCGGAATGTCGAAGACCGATCCGATCGTTTGGCCGATGTCGCGCGGCGAGAACCGACGCACGTGGTCGAACTGGCCGAAGCGCCGGGTCGCCTCCTCGTGCGAGAGCGGCGCCAGGGACTCCTCGTAGGAAGCCCCGTAGATCGGAATCGAGAACAGATGGTGCCCGTCCGGATTGAGCATCTTGTGCAGGCGGATGAGCACCACGGCGTAGCTGCAAGGCAGGTGTTCGATGACATGCGAATGCAGGATCAGATCGAACTTCCCGGGCAGCTCGTAGTCGCGCTGGCACAGGTCGACCTTGCGGATGCCGGGGATGTGCGAGTAGCGCTCCAGGTCGTAGTCGGCGGGAACGTAGTCGGAAAAGGTTTCCCT
The DNA here is from genome assembly GCF_022662575.1 of Luteimonas aquatica. Taxonomy (GTDB): domain Bacteria; phylum Pseudomonadota; class Gammaproteobacteria; order Xanthomonadales; family Xanthomonadaceae; genus Luteimonas; species Luteimonas aquatica. The sequence continues at coordinate 366,623 of NZ_JALBFU010000002.1, read as the reverse complement.
CAACCACTCCGACAGGCCGCGCTCGGGCGCCAGGTGCAGCACGCGCGACTCGGGCGGCAGCCCCAGGCTCTCGATGTACATCTTCATCAGCCGCGTCCGCTCGTAGGAGCCGCAGTTCGCGCACAGCACGGCCTTCCGGCCATTGACGTCGGTAAAGTCCGACGAACCGCAGACGTTGCACCTGACTTCGACTTGCATGGACAGCTCCCGCAATTTCACGACAAACGACACATCGCCGGCACCTTCGAAGCCGGAGCCTCGCCCCGGCTTCGACATTGCGCGCAGGCGGCCTACTCCAGCGCCACCATGGAAGACGCTGCCTCGGTCACGACCTGCTGCAGCGCCTTCATCTGCGAAGAGGAGAATGCGGCGCGGGTGAGCTTGCTGTAGTCCGGATAGCGCCTGGTCACGACATCGACGCCCTGCTGCACCAGCTCCGCCTTGGCGGCGCCGAAGCTCGCGCTCCTGACATGGAAGACGAAGGAGCGCGGCGTGATCAGGTTGCGCCACCCCGCCTGCACGGCGCGCATGCAGAAGTCGTTCTCCTCGCCGTAGCCGCGCGGGAAGGCTTCCTCGTCGAACGCGCCGATCCGCTCGATCAATTCGCGGCGGATGTACATGCAGAAGCCCGAACCGGTCGGCACTTCGATCGGCTGGCACCCGGCCGTCGCCTGGACGATCGCCGCGGCGTAATCGTCGTGGCTGACGTGCGCCGGCTTGGGATTGGGCTTGCCTTGCACCGGGAAGGAGAATGCGCCGGCGTTGTCGCTCATCGCCGTCACCGTCCCGATGTCCGGCTCGGCGTACGCGGTCGTGCGGAGCCCTTCGACCCATTGCGGCGTCACGACGGTATCGCTGTTCAACAGCACCACGTCGTCGTCGCCGGCTTCGCGCAGGCCGATATTGACCGTCTTGGTATAGCCGAGGTTGCGTTCGTTGCTGTGGATCGAGATGCCGTGCGTGCCCTGATAGCCGGCCAGGAGCTCGGCGATCGCCGGGTCGGTGCTGCCGTCGTTGATCACGATCACCTGGTGGCTGGCGAGGTCGGTATTGCGCACCACCGACTCGAGGCAGGCGCGCACTTCCGCCTGCGCGTTGTAGACCGGCACCACGATCGTCAGCGAGCGGCGCCTCGCCGAGGGGGCCGTCGGCACCGGCGTGCGCCGGACGACCTCGTCGCCGAAGATGGCGCCATACGCCGTGCGCAAATGCTCGAAGAGCTTCTCCGGCGTGCAGTTGCCTTCCACGAACGCCCGTCCCGCCGCGCCCATTTCCGCGATGCGCTCCGGGTTCCCGCACAGCTCCGCCACGTAGGCCGCGACGGCGGCGGTATCGCGGTAGGGTGCCAGGAAGCCGGTGACGCCGTGCCGCACCAGCTCCGGCAGTGCACCCCATTCGTAGGCGATCACCGGGCGGCGCGCGGCCATCGCTTCCGCCGCGGTGCGCCCGAAGGATTCGGCGAAGTTGGACAGGTTGAGGATGACGTTGGCCTCCGCCATCGCCTCCTCGGGCGTGTCGCGGTAGCCCAGGAACCTGACGTTGGCGGGAATGGCGCCGCGCTTCTGCTCGCCGCGCCACTGTTCGATCTGCTTGTTTTCCGGGCCGATGACCAGGAACTCGGCGTTCTCGACCTTGCCTTCGCAGTGCTTGGCCACGTCCAGGAAATCGGCAACGCCCTTCTTGGGGATGTTGCTGCTGACGATCGCGAAGCGGATCGGCCCGTCGACGACGTTGGGCGCATCGAAGCCGGCCGGATCGACCACGTTGGTGGCGTGGAACGTCCGCCCCTGCCGGGGGAACGCGCCGGCGGTGGCGCGCGAGTTCGCGATCAGGTAGTCCGAGAGCTCGAAGACCTTGCGGATGATCTCCTGCGCCGACAACCCCATCCTGTCGCGAAGCGACTCGTCCAGGGTAATCAGCTCGCGGGAATGGATCAGCGGAATGCGGTTCATCCGTCGCGCGGCGATCAGCGGCTCCAGCAGCACGATGGTATTGGCGTGCACCAGCGCGATGTCGTGGCGGGCGATGATGTCGGCGAACGTCAGCACCAGGGCCTCGTCCGCCTCGCGGTTCTGCATCCACTGCGGATAGCTGAACACATACACGCCCGCGGACAGTTGCCGGACGCTTTCCACGTAGGCCTTGTTGTTGCCGCTCGGCAGCGTGACGAAGACATTGAGGTTCAGCCGCGTCAGCGCCTTGAGCACATCCAGGAAGCTTCTTTCGCCGCCGAACAATTGGTGGCCGGAGATGTGCGCGCACAGCAGCACCGCGGGCGCGCCTTCCAGCAGCGGGCGCTCGCCGGGGTGCCACTTCGGCAGTATCTGCTGGGCGCGCCGGGCATTGGCCGGCTGCGCAGCGGCAGGCGTTTCGGGTTTCGGCAAAGGCAGCACCGGCGGCTGCGCCGGCGCCGACACCGTGACCGGGCCGGTGTCGCAATCGGCGAACGCGGATTTCACCGCCGACAGGTAGCCCGTGCCGAAGCGCTGGTCCGGCTCCAGGTAGGTGCCTTCCGCCCATTCGTTCCATGCGTTGATGAACACCAGGCTTTCGTCGTCGCCGTTGAACCTGTTCTCCTGCTCGACGATCTTGCGCAGCCAGTAGCGGAACCGCGCCGGCGTCGAGCCGACGAAGATGCGCGCGTCGCCCAGCCGCCTGGCCGTGTTGTCCCACGCCATCATGGCGCCGCGGTGCACCGGCCAGGGATAACCCTCGGAGAAGCGCGACACGTCGCCATCGACCACCGCGTCGTAGCTGAACAGCTCGCCGCCGAAATCGCGCTGCAGGTCGATCTGCTCCGCCCGCACGTCGAGCCGCGCGGTTTCGTGCGGCGGGAACAGCACGTAGGAATCCACCCCGAACTGCTCGGGCGGGCCGTCCAGCGGTTCCAGGCCGAAGCGCACGGCGCACAAATGGATCTCGCCGATGCCGGCGCGGCGGCATTCCTCGCGCCACATCTCCGCGGTTTCGCGCCAGTTGGGAATGATGCGGATCCTGTAGACCAGCAGCAGCGGCTTGCCGTGGTGACGGATGTAGCGCGGGTCCTTCATCATCGGGATCATCTCCCGGATGAAAAGACGGTTGCTGTCCATCGAATACTGCTGCTCCAGCAGGACGTGGCGGTTCTGCCCGTCCCAGTTGCGCGACCAGTTCTCGTTCGCCCAGCAGACGCAGAAGGGCATGTTGGGCCGCCCGAGCTTCACCATCTGCTCGATCGGCTGGTTCAGCAGCTTCTTGCCGTTGAACCAGTAGTAGTAGTAGCAGAAGCCGTGCACGCCGTGGCTTTGCGCCAGCTGCGCCTGCGCTTCCTGCGTCTGCGGCAGGCGCAGGTCGTAATAGCCAAGGTCCGCCGGAACGCGAGGCTGGTTGTGGCCGCGGAACATCTGCTTCGCGCGGACCACGTTGTTCCACTCGGTGAAGCCCTTCCCCCACCAGAGATCGTTCTCGGGAATCGGGTGGAACTGCGGCAGGTAGAAGGCGATCGCCTTCACCTTGCGCTTCTTCGCCGCAGCGCCTTTCGGCGGCGTTTTCGCGCGCTCTTTCGCGGCGGCGAAATCCAGCTGCTCCATGCCGCCTTCCTCGGCGACGATTCCCATCAGCGCAAGCAGCGCGGACACGCCGGCCTCGTGCGCCTTGCCCTGCTTGTCCAGCAGTTCGTGCGGACGCACCGGGATCGCCCGCAGCTGGTGCAGCAACAACGGATTGATCCAGGTCACCGCGCCGACGGGCGTATGCGCCTTTTCCGGCATCTTGCGGCTCAGGCGCGGCAGGAAGGTGCTCAGCATGCGCTTGATTTCGGGGTCGCTGCCTCCGGCGTAGGACGTCTTGCCCTGGCTGACCAGGCCGATATCGGCGTGCCCGCGCAGCGATGCCGCCAGGCCCTTGACGTCGGCGGACCCGCCTGCGCCCCTGTTGATCCAGCACACCGCTTCGTACCGCGTCAGGATTCCCGCTTCCAAAAGGTGCGCGAACGGCGCGGCGCGGCCGTAGCGGTCGGGGTAGATCACGATGCTCTTCTGGCGGCAGCCGGTGGCGACGGAGACCGGGTTCTTCACCATCAGGCTGATCGGACAGAGGGCGATGTGGTCGAACGCCTCGTCCTGCTCCTGCAGCAGGCGGTCGACCTGGGCGGCTTCGCTGAGCGAGGCGCTGTAGGTGACGAACAGCGTCTTCGACTGCGGCTGCAGCGCCTTGAGGCGGAACAGGTCCGGCATCTTTCCGCCGGCTCCCGGCAGGATCGTCAGGCAGCCGCGGTCGTCGTCCTGCACCTGCGCCGCGTCGCCCCGGCCATGGTCGATCCGGCGGATCTCGCGCCCTTCGAAACGCCCATGGGTGAGGTAATGCAGCAGCGGATTGAGCTGCAGCTTCGCCACGTCCTGATAGCTGTTCAGGTACCAAGCGGCATCGAACCCCGGCCCCGGATGCCGCCCGAGCTTGGCGCCGATATGCAGGTAATGCGCATACGGATCCAGCCCCAGGGCGCCTACGTCGGGATATTCCTTGAGATACCACTGCTCGTCGAACATCCCGGATTCGCGAATCAGCTTGATGTCGGCTTCGATGTTGTTCATTTTGAGCTGCGACCTTCGAGCTTTCCGTGAGTGATGTAGTGCAACAGCGGATTGATGCCGGCGTCGGCCACGTCCGGATACTTCTTCAGGTAATGGACGGTGCTGAAGTCCGGACCGGGATCGCGCCCTTCGGCGACGCCGAATTGGAGGAAATGCTCCGCCGCGGCCATGCCGCTGCGTGCGACGTCCGGGTACGCCTGCAGATACCACGATTCGTCGAACAGGCCGGACTGCTGCAACAGCTTCAGCTCGCCGGCCTGCCCCCTCGCTCCTCCCAGGGCGCGCTCCGCCATCCGCAACGGGGCCGCCAGCCTCCAGGCCCGGCTGCGGCGAATGGCTTCCAGCTGCCGCTTCAGCTCCGCGGACTCATGCGTGGCCGCCCACTGCTTCATCTCCAGGCGCCGATGGCTCTCGTTGAGCTCGGCGAACTCTTGCTCGCGGCGCAGCAGCCACTGCGTCAGCTTGGTCAGCTCCTGGTAGCGCGCTTCCAGGTTCGCTTCCACGCGACGCCTGGCTTCGTTCTCCAGCTTCGACTCCTCGGTCTTCCTGGCCAGCTCGTCCCTTGCCGAAGCCAGCTCGGCATCGCGCGCGGACAGCGTCGACTGAATGCCATCCCGCTGCTCGCGCAACGCCTGCGTCTCGGCCTTCGAGGAAGCGAGCCGCTTCTCGGCCTCGGCCAGCTCGAGCGCGCGCCGCCCGATGTCCGCCTCGAACGCGGCGGCCGCTTCGCGCGCCGCCTCGCTCGCCGACTCGAGACGCCGCTGGCCGTCGTCCAACGCCTGCCGGGCGAGCGCGTGCTTGTGCTCCAGCTCGGCGATGGTCTGCTTGGCCTGCTCCAGCCGATGCCCCTCGCCCTGCATGCGCTCGCTGCGCCGCTGCACTTCCGCCTCCAGCGAAAGCAATGTCGCGCGCGCCGAATCCAGGTCGCGCTGCAGGCCGGACAGGCGCAGGTCGCGCTCGTGCAGTACCGCCTCCAGGCCGCTGACGGTTTCCCGCAGCGTCCGCGTTTCGTTCTCGGTATTGGCCAGCTGTTCCTGCCTCAGGGCCAGGTTGGCCTCGAGCTTGGCGGCGCTCTCGCGCGCCAGGGAATGCTCGCGCTCGACGCCGGCCAGCCGCTCCTGATACTGCTTGGCGTCGGTTTCGAACCTGCCGGAAAGTTCGCGCACGAACTGGATTTCCTGTTCGCGCAGCGCCAGCTGTCCGCGCAAGGTCGCTTCTATGGTCTCCGGCATCTTTTCCTCTGCTCGCGTTTTGATTGGGGGAAGGCCGGCCTCGTACTTCGCCAGGGCCTCCTCGTCCTTGCCTTGCTTGGCCGTGCCGGCTGACGGCCGCCCCCCCGCTTCCAGCGTCTTGAACAGACGCAGTTGCCTGGCCTTCGCGTAAGCGCGCAAGTCCTCCCGCGACTCGCGTTCCCGGTACAGATTGTCCTGTACGAATGCTTCAACTTCCCGCGCCGCCGGCATTCTCAGCCCGGCCACGCCTTTTTCCTCGAGCTGCTTGAACAGCGCCTCGGCCGCTTCGCCCGGCTGGCGCATCAGGGCGCGGTGGGACACCACCACTTCCGGCAAGCCGGCCGCCCCTTGCAGCGCCGAGCGCACGTAACGCTCCCACAGCATCATGCCCGCCTCGATGGGAATGCCATTGCGCCTGTGGAGGCTGGAAGCGACTTCCACCGGGTTGCGGTAGATGCTGATGCAGACCGGCGCTTCCAGCCACTTGCGCCACAGCGGCATCAGCAGGCACAGCCTCGGCTCCTTCAGCAGCCAGGGGCGATGGGCGTCCATCTCCAGGATCAGCTTGGAAGCGCGCTTGTCGAAATCGGCCACCACCGCCTGCGGCAGCGCGCCCGCATCGAACCGCAGTACCCGGTCCCAGTCGCAGCCCACGGCATGCAGCACCGCATCGTTGAGCGCCCGTACGTCGCGCCGCTCCCAGAATCCTTTCGGATTTTCCTGATTCGCGCCCGTACTTACGCCTTCGGGTCCGAAATAGGCGCCCATGAGATTGAGGAGCCGGGCCAGAACCGACGTTCCCGAGCGATGCATGCCCAAGACGATTAGTTGCATGCGCTGCCTCCGATCAATTCCCGTGCCACCGTAGCGGTCATGCGATTCGCCCCCGCCGTGCGTTCCCCCTGCGCACTTCGGCCCCGGCCGTCATCCGAATCGTCCCGTCGTCGGCGAAAACGCCCCCGATATCCGTCATGCCTGGCGTCATCCCCGTCCGGATTTCGCCAACGGCGTGGCGAACGCCAGCACGGGACCCATCGAATTCTCGGCACTGCCGGCGCGAAGCTCAAGGGTTTCCAGCAACTTCTCCGCGCCTGCCCCGGAGGGCACGGCCAGACTGACCCGATAGCCGAACAGCGCATGCGGCAGGCCGAGGTAATCCTGCACGTCGGCGCGGGCCTGGCGTTCGAACGCCGAAATCAGGTGCGCCTGCCCTCCCACGCGGACCGACAGGACGCGCGGCGCCTCGCCCGTTTCGCTCACGGCCCAGCCGCGGATGGTCAAAAGATCGTCGGACAGCACGGCCTCGTCGATGAAGCCCTGCGCGGGAACCCGTGTCGCCGGCGCATCCGCGGGCAGGCCCGCCTCCCCATGGCCGCTTTCGACCAGGGCGAGGAAATAGCCTTCCGCCCGCCTGGCGGACACCTCTTGCGGCATCGGGCTCATGCCCGCCTTCCCCCATCGCATCGTCACCGGAAGATATCCCGCCTGCGACAGCAGCGACTCCACCAATGCGTGATGTTCGTCGGGGATGTAGACATCCAGCGCGAAATCGGCGCCGTCGGCCTCGCGCCGGAACAGCGCGACCAGATCGGGCCCCAGTCCCGCCTCGAACACCTTGCGTATCGTCTGGTCGATCCGGAACGGGGAGAAGTCCTCGGCCAGCAGCGCCTGCAGGGATGCGGGCGCCTCCTTCCTGCCGGTGGCCACCTGCAGGATCAGCTCGTCGCCGGAGACCGCGGCCACGCCGGCGGGCAGGAACAGGCTCTTCGCGATCGTGCTCTTGCCGTAGCCGGGCGGTTGCAGCAGCAGATAGGCGAACGGCCGGCGACGGCTGACGTGCACCACGTGCCTGGGCACGGGATCCCCGGCCTGGAGCACGCTCTCCCCGATCCATTTCCACGCGTAGGGTTCCAGCGTCTCGCGCAGCTTGGCCATGGTCGGGAACAGGCGCTCGTCGATGCCCCGCTCCACCTTGACCCAGTCGTTCTTCATCAACTGCACGATGCCCAGTTCCAGCACCAGCACGCCGTCGGGCGAGAGCCGTTCGACCAGGCGCCGGATCAGCTCGGCCTGGTCCTCGGCGTAGTGCAGCGAGGACGCCAGCAGGATGACGTCGAAGACGCCTGCGGGAATCTCCTGCCAATCCTGCCGGTAGAACTCGCACTCCGGAAAGCGGCGGCGCGCGCGCTCGATGAACAGCGCGGAGTGATCGATCCCGACCACGCGCTCGGCGCCCTGGAACTTGGCGAAACCGCAGAAGAATCCTTCGTTGCAACCGACGTCGAGGAAACGGCGTCCGCTCAGGTCGGGCAGGTTCAGCGCCTTCAGCTTGTCCAGCGAAAGCGAATCGCCGCCGATCTCGGGAAAGGACTGGTACTGGGCCATGCGGGTCAGGTCCTGTGCGCGTCGCGCTGCCGGTGCCCCTGCAGCGCCTCGATCACCGCATCGGCGAACTTGAGAGAACCGCCGGCCCGATCGGCCGATTCCCCGGCCAGCAACTGCACGTCCGGGCCGATCTCGGAGAGGCTCCTGACGCCGGGCAGCGAGAACCTGGCGCGAAAGCCGCAGTCCTCTTCGCTCAGCCCCAGGTGTCGCACCACGTCGGGCCGCTTGACGCGCTCGAAGTGGTCCGCGGGCATGCGCACGCCGTGCGCGTCCATGACCAGGGCGTTCTGCAGCTCGCCGGCCGCGCCGATGCACCAGCCGCCGACGTGCACGACGCCGGATTCGAGCCGGATGTGCTCGATGTAGCCGTAGGCCTGGCTCGACGCCTGCGGCTCCTCCACGGCTTCCACCGGCTGCGAGCGCAGGCCCGCCAGCAGGTCGTGGTAATACTGCAGGGCCGGGACGATCTCGCCCACGTACATCAGGCGTCCACGCTCGAGCACGATGCCCTTGTTGCAGACATCGCGCAGCAGACCGACGCTGTGGCTGGCGAGCATCACGATCCTGCTGCCGGCCACGCGGCTCTTCATCCGCTCGGTCGCCTTGGCCATGAACTCGGCATCGCCCGCGCCCACCCATTCGTCCATCAGGATGACGTCGTGCTGGAACGAGGTGGAGATGGCGAACCCGAGACGCATCTTCTGGCCGGCCGAGAGCGTTCTCAGCCGATGGTTCGACTTTTCGTGGAGGCCGGAAAAATCCAGGATGGGCTCGATGTGCTCGCGCAGCGCCGACCCTTTCATCCCCATCGCGGTGCCGCGCAGGAAGATGTTCTCGCGCACCGTCGCCTCGCTGTTGAACCCGAGCGACATGTTGAGCAGGGCCTGACAGCTGCCCACGACCCGCACATGGCCCGAGGTCGGCGCGTAGACGCCGTTGAGCACGCGCAGCAGGGTCGATTTGCCGGCGCCGTTGCGGCCCAGGATCGCCACGCGGTCGCCCTCGCGCACCTTGAAGCTGACGTCGTCGAGCAGCTTGACCAGGCGGCGCTCGGGCGGATCGAGCGTCGCGCCGAGGAACATCTTCGCCCAGCCGCGCGCCATGCGTTCGCGCTGCAGGAAGATCGGCACCGACAGGGCAAGCCGCTCGACATGGATGGATGCTTGCGTCACGGCTCAGATCCAGAGCGGCACGTAGCGCGCATAGCGCCGGTAGAGCAGGATCGCCGCGCCCCAGCCCAGCAGCGTCATCGTTCCCAGGTAGTAGAGCGTCAGCGGCTCGATCGCCTCGCCCAGGATCGGCGCGCGCACGACCTCGACCATGTGGTAGAGCGGATTCACCCGCATCACGATGCCGCGCAGGCTGTCCGGCGGCATCGAGGTTCCGTACCAGATGATCGGCGTGAACAGGAACGCGAACATGAAGATGTTGTTGATGAACTGGCTCAGGTCCGGAAAGCGTGCGCCGACCAGGGCGAACACCACCGCGATCCACAGGATGTTGACCACGATCCAGGGAAAGGTCAGCAGCGCCAGCGCCAGCCCGTCCCAGTGCAGCTGCGGAAAGACGGCGAGCGCGGCCGCGAGGATCGGCAGCGCCATGCAGAAGTAGAACAGCGCCTTGGCCACCACGCGCAGGGTGAAGTCGGTCAGGCGCAGGTGGCCGTCGAGGATGAACGCGCTCGAGGCGGTGAAGGCCGTGGTCGATTCCACGATCACGCTGTTGATGGCGCGGAAGATCGTGTAGCCCAGGCCGACGTGGGCGACGAACTGCACCAGGTGCGCGCCCTGCATGGCGGCGAAGAATCCGCCCAGCCCCCACACGTAGATGGTCGGCGGCGTGAACAGCCAGAGGATGCCCAGCCGCGACTGCCGGTAGCGCACCACGATGTCGAGCCAGGTGGAAAGCGCCCAGAATTCCGGATTGCGGAAGCTGTCCGCGAGATCCTTCAGCAACGACTTCACGCCACGCCCTCCGCGAGCGGCATGCCGCCGGCTGCGCGCCGCGGCCGAGCGGAGCGATGCAATCTCAAGCCAGGGCCTCTTCCAGGTCCGCGCGCAGGTCGTCGAGGTCCTCGATGCCGACCGACAGGCGCACCAGCGAATCGCGGATGCCCAGCGCGGCGCGGCGCTCGACCGGGATCGAGGCGTGCGTCATCACCGCCGGGTGGTTGACCAGGCTCTCGACGCCGCCCAGCGATTCGGCCAGCGTGAACAGCTCGGTGCGCTCGCAGAAGCGCTTGGCCGCCTCGTATCCGCCCTTGAAGACGATCGAGACGATGCCGCCGAAGCCGTGCATCTGCCGCCTGGCCAGCGCGTGCTGGGGATGCGAGGGCAGGCCCGGGTACAGCACCTGCTCGATGGCCGGGTGCGACTGCAGCCATTCGGCCAGCGCCTGCGCGTTCTCGCAGTGCGCGCGCATGCGCAGGTGCAGCGTCTTCAGCCCGCGCAGCGCCAGGAAGCTGTCGAACGGCCCCTGCACCGCGCCGACCGAGTTCTGCAGGAAGGCGAGCCGCTCGGCGAGATCGGCGTCCTCGCCCACCACCACCATGCCGCCGACCATGTCGGAATGGCCGTTGAGGTACTTGGTGGCCGAGTGCATCACGATGTCCGCGCCGTGCTCGAGGGGGCGCTGCAGCGCCGGCGAGGCGAAGGTGTTGTCGACCACCATCAGGATGCCGCGCGCGCGCGCGATCGCCGAGATCGCCTGCAGGTCGACGATCTTGAGCATGGGATTGGTCGGCGTCTCCACCCAGACCATGCGCGTCTCGGGACGGATCGCCGCGGCGAAGGCGTCCGGGTCGGTGAGGTCGACGAAGCCGAAGTCCAGGCCGGCGCTGCGCCGGCGCACGCGCTCGAACAGGCGGTAGCTGCCGCCGTACAGGTCGTCCATGGCGACCACGTGGTCGCCGCTGTCGAGCAGCTCCAGCAGGGTCGAGGTCGCCGCCATGCCGGAGGCGAAGGCGAAACCGCGGCTGCCGCCCTCCAGGCCGGCCGCGCAGCGCTCGTAGGCGAAGCGGGTCGGGTTGTGGGTGCGCGAGTACTCGAATCCCTGGTGCACGCCCGGGCTGGCCTGGGCGTAGGTCGAGGTGGCGTAGATCGGCGGCATGACCGCGCCGGTGCTGGGATCCGGGGCCTGTCCGGCGTGGATGGCGCGGGTGCCCAGCCGCCAGTGTCCGGGGCGCTTCTGGTCCCCGCCGTGGTCGTTGCTCATGCCTGTCGATCTACGCAAATCCGGGCGCGGATTCTAGCACCGGGCCCCGTCGGGCCCCGTGGTTTACTGAACGCGGCGGCGCAGATAGTTCAGCAAGTCGATCCGGGTGATCAGGCCCAGAAAACGCTTCCCGTCCATGACGATCGCGACCTGGCCGCGGTCGAAGACCGGCAGCAGGGCCTCGATCGGGGATTTGACGTCCATGAAGTCGAGTTTGCTGACCATGGCCGTGGACACCGGGTCGCGGAACCGGGCCTCGTCGCCGTACACGTGCAGCAGCACGTCGGACTCGTCCAGGATGCCGACGATGCTGTCGCCGTCCATCACCGGCAATTGGGAGATCTCGTACAGCTTCATGCGCTGGTAGGCGGTGACCAGCAGGTCGCCCGGGCCCACCACCACGGTGTCGTGCTGGGTGTAGGGCCGCAGGATCAGGTCGCGCAGGTCGCCGTAGGGCTCGCGCTCGAGGAAGCCGTTGTCCAGCATCCAGTAGTCGTTGTAGAGCTTGGACAGGTACTTGTTTCCGGTGTCGCAGACGAACACCAGCACCTTCTTCGGCACGGTCTGCTCGCGGCAGTAGCGCAGCGCCGCCGCCAGCAGGGTGCCGGTGGAGGAGCCGCCGAGCACGCCCTCCTTGGAGAGCAGCTCGCGCGCGGTCAGGAAGCTTTCCTTGTCGCTGACGGCGTAGGCGCGCTTGACCCGGGTGAAGTCGGAGATCGGCGGCAGGAAGTCCTCGCCGATGCCCTCGACCATCCAGCTGGCCGACTTGTCGGACAGGGTGCCGCGGTTGATGTACTCCTCCAGGATCGAGCCGACCGGGTCGGCCAGGACCAGCTCGGTCTGCGGCGAGTGCTCGGCGAAGCAGCGCGACAGGCCGGTCATGGTGCCGGAGCTGCCGCAGCCGAAGACGATCGCGTCCAGCCCGCCGACCTCGGCCATCTGCCGGAGGATCTCCGGGCCGGTGCCGAACTCGTGCGCGGCCGGGTTGTCGGGGTTGCCGAACTGGTTGATGAAATAGGCCCCGGGCGTTTCGCTGGCGATGCGCGCGGCCAGGTCCTGGTAGTAGTCGGGATGGCCCTTGGCCACGTCCGAGCGGGTCAGCACCACCTCGGCGCCCATCGCCTTGAGGTTGAAGATCTTCTCGCGGCTCATCTTGTCGGGGACGACCAGGATCAGCTTGTAGCCCTTCTGCTGCGCCACCAGCGCCAGGCCGATGCCGGTATTGCCGGCGGTGCCCTCCACCAGGGTCGCGCCGGGCTGGATGTCGCCGCGCTTTTCCGCCGCCTCGATCATGCTCATGCCGATGCGGTCCTTGATCGAGCCGCCGGGATTCTGGTTTTCCAGCTTCAGGTACAGCTCGCACACGCCGGTATCCAGGCGCTGGGCCTTCACGATCGGCGTCTGGGCGATCAGCTCGAGGACGGAGGAATGGATCGGCATGCGGGCGGCGTGCGGTGGGATGGGCCGACGATTATCGCACCCTCGCCTCGCCCCATCGGCGGCCGACATCGAGCCGCGCCGTCAGCGCGGCGAGGTCTGCCTGCAGGATGGGGGATTTTGAGCACCGGCGTCTCCCGTCCGCGACCGGCGGTGGCCGACGAGGATGGCCACCGCCGGCGCGGCGAGAAGCTTGCGCGGCAGGCCCGGCTGTCCGGGCACCGCCTGGTACGACCCGCGCCTAGTGCGTCAGGGTTTCGAACATGCGCGAGAGGCGGTCCTTGGCGGCCAGCTTTTCGCGCTTCATTTCCGAGAGCTTGACGTCGTCGACGGGCAACACGCCGAGTTCGGCGTCGAGCACTTTCTTGTCCAATTCCTGGTGGTGATGGTAGAGCTGGCGGAACTCGGGGTTGGCCTTGAACAGGGCGTCGAGTTCCGACTGCGGTTGCCCTTCGAACATGGGAGCCTCCTTCAGCAAGGATCGTGGATGGCCCCGGCGCGGACGCCGGGCTTGGAAAGCGAAAGACAGATACGCGAACGCCCCGGCCGATGGCACGGGGCGTCGTGGGGGTGGGCGAGCGTTGCGGGGCGCAGACGGTCTGCGAGAGCACCCGCGCGGAACCGAATTCCGGCGGCATGCTTCCGAAGGATGTGTCGTTGCGTCATCCGGGCTGGCTCATCAGCCAGACGGTCTGCATCGACATGATCGACCGCCTGGGTATCCGACCCTACTCCTCCCTTCGAGGGTCGGCAAGCGTACGGCGCAAGCCCATGATTTGCCTTGGCGCGGCGGCCGGCCGAGCTGAATTTCCGCGCCAGCGCGCTACGCAAGCCATTGATTTAATTGAATTTAAACAAATACACCGATCCGCGCCGGGCGGCCGGGCCGCGAGGCGTCCATGGGCCGCGCCAAGCCACGGAACGGGGTGCCCTCAGGGCTTGGCCCGGGCCTCTTCCGGCTTGTCCTTGCCGGTGCCCAGCAGCTCGGCCTGGCGCCTGGCCAGCTCGGCCTGGCGCTGGCGCGCGGCCTTGAGCTTGGCGGCCTGCGAACCGGCCACGTCGTCCAGGGCGGTCTCGGCCTGCTGGCGGGCGGCGGCCTCCTGGTCGGCCTGCTCACGCAGGCGCATGGCCTCCTCGGCCTGGATCTGCGCCTGGATGCGCAGGCGCTCGGCCTCCTGGCGCGCGCGGGCCGCGTCCTGGCGGCTGGCTTCCACCAGCAGGTCGCTGCGGGTGCGCTCGAGGCGGTCGACCTCGCGCCGCGCCACGTCGTTGCGCGCGGCGATCTCGGCCGTCTGCACGCGCAGCTCGGCGATCTGCAGGGCCATGTTGCGGGCCTTGCCCTTGGCCGCGGCCAGCGCATCGACCGACTGCCGCGCCTGCAGGCGCTCGTAGGCGGCCGCGCCGGCGGTATCGGCGTTGGCGTCGAGCGTGCGCAGGCGCTGCGACAGCCGCGCCACGTCGGGGTTCTTCTCCTCGGCGCGCGCGGGCTCGGCCTGCAGGCCCGCGGCCGTCAGCAGCAGCGCGACCGTCAGCGCGCGCGGAATACTCGTCTTCATTGTCCGTCCTCCACGCCCAGGCGCTGCTTCAGGTCGGCGATCTCGGCGCGGCGCTGGCTCAGATCGGCCTGGGTCACCGCCTCGCGGCTGCGCGCGTTCGCCAGGTCGGCGCGGGCGCTCGCCAGCAGCGCCAGCGAGCGCGCCTGCTCGCGATCGCCCTTGGCCATCGCCGCATGCGCCTGTTCCAGCAGGCTACGGGCCTGGGCAAAATCGGCGGCCGCGTACTGGTCGGCGTCGGCCCCGTCGGCGCGTGCGACGGCCTGCTGCGCGCCCGCCAGTTCGGCCGTGGGCGGCGGCAGGCTGGCGCAAGCCGTGACCGAGAGCACGACTCCGAACATCGACGCCCGCAGCGCCGGCCCGATTCGTGTGATCTGTGCGAAGCTTCGGGACATAAGAGGGGTCGCATTCATGGAAGGCTGCGACCATTGTCATCAGCATTCGGCGGATTCGCAACGCTTCCGCCGGGCATCGCGGCCCTGCCGTTCAACGGGACCAGAATTTCGACCCATGGATATCGGCTATCTCCTCAAGCTGATGACGGAGAAGAACGCCTCCGACATGTTCTTCACCACCGGCGCCCCGGTGTACATCAAGGTCGAGGGCAAGCTGCAGCCGCTGGGAAGTACGGTCCTGCCTCCGGGCACGACCAAGAAGGTGGCCTACTCGCTGATGGGCGAGGGCCAGGCGCCGCAGTTCGAGCGCGACCTGGAACTGAACATCTCCTATTCCCAGCCGGGCATCGGGCGCTTCCGCATCAACGTGTTCAAGCAGCGCGGCGAGGTGGCGATGGTGGTGCGCGCGATCCGCGCCGTGATCCCCAGCATCGAGGACCTGCAGCTGCCGCAGGTGCTCAAGCAGATCATCATGGCCCCGCGCGGGCTGGTGCTGATCGTCGGCTCCACCGGCTCGGGCAAGTCGACCACGCTGGCCTCGATGATCGACTACCGCAACAGCAACACCGCCGGGCACATCCTCACCATCGAGGATCCGATCGAGTACCTGCACCAGCACAAGCAGTCGATCGTGAACCAGCGCGAGGTCGGCATGGACACCCACGCCTTCCACTACGCGCTGAAGAACGCCATGCGCGAGGCGCCGGACGTGATCCTGATCGGCGAGATCCTCGACGCGGCGACCATGGAGGCGGCGATCGCCTTCGCCGAGACCGGCCACATCTGCCTGGCCACGCTGCACTCCAACAACGCCGACCAGACCATCGAGCGCATCCTCAACTTCTTCCCCGAGGCCGCGCACGGCAACGTGCTGATGAACCTGGCGCTGAACCTGCGCGCGGTGGTGTCGCAGCGCCTGGTGCTGGGCCTGGACGGCCGCCGCCTGCCGGCGACCGAGGTGCTGATCAACACGCCGCTGATCCGCGACCTGCTGCGCCGCGGCCAGGTGCACGAGATCAAGCAGGCGATGGAGGAATCGCTGGAAGCGGGCATGGAGTCGTTCGACCAGTGCCTGTTCCGCCTGTACAAGGACGGCCGCATCGACCGCGAGGAGGCGCTCAAGGCCGCCGATTCGCGCGACGGCCTGGCGCTGAAGTTCCGTTTCTCGGAAGGCAGCGTCGGCGAGCACGATCCCTACGCGGACGTGTTCGAGAGCGCGCAGCACCACTAGGCGCGTCGCCGCGCGCCGGAGGCGGCCTCAGGGCTGCGGCGCGTCCGCCTGGCGCTCGGGACGGGCCGCGTCGAAGGCCGGCAGGGCCAGGCAGGCGCGCTCGATGGCAAGGATGGTCGGATACGGCGCCAGGTCCACGCCGAAGCGGCGCGCGTTGTAGACCTGCGGCACCAGGCAGCAGTCGGCCAGCCCCGGTGCGTGCCCGGCGCAGAACTCGGCCGTGGACGGGTTGTCCTGCAGCAGCGCCTCGAAGGCGGCGAAGCCGTCGGCGATCCAGTGCTTCACCCACTCGTCGCGCTCGGGCTGCGGCACGCGCCATTCGCGCTCGAAATACTGCAGCACGCGCAGGTTGTTGAGCGGGTGGATGTCGCAGGCCACCAGCTGCGCCAGCGCGCGCACGCGCTGGCGCTCGCGCGCGGTCGGCGGCAGCAGGGCCGGCTGCGGCCAGACCTCGTCCAGGTATTCGAGGATCGCCAGCGACTGCCGCAGCATGCGCTGGCCGTGCTGCAGCACCGGCACCGCGCGCTGCGGATTGACCGCGGCGTACTCCGGGCGGTGCTGGTCGCCGCCGTCGCGCACCAGGTGCACGGGCACGAGGTCGTACGCCAGGCCCTTGAGGTTGAGGCCGATGCGCACGCGATAGGCGGCGCTCGAACGCCAGTAGGAGTGCAGCAGCAGCGGCTGGTCGCTCACGGCGCGGCTTGCCGCTCGATGCGCTGCTCGATGGCGCCGAAGATCGACCGGCCGTCGCGATCGAGCATCTCGATCCGCACCAGATCGCCGAAGGACATGAACGGCGTCACCGGCTTGCCGGTCTCCAGCGTTTCCACGGTGCGCTTCTCGGCGAAGCAGGACGCGCCCTTGGACGTGTCCTCGTTGGCGATGGTGCCGGAGCCGACGATGGTGCCGGCCGAGAGCGGCCGCGTCTTGGCCGCGTGCGCGACGAGCTGGGCGAAATCGAACTGCATGTCCACGCCGGCCTCCGGCGCGCCGAACCAGGCGCCGTTGATGTGGGTGAGCAGCGGCAGGTGCACCTTGCTGCCGCGCCAGGCCTCGCCGAGCTCGTCCGGGGTGACGAACACCGGGCTCAGCGCCGAACGCGGCTTGGACTGCAGGAAGCCGAAGCCCTTGGCCAGCTCCGGCGGGATCAGGTTGCGCAGCGAGACGTCGTTGACCAGGCCGATCAGCTGGATGTGCTCGGCCGCCTGGGCCGCGCTCGCGGCCATCGGCACGTCGTCGGTGACCACCACGATCTCGGCTTCCAGGTCGATGCCATAGGCCTCGTCGACCACCTTGACCGCATCGCGCGGGCCGTAGAAGCCGGCGCTCACGGCCTGGTACATCAGCGGATCGGTGTAGAAGCTTTCCGGCACCTCGGCGCCGCGGGCGCGGCGCACGCGCTCCACGTGCGGCAGGTAGGCGCTGCCGTCGACGAACTCATAGGCGCGCGGCAGCGGCGCCGCCAGCTGCACCATGTCCAGGTCGAAGGCGCCGTCGGCGGCGTCGGCGTTGAGCGCATCGGACAGGGCGGCCAGGCGCGGGGCCAGGTTCGACCAGTCCTCCAGCGCGCGCTGCAGGGTCGGGGCGATGCCGGTGGCGCGCACGGCACGCGACAGGTCGCGGGAGACCACGATCAGGGTGCCGTCGCGGCCCCCCTCCTTCAGGGATCCAAGCTTCACCGCGCCTCCTCGGGCTGCGATCGGGAATATTGTTTCAATTGTAACTTTTACCGCGGCATCAAGACACCGCCGCTTCATCCCTGATCCGTGCTCCGCCTTTCATGGCCCGGCTCTGCCCCCCCGCTAGCCCGGGTCCGGCCGGGCGTCCGCTAGGTCTGCGCATCCTCGCCCTGGAAGGCCCCGGAGCGATAGGTCAGGACCAGCGTGTCCCGATGGCCGGTGGCATCCAGCGGTTGGATCGGCGTGGACTCGTGGATCATGCGGGTGTCGTCGAGCAGCAGCACCGACCAGGGCGCGTCCAGGGTGAAGCGCTGGCCATTGGGGCCGTTGGCCTCGAACACCCTCGTCTCGCCGCCCTTGATGCCGTGGCGGCCGACGATGAACACGGCGACGAAGTCGACGCCGTCGCGGTGCGCGCCCTCGGGCGTGGGCCGGCCGATGCCGTCGCTGGTGTCGATGCGGAACTGGTGCGCCTCCACGTACCAGGGCTGCGCCGGGCGCACCGCCGAGAAGCGCTCGCCCAGCGCCCCCAGCAGGCGCACCCAGACCGGCCGCCCGGCGATGTCGGGACGGATGGGCTCGAACCAGCGTTCCATGCCGCCGTGCAGGGCGTTGTAGTCGAGCGACTGCCAGTGGGCGCGGTGCGGCGCCTGCGCGATGCGCGGGCCATCAACGACGAAGCAGGAATGGCGCCGGCGCCGGTAGCGGCCGCCGTCGCGCAGGTATTCGTCCGGCGGCAGGTCGTCCCAGCTCGGGGTCAGCGCCTCCAGCTCCGCCAGCGGCCCGCCGCACAGCTCGGCGACGCTCTCGGGCGTGAGCACCGCGTAGCCGCGCTCGCGCAGCGCCGTCAGCGCGGCTTCCAGGGGCGTGAAGGGGGCGGAAAAGGTGGCGACCATGCGGCGATCTTCGCGAGCGGGGATGTGGCGCCGCGCGAACGGCGGGGTCCGCGCGGGAACACATTATCCGCGCAATGTCCCTCGCCATGACAGCAACAACGACGAGGGCCCGACGTGCGGGCCCTCGCATCGCGCATCGACCGGGGGGTCAGGCGATGTATTCCCGATCCACCAGCTCGCCCGACACGCCGCCGTTGACGTCGGACAGCGGGCAGACCCGGTTGCCGGCGTAGCGGTCGATCCACTGCGTGCCGTCCTCGGCCTGGTAATAGCAGTACGTGGTGCCCGCGCTCGCGGAGGCGCTGCCGGCCGTTCCCATCGCCAGCGCCAACGCGACCACGCCCAGTCCCACGAACTTGTACGTTCCGATTTTCATGCGATCCACTCCGGTCTTGAGGATTAAGGGGATGACTGCACTCGACGATCCGTCGATTGCACCGCCTGGCCACCGTCGTGGTCGGTACCGGAGCGCGATCCCTGCACCTTCCGCGTTCAGGTCGCCTGAACCGGACAAGGCCGCAATGCACGTGCGGGCGGCAACTTAGCGCAGGCGCCACCGGTCGCGCCCGCCGCGCTGCAGCATGCCCGCGGAATCCCGCGCAGCGGCGCCCGGACGTACGATTCCGCCGGTTCGGACGACGCTCGATGCGCGTCCGGGCACCTTGCCGGCAGCCCACCGCCCTCAAGGAACCGTCCGTGCCCCGTCCGCTCCCGATCCGCGACCTCCCGATCCGCGACCTCGGTCGCAAGGCCGCCTCCCTGCTGGCCGCGCTCGCCTGCGCGGCGCTGGCCGCCTACGCCTTCGCCTATCTGTCCGGCGCGTATCGGCCGGACAATCTCTTCGACGTCCAGTTCGCGCTGTCCGGCCTCGACGTGCCGGGGCACCTGTTCGGCGCGGGGCTGGCGCTGCTGCTGGTGCCGCTGCAATCCAGCGCCTGGATCCGGCGGCGCTGGCCGCGCCTGCACCGGCTGGGCGGCTGGCTGTCCGCCGGCGCGATCCTGATCGGCGGCCTGTCGGGCCTGTCGCTGGCGCGGCATGCGCAGGGCGGCGCCGCCAGCGGCGCGGGCTTCGCGCTGCTCGCCCTGGTCTGGATCGCGGTCACCGCCGTCGGCATCGGCTACGCCGTCGCCGGCGACGCCACGCGGCACCGGCGCTGGATGTGGCGCAGCATCGCGCTGACCGCCTCGGCGCTGACGCTGCGGATCATCCTCGGCGTGGGCACCGGCCCGCTGCGCATGGACTTCCCGCCGGTCTACGTGTTCGCCGCGTGGTCGTGCTGGACGTTCAATCTGGCGGTGTGCGAGACGCTGCTGCGGTGGCGGCGGAGCGCGCCTGCGGCCGCTGCGCGCCCGGGACCCGACCCTGCCGATACGCGCTCGGCGTCTGGCCGAGCTGGCGCTTGAACGCGGCGTTGAAGGTCGACTTGGAGGTGAAGCCGCAGGCGTAGGCGATCTCGAGGATGCTGCGCGCATCGCTCGCATCGGCCAGGTGCGCGCTCGCCGCCTCGATCCGCTGTCGGTTGATGTAATCCCAGAAGTGGCCGTCGAAGCGGCGGTTGATCACCGCCGAGACTAGGTATTCGGGGTAGCCGCTGCGCCTGGCGAGCTGGCCGATGGTCAGGGCCGGCTCGCGGTCGCGCAGGCGCGTCCGGTAGCGCCGCGCGCGCAGCAGCGCGGCGACCACGTACGACACGCCGAAACCGAACAGCAGCACGTCGAGCCAGGGCGACTGCGGCCAGCCATGGCCGGCGATCAGCCGCGCGTAGAGCGCCTGCGACTGCGCGCGGTCGTACAGGAACACGTCCGCGTTCGCCGCCAATGCCAGGGCGAAACCGCCCAGGTGCGCCGCATCGCGCCGGCGCAGGCCGCGCCCTCCTCTCCGTGAGCGGGCGGGGAATGCGAGCGAGGACGAGGGCCGGAAACGAAAAAACCCGCGCGAGGCGGGTTTTTCGTCTTGCCTTGTACCGGGAAGCCCGGCTCGCCGCGATGCGCGAGCCGGATCCCGCTTGGATGGCAGCCCCGGATGGATTCGAACCACCGAATGCCTGAGTCAGAGTCAGGTGCCTTACCGCTTGGCGACGGGGCTATAGGACCGATTGTAACGCCGCTGCGAGCGCAGCGGCGCATTCCACGATTAACGCTTGGAGAACTGCGTGGCGCGGCGTGCCTTGTGCAGGCCGACCTTCTTGCGCTCGACCTCGCGGGCGTCGCGGGTCATGAAGCCGGCCTTGCGCAGCTCCGACTTCAGCGTTTCGTCGTACTCGACCAGCGCGCGGGCGATGCCCAGGCGGATCGCACCGGCCTGGCCGGTGGTGCCGCCGCCGGTGGCGGTGACGACGATGTCGAAGTTGTCGGTGTTCTTGGTGAGCTCCAGCGGCTGGCGCACGATCATGCGCGCGGTCTCGCGGCCGAAGAACTCGTCCAGCGGACGGCCGTTGACGCTGATGTTGCCGGTGCCGCGGCGCAGGAACACGCGGGCGGTGGAGGATTTGCGACGGCCGGTGCCGTAGTTCTGAGTGATGGCCATGGTTTTGCTCTTGTGAAAAGTCCGCACAAGGATGTGCGGGCTCTTGCGAAAGGACTCGCGTTAAATATCCAGGACTTGCGGCTGCTGGGCGGCGTGCGGGTGCTCGGAGCCCTTGTAGACCTTGAGCTTGCGGTACATGGCGCGGCCGAGCGGATTCTTCGGCAGCATGCCCTTCACGGCGATCTCGATGACGCGCTCGGGGTGGCGCTCCAGCGCCTGGGCCAGCGTCTCAGTCTTGAGGTTGCCGATGTAGCCGGTGAAGCGGTGGTACTGCTTGTCGGCCAGCTTGTTGCCGGTGACGGCGATCTTCTCGGCGTTGATCACCACCAGGTAATCGCCGGTATCGACGTGCGGAGTGTAGACGGGCTTGTGCTTGCCGCGCAGACGGCGGGCGAGCTCGGAGCTGAGGCGACCCAGCGTCTTGCCGGTGGCGTCGACGAGGTACCAGTCGCGCTGGACGGTCTCGGACTTGGCGGTAAAGGTTTTCATGACGAAGTTCTGGATTCTCGGTGTCTGGTCGGGCGGATTCCGTCGGGCCCGGCCCGGGGAACTTTGCCTCGCGTTGTGAATGCGAAACGCAAGAGGCGAAATGATACAGGCCGCCCGGGGCCGCCGCAAGCCGCCCCCTTCCGCTCCGCGCCGCGTCCCGGCATCCCCCTGGCCGCGACCCCGCCCAGGGGTGAGAATGGGGCGTCGGCTGCTCCGCCAGGCCCGGGCTCCCCGCCCTCCGCGCCGCGCAGCGTCCCTCCCCCTCCGCCGACGGACCGCCCATGGCCACTTCCCGCCCCCACGACACCCCGATCGACCGCTTCCTCACCGATACCCAGCGCGCGCTGGAGACCGTCTTCGGCCGCCCGCCCGCCGCCCGTCCCAACCCGGGGCGCGGCACTCCGGACGTCGAGCTGGACGGCGCCGAGCGCCGCCATGCCGCCGGGCTGATGCGCATCAACCACGTCGGCGAGGTCTGCGCCCAGGCGCTGTACGTCGGCCAGGCCAGCGTCGCCCGCGACCCGGCCACGCGCGAGCACCTGCTCGAAGCCGCCCAGGAGGAGACCGATCATCTGGCCTGGTGCGCCGATCGTCTGAAAGAGCTCGATAGCCGCCCGAGCCTGTTCAACCCGCTCTGGTACGCCGGCAGCTATGCCATCGGCGTGCTGGCCGGGCTGCGCGGGGACGGCTGGAACCTCGGTTTCGTGGTGGAGACCGAGCGCCAGGTCGAGGCGCACCTGGACGAGCACCTGCAGATCCTGCCCGAGGCCGACCTGCGCAGCCGCGTGATCCTGTCGACCATGAAGGAGGACGAGGCGCGCCACGCCGACAACGCCGAGCAGGCCGGCGCGCGCGTGCTGCCGCCGCCGATCCCGTCGATCATGGCGGCGGCCTCGAAGTTCATGAAGACGGTGGCCTACCGCCTGTAACGGGCATGCGGAGAGCGCGAGGCCTCGCGCTTCTCCGCACGCCGTGCCGCGCTATTCCACCAGGTTGCGGCCGTGGAACAGCTCTTCGATCTCGCGCTTGAGCAGCGCCTCGATCTTCATGCGGTCCTTGAACGAGAGGTTCTTGGCCTTCTCCTCGAACAGGTACTGGTCGAGGTCGAAATCCTTCAGGTGCATCTTCGTGTGGAAGATGTTTTCCTGGTAGACGTTGACGTCGAACATCTCGTAGCGCGAGCGGATGTTCTTGGCCAGGAAGTCCTGGATCGAGTTGATCTTGTGGTCGATGTAGTGCTTCTTGCCGCGGATGTCGCGGGTGAAGCCGCGCACCCGGTAGTCCATGATGACGATGTCGGACTCCAGGCTCTCGATCAGGTAGTTCAACGCCTTCAGCGGCGAGATCACGCCGCAGGTGGCGACGTCGATGTCGGCGCGGAAGGTGGCGATGCCGTGCTGGGGATGCGTCTCGGGATAGGTGTGCACGGTGATGTGCGACTTGTCCATGTGCGCGAGCACCGCTTCCGGGATCACGCCCTTGGCGGCCGCCTTCTCGATCACCGGCTGTTCGCTGATCAGGATCGTCACCGAGGCGCCCTGCGGGTCGTAGTCCTGGCGAGCGATGTTCAGGATGTTGGCGCCGATGATTTCCGCGACGTCGGTCAATATCTGTGTGAGACGGTCGGCGTCGTATTGTTCATCGATATATTCGATGTATCGCTGGCGCTCGTCTTCGGAGACGGCGTAGCAGACGTCGTAGATGTTGAAGCTCAACGCCTTGGTGAGGTTGTTGAAGCCTTGCAGCTTCAGGCGCGGCAGCGGTTTGACCACGGCGGTCGTCCCCTTGGGGAAGTCGGGCGAAACGCGAATTATGCGCCAAAGGTTTGGCAGTCGCGAGACTGACTGATTGCCGGATGAACGGAGAGGGCCTACTCTTGGCGGCATCCTCGGTTCTGACCGCTATGACCTCATCCTCCGTGGCCCTGATCACTCCTCTCCGTCGCCCTTCGAATCCGCTGGCCCCGTCCAGCTCCACGATCGAGCGATTCCTCGCTCATTGCCACCGCCGCCGCTACCCGCCCCGGACCGACGTGTTCCGCCCGGGCGACCCGGCCGGCACCCTCTATTACGTGGTCAGTGGCTCGGTGAGCATCATCACCGAGGAAGACGACGGCCGCGAGCTGGTGCTGGGCTACTTCGGCGCCGGGGAGTTCGTCGGCGAGATGGGGCTGTTCATCGAGTCCGACGTGCGCGAGGTGATCCTGCGCACCCGCACCCAGTGCGAGCTGGCCGAGATCAGCTACGAGCGCCTGTACCAGCTGTTCGAGGGCTCCTTGAACGGCGACGCCACCCAGATCGTCTATGCCATCGGCGCCCAGCTCTCGCGCCGCCTGCTGGACACCAGCCGCAAGGCCGGCCGCCTGGCTTTCCTGGACGTGACCGACCGGATCGTGCGCACCCTGCACGACCTGACCCGCGAGCCGGAGGCGATGAGCCATCCGCAGGGCACCCAGCTGCGCGTCTCGCGGCAGGAGCTGGCGCGCCTGGTCGGCTGCTCGCGGGAGATGGCCGGACGCGTGCTCAAGAAACTCCAGGCCGACGGCGTGCTGCACGCCCGCGGCAAGACCATCGTGCTGTACGGCACCCGCTGACCGCCCGCCGATGGGGGCTCCCTTCGCGCCGCGCGGGCCGCTGCCGGACGCCGATCTGCGCAGCGCCTCCCTGATCGACGCCGACGACGTCGCCGCCCTGCTCTCGGAGATGGGCTACCCCTGCGAGGCGCCCGACGCCGCCCAGCGCATCGCCACCATCATCGACAACGACCGCCAGGCGCTGGTGGTGGCGCGCTGCGACGGCGTGGTGCGCGGGCTGATCGCCCTGGATTTCATGTACTACCTGCCGCTGGACACCACCACCTGCCGCATCACCGCCCTGGTGGTCAGCGCCGAGGCGCAGGGGCGTGGCCTGGGCCGCCAGCTGCTGCGCGAGGCCGAGCGCCGCGCCCGCATCGCCGGCGCCGCGCGTCTGGAGCTGACCAGCGGCTCGCAGCGCCTGGACGCGCACGAGTTCTACAAGGCCTGCGGCTACAGCGACGGCACGCTGCGCTTCATCAAGCGGCTGGGCGCCGCCTAGCCCGCTCGCCGACCGTCGCGGCGCGCTCGCGATAGATCGTGCTCGCGGTAGATCATGTAGACGTCGGCGCGCTGGTAGTGCGAGCCGGGCTTCACCCCGGGCTGCAGCTCGAAGCCGACCGTCTCGTACAGCCGCAGCGCCGGGCGCAGGGCGCTGTGGGATTCCAGGAACAGTGTGTGTCCGCCCAGCCGCTTGTACTCGGCGATCATGCCGTCCATCAGCCTGCGGCCGATCCCCAGGCCGCGGTGGCGCTCGGTCACCGCCATCTTGGTCAGCTCGTACACGCCCGGCGCCTCCTGCAGCAGGGCGCAGGTGCCGACCACCTCGTCCCCGAGCAAGGCGAACAGGATCGTTCCGCCGGGGCCGAGGATGTGCTGCTCCGGCTCCGAAAGCACCGCGTGGTCGATCGGCTCGATGCGGTAGTACTTGCTCAGCCACTCGGCGTTGAGCCGATAGAAATGCTCGCGCAGCGCCGGCGCGAACGGCACGACCCGCACCTGCGCGCCGGCCTGGCTGCGGCAGCGCGCCAGCACGTCCGCCGCCAGGGGGCGCTCGGCCAGGTTCTCCTCGAGCGCCGCCAGCGCATGCATCAGGCCGCCGCCCTGCGCGGCCAGGCGCTGCTCCATCTCGGCGCGGATCGCCTGCCAGGCCGGCTGCGCCGCCTTCACCGCCGCCTCGGCCTGCGCGGTAAGGGCGAGCGTGCGCCGGCGCCGGTCGCGGGCATCGCCCATGGCCTCGAGCCAGCCGCCGGCGGTCAGCTTGGCGGCGAGCTGGCTGACCGCCGAGTGCGTCTGGCCGATGCGCTCGGCGATCTCGGTCACCGACAGCGGCCCCTGCGCGTGCAGCAGGTGCACCAGCGGGAACCAGCGCGCCTGCAGGCCGATGCCCAGCTCGCGGTAGATCGCGTCGGCGATGTCGTAGAACCGGTCGCTCAGGGCCTTGAAGCGGCTGCCCAAGGCGAGGACGCCCTGCTCTGCGAGGAAGGTCATGGGAGTTTTATCCAGTATTTACGTAAGTACTAACTTACATCCCCGGATGACGGCTGTCGAGTCCGCTATCGTGATCGGGGCTTACGGATTGCCGGCTTCCTAAGCTGGGCCTGATCGAGTCGCCACCCATGGCGGTGCGGCAATGGCACCGGAACGTCCGGCCCGGCCATCCATGGCCGGGCGCTCGGGGCCGCAGCGAAGGCCTTGTGGGCCTTCGCTAGCTTGCGGCCCCTCGCCCACTTCGGCCGGGGCAGCCCCAGTTGAGGATCGGCGTGCCCGGCGGCAACACGCGGCGGAAAGCCTCCACCGCGCCCGCCTTCGGGTTCACCACCACCGGGGCGCGCGCGGCCTTGAGCAGCGGCAGGTCGGCGCGGCTGTCGGAATAGGCGGTGGCGATCTGCGCCGTGTAGCCCGCCTCGCGGATCATCCGCATCTTTTCCTCGGCATGGCAGTGGCGCAGCGCGCCCAGGCCGCCCAGGCGCGGGCCAACCACGGTGCCGATCACCGGCACGTCCTCGTGCGCGACGAAACCGAGGATGGCGCGCGCCAGCCGCGGCGGCGCGCCGGTGGCGATGAGCACGTTGTCGCCGCGCTGGCGGTGCCCGTGCAGCACTTCCAGCGCCACCGGCAGCAGGCGCCGCTGGATCTCGCCGGCGTGGGCGGCGACGTAGGCGTCGATCAGCGCATCCAGGTCGCGGCGGCGATGCAGGCCGACGGTGCCGATCCAGACATAGGCCGAGACGGCATGGCGCCGCGTCGGCAGATAGGCCAGCAGCGGCCCCAGCAGCGGCGTGAGCAGCAGCGCCAGCGCCGTGCGCCACAGCCGGCGACGGATCAGCCAGGCGAACAGGTGGCCGCCGGAATCGCCGTTGTAGAGGGTATGGTCGAAATCGAACACCACCAGCGGCGCATCGCGCGCCTCGGGCGGCGGCACGCCTTCGACCTGCGGCGGGATCG
Organism: Luteimonas aquatica; assembly: GCF_022662575.1. Classification (GTDB taxonomy): domain Bacteria; phylum Pseudomonadota; class Gammaproteobacteria; order Xanthomonadales; family Xanthomonadaceae; genus Luteimonas; species Luteimonas aquatica. The sequence goes on along the minus strand of NZ_JALBFU010000002.1, from coordinate 339,995 downwards.
GGGATGCGGCTTCGGCGGCGACAGCCGGGTCGGTGCCGGCCCCGGCAGGACGCGCTTCGGCGACGCCGGCATCCGCATGCGCCATCCCGGAAACCGCCTCGGCGGCGACGGCGGCGGCGATCGACGTGCCCGCCGCCGTGCCCGCGGTCGCGTCCTCCGCCACTTCGCGCTCCGGCGTGCCCTGGAAAAACAGCCGGCGCAGCGCGGCGCCCGGATCGGGCTCGCGCATGAAGGTCTCGCCGACCAGGAAGGCGTCGATGCCGGCATCGCGCATGCGGCGCACGTCCTCCGGCACCAGGATGCCGCTCTCGGTGACCAGGTGCCGGTCCCTGGGCACCGCATCGCGCAGCGCCAGCGTCACGTCCAGCGACACCTCGAAGGTGCGCAGGTTGCGGTTGTTGATGCCCAGCAGCGGTGCCGGCACCTGCAGCGCGCGCTCCAGCTCGTTGAGGTCGTGCACCTCCACCAGCACGTCCATGCCCAGTTCCAGCGCCTGTTCCGACAGGCGCGCCATGCGCTCGTCCTCGAGCGCGGCGACGATCAGCAGGATGCAGTCGGCGCCGAGCGCGCGCGCCTCCACCACCTGGTAGGGATCGACGGTGAAATCCTTGCGCAGCACCGGCAGCGCGCAGGCCGCGCGCGCCTGCTGCAGGTAGGCGTCGGCGCCCTGGAAGAAATCGACGTCGGTCAGCACCGACAGGCAGGCCGCGCCGCCGGCCTCGTAGCTGCGCGCGATGGCCGTCGGGTCGAAGTCCGGACGGATCACGCCCTTGGACGGGCTCGCCTTCTTCACCTCGGCGATCACCGCCGGCAGGCCGGCGGCGATCTTCGCCCCGACCGCCCTGGCGAAGCCGCGCGCAGGCGCGGCATCGCGCGCGCGCGCCTGCAGCTCGCGCAGCGGCACGCGCGCCGAACGCTCGGCGATCTCTTCGGTCTTGCGCTGCAGGATCTTCCGCAGCACGTCGGGCTTCGGGGAGGAGGACATCGGGAACAACACCTATCGCGATTGCGGCGGGCGCGCGTCGGCGCCGCGCCCTGTGAGCGGCCTCAAAATACCATGCGCCCCGTCAGGCCGGCGCCTGCTCGGCCAGCTCGCGCGTGAGCGCCACGAACGCTTCGAGCTTGGCCATCGCCGCGCCCGAGGCGATCGTCTCGCGCGCGCGGGCGATGCCCTCGGCGATCGAATCCGCCGTGCCCGCCGCGTACAGCGCCGCGCCGGCGTTGAGCGCGACGATCTCCAGCGGCAGGCCGGGCGTGTTGCCGAGCGCCTGCAGCAGCATCGCCTTGGAGTCGTCGGCGTTCTCCACCCGCAGGTTGCGGCTGGCGGCCATGCGGATGCCGAAATCCTCCGGATGCACCTCGTACTCGCGCACCACGCCCTCGCGCAGCTCGCCCACCAGCGAGGCCGCGCCCAGCGACAGCTCGTCCATGCCGTCGCGGCCCCACACCACCACCGCGCGCTGCGCGCCGAGCGCCTGCAGCACGCGCACCTGGATGCCGACGAGATCGGGGTGGAACACGCCCATCAGGATGCTCGGCGCCCCGGCCGGGTTGGTCAGCGGACCGAGGATGTTGAACAGCGTGCGCACGCCCATTTCCTTGCGCACCGGCGCCACCACCTTCATCGCCGGATGGTGGATCGGCGCGAACATGAAGCCGATGCCGCAGCGCTCGATGCACTGCGCCACCTGCGCGGGCTGCAGTTCGATCCTGGCGCCCAGCGCCTCCAGCACGTCGGCGCTGCCGGACTTGGACGACACGCTGCGGTTGCCGTGCTTGGCCACGCGCGCGCCGGCGGCGGCGACCACGAAGATCGAGGCGGTGGAGATGTTGAAGGTATGCGCGCCGTCGCCGCCGGTGCCGACGATGTCGACCAGCCGGCTGCGGTCGGCCACTTCCACCGGGCGCGCGAACTCGCGCAGCACCGTGGCCGCGGCGGCGATCTCGTCGATGGTCTCCTTCTTCACGCGCAGGCCGGTGAGGATCGCGGCGGTCATCGTCGGCGATACCTCGCCGCGCATGATCTGCCGCATCAGCTCGACCATCTCGTCGAAGAAGATCTCGCGGTGCTCGATGGTGCGCTGCAGGGCTTCCTGGGGCGTGAGCGGCATCTGCCTCATGCCTCCAGGAAGTTCTTCAGCAGCGCATGGCCGTGCTCGGTGAGGATCGACTCGGGATGGAACTGCACGCCCTGCACCGGATGCTCGCGGTGGCGCAGGCCCATGACCTCCTCCATCGAGCCGTCGTCGTGATCGGTCCAGGCGGTGACTTCCAGGCAATCAGGCAGCGCGTCCTTGTCCACCACCAGCGAGTGGTAGCGCGTGGCCTCGTAGCCGTCCGGCAGGCCGGCGAACACGCCCTTGCCCTCGTGGCGGATACGCGAGGTCTTGCCGTGCATGATGCGGCCGGCGCGGATCACCTGGCCGCCGTAGGCCTGGCCCAGGCTCTGGTGGCCGAGGCAGACGCCCAGGATCGGCACCCGCGCGCCGAGCTCGCGGATCGTCTCCAGCGACACCCCCGCCTCGTTCGGCGTGCACGGGCCGGGCGAGATCACGATCCGCTCGGGCTGCAGCGCGGCGATCTGCGATACCGACAACTCATCGTTGCGCACCACCTTCACCTCGGCACCCAAGGTCTGCAGGTACTGCACGAGGTTGTAGGTGAAGCTGTCGTAGTTGTCGATCATCAGCAGCATAAATCGCCTGTTTCGTTGGGCTTGAAGGGCGATTTACGATTCGCACCGACTCGGTGCCCGGCCCATCCTCCATCGGAGGCGCGCGCAGCGGGCGCGCGGGGCGAGAGACGCGTTCCATTGTGCGGTGGCCTCCGCGCTGCGGCAAGGCGGCACGCGCTGGAACTCCACCGCCGCGCTGCGCGCAGCTCCGGCCTCGGGCGTCCTAGCCGAGATAGCGCGAGGCGGCCATGCACACCACGGTCAAGGCGAGCAGTCCGGCCGCCACGCGCTGCGACAGCGCCGGCTTCGCGCGCAGGCCGATCTGCACGGCGGCGGCGGCGAGCGCGGCGAGCATGCCCAGCGCCAGCGCCTGCTCGCTCGGCGCGAAACGCCCGGCATGGACGATGCCCCACAAGGCCAGGCCGGTCAGCAGCGCCATCGCCGCCGCGCCCATCTGCGGCCACAGCAGCGCGGAGGCGCCGCTGCCGCCGCTGCGCGCGAGCGTGAAGGTCGAGCCGGCCCAGAACACGCCGGCCAGCACGTGCAGGCAGAGCAGCAGGATGATCAGCGTGTGCATGAAGGCCTCCGGGCGATTGCCAGTTTGAATGATTGACATCTAATGATTCGATATCTATCGTATTCCCATGACGATGCCCACGCAAGCCCCGATCGGCCTTCTCCTGGCGCGCACGGCCAAGACCGCCAGCCGCGCCTTCGACGCCGCCCTGCAGCAGGGCGGCGGCTCGCTGCCCACCTGGCTGGTGCTGATGGCGCTCATGCGCGGCGGCCACCGCACCCAGGCCGAGCTGGCGGCGACGGTCGGCATCCAGGGCCCCACCCTCACCCACCACCTCAACGGCATGGAGCGCGACGGCCTGCTGACCCGCACCCGCCTGCCCGAGAACCGCCGCGTGCACGCCGTGGCGCCGACCGAGCAGGGTCGCGCCCTGTTCCACCGCCTGCGCCAGTGCGCGGTCGCGCACGACGCGCGCCTGCGCGCAGGCATCCCGCCCGAGCACCTGGAGATCTTCCGCGCGGTGCTCGACCGCATGGCCGCCAACGTCGCGGCCGCATCTTCCGAGGAGACCCGCCATGACTAGGTCGGCCGCGCTGCCCCGCTCCATCCACGCACGCAAGGGCCTGTGCGCATTGCAGCGCCTGCGCGCCTTCCTCGCCGTGGAAGCCACGGCTTTCGCGCTGGCCGCGCTGACGCATTTCGGCGTGATCGCGACCGGCCATGCGCACCTGAAGGCGGCGATCGCCGAGAGCGTGATCGGCACGGTGCTGCTGGGGGCGCTGGCCTGGAGCCTGCTCAGGCCCGCGCATACCCGGCGAGCCGCGCTGCTCGCCCAGGGCTTTGCGCTGTTCGGCACCCTGGTCGGCGTGTTCACCATCGTAGTGGGCGTCGGGCCGCGCACCGCCGCCGACGTCGTCTTCCACGTCGCCATCGTCCTGGTGCTGGCGAAGGGATGGATCGTGGCGCGAAGGCCGCACGGCTGAGCGCGGCCGGCGTGCGACGCGCCGGGCTTATGCCGCCGGGAACACGATCCGCACCCGCAACCCGGGCGCGTTGTCGAGCAACTCGATGCGTGCGTCGTGGCGCCTGGCGATGGCGCGCACCAGGCTCAGCCCGAGCCCGGTGCCGGGCGAGCCGCGATGCGCTTCCAGGCGCACGAAGCGGTCGAGCACGCGTTCGCGATCGGCCTCGGCGATGCCCGGTCCGCGGTCGGCGATCTCCAGCTGCACGCTCTGCGCGCCCGCGGCCACCGAGAGTTCGGCCGCGCTGCCCTCGGGCGCGAACTTGATCGCGTTGTCGAGCAGGTTCACCAGCAGCTGGAACAGCTGGTCGGCATCGCCGTGGACCGGCGCCGGCGCGGTGCGCTCGCGCAGCACGATGCCGCGCTGCGCGGCGATCGGGGCGTACATCTCCAGCGCGTCGCGCGCGATCGCCTGCAGGTCGACGCGCGGCGCCTGTTCCGGCGAGGCCGCATCCAGCATCGGCTGCGCCTCGATCCGCGCCAGCCGCAGCAGCGCACCGAAGGACTGCAGCAGCTGGTCGCTCTCGGCGATGGCGGCGTCGAGCTCGGGCTCGGCCCCGCTGCGCGCCAGCGCGCGCTGGCGCAACTGCTCGAGCTGGTGGCGCAGGCGCGTGAGCGGCGTGCGCAGGTCGTGGGCGATGTGGTCGGTGGCGTGGCGCACGCCGCCCAGCAGGTCCTCGATGCGGTCGAGCATGGCGTTGAAGCGGTGCGCGAGGCGGTCGAAGGCGTCGTCGCTGCCGTCCACCGGCGCGCGCAGCCCCAGCTCTCCCGCGCCCACGCGCGCGGCGGTGGCGTCCAGGCTGCGCAGGCGCCGCGAGACCCAGCGCGCGGTGAAGCCGCCGACCAGCGCGCCCAGGGCGGTGGCCACCAGCAGCGCCACCAGCGCCGAATCGAGCATCAGCGCCAGGAAGCCGTCTTCCGAGCGCGTGCGCAGCCCGGTCAGCAGCGTCTCGCCGTCCGCCAGGCGGAAAAGATTGGCCAGCACCCGCGGCGCGCCGTCGGTGGTGTCGTCGTGGAATTCGATCCAGTCCTGGCGCCTGCCGGCATGCAGGCCATGGCGCACCGGCAGGCGCGCGTAGCTGCCGGCCAGCACGCGGCCGTCGCCGGCCACCAGCGCGTAGACGGTGTCCGGATCGTCCGGCGCGGCCACGCGACGGCGGATTTCGGCGAGCAGGCCGTCGCGCCCGGACTGCCGGTAGGTGGCGGCCAGCCCGCCTGCCTCGGCGCGCACCACCTCGCGGGCATCGTCGTCGAGCAGGGCCGACACGGCCAGATACACGCCACCGCCGAGCAGCACGCAGGCCAGCAGGAAGGCCGTGGCCACCGCCACCGCCAGCCGGACGCTGGTCGAGCGCGGCAGCAGCGTTCGCGCCGGCGTGCGCATCGCGGACATCGCGCGGCCTAGGCGTCCAGCCGGTAGCCGGCGCCGCGCACGGTGTGCAGCAGCGGCGTGGCGAATCCCTGGTCGATCTTCTGCCGCAGACGGCTGATGTGCACGTCGATGACATTGGTCTGCGGATCGAAGTGATAGTCCCAGACCGCCTCCAGCAGCATCGTGCGCGTGACCACGCGGCCGGCCTGGCGCATCAGGTATTCGAGCAGGCGGAACTCGCGCGGCTGCAGCTCGATGGCCTTGCCGGCGCGCGCGGCCGAGCGCTTGAGCAGGTCGAGCTCGAGGTCGCCCACGCGCAGCCGCGTCGGCTCGCTGCCGGCGTCGCGGGCCGCGCGGCGCGTCAAGCCGTCCAGGCGCGCGCTCAGCTCGGCGTAGGCGAAGGGCTTGACCAGATAGTCGTCGGCGCCGGCGCGCAAGCCCTCCACGCGATGGTCGACGTCGCCCAGCGCGGTCAGCAGCAGCACCGGCGTGCGGTTGCCGGCGCCGCGCAGCGTGCGCAGCACGGTCAGGCCGTCGAGCTGCGGCAGCATGCGGTCGAGCACGATGGCGTCGTAGCTTTCGGTGGTGGCGTAGAACAGCCCGTCCTTGCCGTTGTCGGCATGGTCGAGGTTATGGCCGTCCTCGCGCAGTCCCTTGCCGATGAAGCCTGCGGTCTGCGGGTCGTCCTCTACGAGCAGGATACGCATGCGGAATCCGGGCGCCGGTCTGTCGTCGTGGCGAGAGAATACTCCGCCAGTCGGAACTGGCGGAGCATGGCGCCCACGGAGAGGGTCGTGGGCGGCGGGGAACGTTCACGAAGCCGGCCAACCGGTGAGGCAAGCATCAGCGACCGCGCGGCCGGGCATCGTGCGTCGCCGACGGAGCGGCGCGCCTGGCCGCGCGCGACCAGCGCTCGCAGCGCCCGAGCCTGCTGCGCTTCAGGCATGCGTGCGCCGGCTTTGCGTGCCCGGCGGGCGGTGCGGCCGCGGCCGCGGCGCCCGGGGCCACGACCGCCAATGCCGCGGCGAGCAGGAGGCGGCCGGCGAACGACATCGGGGGAACTCCAGCGCGCCGACCGGTCCGGACCGGCATCGGCGACGCGCCGCGCGGGGGAAAGAAGCGTCCCGCCCCGGGGGCCGGGCGGGACGAAACGACGAGAACGCACGAACACCAACCGCCCCCGAAACGAACGAAGGACGGACGCGACGCGGATCCGGAACGATCGACCAGACGGATGCGCGCCGCGCCCGAAACCGGAACGAACTCAGTTGCTCTTGGCCGTGCCGCTGGCGGCGGCTTCGGTCTTGGCCTGCTTCTGGCGGTGGTGCTTGCGCGCCTTCTTGGTCGTGGTCTTGCCGGCGGTGGCGGTCTTGGCGGCCGGTGCGGTGCTGGCGGCGTCCTGCGCGAACGCGCCGGCCGAAGCGAAGGCGAAGGTGGCGGCCAGCAGGGCGGCGGCGATGGGGCGGATACTCATGGTTGCGGCTCCTCGGGGATGGGTGGATCGCATCGGCGGCATACCGTTGGGCCGCATGCCGTGCTGCGATGGAGACAGGTTGCGCCCGCGCCGCTGGCCGCGAAGTGGCGGCGGGATGAAGAAAATTTTAGGAAGCGCGACGCGCCCGCACCGGGCCTCCGGACCGGCTCGGGTAAGCTGGCGGCCGAATCGCCGATCGGAGTGCCGCATGCCCGAATCCGCTCTCGCCGCTCCCGACATCGTCGCGCCCGCGCGACGCCGGCTGCTGCAGGCAGCCCTGGGCAGCGCGGCCCTGCTCGCGCTGCCCGGCTGCGTCACGCGCATCGCCGCGCCGTCCGCGGCCGCCGCGCGGCTGCAGCTGCCGCGCCTGCAGGTGGATCCGGCGCTGGTGATCCGCGAGGTGGCCGGGCTGCGTCCCTTCCGGCCCACCGGCTTCCGCGTCGAGCCGGAGCGCCTGGGCGAGAAGCTGGTGATCCACAACTACGGCCACGGCGGCTGCGGCGTCACCCTGTCCTGGGGCACGGCCGAACTCGCCCTGGAACTGGCCCTGGCGCAGCCGCAGCGCCGCGCCGCCGTGCTCGGCTGCGGCGCGGTCGGCCTGGCCACGGCGCGCCTGCTGCAGGACCACGGCTTCGACGTCACCCTCTACGCGCGCGAACTGCCGCCGGACACCGTCTCCAACATCGCCGGCGCGCAATGGGGGCCGAGCGCGCTGACCGATCGCGAGCTGCGCACCCCCGAGTTCGGCGCGCGCCTGGCGCGCGCCTCGCGCTTCGCACACCGCCGCTTCCAGCTGCTGCCCGACCAGCGCTACGGCATCCGCTGGATGCCGCTGTACTTCGTCTCGAAGAAGCCCGGCTTCGAACCGGGCTGGGAATGGGCGCAGACGCCCGAGCTGTTCCGCACGCGCACGCACGCCCCCGGCACGCATCCGTTCGCCGGACGGTACCTGCACGAGATCCAGACCATGATCATCGAGCCGACGATCTACCTGCCGGCGATGATCGACGCGGTCCGCCTGGCCGGCGGCCGCGTGGTGGTGCGCGGCTTCGCCCATCTCGACGAGGTCGCCGCGCTGCCCGAGCCGCTGGTGTTCAACTGCACGGGCCTGGGCGCCCGCGACCTGTTCGGCGACGCCAGCATGCTGCCGATCAAGGGCCAGCTGACCGTGCTCGCCCCGCAGCCGGAGATCGACTACGCCACCATCGCCGGGCGCTACTACATGTTCCCGCGCCGCGACGGCATCCAGCTCGGCGGCACGCACGAGCGCAACGTCTGGTCGACCGAGCCGGATCCCGCGCTATCGGCACAAATTCTCGAAGGGCAGCGGAAGGTGTTCGACTGGCCCGCCTGAGGGGCGCGCCGCGGAAGCCGCGCCCAGCGGCGCTTGACCTCAGGCGACCACGTTGCCGATGCCGCGAATGGTGATCGCGTAGGTGCGCGTGGCGGCGGAACGGTTCTTCAACACGACCGTGTTGCTGGCCGCGTCCCGGTAGATGGCGTTCTCCGTTCCCGTGTCCGTCGCGCTGAACGCGTTCGACGGGTCCTGGAGCTCCAGCACCGCCGCGGCGCCGCGCGCCGCCATCACCGCGACCGCACCCGTCCCGGTGTAGACCGCCTCGATGATCGCGTAATTGGGCTTCTGCTCCACGCCCCACAGGCAGTCCATCAGCCGCAGGGAAGCGCCCGCCGCCAGGTTGTACAGCCTGGCCCCGGAGCTGCCCGAATAGGCCGCGTCCAGGCCGGAGAAGTCGCCCAGCGCGTTCGCCGAGAACACGTTGTCGGCGCCGATCACGATGCCGGCCCCCATCGGGCGGCTGGTGGTGTTGGTGGTGCCCAGCGGCACTACGTAGAAGCCGTAGCCGACGGAATTGGTGGCGATGTTGCCGGCGACCACCACGTTCTTCATGTTCTCGCTGTTGTGCAGCGTGATCTGGCCCTTGTGGACGGTGCCTTCCACGGACACCACGTTGCCCATCAGCACATTGTTCGCGACCACCACGCCGTCGACGTTGGAGCCGCCGATCATGATCCCCGCCGAGGCGCCGTAAAGGATGGCGTTGCCGGTGATCGTGGTGCGCCGGCTGCCGAAGATGTCGATGGAATTGCCGTTGGCGTCGTAGATGTTGTTGTTGGCCACCACCAGCCCGTCGTTGTTGCTGCCGTAGATCGAGCCGGCGTTGGTGTTGCGCATGGAGTTGCCGACGGCCTTGAAATTCCGCTGCGACTGGGACGCGATCGCGGCCAGGCCGATGTCCTGCATATTGCAGGACTCCACGAAATTGAAGACGTTGTTGTCCAGCTGTCCGCCGCCGAAGTTGACGGCGTCGCGCCGGTCGTCGAGGTTGTTCGTGCTGCCGTACAGGTAGCCGACCTTCTCGAAGGTGCAGTGGGCCGTGCCGGAATGGGCGATGTCGGTGGAAAAGATCACGCCGATGCCGCGGGTGTTCTGCCATCGGCAGTGGCTGAACACGACCCGGTCGGCCTTGTACACGGTCACGACATTGTTGAACGTCGGAATCTGGCCGAGCGCGCCATCGAAAGTCACCCCTTCCACGAGCACGTCGGCGGTACGCGCGAGCCCGAACGCCTCCGGGCCGATTTCCAGCAACACCGGGTTGGCCGCGCTGTTGGGCAGGGCTTTCATGACCGTGCGCCCCGCCGAGCCGATCAGCCGCGTCCTCGGCGGCAGGCGGAGGTAATCGCCCATGGCATAGGTGGTGGGCCCGAGCCGAATGGTGGCGCCGCCGGCCGCATGCGCCGCGTTGGCCAGCCGTTGCAGCGCCGGCGCGTCGTCCGTCGTGCCGTCGCCCACGGCGCCGTAGTCGGCGGCGTCGAGTTCGACGTCGTAGAGCTTGTCGCGCACCGTCCTGGCCACGGCGCCGACCCCGGCCGCCTGGTAGCCGACCTCCTCGGCATTGATCGTGGTGGCGGCCTGTCCCGGCGATGCGGTGGCGGCCAGGCCGAGACCGGCGCTTCCCGCGACCCCCGCCATTCCCACCATGGCCTTTCTGCGCGACGCATCCATCGTTGTCTCCTTCGGATCTGCGGTTTCAGCGACGATGCTCCGCGATCAGTTCACAACCCCTTCGCGGCCTCCGCCACCGCCCGGAACAGCGCGCGTCCCTTGTTCATCGTCTCCTCCCACTCGGCGCCCGGGTCGGAGTCGTATACCACACCGCCGCCGGCCTGCACGTAGAGGCGGCCGCCCTGGATGACCGCGGTGCGGATCGCGATGGCGGTGTCGGCATCGCCGTGCCAGCCGATGTAGCCGACCGCGCCGGAGTAGATGTTGCGCTTGACCGGCTCCAGCTCGCGGATGATCTCCAGCGCGCGGATCTTCGGCGCGCCGCTCACCGTGCCGGCCGGGAAGGTGGCGCGCAGCACGTCGGCGTAGCTCAGGCCCGGCTTCAGGCGGCCGGTGACCTCGCTGACGATGTGCATGACGTGGCTGTAGCGCTCGATCACGAACTGCTCGCCCACCTGCACGCTGCCCGCCTCGCTGATGCGGCCGACGTCGTTGCGGCCGAGGTCGATCAGCATCAGGTGCTCGGCGCGCTCCTTGGGGTCGGCCAGCAGCTCGGCCTCGAGCGCGGCGTCCTCCTCCGCCGTCGCGCCGCGCCGGCGCGTGCCCGCGATCGGGCGCACCGTCACCACCCCGTCCTGCAGCCGCGCGAGGATCTCCGGCGAGGAGCCGACTACCTGCGTGCCGCCGACGTCGATGAAGTACATGTACGGCGAGGGATTGAGCGCGCGCAGCGCGCGGTACACGTCCACCGGGCGCGCATTGAACGGCACCGAGAGCCGCTGCGAGGGCACGACCTGGAAGATGTCGCCGGCGCGGATGTATTCCTGCGCCTTGCGCACCACGTCCTCGTACTGCGGGCGCGTGAACGAGGAGCGGAAGTCGCTCTCGTCGATGGCCGCCGGCACCAGCGTCTCCGGGTAGCCGGCGCCGCCGTGGCGCAGGCGGTGCGCCAGCGCGTCGAGGCGGCGGTTGGCGCGGGCCCAGGCCTGCGGCTGGCGCGGATCGGCATGCACGATCAGGTACAGTCGGCCCTTGAGGTTGTCGAACACCGCCACTTCCTCGCTGAGCATCAGCAGGATGTCGGGCGTGCCGAGCTCGTCGGGCTTGTCCGCGCCGGGCCCGTCCCCGGCGTGCGGCAGCGGACCGGCCAGGCGCGGCTCGATGTAGCCGATGCATTCGAAGCCGAACCAGCCGACCAGGCCGCCGGTGAAGCCCGGCAGGCCGTCGAGCCTGGGCACCGAGTGCGCCGCGCGCAGGCGCTCGACCTCGGCGAGGGGATCGGCCACCTCGCGCGTCTCCACCACCTCGCCTAGCTCGCTCACGGTCAAGGTATGGCCGCGGAAGGCGTAGACCTTGCTCGCCGGCAGGCCGATGATCGAATGGCGGCCGAAGCGCTCGCCGCCCTCCACCGATTCGAACAGGTAGGTATAGGGACCGTCGGCGAGCTTCAGGTAGACCGAGAGCGGCGTGTCGAGGTCGGACAGCACCTCGCGCACCACCGGAATGCGGGTGTGGCCTTCAGCGGCGTAGCGTTGGAACAGGTCTGGCGTGGTCACGCGGCGTTTCCTGGGAATGCGGGCGAGCGGGAGCGAGGCGGCGACGGCGCCATCGCCAACCCAGGCCGGAGGACAGGAACTGCGGGGACGCGCAAGGACGCATGCGCGCAATATAGCCGGTCCGCCGGCCCGGCGTGGAGCGCGGCGGGCGGGCTAGGCGCCCAGCATCGGACACCCGGCGGGCAGGTGCATGCGCAGCCGCCTGGGCACGCATTCGATGTGGAAGCGGGAAGCGGTGACCGGTTCGCCGTCGAGATTGAGCACGAACGGCGACGGCGCCTCGATCTCGATGCGCGGCAGCTGCGCCCGCACCGCCACCCGGTCGAGCGCGGCGTGCTTGCCCTCGGTCAGCATGGTGCCGAGGGTGGCCGCGACCTCGCCCGAGAGTTCCGGCACGATGGTCAGGTCGAGCAGGCCGTCGTCGATGCGCGCGTCCGGGCACAGCGCCTGCCCGCCGCCGGCCTGGCGGCCGTTGCCGACGCCGAGCGCGATGAAGGCGCCCTCCCAGCGGAACTCCGGCCCCTCGATGCGCGCGGCGATCGGATCGATGCGGCCGAGCTTGGCGATGCCGGTGATGAAATAGGCCAGGCCGCCGAGCATCTTCTTCAGGCCCTCGTGGGTCTCCACCGTCACCTGGGTGCCGAAGCCGCCGCTGGCGAGATTGGCGGCCCAGTGCGGCGTGCCGTGCGCGTCCAGCCGCAGCAGGTCGACCGGCTGCGCCGCCTCCGCCCGCACCAGCCGCAGCGCCGGCAAGGGTTCCAGCGGAATGTCGGCGGCGGTGGCGAAGTCGTTGGCGGTGCCCATCGGCACCAGGCCCAGCGAGGGCAGCGCCTCGGCCGCCTCCTCGCGGTGGGCGAGCGTGGTGGCCACCTCGCTGAGCGTGCCGTCGCCGCCGGCCGCGACGATCGTGTCGACGCCGTCGTGGATGGCCTCGGCGACGTAGCGCTCCGCGTCGCCGCCCTCCCAGGTGACGCGCACGTCGAGGGCGATGCCCTCGGCGCGCGTGGCCGCGACGGCCGCGCGCAAGGCCTCGTCGCCTGCGGATTTGCCGTTGAGGATCAGGCGCCAGCGCGGTGCGGTCATCGAGGTCGTGACGGTAGTTGCAGAACCGCGCACGCTAGCAGTCCGGCACGGCCGCAGCATGAACGCCGGCCGCCCCTGTCATGGTCCCGTCACTTGCCGCGCGGAGCATGGAAGGCCATAGCAGGGACGACGGGCGGAGGCGGGATTGCCTCCAAATATTCGGCAGGCTTCGGCCTGTGCAGGTCCGCATGCAAGGTGCGGATGCCTGGAAAAGAGGCGCGGTCAGGTCAGGGCGGTCTCGGCGACGATCACGCCGTCCTCGTCGGCGTACAGCCAGTCGCCCGGCCTGACCGCGACGCCGCCGATCTCCACCGCCACCTCGCGCAGGCCCTGGTCGCGCTTGTCGGTCTTGCGCGGGCAGGTGCCGAGCGCCTTCACGCCGAGAGCGAGCCGGCCGATCGCCGCGCTGTCGCGGATCGCCCCGACCACCACCACGCCGGCCCAGCCGTTGGCCGCTGCCTTCTCGGCCAGCAGGTCGCCGAGCATCGCGCGCCGCAGCGAACCGCCGCCGTCGACCACCAGCACGCGTCCCCCGCCCGCCTCGGCGACGGCCTCGCGCACCTTCGAATTGTCCTCCAGCGCCTGCACCGTGCTCACCTGGCCGGAGAAGGCGATGCGCCCGCCGTAGTCGCGCCAGGGCAGCGCGAGCACGCGCGCCGCATCCCCGTGCGCGTCGCACAGGTCGCAGGTGCCGGTCATGCGCGCACGCCGTCCACCGCCGCGCGCATGCGGCTGATGATCTGCGCGTAAGGTTCCTTCTCAGAGCCGGGATGGCCGAAGATCGCCGAGCCGGCGACGAAGGTGTCGGCGCCGGCGCGCGCGATCTCGGCGATGTTCTCCGCCTTCACCCCGCCGTCGATCTCCAGGCGGATCGGCTTGCCGCAGGCGTCGATGCGCGCGCGCGCCTCGCGCAGCTTGTCCAGCGCCGAGGGAATGAAGGACTGGCCGCCGAAGCCCGGGTTCACCGACATCAGCAGCACCAGGTCGAGGTCCTCGAGCACGTAGTCGAGCGCGTCGAGCGAGGTCGCCGGATTGAACACCAGCCCGGCCTGGCAGCCTTCCGCCTTGATCAGCTGGATGGTGCGGTGCACGTGGCGGCTGGCCTCGGGATGGAAGCTGATCAGGCTGGCGCCGGCCTTGGCGAAGTCCGGGATGATCCGGTCCACCGGCTCGACCATCAGGTGCACGTCGATCGGCGCGCTCACGCCGTGCTTGCGCAGCGCCTCGCACACCAGCGGCCCGATGGTGAGGTTGGGCACGTAATGGTTGTCCATCACGTCGAAGTGCACCCAGTCGGCGCCGGCGGCGAGGACCTTGTCGACTTCCTCGCCGAGCTTGGCGAAGTTGGCGGAGAGGATGGAGGGGGCGATGACGGTCGATTGCATGATGGCGGCTCTTTCATGGAGCGTCGTGGGGGAATGGTGCTCGAACTGCGCGGATCGCGGCGATCAGGGGCGGAATGCCTGGAGGCTGCCGTCTTGCGCGAGGCCGGTCAGGGCCAGCTGCTGCCGCCAGTCCACCAGGATCAGGCCATCGGAGGCATGCAGCTTGGCGAAAGCATCGACCAGCCGGCCGTTGTCGGGATTCTCCCCCAGCGCGGCGGCCAGGACCGGGATCCCCTCCGCGGCGAGGTAGCCGTACAAGGCGACGTTTCCGCCCAGCGGCAGCGAGAATCCGTCCATCACCCGGCCGATCCCGGCACCCGAGGAGAACAGGATCGGCGCGGCGCCTGCCGTCGCGTCCAGAACGCGCTGCAGGCGCTCCAGCGCGCGCGCGCCATCCAGCACCGGGACACGATCGATCCTGCGCAGATACGCGTTTCTCCATCCATGGCGCTCCCGGTGCTCGGCTTCGAATGCCTTGTACTCGACGAGCATCCCTTGAACGTCCGCGAGCTTCGTGCCCGGGAAGAACTCCACCTGCGCCCACTCGTCCTCGTGCAGGACGAAGTCCGCCTCCTGCGGCGGCGCCTGCAGGGGCTCCACGGGGGCGAGATCGTTCGAAATCGTCGGCATCGAGAACAGGAGCGTCGACGGGTCCAGCGATTGCGGCGTTTGCCCCTCGGGCGCGGCGGCGTCCTTCGTCTTCCGGCCCATGAGCGAGGCGAGGATCTTCTTCATCGCTTTTGCCGCAAGGCCTTGATCCGGTCGTAGGCCGCATTGATCTCCCGCGCCTTGCTCTCGGCCTGCCGGCGCAGCTCCTCGGCCACGCCGTTGAGGCGGTCGGGGTGGTACTGGCTGATCAGGCGGCGATAGGCGAGGTCGATCTCGGCGTCGCTGGCCTCCTCGGTCAGGCCGAGCACGCGGTAGGGGTTGTCGCGTGGACTGCGGAACCAGTCGGCGTCGAAGGCGTGGCCGATCAGCAGCCCGACCGCCGCGCCCAGCAGCGGGCTGGTGCGCAGCAGCAGGAACCCGGCGATCAGGCCGAGCAGTTTTCCGTACCAGCGTTTCATGGGCACAGTGTACGGGCTGGCCGGCCGCCGCCGCGATCCGCCCGCCCGGGCCGGGCGGCCCGCCGGGGCGAGACTTTCGCCCCTGGCGGCCCGGCGCGCCTGCACTACACTAGCCGGCCCATCGCCCACGCGAGATCTTCGAGTTGGCCGCCACCACCCTGCTTTCCGCCGACCTTCCCGGCCTGGTCCTGCGCCACCGCGGCAAGGTGCGCGACGTGTTCGAGCTGCCGGGCGACGGCAGCGATCCCCAGCTGTTGATCGTGGCCACCGACCGCCTCAGCGCCTTCGACGTGGTACTGCCCGACCCGATCCCGGGCAAGGGCGAAATGCTCTGCCAGATCAGCAACTTCTGGTTCGCCAAGACCGCGCACCTGATGCCCAACCACCTGACCGGGATCGAGGTCGCCTCGGTGCTGCCGGCCGGCGTCGACCCGGCGCTGTACGCGCGCCGCGCGGTGGTGACCAAGAAGCTCAAGCCGGTGCCGGTGGAGGCGATCGCGCGCGGCTACCTGATCGGCAGCGGCTGGAAGGACTACCAGAAGACCGGCCGCGTGAGCGGGATCGCCCTGCCCGACGGCCTGCGCCAGGCCGAGCGGCTGGCGCAGCCGATCTTCACGCCCTCCACCAAGGCCGCGGTCGGCGACCACGACGAGAACATCGATTTCGACACCATGGTGCGCACCATCGGCGCCGACCTGGCCGAGCAGGTGCGCGACGCCACCTTGCGCCTGTACGGCTTCGCCGCCGAATACGCCGCCGAGCGCGGCATCCTGCTGGCCGATACCAAGTTCGAGTTCGGCACCGATGCCGACGGCCGCCTGCACGTGATGGACGAAATGCTCACGCCCGACTCCTCGCGCTACTGGCCCGCCGAGGGCTACGAGATCGGCACCAGCCCGCCCAGCTACGACAAGCAGTTCGTGCGCGACTACCTGGAAACGCTGGACTGGAACAAGACCGCGCCCGGCCCGCGCCTGCCGGCGGAAGTGATCGAGCGCACGCGGGCGAAGTACGCCGAGGCGCTGCACAAGCTCGCCGACATCGCCGTCGATTGATCCTATTCGACTGATCCCATTCGACCGACTCCACGCCTGTTCCGCGCGGCGGCCGCCGCGCCGCCGTGCGGATTCGCGCGCCGCCTGCCATCCTGCGCGGAAAACGCGGAGGGTTCCCCCATGAGCAGCGGATACCTGTACCTGATCGCCGCCATCGCCGCCGAGGTGATCGCCACCTCGGCGCTGAAGGCTTCCGACGGCTTCAGCCGGCCCGGCCCCTCGGTCGTGGTGGTGGTGTTCTACGGCCTGGCGTTCTGGTGTCTGTCGATCGTGCTCAAGACCGTGCCGGTGGGCGTGGCCTACGCGATCTGGTCGGGCCTGGGCATCGTGCTGGTCACGCTGATCGCCTGGATCGTGTTCAAGCAGTCGCTCGACGCCGCGGCCCTGGCCGGCATCGGCCTGATCGTGGCCGGCGTGGCGGTGCTGCAGGTGTTCTCCAAGTCCGGCGCGCACTAGTCCCGCGCTCACCCCCAGGGCGATTGCGGCGCGCGCGAGGCGAGCAGCAGCGCGACCGCGGCGACCGCCTGCAGGCCGGACAGCAGCAGGAAAGGCGGCAACGCCAGGACCGCCGCGCGCGACCAGGGCAGCAGCACGCCTCCGGGGCCGCGCACGCCGCTGCGCACGCCCACCAGCATCGACGCGAATGCGAGCAGCATCAGCACCGGCCATAGCGCCATGCGCCCGGCGGCCGGCGCCGCTGTCGAGAGCGCGCCCGCCAGCAGCGGCGTCAGGATCGCCGACAGCATCGCGCCGATCTGCACCGCCGCCGCGGCCGCCGCGAATCCCAGCGCGGGATTCGCCGAGCGCCTGGCCATCCAGTGCAGCAGCCACGCGCTCGGCATCAGCCAGAACGCGATGCCCACCACCAGCGAGACAATGCCCAGCAGCCCGGCCGCGCCGGCGCTGAGCAGGGTGAGCACGGCATTCCAGGCAAGCTCCATTTCCCGCTCCCTCGGGCATGCAACGGCGGGATTATTGCATCGTCCACGGCCCGCGCGGACCGTCTCGCGTCCGGACCGAGGCCGACGGCGCGGCAACGGGGTTTGCCGCTATGCTCCGTCCCTGCCGCGCAGCGATGCGCATCGCCCGTCCCGGAAGCCGCCGTGAGCAGCACGCCCGAACGCCCCATCGACCGCTGGTTCGCCAGCTACTCCGACGACCACCGCAACCTCGCCAACCAGCGCATCCATCTGGTCGCGGTGCCGGCGATCCTGTGGAGCGTGATCGCGCTGCTCTGGTGCATCCCGGTCACGGCCAGCTGGTTCCGCCCCGGCGTGTGGGCGGTGCCGGCGATGTTCTTCGCCTGGATGTTCTATTACCGCGCCTCGCGCGTGCTCGGCCTGGGCATGCTGGTGCTGCTCCTGGCGATGGCCTGGCTCACGCGCTGGCTGTACGACGCCTACGGCGGGCAGGCCTTGTTCCGGGCCGCGCTGGCCGTGTTCGTGATCGCCTGGATCGCGCAATTCGTCGGCCACAAGCTCGAAGGCCGCAAGCCCAGCTTCTTCACCGACCTGACCTACCTGCTGATCGGTCCGGCCTGGGTGGTGTCCAAGCTCTATCGCAAGCTGGGCTGGAAATACTGACGCGTCGGAGACGCCGGCCCGCCGGCGTCACTCGGCCGGCGGCGCGAACATCGCGGCCGTCGGCCGGAACGGACGCGGCGCGTAGCCGAAATCGCGCTGCGCCGGCATCGCGTCGAAGGCCAGGTCCTCGCGCATGCGCGCGAGCGCGGCCCCGCCGAAGCCGGCGGCGAGGCCGGCCGCGCGCGCCGATGCCAGCAACGCCCGGAAAGCCCATGCCGGCCACACGTGCAGCCGCGCCGGCGGCTGCAGCGCCGCCAGCACGCGCGCCACCATCTCGCGGTACGGCAGCGATTCCCCGCCGGGAAGGTCGTAGGCCCGTCCATGCGCGACGACGGCGTCGATCGCGGCGAAGGCCGCGGCGGCGAGATCCTCGGCATGCACGGGCTGGCGCAGGCCGACCGCGTCGCGCGGCAGCACGAAGCGATGCCAGCGCCGCGCCAGCGCCGCGATGCGGGTGAGCGTGCGGTCGCCGCCGGCGCCGTAGATCAGGGTCGGCCGCAGCACCGTGGCCGCCGCGCCGCGCGAGGACGCGGTCTCCAGCACGCCGCGCTCGCCGGCCGCCAGGCGTGCCGCGAGCGCGCGCTCGTCCGCGTCGGCCGATGCGGCCTTCACGCGCACGCTGGTGGAGCCGAAGGCGATCACGCGCGGGCACTCGAGCCGCGCCTGCGCATACCAGCGCGCGAACAGATCGAGCGGGCCGCAGCTCAGCAGCGCATCGACGCGCGGCGGCCATCCGTCCATGGCGTCCAGGTCCGCCCGCAGCCAGCGCACGCCCTCGATGTCCGGCCGCGCCTGGCGCGAGACCGCGAGCACCTGCCAGCCGTGGCCGGCCAGGCGCCGCACGAGCAGGCGGCCGATCTGGCCGCTGGCGCCGAAGACGAGCGCCTGGCGCACCTCAGGCCGCGTCCCGCGCGTCTTTGGGCAAGGCGATCCATAGCCAGGCGTAGCCGGCGATCGCCGCCGCCACCGAGGCGGCCAGCACGCCGAACACGCTGGCCTCGAAACGCGCGGCATCGGCGGCGAATCCGAGCGAAGCGATGAACAGGCTCATGGTGAAGCCGATGCCGCACAGCAGTCCGAGCCCGATCGTCGCCTTCAGGTCGAGCCCCTTCGGCAGCGCCACGCCGCTTAACCGCAGCAACAGCGCGGCGCCGACCACGCCGACCGGCTTGCCGATCAGCAGGCCGCAGAGAATGCCCAGCGGCAGCGGCGTCAGCGCGTCGCCCCAGGCGAAACCGCGCAGGTCGAGGCCGGCGTTGGCGAAGGCGAACACCGGCAGGATGGCGTAGGCCACCCAGGGATGCAGCGCGTGCTCGAGCGTTTCCAGCGGCGAGGATGCGGCTTCATCCATGCCGGCCTCATCCATGCCGGCCTCATCCGGGCTCGCCTCCGCGCGGCGGCCGCCGTGCGGAATCATCAATCCGGTCACCACGCCGGCCAGCGTCGCGTGCACGCCCGACTTCAGCACGCACACCCACACCACCACGCCGAGCAGCAGGTAGGGCGTGAGCGAGCGCACGCCGCGGCGGTTGAGCACCAGCATCGCCGCGATCGCGGCGAACGCCCAGCACAGGGCCACGAACGAGAGCTTGTCGGTGTAGAACAGCGCGATGATCACGATCGCGGCCAGGTCGTCGACCACCGCGATGGTGGACAGCAGCAGCTTCATCGCCACCGGCACCCGCGACCCGAGCAGCGAGAGGATGCCCAGCGCGAAGGCGATGTCGGTGGCGGCCGGGATCGCCCAGCCGCGCATCGCGGCGGCGTCGCCGCGGTTGGCGAACCAGAAGATCGCCGCCGGCACCGCCACGCCAGCGACCGCGCAGGCCAGCGGCAGCACCAGCTGCGAGCGCTCGGACAGCTGCCCGCTCAGCGCCTCGCGCTTGATCTCCAGCGCCACCAGCAGGAAGAACACCGCCATCAGGCCGTCGTTGATCCACAGTAGCAGCGGCTTGGCCAGGTCGAGCGCGCCCACGCGCACCTGCACCGGCAGTTCGCGGAACCCCTCGTAGAGCGGGGCCAGCGGCGAATTCGCGCACAGCAGCGCCAGCGCCGCGGCGCCGATCAGCAGGATGCCGCCGGCCGCCTCGAGCCGGAAGAACTCGCTGAGCGCATGCATCGCGCGCGCCGGCAGGACACGCACCGCGTGCGCGACGGGCGCGGATTCGCTCATGGCGTCGACTCGGTCATGCCGCGATTGTAACCGGCGCACGCGCCCTGCGCGGCCGCGGCATCAGCCGGTGAAATGACGCGCGTTGAGCCACAGGTGCGTGCCGATGCCGGCCGCGTAGCCGAGCGCGATCGCCCAGCTCCATTTCAGGTGGCTGAAGAAGGTGTATTGCCCGCGCGCCTGCCCCATCAGCGCCACGCCCGCCGCCGAACCGATCGACAGCAGGCTGCCGCCGACGCCGGCCGTCAGCGTCACCAGCAGCCATTGTCCGGTGTCCATGGACGGATGCATCTGCAGCACCGCCACCATCATCGGGATGTTGTCGAGCACCGCGGACATCAGGCCGACCAGCACGTTGGCGGTGGTGGCGCCGAGCGTGCCGTAGAACCACTGCGAGGACAGCGCCAGATAGCCGCAGAACCCCAGGGCGCCCACGCACATGATCACGCCGAAGAAGAACAGCAGCGTGTCCCACTCCGCGCGCGCCACCTGCTCGTAGCTGTCGAAGGCGTCGACGTCGCCGGGCGAGCCTTCGCGGGCGAAATCGGCGCGCTCGCGATGGCGCGCGGTGCGCTGCAGCCACCAGCCATAGAGCTTCAGCAGCGCCAGCCCGGTCATCATGCCCAGGAACGGCGGGACGTGCAGCACGCCGTGGAAGCCCACCGCCAGCGCCACGGTCAACGCGAACAGCGCCATGATCGGCCCGGCGCCGCGCTTCATGCGCACGCGCGCGTCGCTGCTGGGCGGCTGGCCCGCGGGCAGGGCGAAGTGCATCAGCGCCGCCGGCACCAGCCAGTTCACCAGCGCCGGCACGAACAGCGCGAAGAAGGTCCAGAACTCCACGAGGCCGCGCTGCCAGACCATCAGCGTGGTGATGTCGCCGAACGGGCTGAATGCCCCGCCGGCGTTGGCCGCCACCACGATATTGATGCAGCCCGTCGCCACGAAGCGCGGGTTGGCCGCACCTACCGCCAGCAGCACCGCGCTCATCACCAGCGCGGTGGTGAGATTGTCCAGCAGCGGCGACAGCGCGAAGGACAGCGCACCGGTGATCCAGAACAGGGCGCGATAGCCGAAGTCGCGGCGCAGCAGCCAGCCGCGCAGCGCGTCGAACACGCGGCGCTCGCTCATGGCGTTGACGTAGGTCATCGCCGCAAGCAGGAACAGCAGCAGCTCGGCGTACTCGAGCAGATAGTCGCGCACGGCCTCGTGCGCCGCCTGCAGATCGCCGCGTGCCGCCATCACCGCCGCCAGCAGCGCCCAGATCACGCCCGCGGCCAGCATCACCGGCTGCGACTTGCGCAGGTGCGTGAACTCCTCCAGCACCACGAACAAATAGGCCAGCGCGAAGATCGCGATCGCGGCGTAGCCGGCCCAATGCCCCGTCAAGCCGGCCTGCGCGGTGGCGGCGAAGGCGGGAGCGGACGCCAGCGACAGGGCCATCGGCAGCGCGATGCGCAGCGCGCGGGGAGCGCGGTGCGCGCTGGCCGGCACCGGCGCCATCAATGGGTCAGCGCGATTTCGAACGCCACCCACACGCCGAAGGCGATCAGCAGCACCGCGCCCTCGGTGCGGCTCACGCGGTGATCGCCGCGCAGCATCGGCACCAGCATCAGCGCGAACAGCAGCGCCGCGGGCAGCTCGAAGCGCACGAACGAGGCCGGCACCGGGATCTCGCGCACGGCCGCCATGCCGCCCAGCACCACCAGCAGGTTGAAGACGCTGGAGCCGATCACGTGCCCGGCCACCAGGTCGCCCTGCCCGCGCCGCGCCGCCGCCACCGCCGCGGCCACCTCCGGCAGCGCGGTGCCGATCGCCACCACCAAGAGGCCGGTCAGCAGCGGTTCCATGCCGAGCGCCAGGCCGATGACCGGCGCGCTCTCCACCACCCAGCGCGCGCCGAAGTACAGCAACGCGATGGCGATGGCGATGCGGATCAGGTTCTGCCCGACGCCGGCCTCGCTGCGCGCGAAGGCCGCGATCGCGTCCTGCAGCTCGGGCTTCTCGGCGCGGGTGCGCATCAGGGCGAACACGACCACCGCCACGAACACCAGCAGCAGCACCGCGCCCTCGATGCGGCCGAGTACGCCGTCCAGCCCGGCCACGATCAGCGCGGCGGTCGCCAGCAACAGGCACAGCAGCAACGGCACCAGCGCGCGCCAGCGGATCAGCAGCGGCGCGGTCAGCGCCGCCGCGCCCAGGGTCAGGCCGATGTTGACCACGTTGCTGCCCACCGCGTTGCCCAGCGCCAGCGCCTGGCTGCCGGTGAGCAGCGCGCGCGCGTTGACGGCCAGCTCCGGCAGCGAGGTGCCGAAGGCCACCAGCAGCAGGCCGGCGACGAACGGCGAGGCGCCCAGGCGCCGCGCCAGGCCGGAGGCGCCCTTGACGATCGAATCGCCGCCGAGCGCCAGCAGGATCAGGCCGAGCAGGAAAAAAGCGATGGCATGGAGCATGGTGCGCGCCTCCCCCGATGGATGGGGGGATTCTAGCCGCAGCGCCCGGCCGCCGCGAAAGCCGCCCGAACGCGCCGCGTGCTCACCCCGCCGTCAGGAACAGCCTTCCACGTAGTCGGCCTGCGGCGGCACGCCGACGCGCCAGTCCACGACCTTGCCGTCCTTGCCGACCTCGAACACCAGCTTGCCCTGCCCGCCCTTGTCGTCGCGGATGCCCAGGTACTTCCCGCCCTCCACGTACTTGTGCGGCGTCTCCTCCACGCGCCCGGCATAGAGCTTGCCGATCTCCTCGGCGCGCATGCCGCGCTTGCCGCCGCCCGGCGCGGTTTCCTTGTCCGTGCCGACGTCGTAGCGCACGAACTTGCCGCCCTCGAACATGAAGGCGAAATCGGACGGCACTTTCACCCATTTCGGCGTCAGGTAGTAGCACTCGGCGGTGGTTTCTCCCTTCAGTTCGCCGCCCCAGGCCTGCTTGAAAGCCTCCAGCGTCATGCCGAAGCGCATGTCGCCGTACCCGTCCATGCGCGCCATGGCATTGGGGTCCGCATCCGCGGGCGCCGGTGCCGGGGCGTCGGCGGGCGGCGCCGTCGCCGGCGGCACGTCCTGCGCCGGCTGATCGGACGGGCCGGGCTGATCCGGCGCGGAGGCGGAGACCGCGTCCTGCGTCTTGCCTTCCGGCGGAACGGGATTGCAGGCGGCCAGGCCCAACGCCAGCAGGGCCAGGGCCGGAATGACGGTCGTGTGACGAAGCGATGTCATGCATCTGTTCCCATGCGGATGGACCGATAGGGTTGGCGAGCCGGCATTAACGCCACGCGAACGCCCGGCGCGAACACAATCGCCGCGCCACATCCTCCATCCCACTGCATCGACCGGAGCCGCCGCCATGAAACAGCTCGCCGCACTCGCGCTTGGCCTGCTTGCCGTCCTTGAACCCTCCGCCGTCGCGCTGGCCGAGAACCGGCAGGTCAACGCCGACAGCCTGTACGTGCGGCTGAACCCGCAGGGCTTCTTCGTCGGCACGCTGTACCGCAACGCCGGCTTCTACCGGCAGCAGACCTCGGGCGACTACGCCTACGGCTACGCCGGCGGCAACTTCCAGGGCTGCGGCTGGGTGGAGACGGCCTGGACCGTGGCCGGCGGCAACACCACGCCCGGCTGCACCGGCCCCGGCTTCACCGGCACCGGCGCCGCCTCGCGGCAGTACCTACTCGACCACTACGCCAGCCGGGTCAACGACTACATTCCCGGGCAGTCCCTGCCGCTGAAGAACGCCGGCAACGCGGTGCGGATCAAATCCGGCGTGGTGGCCGGCTTCTACGGCAACTACCGCGGCGGCTCGCACCAGAACCTGTACTTCAACATCGATGCCAGCACGCCGCTGGCCTGGCGCTGGGTTTCCGACGACGGCCGCTCGGTGGCGGTGAACATTTTCCCGGGCGAGCCGAACGCGCTGTGGGGGTTCGTACTGCGCGAGAAGCTGCCGGACCTGCTGCCCTATTCCGACGGCGTCTCGCGCTAGGGCGCGGCGCGCGGCATGGCGAAGGCGCGCGGGAACGGCAGCGCCCCTTCGCTGTCACGACGATTTCATGCGCGGCGCCTACGGTGTCGCGCATCGTCGAGGCATGCCGCCATGCGTCCCCGCAAGACAGACAAAGCGCATCGCGCCCTGCGCGACCGGCCGAGCGATCTCAGCGCGCTCGAGCGCCGCGTGCTGATCCTCAGCGACGGGATCCGCGCCGCCGACCAGCTGGCCGCCCTGCTCGGCGCGGCCGCGCCGACGGCGTTGCCGCGCCTGCTGCGCGAGGGCTACCTGATCGACGGCGATGCCGGGACGGCGCCGCCATCGGCCATCGCGCCTTCGCCGCCCGCCGCCGCGCCGGCTTCGCGCCGCTCGCTGGCCGCCGCCAAGGTCTACATGTTCGACATGCTGCAATTGCAGCGCGGCGCCGAAGCCGGCGCAATCGCCACGGCGCTGCGCGGCTGCCGCGACCAGGACGAGCTGGTCGTGCGCCTGGTGCAGGCGCTGCGCCACGTCCGCGCGGTCGCCAGCCCCAGCTACAGCCATCGCGTGGCCGAGCGGCTGGCCGAGCTGATGCCGGAGCCCTACCTGTTCGCGCTCGGCGCCCTGCGCGAATCGCCGCTCGCCGCGGCGCACGGCGATTCCGCATTGGCCTGATCGGGACCCGGCCGTCGCGGCGCCTGGTCAGGCCGGCGGCGCGAAGTGCTTGCGCAGCCCCGCCCAGCAGTCCTGGTAGTCGCGCTGCCGGTGCGCGGCCTCCAGCGCCTGCCGCGTCGGGCGGATCACCGCGCGCGTCTCGAACATGAAGGCCATGGTGCCGGCGATGACGTTCGGCTTGGCCAGGTCGGCGCTGGAGGCCTTCTCGAAGGTGTCCGCATCCGGACCGTGGCCGCTCATGCTGTTGTGCAGCGACGCCCCGCCGGGCACGAAGCCCTCCGCCTTGGCGTCGTACTCGCCCACCACCAGGCCCATGAACTCGCTGGCGATGTTGCGATGGAACCACGGCGGACGGAAGGTGTCCTGCGCCACCAGCCAGCGCGGCGGGAAGATCACGAAATCGATGTTGGCGGTCCCGTGCGTGTCGCTGGGCGAGGTGAGCACGGTGAAGATGCTCGGGTCGGGATGGTCGAAGCTGATCGAGCCGATGGTGTTGAAGCGGCGCAGATCGTACTTGTACGGCGCGTAGTTGCCGTGCCAGGCCACCACGTCCAGCGGCGAATGGCCGATCGACGCGCGCCACAGGTGGCCCTGGAACTTGGCGATCAGCTCGAAATCCTTGCCAGAAGCCGCCCCTTCCTCGTCCTCGTAGGCCGCGTTGGGGGTGAGGAAATCGCGCGGGTTGGCCAGGCCGTTGCTGCCGATCGGCCCGAGGTCGGGCAGGCGCAGCAGGGCGCCGAAGTTCTCGCAGACGTAGCCGCGCGACGGGCCGTCGGGCAGCTCCACGCGGAAGCGCACGCCGCGCGGGATCACCGCGATCTCCTGCGGCTCGACGTCCAGCACGCCGAGCTCGGTGGCGATGTGCAGGCGCCCGTGTTGCGGCACGATCAGCAGCTCGCCGTCGGCGTCGTAGAAGAAGCGCCCGCGCATCGAGGCGTTGGCCGCGTACAGGTGGATGCCGATGCCGTGCTGCGCGGCGGCCGAGCCGTTGCCGGCCACCGTGTACAGGCCGTCGAGGAAATCCACCTCGCCCTGCTCGGGCAGCGGCAGCGGATTCCAGCGCAGCTGGTCCGGCGAGACCGGCTCCTGCTCGAAGGCGTTGTGGAACGCCGGCGCCTCGGCGGTGGCCGCCCGGTAGGCGGAGAACGGGCCGTGCATCGCCGCCGGGCGGATGCGATAGAGCCAGCTGCGGCGGTTCTGCCCGCGCGGCGCGGTGAAGGCGGTACCGGAGAACTGCTCCGCGTACAGCCCGTGCGCCACCTTCTGCGGCGAATTGCGCCCCTGCGGCAGCGCGCCGGGCACGGCCTCGGTGGCGAATTCGTTGCCGAAGCCGGATTGGTAGCCGTTGGATTGCATCGCTGACTCCTGGGTCCCGGCACGGATGGCCGCGCCGGCGGGAAATGGCCGCAGCAACTACCTTAGTACGGCCGATGCCGTTCGCGGCCGGTGCCGGCCTCAACAGACCGTTGCACCGGCTGGCGACGGCGGATCAGAGCACGCCGCGCTTCATCTGGTCGCGCTCGATGCTCTCGAACAGGGCCTGGAAGTTGCCCTCGCCGAACCCCTCGTTGCCCTTGCGCTGGATGATCTCGAAGAAGATCGGGCCGATCGCGTTCTGGGTGAAGATCTGCAGCAGCTTGCGCTGCTTGGTCTCCGGGTCGGCGTCGATGAGGATCTTGTTGCGCGCCAGGCGCGGCACGTCCTCGCCGTGGTTGGGGATGCGCTGGTCGATCACCTCGAAGTAGGTGTCGGGCGTGTCGAGGAACTCCACCCCGGCCGCGCGCATCGCCTCCACCGTCGCGTAGATGTCGTCGGTGAAGCAGGCGATGTGCTGGATGCCCTCGCCGCGGTAGGCGTCGAGGTACTCGTTGATCTGCGACTTCGGGTCGGAGGACTCGTTCAGCGGGATGCGCACCATGCCGTCGGGCGCGGTCATGGCCTTGGACACCAGGCCGGTCTTGGCGCCCTTGATGTCGAAGTAGCGGATCTCGCGGAAGTTGAACAGCCGCTCGTAGTAGTCCGCCCACTTCTCCATGTTGCCCGGATAGAGGTTGTGGGTCAGGTGGTCGATGAAGGTCAGGCCGAAGCCCTTGGGCATCTTCTCCGCGCCCGGCAGGAACTCGTAGTCCGGATCGTGGATGGTGCCCTGCTCGTCGTAGCGGTCGACGATGTAGAGCATGCAGTCGCCGATGCCCTTGATCACCGGCGCGGCCACCGCCTTGGTCAGCTCGCGCTCGCCGATCTGCTCGGCGCCGTTCTTCAGCGCCTGCATGCGCGCCCATTCGGCCAGCTTGTTGACGCGGATGGCGAAGCCGCAGGCGCTGGGGCCGTGCTTGGCGGCGAAGTCGGCGGCGAAGGAGTCCGGGTCCTCGTTGATCAGGAAGGTGCAGTCGCCCTGGCGATAGGTGCTGATCGGGCGGGTCTTGTGCCGCGCCACCTGGACGAAGCCGAGCTTGCGGAAGTAGTCGTGCAGCATCGCGCCCTGGCCGGCGGGCGCGGCGAACTCGACGAACTCGAAGCCGTCGATCCCCATCGGGTTGTCGAACGTGGCGACCTGGATGCCGGCATTGGCCTGGTGCGTTGCCTGGGGCTGCTGTTGCGCGCTCATGGAGGGTCCTCGCTGCATTGAAGTTGCATGCCGCCCGGTGCAGGCTTGGCGGGCGCCCCGCCCGAAGGCCTGACGCGGCATGCGCGAATCATCTTCCCTTTATAGTTTCAATTGAAACCAATTGCAAGGTGCACCGCAGCATGGCTTCTCTCCCCGGCTCCCCTCCCTCGCCCCGTTCCGGCCAGGAGCAGCACCAGATCCTCGAACTGGAGCGCTTCCTGCCCTACCGCCTGAGCATCCTCTCCAACCGCGTCAGCCAGACCATCGCCAACCTCTACGTGGCGCGCTTCGGCCTGGCGGTCACCGAATGGCGGGTGATGGCGGTGCTCGGACGCTACCCCGACCTGTCCGCCAACCAGGTGGCCGAGCGCACGGCGATGGACAAGGTGGCGGTGAGCCGGGCGGTGGCCAAGCTGCTCGAGCGCGGCCTGCTGCAGCGCGAGATCCACGGCGACGACCGACGCCGCTCGGTGCTGGCGCTCTCCGACGCCGGCTACGGCGTCTACGACGAGGTGGTGCCGATGGCGCTGGATTGCGAGCGCCGCCTGTTCGAGTGCCTCAGCGACGAGGAGCACGCGGCGCTGGACGCGGTGATCGACAAGCTGCTGCAGGAAGGGCTGCCGCGGCTGGAAGGGCACGACGCCGCATAGCCCGGCCCTGCCGTTCCTGCGGCCTTCAACCGCCGAACGGCTGGCCAGGCCGGAACGACGATCTCTCCGAAATGCGAACGGCGGCCCAAGGCCGCCGTTCGCATCGTTGCGCGTCGCCGGACGGCTATTTCACGCCGTGCATCAACTTGCTGATCAGCGGCGCGATCAGGAACAGCAGCACGCCGGCCGCGAGCAGCACCAGGAAGCCGAACCCGTAACCGGTCAGCGCCGTCGACGGGCTCATGCCGCCCTCGCCGCTCACCACGCCGGCGAAAATGCCGGACAGGTTGTTGCCGATGCCCGTGGACAGGAACCAGCCGCCCATGCCGAAGCCCACCAGGCGCACCGGCGCCAGCTTGGTCACCATCGACAGGCCGATCGGCGACAGGCACAGCTCGCCGACCGACTGGATGACGTAGACCATGAAAAGCGACCAGAAGGGGATCTTGCCCGCCGCGGCGTCGAACGGCGTCGAGGGCGACACGCTGGTCGCCCACTGCATCCAGCCCGGGATGTTCTGGCTGCCGGACAGCGTCAGCACCACCGGGGTCAGCACCACCACCAGCAGCAGGAATGCCAGGCCGTTGAAGACCAGGCCCAGGCTGAACTTGCGCGAGATCGAGGGCTCGATGTTGCGCTTGCCCATCCACACCCAGATCACCGCGAGGATCGGCGCGATGGCGATAATCGCCATCGAGTTGACCGACTGGAACCAGGCGTTGGAGAACACGAACCCGCCCGGACCGAAGATGTCGCGGTCGACGATCTTGTCCGCCAGGAAGGTGAACGAACTGCCGGCCTGCTCGAAGAACATCCAGAACAGCACGTTGAACACGAAGATGATCAGCATGGCGATCGCGCGGTCGCGCTGCACCGCGCCCTCGCGGATGCCCTCCACCAGCAGCATCGCGCACAGCGCCACGAACATGAAGCCGAGCACCCAGGCCAGGGTCACGGCATTGATCGCCAGCAGGAAGTAGGCCGCCGGAATCGACAGCAGCGCGCCGATCAGCACGTAGACGACCTTGCGCTTGTCCTGGCTGTCGGCCGGCGGCCGGCCGATGGTCTGCAGCTGGCGGCGGCCGAACCAGAACCAGATCAGGCTGATCAGCATGCCGATGCCCGAGGCGATGAACACCACCTTGTAGGCGGGCATCTCGGGCGTGCCGAAGATCTGGTCGGCTAGGATGCCGGTGAAGATGGGCGCGAGGAATCCGCCCAGGTTGATGCCCATGTAGAAGATCGTGAAACCCGCATCGCGCCGCCCGTCGCCGACGGCGTAGAGCTTGCCGACCATGGTCGAGATGTTGGGCTTGAACAGGCCGTTGCCGCAGATGATGGTGGCCAGGCCGATTTCGAACACCAGCGGGTCCGGAATCGAGATCATGAACAGGCCCGCGGCCATGATCGCCGCGCCGAGCAGGATCGAGCGCTGGTAGCCGATGATCCGGTCGGCCACGTAGCCGCCGAAGATCGCCGCGGCGTAGATCAGCGCCAGATACGCGCCATAGGTGCGGTTGGAGGGCGCCTCGCCCGAGGGATCGCCGCCGTGGAACTGCGCCACCATGTACAGCACCAGCGCCCAGCGGATGCCGTAGAAGGCGAACCGCTCCCAGAATTCGGTCATGAACAGCATCCACAGCGGCGCGGGATGGCCGAGGGTCTGCTTGAAGTCCGGCAGCGGCGGCTGCGGCGCTTGGGTGATGGCGGCTCCGCTCATGCGGTCTCCCCTGTCAGGATGGATGTGGGACGCCCGGCACGGGCCGCGCGGGAGAATGTCCGACCGTGAACGCTACGTCAAACCGTGTCCGATGAAAAAACCTTTGCTGCATAGCAGCAATTTCCGCGGTTTTCCGACCGTGCGGTCCGGCCATGCCCGGTGCCGCGGCCTCGCGCGCGATCGCGCGCAGCGGCTATTCCGCCGGCGGCTTCGCGTACTGCGCGCCCGGACCGATGGTGGTGCGCACGTCGAACAGTTCGGGGAAGAATGTCAGTTCCAGCGCCTGCTTGAGGAAGCCCACGCCGCTGGAGCCGCCGGTGCCGCGCTTGAAGCCGATGATGCGCATCACCGTGCGCATGTGGCGGAAGCGCCACAGCTGGAACTGCGTCTCCAGGTCGACCATGTCCTCGCACAGCGCGTACTCGCGCCAGTAGCGGTCGGTGTCCTCGTAGATGCGCTCGAACACCGGCAGCAGCTCGGTGTCGGCCACGTGCGCCTGGCTCCAGTCGCGCTGCAGATGGCGCTGCGGCACGGCATGGCCCCAGCGCGCCAGGTAGCGCAGGAATTCGTCGTACAGCGACGGCGCCTCCAGCGCCGCGCGCAGCCCCGCCTCGGCGCCGGCGTCGTGCCTGAACACGCGCAGCATGCCGGCGTTCTTGTTGCCCATCAGGAATTCGACGGTGCGGTACTGCAGCGACTGGAAGCCCGAGGAGGGCCCCAGCACGTCGCGGAACTCCATGTACTCCGACGGCGTGAGCGTCTCCAGCACCGACCACTGCTCGGTGAGCTGGCGCAGCACCTGCTTGCAGCGCGAGGCGACCTTGCCGAACTGCCAGACCTTGTCCTCGCGCAGGCAGTCGATCGCCGTCGACAGCTCATGGATCAGCAGCTTCAGCCACAGCTCCGAGACCTGGTGCTGGACGATGAAGAGCATCTCGTCGTGGTGCGGCGGGTTCGACAGCGGCTGCTGCGCCGACAGCAGCCGGTCCAGGCGCAGGTAGCCCTGGTAGGTCAGGCGCCCATCCAGGTCGGTATGGATGCCCGCTTCCAGCGGCCGCTGGTTTTTGTCGATGCTCATAACCCTCCAGCGTAACCGATCCGGGCATGGTCGTGGCGTCATGCGCCTGCCATCGGGTTGCGGCACAATCGCGCGTCACGCGGCAAGGGGTGCCGCCCAACGTCCAACCTCGGGGAGATCCAATGAGCAAGGTATTGCGTCGGCTGGCATGGCTGTTGCCGTGTTGTGCCGCAATCGGCTTCGCGGGCGCCGCACAGGCGCAGGTGACCATCAGCCAGGTCTACGGCGGCGGCGGCAACTCCGGCGCCACGCTGAAAAGCGACTTCATCGAACTGCACAACAACGGTACCAGCGCCGTCGACCTGACCGGCTGGTCGGTGCAGTACGCCTCGGCGACCGGCAGCAGCTGGCAGGTGACCACGCTCTCGGGCAGCATCGCCCCGGGCGCCTACTACCTGGTCAAGGAAGCCGACGGCAGCGGCGGAACCGCGTCCCTGCCCACCCCCGACGCCACCGGCACCATCCCCATGAGCGGTACCGCCGGCAAGGTGGCCCTGGTCAACGCCACCACGGCGCTGAGCGGCGCCTGCCCGACGGGCAACATCGATTTCGTCGGCTTCGGCGGCACCGCGAACTGCGCCGAGGGCTCGGCGCCCACGCCCGCCCCGAGCAACACGCTCGCCGTGCTGCGCGCGGGCGGCGGCTGTACCGACAGCAACAACAACGCCGCCGACTTCGCCACCGGCACGCCCACGCCGCGCAACAGCGCGTCGAGCGTGAACGTGTGCGGCGGCGGCGGACAGCCCGTCCTCAACATCGCCGACGTGGTCCAGGCCGAAGGCAACAGCGGCGCCTCGGACTTCACGTTCGTGGTCACGCTCAGCCAGCCGGCGGGCGCGGGCGGGGTCAGCTTCGACATCGCCACCGCCGACGGCACCGCCACCGCCGGTTCGGACTACACCGGCCGCTCGCTGACCGCGCAGACCATTCCGGCCGGCAGCAGCACCTACATCTTCACCGTGAGCGTGCAGGGCGACACCAGCAACGAGGCGGACGAAACCTTCTTCGTCAACGTCACCAACGTGACCGGCGCGCTGGCCGGCGACGCGCAGGCGGTGGGCACCATCGTCAACGACGACGTGGTGCTGACGCCGATCCACGACATCCAGGGCAACGGCGACAGCTCGCCGCTGGTCGGCCAGACGGTCACCACCGCCGGCATCGTCACCGCCCGCCGCAACAACGGCTTCTTCCTGCAGGCGCCCGACGCCGAGGCCGATGCCGATCCGCTCACGTCCGAGGGCGTGTTCGTCTTCATCAACAGCACGCCGCCGGCCGCCGCTGCGGTGGGCAGCCGCGTGCAGGTCCGCGGTACGGTGGTGGAATACGTGCCCAGCGCCGATCCCACGCAGCCGCCGCTGACCGAAATCGGCGGCTCGCCGGTGGTGACCGCGCTCTCGACCGGCCACGCCCTGCCGACGCCGGTCGCACTGACGGCGACCTTCCCGGACCCGGACGGCGCCTACAACCAGCTCGAACGCCTGGAAGGCATGCGCGTCACCGCCGCCGGGCTGACCGTCAACACGCCCACGCTGGGCAGCGTCAACGAGACCAACGCCACCGGCAGCAGCAACGGCGTCTTCCACGCCGTGGTGACCGGCCAGCCGCGCGCCTACCGCAAGCCCGGCGTGCAGCAGCCCGATCCGCTGCCGGCCGGCAGCGGCGCCAGCGTGCCGCGCTGGAACACCAATCCGCAGGTGATCGCGGTGAGCAGCAACGCGCTCGGCGCGGGCACGGTCAACGCGGCCTCCGGCTGCCTGATCGGCAGCGCCACCGGTCCGCTGGACTACAGCTTCCGCCGCTACACGCTGTATCCGGAGCAGGCGCTGCAGATGCAGTGCAACGGCGCCGACCAGCCCAAGCCGGCGCTGCAGGCCACCGCCGACGACCTCAGCGTGGCCGGCTTCAACATGCAGCGCTTCTTCGACGACGTGAACGATCCGGCGATCGGCGAGCCCGTGCTCACCCCGACCGCCTACCAGAACCGCCTCAACAAGGCCTCGCTGGCGATCCGCAACTACCTCAACGCGCCGGACATCCTGGCCGTGCAGGAAGTGGAGAGCCTGTCCGTGCTGCAGACGGTGGCCGCGCGCATCGGCAGCGACGCCGTCGCCGCCGGCCAGCCGGACCCGCACTACACCGCCTACCTGCAGGAGGGCAACGACGTCGGCGGCATCGACGTCGGCTTCCTGGTCAAGGGCGCGGACGTGGGCGGCGGCGTGTCGCGCGTGGAGGTGATCGAGGTGGTGCAGGAAGGCAAGAGCACCACCTGGGTCGAGCCCAGCGGCGCTACCAGCCTGCTCAATGACCGTCCGCCGCTGCGCCTGAAGGCGGTGGTGCACTTCAACGACGGGCGCAGCTATCCGCTGACGGTCGTGGTCGTGCACCAGCGTTCGCTCAACGGCTCCGAGGAGGACACCGCCGACGGCGTGCGCGTGCGCGCCAAGCGCCAGAAGCAGGCCGAGTTCCTCGCCAACCTGCTGCAGACGCGTCAGGCCGCCGATCCAGGCGAGCGCGTGCTGGTGCTGGGCGACTTCAACGCCTTCGAGTTCAACGACGGCTACGCCGACGTGATGGGCACCGTCACCGGCCTGCCCAGCGCCGACGACCAGACCGTGGTCGCCGGCGACGGCGCCGACCTGGTGAACCCGGACTACGACGACCTGACCTTCCTGCACACGCCCGACCAGAGCTACTCCTACGCCTTCGACGGCAACGTGCAGTCGCTCGATCACGTCATCGCCAACGCTTCGCTGATGAACGACGGGCAGCTCGCCACCGTGCAGATCGACCACGCGCGCATCAACGCGGACTTCCCGGAGATCGCCCGCAGCGATGCCGGCACGCCCACGCGCCTGTCCGATCACGATCCGGCCGTGGTGCTGCTGCGCCTGAAGGCGCAGGAG
This sequence comes from Luteimonas aquatica, assembly GCF_022662575.1. Lineage (GTDB taxonomy): Bacteria > Pseudomonadota > Gammaproteobacteria > Xanthomonadales > Xanthomonadaceae > Luteimonas > Luteimonas aquatica. Next base: position 306,416 of record NZ_JALBFU010000002.1, on the reverse strand, counting down.
TTCGCCGACCTGGGCGTGGCCGCGAACGTGGTCCCGGGCACCGTGCAGCCGGGCCAGACCGCCACCTTCGGCGTCACCGTGAACAACGCCGGCCCCAACGCGGCGGCCTTCCCGGCCGTGGCCTTCGTGTTCGACCGCGCGGTCACGCCGACCGTCGCCGCGCCGGCCGGCTGGACCTGCACCGCGCCGCAGACCACGCCGTCGCTGACCACCGTGACCTGCAGCCGCGACAGCCTGGCCGCGGGCGAAACGCCGGCCTTCACCCTGCAGGTGACGCCGGATGCCTCGCTCGCCGGCAGCACGCTCACCCTGGCGACCTCGGTGGCCTCGCAGACGCCGGACGAGAACACCGGCAACAACAACGCCAGCGCCGCCCTGGTGGTGGAAGTGCCGCCGAGCGCCGACCTGGCCGTGGCCATCGCCGGCCCGGCGACCCTGCCCGCTTCGGCCTTCAGCGCGCAGTACGCGTACACGCTGCGCAACGACGGCCAGCTGGCGGCCGCGCAGCCGACGCTGACGATCTCCGGCAATACCGTGGTCACCACCTCGACGGTGGCCGCGCCGGCCGGCTGGCAGTGCAGCAAGATCGCTAACGGCGGCCGTTCGGTCCGCTTCGTCTGCTCGGCCGCCAGCACGCTGGCGGCCGGCGCGAGCGCCAGCTTCACGCTCAAGACCAACGTCAAGCCGACACCGGCCGGCGGCCAGGTCGTCGTGCAGGGAACGGCCGCGACCGCCACCAACGACGGCGATCCGTCCAACGACTCGGCCAGCTTCACCAGCACGGTGAACTGAGCCGGCGGCCGTCGCGCGAAGCGGCGGCGGCACGCAAGGGCGCGGCGACATCGCCGCGCCCTTTTTGTTGCTCGCGATGCGGTCGCGCGTCGATCGGTCCGCAGCGCGGCGCACGATACGGGTTCGTACAGGATTGCCGCCGTCCGCGCACGCCATGCGCGGGAACTTGCCGCTCCATCGCCTGTCAAGTCCCATCGGCAACGGGCGCGGCGCCGCGCAACGGCTTGTGCCGCATTGCGCAATGGCGCTTAACACGGCTGCGGTTATCATTCCTCGCACCCGGCGCCGCGAATCCTCCCGTTCTGCGAACGGCGGATTCCTCCGACGCTCAGCCAGGTCCGGCGCCGCCGCGCTCGGATCCAGCCGTCCGGAACGCCGCCCCGCATCCCCCGATGCCCGGCGTGACGAGCCGTCTCCCATTCCAGAGCGCCCAGGATGCCGATGCGATGACTGTCGCCGCCCGTTTCGAAATCGAATATCTCCAGTACCTCGGCCCCGACGGCAAGCTCGTCGCCGAGCCGCCGGCCGCGTTCGCCGACCCCAAGACGCTGCTGCCGCTGTTCAAGCAGATGCTGTTCGTGCGCACCTTCGACAGCAAGTCGATCGCGCTGCAGCGCACCGGCAAGCTGGGCACCTACGCCTCCTGCCTCGGCCACGAGGCCACGCACGTGGGCATCGGCGGCTCGATGCGTCCGGAGGACGTGTTCGCGCCGAGCTACCGCGAGTACGGCGCGCAGTTCATGCGCGGCGTGAAGCCGCGCGAGGTGCTGATGTACTGGGGCGGCGACGAGCGCGGCAACGACTTCGAGGGTCCGCGCCACGACTTCTCCTGGTCGGTGCCGATCTCCACCCAGTGCCTGCACGCCGCCGGCGCCGCGTTGGCCTTCAAGCTGCGCAAGCAGCCGCGCGTGGCGGTGGCCTGCTGCGGCGACGGCGGTTCGTCGAAGACCGACTTCTACGCCGCGCTCAATTCCGCCGGCGCCTTCACCCTGCCGCTGGTGCTGTGCGTGATCAACAACGGCTGGGCGATCTCGGTGCCCCGCTCGGCGCAGACCGGCGCCAAGACCCTGGCGCAGAAGGGCCTCGCCGGCGGCCTGAACTCGTTCCAGGTGGACGGCAACGACCTGATCGCCGTGCTCGAGGGCATGCGCCGCGCCACCGAGCTGGCGCGCGCGGGCGGCGGCGGCAGCGTGATCGAGTTCCTCACCTACCGCCTGCACGACCACACCACCGCCGACGACGCCCGCCGCTACCGTTCCGAGGACGAGGTCAAGGACGCCTGGACGCGCGACCCGATGACCCGGCTGCGCACCTACCTCACCGCGCACAAGCTCTGGGACGAGGCGACCGAGAAGGCCTGGGCCGAGGAATGCGCCAAGCGGGTCGACGTCGAGCTCAACGCCTACCTGGAGACGCCGGTGCAGCCGGTGGAGGCGATGTTCGACTACCTCTACGCCGATCCCCCGCCCGACCTGCTGGAGCAGCGCGCCGCGGCCATTGCGCTGGAGAAGCGCGCATGAACGTCATGACCAAGAGCAACGACAAGGCCGGCGCGCAGGCCGCCACCCCGACGGCCATCACCTTGATCGAGGCGATCACCCAGGCGCTGGCCTACGAGATGCGCAACGACGACAGCGTGATCGTGCTCGGCGAGGACGTGGGCGTGAACGGCGGCGTATTCCGCGCCACCGCCGGCCTGCAGCAGAAGTTCGGCGCCGAGCGCGTGCTCGACACCCCGCTCGACGAGACCACCATCGCCGGCCTCACCGTCGGCATGGCGGCGATGGGCATGAAGCCGGTGGCCGAAGCGCAGTTCGACGGCTTCATGTACCCGATGGTCGACCACATCGTCTGCCACGCGGCACGCTTCCGCTATCGCACGCGCGGCCGCCTGCACTGCCCGATGGTGCTGCGCGTGCCCTGGGGCGGCGGCATCCGCGCGCCCGAGCACCACTCCGAAGCCAACGAGGCCATCTTCACCAACGTGCCCGGCCTGCGCGTGGTGCTGCCCTCCTCGCCCGCGCGCGCCTACGGCCTGCTGCTCGCCGCGATCCGCGATCCGGACCCGGTGATCTTCATGGAGCCCAAGCGCATCTACCGCCAGTACAAGGAAGTGGTAGCCGACGACGGCGAAGCGCTGCCGCTGGACGTGTGCTACGTGCTGCGCGACGGCAGCGACATCACCCTGGTGACCTGGGGCGCGCAGGTGAAGGAAACGCTGGAGGCCGCCGACAAGCTCGCCTTTGATGGCATCAGCGCCGAGGTCATCGACGTGGCCACGCTCAAGCCGCTGGACTTCGCCACCATCGCCGAATCGGTGGCCAAGACCGGCCGCTGCGTGATCGTGCACGAGGCCCCGCGCACCGCCGGCTTCGGCGCCGAGATCGCCGCGCGCCTGGCCGAGGAGTCGATGTACGACCTGCTGGCGCCGGTGGAGCGCGTCACCGGCTACGACACCCACATCCCGCTGTTCCGCCTGGAGATGAAATACCTGCCGAGCGTGGACAAGATCGTGGCCGCCGCCAAGCGCGCGCTGGCGGCGTGAGGCGATCGCCGCCATGTCCTCGGACATCGTCAACCTGACGCAGCGCCTGGCAGGCTTCTCCGAGCACTGGTCGCCGCGCGTGGTCGCGGAGATGAACGACTACCAGTTCAAGCTGGTCAAGCTGCAGGGCGACTTCGTCTGGCACCGGCACGAGGATACCGACGAGGTGTTCCTGGTGGTCAAGGGCGAGATGCAGATCGGCTTCCGCGACCGCGAGGTGACCGTGCGCGAGGGCGAGCTGTTCGTGGTGCCGCGCGGCGCGGAGCACATCACCCGCGCCCGCGAGGAATGCCATGCGCTGATCATCGAGCCGCGCGGCGTGGTCAACACGGGCGACGCCGGCGGCGCGCTGACCGCGGCCAGCGACGTGTGGGCCTGAGCGCATGAAGCGCGCCCGGGTCGTGCTGCCGCACCGCGCGCCGGACCGTCCGGCGATCCGCGTGGGCGCCGGCGACACCGTCACCCTGGGCGAACGCGACAGCGACTGGCCGCAATTCGTGTGGACCTCGCTCACCAGCGGCCTGGGCGGCTGGGTTCCGGCGATGCTGTTCGATCGCGAGCAGGGCCTGGCCACCGCGCGGCAGGACTACGACACGCGCGAACTCGACGCCGACCCCGGCGAGCTGCTCGTCCTGCACGACGAGCTGGCCGACTGGTGGTGGGCCGAGAACGCGCAGGGCACGCGCGGCTGGATCCCGGCGCGCGTGCTCGAACTCATCGACTGAAAGACCGCTTCATCTTCGAAGCCCACCCCTTACGCAAGATCCAGAGGACACCATGGCCGACCAGAAAACCTTCAACCTGCCCGACCTCGGCGAGGGCCTGCCCGACGCCACCGTCGTCGAGTGGTTCGTCAAGGTCGGCGACACCGTGCGCCTGGACGAGCCGCTGGTCTCGATGGAGACCGCCAAGGCCGTGGTGGAGGTGCCCTCGCCCGTATCCGGCAAGGTGCTCAAGCTGGCCGGCGGCGAAGGCGACGTGATCGTCACCGGCACCGCCCTGGCGGTGTTCGAGATCGACCCGACCCTGCCGCAGCGCTCGGAAGGGCAGGACACCGGCCACCACCCCGGCGGCGCGGGCGCGCCCGCGCCCGGCGCCGCGGACAAGGTCGTCGCCTCCGACGAGGGCGGCGCGATCAGCGACGCGGGCGCGCCCGCCGCCAAGGGCACGGCCGGCGAGCGCGAGGACAGCGGCACCGTCGTCGGCGCGATGCAGTCCTCCGACACGGTGCACAGCGAACAGGCGGTGGCCGTGGGCGGCGTCAAGGCGATGCCGGCGGTGCGCGCGCAGGCGCGCAAGCTCGGCGTCGATCTCGCCCGCGTGCGCGGCAGCGGCGCCGACGGCGTGGTGACCATGGACGACGTCAAGCGCGCCGCCGCCGACGGCAGCGCCAAGGCCGGCGCGGCGGCGCCGCGCGCGGCGGCCGCGAACGCCGCACCGCCCGCCGCGGCGCCTTCGGCGCCGACGCGCGATCCGCAGCAGCGCACCGCGCTCTCGGCCTCCGGCAAGCCGATGCGCACGCAGCCGCCGGGCGTCTCGGCCACCGGCCAGCCCGAGCAGCTCAAGGGCGTGCGCCGCAACATGGCGCGGGTGATGGCCGATGCGCACAGCAAGGTGGTGCCGACCACGCTCAGCGACGACGCCGACATCCATGCCTGGACGCCGGGCAACGACGTCACCGGGCGCCTGGTGCGCGCGATCGTGGCCGCCGCCCGGGCCGTGCCCGCCCTCAACGCCTGGTTCGACGGCGACAAGCTCACCCGCACCCTGCACCCGCAGGTGGACATCGGCATCGCCGTGGACACCGACGACGGCCTGTTCGTGCCGGCGCTGCGCAACGCCGACGTGCTCGACGCGCGCGGCGTGCGCGAGGCGGTCAACCGCCTGCGCGCGCAGGTCGAGGACCGCAGCATCCCCGCCAGCGAGCTGAGCGGCTACACCATCTCGCTGTCCAACTTCGGCATGTTCGCCGGCCGCTACGCCACGCCGGTGATCGTGCCGCCGACGGTGGCGATCGTCGCCGCCGGGCGCGGCCGCCACCAGATCACGCCGGTGATCGGCGGCTTCGAATCGCACAGGGTGATCCCGCTCTCGCTCACCTTCGACCACCGCGCCTGCACCGGCGGCGAGGCCGCGCGCTTCCTGAAGGCGATGCTGGACGATCTGGCGCTGCCGCAATGAACGCCGCCCCGGCCATGCTGTCCGGCCTGACGCCGATGCTGCGCAGCTGGGACCTGCCCGGGTCGATCGCGTTCTACACCGGCACGCTCGGCTTCGCCCTGCAGGGCGGCGGCGCGGACGACGGCTGGGCCTCGCTCGCCTGCGACGGCGTGGAGATCATGCTGGCCGCGCCCAATGCGCACGAGGGCGACGCGGCGCCGGCCTTCACCGGATCGCTCTATCTGCGCACCGGGGACGTCGATGCCTGGTGGCGCCGGCTCAAGGACGCGGCGCGCGTGTGCTACCCGGTGGAGGATTTCGACTACGGCATGCGCGAGTTCGCCGTGTACGACAACAACGGCTACCTGCTGCAGTTCGGGCAGCCGCTGTGCGCCGCGGCGCCGGACGAAGCCGCGCGATGACCTCGCCGCGGCGCGTCGGCGACAGCCACGCGATCGCGCTGCCTTCGGCTTCCCGCGCCCTCTTAATTCCCGCACCCTCTTAAAAGGATGTTCCATGGGCTCCATCATCACCTTCGGCATCATCGGCGGCCTGCTCGGCCTGGCCATGCTCAACGTCATGGCGCTGATCGCCAGGAACGGCGACAAGCACCGCGACGTCAACACGCTTGTCTCCGCCGAGGATCTGTTTCCCAGGATCGATGCCTGGGCCGGGGACAGCGGCTATCGTCTCGTGCAGGACCAGGGCGACCGCCGCAAATACCAGAAGGGCCGCAATTTCCTCACCGCGCCGATGTTCCTGGAGGTCGCGCGCGAGGGCGATCGCTACCGGTTCGACAGCTATGTCGAGATCAACGGCCTGATCTGCCGCGGCGAGATCGCGCTCAGCAGCGGCGGCTTGCTGGTCAAGCTGCCGCGCGCGATGGCCAAGAAGGTCCAGAACCAGCTGTTCTCGTCGCTCGGCGCCCCGATGCTGGCCTGAGCGCGATCGTCACACCCCACGGGAGAATCGCACATGCCGCACCACAGCCGTCTGTCCACCCTCGTGCTCGACTGCCAGGTCGAGGATCTCGCCCCGCACGTCGCGTTCTGGAGCCATGCGCTTGGCAAGGACGTCGTCGCGACCGATCAGGACGGCGACGGCAAGTACGCCGAACTCAAGACCGAACACGACGAGCCGATGATCCTGCTGCAGCGCGTGGCCCATCCCTCGCGCGTCCATCTGGACATCGAGGCCGACGACGTCGAGGCCGAGGCCGCGCGCCTGGAAAGGCTCGGCGCGAAGAAGATCGAGAAGGTGCATACCTGGTGGGTGATGGAGGCCCCCAGCGGCCACCGCTTCTGCGTCGTGCGCCAGCAGCGCAAGCCCTTCGGCCCGCACCTCAACAGCTGGGACGAATGACCGGCCGCGCGCTCAGGCGCGCGCGCGATCCAGCCAGACCTGCAGGCCCTGCGCGTTGAGCTCGATGTCGATCGGCAGGACGTCGGCGACCAGCGCCGCCGCGTCGGCCACGCCGTGCCGGCGCGCGCGGTCGACGTAGTAGCCGCGCAGCGCCGCGACCAGCCGCGCATGGTGATCCTCGCCGCCGTCGCAGGCGCGCGCGATGGCGGTCATGGCGTCGATCTGCTCGACCAGCTCCGCGCCCAGGCGCTGCACCTCGGTGACCCGGTCGTAATGGGTGACGTAGACCGCCTCCGGATGCTCGGCGAGCATGCGCCGGATCGAGGCCTGCATCGCCTCGGGCTCGAACTGCACGGGCGAGCTGGTCGGCAGCACGAACGGGCCTTGGGCGGTATCGAACTGGCGATAGGACAGGCCGAAGACGTCGCCGCTGAACCAGCTGCGGCTGCGCGCGTCCCACACCGCCAGGTGATGGCGCGCATGGCCGGGCGTATCGGCGCACAGCAAGGGCCGCCCGGCCAGATCGACGAGGTGCCCGTCGTTGGCGACCACCACGCGCTCGGCCGGCACGGGCACCAGCGCGCCGTAGCTGCGCTCGAATTCGGCCTCGCCGTAGACCGCCTTGGCGCTGGCGGTCAGCCGCGCCGGATCGATCATGTGCGGGGCGCCGCGCGGATGCACCACCAGGCGCGCATTGGGCAGCTCGCGCAACAGGCTGCCCGCGCCCCCGGCATGGTCCAGGTGCACGTGGGTGAGGATCAGCCAGTCCACCGCCTCGCGCGCCACCCCGCGCGCTTCCAGCGCGGCGAGCATCCGCGCCACGCAGCGGTTGGTGCCGCAATCCACCAGCGCCGCGCGCCCGCTTTCCTCGATCAGGTAGGCCGCGCAGAATCCGGGGCGATGGAAGCCGGTGTCGATCGTGAAGATGCCGTAATGTTCCATCGTGTACCCTCCCGGCACGTCGTCCAGGCCTGTGGCCGATGCATGCAGGATAAGGCCTCGAACGTTCCAGGGGACGCTCGACCGGATGGCGTCGCAGCACCGCAGTTTCGCAACGTCCATTCACATGAGGGGAAGACTCACATGATGGGAATCGTGAAGCACCGCATCCATCGCCTGTTCGGACTGCTCGCAGTCCTGTTCGTTCTGCCCGTCGCCGCCGCCCAGGCCGCGCCCAACTTCCAGATGCCCTTCCCGTGCGGGCAGACCTGGGTCGGCAGCACCTGGGACGGACACAGTCCCGCCAACGCCGTCGACCTCAACCGCGGCCCCAATCCGGACTCCGACCTCGGCGATACCGTGGTCGCCTCCTACGGCGGCACGGTGAGGACCTCGGCGTATTCGACCACCACCGGCTACGGCAACTACATCGTGATCGATCACGGCGGCGGCTGGCAGACGCTCTACGCGCACCTGAACTCGCGCTCGGTGTCGGCCGGCCAAAGCGTGCGCATCGGCCAGAAGATCGGCACCGTCGGCAAGAGCAGCGCCAAGTACAACCTGTCCCCCCACCTGCACTACGAGCAGCGCTACAGCGGCACGGTGAAGAGGATCGTCTGGAACGGCACCGCCATTCCCTATTACGCCAAGAAGAGCTACACCAGCAAGAACTCGTGCGGCGGCACCAGCGGCGCCACCGGCACCGTCAACACCAGCGGCGCCAACCTCAACGTGCGCTCGGGCCCGAGCACCAGCTACAGCGTCGTCGGTTCGCTGGCCGACGGTGCGAAGGTCACCATCTCCTGCCAGACCACCGGGCAGTCGGTCACCGGCACCTACGGCACCAGCAACCTCTGGAACCGCATCGGCAGCGGCCGCTACATTCCCGACGCCTACACCTACACGGGCTCGGACGGGCGCGTCGCACCGGATTGCTGACCGGTCCCGCGACGCCTCCCCGGCGCCGGTCCGCAGCGGCCGGCGCCGCGCGTCCGGGCCGCGCGCTTGTAAGCGGCGTGCCGGAACGGCGACCATAGCCGTATCGGATCGAGCACAGGACCGCGCAGCGACATGACAGGATTCCGACTGGGCCTCGCCCTGCTCGCCGCCGCCATCGCCGGCGGCGTCGCGGGCGCGTGGATCGGCAAGACATGGCACGCCCCCGCCACGCAGGCCTCGGCCGCGCCGCCGGACGCGGCGTCGGCCCAGGCGCAACCGTCCGCCCTTCCGGCCACGATCTACACGGACCCGCCGATCGTCCACGACGAGGAGCTCGGCGCCGAAGTGGCGCGCGCGCAGAGCGATCCGGTCTACCTGCGCGACCTGATGCGCCGCTTCGAGGCCGAAACCGACCCCGACAAGCGCGGCGCGATCCTCTCCATCCTGCAGAGCGCCGCCAACGACGACGTGCTGCGCATGGCGCGGCAGCTGCTCACCGCCACCGACGCCGCCAAGCGCCAGGACGGCCTGGCGTTGCTGCGCGCCTACCCGCTCGACAAGCCCGAGGCCCGCACGCTGATGGTCGAACAGCTGCAGCGCGAGACCAATCCCGCCGCGCTGCGCGAGCTGGTCGGCATGCTCACCCCGGCCATCATGTCCACCGACGATGCCGCGCCCGTCGTCGAGCGCCTGACGGCGCTGCGCCATCATCCGGATCCGGAGGTGCGCGCCGGCAGCGTGTCCCAGACCATGCAGTGGGACAAGAGCGGCGACCTGGAAGGCGTCCTCTACGAGGCCCTGCTCGATCCCGCCCCGCAGGTGCGCCAGGCCGCGATCGGCGGCATCGGCGTCTCCAGCGTGCGCTCGCCGCGGGTGAAGGAGCTGCTGCTGGACATCCTCGGAAACCCGCAGGCGGACCGCGAGGAACGCACCGCCGCGCTCTTCACGCTGCAGAACTTCCCGCTCGACCGCGCGGAATACGAGATCTACAGGCAGGCCTCGCTGGCCAACAGCAACTCGGACGGCGCCCCGCCCACGCCATAGGCGCGGCTCAGGCGCGGCTCAGGCGCGGCGCAGCCAGCGCCAGCGCAGCAGCAGAGCCAGGGCCAGCACCGCGAGGAAGGCGCCGTAGCCCAGCGAGGTCGCCAGGATCTGCCGCCAGATGCGCCCGGCGCCGGCATCGGCGATCTGCTGCGCCCAATGGATAGTGGCCAGGAAGGCGGCCACCGACAACGCGATCGCGGCCAGGTCGAAGATCCGGCGCGCCGCGTGCCGCGGCTGCCGCGGGTAGCGCCAGTACAGCACCGCCAGGATCAGGAACCAGGGCAGGAACAGGATCAGCGCGAGATTGAACTCGACCTGCGCGTTCATGCCGCGTCTTCGGCGAACGCGGCCAGCGCGGCGGCCACCTCTTCGAGCGCGACGCCCTCGGCCAACGCGCCCAGCGCCGCATCGCCCAGGCGCAGCGCCCCCGGGCCCGCCGCCGGCGCGATGCCGGCGGCGCCTTCGGCCTTGAGCCGGGCGATCAGCTGTCCCGCCTCGCGCGCCGAGGCATGGCCCTCGCTCTGCAGCAGCAGGCGGCCGTCGGCGGCGACCAGCTTGAAGTAGAAGCGGCCGTCGCGCTCGCGGTACTGCTTGAACTGCGGCGCGGCGGCCTCGCGCCTGGCGGCCGCGCGGCGCTCGCCGCCGGCCTGCGACAGGTCGCGCAGGCCGACGGCCTCGCGCAGCGTGCGCAGCAGCGGCGCGGCATGCCGCTCGCGCAGGCGCTGCGCGCCCTCGCGCAGCAGGCGCTCGATCTTCTGCGGCTCGGCCATCAGCGCCTCGTAGCGGGCGCGCAGCGGCGCGACCTCCGCGTCGATGCGCTCGAACAGCCGTTGCTTGGCCTCGCCCCAGCCGATGCCGCGCTCGAACTCGCGTCGCAGCGCCGCCGTCTCCTCGACGCTGGCGAAGGCCTGGTAGAGCTGGAACACGTGCGAGGCGTCGGCGTCCTTGGGTTCGCCGGGCGCCCTGGAATCGGTGACGATCGAGGCGATCAGCTTCTGCAGCGTCGCGCGCGGGGCGAACAGCGGAATGGTGTTGTCGTAGCTCTTGGACATCTTGCGGCCGTCCAGGCCCGGCAGCGTGGCCACCTGCTCGTCGATCACCGCCTCGGGCAGGACGAAGAACTCCTTGCCGATCGGCGCGCCGTACAGATGGTTGAAGCGCTGGCCGAAGTCGCGCGCCATCTCGATGTGCTGCACCTGGTCGCGGCCCACCGGCACCTTGTCGGCGCCGAAGATCAGGATGTCGGCGGCCATCAGCACCGGATACATGAACAATCCGGCGGTGACGCCGGCATCGTCGTCCTCGTCCTCGGCGCGGTTGCGGTCGACCGCCGCCTTGTAGGCGTGCGCACGGTTGAGGATGCCCTTGCCGGCCACGCAGGTCAGCAGCCAGGTCAGCTCGGGGATCTCCGGAATGTCGGACTGCCGGTAGAACCAGACCTTGTCCGGGTCGAGGCCGCAGGCCAGCCAGGTCGCGGCGATCTCCAGCGTCGAGCGCTGCACGCGCTCGGGCGTCTGCACCTTGATCAGCGCGTGCAGGTCGGCCAGGAAGTAGAAGCTCTCCGCATCGGGGGCGCGCGAGGCGGCCACGGCCGGGCGGATGGCGCCCACGTAGTTGCCCAGGTGCGGCGTGCCCGAGGTGGTGATGCCGGTGAGGATGCGGGTCTTGCGGCCGGAAGCGGCCGTGGGGGCGGAGGCGGACATGGGAAAAGTTTACCCGCTGTGCGGCGGGGTCCGCGCCCGCAACGGCGAAACCGGCCCGCCGGCAACCCCGTTTCCCGCGTCCGCCCGTTGGCCCGGTCGTCCCCTTCGGAGAAACCGCCATGATCCGCTCGCTGCTGTTGCTGGTGACCGCCCTGTTTTCCGCCACCGCCTGCGGGCCGCTGTCGGCGCGGCCGCTCGTGCAGGTCGCCGTGATCGACCGCGACGACGGCGACTGGCTGCCGCAGTACCGCGGCCGCGGCGACACCTGGGTGCCCGGCATCCCCGGCCATCGCTATGCCGTGCGCCTGACCAATACCAGCGCCGAGCGCGTGCTGGTGGTGCTGTCGGTGGACGGCGTCAACGCGGTCAGCGGCGAGGATGCCGACCCGTCCCAGGCCGGCTACGTGCTGGCGCCCTGGCAAAGCACCGAGATCGCCGGCTGGCGCAAATCGCTGGAGGACGTCGCGCAGTTCTATTTCACCGATCTGCCCGACAGCTATGCCGCGCGCACCGGACGCCCCGACAACGTCGGCGTGATCGGCATCGCCGTGTTCCGCGAACGCCGCCCGGTCGCGGCGCCGGCGCCGATGCCGTTCTACCGCGACAGCGAGCGTCGCGAGGCCAACGCCGCGGCCGAGGCGGCGCCGGCCGACAGCGCCCGCGCCTACGGCCAGGCCAAGCAGAGCATCGGCACTGGCCACGGCGCGCGCGAATGGTCGCCGGTCGGGCGCACCGAGTTCGTGCGCGCTGGCAGCCGGCCCGCGCAACTGACGCAACTGCGCTATGACGCGCCCGACCGGCTGGCCGCGCTCGGCATCCTGCCGCGCCCCGACCGCCGCTGGGCGCGCGAGGATGCGCCGCAGGCCTTCCCCGGCGGCTTCGTCGCCGACCCGCCCAACTGGTAGTAGCACGCCGCGCAAGACGAACGCATGCTCCGAACGCGAAAAGGCCGGCGATGGCCGGCCTCTTCGCGAATCGAACCGCCATGCGGCGGCGCGGCGCGCTAGTTGAGCGTCTTCTCGAAATCACGCACCTCGCGCTCGGCGCGATCGCGATCCCAACCGTACTGTTCCTGCAGTTTCCCGGCCAGGTATTTGCTGTCGCCGCTGGCGACATCGAACACGTCGTCGGTGAGCTCGCCCCACTTCGCCTGGGCAAGGCCCTTCATCTGCGTCCACTTACCGGCAATGATGTCTTTGTTCATGATTCGACCTCTTCTTTCGGCTGACGGCAGTACGTTCTGCCGCGACGACAGCTTGGGCGCGCGCGTCTTCAAGACAGATCAAGATTGCGTTGCGATCCAGTGACTTCTTGAACCATTCATTCATTCGCGCCGTGCGGCGCGACGCCATCGACGACACGATGGCCGAGTTTCGCTGCAGATTCGACGAGGCGGAAGCAAGCCCGCAAGGACGCACGCAGCGAACGGGCCGGCCCCATGGCCGGCCCGTCTTTTTCCGCTCGCCGAAAGGTCTTCTCGGCGATGGGCGGCGCCAAAAAAACGGGCCGGAAATTCCGGCCCGTTCGGTGATACCCGTTCGACGTTCGAGTTACTTCGAGTCGGTGCCGCCGGTCTTGTCGGCGCCTTGCTCGATCTTCTCGCCGACCTTCTGCACGTCCTTGCCCGCACCCTTGACGGTGTTGCAGGCGGACAGCATGCCGAGCGAGAACATAGCCAACAGCATCAGGGCAATCAAACGCTTCATGAGGCTCTCCTGTGGATGGAATGTGGGGACCGCGGCCAGTCTGCGTCCCACAGGATGAATGAAAGCGCACCTGGGCGTGAAAGCCAAGTGGGCGGGCCACCCGCCCCCGCCGGCGGGCTCCTCGGCCGGCGCGGAATCGCCCGGAAAACAGGGCGGAATTCCGCCCCCGGACGCCGTCCGCCGCCAGGCGCCGGACGGCCCGCCCGCGCCCCTCTTAATCGCGCATGAGCGTGGACTTGCCGAACAGGCTCTCGACCAGGTCGACGGCGAGCTTGGCGGTGCGGTTGCGACGGTCCAGCGCCGGATTGACCTCGACGATGTCCAGCGAGCCCAGGCGTCCGCTGTCGGCGATCATCTCCATGATCAGCTGCGCCTCGCGGTAGTTCACGCCGCCGGGCACCGTGGTGCCGGTGCCCGGCGCGATGCTCGGATCGAGGATGTCGACGTCGAAGCTCACGTGCAGATGCGTGTCCTCGTCGACGCCCTCCAGCGCTTTCTCCATCGTCCGCTTCATGCCGACCTCGTCGATGTAGCGCATGTCGTAGATGTCGAGCGCGTGCTGCTTCACCAGCCGCTTCTCTTCCTGGTCGACGGAACGGATGCCGATCTGGCGGATCTGCGAGGGCTGGATCGCCGGCACGTGCCCGCCGAGGCCGGTGAGTTCCTCCGGACCGATGCCGCACAGGCAGGTCACCGGCATGCCGTGGATGTTGCCCGAGGGCGTGATGTCTTGGGTATTGAAGTCGGTATGCGCGTCCAGCCACAGGATGCGCAGCTTCTTGCCGTTGGCGCGGCAATGGTTGGCGACCGCGGCGATCGAACCGATGGCCAGGCAATGGTCGCCGCCGAGCAGCACCGGCATGCGGCCTTCGCCGAGCACGCCGCTGGCGGCTTCCAGCACGGCGCGGTTCCAGGCCACCACTTCGTCGAGATGGCGGTACCCGTCCACCGGGCCGCGCCAGGGATTGCGCGGGCCGTCGAGATCGCCGCGATCCACCACGTCGATGCCGCGCGCGGCCAGCGCCTCGGCCAGCCCGGCCACGCGCAAGGCTTCCGGTCCCATCGAGGCGCCGCGGGTGCCGGCGCCGACGTCGGTGGGAACGCCGAAGATGGTCACGGCGGGATATTGGCGGCTCATCGTCATCGGCTCCGAATGGCATGGCGCCCGTGCGGCGCGTGGTCTTGCGGCGTGGCGCGACAGCGCTTCGCGCGCCGGCTCGGTCGCCAAGCCGGGTCGCGATTCTAACATCGATACACTTGTGCCCCCGAAACGCTCGCGGCCCTGACCACGCCTGCGACGGCATCGACAACACACCGCCATCGACCATGCACATCCGACGATTGACCAAAGCCGATGTCGCCCCCTACCGCGAACTGATGCTCGAAGCCTACGCGGCGGCGGATGGCAGCTTCATCTCCACCTTCACCGAGCGCGCGCCGCTTCCCCTGCGCTGGTGGGAAGAGCGCATCGCGCACGAGGACGGCAGCAGCGTCACCTTCGGCGCCTTCGTCGACGATGTCCTGGCCGGGACGGCCGGCCTCAAGTTCGAGGATCGGACGAGGACGCGGCACAAGGCCACCCTGTTCGGCATGTACGTCGCGCCTGCGCATCGCGGCGTCGGCCTCGGGAAAGCCCTGATAGGCGCCGCGCTGGATTGCGCCAGGACCCGCGAAGCGGTCACCGCCGCGTATCTGGCGCTGACCGAAGGCAATGCCGCGGCGCTGGCGTTGTACGAAGCCTGCGGCTTCATCGCGTATGCGACCGAACCGATGGCGCTGCGCGACGATGCCAACGCCTACCGCGGCGTGGTCCACATGTGGCAGAGGCTGCGTTGAGCGGCACCGGAAAGGAAGAGGGCGCGGCACCGGCCCGCGAAATACACCATCGCTCCGGCATGTTGCGCGTCGCGCTTTCGTGATGCTCCCTCTTCAGCACCGCCATCGCACGGGACTGCATGTCGAGCGATCGCGCCGCACGGAAGCATGTCCGCTCTCGGACCGGCACGGTCAACGCGTCATGCGGATGCTTCCGGCCCGGCTTCGCGCATGCGACGAACCGCGCGGCAGTGGAACAGCACGGCGAGCAGGGGAATTGCCACCGCAAGCGCATACTGGCTTCGCGAGACCCCCACACCGAACGGGAACCAGATCCCGGGAACACCGGCCGCATTGATTTCCTCGGCGAACATGCCGCCCACGCCGACGGCCGCCACGCCGACCAGGGCCAGCACCCGCCCGCGTCCGCGCCTGAAGATGTTCCATGCCGCCCAGGCGAACAGCGCCAGCAAGGCCAGCCGGCTGCCTCTTCGCATGATTTCCATGGAGTCTCCGGCCAGGCCGGCAATCGCGGCGAGGACCATGAAGACGATCGCGAGCAGGGTGATCCGCCGGTCGGCGGGAAACACCCAGCGGTTCCAGGCGATCACCCAGGCGCCGAGCGTGAGCGGCCCGAGCACGCCCAGTCTCAGGATCTCGTACGTGTCCAGGCTTTCGAGTTCCGTCCACGACGTCACCGCCTGCTGGAAGCGATTCAGGGCGACCAGGACGAGCGCGATGGCGGCGGCGGCCCAGAACCGGTCCGGCGCGCCAAGGCTGCGCAGCGACAAGGCATACAAGGCCAGGGCCAGCAGGAGCATCGGCTCGACCACCTCGACGGCATAGCCCCAGAACGTCTGCCACCACTGCGCCAGCAAACGCGCGGCCCCCGCATCCGGTCCGGCCAGGATCGGCGCAACATGCATGCCGCCGGCCTCCCCCGCTCCGGCCGAGCGCTTTGCCAGGTAGACATGCACCGCGACGACCGCGTCGCCGGACGAGGCCGATTCCGGCAATGCGTAAAGCTTCGGACGCGCCGTGTAGGCGCGCGGCGGATCGCTGCCGAAGTCCCCGATCCCGCCGATCCTGCGTCCGTTCCAGAAAATTTCGTAGGCATCATCGACCAGGGTCGGTCCCATCAGCACCGGCCGCATGCCTTCCGGCACGCTCCAATGCACGCGCAGCCGATACCATGCGTGCCCCCATCGTCCAGAATGTCCGCGCGCCGACCAGCCCGGGACATAGCCCGGCAGACCGACGTCGCCGTCATGGGCGCCGGGCGGCGGCGTCAGATCCATCCGTTCCCAGCCACTGTCGTCGAACTGCGGGGTCGCCCATTGCGGATCGTTGCCGAAACGGAACTGCCAGGGACCGGTCAGAGGCACTTCCGCCGCGGCCAATCTGGCCTCGACCGCCGCGTGTGCGGGCTGCAGCCCCTGCAGGAGGAGCGCCAATCCGAATAGCCTGAGCAGCATCACCGCGACTCTCATGGAATATAACCCCATTAAAGCTATTAATAAGGTTATACAGAGCCCTCCGAGGACAGACAAGTGCAGGTCCAGCCCCCCAACCCCCGTTCCCTGATGAGCGAGCCCTCCGGTTTCGAGGCGATCAGCGGCAGTCTGGCCCTGGATTTCGTCAACACCGTTGCCAATCGCGGAAACCCGGAAAAGCGCCGGGAGCTGCTGCGCTCCCCCGCGGATCTGGCGCGATGGTTCCGCACCGTCGGATTGCCGGAGATCATCATCCCGGCGACACGACTGGGCGAAGCGATCGCCATCCGCGAACGGCTGTTCGCGCTGTTCCATCCGATCGCCGGAGGCGGATCGATCGGGAAAGCCGCGTTCGCAGCCTTCGGCGAAGACCTGCGCGCGGCCGAGGCCGAGCGGCGGATCTGCTATGAGGACGGACGCGTGTCCTGGGGCTGGGCAAGCGAGGCCACGAGCCTGCACAAGGCGACATATCCCGTCCTGGCCGAGGCCGCCTCGCTGCTCCTGTCCCTGGAGCGGACCAGGATTGGCGAATGCAAAGGGCCCGGGTGCGGATGGCTGTTCGTCGACCACTCGCGCGGCAAACCGCGCAAATGGTGCAGCATGAGCGACTGCGGCAACAAGGCGAAGGCGCAGCGCGCCTATCGCCGGCGCACGGAGAAATAAAGCCGTCGGCTTCGCGCAGCAACCCGCATCCGCTGCGGATCCTTGAATGTTCCTGGATGTCGCCGCGCGCCGAGGTGCCGCGATGTGGTGCCGGCACCCGGATTCGAACTGGGGACCTACCGCTTACAAGTCAGGCGTTGCAAGCCTTGCCATGATTTGTAATCGGATGGTCTGCCGGCAGCTTACAAGAGGATAGCACTGCGACTTAATGGCTTTCGAGGGAGCGCACGGCGCGACTGAACACGGCACCTTGTGGTGCGAAAGCGTGTTCGGGCCGTGGCCCCGCAACCCACGGAGCTAGCATGAAGTCGAAGATCACCCAGTCCCTCGTCGAGAGGGCGCCCCGGCCCGAGCCGGGTAAGTCGGTCCTGTACGCCGACACCGAGATGAGGGGGTTCTACCTCATCGTCACCGCCACCAAGCGCAGCTTCTACGTCCAGTCCCTCGTCAACGGCCGGCAGGTCCGGACGAAGCTGGGCGACCACCCAGCGATGGACGCCAAGCAGGCCCGCGACCTCGCGAGGCAGACCCTGGTCGGCATGCGGGGCGGCACCAACCCGAACGAGGAGCGCCGCAGGGCCCGGGCGCGCGGCATCACCTTGCGGGAGGGGCTGGACCTGCACCTCAACTCCCGGCGGCTGGCAGACAAGACCCGAAGCGGCTACGAGTACCACGTCACCTACTACCTCAAGGACTGGCTCGACAGGCCGCTGGCCGAGATCGGCGCGGACCGGGCCGGCGTGCGCGAGCGGCACCGCAAGCTCACAGCAAAAAGCGGCGCGACCACGGGCGACAACGTCATGCGGGTCCTGCGCTCGGTCTACAACCGCGCGCTGCGCCAGTTCCCCGACCTGCCGCCGAACCCGGTGGGCAACGTGGACATGAACGGCATGCGCCGTCGCGAGGTGGACGCCAGCCCCGACAAGCTCAGGGCATGGGGCAACGCGGTGCTGTCGCTGGGCAACCCGGTGCGCCGCGACCTCCAACTGTTCATGCTGCTGTCGGGCATGCGCCGGACGGCGTCGTGCGAGGCACGACGCGCGGAGCTCGGCGACGGCCGCCTGCACGTCCCGAACCCGAAGGGCGGCTCGTCCAAAAAGTTCGACCTGCCGCTGTCCTCGGCGCTCGCCGACCTGCTCGCCCACCGCGAGGCGAACGCCGACGGCGTGAGGCGCAAGACGCCCTACCTGTTCCCGGCCGACTCGGCATCGGGCCGGGTGGCCGAGGTCCAGCAGCACGAGCTAGGCGACCTCACCGGCCACGCGCTGCGGCACGCGTACGCGTCCCTCGCGTTGCAGGCTGGCGTGCCGCTGCTAGAGCTGCGGTTCCTGCTTAACCACAGCGCGTCGAGCGGCGGCGTAACGATGGGCTACCTGCACCCGTCGCTCGACCACCTGCGCGAGCACCAAGAGAAGGCATCGCGCTACATCCTCGACGCACTGGGCCTCGTCCACGAGCCCGGGACGTGGCCACCGAGGCTGGCCACCTGATCCGCAGTCGGCACGCGACGCACCACAAGGCGATGAAATGAAAGGGCCACCGCAAAGGTGGCCCTTTCTCGTACACGGCGGGAGAACGCGTCAGCCGTCGGACGGCGCGGGCTCGACCACGCGCACGGTGCGCAGGGCCTCCGCCGACTGCTCCTCGTCCATGTCGGCCGGGTGGTGCTTCTGACGCGGCGGCACCTCGACGCCCTTCTTGCGCATGTCGTTGGCGTACCAGCGAACCGACTTGGCGGTGGCGGCAGCGCCCTTGATCTGCACGTTGACCATCTCGGCGATGAGCGCGTGCGGGTGGCCCGCCGGGTCCATCAGGATCGCACGGGCGAGCGCGCCGATGCCCTTGCCTTGGGGCTTCTTCTCGGTCGCTTCTGGCGTCTCGGTGGCTTCGGCCTTCGGCTCTGCGTGCTGCGCGGTCGCCTTGGGCTTCTTCGGCTGCCCGAACGAGGCCAGGTCGAGGTTCTTGTCGGCCGCGACCTGCTTGATTCGGGCGACGAGCTTGGCCCGGGTCGCGAAGGTCTTGGGCCCTGCGGGCTTGTCGGCGACGCGGTTGTGCAGGGCCAGCAGCTCCTTCATGCTCATTTTGTCCAGCATCACGTCCACTCCTACGTTGGGGTTGTAGGCGCATTAGGTCGCGATTCGCTGGGTCCGGGAGCCCCCCCCCTCTACGAGAATCCGGTGCCCTGCATGGCAGAACAGATATACAACGTCTTTCTACTCTTCGACGCCAAGGACGTATGTTCCGTGGCCGGCTACACCGCCCATGCCCACGAGGGATCGGATCAAGAAGGTATCGACCTTTTACGGGCACGAGTGGACGCGGACCTTGCCATCGCCAAGAAGGTGCGTCTGTCGAAGCCGTTCGCCAGGTCCGAATACAACGCAAGGTGCCGGCTTGGAGAGGGGCATTGCCTTTACGACGAGTTGTTTGTACACGCGGGTGCCGGTGCGTCGCCCCTTTTCGTGTCAACGCCCGTTCTAAATGGGAAGGCCCACTTCAATTACAGCTCCGAGCTTGGGGATCTGGACGTGAACGATGTTTCGGAAAAGTTGGGGGAACCCGGCACCATGGTGGATTGGCTGCGGAAGTACGCCAGTGACGAGGGAATCAATTTCTCCCAGCTCATCCACGATGACTACTTCTTGGCGATCAAGTTGACCTTCAACGCGGGCCTCTATGTCTCCGCAATGAAACTTCTTGTCTGCTGCATCGACAGCCTCGCGTACATCGAGTACGGAGACGACCGGGGAGCCTTCGTGAAATGGATGGAGGAGTATTGCGAGCTAGCACCACTCGGCATAACCGCTGCGGAGTTGTGGGAACTGCGGAACGGCCTGCTTCATATGACGAATCTCAGTTCATCGAAGGTGCGAAAGAAACAGGTTCGCCGGATATCGTTCAGAGTTGGAGATGCGCCGGAAATCCCGCGCGATGTTGGAGGCGTCTACTACTTTGACTTCCTCGGGCTCGTGCAGGCTTTCGCTCAGGCGCAGGCTCGCTGGATAGAGAGCTACAACAATGATCGAGGCAAGTTCGCCACATTCGTGGAGCGGTACGACGAGACGATCTCTGATAGCAGGGTAGCAGTCGCGCGCCTGGGTGGCGGCGGGTTCGCAAAAGCCCCCTAACTGGCTGTCTGGACGCGAAGGTCCCTAAGCCCATGAAAAAGAAGGGGATGCCCTCAGGACATCCCCCTCGAAACACGGCCGGGGCAACCCGTCGCCCCTCTGCGCACCCAACCAGCCCGGCCGCGTTTGCCCGGTCAGCAGAGCGCGAGGTGCGCCTGCCCGTATCCCAGCCGGTCGGCCCGGCGCTTTGTCTCGCGGTCCACGTACAGGTCGAGCGCGCGGCAGTACGGCATGCCCGCGAGGCGCGCCGCGTCGTCGAAGTATTCGGAGTACGGGCGGACGCCCGCGGCCTCGGCCCGCTCGGCCAGGGACGCGAGGAGGTCGTCGCCAGTGCGGAGGGCGCCGACCAGGCCGGACAGCGCGATGGCCACCGGGTGGTCGATCGAGTAGTGGGCCAGCTTACGCATCGTCGCCCCCGATCAGGTCGTGGTCGATGTCGCGCTCGCGCATGGCGAGCTGCACCGAGCTGAGCGGGTTGGCCTTGCCGGCGTACCAGGCGCGGATGGCGACCAGGATGCCCTGGAGGCGCGCGTCGCCCAGCTTGATGTACTCCTGCACCTTCAGGAAGTCGTCCTGCTTCATCGCCGTCGCCAGCTCCACCGGGCCGACCGGGCGGTCCTTGGTGGGCAGGCGGTCGATCAGGGACAGCACGGCCGAGGCCAGGGCGACGTTGCGCGTGCCGACGGCGACCTGGGCCATGTGGCCGAGCTCGGCCGGGCCGGCGTGCTGGAGCTGCTGGAGGTACTCGGTGCGCTTCGGGTCGCCCAGGGCCGCGCGGGCCAGGACCTTGGCCGGGGAGTCGTAGAACTGGCGCTGGCCGACCAGCTGCGCGTGCGGCGCGCCGGCCTCCTTCATGATCTTGTCCAGCTCGGCCTTGGAGTTGTCCTTGATCTCGCGGACGCTGGCGAGCGTCTCGTGCTCGGCGAAGCGCGCCACGTCGGCCGCGCCGATGCCGGGGGCGCTCTTCCAGCGCGCGGCGATCTGCTGCTTGCGGGTCGCGACGTCCTTGTTCAGGCGCTCGATCGCGACGAGGGTGCGCTTGTGCAGCAGGTCCAGGGTCGAGGCGAGCTCGCCGATCTGCTGGGTGCTGAGGAGGGGGGTGTCGCTGAGTTCGATCTTCATGGCTCGCTGGCTCCTGTGAGGTTGGTCCTCCGGTCGCCTGTCACGAGCGCGTGCACCAAGCCGAGGTGCGGGTCACGCGCGCCTGTGCGCTGACCGGATACGCCTGCAATGTGTCGCGGAGCGTTGGGCGCGAACGCCATCGTTCTCCGGACGTGTTTCCCTCAAAGCCGCCGCCGTCTCGGCGGCTTGCGGTTCATGGGCTTGGCGTCGCGCCGCTCCCCGATCGAATGTCAGTGGTCCCCGTCCGGGCGCGCGCCGACGGGCCAACCGCCCGCGCCCCCGCACTCGACGCACATGCGCGCCCGCGCGACGTCGTCGGACCAGTGCGGCCTGCCGCACGTCATGCACCCGACCCAGCCCACGCGGCGCACCAGGCGCGGCGGGTCGAAGTTGGTGTCCACCACGGGCGCGCGTCGCACGCACCCGTCGAATGCCCACCGGGAGGGCTCGGCTACGTCCCGGCCCATCCGCACCGTGGATGGGTCGTGCACCTGGCGCCTGCCCGGCGTGGCGCCGAGCCATCGGTAATTCAGGTGCCTTGGGTCGTGGCAGCGCGCCGTCACGGCGCTGTACCCGATCCCGAGCGCCTGGGCCGCCGACCTGGCGGAGGGGTATCGCACCCCGCCCACCTCCACGGCGACCGGCTGCCCGTTAGTGGCCCCGGTTGACGCTGCCATGCTCGCGCCTGTCCTCGTACTCCAGCGACATGCGCTCCCACTCGTCCTGGTCCAGGCGCGGCACCGGGCCGAGGCAGGTCATCTCGCTGCGCCGGGCCAGGGCGTCGCGCCCGCCCATCGCCTGGACCGCATCGGGCGCAGTGCCCTCGATCGCGCCCAGCATCACGTCGATCTGCTCGGCCTTGGCGAGCGCCTCGGCCACCGTCAGCTTCTCACTCATCGTCGCCGTCCTCGTCGTGCGGCCGCGCCGCGTTGTACTTGCCCAGGAGCGCCACGAGCTGCGCGCGCTCGTCGGCGGGCATCGCCAGCAGGGCGTCGGCCGACAGGCCCGTGTCCTCGACCCTGACGCGCAGCCTGTCCGCCATCTGGTCGCCGTAGCGGAACTTGAGCAGCACCTCCAGGAGCCTGTCGCTGTGCTTCCTGACGGTGAGCGGCCTCTCGTCGCCGGTCTGCGGGTCGCGCGTCGTGGAGAGCTGCCCCTGGTAGATGACGGGCTCCTCCACGCCGAGGCAGGCGCGGCGGTACGCCTCGTCCAGGAGCGCGTCCATCGCGACGTCGATGGCCTTCTCCCAGCGGGTGCGGAACTCGACGTCGTTCTGCTTGTACTCGAACGCGAGGCGCCTGGAGATGCCGCACGCCTGGGCCGCCTGCTTCGGCGACGCGGTGTCCTCGAGCACCTGGAGGAAGACCTCCTGCACCTCGGGGGTGAACTTCTTTGCGGCCACGGCCGGCTCCCGAGAAAATGGCTTACGGCGTGATCGTGTCGTGTTAGGCGCGCGCAGGAAGCCAGCGTTTCTCCTTCGGGGTCATCGGCTTGGAGTGGCCCCGCTTTCTGCCTGCTGATTAGCGGGCCACGGCTCCGGGACGGTCCACGCGTGCGAGGGAGAGGTCTGGCGCGAGGTCGGACGGCGACTCGGCCGCGTTCCCTTGAAGGTCGCCACGTCCGACGCGCTCGTCCAGGCTCAGTCCACACCGACTCCCGCATCCGGCGCGCTGCACCGCGTTCTCAACGGCGATTCGGAAGCTGTGCACGAAGCTGTGCGTTGTTTTTCTTTGTTTTACTTAGCTTTATTGATCTACGAACAACTTGCACAGCATGCACAGCTTATTTCTCACCGACGACGAATTGACCGCCTCTCACAACTGTCGAGCGCTTCGGCTGGACCTGATAGGGGCCGAAAGTCCTAAAAATGATTTCGGCGCCGAAAACCTCGGGCGTGTCGTGCACCGAGGCCTAAGCGCATGATCCGTAAACCGAAACGAGCAAGAAAAAAGCCGTGCGCCGAGTGTGCGGCGCACGGTTCTGAAGCTGTGCCCAGCTCAGTCCCATAGCTGCTTTGGGTTTGCTCCCACGATCGCGGCAAACCTGTTTCGAGCCTGGTCGAGCGCGGGGATCACGTACACCCACCGGCCCTTGCGGGTACCGCTCCTTATCTGCCGCTTCGTCACGCCCACCTTGGTGAGCAGGACCTTTGCCAGGCCAGATAACGTTCTGGGACGCTTCGTGCGACTGCGCGCGAAGGCCAGGTAGCTGTCATAGAACTCGTCCTTGTCCAGCTCGATCGCGCCGGCATCCCAGTCCCTGTCATCACCGAAGCCGGGCAGCTCACCCACGTATAGCAACGAGTGCCACCACTCGAACTCGGGTTCCATGCCGCGCAGCTTTTGGTCGGCAAGCGCGCTGTTCTGCGGGATTTCGTTGCGCGGGTGCCATCCCCGGATGTCGCGCGCGAGCATGTCGTGCAGGAAGGCGGCGCGGCCTCCCTCGTCTAGCTGGCGGTTCAGCGCGCTGAAGAACGCGTGGTCGTCCTTGCGCGAGTCGTTCACCTCGAACACCGCGAAGCGCCGCTCGCCGTCCAGGCCCGCGGGCACGACCCAGTCGGAGTTGGAGGCCATGACGATGTGGATCAGGTTCTTGCCCATCACGGCGTCGCGGCCCTTGCCCTCATAGGCGACAGTCGGCTCGGTCACCAACGCCTTCAGCTTCGCCTCGCCCGACTTGTCGCCCGCCCAGAAGGCCTCGTCGGCGAACAGGCAGACGCAGTTCTGCAGGTGCGAGTTGAACCGGCCGGTGATGTGCTCCGGCGAGCTGATGTGCAACCCGTGTGCCCCGGCGATGTGCTGGAGTACGCGGCCGAGCGTGCCCTTGCCCGTGCCCTTCGCGCCCCTGAAGGCGATCGCCACCTCGGCCGCCTCCGAGGGACGCTGGAACATCGCGGCCATCCAGTTCAGCACGTAGCGGTAGCCCTGCGGGTCGCCATCGGTCAGCACCTCGCGGATGAGCTGGTCCAGCAGCGACCAGTCACCCGGCGCCGGATCGACGGCCCAGCCGCGCCACAGGTTCAGCCATCCGTCGTGGTCGCCTGACGGGTCGAAGATGACGCCCTTGTATTGGCGCCGCTGCGGGTGCTTGAGCCAGAACTGCGCCCGCGTCGTCGGCCTGTCGTTCACCTGCTCGACGAAGCTGTTGCAGTAGAGGTTCTGGAAGTCCTCCTTAGTGGAGCGCTGGTAGAAGTGCCTGCCGAGTACCGGGTCGAACTCCTCTGTGAAGACGCGGAACTTGCCGTTCTCCATGACGACACAGTGCTGGGCGTTCATCTCCTCCAGGATTGCTGCCTTGCCCTCAAGCTTCGGCGGCTGGCGCAGCGTCGCGTCGTCCACTCCCCGGCCGATTTCGGCTGGGTCTTCGTAGGCGTCGAAGTCGTCCTCCGGCGCGGCGTGCGGGACGCCCGCGCCGTGCTTGGCGAGCACCTGGTGCAGGTGGCGCACCGTGGTCGGCCTGCCGCCCTGGCCTGTGCGGGACGCGAGCGAGTCCCAGCGGTAGCCGATGGACTCCGCGTGGTCGCCGTATCCAGCGGCCTGCGTGCTCCAGGCGATGAACTCCTCGCGCCCCGCGCCCGCGGTCGCGTGGTGGCAGGCGCACATGAGCTGGAACCATTCGTCGTGCGTGCCCTCGCCGTAGTCGTCGGGCGGCAGGTCGGCCAGCGCGGCGGCGAGTTGCTCCGGCGTGATCTCGCCCCACCTGTCGGTGTCGCCGGTCCCCTCGGGCATCTCGACCTGGCGGACGCGCAGAAGTTCGAGCAGCGCGGGCGGCGCGCCCGGTGTCTCGTCGGGGCCGAGCATCCAGAACTCCGACTCGTACCGGCACCCGGTCTCGGGGTGCACAGAGCCTGGCGCGACGACCTGCCCGCCGTGCTTCTTGAAGTCGATGCCGGGGAACTGCGGCAGCCTGCCGACGGTGGCCAGCCCTTCCGGCTTGCGAAGGTAGTAGTGATGCCCGCCGCCACCCGTCGCGACGTGTGGGCAGCGATCCAGGTCCAGGCCGGTTTCGGCGACCAACGCGCGGAGCGAGGCGTCGCCACCGTTGCGCGGGTCTACGTCCACGACCAGGTCGGCAGCGCGCAGCCGCACGCCCAGGTTGCCGCCGCGGGCCCGTGTCTCCGCCAACACTTCGACGGGGTCGTAGCGGCGGTTCGGCCAGTCCTTGTCCCTCGGCGCCTTGCTGCCACCCCTCAGGGGGACCAACTCGTAGCCGGCGCGGACCAGGAACTCGGCGTCGTCGAATGATGGCGTATCGGCGGGGTGCCGCTCGGCATCATTGACCCTGTGAGCTTCGGCAAGCTCCGTCTCCTGGTCAGTTGTAACCTTGCGCCCGCCTTGCACGCGGGCGTTTTCTTCTCCGGCCATCGTTCAGCCCTCCGCGTTGGCGATGCGGGCGGCCAGCATCGCGGCGGCGACCTTGCGGACGCCCTCGCTCATCGGCTGGCCCCTGGCGTAGTCGCGCAGGTCGCCCATGCGGTAGCGGATCAGCTTCGGCCCGACGCGGGAGTACTTCGGCCCGCCGCCGTGGCAGCGGTACCACGACAACGTAGCGCGCTTGAGCCGCAAGAGCGCGGCGGCCTCCTCGGGCTTGACCATCGCCTCGTCGGGAAGCGCGTGCAGCTCGGCCAGCTCCTCGGGGGTGAGCTTCATGGGTTCGGGGGTAGTCACAGGCGTGCTCCATCTCCAAGTTCCCGCGACGGCGGAATGCCGCCGGGGGACTGGGCCTGCTGTGCGTCGCAGAGATGGGCTGCCCAGGTCGTCACGCTGGGCTGGCCTCGGCTGTTCTTGCCACCGAAAGCACTTCTGATCGCCATAGCCATTGCCGACGATCCTCGGGCTGGTCTGGTCCGCAGCCCGATTAACCACACTGTACCCGGATGGTTCTCGCGCGCATACCAGCACTTCGCCCGGTTTCCCCGATGAGCCCGTGTCATTCGGTTCGGTCTAGGCCGATCTAGTATCAGGCGGTGCGTCGAGGTCCCCTACCCCCTGCGGAGGCAGCACCGTCCCTGGACGGGCGAGGTGCTGCACAGGTGGCATCAAAATGCTAGAATTGAATGCCCACGGCGGGACTCGAACCCGCAAATCCTGGCCGGATGTCGGTTTTAAAGACCGCTGCGTTTACCAGTTTCGCCACGTGGGCTTGCAGTACAAACAAAGGTGAGCGACTCGCTTTCCACGCGGGGTGGGGCTTCCAAGGGCCTCACCCCGCTTTGTTTCTGGCCTGTGCGCACGGAAAGCCCGGTCACTCGCGGTGGGCGGTGGCGCGCAGGCACGCTATCTCCTCATGACGCACTCCCCTTGGTGCTGTCCTTGCGCATACGCGCGATATAGGTGCCGATCATCGTGCTCAGCATGTCCCAGTCATCGGCGTCCAGATTCTTCGGCACCGTGATGACCGCAGCCTCCTTGCCGGGGATCGGGATCGTAAAGTGCTCCACGTCGTCCGACTTCGGAGTACGCTGACCGCCCTTGTGTTTGTCATCTGCCGCTGGCGGCGGGGGCGGCGGATCGTTACCGAGCGGCGCACCCGAGACCTTCGAGACAGTGTTGCCGTCGACGTTCACGACGCCGGTGGTGCCCAGGTAGTCCAGCACGGTCTCCAGATTCCGCCGATGCCCCTTCTGGGCTTTCGACGCGTCCGCCAGGAACTGGATGGCCTCGTCCTTACTCAGTTGACGGAAACCCAGTTTCGGCAGCAATTCCTTGGCCGCCCACGTCTCCGCCATAATTCCGCGCAGCTTGGTCGCAGCCGTGTCGGGGTTCCACTCGTATGCGTGCAGGTAGTCGAACACCGCGTCGACCGGCCGCTGCTTGCGCCCCTCAGCGATGAGGAAGCCACAGTCGCTGAGGTAGGGGTTGCAGAGCGAGATCGACGACGCCGCCAACCCCGAAATCACGGCAGAAACCTCGTCGTTCGACACAGCTTTCTTCTCGGGCCCACTGGCTGCGGCGTATGCGCGCAGTACGCTCATCTGCTTGTCGAAGCTCACCCGGTCGGTAGGGATCACCTTGACCAGCTTGTTCATGCGCGGGCGCGGGCTAGCCTGCGCCCCACCGTTGGTCGCGAGGGCGTCGGCTTCGTCTGAGTTGTCCAGTTCGTCGCTCATCACGGTTCCTCCAGGATGATGGTAGCGTACATGAGCGGCTCGACGACTGCAAGCGTCTCGTCATACCAGACATATGAAGTCCAAGGTCGCT
Organism: Luteimonas aquatica; assembly: GCF_022662575.1. Classification (GTDB taxonomy): domain Bacteria; phylum Pseudomonadota; class Gammaproteobacteria; order Xanthomonadales; family Xanthomonadaceae; genus Luteimonas; species Luteimonas aquatica. The sequence goes on along the minus strand of NZ_JALBFU010000002.1, from coordinate 278,805 downwards.
GAAGGTAGTACGGCTATCTAGCTGATTTTAAAGGAATTATCCGATATGCGTTTACGCATACCGACAAGATCATCCTTCTATCCGGATGATAGGAAGGCCTAAGTGTGGGCTGGCAATCGCGGCTCGCCCTATAAACGTGCTTTGAGTCACGCATCTATGAAAGAGCTGAGATCATACAGATCGGTTTTTACCCAGGGCGAAGCGAGGAGCTTACATCTCGTGTAGAACGGCCGATGCTCGCCGTAGATCGGTACGTACGGACACCATACGAGCGTAGACGGTCTACCCAATAAGCCAGGTCAACCAGCCTTCCCTAGAAAGTGGCGTGCGGCGCTGATGCGTGATGGATGCTAGGCGAGGCGCGGCGGTGAGCCACTAGCGAGATAGGAGAATGCGCTAGCCATCTGGCGGTATCGGCTTAACGTGCCATGCCCAGCGAGTTCGCTGACTGCGTGTGTTCTGTCCACGAATAAAGAGCCACCTTTGCGGTGGCTCTTTAACTTCATCGTGACCGTATCAAAGACATGCCCCCGCCCAGGCGTCGGCGACGTTATCCCGCCCCTCAAGGATCACGCTCTTGCCGCTCGACACGAAGCGCCGGAAACCCATGTATCCGCCGAACTCGTTTTTGGCGTTGACCCGACCGCAGGCGACCATGCCGAACTCCTCGGTGTAGTTGGCGCGCACGTCCTTGAAGTGCGCTGAGTCCGGGTCCTTCAGCTCGCGCCTGACGGCGCGCTCGGCCGCGACGATGGTCTCGGCGCCGAACCACTTCTCCTGCTGCGCCTTCTTCTTGGCCGCCGACATGGGTTGCTCCGGCTCGGGCTTCGACGCCTCTGGATGCTGCGCCTGCTTCTGCGACGCCTCGGCCACTGCGGCGGGCGTGTCGGCAACCGCGGGCTCGCTGCGCGGCACCACCTTCGACCCGATCCAGGCCAGGACCACCAGGACGACCAGAAGAATCCCCATCCGCTTCATGCACTCCCCCTGAGCAACGCTAGTAAATAGTCTATTTTGGACTAATCCAATACGGACTCTAGCGTGCGGTGACCTGCCTGTCACCGCGCGATGGCCCAATCGACCCACAACCCCGACTACCAGTTACTGCTGGCCGTCCTGAAGGCGGCCCGCAAGCGGGTCGGCGTGTCGCAGGTCGATCTGGCCGAGCGGCTGGGGAATACGCAGACCTTCGTGTCGAAGTGCGAGCGCGGGGAGCGTCGGATCGACGCCGTGGAGCTGGTCGAGTTCGCCGAGGCGCTCGGCGTGGAGCCGCTCGGGCTGCTGGGCGAGTACCTGGAGCAGCGCGCGGCCAGGCTGCGCCCGAGGTCCAGAAAGAGCAGCGCGAAGGGGCGCTGACCGCAGGAATGGTGCCGCTTGTCCGATTCGAACGGACGACCTACTGATTACAAATCAGTTGCTCTACCAACTGAGCTAAAGCGGCGATGTCGTACTTCTTTTGCTCAAACCGTGTTCGGCTCGACCCACAGTCTACGCGCTGGCGAGCCTAAAGCCTTGCCGCGCTTAGCCTTTCCGCCGGTCACCACAACAACCGCGTCCGAGTTACAAGGCGGTTGCTCTACCAACTGAGCTATGCCGGCATGATCGGCATCGTGCGATGCCCGATGGAAGACCGCAAGCGCGGAGCGATGCGCGGGCGCCGCGGGGCGCATTCTACGCGAGGAACATGGCCGGCGCGGCGGAAGGACGGGCGGGCCGACACCCGCGCCTGGCGAACTGGCCGTTACGGCACCTTGGCGCAATCGATCGTGTCGGCGCGGGCGGCGCCGGAGATGCGGCGCGCGGCCGCGGTCTCGAAGCCGGCGGGGGCGGCGACGTCGATCCAGGTCTGGGCCTGGGCGCTGCCGCCGACCGGCTCGGCGAGCGCGTCGGCGAACCCCGCCGCGTGCAGCGCGGCTTCGCGGCTGCGCGCGGCGCGTTCGCTGCCGTAGCGGCCCAGCGCGATGGTGCTGTTCGCCTCGCCGTCGGCGGCGACGAACAAATCGTCGAAACCGGCGGCGGAAATCTTCGCCGCCACGGCCTGCGCGGCTTCGCGGTTGCCCGCCACCGGCATCTTCACGCGCCAGCCGCGCGCGCCGGGCGTGAGGCTGCGCTCGCGCAGGCGCGTCACTTTCGACTGCAATTGCGCGCGCGCCTGCGCCGCCTGCTCCGCGTTCTCGAAAGGCCCGAGCGCGAAACAGCGCGCGGCGGGAGGCACCGCGGCAGCCGGCGTTGCCGCCGCATCCGGCGGCGGCGTGGCGGGCACGGTGGTGTTCGCTGTCGCGGTGTTGGCCGCCGCGGCGGGCGCCGCAGCCGTACCCGCCGTGGTGGCGGCAGTCGGCGCAGGCGAAGCGGGCACCTGGGCCGGCGACGGCGTCGAGGATGTCGGCGGCACCCCGGTCGATGGCACCGCGGCGGGACGCGGGGCGAGCGTGCCGCGCGATTCGCGCAGCAGCTGCAGGCGTGCGACGCCTTGCGGTTGCGCGATCGGCGCCACGCCCGCATCGTCGCCGCGCGTCGCCCACCACAGGGCGACCCCGAGGTTGAGGACGATCAGCAGAACGAGCAGGGCGCGCAGGAGCATGGTCGGGATTCTATTGATTTGCCGCGCCCAATGACCATGGCGACCGGGGCATCGGTTGCGGAGGCAGGCTCAGCGCCGTGCGAGGCAGTCGAGCAGGAAGTCCACCGTTGCCCGCACGCCGGGCAGCTGCCCGCGCCGGTGCGGCATCACCAGCGTGGTGGTCACGTGGCCGGCCGTCCACGCCGGCAGCACCCGTACCAGGACACCGGCCTGGAAGGCGGCGCGGCACATCCGCTCCGGAAGACAGGTCAGGCCGAGGCCGGCCTGGGCAGCGGCGAGCAACACGCGGCCCTCGTTGGCGATCATGCGCGCCACCGGCACGGCCTCCGCGCGGGCGCCGTCCGCGCCCGTCAGCGACCACGTCGTCGCGCCCGGGGCGGTGAGCAGCGCGTCGTGCGCGGCCAGATCCTGCGGCGAACGCGGCGCGCCGCGCTCGGCCAGGTACTGCGGCGCGGCGACGAGCACGATCGCCTCCGCTGCGGCCTGGCGCTGGATCAGCCCCGAATCGGGCAGCGGCGCGAAATGGCTGCGTACCGCGATGTCGTAGCCCTCCTGGACCAGGTCGACGAAACGATCGGTCACGTCGAGCTGCACGCCCAGGCGCGGATAAGCACGCGCCAGCGCGGGCAGGTGCTCGGCCAGCAGATCCTGCGCCGCCGGCACGCTGGCCGTGATGCGCACCGTGCCGCTGGGTTCGGCGACGCGCCTGCGCACGATCTCCTCGGCGGCCTCGGTCTCGATCAGCGCGGCACGCGCATGCTCGTGGAAATCGCGGCCGGTGTCTGTGAGCGCGAAGCTGCGCGAGGTGCGGTGGATCAGGCGCACGCCCAGGGCTTCCTCGAGCGCGGCCACGCGCTTGCTGATCGTCGACTTGGGAACGCCCAGCCGGCGCGAGGCGGCCGCGAACCCGCCGTGCTCGACGGCGGCGGCGAACAGGACCAGATCGTTGAGGTTGAGCATCGCCGGAAAGTACACAAACGTGGACTTTACGTCCATTTTTTGCCGACTACTCGACCAAGGTCCACGCTAATACCGTATCTCCACCCCGCAACCGCGGCTTTCTCTGGAGATCCCCGCATGTCCCCGATCCTGTTCTACGGCGTCCCCTCCGGCTGCTCCTTCGGCTCCATCGTCGCCCTCGAATGGCTGGGCGCGCCCTACCGCCTGTGCCGGATGGAAATGCCGGAGATGGTGCATACCGACGCCTACCGCCGCCTCAATCCCCTCGCCGAGACGCCCACGCTGCTCACCGCCGAGGGCGTCGCGCTGAGCGAGAGCCTGGCCATCCTCAACCACATCGCCGCGCAGGGCATCGACCGCGGCCTCGGCTTCGCCCAAGGCACGGCCGACTTCGACCGGCTCAACCGCATGCTGGCCTTCCTCAACACGACCTTCTTCAACGCCTTCGGCCCGCTCTGGCACGCGCTCGAACATGCCATCGACGGCGAGGCCAAGACCGCCCTGACCGAATACGGGCGCGGCAAGGTCGAGAAGGCGCACGCGGAGCTCGACGCGATGCTCGAGGGCAAGGAGTGGCTGCTCGGCGAGCGGCGCTCGCTGGCCGACGCCTACTTCATCGGCATCGCGCGCTGGACGCAGTACCACGAGGTGATCGACCGCCGCGACTATCCGAACGTGCAGCGCCTGTACGACAGGCTCGAAGCCGATCCGGCGGTGATGTTCGCGCACGCCATCGAACAGGGCGTGCCGGCGCAGGGCGCGGGAGGATTCGAGGGCGAGATCGGCCTGGATGCGGCGCTGGGCGGACTCCGGCGCGCCGCCTGATCAACGACCGTCGCTGGCCGTCGCCCAGATCGCCAGGCCCTCCAGCACCAGCGACGGTGCGGCGCGTGCTTGCGGCAGGCGTTCGAACAGCACCTCGGCGCCGCCGCCGTGCACCAGCAGGCGCGGCGCCTGTCCGAGCAGGTCGGTCGCCGCGCGCAGGCTGCGCTCCACCAGGGCCAGCGCCGCGCCGTCGCAGCCGGAGGCCAAGGCATCGTCGGTGTCGTCGGCGAACTCGGCGTAGCGCCCGCCCTGTTCGGGCAGCTGCGCGGCGCGCGCATGCAGGACCGCGCGCATCAGCGCCGGCGACGGCGCGATGCGCCCGCCGCGATGGCGGCCGTCGCCATCGAGCAGGTCGATGGTGAGCGCGGTGCCGATGCCGGCCAGCAGCGTCGGCGCCCGATCGCGCGCCCGCGCCGCCAGCAGGGCGAGAAAACGATCGACGCCCAGCCGCTCCGGCCGGGCATAGGCGATGCGAACCTCGCCGAAACGCGCCTGCGTGCGCGCCAGCGAAATGCGTCCGCAGCGCTGGGTCAGCGCGTCGAGCAGCGCGACGCGCAAGGCGGGCTGCGCCACGCTCGACACGTAGGCGGCCTCGATCCGCTCCGGCAGCGCCGCCTGCCAGTCCCGGCCGAAGCCGGCGCCGTCGTGCGCGAGATGCACGATGCCGCCGAGGCCGCCGTCCTCGCGCAGCGGCGCGCACTTCAGGCGCGAGTTGCCCAGGTCGAACAGCCAGACCGTCATCGCGCGCGCACGCTCACTTCGCCGGCATGGAAGCTGCGCTCGCCTTCGGGCAGGCGCACGCGCAGCGCGCCGTCCGCCGCCAGGCCGAGCGCGGTGCCGCGGTGGACGGGCGCATCCCGGGATTCGGCGCCGTGCACCGCCACCTCGCGCCCGGCCAGCGCGTCCAGGGCTGCATGGCGCGGCAGGAACGGCGCCAGTCCTTCGCGATCGAACAGGTCCAGCGCCGGCAACAGCCGGGCCAGCAATGCCGCGGCGACGCGGTTGCGGTCGGGAGACGTCTGCGCCAGCGCGGCAAGGTCGATCCAGGGCTGCTCGATACCGGCCGTGGCGGCTTCCGGCATGCGCACGTTGAGCCCGAGGCCGATCACCGCGCGCACCGGACCGGCATGCTCGCCTCCGCCCTCGACCAGCAGCCCGCCCAGCTTGCGCAGCTCCGGCGCCGCGCCGCCGCCTTCGGCCACGACCAGATCGTTCGGCCATTTCAGGCGCACGCCGGCGATGCCGAGGGCTTGCAGCGCCTCGGCTGCGGCGACCCCGGCGACCAGGCTCAGTCCGCCCAGTCGCGCCAGCCCGCCTTCGAAGCCGCGCACCAGGGACAAGTAGAGATTCGCGGCCAGTGGCGAGGCCCAGTGGCGTCCGCGCCGGCCGCGCCCCCCGGTCTGGCGCTCGGCCAGCAGGATCTCCGCATAGCCGGCGGCGGGCGCCGGGCGGCGCAGCAGTTCCGAGTTGGTGGAATCCAGCGACCAGGCGACCTCCAGCGCGGCCACCTGTGCGCGCGTCTGCGCCGGCAGGCCCGCCAGGATCGTCTCGGCCGCCAGCAGCGACAGCGGCTGCGCCAGGGCGTAGCCGCGGCCAGGGCGGGCCTCGATCGCCACCCCCGCCTCGCGCAGGGCCTCGATCCGCTTCCAGACCGCCGCCCTTGTCTGCCCGCTGTCGCTGGCCAGCGCGTCGCCCGTGGCGGGACCGGCGATCAGGCGTTCGAGCAGGGCGCGTTCGGCGTTCATGCGGCCATTATGCCGCGCGCCCCGAAAGCCAAGCCCGAAGCGCGGGCCGGATGCCGGCGCCGGACGGCGGGCTGAGGCCTGGCGCGACGCCCCGCCAGGCGCCACGGATTTGCTGCGAAGCAGCATGGGTTTCCCTGCAGCCGCGCGATTGTCGGGGTATAGTCCGCTGTCGACCAGGGCCTTTCCAGGATCGGAATACCGCCATGTCCCCCCGCCCCGCCGTTTGCCTGCTGCTGTTTTGCATCAGCTTCCCGCTGATGGCGCAAGAAGCCCGCCGCCTCGGCCCGAACGGCGGCGGCGCGTGCATGGACATGCCCGCGCACACCGACGAGGATCATGCGCCCGCCACGCCGGTGGTCGCGGCCAAGCCGGCGCCGGTGCGCAAGGTCGGCAAGACCAAGCCCGTGGTGCCGCGCGAGAACGGCGACATGGGCGACGTGCGTCCGCCGCGCTGGCACAGCTTCCTGCCGGGCATGTTCCGCTGAGCCGATGCACGCGGCGCCGCGCGGGCGCCGAGACAAACCTGGCCTGACGAAACCTCTTCGCCGCTCGACGTGCGCAAGCTGATCCGCCGCCTGCTTGCAGGCGCCACGCCCGAACCGATTTCCCCCGAACGCTGGCAGGCCTTGCGCGCCCGCGCGCGCTGGATCGCCGCGCTCGACGGCGAGCGCGAAGGACGCCTGCAGGCATTGGCGTCCCGCTTCCTGCACGAGAAGACCATCACGCCGGTCGGCGACCTGTCGCTGGACGAGGACCGGCGTGCGCTGCTCGCCGCGCTGTGCTGCCTGCCGCTGCTGGAGTTCGGCGCCGAGGGCCTGCACGGCTGGTCGCAGCTGATCGTCTATCCGGACGCGTTCCGCGTGAACCGCAGCCACGTCGACGCCGCCGGCGTGCTGCACGAGTGGGACGACGAGCTGAGCGGCGAATCCTGGGAACACGGGCCGCTGATCCTGTCCTGGGCCGACATCCAGGCCGATCTCGACGAACCCGACGCCGGCTTCTGCGTCGCCGTGCACGAGATGGCGCACAAGCTCGACGCGCTCGACGGCGTCCTGGACGGTACGCCGCCGTTGCCGCGCGCCTGGCAGACGCAATGGGCGCGCGACTTCCAGCACGCCTACGATGCTTTCGCCGCCGAGGTCGACCGCGGCCGCGAGACCGCCATCGATGCCTACGCCGCCGAGGCGCCGGAGGAATTCTTCGCCGTGTGCAGCGAGTACCACTTCAGCGATCCGCGCACGCTGCAGGCGCAGATGCCGGCGGTGGCCGCGCACCTGGCGCGCCTGTACGGACCTTCGCCTTTCGGCGCGGAGAAATAGGCAGCCGGCGGCCCGGCGCGGGATTCGCGCCGGCCGCCCGCTTCACAGCCCGGGCGGCAGCGTGATCTCGAAGCGCGCCCCGTCCAGTTCCGGCGACGGGCCGACGTTGAGCACGCCGCGATAGCTGCGCACGATGTCCTGCACGATGGCCAGGCCGATGCCATGGCCCTGCACGCGCTCGTCGCCGCGCACCCCGCGCTGCAGCACGTGGGCGATGCGATCGTCGGGGATGCCCGGGCCGTCGTCGTCCACCGCCAGGATCAGGCCGGGGCGGCGCCCGGCGGAACTGGCGCCGGCCTGCACGGTGAGCAGCACGCGCGACTTGGCCCACTTGAAGGCGTTCTCCAGCAGGTTGCCCAGCAGCTCCTGCAGGTCGCCCGGCTCGCCGTGGAAGCGCGCCTGGCCGTCGATCTCGAACTCGCAGATCACGCCCTTGCGCGAATAGATCTTCTCCAGCCCGCGCACGATCTGCTCGGCGTGCGGCTCGATCAGGATCGGCGCGGCGAACAGCTTGTGGCCGCCGGAGGCGGCGCGGCTGAGCTGGTAGCCGACCATGTCGTTCATGCGCCGCAGCTGCGTGGCCACCTCCTCGCGCAGCTCCGACTCGCTGGCGTCGCCGTCCAGGCGCGTGCGCAGCACCGCCAGCGGCGTCTTCAGGCTGTGCGCGAGATCGGCCATGGTGTTGCGCTGGCGCTCCAGGTTCTCGCGCTCGCTCTCGATCAGCGCGTTGATGCTCTCGGTCAGCGGCGCCAGTTCGCGCGGGTGCTGCTCGCTCATGCGGTTGGCCTGGCCGCGCTGCACGCGCTTGAGCTCGGCGACCACGTTGTCGAGCGGGCGCAGGCTCCAGCGCAGGATGAGGATCTGCAGCAGCAGCAGGCCGACGCCGCTGATGCCGAGGTAGCTCCACAACGCCCCGCGGAACAGGCGGATCTGCCGCGCCAGCGTGCCCTCGTCCTCCATCACGTAGACGGTGTAGGGGATCTCGACCTCGCCGCCGCCGTCGGCTTCCTGCACGTAGGTCAGGCCGATGCCGTAGCGGAAGACCTCGCCGTGGGACCCGTCGGTGTTGGTGATCGCGATCGGCCCGCGGAACTCCTCCTGCTTGGGCGCGAGCATGTTCACTTCCGGCAGTTGCGGGCCGCGGGTGGACATCGACTCCCAGCGCAGCTCGCGCGAGACGATCGCCGCGTACAGGCCGCTGCCGGGCCGGTCGAAGCGCGGGTCCGGCGGCACTTCTGGCACGTAGATGTCGCCGTTGCGGAAGAACTCGACGCTGCCGGCATAGTTGAAGGCGTAGGCGCGCAGGCGGTCGCGCTGCAGCTGGCCGGCGACGTTGACGAAGGCCAGGTACAGCACGTACCCGGTCAGGGCCACGAAGGCGACCAGGATGATGCTCGCGGTCAGCAGTTGCCGGGCCCGCAGCGAACGCGGGCGCCAGGCCGGCAGCAGGGGTTTGCGTGGGGTCGCCATGCGCTGTGGGAGTCTACCGGCTCGCGCCCGGGAACGAGCGCCTCGCGCCCATCTCCCGCCGGGAACGGCAGCGGCGATGGCGGTGGGAAGGGAGGGTCCCCCGCACCGGCGGGAGACGGATCAGCGGCAGACGGCGCCGGCACGCGCCCTCGCGCGCGCCGGCCGGCGTCGGCGGCTCAGTTCTCGCCGCTGCGCGGGATGGCGAAGCGGTAGCCGCGGCCGCGCACGGTTTCGATCGGCTTGAGCGCGCCTTCCGGGTCGAGCTTCTTGCGCAGGCGGCCGATGAAGACCTCCAGCACGTTCGAGTCGCGGTCGAAGTCCTGCTGGTAGATGTGCTCGGTCAGGTCGGCCTTCGAGACCAGCTCGCCGGCATGCATCATCAGGTACTCCAGCACCTTGTACTCGTAGCTGGTGAGGTCGACGTTGGCGCCGTTGACCGTGACCGTCTGCGCGGCCAGGTCGAGCACTACCGCGCCGCACTCCAGCGTCGGCTTGCTCCAGCCGGCGGCGCGACGCACCAGGGCGTTGATGCGCGCCAGCAGTTCCTCGACGTGGAAGGGCTTGACCAGGTAGTCGTCGGCGCCCTGCTTCAGGCCGTCGACCTTGTCCTGCCAGCTCGAGCGCGCGGTGAGGATCAGCACCGGAAACTGCTTGCCCTCGTCGCGCAGCGCCTTGACCAGCTCCATGCCCGACATCTTGGGCAGGCCCAGGTCGATGATGCCGACGTCGAAGGGAACCTCGCGCCCCATGTAGAGGCCTTCTTCCCCGTCTTGCGCGGCATCCACGGCAAATCCCTCACGCTTCAGGCGTGCGGCCAGGGTCTCGCGCAGGGGGGCTTCGTCCTCGACGAGCAGAATTCGCATCGGCTACTCCAGACATGCGGCGTTGCGGGCAACGGCCGGGGGCGGTGTGTATGGGATTGGCAAGCTTGGAAGCTTAATCGTCATCGCCGCGTGTAGGCGATTGACGACGCTGTTGCGGATCGTCCATGTACGTGCGGACGCGCCCGCGCTCGTCCATGATCTTGATCCGGCTGACGTCGCGGCCATCGTACTGGATGCGCTCGGCGCGCAGCACCTGGCCGCCGGGCATGTTGCGTTCGGCGTTGCGCACCGCGTTGGACAACTCGTCCTGCCGGCGCGGCTGGCGCATCTGCGGTTCCATGCGGTCGCGGTCGGACAGGCGCTGCATCATCTGGCCGCGATCGACGCCCCGCCCATGGTCGCCGCCGCGACGGTCCTGCGCCCACGCGCCGGCCGACGCCAAGGCGGCGCAGGCGAGCAGCAACGGGAACAGGCGGAGCGGGCGGCGCATGGTCGGGACAATTCCTTGGTAGGCCGGCTCCGGTCGAAGCCGACGGCGGTTGGGTCGTAGAGGATTCTCAAAATCCGGCGGTGAATCCGTCCTTAACTTTTCTTTTGCGGGATGGCCCTCATTCATGTCACCCCACCGGAAGCGCATCCATCGTCCTTGTACCACCCCGGGACGACGCCGGCATGGCCGGGAGCATCAATAGATCTCGGCGACGCAACAGCGCAGCGAGCCTCCCGCCGCCTCGATGGCCTCCAGGGCCACGTCCCGTACCGCGAACCCGGTCGCGGCCAGCGCGGCGCGCTTGCCCGGCGCCAGCGCCGCGGCGGCAGCGGCGCTCATCCAGACGCCATCTTCCGACAACGCGATGGCATTTCCGGCGAACGCCTGCTTTTCCTGCGGTGACAGCCGGATCGCGTGCGGCGCGTACAGGGCCGCGATCGTCTCGGCCGCGGCGGCCTCGGCGAAGCCGTCCGGGCACAGCAGCGCGGCACGGCCGGCCAGGATCGCCAGCACCACGTTGGTGTGGTATTCGCCCGGCGCCAGGTCGAACAGCAGGGTCGCGCGCAGGCCGAAGGCCTCGTGCATCAGCGCCGCGCCGGCCTCGTCGCAGCGTTCGGACAGGCCGCAATAGCCCAGACCCCGTGCCCGGTCGATCACCAGCGCGCCGGTCAGCTCGCAGGGATGGGGCTGGGCGGACAGGTCGATCTCGCCATAGCCGAGCACGTCCCGGAAGAAGCCGCGGATGTCGGGGCGCTCGGCCTCGCGTCGGCGTACCGGGTGGCGCATGCGGCCGACCACCAGCCGGCCCGGGGCCGCGGCGAAGACGTTGTTGGGAAACAGCGCGTCGGGCGTGTCCGGCGCGCCGGGGAAGCACAGTACCGGCAAGTCCGCCGACAGCGCCCGCTGCAGCGCGCGATGCTGGCGCGAGGCCTGGGCCGGATCGAAGGCGCCCGCCTCGGCCATGTAGTGGTTGTCGCTGGCCGACTGCTCGGCCCGGGCGAAGCCGTCGGGCGCCACCAGGAAGGCGGCCTTCGCGGTCGCCGGCCCGAAGTCCGGCGCGCAGGCCCGCGCCGCCTGCAGGAACGCGGCGCAATCGCGGGTGATCAGGCCCATGACGGATGCGCCCGGCCGATCAGGCAGCGGCCCGCGCCGGACCGTCGGTCACCGCCAGCGCCGCCTCCACCAGCGACCAGTCGGCACCCGGCCGGTGCGCGCCCTCGCTGAGGATCTGCCGGAACGCGCGTCCGCCGCGCTCGCCGTGGAACAGGCCGAGCACGTGGCGGGTGAGATGCTTGAGCGGCACCCCGCGCGCGAGCTGCGCCTCGGCGTAGGGGCGCAGCGCCCGCAGCAGTTCGGCGCGCGGCCTGGGCTCGGCGCCGGCGAGCCGGGCATCCAGACGATGCAGCTCATAGGGATCGTGATACGCCGCGCGGCCGAGCATCACGCCGTCGGCCTGTTCCAGGTGCGTGAGCGCCGCGTCCGCCGCGACGATGCCGCCGTTGACGATCACCGTCAGCGCCGGCCGCTCGCGCTTGAGCGCGTACGCCCACTCGTAGCGCAGCGGCGGCACCTCGCGGTTTTCCTTCGGCGAGAGCCCCTTGAGCCAGGCGTTGCGGGCATGCACCACGAAGATCTCGCAGCCGGCGGCCGCGACCGTGTCGACGAAGTCGCGGAACACCTCGTAGCGGTCCTCGTCGTCGACGCCGAGCCGGCATTTCACCGTCACCGGCACCGGGTGCGCCGAGGCCGCGACCGAAGCGATCATCGCCGCCACGCTCTCGGCCACCAGCGCCGGCTCGCGCATCAGGCAGGCGCCGAAGCGCCCGGCCTGCACCCGGTCGGACGGACAGCCGACGTTGAGATTGATCTCGTCGAAGCCGCGCTCGGCGCCGATCCGCGCCGCCCGCGCCAGCAACTCCGGCTCGCTGCCGCCCAGCTGCAGCGCCACCGGATGCTCGCTGGCATCCATCGCCAGCAGCCGGCCCAGGTCGCCGTGCAGCACCGCGTTGGCATGCACCATCTCCGTGTACAGGCGCGCGCCCGGCGCCAGGAGCCGGTGGAACACGCGGCAGTGCGTGTCCGTCCAGTCCATCATCGGGGCGACGGACAGGCGCCAATCGCAAAACCGCTCGTTTCCAGGCTTTCTTTCCATGCTTCTCTGATCTTGGCACACCACAAACTTCATCAAAAACCCGCAGCCGCCTGGCGCCAATGGTGTGCCACAGATGCCCGGTACGCCAATGGCTACCGTTCAGCCGTGGCGGCAAGGCTGGGACGATTGTCCGCCGAAAGGGGACCGCGCCACGGCACCATGCAAAGGAGCGATCCTAGGCGCACATGGCCGAAGCTGCAGGCACGACGCATTTTCGCTCGACTGGAATGACCAGGGCGCATGCACCGCCATTGCCGTGTACCGCGCGTCCTGCGGCGGCAGCCGGACAAAGATTATTCAGTTCTTCAAGCTCGGATAGGGGCCGTTCGTGAAATCGATCCCGTCGCAATTGACTTTGTAGTCCTTGGCGACGCTGGCTCCGACCACATTCTCGAGGAAGTACGTCAAACGGCCTCGATCGAATACTTCCGAATAGACGTCTGCCTTGTGCTTGTCAAGATCGGCGCAATATTTAGCCACCTTGTCGAGACAGCCCGGCTCCCCTTCGCAGGTCGCCGCGCTGACTTCGGCAAGAGACGAACCCGAACCCTTGCCGTCGCAGTGGTACATATCCAGATAAATGATGCGCTTCTGGGCGCCACAAACGAACTGGTATCCGTCAACGATATGGTGATCCGCTTCACCAGGGCGAAGCGGCTCATAACGCATCGCGCTTTCGAACATCCTATCGAATTCCGCCCTCGGCAAATTCTTCGGCAACGGCGTCCGCTCGCCATAGTTTCCCAAGCGCTCGAAAGCCGGTTCGGCTCCGTTCTCGCAGGCCAACCTGGACAAGTAATCGTGTTCGCCCTGCGGCTTGCATACTTCAATGGGGAACTCTTTCGTTTCCCCGGCGGCCCGGGCGTCGGCTTGGGGTTCGCTGGCCGGCGCATTGCCGGAAAGCGAGAGAAAAACCGCGAACGAATGGACGACGAAGCGCTGCATGACTCCCCCGTATGCGAGCCACCCATTTCCCTAAATGGGTTTCGCGAGAACGCTACCATACCCGCTTCCAGGCTGAGAAGGCCAAGCCGGGGCGACCTGCTCCCCGGCCTCCAGCACGCCCCCACGCCCGGCTTGGCAGGTGTTCGATGCGAGGGACGCAGCGGATCGGAGTCGTGGGCAACTACATCCTGACCCACTCCACGCCGCCATGACTGCGATGCTCACTCCTGCACCAGCGCGTATCACACAGCGGACACTGCAAATATTCCTTCGTCCACCCTATTGGCGTCCTGGGCACCGAGCAGGGGGCCATTCTCCCGGCCTCATCGCTCCATGGACGATCGGGGTTTGCCGCAATCTTCTCGCAATCCTCGCATTGCATCGCATTCCTCCCTTGCGCGGATGAACCGCTGAACCATGAAAGACATTATCGGTCTTCAATCCATCACGGGCTGGTCCGCGCCGCCGTCGCACTGATCGGCCTGCACACCAGGACGGTCTTGCCCTCCCCGTCCCGCTGCCTGGTCGGAGGCCGGCGATGCATGAACCACTCGCGCGGGTATTCGACCGCGACATTGCGACTGCCGAACGGCTCGGCCTCCTCGATCCGTTCCAGCAGATAGAACTGCGAGCCGAAGGACAGCGCCACGCGCAGCGGCGGATAGCGCGACGCCTTCGCGGGCATCCCAAGCCTGGCGCGGATCTCCGGCGGCATCGTGCCGGCGGGCGAGAAACAGGCGGGCTGGCCGCCGCCGAGATTGAGCGTGGCCAGGACCAGCCCTCCGACGAAGGACGCCCCCGGCGGCGTGAAAACCGACACGACGAAGATCAATGCCGGCACGGCCATCCACCACGGGAGCGGGGTTCCCTCCGGTCGTGACCGTTCCCTACCGACCATGCCGATCCATGCGAAGCCGATCGCCACCGCGATCGGCGCCATCACTAGGGCGGCCAACGCGATCGAGGTCGCCAGCTGGGGCGCGAACCATTGCAAGGCCCAGCGTTCGATCTCCGGCCAGATCTGCAAGGGCACGATCAAGGCGATGACCAGCAGCGTCCAGACCACGAAGATGGCCAGGTACGCCAGCGCGGCCTGGTAGATCACCCAATCCTCCACCAGCGCATCCCGGGCGCGGAGCTTCACCCGCCAGATGAAGGAGACAAGCCCGACCAGCACTGCCGGCAGCAGAGAGAACCGGGCCTCGCCTTCCAGGAAAGTCGCGGCCAACAGCGCCCAGTCGAACGCGAACACAGGCAGCGCGAGGACGAACATCAGGCTCGCGATTCTTTTTTCCTTGACGAAAAGCAGATCGAACCCCTGTCCCACCCCCAATGCGCTGAGCAATCCGGGGGCCATCAGGTAGGCGGCCGTCAAGGCGATGATCAGCGCGGCGACGCCCGCGATCAGGACGAGCAGCGCCACCACGTCCGACAGGGGCGTCGAAAAAGGAATGCCGTATTCGAGACCGTAGAAGTAGAGCAGCGAGAACCCGATCGGCACCGACAGCGGAACGGCCAGCGCGACGGCGCTGGACATCGATTTCAGGTGCGCGCAGGCGCGCGTCCACTTCCGCCGGTTGCTCATGATGACTCCCTGCGCCGCACTGGCGGCATCCGTCCCAGTGCCCATCAGAGCCGTCACCCTGTCGAGGGGAAGTCGACGCCGCTCAGCGCGGCGCCATCGCGCGGCGGATGATGCGGGTGGTGACCAGGTGATAGGACGTCGGGAACAGGCGCACGATGCGGTCGAGCAGCCGCGCGTCGCGTCCGATCAGCACGCGGCGCCGGTTGCGCTCCACGCCCTGCAGGATGGTGCGGGCGGCCGCCTCGGGGGTGGTGATGAACAGTTTCTCCGCCTTCTCGCCGCGGTCGCGCTCGTCCATGCCGATGTCGCGGATCGAGGCGCTGGTGCGCGCGGCGCGGGCGATGTTGGTCTTGATGCCGCCCGGATGTACGCAGGTGGCGCCGACCGGCAATCCCGCCAGGTCCAGTTCCTGGCGCAGGGCCTCGGTGAAGCCGCGCACGGCGAACTTGCTGGCGTTGTAGGCGCTCTGCCCCGGAATGCCGGCCAGGCCGAAGACGCTGGAGATGTTGACCACGTGGCCCTCGCCCGAGGCCTTCAGGTGCGGCAGGAAGGCCTTGGTGCCGTGGACCACGCCCCAGAAGTTGATGCCGAACAGCCATTCGAAGTCGTCGTAGGTCATGCCCTCGACGGTGGCGCTGAGCGCGACGCCGGCGTTGTTGAAGACCAGGTTGACCTTGCCGTGCTCACGCGCCACCTGCTCGGCCCAGGCGAACACGGCCTCGCGCCGCGAGACATCGAGCGTGGCGGTGGTGATCTTCAGCCCGGGCCGCGCCTGCGCCGCGCGCTGGGCGGTCTGCGCCAGCCCGTCGGCCTGGATGTCGCTCAGCGCAAGATGGCAGCCGCGCGCGGCCAGGTCGAGCGCCAGCGCGCGGCCGATGCCGGACCCGGCGCCGGTGATCGCGGCCACCCGGCCGTCGAAGCGCTTCACGCCTGCCTCCGCGCGCGGCCGCGCCGCAGGAACGCGCGCGGGCTCAAGCGGCGGCCCCGCCGACGGCCAGCGCGGTGTCGGCGCCGGCGCGCGAGAACTGCAGGTTCGGATCCTCGATCGCGCCGAAGCGCATCACTTTCAGGTCCAGCAGGTAGTTCTGCGGCATGCGCCACGGCGCCTGGCTGCCCTGCCTGGGCAGGATGGCGGCGGCGCGGGTGATGTAGCCGGAATTGAGGTTGAGCAAGGGCTGGGGCTGCATGTCGGCGGGATCGCAGCGGGCCACGCATTGCCGGTAGCCGTGCCGGTCCATGTAGTTGAGCAGGCGGCAGACGTAGGTCGAGGCGAGATCGGCGCGCAGGGTCCACGAGGCGTTGGTGTAGCCGACGCAGAAGGCGAAGTTCGGCACGTGGCTGACCATCAGGCCCTTGTAGACGTATTCCTCGCCGCTGTGCACGGCCTTGCCGTCGACCGTGACCTGCAGGCCGCCGAGCAGCTGCAGCTGCAGGCCGGTGGCGCTGACCACCACGTCCGCGGCCAGCGCCTTGCCGGACCGCAGGCGCACGCCGTCGGCGGTGAAGGTGTCGATATGGTCGGTTTCCACCGAGGCCTTGCCCGAGCCGATCGCCTTGAACAGGTCCGAGTCCGGAATCAGGCACAGGCGCTGGTCCCAGGGCGCGTAGCGCGGGGCGAAGTGCGCATCGACGTCGTAGCCCTCGGGCAGCATCTTCTTCACGCCCAGGCGCAGCAGCTTCCTGGCCAGACCGGGCGCGCGCCGGCAGAACTGGAAGAAGGCCATGGTCAGCAGCACGTTCTTCCAGCGCGCCATGCGGTGGGCGAGGCGCTCGGGCAGCACGGCGCGGAACGCGTCGGCCACCACATCCTTCGACGGCAGATCGGCGATGTAGGTCGGCGAGCGCTGCAGCATGGTGACGTGCGCCGCGCGCTCGGCCAGCGCCGGCACCAGGGTGACGGCGGTGGCGCCGCTGCCGATGACCAGCACCCGCTTGCCGGTGTAGTCCAGGTCCTGCGGCCATTGCTGCGGATGCACCCATTGGCCGCGGTAGGCCTCGCGTCCCGGGAACTGCGGCGTGTAGCCCTGCGCGTAGTCGTAGTAGCCACTGCACAGGTACAGGAAGTCGCAGCTGAGGCGGCGGCGTCCGCCGTCGGCGAGATCGACCTCGAGCCGCCAGCGCGCCTCGTCCGAGGCGTAGGCGGCCGAGCGCACGCGATGGCCGAAGCGGATGTGGCGGTCGATGCCGAATTCGCGCGCGGTGTCCTTCAGGTAGCGCAGGATCGAGGCGCCGTCGGCGATGCTCTTGGCGTCCTTCCACGGCCGGAAGGGGAAGCCCAGCGTGAACATGTCCGAGTCCGAGCGCACGCCCGGATAGCGGAACAGGTCCCAGGTGCCGCCGAGGTCGGCGCGCGCCTCGAGGATCGCGTAGCGCTTGCCCGGGCAGTCGGTCTGCAGGCGGTAGCCGGCGCCGATGCCGGACAGGCCGGCGCCGACGACGAGGACGTCGAAATGCTCGAGGGGCGGACCGCTCACGGCGTTCGGAACTCCCGGGGGTGTCGGCGGACGACCCGCATCATCGCCGGGCGCGCGGCCAGGTTCAACGATGCGCCGCCGCCAGCAGCGCCTCGCTGGCGATCAGCGGATCGCCGGTGCGCTCGTAGGCTTCCACCCAGGCCGGATAGTTGTGGATGTTGGGCAGCTGCTGCGGATGGAATCCCGGCTTGAAGTAGGCCAGCAGCTTGGGCGCGAGCGAACCGAAGATGCCGCGCCGGGGACCGTACACCCAGGGGAAGTAGCGCAGGTGCAGTCCCAGCCGCGACCAGAAGCCGTAGCCGTCGGCGCGCAGCAGCACGTCGGTGGTCACGTAGGAGCGGCTGGCCATGCGCCAGGTGGCGAACAGCATGGCGCCGGCGCGCTTCCAGTAGCCGACCTTGGCCACCTTCTGCATGACGTCGTAGGCCACCGACTTGTGCTCCATCTCCTCGATCGCGTGCCAGGCGAACATCGCCACGACGTGCGGGTCCGAGCCGGCGGTGACCGAGGCGCGCGCGAAGAAGGCCTCGGCCAGCATTGCGGTGAAATGCTCGAAGCCGGCGGTCGCGGCCAGGTTGAACTCCGGCGAGAAGCGCTCGGTATCGGCATCGAGGATGCGCTTCATCTCCCGCACCACGTTGTCCACCGGCAGCCCCTGCGCCTGCAGCATGCGGTTGTAGCGGGTGTGGGTCATGCCGTGCTGGCCTTCCTGGCGCATGAAGTTGCGCACGTCCTCCTGCATCGCCGGATCGGTGATGCCGTCGCGGAAGGCGCGCACGCTGGTGATGAAGTAGCGCTCCCCGTCCGGGAAGCCCATCTGCAGCGCATCCAGGTAGCGCGTCTTGTACGGATTGCCCTTGAACCAGTACCTGGGCAGATCGTTTCCGAGACCGAAGTCCAGGTTTTCCCGGGGCACGATCGCCTCGGCGTGCGCAACGGCGGTGTTCATGGCCCTGCCCTCCAGCAAGCTGTCTGCACGATAGGGGGCCGGCGCGGCAGGGGATATGATGCGTGGCGACAGAATATGTCTTTACGCGACACGGGCGCGGCCGGGGGCTGGCGCCCGCGAGAGCGGATCGCCCACGACGCCCGGGAACCCTGCCAGCCGACATGTCCACGATATCGCTCCACGACCTGTCCAGGTTCACCACGGTCGGCGCGCTGTGCGGTTTCGACATCGGGCCGGTGCTGAAGGAAGTCGGCATCCAGGTGGCCGGGCACGACGAGGAAGAGACGCCGCTGGCGCTGGACACCATCGCCCGGCTGTTCGAGCTGTGCAGGCAGCGCACCGCCAAGGGACATTTCCCCTTCGTGCTGGGCGAGCACTTCGCCTTCGAGAACGTGCCGGAGGTGCAGGCGTTCCTGATCACCAGCAGCTCGCTGCGCGAGGCGCTGTGGATGCTCGAGTTCCTGCCCAACCTGGTGCAGCCGGACCTGGTCTCGCGCTACCGGATCGCCGGCGAACACATCGCGGTCTACTTCGACCTGCAGTCGCGCAACAAGACGGTGCGCTCGCCGGAACTGATCGAGACCACCTACGTGGTCTTCGCCAAGTTCCTCGGCCAGGTGCTGCAGGGATCGCCGGCGCACCTGGAACTGGCCTTCCAGCACGAGCCCCTGGCCGCGATCGATCTCTACCAGAAGCAGTTCGGCGCGCGCCCCGTCTTCGGCGCCGAGCACAACGTGATCCGGCTCAAGTCCGAGCTGCTCGACCGCGCGCTGCCCAGCGGATCGCCGACCCTGCACGCCAAGGCGCAGCTGCTGCTGGAAACGCGCCTGCAGCGCCTGCAGGCCGATCACGGCCTGGCCGGCAGCCTGCTGCTGATGCTGCGGCACGCCCCGGCGATCGCGGTGGCCGAGGCGGCGCTGCGCCTGGGCGTGGAGCCGCGCACCCTGCAGCGCAAGCTCAAAGAGGCGGGCACCTCCTTCGCGATGCTGCAGACGCAGGTGCGCTTCGATCTGGCCAAGGGCATGCTGGCCGACCGCGAGCTGGACCTGGACGCCATCGCCGCCAAGCTCGGCTTCGCCGACCGCGTCAGCTTCACCAAGGCCTTCTCGAAGTGGGCGGGCCAGCCGCCGGCCACCTACCGGCGCGAGCACCTGACCTGAGACGCGGCACGCGCGGCTAGCGGCGCTTGTCCTTCGCTGCCTTGTCCTTCGCCGCCGTCTTGCCCGCCTCCGGCTTGGCCAGCGGCCGGCCCCAGCGCACGAAGCTGTCGCGGATGTTCTGCCGCATGCGCGCCGAGGCATCGGGCTGCTGCGCGCCGAGGCCGAACTGCTTGGCCACCGCGCGCCAGCCGTCCGCCTGTCCCTGCTGCCAGGCCTCGACCGCCGCGCGGCAGGGCTTGCCCACCAGCTGCGCGACGGCGCAGGCGTAGTAGACATCGCCCGGCGCCCAGCCGCGCTTCATCACCAGCTCGGTCACCAGCTCGCGCGGCGCGGCGTGGTAGCGCACCAGCTCGTCGAGGAAAGCGCCGCGGTAGCGGGCGGCGTACTGGTTGATGTCGGCCAGCTGGCGGTCGACCCAGGCATCGCCGGTGCGCGCCTCCCATTCGGCGGCCGGCCGTTGCGCGGGCTGCGGCGCCGGTTGCGGGGCGGCTGGCGCGGAGGCCTTGGCCTGGGCGTACGCGTCCGGCGACGGCAGGCCGGCGGCGAGCACGAATACGGCGATGGCGGCGAACGTCTTCATCGGCAATGCGGTTGCGGGACCACGCCGCTCATGGCGCGGCGGGCACGGGGGTGAGGATATCGTCGTCGCGACCGGAACGGGACCCCTCGAGCGCGTCGCGCAATTGCAGGGCGCCGCCCTCGACCACGCCGAACAGGCGCTGGCCGCCCCGGTCGCCGCGCAGCAGCAGCACGCCCGCCCGCACCTGCTCCCAGCTGCCCTGCTCGGCATAGTCGAGATCGCCGTCGCCGGACAGATAGGTCTCCAGCAGCCGGTAGCGCCCTTTCCCGCCCTGCCGCTGCAGGATCAACCGCGTGTCGATGCCTTCGCAATCGACGCAGGACAAGGTCCCGGCCCAGGCCGCCTCGCCGTCGCCCTGCCCCAGGCCCGGGATCGGCGCGGTCGAACGCGGCGCGCCGCCGCAGCCGGCCAGCGCCGCCAAGACCAGCGCGCCACCGATGCCGGCCAGGCGCGGAGCGCGGCGTGGGCGCGGCATCGTCATCCGGGCACGGCCGGGTCAGGCCGCCGCGGAAGCGGCCAGGCGCGCGGCCTCGGCCGCGATCGCCGCCACCGCGGCGGGCAGGCCGCGCGGATCCTCGCTCACGCGCATGCGCGCGGCGAACGCGGCCACGTCGGCCTCGCGTTCGTGGCTCCAGGTGGTGTGGTAGGGCATGTGCACGCCCCAGCCGCCCAGCCGCAGCACCGGCGCGATGTCCGAGCGCAGCGAGTTGCCGACCATCACGAACTGCGCCGGGGCGATGCCGAACTCCTCCAGCAGCCGCGCGTAGGTGGGATCGTCCTTCTCGCTGACGATCTCGATGCGGTGGAACAGTCCGGCCAGCCCGGAATCGCGCACCTTGGCCTCCTGGTGGAACAGGTCGCCCTTGGTGATCAGCACCACCTCGTGCTCGGCGGCGATCGCCTCCACCGCCTCGCGGATCCCGGGCAGCAGCTCGACCGGATGGCGCAGCAGGTCCTTGGCCAGCTGCACGATGCGATGCACGTCGGCGGCGCTGATGCGCTGCCCGGTGATGGCCACGGCCGCCTCGATCATCGACAGCGTCATGCCCTTCACGCCATAGCCGAACCAGGCGAGATTGGTCTTTTCGATGTCGTACAGGCGCTCGAGCACGCGCGCGTCGGCGAGATCGACATAGGCGCCGACGATGCGCTCGTAGTCCTCCTGCGCCCGGTCGAAGTAGTCCTGGCTGCGCCAGAGGGTGTCGTCGCCGTCGAAGGCGACCAGGCGGATTCCGCCGTCGCTGGGCATCATGTCTCTCGCGCCCGTCGTGTCCATCGCATCCATGGCGCGATTATGACGCGCGCTCCATAAAAAAGGCGGCCCGAAGGCCGCCTGCGCACACCATGAAACGATTCGTTGCCTCGAGCTCAGCCGCCGGTGTTGCCGGGCGTGGCGGTTCCCTTGGCAGCATAGGCCTTGTACTCGTCGGCCGTGAGCTTGCCGTCCTTGTCGGTGTCGGCCTCGTCGAACACCTGGGTCAGGCTCGGCACGGTGGTGACTTCCTGCTTGGAGAGGTTGCCGTCCTTGTCCGCATCCAGGTCGGCCCAGGTCACCTGCTTGGGCTGGGCGCCCGGCGGCTGCGCGCTGGGCTCGGCATTCTGGGTGGTGGTGGTGGGCGGGGTCGCCTGCGCGGCGGCCGGATCGGTCGAGGTGGTCGGCGCGCTTTGCGCGAATGCCAGCGGCATGGCGAGCACGGCACCGAAGGCGACCAGTCCGGACAGGGATTTGCGTACAAGATTCATCGGGTTCTCCATCAACGTGAGTGGCGCGCGGCGATGTGCGATCGGTGGCGATCGGACTCGCTTCTGCACAGGGCGACCTTGCCCGCGCGCGCATGAACACAGTTCGGGCCGCGATCGGCCCGCTTACATCCGTTTAACCACTCGCGCGGCGAATGCGGCTAGCCGGCACCGTACGCGCCGCGCATCGCGCCTTCCGCGCCGGTCGGCGCGCGCCGCGCCCGCTTGTCCACCGCTGAACGCAACACAACGTTTACGAACCGCCGATGCGCCGGCGGCCGCCTCGCGCCGCCGGATGCGCCGCACGCGCGCCCTATCCGCGACAGCGGTCACGCCGGCTAGGCGTCGTCCTCGGAGCGCGCGCTCACCTCGATCCCGCCATCGGCCGCCGTCGCGACGGCGATGCGCATCGGCCGGCAGCACACCTGGCAATCCTCGATGTAGTCCTGCACGCCGGCCGAATCGTCCACCAGCAGCGCGATCCATTCGCCGCAATACGGGCACTGCACTTCGACGCTCGGCAACATGGGAACACCTCTTCGACGATGGCGGCATCTTGCCCCAGGCGGCGCGGCGGCGCGAGGCCGGGCGCATCGCGCGCAGCATCGCCATCCGCGCGTGTCGGCGGCGACCAAGTCTGCTAAGTTCGCCAGACCGCGGATCGGCGCGCATGCGCTCATCCGAGCGTTCGCCGGCCGCGGCATGCCCATGAAGCTTCCCGCGCCCGCTTTCGCCTGCCTGCTGTCGCTCGCCCTGATCGCCTGCAACGAGCCCGGCAACGCCACCGCGCCCGCCGATGCCGCCGTCGCGGCGAAGAGCGACGAGCGCCCCTTCGCCGTCACCGAGGTCGCGCGCTTCGACGAGCCCTGGGCGATGGCTTTCCTGCCCGACGGGCGCCTGCTCGTCACCGAGAAGGAAGGCGACCTGAAACTGCTGGACATCGCCAGCGGCAAGCAGGGCGAGGTCGACGGCGTTCCCGAGGTGGCCTACGGCGGACAGGGCGGGCTCGGCGACGTCGCGCTGCACCCGCGCTTCGCCGACAACGGCCTGGTCTATCTCAGCTACGCCGAGCCCGGCGAGGGCGACACCCGCGGCGCCGCGCTCGCGCGCGCCAGGCTCGCGCTCGACGGCAGCGGCGGCGGCCGCCTGGAGGATCTGCGGGTGATCTGGCGCCAGGTGCCGAAGGTCAGCGGCGACGGGCATTTCGGCCATCGCATCCTGTTCGGCGCCGACGGCAAGCTGTGGCTCACCTCCAGCGAACGGCAGAAGTTCGATCCGGCCCAGGACATGGCCTCGAACCTGGGCAAGCTGCTGCGCCTGAACGACGACGGCAGCGCGCCGCAGGACAATCCCTTCGCCGCGCAGGGCGGCGTGGCCGCGCAGGTCTGGTCGCTCGGCCACCGCAACCTGCTCGGCATCGCCTTCGACGCTCAGGGCCGGCTGTGGGAAGCGGAGATGGGGCCCAAGGGCGGCGACGAACTCAACCTGATCGAGCGCGGCGCCAACTACGGCTATCCGATCGTCTCCAACGGCGACCATTACGACGGCCGCGAGATTCCCGACCACGACACGCGTCCGGAATTCGCCGCGCCGAAGCTGTGGTGGACGCCGGTGATCTCGCCCTCGAGCCTGATGATCTATTCGGGCGCGCTGTTTCCGCAGTGGCGCGGCAACGCCTTCCTGGGCGGGTTGTCGTCGCAGGCGCTGGTGCGGGTCGAGTTCGAGGGCACGCAGGCCAGGGAAGCGGCGCGCTACGACATGGGCGAGCGCATCCGCGACGTGGTGCAGGGACCGGACGGCGCGATCTGGCTGCTCGAGGACGGTTCGGACGCGCGCCTGCTGAAGCTCACGCCGGCGAAAACCTGACGCCTTCGCCGGCACGCTTTCGCCGGCGCATCGTCTACTGCGCCGGCCGCTCCTGCTTGAACCCCATCGCCTCCCGATACGAGGCGTACAGCGCCTGCAGCTTCTCGATGTAGGCCTGGGTCTCCGCATAGGGCGGCACGCCCTTGTAGCGCGTCACCGTGCCGATGCCGGCGTTGTAGGCCGCCGCCGCCAGGATGCGGTCGTTGCGGTAGCGCTTGAGCAGCAGCTTCATGTGACGCGCGCCGGCATTGATCGATTGCTGCGGCGAGAACGGATCGGTGACGCCGTATTCCTTCGCCACCTCCGGCATCAGCTGCATCACGCCCTGCGCGCCCTTGGGCGAGACGGCGGTGGCGACGAAGCCGCTCTCGGCATGCGCGATCGCGCGCAGCCACGCGTCCTCCACGCCGGTGGCCTTGGCCGCCGCCTTGAACAGCTTGGCGTGCTGGTCCAGGCGCGGCTTGCCGATCTTGCCCAGGCCCACGTGCGCCTGCTCGCCCGGCGGCGTCTGCACGGTGAACTTCAGGTACACGCGCGAGCCGGGCAGGTTGCGCGTGGAATAGACCAGCCTGCCGTCCTGCTCGCGCTCGTAGAGCGTGCCGCTGAACACGCCCATGTTGCCCCACAGGTTCGGGGTCTGCACGGCGTTGTCGTCGATCTGCCGGGCCTCGCACTTCGAGCCGGGCTCCGGCGCCGTGGCGAGGCTGACGGTGCCATCGCGCACGCAGCGATACACGGTGCGCGCCTGCGCGGACCCCGCCGCCAGCAGCGCGGCCAGCGTCGCCGCGGCGACGCGCCAAGCCAATGCCTTGTGCGGGGTCTTCATGCAAATGTCGGCGATGCTTGGCTAGGATGCCGCGTCGCCCGCCATGATACCGTCTCGCCGATGATGCAACGCCGACAGTTCCTGAAGAGCGCCGCCACCGCGTTCGCCGCCTGCGGCCTGCCGGTGCCGGCCCTGATGCTCGGCCGCGAGGCCGGCGCGGCCGAGCTCGAGACGCTCGGCCCCGCGGAGCGTTTCGACTACGCCACGCTCAAGGGCCGCGCCCGCGCGCTGTCGCAGGCCGCCTACCTGCCGCGCAGCGTCGCCCTGCCGCCGCCGGTGTCGAAGCTGGACTGGGACCAGTACCAGTCGATCCGCTTCCGCGCCGACCATGCGCTGTGGGCCGGCGAGGACACCCGCTTCCTGGCGCAGTTCTTCCACCTCGGCCTGTTCTTCAAGACGCCGGTGCAGATGTACGACCTCGTCGACGGACAGGCGCGCGAGATCCGCTATGCCCCGGCGATGTTCGATTACGGCGACAGCGGCCTGCGCGGCGCGGCGCTGCCGCCCGATCTCGGCTTCGCCGGCTTCCGCCTCAACCGGCGCAGCGATCCGCGGCGCGACTTCGCCGCCTTCCTCGGCGCCAGCTACTTCCGCGCGGTCGGCGCCGAGGGCCAGTACGGCCAGTCCGCGCGCGGCCTGGCGATCGACACCGGCACCGGCAAGCACGAGGAATTCCCGGACTTCGTCGCCTACTGGCTGGAGCGCCCGGCCGCGGACTCCGGCACCGTGGTGGTCTATGCCCTGCTCGACTCGCCCAGCGTCGCCGGCGCCTATCGCTTCGCGATCACGCCCGGCGACGTGCTGGCGATGGACATCGACTGCGCGCTGTACCCGCGCAAGGCCATCGAGCGCCTGGGCATCGCGCCGTGCACCAGCATGTACCAGGCCGGCGAGAACGACCGCCGCATGGACTGGGACTGGCGGCCGGAGATCCACGACACCGACGGCCTGGCGCTGTGGACCGGCAGCGGCGAGTGGATCTGGCGCCCGCTGTGCAATCCGCCGCAGCTGCGCTTCAACATGTTCGAGGACGACAAGCCGCGCGGCTTCGGCCTGCTGCAGCGCGACCGCGATTTCGACCACTACCAGGACGACGGCGTGTTCTACGACAAGCGCCCCTGCCTGTGGGTGGAGCCCAAGCAGGGCTGGGGCAAGGGTTCGGTGCAGCTGGTGGAGATTCCCACGCTCGACGAGACCTTCGACAACATCGTCGCCTTCTGGAACCCCCAGCAGCCGGTGCGCCCGGGCGAGGAGCTGCTGTTCGGCTATCGCCTGTCCTGGGGTGCGCGACCGCCGGCCGTGCCGACGCTGGCGCATTGCGTGGCCACGCGTACCGGCCTTGGCGGCAGGATCGGGTTCAAGCGCGCATATTTCTCCTGGCGCTTCGCCGTGGACTTCGCAGGCGGCGACCTGGCGGCGCTCGCCGCGAAGAACGCGACCGTCGAACCCGTGCTGCAGATCGGCGGCGGCGCGCGCGTGGAAACCGTGTCCGCGCGTCCGCTGCACGAGATCGGCGGCTATCGCGTGATGTTCGACGCGGTGCCGCCGGACGCCTCGACGCGGCAGATCGACATCCGCCTGTACCTGAAGGATGCGAGCGGCGCGCTCAGCGAAACCTGGCTGTACCAGTGGACGCCGCCGCCGGAAGCCGAGCGCCGCCTGTATTGAGTCGGCGGCGCGGTGGCCCCTCCCGCCGACGCGGGAGAGGCGCGCGGCACAACGGCGACGCGGGTCAGCAGTCCGGAATCACGACGCCGTTGTTGTCCCTGGCCTCGTCGTTGCCCCAGCGGCTGAGGTAATAGGCCGATACCCACTGTCCGGCCGGGCCGACGTCCAGGTCGGTCTTCAGCCACCAGTGGTTGAACGCCGTGCCGTTGCGGATCTCGCGGCCCCAGGCCTTGCAGAACACGTAGTTGGTGCCCGCGTACAGGGTGCCGGTCTGCGCGGTGCTGGTCGGCGAAGCGTAACCCGGCGCGTTGGCGAACGTGTCCACCCAGTAGCGCCCGGGTTGCGGGTTGCCGCCGCAGCCGTTGTCGCTGGTCAGGCTGGCGACGCCGCTGCCGCCGGGGTACGGCGCCAGCGAGCGGCCGTTGATGTAGATCACCTGGCCGACGCCGTTGAGCAGCTGCTCGTAGTGGATGTGCGCGCCGAAGCTGTTGCCGGTGTTGCCGGTCGTCCCGATCCTCTGCCCCTGGCTCACCGAGGCGCCGTTCGCGGTCGAGAAGCCGGACAGATGGAAATAGTAGGTTTTCCAGCCGCCGCCATGATCGACGACCACGTAGTTGCCGGCGCCGTTGGCCTCGTAGTACTGCCAGGCGCTGCCGGCGGCCGAGGCCAGCACCGGCGTGCCGCCGGGCGCGTTGAAATCCAGCGCCTGGCGCACCTCGCTCGAATGGTGGTAATAGGAATAGGTCTGCCCGCACGGATAGGGCGCCTTGAAGTTCGGAGCGGCGAGCGCGGACGCGCTCCAGGACAAACAGATCGCGGCTGCGATCGAAAGCACGCGAGCAAGCATTGGACATTCCCCCATCGGTTGGTCGAGATCGACGTCTTGGTCGGATGCGGCGAGCGGCGCGGAAGGGACAGCGGAGGCCGCTGCGTCCCGAACCGACCGATCGCCTGCGTTGTGGCGGCATGGCCATGCGGCCATGCCGGAAATCCTCATTGCCTGGCGGCACGCCCCTCCGCGCGGGTGCGGGAGGGGCATGCCCGGCGGACACGCCGGCTCAGCAGTTCGGAATCACCGTGCCGCTGTTGTCCTTGGCCTCGTCGTTGCCCCAGCGGCTGAGGTAGTAGGCCGACACCCACTGCCCGGCCGGACCGACGTCCAGATCGGTCCTCAGCCACCAGTGG
This sequence comes from Luteimonas aquatica, assembly GCF_022662575.1. Lineage (GTDB taxonomy): Bacteria > Pseudomonadota > Gammaproteobacteria > Xanthomonadales > Xanthomonadaceae > Luteimonas > Luteimonas aquatica. The sequence continues at coordinate 251,461 of NZ_JALBFU010000002.1, read as the reverse complement.
TTGAAGCTGCTGCCGCTGCCGACCTGGCGTCCCCAGGATTTGCAGAACACGTAGTTGGTGCCGGCATTGAGCGTGCCGGTCGCCGCGGTGCTGGTCGGCGAGGCGTAGCCGGAGGCATTGGCGTAGGTATCCACCCAGTACTTGCCGGTGGCGGGAGGCGGCGGCGCGGCGCAGTCGGGAATCACCGCGCCGCTGTTGTCCTTGGCCTCGTCGTTGCCCCAGCGGCTGAGGTAGTAGGCCGACACCCACTGCCCGGCCGGGCCGACGTCCAGGTCGGTCTTCAGCCACCAGTGGTTGAACGCCGTGCCGTTGCGGATCTCGCGGCCCCAGGCCTTGCAGAACACGTAATTGGTGCCGGCATTGAGCGTGCCGGTCTGTGCGGTGCTGGTCGGCGAGCCGTAGCCGGGCGCATTGGCGAAGGTATCGATCCAGAACTTGCCGTCGCCCGGCCCCGGCCCCGGACCGGGGTTGCCGCCGTTGATCAGCGCGTAGTAGCTCGACCACGGGAAGTACTTGCCCGGATCGTAGCGGTTCTCGTTCTGGGTGAGCATGCCGTGGCCCTTCACGCGCACGCTGTCGGGCACCACGTGCCAGGTGTCGTAGCCGGGTCCCTGCCAGGCCGAGGCGCAGTTGACGCCGCGGCGCGCGCAGATGCTGGTGGTCAGCCGCGCCGAGGCGTTGACCATCGCAGAAGACCAGTTGCCGGCATCCGAGGCGTAGCCGTCATGCTCGATGCCGATGGTGTAGTAGTTGTGGTACTTGGCATGCCAGGCCTGGTGGTATTCGCGCACCATCTGCGTGATCTGGCCGTCGGACTTGCGGATCAGGTAGTGCGCCGACACCTGCGCGCTCGGGTTCTGGAACCAGGAGATCGCGCCGGCGTAGGAGCCCTCCATGGTGTGCATGATCACCGCCGTCATCGCGTTGCTGGCGGTGCTGTAGTTGCTGGAACTGGCGGGATTCCAGATCGCCTCGCCGAAGTCGCCGGCGAGCGTGGCATTGGCGGTGGCCGTCGTCGCCTTGCCCGCTGCGGCCGGCGCGGCATCGGTCTCGATGGAGTCCTGACCAGCATCCATGCGCAACGCCGGAGCGCGCAGCATGCGCAGCTGGCTGCCGCTGAAGGCGCGTTCCAGCTTCAGCGCGCGCGCCGGCACCGCGATGCCATTCCCGGCGACGCCGCGCTGCAGCGCCGTGAGCACGCCGTAGGCGAAACTCTGCCGCGCGTAGGTGTAGATCCGGCCGGCGCCGGGGCCGTAGCCGACGTAGCGCGCCAGCACCGCGCCCATCGTCTCGGGCCGGTCGGCCTGTGCCGACGGCTCGCCGATGGCGCGGTTTTCCTTCGAGGCGCGGTCGAGCAGCGCGGCCGCGGCCAGGATGTTGGTCTCCGGATCGCGCATCACCAGGCTGGCCGGCACGCCAAGCAGCCTGGCGCCCTCGGCGACCTGATCGGCGAAGCCTTCGCCGTGGTACAGGCCCATCACGCCCCAGGCGGCGGGCATGTGGCGATGGCCGGCGGCATCGCTCGGCGCGACGTGGTTCCAGCCGGTCTCGTTGTAGGCGATGGCCTCCAGCACGCCGCGCGGCAAGTCGGGATAGCGCGCATAGGCGCGCTGGAAGAAGGCGGGATAGTGCGCGCGCTGCGCGCGCTGGACGCCGAGCGCGGCCTGCGCCTGCGGCCTGACCGCCGGATCGGCGGCCACGAAGGACGGGGACGCCGCGCTCGCGACCGATGCGCCGCCCGCACAGGCGAGCAGGAGAGCGACTGCGATTCGGGTATGACCTCTATACATCTGCATCTAGATTTCCCCTCTTGATGGACGATGTCGGATCCCCGCCCCGAGCCTAACAGCCTGATTCGGGACGGAAAGCTAGTGAAGGCCCCAGGTGGCGGCGGGCGCGGCCCGGGACATGCATCAACTCCCCGCGCGCGTGACAGCGGTGTGAATGGCGCGGACATGCGCATCGCGGGTAGCATCGCCGGCTCCCATTCCGCGCCGCACCGCCATGACGCATTGGCAACACCTGATCCGCGACGTTCCCGATTTCCCGAAGCCGGGCATCGTGTTCAAGGACATCACGCCGCTGCTCGCCGACCGCGACGGCTTCGCCGCGGCCATCGAGGCGATGGCCGCGCCATGGCGCGAGGAGCGGCTGGACGCGGTGGTGGGCATCGAATCGCGCGGCTTCATCCTCGGCGCGGCGCTGGCGTTGGCCCTGGACACCGGTTTTGTCCCCGTGCGCAAGCCCGGCAAGCTGCCGGCACGGACGCTGTCCCAGACATACGCGCTCGAATACGGCAGCGATTCTTTGCACATCCACGCCGATGCCCTGCCGGTCGGTGCCCGCGTGCTGCTGGTCGACGACGTGCTCGCCACCGGCGGCACGCTGCTGGCGGCCTACGCACTGGCGCGACGCCTGGAAGCGGAGGTGGCCGGCGCCGCCGTGCTGGTCGAGCTTGACGCCCTGGGCGGACGCGCACGCTGGAGTGCGCCGATCCCTCTAGAGGCCACATTGCGCTACTGAGCGCAAGCTGCGGGCCGTTTCGCGCCGTCGCGCGCCGCTTTCGTCGCCGCATGCCGGGTTTCATCGCACCGGCGGCCACAAGCGCGTTTACCCTCGCTATGCTCCCCGGCACTCGCTTCCAGAGCCGCCCAGCATGACCGCCCTCCTCCTCATCGTCCGCCTGTTCCTCGCCTGGCTGGTGCTGTGCATCCTGCTGGTGCTGTTCCTGAGCCTGTTCTCCAACCACGACTTCGGATGGCTGTTCGGATTGCTCCTGCTCAGCTTCACCGTGCTGATCCTGCCCAGTGCCTATTCGCATGTGCGCCGCGTGCGCCTGATCGCCGGTCGCATCGACCGCGCCACGCTCGGCAACCGCCACCAGCGCCAGATCGAAGTGCCGTTCGAGGCCAATGAAGCCTTTGCCCTGCTCGATGCCGTGCTGCGCGAACAGCCTCGTGTCGAAGGCATCGAAAGTACGCGCGACAGCCTGCTGATCCGCGCCAAGGTGCGTCGCCCTGAGCCTTACGGCGACGGCCTGCTCGAACGCATCGACCGTTCCGGTCTGCTCACCTGGTTCGGCAACCGCCGCAACCAGGTGACAGGCACGGTGACGCCGGGCACGGGCGCCAGCAGCAGCATCGTGCTGCTGTGCGAACCGGACAGCCCGGCCTGGATGGATGCGATCGCCGTCGACCACGGCAGCAACCTGGAAACCGCCGAGGCTCTGGTCCGCGCCGTCACCCGCCGCGTCAACGAACACCGCCGCAACGAGCAGGCCGCCGTGCAGCAGACCGCCACCGAGAAGGAACTCACCGTCGCCAGGCTCAACCTGCTGCACGCGCAGGTGGAACCGCATTTCCTCTACAACACCCTGGCCAGCGCGCAGCTGCTCACGCGCAGCGATCCGGCGCGCGCCGACCTGATGCTCGGCCACCTGATCTCCTACCTGCGCCACTCGCTGCCGCGCGCCGAGCAGAACTTCTCCACCCTGGGCGAGGAACTCGAGCGCGCCAATGCCTACCTGGAAATCCTCAAGATCCGCATGGGCTCGCGCCTGACCACCCGCATCGACGTGGCGCCGGCGCTGCATGGCGTGCCGTTCCCGCCGATGATGCTGCAGACGCTGGTGGAGAACGCGATCAAGCACGGCCTGGAGCCCAAGCCCGAGGGCGGCACCGTCTGGGTGATCGCCAAGGCCGGCGACCGCGACGTGTCGGTGACCGTGGCCGACGACGGCCGCGGCCTGCATGCCGAAAGCAGCGGCACCGGCATCGGCCTGAAGAACGTGCGCGAACGCCTGCGCCTGCTCTACGGTCCGTCCGCGGCGCTGACCCTGGCCAACAACTTCCCGGCCGGCGTGGCCGCCACCATCGCCGTGCCCAAGACGGAGGGCGCCTCCCATGCCTGATTGCATCGTCGCCGAGGACGAGGAGCTGCTGCGCAACGCCCTGGTGTCGCTGCTCGGCGAGGCCTGGCCGGAACTGCGCATCGTCGCGGTCTGCGAGGACGGCGGCAGCGCGCTGGAAGCGATCGCCGAACACCGCCCGCAGTACGCCTTCCTCGACATCCGCATGCCCGGCCTCACCGGACTGGAAGTGGCGGCCGCGGCCGCGCGCGCGGAGCTGCCCACGCAGGTGGTGTTCGTCACCGCCTACGACCAGTACGCCATCGACGCCTTCGACCGCGGCGCGATCGATTACCTGCTCAAGCCGGTCTCGCGCGAGCGGCTGGCGGCCACCGTGCGCCGATTGCGCGCCCGCGACAGCCACCATCCCGACGCCGACACCCTCGCCGCCCTGCTCAGGCGCCTGCAGGACGCGCTCCCCGGGCGCGACAGTGCGACGGCGCTGTCCTGGCTTACCGCGAGCGCCGGCAAGGAGACCCGGCTGATCATGGTCGACGACGTGCTCTACTTCCAGGCCGACAACAAGTACACCACCGTGGTCACGGCCGAAGGCGAGGCGCTGCTGCGCAAACCGATCCGCGAACTGCTGGTCGCGCTCGACCCGGCGGTGTTCAAGCAGATCCACCGCGCCACCATCGTCAACCTGAAGGCCATCGCCTCGATCGTGCGCGACGACAGCGGCAAGGGCACGCTGCGCCTGAAGCACCGCGAGGAAACGCTGACCGTGAGCCAGCCCTTCATGACGCTGTTCCGCAACATGTGATCCCCGCGGGCAGGCCCGCCGCGCAGGCGGGCTCCCGAACCCACGCATCCGACGCGAAAGGAACCGATTCCATGCGTATCGCCACGCTCCTCTCCCTGGCCGTCCTGCTGCTCGCCGGCTGCAAGATCGAAGCCGGCGCGGTCACCACCACCCACTATTCGATCGACGGCGTCGGCGTGAACTCGACCCGTTCCCGCGTGTTCGACGGCAACGGCGTGTTCGACTGCGTGCAAAGCGTGAGCGGGCAATGCCACTTCGTGCTGTTCACCGAGCAATGCCGCGACCGGGCCGGCAACGCCGGCGCGGACGCCGCCCGCCCCGATCATCGCGCCTGCACCGCGCACGTCGTGCAGGCCTTCAGCCTCAAGGCCGGCACCTCCAAACGCCTGGATCGCCTGCCCAAGGATCTGCAGCAATGCGTCGGGCACCAGTCCGCGCCGACCGCACCGGACTGCCTGCAACCGACCGGCTGATCGCCGGCCGCGGCGTCCGGACACGAAAAAGGCGGCCGCGGCCGCCTTTTTCGTGGGCTCGACGAGGCTCGCTCAGGGCGTGGTCGTCGGCGCCGTGGTGCCGTCCTGGGCCGGCGGCGTGGTCGTGGTGTCCGTCGGCATCGTGCTGCTGGCCGGCGGCGTCGTGGAATCGGTGGCGGGCTGTTCGGCCGGGGGCGGCGTGGAGGACTCGGTCGACTCGCCGGTGCTCTGGCAGGCGGTGAGGGACAGGGCGCCGAAAGCGGCAAGAGCGAAGACGGCGTTGCGGATGCTGGTGTTCATGAAGTGTGGTTTCCTCATCTAGATGGCATGGGCGATCCGGAATTCCCGCCCATGTTCAACACCCCCTGCACCGCAGTTGCGAAGAATGCGCGTCACCAGATGAACGCGAACAACCGCGCGAAACCGCATCAAACGCTTGCTTAACACATCATGCGGGCAACGCGGCTATGCGCCGCCGCATGCAGCGCGCGCGAGGGCGTCCATGCCCTCGCCATGGCAGGGCTGCACGCTACTTCTGCTTGCCCTGCCCCTTGCCGTTGTTGCCCTTGCCGTTGCCGCCCTTGTTGCCATTGCCCTTGCCGTTGCCATGCGGCTTGTCCTGGTCGTCCCAGGTCCTGGCCGGCTTGCCGTGGCCGCGCGGGGCGCCGGCCACCTTCTTGGCCTTGCCCGGACCGTGCTGCGACCAGTCCACGCGGACCGGGCGGTCAATGACGATCGGATAGCCCCAACGGTCGTAGGTTCGCACCGCGCCGTTCTTCAACGCGTGGAAGGCCGACGAACCCGGCTTGATGCCGTGCCGCTTGGCGATGGCGCCCCAGCCCTGGCCGGGATCGCGCTCGTACTCGTTGACGATGTCCAGGCACGGCAGGCCGAGCGCGCGCGCGATGGCGCAGGCGTAGTACACATCGCCCGGCGCCCAGCCGCGCCGGCCGAGCAGATCCTCCACCAGCGAACGCGGCGCGCCGTAGTGGCCGCTGACCTCGTCGACGAACGGGCCGCGATAGCGCGTGCCGTAGTCGTTGATCTCGCCCAGGCGGTTGTCGACCCAGACATCGCCGGTGCGCAAGTTGTAGCCGACGGTCTGCGCCTGCGCCGCGCCCGCCAGGCCCAGCCCCAAGACCAGCGCAAGCATTCCGCCACGAATCCTGATCATTGCGTAACCCCCGCGTTAGGAAAGCCTTAGTGTCGGCATCGCCGATGAATGCCCGCATAAGAAACCGGCCCCGGCTAACGGCCGCGTGAACGTTTCGCGGGCCGGCCGGCGCATGGCATCGTTTACATGCGGTTGGTCCGCATCACGGCCATTGCACGAGGGGTTCACGGATCGCGAATGCGCGGGCGCGCAAGGTCGAATCGTCACGATCACGGGAGGTGGCCATGAAACGACGCCACGTCTTTTCCACGTCCGACATCGGGCAGGCGCGGCACGTCCTGGCGCTCGCCCGCCGCATCGGCCGGCCCGATACCGGCATTTTTCTCGTCGCACGCCCGGACATCGAGTCGCGGCAGATCCCGGACCGGCGCAAGCAGGCCGACACCGATTTCGTTCCCGCGGCGATCCGCGGCGCCGGCTATGGCGGCCTGGCCGGCATGCTCGCGGCCGGCACGGCGGCGCTGGTGCTCGCGCCGCTGGACCTGGCGCTGGTGGGCACCATGCTCATCGGCCTTGCCGCCGGCGCGCTGGTCGGCGCCTGGGCTTCCGCGCTGATGGGGTCGGCCATTCCCGACCCGGTGCGGCGCAAGTTCGAGGACGAGATCGCCGCCGGCCGCGTCCTGGTGGTGGTCGACTGCGACGATGCGCTGCACGAGCGCCTGGATCCGCAGCTCGAACGCGCGGGCGCGGTGCGCCTGAACTACGACGCGCCGTCCGCGATCGCCTGAGCGCGCATTCGGGACAATGGAACTGCTGCCGCAACTGTGGGTCGTCGGCGGCGCCGCCTACGCCATGCTGCTCGGCGGCGCGATCGGGCTGGAGCGCGAACTGAAGAACCGGCCGGCGGGCTTCCGCACGCACATGCTGGTCGCGGGCGCCTCTTCGCTGCTGATCGGCATGGGGCAGCTGACGATCCACGATCCGCGCTTCCGGCTGCCGTTCCTGGTCAACATCGATCCGTTGCGCCTGGTGGAGGCGGTGGTGGCCGGCGTCTCGTTCATCGGCGCCGGCACGATCTTCGCCCGCCGCAGCGGCCAAGCCATCGCCGGCATCACCACCGCGGCCTCGCTGCTGATGGTCGCGGTGATCGGCGCGAGCACCGGCTTGCGCTATCACATGCTCGCCTTCGCCTCGACGCTGCTGACGCTGCTGGTGCTGACGGTGCTCAAGGCCTTCGAACGCCGCGCCGGCACCGGCAAGGGGCTGCGCGGCTCCGATGGCGGCCCGCCTTCCCCGGACGGCGGGTAGCGCGCGGCGCCCTCCTGCGCGCGCCGCTTTCAGGCGGGGAGCGCGCGTCCGACCGCCGAGACGATGCGCTCGACATCGGCGTCGGTGGTCGACCAGTTGGAAAACGCGGCGCGGATCGCCGGGCGCCCCCAGAGCATCGTGGGCGTCATGAACGCCTCGCCCGTACCGTGCAGCCGCGACAGGAACGCATCGCGCGCCGCGGCGTCGGAAGCGGGCAGCGCAAAGGCCACGATATTGAGGTGGATTTCGTTGAGCACCTCCATGCCCAGCGCCTCCAGGCCGCGCGCGAGCGTCCTCGCCTGCCGGCAGTTGTCCCCGACCCAGCGCCCGATGCCCTCGCGGCCGCGCACGGCCAGTACCATCCACGCGGCCAGCGCGCGCAGGCGGCGCGAATTCTCCGGCGTGTAGTGCAGCGGATCGGGATCGTCGCCCAGGTACGCCGACGACGCGGCGAACACCTCGCGCTGCAGCTCGGGCCGCGAGACGTAGACCGCGGCGCTGTCGTAGGGCACGTTGAGCCACTTGTGGAAATCGACCGTCACCGAGTCGGCGCCGTCGATGCCGGCCAGGCGCGGCCGGAGCGCGTCGTCGAAGGCGGCGAACAGGCCGAAGGCGCCGTCGACGTGCAGCCAGGCGCCGGCTTCGCGGCAGATCGGGGCCATCGCCTGCAGATCGTCGAAGTCGCCGGTATTGACCTCGCCGGCGCTGGCGACCACCACCGCGGGGCCGGCATGCGCGGCCAGCGCCTCGCGCAAGGCGCGCGCGTCCACCGCCGTGCGCCCGGGCAAGGTGGCGACCGGGACCAGCCGTTCGCGTCCGATGCCGGTGATCGCCATCGCCTTGAGGATGCTCGAATGCGCCGAGCCGGCGAACACCGTCGGCAACGCGCCCTGCGTGCGCGCGGCCCACTGCCGCGCCGTGGCCATCGACACCAGATTGGCGGCGGTGGCGCCGCTGACCATGCGCCCCTGCAGCGACGGCGCGAGGCCGAACTGCGCGGCGTACGCGGCCAGCGTCGCCGCTTCCAGGTCGGCGGCGATCGAACCCACGCGATTGGAGACGTTCTGGTCCCAGGCGCTGGTCAGCCAGTCGGCGGCGAGCGCTTCCGGCGTGGCGCCGCCGGTGACGAAGCCGAGATAGCGCGGACCCGGTGAGGCGGACAGATACGGCGCCACATGCTCGGCCAGATACGCGAACGCCGCTTCCAGACCGACACCCTCGGGAAGCCCGGGCGGCGCCGGCGTGGCGCGCGGGATCACGGCGCGCTCGCGCAGGCCGGCGAGGAAATCGTCGGCCAGGCGCCGCGCGCCGTCGAGCGCGGCGCCGTAGTCGTGGGGCGAAGCCATGCTGTCTCCAGGGGCCGGGGCTGCGTTCAAGGCGGCGACGTGAAGCGATCGCGCCCAGGCGAGGCCATCGACCCTCCCACGCGCGAACGCTCGGGACATTAGCGCATGCGCACCCGCCCGGGAACACGGCCGCGGCGCGACGGCGGCCGCACGCTCAATGCTGCAGCGCCGGCCCGAATCCGCTCTCGCCCCCGGGACGGCGGGCCGAGGGAAACAGCAGCGCGATCGCCGCCGCGCCCAGGCCGACCATCAGCGAGCCCACGTACAGCCAGGTATAGCTGCCGTAGCGGTCGAACAGCCAGCCGCCGACCAGCGGACCGAGCGCCATGCCCAGGCTGGAGAACAGGGTGGCGCCGCCCAGCACCGTGCCGAGGATGCGCGGCTCGAACGCATCGCGCGCCAGCGAGGCGTACAGCGGCATGGTGCCGCCGTAGGCCATGCCGAACACCAGCGCCACGGCATAGAACCCGTCCAGCTGGCTCACGCTCAGATAGCTCACCGCCGCGAACGCCTGCACCAGCAGGCCGGCGACCAGCACCGGCTTGGCGCCGAACCTGTCGCCGAGCACGCCGAACAGCAGCCGGCCGCCGAGGCCCGCGGCGCCCTCCATGCTGTAGATGGTCACCGCCGCCGTCACCGACAGCCCGCAGCCGACCGCATAGCTCACCGTGTGGAAGATCGGCCCCGAATGCGCGGCGCAGCAGGCGAAGTAGGTCAGCGCCAGGACGATGAACGGCTTGGAGCGCAACGCCCGCCCGGCGCTCATTCCGCCGGTCGCGACGCTTGCGCCCTCGCCGCCGGGCGCGGCCGCCGTGCCCGGCGCGGCGCGCACGAACCAGACCGCGGGCAGGGTCAGCGCCCAGGCCAGCACGCCGACGATCTGCAGTGTCGTGCGCCAGTCGTGCGTGGTCAGCAGCCAGGCCACCAAGGGCGACATCGTCATCGGCGCCAACCCCATGCCCGCCGAGACCAGCGACACCGCCAGGCTGCGGCGCCGCTCGAACGAGGCGACGGTGGTGGCGATCACCGGCGCGAAGAAACTGGCCGCCGCCACGCCCATCAGCACGCCGTAGGCGAGCTGGAACTGCAGCAGGCTGCCCGCATGGCTGGCGAGCACGCAGGCCAGGCCCAGCAGCAGCGCGCCGACCATCACCACCACGCGCGGCCCGTAGCGGTCGCTCAGCATGCCCCAGCCGAACCCGGCCACCCCCATGCTCAGGAAGGCCAGGGTCATGGCGCTGGACAGCCCGGCCCGCGACCACCCGGTCGCCGTGCTCATCGGCTGCAGCAGCACCGCCAGCGAGAACACCACGCCCACGGCCACGCAGCCCATCAGCGCGCCGGCGGCCACCAGGGGCCAGTTGCGGTCCAGGGCCGGGGAAGGGGAAGAAGCGGCGGGAACGTTCATCTGGGCGGACTCCGGGGGTTTCCTCCTAGACGAACGGGACGGATGCAAATCGACACCATGCCGGTCCCCGGCGCGCTTTTCCACGGCATCGGCGGAAAACGCCCACCGCCGGACACAGCCGGATCCGGGTCTATACTCGTTTTCCCCTTCGTTTCCGCTGCCCTCCTCATGAGCGACGACACCAAGATCCCTGGCGTTGCCCCTTACGACGGCGCCGCGGGCGGCTGGGGCGCGCTGCGCGCGGTGGCCAAGGCGCTGAGCGGGCAGATGGCCGTGGGTCGCGACATGCTCGCGCTGCGGCGCGTCAACCAGCCGGCCGGCTTCGACTGTCCGGGCTGCGCCTGGCCCGATCCCAAGCACACCAGCTCGTTCGAGTTCTGCGAGAACGGCGCCAAGGCCGTGTCGTGGGAAGCGACCTCCAAGCGCGTGAAGCCCGAGTTCTTCGCCGCCAACACCGTGACCTCGCTGTGGAAGCTCAGCGACTACGCCCTGGAGGGGCTGGGCCGGATCACCCATCCGCTGGCCTACGACGCCGCCACCGACACCTACGTCGCCATCGCCTGGGAAGAGGCCTTCGCGCGCATCGGCGCCGCGTTGCGGGCGCTGCCCGAGGCCGACATGGCCGAGTTCTACACCTCGGGCCGGACCTCCAACGAGGCGGCTTTCCTGTACCAGATCTTCGTGCGCGAGTTCGGCAGCAACAACTTCCCGGACTGCTCCAACATGTGCCATGAGGCCACCAGCGTCGGCCTGCCCCGCTCCATCGGCGTGGGCAAGGGCACGGTGACGCTGGAGGACTTCGACCACTGCGACGCAGTGTTCTGCATCGGCCACAACCCGGGCACCAACCATCCGCGGATGCTGGCCACGCTGCGCGAGGTGTCCAAGCGCGGCGTGCCCATCGTCGCCATCAATCCGCTGCCCGAACGCGGGCTGGAACGCTTTACCTCGCCGCAGAGCCCGGTCGAGATGGCCGCCGACCTGTCCACGCCGATCGCCTCCACCTATTACCTGATCCGTTCCGGCGGCGATCTCGCCATGCTCAAGGGCATGATGAAATGGCTGTTCGAGGAGGATGCGCGCCGTCTCGCTGACGGCGAGGCGGGCGTGCTGGACCGCGCCTTCGTCGAGGAGCACACGCTGGGCCTGGACGCGCTGCGCATCGACGTCGCGGACACGCCGTGGACGCAGATCGAGGCCCAGTCCGGCCTCGACCGCGAGCAGATCGAGACCCTTGCGCGCGTCTACGCCGAGGCCAAGCGGGTGATCGTGTGCTACGGCATGGGCATCACCCAGCACGCCCACGGCACCGAGAACGTGCAGCAGATCGCCAACCTGCTGCTCCTGCGCGGCAACATCGGCCGCGAGGGCGCCGGCATCTGCCCCTTGCGCGGACACTCGAACGTGCAGGGCAACCGCACGGTCGGCATCACCGAGAAACCCGACGATGCGCTGATCGACGGCATCGACCGCGCCTTCGGCTTCCGCCCGCCCAAGCGCCACGGCCACGACGCGGTACGCGCGATCCAGGCGATCCGCGACGGCGAATCGAAGGTGCTGATCTGCCTGGGCGGCAACCTGGCCGTGGCCATGTCCGATCCGTCCGTCACCTTCGAGGCGATGCGCAAGCTCGACCTGGCGGTGCACATCGCCACCAAGCTCAACCGTTCGCACCTGCTGATCGGCAAGCAGTCGCTGATCCTGCCCTGCCTGGGCCGCACCGAGCTGGACGTGCAGGACGGCGTCCAGCAGTCGGTGACGGTGGAGGATTCGATGTCGATGGTGCACGCCTCGCAGGGCGGGCTGCCGCCGGCGTCGGAACACCTGCGCTCGGAACCCTGGATCGTGGCGAAGATGGCCAAGGCCGCGCTGCCGCAGACGCGCGTGGACTGGGACCATCTGGTCGCCGACTACGACCGCATCCGCGACAAGATCGAACTCGTCTACCCCGCCTTCGACGGCTACAACCGGCGCATCCGCGAGCCGGGCGGCTTCCGCCTCTACATCGCCGCCTCCGAACGCAAGTGGGCCACGCCGGACGGCAAGGCGCACTTCCTGGTCGCCCGCGGCCTGGAGGAAGACCCGCACCTGGCGCTGCCGCACCTGAAGCTGGCCACGGTGCGCTCGCACGACCAGTACAACACCACCATCTACGGCCTCAACGACCGCTACCGCGGCATCACCGGCCGCCGCGACGTGGTTTTCCTCAACGCCGAGGACCTCGCCGCGTATGGCCTGGCGCACGGCGACCGCATCGATGTCGAAGTGGTGGGGCCGGACGCCATCGGTCCCGACGGCCAGGTGCGCGCCGTGCGCGGCTTCACCGCGGTGAGCTACACCATCGCCAGGGGCGCGGCCGCCATGTACTACCCGGAAGGCAACGGCCTGATCGGACTGGACGCCTACGACCGGGAGTCGGGAACGCCGAGCTTCAAGTCCGTCCCGGTCGCGTTGAAGCGCGCGGCACCGCAAACGGTGGAGCGGGCCGCGGGCACCTGAAAAGCGCCTTGGGCGGCGCGCCAGGCGAGCGCACATCGACACGGTCCCGGCGCCATGCGGACCGCTCCGCCGCCCGCCCAGGCCGCATCAGTCCGGATGGGAGCCCCAGGACCATGCGGCATTCAAGCGTTCATGCAGATGGTCGACGAACGCCCGGATCTTGGGCGCCACCGATCCACTGCTCGGATACAGCGCGCGCAACGGCGCGGCGGCCGCCCAGTACGCGGGCAGGACGCGGCGAAGGCGGCCGTCGTCGATGGCATCGCTCACGTCCCAGATCGACTTCAGCACGATTCCGGCGCCGTCCAGCGCCCATGCCACGGCGGCGGTGCCGTCGTTGGTGATCATGGCGCCCGTGACGCGCACCGCGACATTCTCCTCTCCCCGGAACCGCCATTCGGTTTGCGGCTGCGCACCGATCAGGATGCACCGGTGCGCGGCCAGCGCCGTCGGGTGGTGCGGCGTGCCGTGGCGGGACAGGTAGGCGGGCGAGGCGCACAGCACGTGGTAATCGGGCGCCAGCGACTGCGAGATCAGCGACGCGTCTTCGAGATTGCCGAAACGTACCGCCATGTCCAGATCGCCGCCGGCGAAATCGTCCACGGACTCGACCAGGTTCAGCTGGATCCTGAGCTGCGGATGCTGCCGCTGGAATTCGCCCGCGATGGGCGCCAGCCAGCGGCGGCCGAAATCGACCGGGGCCGCCATCTTCAGCAATCCGCCCATGCTGCCGCGGCAATCGGACATCAGCGCCTCGGCGGCATGCACCTCGGCCAGGATGCGCTGCACCTGCGCATGGAACAGCACCCCCTCCCCGGTCAAGGCCTGTCGCCGCGTGGTCCGCCGCAACAGCCGGACGCCGAGGCCGGCTTCCAGCTTCGTCAGGCGCTTGCTGATCATGGTTTGCGACAGGCCCAGCTCACGCGCCGCCGCCGACAGGCTTCCGGTCATGACGATCCTGTCGAACGTCACGAGGTTGGGAAGGCTGTCGATCATGTCGCGGTTGCCGGCTCCAGGAGTCATGTCGTCGACCATCGACGCGGCGATCAGCGTGCCCCGGCCCGTCCGCATCGAATGCTCGTCGCATGCGCCCATGCCGGCTTCGTATTCCACGATGCCCTCAGTATTTTCCGACGAGATTGAGGAACCAGCCCCGGTGGTCGTAGTCGAAATTGGTGAGGTCGTCGCTGAAGTCCGTGAAGTTGTAGCCGACGCCGATACGGAAATTGCGCCCGATATCGCGATCCAGGCCCATCAGGAATCCGGCGCGATCGCCGCCGTCCTCCACGCCCAGCCAGCGATATTCGGCCAGCACGTTCCACTCGGTGGTGATGCCGTAGCGCACCTGCCCGGCCAGGAACGTGGCCGTGGCATCCGCCCACTCCCCTGTCATTCGGCCCATGCGCACCTCGCCCTTGCGGCGTGCCGCCTTGAGGGCGAACTCCCAGTCGTGGAGCGGGTGGTACACGCCTTCCAGCGACAGCACCTGCGAGCGCTGGTCGTAGAAGGCGATGCTCTCGTCCTGGGCAAGCGTGGAGACGTCGTACAGGTAGGTGTAGCGGCCGAGCAACGCCCAGCGCGTGCTGTCCCAGGGGCGCCAGGCGAAGCCGAAGTTGCCCTCGATGAACCTCGCCCCGGCGCTCGGATCGATCTCGTCGTCGGTATCCGAGTAGTTCAGGCGCGCCGCGATCCGGAAGCTTTCGCTCACCTTGTGGGTCAGGTGATTGGTCGCGACCCATTGCTCGCGGCGCTCGGCGCCGCTGTCGCGCCGCCACTCCAGCTTGCTCTGCCACTGGGTGGCATTGGAGGTGCGTCCGCCGTTGAGGCTGATCGCGCGCCGGTCGACGCCGCCCGCCCCGGTGTCGAGGTCTGCCTGCTGCAGGGTGAAGCCGGCGTTCCAGCCGACGGCCGGATAGAAATCCATGCCGAAGGTGTGCGCCAGTCCCGATTCCTGCGGCGCCTTGAGGTACTGGCTCTCGTTGAAGACGTTGACCTGGTTGCTCAGGCGCCAGCGCTGTCCGAGCGTCCAGCCGTCCTGCACGCGGTTGTTGAACAGCGGGTCGAAGTCCTCGTCGGTGGTGGAGAAGGCGTAGCTGCCGTAGAAGGTGTGATCGGGCGTGAGCCGGTATTCGGCGTTCACCACGGCCGCGTCGCCGCGATCGCCGGTCGTATACTCGGCGCCGACGCTGGAAAGCGTGCCGAACAGGTATTTCGCGCCGACGATGTAGGCGTCGTTGTCCTCGTAGCGGCCGCCGTCGTCGTCGAGCGTGACCTGCGCCGTGCCGTAGACATCCAGCGTACTGCCGAAGCGGTGCTTGTACTGCACGGCGCCGAGCGTTCCCGCGCCTTCGCCGCGCCGGCGGTCTTCCTCGACCCGCCGCACCTCGGCGCTCAGCGTGTTGGCGTCGTCGATCCGCCATTCGCCGGTGAGTTGCGCCTGGGTCAGGCTCTGGTCGCCGCTCTGGGCACGGCTGAAGCGGCCGTACACGTTGAGATTCGGCGCGAACTGCCCCAGCACCTCGACCCCCTCCTCCTCGATCCCCAGGCCGGTGTCGAACCGCGCGATCGAGTAGCCCGCGTCCACGCGCCGCCACCAGGCGCCGGCGGACCAATCCAGCGAGGTCCAGCCGAGCTCCTTGAAGTTGACCCGCGCCTCGACCGCGCTGGCTTCGCCCTCGCGGCGCCCGCCCAGCCCGTTGAGCTGGGTGAAGCTCAGGCCGCCGTTGCTGGAGAAGAACACCGGCGCGCTGGTCGCCTCGGTCTTGCTGTGCTCGACCTTGAGGTAGGTGCCGCGGCCGGCCTGCAGCGTGAGGTCCGCGCCGGTCATGGTGTAATCGTCGCCCGCGCGATTCTCGTCGACGTAGGTCAGGCCGACCCCGACGTGATCGCCGAACCAGTGCTTGCCGCGCACGCCGGCGGTCACCTCGTCGGCATTGAAGCCGGTCGGCACATACTCGTAATCCACGAGCATCACCGGCGTGAGGCCGTCCAGCGGCGTATCCCGGGTCAGCCGCCTGCCGTTGTCGACCGTGATCGGCAGCACTTCGCTGAGGATGATGCGGCCCTGCAGATTGTCGATTTCGTAGTCCGCGCCGGGCCGAAGCTCGACCCGCTGCTCCACGCGCCCGGTGGTGTTGTCGCGAAGCTCGATCGCGACCTGTTCCGATCCGGGCAGGATGTCGGTGTTCTTCAGGTAGAACACGCTGGTGCCGATGCCCGTGAATTCGTTGTGCCCCGGCGCGGACTGCGCCTCGGAACCGAAGGCGCGCAGCTCGGACTTCGGCTCGCCCCAGGCGTTGCTGGCGCGGCTGCGCCAGTTCAACGCGCCGCCGTAGAGCGATCGCACGTACTGGCCGTATTCGGTCCCGGTGATTCCGGTCTGGTAATTGCCCCACAGCGCCTGGCTCTTGTCCCAATCCACGCGCACGTACAGCCGGCCCATCGTGTCGACGTCGCGATAGGTGGAAGAGTCGTCGCCGTAGACCGGGTAGTATTCGTCGGGGTCCAGCCGGCGGAAGATGTCCTGCGGATCGGCGTCCCAGAATCCGTTGAACAATTCCCTGGCCTCGCGCTCCTGCGTATCCGCCTGCGCGGTGACCAGGTACTTCCCCTTGATCTTGCCTTTCAGGTAGAAGGCCAGGCGGCCGTCGACGATGAGGCTGTCGTCGTAGCGCTCCGCGTCCTGGCCCAGCGGCTCGACCGATCCGGAAACGCTGTTGCCCGACACCGTGAGATCGGCCAGCGCGACCGCGAACATGTAGCGCCCGCTGACGTCGACGTCCAGGACGTGGCGCAGCGGTTCGCGCTGGCCTTCCCCGCCGATCTCGATGTCGTACTTGTGCCGGCCGACCGGCTCCAGGTATTCGGCGACGAGCTTGCGCTCCAGATCGACCGGGAAGGTCCTGCCGTTGATGCGGATGCTGGCGTTCTCGGGCAGGTTGCGCCCCTGGATGCGGATCCGCGACCCGTAGATCGGGATGTTCTGCAACCGCAGCGCATTGGAGCCGAACACGCCGTCGATCTGCGACTGCGCCTGCGCCTGGTCGGCGGTGAAGGCCTGGCCGTGCTGGCGTTCGACGCTGTTGCGCAGCATCTGCGCGCCGCGCTCGGCTTCCTCGGGCTTGACCAGCTGCAGGCGTCTGGGCCACGTCTCGTCGAAGCTGCCGTCGGCGCCATATGCCCGAACGATGTAGGTCAGCTCGTCGCCCTGGCGGGCCTCGAGCCCCGCCGGCAGGGCGCCATCCCA
Organism: Luteimonas aquatica; assembly: GCF_022662575.1. Classification (GTDB taxonomy): domain Bacteria; phylum Pseudomonadota; class Gammaproteobacteria; order Xanthomonadales; family Xanthomonadaceae; genus Luteimonas; species Luteimonas aquatica. The sequence goes on along the minus strand of NZ_JALBFU010000002.1, from coordinate 234,397 downwards.
CTCGACATCGCTCACCGTCCCCACCGGCAGCGGCACCGTGGCCAGCGGATCGACCAGGTCGACGTCGCTGGCGCGATACACCAGCACCTCGGCCTTCTGGATGAAGGACGCATAGTTGTTGTAGGCGTAGAAGCGCACCGGCTTGGTCACCCGCGTGCCGTCGAACGGCACCAGCGAGGGCGCCGATACGTCGAACGAAGGCAGGCCGAGGTTGGGATCCTCGGTCGCCCAGATCACCCCGCCGTTGGGCAGCTGCACCGACCACTTGCCGATCGCGATCGCCTTGCCGGGCTGCTCGGTCTGCACGTCGACCCGCCGGTCAGGCTGAAGCGCCTGCGACGCGGCACCGCTGCCGGCGACCGCTTGGCGCTCGCCGCGCGTCCGCACCCGCATCAGGATCTCGCCGTCGCCGGCTTGCGCTTGCGGCGCGTTCGGCGGCGTGGCGGACGGCTCCTGGGCGGCGGCCAATGAAGCGCATCCGAAGATCGCGCCCGCGAGGGCGGTATGCAGCATCGTCTTGTTCATCGTCTTGTTCATCGCGCTCCCCTTCATCGGTGCTGCAGGCCGACAGGGGCCGTCGGGTCGTCACTGATCTCCACGCGCAACCTGCCGCGCAGCTCGGGCGCGAGCTTCGCGGCGATCGCCTCGTAGACGGCCTTCGCCCGGCGCAGGCCGAGTTGCACGTTGTAGGCATCCGCTCCGCGCCGATCCGCCTTGCCGACGACGCCGATCACCAGCGGCCCGGGCGCCCGCGCCGCGAGCGCGCCGATGTCGGCCGCCATCTTCTCCACGACCGCCGCGTACTCGGGCTTGATCTGCGCGCGATCGGTGTCGAACAGCACCGTCCCCAGGATCGGCGACTCGCCCAGCGAGACCAGCAGGCTTTGCGGATCGTCGGCGTCCGCGCGCAGGCTCACGGTCAGGCCCGCGGCCTCTTCCGGCGAGAGCCTGGCCAGCAGCGCCTCGCGCACCGCCTTCGCCCGGTCGTAGGCGAGCGTTTGCGACTCGCCCGTGGCCGCGATGACGACCTCGCCGGCCTTGTGCCCGCGCACCTGCCCGGCGATCTCGTCGATCCTCGGCAGATCCTGCTCGCGCAGTTCGGCGCTTTCCGGCGCGAACGGCACTGCGCCCAGCACCGTCTCGAGCTTCTCCTCGGCGCCCTGCACCAGGCCCGGCGGCAGCTTGACGCCGAAGTCGAAGCGCACCGGCAGTCCCGGCGTGATGCGCCGCACCAGGGGGTTGTCCGTGGTGAAGGCGCTGCCCGGCGGCAGCGTTGCCGGATCGACCTTGAGGATGAAGTTGCGGCCGCGCTCCCAGCGCCCGCCGTCGATGCCGATCACGTGGTAGCGGCCGAATTGGTCGGTCTCCGTCAACAGCCCCTCGACCGATGCGATGCGCACGCCGGGGATGCCCCGCTCGTCCACGCCCTCGTTGCGGATCACGTAATCGACGCGGTAGCCGCCTTCGATCTGCGCGATCCTGCGCTCGACCTTCGGCGCGGCCGCGTTGAGGTTCCTCGCCGCGTCGCCGCCGCGCTCCACCCGCGTGTTGCCGGCGGCGTCCATCCGAACGCTCACGCCCTGCGCCGTGGTCAGCACGAAGCCATCGGTGAACGCCAGCGACTTCAGCGTCTGGCTCACCACCGCCTGATGCGCGGAAGCCGGATCGGCGTCGGACTGGCGCCCGCCGATGTCGCCGACGGCGATGCCGTGCAGCAGGGGCGAACTGGCGTCGGCTTCCGGCCGCGGGCCCGTGCCGCGATCGACCGTGGTCGAGTTCGCCACATAGGCTTCCGGCGCGAACCCACCCTGCACCCGCACGCCGGTCATCGCGGCGCTGTCCTGCCAGCCGTCGCCGTCGCGGTCGTCGAACACCGTGCCCAGGATCAGGGACTCCTCGATCAGGGGATCGGCCACCAGCTGCACGCTGGCCGTGGCGATGTTCGATACCGGCTTGCCCTCGTCGAGCAGCTGCGCGGTATTGGTATGGATCCCGCCGCGCACGCCGGCTCCGACCCGCAGCAGGTAGGTGACGACCGCGCGGTCGCCCGCGGCGATGTCGATCTGCTCGATGCGGATCGGATAGGCCCCCACCAGCCGGCCGGCCGCGTCGCGATCGGCGACCGTGAGCGATCCGTCCACCAGGGTGAAGCCCGGCGGCGGCGTGTCCACGAGCGAGGCGTCGACCACGTCGGCCTGGCCGATGTTCTCCAGCGTGAGCCGGTAGCGCACCAGATCGCCGACCTTGACGTCGCGAGGCCTCGCCTCCTTGACGATCCGCACCAGGGTCGGATCGGGTTCCACCTCGATCTTGGCGACCGCGGTCGCCGTCACCGTCTCCGAGGTGCCGCCCGGCGCGCGGGCACTGGCGGTCACGCTGTTGTCGAGCGTGCCGTCGCCGCTCGCCGCCTCGGCCGAGGTGATGGTGTGCGTGTAGCTGGCGCAGGTCGCCGTGGCCCCGGGCGCGAGGCGGGTCGGCGTGCAGGCCAGCGTGGTCGGCGCGCCGCCCTCGAGCGTATCGGTTACCGCGACATCCGTCAGCGTGACGTCGCCGGTGTTCGTCGCCGTGACCTGGTAGGTAATGACATCGCCGGTATTGCCCACGCCCGGCGTGCCGCCGTCGGTGGTCAGCGTCGCGGTCTTGGTCGCGGCCAGCGCGGGATGCTGCACCACGACCACGGTGGCCGTCGGCGCGCAGTCCGGATCGGTCGATCCGGCCGGGCAGGCCTCCGGCGGCAGGCTGCCGCCCGGCGGCGGGTCGGTGGTCACGCGAGCCGTGTTCACGATCCGGCCCGCGTCCACGTCCGCCTGCGCCACCACGTAGGTGCCCGTCAGCACGCAGGTGCCCTGCGGCTGCACCCGTGCGCAGGTCGCCGACTGCGGCGTGAGCATGCTGTCGCCGACCAGCACGTTCAACAGCGGCACGTTGCCGGTGTTGGTGACCGTCACCACGTAGGTCAGGGAGTCGCCCAGGCTGACGTCGCCGCTGCCGTCGGCATCGTTGTTCGCCGTCTGCGCCTTGGTCGAATCCAGCTTCGGCGCCGGCAGGGTGGTCGGAGTCGTGGTGCTGTCCGGATCGCTGGTCACCGGCGTGCCGCCCGGCGGCGTGCCGGATGCGGTCGCGCTGTTGTCCACGCTGCCGTGCGCCACGTCGGCGTCCGTGATCGTATAGACCACCGGTCCGCAGGCCGCGGTTCCCGCCACCGGCACGGTCGAGGGCGTGCAGGCGATCGGCTCGGCGGAGAGCTTCGGATCGTTGACCGCCACGTCCTGCAGTTCCACGTCACCGGTATTGGTGACCGTGAAGCGGTAGGCGATGGTGTCGCCCGCGTCGACGATGCCGTCGTTGTTGGCGTCCACGGGCGCTTCGGCGACCTTGTCCAGCGACAGGTTCGGCGCGACCACCGTGATCGTGACCACCGCCTCGTCGCAGACCGGGGTCGGCGTCGAGGTGTCGCACACCTGGTAGGTGTACGTATCGGTGCCCGTGAAGCCCGGGTTCGGCGTGTAGGTGCAGTGGCCCGCATCGTCGCAGCCCACCGTTCCGTTCCTGGGCTGGCCGGTGATCGTCACGGACGCCGGATCCAGCGGCGCGCCGGTGCTGCTGTCGTTGTCCAGGACGTTCGTGGCGACCGGGGTGGACGGCGTGGTCGTTGCGGCGTCGTCGGTGGCCGTCACCGTGTTCGGCTGGACCGTCACGGTCACCGTGGCCGTGTCGCAATTGTTCGGGTTCTGGTTCTCGCAGATGGTGTAGGTGAACGTGTCGGTGCCCGAGAACCCCGGCTTCGGCGTGTAGGTGATCGTGCCGTCGTCGTTGACGGTGATCGTGCCGTTAGCCGGCGGCGTGGTCTGGGTGACGGTCACCGTCGAAGGCGACACGGGCACGCCGTTGAGCGTGTCGTTTCCGAGCACGGAGATCGCCACCGGCGTGTTCTGCGGCGTGGCCGCGCTGTCGTCGACCGCGACGATCGGCGTCGAATCGACGACGATCGTCGCCGTGGCGGTGTCGCAGTTGTCCGGGTTGGCCTTCTCACAGATCGTGTAGGTGTAGTGGTACGTGCCCGCGGTGGTGCCCGGCGCAATCGTGATCGTGCCGTCGGGGTTCATGGTGATGCCTCCCTGGGCGGGCGTGGTATCCAGCGCGCCCGGCGTCAGGGCGACGTCGGCTGGGACGACCGGCTGGCCGTTGAGCGTGTCGTTGCCCAGCACCGTCGGCAGGTTGCCGCCGTTGGCGCCGCTGACCGGCGTGGCGCTGTAGTCGTCGTCGACCGCATCGATCTGCGGCGGCGCGACCACGATCGTTGCCGTGGCGGTGTCGCAGTTGTCCGGGTTGGCCTTCTCACAGATCGTGTAGGTGTAGTGGTACGTGCCCGCGGTGGTGCCCGGCGCAATCGTGATCGTGCCGTCGGGGTTCATGGTGATGCCTCCCTGGGCGGGCGTGGTATCCAGCGCGCCCGGCGTCAGGGCGACGTCGGCTGGGACGACCGGCTGGCCGTTGAGCGTGTCGTTTCCGAGCACGGAGTTCGCCAACGGCGTGTTCTGCGCCGTGGCCGCGCTGGCGTCGACCGCGACGATCGGCGTCGAATCGACGACGATCGTCGCCGTGGCGGTGTCGCAGTTGTCCGGGTTGGCCTTCTCACAGATCGTGTAGGTGTAGTGGTACGTGCCCGCGGCGGTGCCCGGCGCAATCGTGCTCGTGCCGTCGGGGTTCATGGTGATGCCGCCCTGGGCGGGCGTGGTATCCAGCGCGCCCGGCGTCAGGGCGACGTCGGCTGGGACGACCGGCTGGCCGTTGAGCGTGTCGTTGCCCAGCACCGTCGGCAGGTTGCCGCCGTTGGCGCCGCTGACCGGCGTGGCGCTGTAGTCGTCGTCGACCGCATCGATCTGCGGCGGCGCGACCACGATCGTTGCCGTGGCGGTGTCGCAGTTGTCCGGGTTGGCCTTCTCGCAGATCGTGTAGGTGTAGTGGTACGTGCCCGCGGTGGTGCCGGGCGCGACCGTGATCGTGCCGTCGGGGTTCATGGTGATGCCGCCCTGGGCGGGCGTGGTATCCAGCGCGCCCGGCGTCAGGGCGACGTCGGCCGGATCGACCGACTGGCCGTTGAGCGTGTCGTTGCCCAGCACCGTCGGCAGATTGCCGCCGTGGGCGCCGCTGACCGGCGTGGCGCTGTAGTCGTCGTCGAGCGCATCGATCTGCGGCGGCGCGACCACGATCGTTGCCGAGGCGGTGACGCAGTTGTCCGGGTGGGCCTTCTCGCAGATCGTGTAGGTGTAGTGGTACGTGCCCGCGGTGGTGCCGGGCGCCACCGTGATCGTGCCGTCGGGGTTCATTGTGAAGCCGCCCTGGGCGGGCGTGGTATCCAGCGCGCCCGGCGTCAGGGCGACGTCGGCCGGATCGACCGACTGGCCGTTGAGCGTGTCGTTGCCCAGCACCGTCGGCAGATTGCCGCCGTTGGCGCCGCTGACCGGCGTGGCGCTGTAGTCGTCGTCGGTCGCATCGATCTGCGGCGGCGCGACCACGATTGTCGCCGTGGCGGTATCGCAGTTGTCGGGGTTGGCCTTCTCGCAGATCGTGTACGGATAGGTGTACGTCCCCGCGGTCGTGCCCGGCGCAATCGTGATCGTGCCGTCGGGGTTCATCGTGATGCTGCCCGCGGCTGGCGTCGGCGCCGTGCCCGGCGTCAGAGTGACGTCGGCCGGAACGACCGGCTGACCGTTGAGCGTGTCGTTGCCCAGCACGGTCGGCAGGTTGCCGCCGGAGCCGCCGTTGACCGGCGTGGCGCTGTAGTTGTCGTCGACCGCATCGATCTGCGGCGGCGCGACCACGATCGTTGCCGTGGCGGTGTCGCAATTGTCCGGATTGGTCTTCTCGCAGATCGTGTACGGGTAGGTGTACGTTCCCGCGGTGGTGCCAGGCGCGACCGTGATGGTGCCGTCCGGATTCATGGTGATGCTGCCCGCGGCCGGTGCCGGCGCCGTCCCCGGGGTCAGGGCGACGTCGGCCGGACCGACCGGCTGGCCGTTGAGCGTGTGATTGCCCAGCACCGTCGGCCGGTTGCCGCCGTTGGCGCCATTGAACCGCGTGGCGCTGTAGTCGTCGTCGACCGCATCGATCTGCGGCGGCGCGACCACGATCGTTGCCGTGGCGGTGTCGCACTTGTCCGGATTGGTCTTCTCGCAGATCGTGTTCGGGTAGGTGTACGTTCCCGCCGTGGTGCCAGGCGCGACCGAGATGGTGCCGTCCGGATTCATGGTGATGCTGCCCGCGGCCGGTGCCGGCGCCGTCCCCGGGGTCAGGGCGACGTCGGCCGGAACGACCGGCTGGCCGTTGAGCGTGTCATTGCCCAGCACCGTCGGCAGGTTGCCGCCGTTGGCGCCCTTGACCGGCGTGGCGCTGTAGTCGTCGTCGACCGCCTCGATCGCCGGCGGCGCGACCACGAACGTCGCCGTGGCGGTGTCGCAGTTGTCCGGATTGATCTTATCGCAGATCTAGTACGCGTAGGTGTACGTCCCCGCGGTCGTGCCCGGCGCAATCGTGATGGTGCCGTCCGGATTCATGGTGATGCGGCCCGCGGCCGGTGCCGGCGCCGTCCGCGGGGTCAGGGCGCCGTCGGCCGGAACGACCGGCTGGCCGTTGAGCGTGTCATTGCCCAGCACCGTCGGCAGGTTGCCGCCGTTGGCGCCATTGACCGGCGTGGCGCTGTAGTCGTCGTCGACCGCATCGATCGCCGGCGGCGCGACCACGATCGTCGCCGTGGCGGTGTCGCAGTTGTCCGGATTGAGCTTCTCGCAGATCGTGTACGGATAGGTGTACGTCCCCGCGGTGGTGCCGGGCGCGACCGTGATCGTGCCGTCGGGGTTCATGGTGATGCTGCCCGTGACCGGCGTCGGCGCCGTGCCCGGCGTCAGGGTGACGGCGGCCGGAACGACCGGCTGGCCGGTGAGCGTGTCATTGCCCAGCACCGTCGGCAGGCTGCCGCCGTCGGCGCCGGTGACCGGCGTGGCGCTGTAGTCGTCGTCGACCGCATCGATCGCCGGCGGCGCGACCACGATCGTCGCCGTGGCGGTGTCGCAGTTGTCCGGATTGCGCTTCTCGCAGATCGTGTACGGAGAGGTGTACGTCCCCGCGGTGGGGCCGGGCGCGACCGTGATCGTGCCGTCGGGGTTCATGGTGATGCTGCCCGTGACCGGCGTCGGCGCCGTGCCCGGCGTCAGGGTGACGTCGGCCGGAACGACCGGCTGGCCGTTGAGCGTGTCATTGCCCAGCACCGTCGGCAGGTTGCCGCCGTGGGCGCCCTTGACCGGCGTGGCGCTGTAGTAGTCGTCGACCGCATCGATCGCCGGCGGCGCGCCCCCGATCGTCGCCGGGGCGGTGTCGCAGGTGTCCGGATTGAGCTTCTCGCAGATCGTGTACGGATAGGTGTACGTCCCCGCGGTGGTGCCGGGCGCGACCGTGATCGTGCCGTCGGGGTTCAGGGTGATGCTGCCCGTGACCGGCGGCGGCGCCGTGCCCGGCGTCAGGGTGACGGCGGCCGGAACGACCGGCTGGCCGTTGAGCGTGTCATTGCCCAGCACGGTCGGCAGGCTGCCGCCGTCGGCGCCGTTGACCGGCGTGGCGCTGTAGTTGTCGTCGACTGCGTCGATCGGCGCGGCATCCACCGGGACGGTGATCGTGGCCGTGTCGCAGTTGTCCGGATTGGTCTTTTCGCAGATTTCGTACACGATCGTGTACGTCCCCGCAGGCGTGCCCGGCGGCACGCGAACCACGCCCGTGGCCGGATCCAGCTCCGGCACCGGGCCGCCATTGATCGGCGTGGCCGGCGTCACCACCCGACCGGTGATGTCGGCCGGATCGACCACCTGGCCGTTCAGGGTGTCGTTGGCGTAGGCGTTGCCCACGTTCGGATTGCCCGTCGTGCCGCTGACGGAGCCATAGGTGTCGTCGACCGCATCGATCGCCGGCGGCGCGACCACGATCGTCGCCGTCGCGGTGTCGCAGTTGTCCGGATTGAGCTTCTCGCAGATCGTGTACGAATAGGTGTACGTTCCCGCGGTGGTGCCAGGCGCGACCGTGATCGTGCCGTCCGGATTCATGGTGATGCTGCCCGCGGCCGGTGCCGGCGCCGTGCCTGGGGTCAGATTGACGTCGGCCGCAGCGACCGGCTGGCCGTTGAGCGTGTCGTTGGCCAGCACGGTCGGCAGGTTGCCGCCGTTGGCGCCGCTGACCGGCGTGGCGCTGTAGTCGTCGTCGACCGCATCGATCTGCGGCGGCGCGACCACGATCGTTGCCGTGGCGGTGTCGCAGTTGTCCGGGTTGGCCTTCTCGCAGATCGTGTAGGTGTAGTGGTACGTGCCCGCGGTGGTGCCGGGCGCGACCGTGATCGTGCCGTCGGGGTTCATGGTGATGCTGCCCGCGGCCGGCGTCGGTGCCGTGCCCGGGGTCAGGGTGACGTCGGCCGCAGCGACCGGCTGGCCGTTGAGCGTGTCGTTGCCCAATACCGTCGGCAGATTGCCGCCCTTGGCACCGTTGACCGGCGTGCTGCTGTAGTTGTCGTCCACCGCGTCGATCGGCGGCGCCGCCACAACGATCGTCGCCGTGGCGGTGTCGCAGTTGTCCGGGTTGGGCTTCTCGCAGATCGTGTAGGTGTAGTGGTACGTGCCCGCGGTGGTGCCGGGCGCGACCGTGATCGTGCCGTCGGGATTCATGGTGATGCTGCCCGCGGCCGGTGCCGGCGCCGTGCCTGGGGTCAGAGTGACGTCGGCCGCAGCGACCGGCTGGCCGTTGAGCGTGTCGTTGCCCAATACCGTCGGCAGATTGCCGCCATTGGCACCGTTGACCGGCGTGCTGCTGTAGTTGTCGTCGACCGCGTCGATCACCGGCGGGGCGACTACGATCGTCGCCGTCGCGGTGTCGCAGTTGTCCGGATTGCTCTTCTCGCAGATCGTGTACGGGTAGGTGTACGTTCCCGCGGTGGTGCCCGGCGCGACCGTGATCGTGCCGTCGGGGTTCATGGTGATGCGGCCCGCGGCCGGCGTCGGTGCCGTGCCCGGGGTCAGGGGTACTCCGGCCGCCGCGACCGGCTGGCCGTTGAGCGTGTCGTTGCCCAATCCCGTCGGCAGATTGCCGCCATTGGCACCGTGGACCGGCGTGCTGCTGTAGTTGTCGTCGACCGCGTCGATCACCGGCGGGGCGACTACGATCGTCGCCGTCGCGGTGTCGCAGTTGTCCGGATTGGTCTTCTCGCAGATCGTGTACGGGTAGGTGTACGTTCCTGCCGTCGTGCCGGGCGCGACCGTGATCGTGCCGTCGGGATTCATGGTGATGCTGCCCGCGGTCGGCGTCGGCGCCGTGCCCGGCGTCAGGGTGACGTCGGCCGGATCGACCGGCTGGCCATTGAGCGTGTCGTTGCCCAGCACCGTCGGCAGGTTGCCGCCGTCGGCGCCGTTGACCGGCGTGGCGCTGTAGTTGTCGTCCACCGCGTCGATCGGCGGCGCCTCCACCACGATCGTCGCCGTGGCGGTGTCGCAGTTGTCCGGATTGGTCTTCTCGCAGATCGTGTACGGGTAGGTGTACGTTCCCGCGGTGGTGCCCGGCGCGACCGTGATCGTGCCGTCCGGATTCATGGTGATGCTGCCCGCGGCCGGCGTCGGCGCCGTGCCCGGGGTCAGATTGACGTCGGCCGGATCGACCTGCGCGCCGTTGAGCGTGTCGTTGGCCAGCACGGTCGGCAGGTTGCCGCCATTGCCACCGTTGACCGGCGTGCCGCTGTAGTTGTCGTCAACCGCGTCGATCAGCGGCGGGGCGACCACGATCGTCGCCGTGGCCGTGTCGCAGTTGTCCGGGTTGGCCTTCTCGCAGATCGTGTAGGTGTAGTGGTACGTGCCTGCGGTCGTGCCCGGGGCGACGGTGATCGTGCCGTCCGGATTCATCGTGATGCCGCCCTGGGCCGGCGTCGTATCCAGGGTTCCCGGGGTCAGGGTGACGTCGGCCGGATCGACCGGCTGGCCGTTGAGCGTGTCGTTGCCCAGCACCGTCGGCAAGTTGCCGCCGTCGGCACCGTTGACCGGCGTGCTGCTGTAGTTGTCGTCCACCGCATTGATCGGCGGCGCCACGACCACGATCGTCGCCGTCGCGGTGTCGCAGTTGTCCGGAGTGGTCTTCTCGCAGATCGTGTAGGGATAGGTGGACCTGCCTGAGGTCGTGCCCCGCTCCAACGTGTTCGAGCCTACGGGGTCGACGGATCTGCTCGCGGCCGGCGGCGTCGCCTGCGGGCCCGGCGTCAGCGTGACGTCGGCCGGATCGACCGGCGGGCCGTTGAGCGTGTCGTTGCCCAGCACCGTCGGCAAGGTGCCGCCGTCGGCACCGTTGACCGGCGTGCTGCTGTAGTTGTCGTCCACCGCATTGATCGGCGGCGCCACGACCACGATCGTCGCCGTCGCGGTGTCGCAGTTGTCCGGATTGGTCTTCTCGCAGATCGTGTAGGGATAGGTGTACGTGCCTGCGGTGGTGCCCGGCGCGACCGTGATCGTGCCGTCGGGGTTCATGGTGATGCTGCCGGCGGCCGGCGTCGGCGCCGCGCCCGGACTCAGATTGACGTCGGCCGGATCGACCTGCGCGCCATTGAGCGTGTCGTTGCCCAGCACCGTCGGCAGGTTGCCGCCATTGGCACCGTTGACCGGCGTGCTGCTGTAGTTGTCGTCGACCGCGTCGATCACCGGCGGCGCGACCACGATCGTCGCCGTGGCGGTGTCGCAGTTATCCGGATTGGTTTTCTCGCAAATCGTGTACGGGTAGGTGTACGTTCCCGCGGTGGTGCCCGGCGCGACGGTGATGGTGCCGTCGGGGTTCATCGTGATGCTGCCCGCGGCCGGCGCCGGTGCCGTTCCCGGCGTCAGGGTGACGTCGGCCGGATCGACCTGCGTGCCATTGAGCGTGTCGTTGTTCAGTACCGTCGGCAGATTGCCGCCAGAGCCGCCGTTGACCGGCGTGGCGCTGTAGTTGTCGTCCACCGCGTCGATCGGCGGCGCCTCCACCACGATCGTCGCCGTCGCGGTGTCGCAATTGCTCGCGTTGTTGTCGTCGCAGATGGTGTAGGGATAGGTGTACGTCCCCGCGGTGGTGCCCGGCGCGACCGTGATCGTGCCATCCGGGTTCATCGTGATGCTGCCCTGCGCCGGCGTGGGCGCCGTCCCGGGCGTCAGTGCGATCTCCGCGGGATCGACCGGCTGCCCGTTGAGCGTGTCGTTGCCCAATACCGTCGGCAGGTTGCCGCCATTGGCGCCGTTGACCGGCGTGCCGCTGTAATCGTCATCGACCGCATCGATCTCGACGTGGCGCTGATTGATGAAGGTGCAATCGATGGTTTCGCCGGCTTCCGGTATCAGGCTGAAACTGGTGCCGTTACCGCTGGTGTCGCCGATCACCGTCGGCGCCGCACCACGGTTGCCGCCGCCGGCGATCCGGCCACTTCCTGCACCGCCACCTCCGTCTCCATTCCCGGCCCCGCTGCTGCCACTACTGACGCTGCAGCTGTACGTGGTGTCGTAGTGGGCCAGGTCCGCGCCGTTGGCCCCGGTTTCGCTGAAGGTGAAACTGGTGCCGGCGGGCGCCGGACTCACCGTCACCACGCCGTCGGCGGTGCTGCCGGAGCCGGTCGTGGTCACCGACGATCCGCCCGGACCGGTAATGGTCAGGGCGAACTGGTCGGCCGGCACGTAGCGGCCGTCGGGCAGTTGCTTGCGCAAGTGCAGGTTCGCCTGCCCGGTATTGACGAAAGTGCAGGTGATGGCCTGGTTGGTGCCGTAGTCTGCCGATGCGATGGTCAGCCGCTGCGTATTGCTGTCCAGCGTGGACGGCACGCCGTTGCCGGTGGCGTCCTCGCATGTCGCGCTGGTGACTTCGTAGTTGTCCACCTGCCCTTCGGTAATCACGATCGCCTGGCTGTGATCGGTCACCGGAAAGCTCGCGGACGAGGCGGGATTGCCGTTGGCGGTATTGAGGCTGGGATTGGCGCCGGTGAGGTTGCCCAAGGTGAACGGGAACAGGGCGGTGCCGCCGATGGACTGCTTGCGCACGACCACGCTGGAGCCCAGGAAGCTGAAGCCGATCTCCAGGCCGTCGCCGATGCCCGTCGCCCCGGGACCGACCGCGAGGTAGCCCACCGGATCGACGGTAAACGTCAGGCTGCTGATGCCGGTGCCATTGAAGCGCACCGAACCGCATGCAGTCCCCGCAGTGGCGCCGTTGGCGACCGCGTTGCACTCGAGCTGTGCGGCGTCGATCCGCACATTGTTGGCGCCGACGTCGCGCTGGATCGCATTGCCGTTGACCAGGAACTGCGCATTGCCGCCCAGTCGCGTCAGGCTGACGCTGCCGCCCGAACTGTTGGAACCGCTCAACGTCCAGCGCGAGCTGTTCGCGTAAGCAGTTTGGCCCGTGCCGGAACCGCCACCCAGCCTGTCGAAATGCATGACCGGGTTGTCGACCGGCTTGTTGAAGTTGACGGTGATCGTGCGGCCCGGCACGAACCCGAACGGCAGATTGACTTGCAGCGAGTTGGCTCCGGCGATCGTGCCGCCGTAGGGTTCGGTCCAGTAGTTGGTGGTATTGAATCTTGAGGTGGCGCCTCCGGTGTAGTCGGCGGCCGCGTTGCCGGTGGAACCGCTGACGGTCACCGCGATCCCGCTGGTCGTGGTGGTGGCACTGGTATCGCTGGTGACCGTCCAGACGCCGGTGACCAGCGCCAGGACCGGGCCGCAGCACAAGGCCAGCAGCAGTCCAGCCAGTCCGCGCCACGATCGCCGCTTGCGCAGGCCGTCGGAGCGTGTGACCGATGCAATTTTCCCGTGTCGCCGAATCCCCGCCATATGATCGCCCGCCTCAATCGCCCTGTTGCACTGCTTTCGTATCGCGCCATTCGCGCGAGGCATCCCTCGACCGTCGGAATCACCGGATCGGCAGCTGGATGCAGCCGAATTCGTGGACCCCTGCCCCATCGCGCACGATCGGGCCGCCCCATGTCTTCGATCTTCCTGATCAGGAATCTGATGCTTTGAAAACCGGGATGGATTCGGATGCACGCATGCGTCCTGGCATCCTCGGGAAACATCCTCGGGAAGCACGCCGACCGGGCATCACGACGAACGATCGAAACCAGATCGCTCCCCAAGGGATACGCAGCGCGATTTCCCCAACAGCAAACGCCCACAAGCTCCCGCGGCGCGACGGCTCATGGCCCAGCAAAGCGATCCTTCGGTGGAGGAGATCGCGACAGCTGATCGCCTTCGATGCGCCGAGACAGAACATGCTTCCATCGACCGCGGAGGCGCAGCCTATCCAGATGCCCACATCAAAAGAATCCTCAGAAGCAGAAACATACTGTCCTCCGTTGCAGGACAGCGATGCGCCGGCAGCGGCATTCATGCATGTCCATTACTCGGACGTGCACGGTCTCTGGCACGCCTCATGCCAAGGCGCATCAAGCACTTAACACTTGTCTAAAACAGATCGTCCGCAATCGTTTTCAGCCGTCGCCGCAACGCGTTTACACGCGGCCATAACGATCCGCCTCTGCGAATCCGAGTGAAAAATCCAGCCGATATCACCTATCGTTAAAACAGATATGATCGGTCGATTGGCGGCGTCCGCTTCATTGGTATGATCGCGGCGGATCGACAGCCCATCGCCAACACGATCCACCCTTGTCGGCTTCATGGAACACAACGGCTTCCGTAGGCGGCCTGCTACGAAAAATTTGAGCCACCCAGGCCGGCGTGCAGGAAGCAGGTTCGGCCCAGCCTCATCCAGGCGCATCGACTGGCCGCTGGAACATCTGGCAATGGCCGGCCATGCTCCGATGCACTACTGGCCATTGCGGCGACGTCTTCCATCATCGGGCAGCGCTTTTGACAATACTGACGTCGACAACCGGATACCTGGCGGCCGCATGAAAAGACTGGAAGACCTGGTGCTTCTCGTCGAGGTCGTCGAGCAGTCCGGCTTCTCCGCCGCGGCGCGCAGCCTCGGCCTGCAGCGCTCCAAGCTGAGCCGGCGAATCTCGGAGCTCGAGCGCAGGATGGGGGTTCGCCTGCTCCAGCGGAACACGCGGCGCATTTCGCTGACGCATGCGGGCGAGCAGGTGTACGCCCATGCGCGCGTGCTGGCGCATGCCGCGCAAGAGGCGTTCAGCGCCGCGGCCAACATCAACGACGAGCCGCAAGGGCTCCTGCGCATCGCCTGCTCGGCCACCTTCGCGGCGAACGCGTTGATTCCCGTCGTCTCGGCGTTCCATCGCGCCTATCCGCACGTGCGCATCGCCATCAACGCCGCCGACCAGTACACGGATCTGATCAGCGACCGCATCGACCTCGCGTTTCGCGTCTCCTCCAGCCCGCTTGGCGACTCCAGCCTGGTGATGCGCCCCATCGGCGCGATGCCGATGATCCTGGCGGCAAGCCCTCGACTGGTGAAGAGGGTTTCCGGACTCAAGCATCCGCTGGACGCGTCTAGGTTCGGCCTGATGGCGCTCACCCTGCAGGATGGCGACCATGCCTTGGCGTTTTCGCGCCCAGGAGGCGACACCGTCTCCTTGAATCAGCTGCCGAGCCTGATCTGCAACAACATGTCGGTGCTGCAGGCGGCGGTCGCCGCGTCGTTCGGCATCGCGATCCTGCCGCGCTATCTCTGCAGGGACATGCTCGACAGCGGGAAGATCATCAACGCCCTCGATCCCGCCAGCGGCTGGGAGCCCGCCGACTCCTTCGCCTACACCCTGATGCCCGCGCGCCACGGCATGCCCGCCACGACCAGGCTTTTTCTCGAATTCGCCGTGCCGCGGCTGCGGGCCATCCTCGCGGCCCCCTGACGCCATAGCCGATGCCCAGGACCGCGGCGAGGATGGCACCTGCTTTCATGCATTGCGGGTTGTGTTCAGCAATTACATTCCGTCCCCATAGGAATGAATCCGCGCTTACCGGTCACATCTTTCTTATCGATTCAGCCAACGCCCTGCGCGCACGCCGATTCGCGTCGTGCTGTCCAGCGCCGCGGCGTCCGCAATGAGGCGCAACGGCGATTTCCGGCATCGGTTCCGCTGATATGATCGATCGATGGATCTATTGACCGCCATGCGCATCTTCGCAAGAGTCGTGGAACGCGGCAGCATGTCCGAGGCAGCCCGCGATCTCGGACTGAGCCAATCGTCGATCAGCGAAAGGATCGATCGGCTCGAGCGGCACCTGGGTGTCCGCCTCATGCATCGGAGCCCGCGGGCGCTGGTGTGCACGGACGAAGGCGCGGAGTTCTACTCGCGCTGCAAGGATGTGCTGGCCGCCGCCGACGAGGCATGTGCCGCGGTGACGCAACGCGACGAATCGCTGCGGGGCGCCATCCGCATCGCCAGCGCCCAATGCTTCGGCGAGGTCGTGTTGCCCCAGGTGATTTCCCGGATACAAAAGCGCCATCCCAACCTGCGGGTCGACGTGGTCCTGAACGACCGCATCATCGACCCCGTGACGGAAGGCGTCGATGTGTCGTTTCGCCTCGGGTCGACCATTGGCGACAACATCATCGCGATCCCCCTTGGCTACATCCACAGGACCCTGCTCGCATCCGCGGCATATGTCGCGCGAAATCCACCGATCGCAAGTCCCGGCGATCTCGCGCACCACCCTTTCATTCACGTCAAAGGCCTCTTCGCCAACGCCAGCATCGCGCTCGAAGAGCCTGGGCGCGCGGAGCCGCTGCAGGTGCCGATCTCCCCCGCCATCACCACCAGCCATTGGCGTCCCATGTACGAGTTGATCATGGACGGCGCGGGAATCGGCATCGTGCAATCCCCGGGAAGCGCGAAGGACCTGGCCGATGGGCGCCTGGTTCGACTGCTGCCCGACTACGAGGTACCGAAGTTCGAGCTGACCGCCATCATCCCGGTGAGCCGCCCCGTGCCCTCCAAGGTCAGGGCGATCGTCGGGCTGATGAAGCAATACCTTCCCGAGGTGCCCGGATATTCCCCCGAACACGCCGGCCCTCCTCCCGTGGGCATGACCGGTCCCCTGCTGCAACCCAGGGCGGCGGAGGCTGCGCGGAAGCCGGAACTGCCCGTCGCATAGCCGTCCTGCCGAAACGCATTCAACGCCCGGTCGTCGACACCGGCTGATGCTCGGCCTGCAGTCGCTGCCAGAGCGCTTCCACGATCTTGCCGGAAGCATCGTCGGGGTGGCAGGTCGACCCGTCGCATGCGCTTTTCAGCAGCGACTGGTTCCCGCGCCACAAGCCATAGTGGTTGCGGATGTAGAGCCCGATTCCGAAATGGGTGCCGGCAAGGTCTTCCCGGGACATCGCCGCGAGCTGCTTCCTGGCCGGCTCGGGCATCCGCTTCGCCAAGTCGGTGACGGTCGCTTCCACCGTCAGCGGCCATTCTCCAGGGCCAAGCGGCTTGTCTTCCTCTTCGGCCCTGACGCCCATGGCGGAGGCGAGCAAGGCGGCCATCACGACAATCCTTGCGATCATTGCGATCCTCCGGATGCTTTTGAATTGCACTGGCCTTCGAGGCGGGCAGCCAGCCCAGGCAGGGTGGAAGGCAGGCCGGCCTCCGTGCCCGATTGCATGCCTCTTGGCGACCGACGGGACTCTAGCGCCGCCCTCGCAGGCTGACAACAAGCCGGCCCGTCACCGTCCAGGATTCATCCGGACCTCTTCCCAGCCGCCTGGATCTGGCTTATTTTGCTCGCGCCCGCCGATGGCCGGAATCGGACTCTGCACAGGAAGGAACCACGCCGTGAAAAAACTGCTTGCCGCCACCCTCGCCATCGCGGCGATCCCGCCGGCTTTCGCGGGCGACCGCTGGCTGGTCTACACCGGCGGCGAGAAACCCGGCCGCATCTTCGTCGCCGTCGACGAAACCTATCTCGACGCGGTGCCTTTCGCCGAGAAGACCTACAAGCTCGAAACGCTCACCATCCTGGAGAACGCGAAGGCACCCGACTGGGTCTCCTCCAACATGATCATCGACTGCGGCCGCAAGACCCTGGAGGAAAAGCTCATCCAGGTCTCGCCGCGCGGCGGCAAGCTCACCACCGCTCCCGACCAGCCGGCGCAGCCGGCGAAGAATGCGGTCGGCGAGGCGCTGATCGAGTTTGCCTGCGAAATGGGCCCCAAGGACAGCGCCCAGCGGATGAAGGCGCGCAAGGCCAACAACCGCTCGCGCGGCTGGATGTTCCTGGGCCCGGTGACCACCGCCGACCTCGGCGACCTGGCCTGGAACTCGATGTGGACCGACGGCACGCGCCCGGCCAGTACCCCGCGCTCGGACGCCGAGCTCGAGCGCGAAATGGCCAGCCTGCAGACGCGCCGGCAGCAGGCGCTCGCCACCGCCAACGCGATCGCCGCCCAGACCGTGAAGGAAGACAAGGAGACGTTCGAGAAGATCGTCAAGTCGCAGGAACCGATCGTCCGCGCCAACGCGCGCCGCAAGCGCGAGGACGGGGCGGTACGGCGCTCGCTGGAACCCTGGATCGGCCAGCCGGAGGCGGAACTGCTCCGCGTCTGGGGCACGCCGACCCGCACCGAGGACCGCGAAGGCAAGCGCGTCATCGACTACTACAAGCAGGTCGTGGAAACGCGATACGCCCCGACCCAGGGCTGCCCGCAGGGCCAGAGCCCGCAGCCGGTCAACGGCACGGACAAGCCGCTGGTGTGCGCGCCGATCGCCGGCCCCGTGAGCTGGGAGGTGACTTACGAATGCACGGCCAGCTTCCAGTTCCAGGACGGCGCGATCATCGACTACGTCACCAAGGGCGCACGCGGCAGCAATGAAGCCTATTCGCACTGCGCCCGCGTGTTCGGCAAGTTCGACTGATCGGATCCGCGCATGATCACCGGTCGCCGGATGCATCGAATCCGGTGGCCGGTTCACCGAACGCAGCAGCCAAGGCCCCGGGATCGCCGAGCAGGGCATTGCGCATGCGCTGCTCGGACAGCGGCCGTACCAGCCAATGCGCCCGTATGCGCATCCAGCCCGCGGAAGCCGGTTGCACGATCACGAGGTAATAACTCGGTCCCGGCCCCACGCAGTACCACCACCCGGTCTCGATACCGCCGACCCATGTTTCCGCCACGGTCTCGGTCACTTTCTTGACGACGGCCATATCGCGACCGCGCAGATCGCCAGCCCCGGGAAACCGCAAATCGTCGAAGCTCGCTTGCATGCGCGCCTTGTGCAATCGGCTTTCGCGGATGACCAGCCAGGCGACCAGCCCAAGAAAGGCGACGATCAAGAGGGCGTTCATGCCTGTGGGCACTCGTCGGGCTAGGCCGCACGAGCCGCGGCCGGCATGTGCTTGGTGACGCAATGGATGCCCCCGCCCCCCGCCGCGATCGGATCGATATCGACCTGCACGACCTTCCTGCCCGGATACAGCTTGCGCAGCAGGCGGTTGCAATAGCGGTCCGCCTCGGCGTCTCCGAACTGCGGCGCGATCACCGCGCCATTGATGGGCAGGTAGTTGATGTAGCCGGCGGCGAAATCCGGATTGTCCGTGTAGTCGTTCCGCCGCACGTCCGCCGGCGGCGGCAGCGTATGCACTTGCAGCTTCCTGCCTTCGGCGTCGGTGGACGCCTTGAGGATGTCGAGATGGCGGCGCGTCACCTCGTAGTCGTACGACGCCGGATCGTTGTCCAGGTTCGCGACCACCACGCCCGGCCTGACGAACCGCGCATAGAAATCCACGTGCGCATCGGTGATGTCCCTGCCCCTGATCCCGGGCAGCCAGATGATCTTGCGCAGCCCGAGCAGCCGGCTCAGCTCCGCCTCGATCCGCTCCCTGCGCATTCCCGGATTGCGGTTCTCGTTCACCCAGCAGCTTTCGGTGAGGATGGCGGTGCCGTGCCCATCGACCTCGATGCCGCCGCCCTCTCCCGTGACGCCGGCTTGCAGAGGGACGACCCGGCACGCCTTGCTCAAGGCCGCGGCGACCGCCGCGTCGCGCCTGAAAGCCTGCTTTCGCCCCCAGCCATTGAAGTTGAAGTCGACCAGCCCCGTGCCGCCCTGCCCGCCCACGACGAAGACTCCGCCGTAGTCGCGCACCCAGATATCGTCGAGCGGCAGCGCCATGTAATCGATGTTGACCGTCCCGCAAGCCCGCCGCGCATCCTCGGCTTCGCCCGGCCGGCAGAGCACGGTCACGGGCTGGTACCGCGCGATCGTCCTCGCGAGCAGGGCGACCGTCGCATTCACCTGTCCGGCCCAGTCCTTCCATATCGGCCTGGACGCGCCATAAGCCAGAAACACGCGCGCCTGTCTGGCGTGCTCGTCCGGCATGCGCCATGGTCCTTGAGCTGCGTCGCGCGCACCCGCCGCCGGAACGGCCGCTGCGGAGGCGCATGCGATGCCGAGGGGAAGACCGAACATGGCGGCTTTGACGAACTCTCTTCGATTGCGCATGTCTGCGATCCCGAGTTGCCGACCGCCGACCCATACATTCGTCGCGGTCTTGCGGCCCGGCCAGGATACCCGGCATCGGCCATCGTGGCTCGACGGATGGCTAGACGATGCGAACGATGCGCCCCCACGGGTATTCCCGCATCTTCATGAACCGATCGACGGCATCGGCCTTGCCCTCGATGGTGTCCGTCCAGTGCAGGTCCAGGGATTCATCGAACTCCAGGGTGCGCAGCCCGCGTTCGTTCAAGTGGATCCTGACCGACGTCGCGGCGACTTCGACCGCATCCGCGCCGCCATAGCCGCCGCGCGACTGGTCGTCCCGCTCCAGGTACAGCCGGTCCATCCCGAGCGCGGCATCCTGCTCGTCCACGTCCAGCCCGCAGACGACATGGATCACGTCGTCCTCGCTGCCGTCGGACGCGAAACGGAGCGTCACCCAGTGCTCCGAGTCCGTCTCGCCGGAGAAGACCGCATGGATGCGGAATGCGTGCATCGGCTCCCTCTGACGGTTCATCATGCGTCTCGGACGCGGATCGGACATCATCCCAGCAAGCCGTAGATCACGCCGAACAGCAGGAACTGCACCGCGTGGTAGCCGCCGTCGATCAGCCAGAGCCTGAACGTCCGCTGCGCGAACTGATAGTTGATGCCGAAGCTCGCCGCCACCATGCCGACACCCGCGAGCGCGCCGAGCCTGAGCGCGGATCCCAGCGAGGGAGCCGGGCCGGCCAGGACCGCGAAACAGACCGCCGCCAGCAGCGAGAACGCGAAGCTCACGCCGAACACCTTGGCAGGATGCCCAGGCACAGGCGTGCCGCCGTTCTCCCTGTTCCAGGCCTTCCCGAAAAGCATCGGCGAATACCAAAGTCCGCCCACCAGGAAGCTCGACACCGCCGCCAGCAATACCGCCCAGATGTTCATCGGTTATCCCCTCGGCACTCCGGGTGCCAGGCTCCTCAAGTGGTCGTGCTTTCACCGGCCGCGCGAGCGCGCATCACTGCGCGCCCAGCGTTCCCAGCGCGTCCTGGAAATGCGAAAAGATCTGCCTGCGCAAGGCCTGGTTGGTTTCGTAATCCGATGGGGGCGTGATCAGGCCGGCGCAATCGATCGCCGGAGGCGCGGCGCCCATATCCTCGTCGCAGCGGGCAATCCAGGCCGCGGAAACCGCTTTTCCGTTGTCCAGCAACGTCTTCGCTTCCGCGCAGATGCCCTTGGCGTCGTCGGCGCAGCCCATGGCCAGGGCGAGATAGGCGAGGTAGCCGCCGCCGGCCTGCTCGCGCTGGCGCCGCGCATCGCCCAGCGGATGGGCCCGCAACACCGCTTCGGCGAAGAAGTGGCAGCCTTCCGCGTCGATGATGAGCGCCTCGTTGTGGGTGAAGCACGCCTGCGAGAGATAGCTCCACGCCTTGTGCGGATCCTTCTCCGCGCCGATGCCGGTGTGGTGCATCCACCCGAGGTACTTGCAGGCGTACGGCCCCTGGCCGACGTCGTCGCTGCTGCACACGCGGGTGAAACGCTCGTAGGCGCGGCCGTAGTCCCGCAAGGCCCGGCTCTGCAGGTAGAGCTTGCCCGCCTCGTAGCATCCTTGCGGCCCCAGATCCGCGTCGCAGGACTTGTCGAAATAGCCCAGCGCCAAGGCCGGATCGCCACCGCGCGCCGCGGAGATGCCCTGGCTCCAGCAGGTATCGACATTGAAATCCTGCTTGCAGGGCGGCGACTCCGACACCGGTCCGGGGTACTCGATCTCGTAGTTGTTGAACACCACGCCGTCGCTGGTGCCCTTCCGCCCGGCCTTGCGCATCCTGTCGAGCAGCAGGTCGGGCTTGCGGATGATCGTCTCCGGCGCGCAGGCCAGCTCGGCGACCGTCTTGTCCTTGCGCAGCACCTTCACCGTGCCGAACTTCCGCAGCTCGGTCGGATCGGGCGGCAGGCCGGCGCGGAAGCCGAAGGACGCCTGGTAGGCGTACTCCTCGTTGGGAAACACCACCGTCTCGTCGATCGTCTGCCCGGCGCCGTCCGCGCGCAGATAGCCGACCTCCATCAAGGGGGCGCGAAGCGTCATCTCGGGCTTCCCTTGCACCGGGCCGAAACGGTAGACGGCCGCATCGCCGGACAGGCAGACCGACACCTGCTTCTCCTGCCTGGCGATCTGGCAGGACGCCACCGGCTCTTCCCCTTCCGCGCAGCCCGCCAGCGCATCGGCCTCCAACAGGAAACCGCCCAGCATCGCCAGGCCAAGGCATAGGTATCGTTTCAAAAGACCCCCTCGAGCAGCCACACGCACTCAACCCCGACCCAAGGCTACACCAGAGCCCGGCATCGTTGTCGGCCGGCCACAGCGCATCCATGCCATCGGCATGAAAGTCCTTGTCGCCAGGGCATCGACGTCAGCCCGGACTGCCCGCCCCTTCCTCGCCGAATGCCGCCACCAGCGCCTCCCTGTCCCCGATCAGGGCGCCGCGCATGCGCTCCGCGGACAGCGGGCGCACCGTCCACGCCAGCCGCGCGCGCCACCCGCTCGAGGGCACCGTCTGCGCGATGGCCACGTAGTAGCTCGGGCCGGGGCCGACGCAGTACCAGTGCGCTCCCAGGATCCCGCCGCCGCCTTCCTGCGCCAGGGCGGCCTCGGTGACCCGCTTCACGACGCGCAGGTCGCGGCCATGGAGGTTCTCCGCCTCGGAGAATGTCACGGCGTCGAAGCTGCCTTGCAGGTCCCGCAACTCCTTCCGGCGCAGCAGGACCGCGACGGGAACGAATATCGCCAGGAAAAGCAGAACCAGGATGCCGTCAGTGGTCATGATTGGTGCGATGGCGAGCCATGCCGAGGCGCCGGCTTGGATGCATTGCTAGGCCGCGCCAGCTGAACCTGGCCGACCTTCCATGCCGCTGGGGTCTGCGGAAAGCAGATCCTCGAACAGCATAAGAACGTTGCCATTGTCCACGCCCGGGTCGCCTATCGCGTACAGGGTAGCGAACGTAGCCGCATAGGCCGCGTCGCGCTGAACGAGGCAAATGTCGTGGGGATCGGCGCCGGCGGCAAGAAGCCTCTCGAGCGCGGGCCCGGTATCTGCGAATGGATCGTCGGGCCTGCGCCTGGAATGGTCGATCTGCGCCTGCAGGGCGTCCGGGTTCAAATGAACGTTGATGACGTGCCGCCAGAGGTGAGACAGCAATTCTTCACGAGTCGCCATGGCTTCTTCCCGTGTGGACCGACGCTGAGTCAAGCCGCGCCGCAAAGCGACGACGGCCTGGATGAATTGTCATGCGGTACCCTTAGATTGCTGAGCACCCGATGCGAGAAGCGGCAAGCTGTCAATCGAGGAATTCCCAAGTGTCCGCCCCGTCGAAGCGCCTGATGACGATTGACTCGAGCAGCGCGGGATCGAAATTCCGCAGGTTCACGCCGTGGCGGGCACCCGGCACGGCTTCAAGCGGCTCCCAGTGCGTGACGATACCGCAGGTCCTGCAGCGCACGTTCCTGAGGGTTCGGTCGCCCCAGAGATAGCTTTCGGTGTTCTCCGGGTGACCCTCGATGGAGACCGTGCCGAATTCGTAGTAAGCCCATATGCCGGCAATGCGCCGGCACAAGGAGCAGTTGCAACTCGTCGCTGTGTCGGGCGCCGCCGGGAGCGTAAGACGCACGGAGCCGCAGTGGCATGAACCTTGCAGCGATGTCGGGGGCTTATTCTTGTCCATAGAAGCACCGCCAGTTCTTATGCTGCCTGATGCCTGAATCAAGCTAAGCTGCGAAGTGGGTTGGCTTGAATGTATTGCTAGATCCCCTCGCATGGAATTGCCGCGAGGAGCTTTTGCTGCTGCCGACCGGCCTTGTGGTGCAGGGCCAGCGACCTAAGTAGTTGAGGATGGGTGGAGCGAACAATTTCAAAGGTATCTCGGATTACCCGGTCGATGCGGGGGCCATGCCCCCCAAGCAGTGCCTCGACTAGAGCCGGCGTAACAATCTTCACTAGCTTTGGGTAGGGCAATGTTACGAAAGCCAGAGATTGAAGAGCATGTGATCGCCTTAAATTATGATGCTCGGTCTCGGCAACGATCAATAGTTCAGAGATCCATTCCGTGGCAAGCTGTGGTTTGACAGCAGCAAGAACCCTGACTGGCCAACATGCAACCGTAACAACCCGGTTGGGCTCGCTCTGCTCTTTCGCTGCGGCGAAAGCGGCAGACAATGCAGCCATCTGCTCTTTGCCACCAAGCTGCTCTGCGGCAGCGGTAAGGGCTTGGCATCGATACCAGGCATGTGGGATGGTGCCAGCCAACCTAAGCGCCGCCTTGCAAAACAAGGGTCAGACTTGAATTTTTCCTGGGACGTTCTCGGAAACGGAAAGTCGACTCTGGCCCCTGTTTTCCACCTGTTTTCTCAGGTCCCGCGTCGTCATGACGACGCGGGTGTCGATGTCAAAGCACTGGACGCGACGGCGGCTGGCGCGCTCGCGCGGATCGACGCGGCAATCGCTTCGAGCGTCGTCGCCAGCGTGGTGAGAAGTTGCACAGCCTGATCATAGGGTGTCGCCGCTGGATCGATGCCCACGAGCCCGAACGCGTCGCTAATTTGCGATCCGGGCAGGTGGGCCGCGCCGACACGGAGATCGTAGATACCTGCCAACGGCCCCATGAGGGCTCGGGCCTGAACCGCGCCTTCGTGCTTAGCAAGCGCGCGTTCGAGGGATTTCAGCGATCCGGTGCCTTTCAATTCCGGGGTGATCGGCGCGAAGGCCTGCAGCGCATCCGCATCCACTCGATCGGCTGTCAGTCGCGCCATGTCCTTGGCTAGCTCTAGCAGCGAGTCTCGGTTTGTCGCGCGAAACCGGTGCACGGACGCCAAGAGCCGATCCTGGATGTTGTGGGGGCGGAAGACAGGAAACCCCCAAATGGCTTGCGCCGCCGCATCGATCGCGATCAGCGCCTCGGCGGTACGTGCTTCCGGCGCCGCGGTGTCTGCCACCCGCCCCTCGACATGCGCCCGGCCCAATTCGGCACTGAGCCGGCCATTCGGATAGAGATTGCGCCCGGCCCATATGCGCCGATGCCATTCGGACAGCCGCGCCACATCCCTCGCGTACACGTTGATCAGTCCGGCTTCGTTGATGCCGAAATGGATGCTGCTATAGCCGGGCTCGCCTTGCAGACCTCCGGTGTCGTGCGTGTACCACTCGAGCTTGCCGCCGCGCAGCGCCAACAGGTCGGTCACGATCGTCGGCTCGAACCACAGCCACAGCCCTATGTCTTCGTCTTTGAGCTCGTCGGCGTTCTGGCGGTCGCCGGCGGCATTGACGATGAAGGTGGTTGCTGAGGGCTCGTGGTCGCCGCGCACGCGCGGACTGCGTATCGCCGGTTCGATCCATTCGCGGCGCCAGCTCTGGCCGCTGATACGGTGGATCACGGGGCCGGTGCGGGTGAAGCGATGATGGGTGTAGTCGGTGCCTTCGTCGGTCTCCGGGCCCATGACGGGGACATCGGCCTCGACATCCACGTCAGTGCGCCACACATGGTGAACGGCGACGGTGGCACCCTCCGGATCGCCCCCTGGCAGCACCCGAGTGACGCTGCCTTCGAAGCGTCCGTCGGCGAGGGGGACCTCGATCCGGCCGCCGGGCCAGGCGATGTGGTCGGCCGTGGCTTCGTAGGTGGTGCGTTCGCGGTAGGTGAGCAGGCGCAGCGCCATGCCGCGAGCGCATAGGTAGTCGCGCAGCACGTCGGTGCGGATATGAATGCCCCCGATCGAGCCATCGGGGTGAAAGGTACGCTTGGCGACGACGGCGTAGTTCTCGTCGGGTCGGATCCAGCGGTGGTTCTCCTCGATCAGCGCCAGCGCCAGCACCAGGTCTTGGTTCAAGTACCACACTGGGTCGCCGATGGGGTTGTACTGCGCCAGGACCAAGTGGATGCCGACGTCGACCCCGTCCTCAATCTCGAAGGCTTCGGCAGTCTTGTATCGGCCGTCCTCGAAGGCATAGGCGCCTTGGGTGTTGCTCAGCCCGGAATGCCCCCACTCGACGTCCTCGACCGCCGCGCGGTGCGCGGCCGTCACCGCGACCGAGACCGCGCATGACACGTCTTCTTGGTAGCCGAGCTGGGCGATGTGGCCTTCCCGGGTGCCCTCGAAGGCGCGCAGCGGAATCCACGTCTGCATGGCGTACGGCCGGCGCCGTTCGGCCTGCATTTCGAACCATTCCTGCCGCATGGATTGCTCTCCAACGCTGCCGCTCTGCGCCATTGACCATCTACAGCCGATGATGACCTGAGTATATCGGAGGTCGCGAAGCATGGCTTTCGAGCTGAGGCCAACGTCTGCTCCTGGTCGAAAGGCGTCAGTTCCTATAGCTGCCGATCAGCATCGATCAGCTAATCGCACCTGATCGGCCATGATCATCAATTTCACTGGTGCGCGTGCGCACACCCACGATTGATCTTGAAGGAGTGTCCGTTGAAAAAGGGGCTCATAAGAGCCCCTAAGTAGAGTTTCAAGAGTGGAGTAGCGTCTTATGTCAGCCAGAGTAGCGGCTTATGGATATCCGCACATTTTCAGGCGTTCCCACAGCGACGCATCTGATTAACAATTAGATGCTCTAGCCGCACTTGGAATAACCGCAATTCAAGCACGTCGCACACCCATCCATGATCACCACGGCCTTGGTGTTGCACTTGTGGCACATGGTCGCGCTCGGCGGAAACGAGGTGCCGTCGCCGGTGACGGCGATGTCCTCGGGATAGGTATCCGGATAGGAGCCTTCGATGCCGCCCTGGCCGCGCTGCGGCTGGGCAGGCGGGCTTACTTCAGTGTTTTTTTTTGAGCGTTCTTCGTAGGCGCGGCGCTTCTCGGCGATCAGGGCGCGCTGGTGCTCGCTCATTTCCGGGTCGTGCATCATGCCGATGGACTTGAGGTGGTCCTCGACGATCATGCCGAGCTCGGCGACCAGCGAGGGCATGTACACGCCGCCGGCCTTGAAGTAGCCGCCCTTGGGGTCGAAGACGGCCTTCATCTCGTCGACCAGGAAGGTGACGTCGCCGCCCTTGCGGAACACGGCGGACATGATGCGGGTGAGCGCGACGATCCACTGGAAATGCTCCATCGACTTGGAGTTGATGAAGATCTCGAAGGGACGGCGCTGTTCGTGCTCGGTGCCGGCGTTGAGCACGATGTCGTTGATGGTCACGTACATGGCGTGCTCGACCAGCGGCGACTTGATCTTGTAGGTGCTGCCGATCAGCACCTCCGGGCGCTCGATGCGCTCGTGCATCTGGATGACGTCGGCCGTGGGCAGTTCGGCCTCGATCTTCTCGCGCGCGACGGAGGCGCCGGCGACGGCCTTCTCCTTGTCCTCGGCGGTGACGACGGCGTAACCCTTGATTTTCTTGTCGATCTTGACGGCCA
Source organism: Luteimonas aquatica (assembly GCF_022662575.1). Taxonomy (GTDB): domain Bacteria; phylum Pseudomonadota; class Gammaproteobacteria; order Xanthomonadales; family Xanthomonadaceae; genus Luteimonas; species Luteimonas aquatica. Next base: position 207,563 of record NZ_JALBFU010000002.1, on the reverse strand, counting down.
TGACGCGGTTCCTGGATGCGGGTGGTGCTTGTTCTTGTGGGTGGACCGATGGAGCGCGGACCTGGCCGCGGGCGGCGGGGCCCTCACCCCAACCCCTCTCCCGCGAGCGGGAGAGGGGCCAAGGCGGTGTTGCTTACTTCTTCCTGGCGGCCTTCTTGGCGGGCGCCTTGCGGGCGGTCTTCTTGGCCGCCTTCTTCACCGCCTTGCGGGCGGGCGCCTTCTTGGCGGCGGCCTTGCGGGCCGGGGCCTTCTTGGCGGCCTTCTTCACGGTCTTCTTGGTGGCCTTCTTCGCGGCCGCCTTCTTGGCGGTCTTCTTGGCCGCCTTCTTGGCGGTGCCCTTCTTCTTCAGGGCGGCGACTTCGGCCTTGGCGCTGGCGCTGACCGAGGCGAGGGTCTTCTTCGCCTTGGTGACGCGCTTGCCGACCGCCTTCTTGGCCTTGGCCGCGCTCTTCTTCGCGGACTTGACCGCACTGCTCGCTTTCTTCGACACCTTGCTGCCGATTTCCTTCGCCTTGTCGGCGACGGCTTCGGCGGCGTTGGAGAGGGTCGCGGTGACCCCGTTGCCGTTGCTCATGTGATTGCCTCGTCAGGTCTGTTGTTCACGGGCGGGGCGCCCGTGGAGCGAAATGTAGCGCGAACTTTGTGCGGCGTGTACGAACCGGCGAGGGGGACTCCGCGGCCCCGGGAACGGCCCCTGCCTGGACCGCCCCCGCGGCGTGCGCGAGGACGGTCGGCGGAGGCGTCAGAACTTGCCGTAGTAGCCCTCTTTGAGCGCGTCGAAGAGGTTGGCGGCGGTGTGCAGTTCGCCGTCGTACTCGATCTGCTCGTTGCCCTTGACCTCCACCACGGAGCCGTCCTCGAGCTCGAAGCGGTAGGTGGTGTTCTCCAGGTCCGCCTCCTTCACCAGCACGCCCTGGAAGGCGGCCGGGTTGAAGCGGAAGGTGGTGCAGCCCTTCAGGCCCTGCTGGTGGGCGTAGCGGTAGATGTCCTTGAAGTCCTCGTACGGGTAGTCCGTGGGGACGTTCGCGGTCTTGGAGATGGAGCTGTCGACCCACTTCTGGGCGGCGGCCTGGACGTCGACGTGCTCCTTGGGGGTGATGTCGTCGGCGGCGATGAAGTAGTCGGGCAGCTTGGCGGCCGCGTCGTCGCTGAAGGGCATCGCCTTGGCGTTGACCAGCTCGCGGTAGGCCAGCAGCTCGAAGGAGAACACGTCCACCTTCTCCTTGGACTTCTTGCCCTCGCGAATGACGTTGCGGCTGTAGTGGTGGGCGAAGGACGGCTCGATGCCGTTGCTGGCGTTGTTGGCCAAGCTCAGCGAGATGGTGCCGGTGGGGGCGATGGAGCTGTGGTGGGTGAAGCGCGAGCCGGTCTCGGCCAGCTGCTCGACCAGCTCCGGGGCCACCTTGGCCACCTGCTGCATGTAGCGCGAGTAGCGGGCGTGCAGCACCTTGCCGGGGATGTCCTGGCCGACCTTCCAGCCGTCGCGGGCCATCTCGGGGCGCTGGCGCAGCATCGCGGCGGTCACCGGGAAGCGCTCCTCCATGATCGGCGCCGGGCCCTTCTCCTCGGCCAGCGCCAGGCCCATCTCCCAGCCGGCCACGGCCATCTCGCGGGCGATGCGCTCGGTGAACTCGCACGATTCCTTGCTGCCGTACTTCATCTTCAGCATGGTCATGGTCGAGCCCAGGCCCAGGAAGCCCATGCCGTGGCGGCGCTTGCGCATGATCTCGTCGCGCTGCTGCTGCAGGGGCAGGCCGTTGACCTCGACCACGTTGTCGAGCATGCGGGTGAACACCCGCACCACTTCCTTGTATTCCTCCCAGTCGAAAGAGGCCTGCTCGCCGAAGGCGTTGCGCACGAACTTGGTCAGGTTGACCGAGCCCAGCAGGCAGGCGCCGTAGGGCGGCAGGGGCTGCTCGCCGCAGGGGTTGGTGGCGCGGATGTTCTCGCACCACCAGTTGTTGTTCATCTCGTTGACGCGGTCGATCAGGATGAAGCCCGGCTCGGCGTAGTCGTACGTCGAGACCATGATCATGTCCCACAGGTGGCGGGCCCGGATGTGGCCGTAGACCTTGCAGGCGACCAGGCCGTCGTCGCGGACGATGTAGCTGGCGTGCTGGGGCCAGTCGCGCCAGACCACCTGCTCGGCGTTGGCCAGGTCGAGGTCGCCCTGCTCCTTCTCGTTGATCGGGAACACCAGCGGCCAGTCGGCGTCGGTCTCCACCGCCTGCATGAAGCCGTCGGTGATCAGCAGCGACAGGTTGAACTGGCGCAGGCGGCCGTCCTCGCGCTTGGCGCGGATGAAGTCGCGCACGTCGGGGTGGCTGACGTCGAAGGTGCCCATCTGCGCGCCGCGGCGGCCGCCGGCCGAGGACACGGTGAAGCACATCTTGTCGTAGATATCCATGAAGGACATCGGGCCGGAGGTGTAGGCGCCCGCGCCGGCGACGAAGGCGCCCTTGGGGCGCAGGGTCGAGAACTCGTAGCCGATGCCGCAGCCGGCCTTCAGGGTGAGGCCGGCCTCATGGACCTTGTCCAGGATGCCGTCCATCGAGTCGACGATGGTGCCCGAGACCGTGCAGTTGATGGTGCTGGTGGCGGGCTTGTGCTCCAGGGCGCCGGCGTTGGAGGTGATGCGGCCGGCGGGGATGGCGCCGCGGCGCAGGGCCCAGAGGAAGCGCTCGTTCCAGTAGGCGCGCTTGTCCGGGCTGGTCTCGGCCTCGGCCAGGGCGCGGGCGACGCGCTGGTAGGTGCCGTCGATGTCGGCATCCACGGCGGCGCCCTGCTTGGTCTTCAGGCGGTACTTCTTGTCCCAGATGTCCTGGGACGCGGGCTGCATGGGGATCTCGCGATCCGGGGAGGATCCTCCGGTCTGTGCCATCGCGTTCTTCACCGCCTCCAGGCGCACCGTACTCATGCTGAAATTTTCTCCTGCTCCGGCCGGGCTCGTGCCGCGGCCTATTGTTCTTGTCGATGTCCCGACGCCATCGGGGCCGATGGCGCCGTCCTGAAGCGACCGACGGGGAAGCCGCGCCGCGTGGTTACGCGTCGCGCCTGGAACCGTGATCCGTTGCGGGGGGCCATGGGACTGGCGATCCAGCTTGCATCGTGCGCTTTCCCCCGTAGCGACGCGTCAAAACCGGGTAAACCCTACCACTTGGGCCTCTCCTCCCAGTTCGACCCCAATATCTTGTGGCCGAACGGGAGGTCAAACTACGCCGGGGCAAGGGCGGTGTCAACCGGAAAAATCGATTCCGGCAAAAATTTTTGTGATGCCGGACACGCCGGTGGCGCGCTGCTGACGGACGGCTTCCGCCCCCTTCCGCACGGACGTCCGGCGCCCCTTCGGACCGGGCCAGCCTGCCTCCGGATCGCCCCGGAGGCAGGCCTCGCGCACCGGAGCGGCCGCCGGCCGGCGAAACTTCATCCCCGATTAAACGGTCAACGCCAAAACTGAACATCTTCATCCGGCGCGCGAGCCGTCTCCCGCCCCGATCGGGCAGACTGGGCCGGCGCGCCGCATTCCATCCATCACGAGGACCCCATGCGTCGCCTGTCCACGCCCACCAAGACCCTGCTGGCCCTGACCCTGGCCGCCGCCTTCGGCGGCTTCGCCGCCACCGCCCTGCGCGACGGCCTGGAGCGGCCGGCGCACGCCGAATCGGCCGTACCGGCCGCGCTGCCCACCGGACTGGCGGCCCTGCCCGCGACCGTGGAAGGCCAGGCCCTGCCCTCGCTGGCGCCGATGCTCAAGCGCGCCACCCCGGCGGTGGTGAGCGTGTACAGCCGGCAGACCGTGCGCGTGGCCAGCCCGCTCGGGCCGTTCGCCGACGATCCCTTCTTCCGCCGCTTCTTCGGCATCCCCGACATGCCGCGCGAACGGGTCGAGCGCGCGCTCGGCTCGGGCGTGATCATCGACGCGCAGAACGGCTACGTGCTCACCAACCACCATGTGGTGGTGAACGCCGACGGCGTCTCGGTCACGCTCGCCGACGGGCGCACGCTGGAGGCCGAGTTCCTCGGCTCCGACCCCGACACCGACGTGGCGCTGATCCGCATCCCGGCCAAGAACCTCACCGCGATCCCGCTGGGCAACAGCGACGCGCTGCAGGTGGGCGATTTCGTGGTGGCGATGGGCAACCCCTACGGCCTGGGGCAGACGGTGACCTCGGGCATCGTCTCGGCGGTGGGCCGCAGCGGCATCCCGGTGGCCGGCTTCCAGAACTTCATCCAGACCGACGCCTCGATCAACCCCGGCAACTCCGGCGGGCCGCTGGTCAACCTGCGCGGCGAGCTGGTCGGCATCAACACCGCCAGCTTCAACCCGCGCGGCAGCATGGCCGGCAACATCGGCCTGGGCTTCGCGATCCCGATCAACATGGCGCGCAACATCAAGGACCAGCTGGTCAGCACCGGCGAGGTCAAGCGCGGCACGCTCGGCATCGAGACGCAGAACGTCGACGAGCGCCTGGCCAAGGGCCTGGGCCTGGACGAGCCGCGCGGGGCGCTGGTCACGCGCGTGTTCCCGGGCTCGGCGGCGGCCGCCGCCGGCCTGCAGCCGGGCGACGTGGTGCTCTCGGCCAACGGCCAGCGCGTGGACAACGGCCCGGCGCTGCACAACTTCGAGGGCCTGCAGGACGTGGGCAGCCGCGTCGCGCTGGACGTGCGCCGCGAGGGCAAGCCGCTGCAGCTCAGCGCGACGCTGAAGGAAAGCCCGCGCGCGGTGGACGGCGGCGCGCTCGATCCGCGCCTGGCCGGCGCCACGTTCAAGGAGCTGGACGAGGCCACGCGCCAGCAGCTGCAGCAGATGGGCGCCGGCGGCGGCCTGCAGGTCGGCACGGTGACGCGCGGCAGCCGCGCCTGGAACAGCGGGCTGCGCCCGAACGACATCGTGGTGGACGGCAGCAACGGCGACTTCAGCGACCTGTCAGGTTTCCGCGCCAGCTTCGACAAGAAGCCGCAACAGCTGGTTTTGCGCGTGCTGCGCGGCGGCGGCACCGGTAATCTACTGATGCGCTGACGTGAACCGTCCACGCCGTCTTAACCCCGCGGCAACCCCGTTTCCCGCACTATCGACCCGGACCATTCGTTTCAAGCAAAGGAGTTCACGATGAATCCCACTGCAAGCGAAAACTTCAAGAGCAACCTCGGCGAAGCCGGCACCCATCTGAAGGACGCCGCCAGCCATGCCGGCGAGGCGGTGCGCAACGCCGCCAGCGCCGCGGGCGAGGAAGCGCGCGTGGGCCGCGCGCAGATGAAGGCCGACCTGGCCGACGGCGCGCTGGCCGGCATCGCCGCGCTCGAGCAGGGCGGCGCGGCCGCGCGCGAACAGGTCGATGCGCTGCTGGACAAGGGGCACGACCTGCTCGACAGCGCCGCCGACCTGATCCGCGAGCGTCCGCTGGCTTCCTTCGGCGTCGCCTTCGCCGCCGGCTTCATCATCGCCAAGCTCGCGCGCGGCGGCGGCGACAAGTAAGCGGGGCTCTGCATCTGCAGGGGAACGCCGTGAACGAGGCACCGCACCAGGATGCCGGCACCGCCAAGGCGCCGCATCTGGACGAGAGCGTGCGCCGCATCCGCAGCGCGGGGCGCGCCACGCTCGACTCCGCCCTCGACACCGGACGCGCGCTGCGGCACCTGATCGGCGCCGACTTGGCGCTGGCGCGCAGCGCGACCGGGCGCGCGCTGGCGTGGCTGGCGGTGGCGATCGTGTTCGGCGCCTCCTCCTGGCTGCTGACGATGGGCGCGCTGATCGCGCTGCTGCAGGCGCTCGGGCTCTCGTGGCTGGCATCGATCTCGATCGCCGCGGCGCTGAGCCTGCTGGTCACCGGCCTGGCCGCCTGGCGGGTGTCGGTGTTCTTCGACTACGCCGGCATGCACGCCACGCGGCGGCAGCTGGCGCGGCTGGGCATCGGCGACGAGGAAGACGAGGGCGCCGCCACGCCGGACGCGCGGCCGCACCCCTCCGCGCCGGGCCCCTCTGCACCGCGCTCCTCCGCACCATGAAGTTCGAGACGCTCAAGCAGCGCGTGATCCGCAGCGAGCGCCTGGTCGAGGGGCGCCTGGAGCAGACGCAGGCCCACGCCACCTCGCTCAAAACCACCTGGCGGGAAAGCTGGACGCCGACGCGGATCCTGATCGCCGGCCTGGCCGCCGGTTTTCTGGTCGGGCGCGCGCGGCCGGCGCGCGCCTTCCGCCGGCTCGGCGGTCTCAACGGCGCGCGCTGGATCCAGCTGATCGGCACGCTCTCGGGCCTGTTCGCCTCGCTGCAGAGTACGCTGGCCGCCGCCACGGCCAAGTCCGCGGCCGGGCAGGCCGCCGATGCCGCGCAGACCGCCGACACGGCGGCCGCGACCGCCGACGAGGTCGCACGCGATACGCAGGCCGAGGGCGGCGACGCGGGCGAGGCGCAGGCCGCCACCCCCGAAACGCCGTCTCCGGCCGACCGCAGGCGGCGACCGGACCCCACCTGGAGCGCGCCGCCGCGCCCGGCGGAAGCGGCGACCGAAATCTCCGAGCGCTAGACGCGCGCGGCCGCGCAGGGCCGCCGAAGATCGAATCCCGTACCATACGCGGGTGAGTTTCCCCGTCCGCGCCATCACCCTGGATCTCGACGACACGCTCTGGCCGTTCGCGCCGATCGCCGCGCGCATCGAGCAGGTGCTGGACGACTGGTTCCGCGCGCACAGCCCGCGCACGGCGCAGCTGTTCCCGATCCCCGTGATGCGCGCCCTGCGCGAGCGCGTGTTCGCCGAGAACCCGCAGCTGATGCACGACATCGGCGCGCTGCGGCGCCTGACCCTGGTGCATGCGCTGCGCGAGAGCGGCGCCGACCCGGCGCTGGCCGACGCCGCCTACGAGACCTTCTACGCCGCGCGCAACCAGGTGGAGTGCTATCCCGACAGCCTCGAGGCGCTGGCGCGCATCGCCGCGCGCGTGCCGGTGGCGGCGCTGAGCAACGGCAACGCCGACCTGCAGCGCATCGGCCTGGCGCACCATTTCCGCTTCTACCTGCGCGCGCACGAGCACGGCCAGGCCAAGCCCGAGCCGGGCATCTTCCTGGCCGCGTGCGAGCGCCTGGGCGTGGCCCCGGCCGAGGTGCTGCACGTGGGCGACGACATCGAACTGGACGTGGTCGGCGCCGCGCGCGCGGGCCTTCGCACCTGCTGGATCAACCGCGAACAGGGGCCGTGGCCGCATCCCGATCCGCGTCCCGACCTCGAGTTCGACACGCTCACGGCGCTGGCCGACTGGCTCGACGCCGCTCCCCTTTGCGTTCCTTCCAGAGCCGCCTGCGCATGACCCTTCCCAACGGATTCGTCCGACTCGACCCCGCGCGATCTGACGTCGAAGCGAACGACTCCGCGCAGGCGCCGCGGCCGCTGTACCTGATCCACCGCGACCACCTGGCCGCCTGGCGCGAACGGCAGACGCCGGCGCTGGCGCAGTGGCTGCTGGCGCACGGCTTCGACGCCTCGCCCGGCTCGATGCTGACGCTGCCCGGGCGCGACGGCGGCTTCGCCGGCGCGGTGCTCGGCATCGGCGATCCGCTCGATCCCTTCGCCTACGCGCACGCGCCCTCCGTGCTGCCGCCCGGCGCGTGGCGGCTGGACGCGGCGATCGAGGACGCGGCGCTGCGCGCCCTGCACCTGGGCTGGGGGCTAGGCGCCTATCGCTACACGCGCTACCGTCAGGCGCCGCGCGCGCCGGCGCAGCTGGCGGTGGAGGCGCTCGATGCCGAGACCGCCGACCTGCTGCGCGCCTGCACGCGCGTGCGCGACATGATCAACACGCCCACCGAGGACATGGGACCGGAGCAGCTGGAAGCGATCGCGCGCGAGATCGCGCAGGCGCACGGCGCGCGCTTCCGGAGCATCGTCGGCGACGACCTGCTGGCGCAGAACTTCCCGGCCATCCACGCCGTGGGCCGCGCCTCGCACCGCGCGCCGCGGCTGCTGCGCCTGGACTGGGGGGACGAGGCGCACCCGCACGTCACCCTGGTCGGCAAGGGCGTGTGCTTCGACACCGGCGGCCTGGACATCAAGCCGGCCGACGGCATGCGCAACATGAAGAAGGACATGGGCGGCGCCGCGCATGCGCTCGCCCTGGCCGAGCTGGTCATGGCGCGCAAGCTGCCGCTGCGCCTGACCCTGCTGGTGCCGGCGGTGGAGAATTCCATCGGACCGAACGCCTTCCGCCCTGGCGAGGTGATCGCCACGCGCAAGGGCGTGAGCGTGGAGATCGACAACACCGACGCCGAGGGCCGCGTGATCCTGTGCGACGCGCTCGCCCTGGCCGCCGAGGACAAGCCCGAGTGGCTGATCGATTTCGCCACGCTCACCGGCGCGGCGCGCATCGCGCTCGGCCCCGACCTGCCGGCGCTGTACGCCAACGACGAGGCGCTGGCGCAGGGCTGGCTCGACGCCGGCCTGGAGACGCGCGACCCGTTGTGGCGCATGCCGCTGTGGCGCCCGTACCTGCGCTATCTCACCAGCAACATCGCCGACCTCGCCAACGGCGGCCCCTCGCGCATGGCCGGCAGCGTCACCGCCGCGCTGTACCTGGAGCGCTTCGTGCCGGCCGAGCAGAAATGGGCGCACCTGGACGTGTACTCGTGGAACGACAACGACCGCCCGGGCCGCCCGGCCGGCGGCGAGGCGCAGGGATTGCGCGCGGTCTACGCGCTGCTCAAGCGGCGCGCGGGCCGGGCGGACTGAGCGCGGTCGCCGTGCGCGCGCCGCTGGCCATCGCGGTCTCGATGCTCGCGCTGGCGGCCGGCGCCGCGCATGCCGCGGGCGTTCGCGACAGCACCGTGCCCAAGGCGCAGATCGCGGCGGTGAGCCGCGAGGTGGCCGAATGGCACGACCTGCGGCACCCGGACTGCCCTTCCGGCGGGATCGCCGGCGCCAGGATCGTGGAGCAGCGGGCCGGCGGCGCCATCGAGCACTGGTCGGTCGCCGCGTGCGCCGGCAGGCGTTTCCTCTACCGCGTGGACGTGTTCCCGCGCGGCGACGGACGCGTCTCCGCCGCGGTGTCTGACCTCGACGGCGCGCAAGGCGAGCCGCCGGCCACCGCGTCGGACAAGGCGCTGGCGGCGCGCTGCAAGGCGATGCGCGAGCAACTGCGCGCGCTGGGCGATCCGGCCGCGCTGGGCGAAGCGGACATCGCCCGCCACCATCAGCTGCTCGCCGACCTGATGCTGTGCGGGGCGGAGCAAAGCGGCGGCGAATAGCGGGGCCACGGATCGGACATCCACAGGGGGGCAGCGATGACATCTCGAAATTCGAGGACGCGACGGAAGATGGCCTGGACGAGGGCGCCCGGGAACGCCGCGCGCCTTGCGGCGCTTTCCCTGTGCCTGCCCGTTTTTGCGGCCGTTGCCGCAGCGCAAGGGCCGTCGGGGCCGCAGCGGATCGATCCGCCCGAGGCCAACTGCGGGCAACTGCAGGCACAGGCGGCCGCCTTGAATCCCGATCGCGAGGGAAGTTCGGACATGCGCGTGCGCGCCGGCGCGCAGCTGTGCCGGATCGACGCCTCGCTGCGCGAGCGGGTGGAGCGGATCCGCGCAAGGCTGCAGGCGCTCGGCGCGGACGGCCTGGCTGACGCGCTGCCGCCGGAACATGCGGCCTGGCGTGAGTTTCGTGGCCGCACCTGTTCCCTGGCCAACCTCGGGCAAGGCGACTCGGCCTGGCCCCGGGTGCATGCCGCGAATTGCGAGATCGCCCACGCGACAAGGCGATTGAAATCGCTCGACGCCCTGGACGAATGCCTGCGCAGGCAGGACCTGAAAGACCTCGGCGACGCCATCGCCTCGCGATGCGCCTTCGGCGACGACCCGCAGGAGGATGCCGGGGTTTCCGCCGCGGGCGAATGACGGAATGGGCGCGCCGCGCGCGCGCAAGACGCCTCGGCCGCGATGCGGGAAATTCGTCCGGCTTCGACAGTGCCCGGACCGCCATCGCCTATGATGCGGGCGACGGCCATGCCCGGACGCCCTCCATGCGCAGGCGAGATTCCGAACACCACCTGATCCAGCGCAGCGGCTGGCTGCGCGCAGCCGTGCTCGGCGCCAACGACGGCATCGTCTCGGTCGCCGGCCTGGTGGTCGGCGTGGCCGCCGGCGGCGCCGGACAGTCCGCGCTGCTGGCCACCGGCATCGCCGGGCTGGTGGCCGGGGCGATGTCGATGGCCGCCGGCGAGTACGTTTCGGTGCAGTCGCAGGCCGACACCGAAAAGGCGGACCTGCGCATCGAGAAGCGCGAACTGCACGAGGATCCCCAGGGCGAGCTGGCGGAACTGACCGCGATCTACGTCAGGCGCGGGCTGGAACCGGCGCTGGCCTCGGAGGTGGCGCGCCAGCTCAGCGCGCACGATGCGCTGGCCGCGCACGCGCGCGACGAGCTCGGCATCACCGAGCCGCTGCGCGCCAAGCCGCTGCAGGCCGCGCTCGCCTCCGCCGGCGCCTTCTCCTGCGGCGCGCTGCTGCCGATCGCCGCGGTGCTGCTGGCGCCGGAAGCCTGGGCCGGCAAGCTGGTCACGGCGGTGACCGTGCTCGGCCTGTTCGGCTCCGGCGCGCTGGCCGCGCGGGTCGGCGGCGCGCCGGTGCTGCGCGGCGGCCTGCGCGTGGCTTTCTGGGGCGCGCTGGCGATGGCCGCGGCCTCGGCGGTGGGCAGCCTGTTCGACGTCCGGGTCTAGGCGCCGGACGCGGGCGCGGCGGGATCAGCGCTCGCGCATGTCCAACCAGTTCGCCACCACCGCGCGCGCCTCGTCCACGCCCTGCTTGGACGGTGCGGAGAAGGTTTGCACGCTGACGCTGTCGCCGAAGGCCGAGGCCAGTTCGCGGCCCACCGCCTGCAGGGTGTTCATCGCCGCGCCGCGCGAGAGCTTGTCGGCCTTGGTCAGCAGGACGTGCGCGGGCAGGCCGCGCTCGGCGGCGTAGCCGAGCATCTGCCGGTCGTAGTCCTTCAGCGGGTGGCGGATGTCCATCACCACCACCAGGCCGCGCAGCGCGATGCGGCTGCCGAAGTAGCTGTCGAGGAAGCCCTGCCAGTGCGCCTGCAGCTCCTGCGGCACCTTGGCGTAGCCGTAGCCGGGCAGGTCGACCAGATAGCGGCCCTCGAGCGGCATGCTGGCCGTGGGCACGATCTCGAAATAGACCAGCTGCTGGGTGCGCCCGGGCGTCTTGGAGACGCGGGCCAGGGCGTTCTGCTGGCACAGGGCGTTCAGGGCGCTGGACTTGCCGGCGTTGGAACGGCCGGCGAAGGCGACCTCGAAGCCGCCGTCGGGCGGCAGCTGCCGGGGCGTATGGGCGGCGAGGAGATAGCGGGCGCGGGCGAGCGGATTGGAGGCCATAGGCCTACAGGATCGCATGACCCGGGCCCGGCTTCGGCCGAACCGGCCCGCGGCCTCTCCGTGCGAACGCCCGGCGCCGGTCCCGGCCGGCGCCGGGGATCGCCGCTGGTTTGACCGCGCAGACGGGCCGCGACGATAATTCCGCGTTCGAGCGGGCGCTTCACGGCGCCCGCGCTGCGCGCGGACCCGGGGGTCCGCGCAACCCAAGCACGACCAGGATTTCGGAGCCCAGCTAATGCGCCACGCTCGCGCCTACGGTATCGCCGGCCTCGCCGCTCTCGCGGTGGCGGCAGCCGCCTTCGCCCAGACCACGGTCACGCCGCTGCCGGAGAACGCGCCGGTGCAGAGCGCGCCGCTGGACGCGTCGGCGGTGTCGGAGCTGGCCAAGGCGAAGTGGGGCGACCCGAAGGCCGGCGCCGGCAAGGCCGCGGCCTGCGCCGCCTGCCACGGCGTGGACGGCAACCCGACCGATCCGCAGTACCCGCGCATCGCCGGCCAGAGCGAGCGCTACATCGCCCGCCAGCTGGCGCTGTTCAAGAGCGGCGAGCGCAACACCGGCATGGCCGCGGTGATGGTGCCCTTCGCCTCCACGCTCAGCGCCCAGGACATGCGCGACATCGGCGCGCACTTCGCCGCGCAGACCGCGGGCGCCGGCATCGCCGACGACACCGTGATCGCCGAAGGCCCGAACAAGGACAAGAAGTTCTACGAGGTCGGCCAGCAGCTGTTCCGCTCCGGCGACAAGAGCCGCGGCATCCCCGCCTGCATGGCCTGTCACGGCCCCGCCGGCGCCGGCAACCCGGGTCCGGCCTACCCGCACGTGGGCGGCCAGCAGTCGGCCTACGTGGTGCGCCGCCTGCAGGAATATCGCGCCGGCACCACCACCGAGCGCGATGCGCACCTGTTCAACATCATGGCCACCGTGGCCAAGACGCTGACCGACGAGGAGATCAACTCGCTGGGCAGCTACCTGCAGGGCCTGCACGAGCGCCCGGACATGGCCACCCAGGCGGCGATGGCCGAGGCCGCCAAGAGCGCGCCGGCCCCCGCCCCGGCGGCCGCGCCCGCGCCGCCTGCCCAGGCCCCCGCCCAGGGCGGATGAACTTCCCGGCATCGACGCTGTCCAAAGCGTCGTACAGCCCTTGAATCGCACGCCGGCACAGTGTCCTGTGTCGGCGTTTTTTTAGGTGGCGCCGGACGGCAACCGCGCCATGGCGCGGACAACGCCGCTTGCGCGCCGATCGCGCAGGCATGTCGCGCCGCGTGCGGACCGCCGTTCAGCCGCGTGCCTGCATGCAACGCATTCATGACACACTTGACCGCATCCACCTCCTCGGACCCGCCATGATCCGCCGCCTCGCCATCCTCCTGCTCGTGTTGCTGCCGCTGGCGGCCTGCGCCCAATCCTCCTCGACCGCCGCGCCCGTGGAAGGCGAGGACTACAGCGTCATCAACGGCAAGCCCTGGCAGGCGCCGGACGGCAAGATCGAGGTGGTCGAGGTGTTCGCCTACTGGTGCCCGCATTGCGCCGAGTTCGAGCCAATGCTGCAGACCTGGCAGGCCAAGCTGCCCAAGGACGTGCGCTTGAGCTACCTGCCGGCCGCCTTCGACGCGGGCGACAACTTTTCGCGCGCGTTCTTCTCCGCCGAGCAGCTCGGCGTGCTGCGCAAGACCCACGGCGCGCTGTTCCGCGCGGTGCACGAGAGCGAAACCGTGCCCAAGAGCCGCCCCAGCGTCGACGAGCTGGCCGCCTTCTACGGCCAGCAGGGCGTGGACGTGGCCAAGTTCAAGGCCGCGATGGGCAGCCCCGCGGTCGATGCGAGGATGGAGAAGGCGCGCGCCTTCCTGCTCGGCGTCAACCTGCAGGGCACGCCTTCGCTGATCATCAACGGCAAGTACCGCGTGGACGGCAAGTCCTACGAGGATAAACTGCGCATCGCCGACTACCTGATCGCCAAGGAGCGCGCGGCGGCCAAGCGCCGCTGATCCGCGACCGATCCGACATCACCGACGAGAGATCTTTCCGATGACCCTGCGCCTCGCCCTGCTCTCCCTGTCCCTGCTGCCGCTGCTGGCCTGTTCGCGCCAGGACAACGCCCCGGCCGCCGAGACGCCCGCGCCCGCCGCCACCGAAACCCCGGCCGCGCCTGCCGAGACTGCGCCGGCCGACGCCGCGCCCGCCGCCGAAACCGCCGCACCCGCCGATGGCGCCGCCGCCACGCCCGCCGCCGCCACGCCCACCGCCGAACCGCAGCCGGCCGAGGCCGCCGCCGCCCCCGCGCCCGCCGCCAACGGTCCCGCCCTGGTGCCCGGCCAGGACTACGACGAGATCAAGAACGGCCAGCCCTTCGCCCCGCTCGACGGCAAGATCGAGGTGGTGGAGGTGTTCGGCTTCGTGTGCCCGGCCTGCGCCAGCTTCCAGCCGCAGCTCGGCGCCTGGAAGGCCAAGCTGCCGGCCGACGTGCGCTTCACCTACGTGCCGGCGCTGTTCGGCAGCATGTGGGACGACTACGCGCGCGCCTACTACACCGCCGAGTCGATGGGCGTGGAGGACAAGAGCCACGACGACCTGTACCGCGCCATCCACATCGAGCAGACGCTCAAGGGCGAACGCGGCCGCGACTCGGTCGAGGACATCGCCAAGTTCTACGCCAAGTACGGCGTCGATCCCAAGCTGTTCGCCAGCACCATGTCCAGCTTCGCCATCGCCGGCAAGACCAGCAAGGCCAAGCAGTTCGCGCTGCGCAGCCAGATCCAGGGCACGCCGTCGCTGATCATCAACGGCAAGTACCTGGTCAAGGGCAACACGCGCGACGACCAGCTGCGCATCGCCGACCAGCTGATCGCCCAGGAGCGCGCGGCGCGCAAGTAACCGCCGACGCAGGCCCAGCCCGCATGCCAGGCCACCGCCCGCCGTCGTTCCCGCCAGCGCGGGAATGACGGGCGCGATGCTTGCTCCGATGCCGACGCAACCGCTCAAACTCCTCAGCGCCAACATCCAGGCCGGCTCCAGCACCAGGCGCTACAGCGACTACGCCGTGCGCAGCTGGTCGCACGTGCTGCCGGCCGGCAACAAGCGCGGCGCGCTCGACGCCATCGCCCAGCTCGCCAGCGACTACGACATCGTCGGCCTGCAGGAAAGCGATCCGGGCAGCTGGCGCTCGGGCTTCACCAACCAGACGCACTATCTGGCCGAGCGCGGCGGCTTCGACTACTGGAGCCACCAGCCCAATCGGCGCATCGGCAACGTCGCCTCCAGCGCCAACGGCCTGCTCAGCCGGCTGGAGCCGCTGGAAGTGGTCGACCATGCCCTGCCCGGCCGCGTGCGCGGCCGCGGCGTGCTGCTGGCCAGCTTCGGCCAGGGCGAGGACGGCCTGCTGGTGGCGATCGCGCACCTCTCGCTCGGCGCGCAGTCGCGGCGCGCGCAGCTGGCCTACATCGCCGAGCTGATCGGCGACCGGCGCCATGCCGTGCTGATGGGCGACTTCAACTGTACCGCCGACCGCCCGGAGATGGGCGCGCTGTACCGGCATACGCGCCTGCAGCCTTCGGTCTCGCTGGTGCCGACCTTCCCGAGCTGGCGCCCGCAACGGGCGATCGACCACATCCTGATCACCGGCGACCTGGGCAGCCGCAACGTGCGCGCGCTGCCGGCGGCCTTCTCCGACCACCTGGCGCTGTCGATGGAACTCGACGTGCCCGAGGACGCGCTGCGGCGCTGATCGGCCTGGCGGAAGCGCCTGGCCGGAGCCGCCGCATCGAAATCAATCCGCCGTGACCGCCCGCGATGCGCGCGGAAAGCGCGAAGCCGGCTCGAGGCCGGCTTCGCGTGCTTGCCTCCGGCAGCGCCGGCTCAGAAATCGAACTTCATCCTTGCGTACCAGAAACGGCCCGGCAGGTCGTAGGTGGAAGCGTCGTAGCCGTTGAGCGAGCAGCTCAGGCAGGTCGGCGGGTCCTTGCCCGCCAGGTTGTTGACGCCGGCGGTGAGCTTCAGGCCCTTGGCCACGGCCGGCGTCTCCCAGGACACCTGCAGGTCGTGGTAGGTGATGCCGCCGAGATGGTTGACGTTGCCCTCGTCGCAGATCGGGAATCCGGCGGCGCCGCCGCACGTCTCGTCGAGCCCCTCGATGTAGCGCATGGTCCAGGCGACGTTCCATGGCCCGAGGTTCCAATTGCTCACCAGCGTCGAGGTCCATTCCGGAATCGCGCTGTTGTTGACCTCGATGCCGGGCTGGCGCGGCTCGGTCAGGCCCGCTTCGTTGACCAGTTCGTAGCGCGTGACCCAGGTGTTCTTCCAGTCGAAGCTCAGGCGGCCCCAGTCGCGCTCGGGCAGGACCCAGGCTGCAGTGAAGTCCCAGCCGTCGGTGTTGATGGTGCCGAGGTTGTCGAGGATATCGTCGAAACGGACGATCTGGCCGGTCGAGCTGCGATCGTAGGCCGCGCAGGAGGCGGGGTCGCGGTTGGCCACGCAGCGATCCAGGATCGCCTGCGCATCCGGCGCCTGGATGGCATCGGTGATCTCGTGCTTGTAGAAGGTCACGCCCAGGTCGAGCTTGTCCGACCAGGAAGCGTTGTCGGCGAACGACGGGCTCCACACCGCGCCCAGCATGAGGCTGCGGCTGCTTTCGGGCTTGAGCTCGCGATTGCCCGAGGTGACCACCGAGATCTGCGAGTTGGTCTGCTCGTAGCCCTGCGGCACGCCGTCGGCCACGCACTCCGGGGTAACCGTGGCCAGCCCCGAGCAGGGATCGGCCAGGGTGGCATCGAAGCGGCTCAGGGTGCCGTACAGCTCGCCGATGGTCGGCGCGCGGAAACCCTGCGCCCACGAGGCGCGCAACAGCAGTTCGTCGGCCACCTGCCAGCGCAGGCCGATCTTGCCGGTGTTCTTGCTGCCGAAGGTGGAATATTTCGAGTAGCGGCCCGCCAGGCTCAGGTCGAGGCTCTTGCCGAAGGCGGTGTCCTTCATCAGCGGCACGCTGAGTTCGAGATAGGCTTCGTTGACGTCGTACTTGCCCGCCGTCGGCCCGGAGGGCACGCCGTTGTACTCGCCGGCCACCGTGATCGGGTCGGGGGTGTAGCTGCCCTCGTACTTGCGATATTCGTAGCCGGCGGCGAAGGCCAGCGGACCGGCCCACATCTCGAACAGGTCGCCGGTGAGGTTGGCCGAGGCGAGCGTGAGCTTGTTCTCGCTCTCGTCGCGCACCACCGGCTGGATCCAGTTGAGCATTTCCCGGGTGATCGAACCCTCGCCGCCGAAGATATTCAACGGCACGCAGCCCGGCGTGGCCGCGCATACCGCCGGATCGCCCAGGGCCAGGTTGATCTTGCGCAGGTTGTAGCTGCCGTAGTTGGTCTGGTCGGCCTTGCTTTCGCTGCGCACGAAGTTCACATCCCAGCTCCAGGGGCGGTCGCCGACGTTGAAGGTCCCTTCCAGGCCGGCATTGACGTACCAGGTCTTGACCTTCTGCTCGTAGCGGCGCGGACCGCCTTCGGTCGGACGGCGGCCGATCAGGAACAGGTTCGGGTTGGCGCCCATGGTGGTGAGGTCGAAGCCGAACGGGTTGTAGGCCTGGTTGGCGGGAATCACCAGCAGCTGCTCGGCCCACTTGTTGTAGACGCCGGCGTCGGTGCCCAGGAAGATCGGCTCGGGTCCGGCCTGGTTGGCCGATTCGCGCTCGTTGTACAGCGCCTTGACGTAGCCGCTGAACGTCGGCGTGAACTCGAAGCGCACCTGGCCGAACACCGATTTGCGCTCGGAAGGCGTCAGCAGCAGGTTGTTGGGCGCGAAGTTGTAGCGGTCCGGGGTGCCGAAGCAGTGGAAATCGTCGGTGCGCGCGGTCGGGCAATCCGGCTGCGCGGTATAAGCCGGGTCGCTGACGCCGTTGTTGGGCGTGATGCTGTGGACCTGCCCCGTGTTCGGGTCCATGAAAACGAAACGCCCTTGCGGCGTCGCGGAGCTGCCGTTGGCCAGGCCGGTGCCCGGCACCGGCACGCGCGCGGCCCAGTAGTCGGCCGAGGAGATTTCCTTCTGCTTGTAGTACGAGCCGGCCAGGAACCACTGCGCGCGATCCGTGCTGCCGCCCCAGCTGACGTCGGCGCCGTAGGTGTCGCCGCCGCCGAACTTGCTGTACTGGCCGTAGTTCAGCTCGACGCTGGCGCCATCGACATTGCGCTTGGTGATGATGTTCACCACGCCGGCGATGGCGTCGGAGCCGTAGATCGAGGAGGCGCCGTCCTCCAGCACCTCGATGCGGTCGATGATCGACAGCGGAATGGTGTTGAGGTCGACCGATGCGCCCACGCCGGAGGCGGAGGATTCGTTGACCCAGCGGATGCCGTCCACCAGCACCAGCACGCGCTTGGCGCCGAGGTGGCGCAAGTCCACCGTCGCGGCACCGGCGCCGACGCCGCCGCCGTCGGGCGGGAAGCCGAAGTTGCCGCTGGAATTGAACTTGGTGTTCAGGCCCGCGCCGCTGGCGGTGAGGTTCTGCACGATGTCGGAAACGGAGCTGTAGCCGGAGCGGTCGATGTCCTCGCGGGTCAGGACCTGCACCGGGACCGCCGTCTCCAGCTCGGCCTTCTTGATGCGCGAGCCGGTGACCTGGACGGTATCCAGCGTCTTGGCCTCCTGGCTCGCGGCCGGGGCATCCTGCGCCTGGGCCAGGGCGGGCAACATGCCGAGCGGCGCGGCGCACAGCAGCGACAGCTGGACCGCAATGGCCAGCTGATGGCGGGACAACGACTTCATCGAGCTCTCTCCCGGTAATGGTCTGGACGCCGCACCCCTGCCCGCGACGTTACGGCTTTGTAAACAAGTCCCCCGGCACATACAAGGCCGAGCCCGCCACACATATCCGGACACGCGTCAAAAATGTGCGAAAAATCCAATTCATATGGCATCGGCTATAGTCCGGCGATGCCGAAATCCCGACGCCTCCCGCCGATCGCCGCGCCGATCGCCCTCCTGTTCTCCGCCGCCGCCTGCGCCTTCGCGGCGCAGGCGCAGGCCCCCGCCTCCGACGGCGCGCTGCGCGCCGCCTTCGAGGCCAGCGAGCGCGGGCAGACGGTGGACATGGCGCCGTTCGCGCGCGACCCGCTGCTGGGCTGGCTGGAATACGTGAGCCTGCGCCGCAACATCGACACCCTGCCCAACGCGCAGGCGCAGGACTTCCTCAAGCGCTACCAGGGCCAGGCGGTGGGCGAGGCCTTCCGCGAGCTGTGGCTGGCGGGCACGGCGCGCCGCGACGACTGGCCTGCCTTCCTGGCCGCGTGGAAGCCGGGCATCAAGGACGTGAAGCTGCGTTGCGCCGAACTCGACGCGCGCCAGGCGACCGGACGCGCCGACGCGCAATGGACCAAGGACGCCCAGGCGCTGTGGCGCAGCAGCGGCAAGTCGCTGCCCGACGGCTGCGATGCGCCCTTCAACGTGCTTGCCGCCAAGGGCGGCCTGCCGCCGGCGCTGCGCTGGGAGCGCATCGACAAGGCCGCCGAGGAATGGCAGCCGGCGGTGATGCGCGCGGCCGCGCGCGGCCTGCCGGCGGAGGAGTTCGCGCTCGCCAACGACTACGCCGCCTTCTTCGAGGCGGTCAACGACCGCGCGCTCGGCTGGCCCAAGACCGCGCGCAGCCGGGCGATGGCCTCGCAGGGCCTGGCGCGGCTGGCCAAGTCCACGCCGGTCGCCGCCGAGGCGGCGCTGCCGCGCTTCGCGCAGGCGCTGGGCTTCAGCGACGCCGAGCGCAACCGCGTGCTGTACCAGATCGCGCTGTGGACGGTCGCCTCCTACGAACCCGACGCCGCGCGCCGCCTCAACGCCGTGCCCGAGGCGGCCTACGACGAGCGCCTGCACGAGTGGCGCGCGCGCGAGGCGATGACGCGCTCGGACTGGCGCGCCGCGCTCGCGGCGATCAACAAGATGGGCGAGAAGCAGCGCGGCGATTCGCGCTGGAGCTATTTCGCCGCGCGCCTGTCGGAGCTGGCCGGCGACAAGGCCGCCGCCGCGCCGCTGTACCGCGCCGCCGCCGCCAAGTCGGATTTCCACGGCTTCCTGGCCGCCGACCGCCTCGGCCTGCCTTACGCGCTCTGCCCCTGGGACCCGCCGGTCAACGCCGCCGCCAAGGCCGCCGTCGCCCGCGATCCGGCCCTGGTGCGCGCCCTGGCCCTGAACCGCATCGACCGCACCAGCTGGGCGCTGCGCGAATGGGACGACGCGCTCTCGCGCTTCGACGACACCCAGCGCCGCCTGGCCGTGGAAGTGGCGCAGGACGACGGCTGGTTCGACCGCGCCGTGTTCGGCCTGGTCAACGTCGGCGGCAAGAACTATCCCGACGAGTCGCGCCTGTACCGGCTGCGCTTCCCGCTGCACCACGGCGACACCATCCGCCGCGAGGCCGCCAAGAACGCGCTCGACCCGGCCTGGGTCGCGGCCGAGATCCGCGCCGAGAGCGTGTTCAACCCGCGTGCGCGCTCGGGGGCGAACGCCATGGGCCTGATGCAGATCGTGCCCGGCACCGGCGCCGGCGTCGCCAAGCGCCTGGGCATCCCCTACGCCGGCGCCAACAGCCTGTACGACTCGGACACCAACATCACCATCGGCAGCGCCTACCTGCGGCAGATGCTCGACAAGTATGGCCAGCCCTACTTCGCCATCGCCGCCTACAACGCCGGCCCGACGCCGGTGGCGCGCTGGCAGTCGCAGCGGCCGGGCATGGACGCGGACTTCTGGATCGAGACGGTCACCTACAAGGAGACCCGCGAGTACGTGGCGCGCGTGCTGGCCTTCAGCGTGCTCTACGACTGGCGCATGAGCGCCGCGGGCAAGGGCGATGGCGACGCCCTGCCTCTGTCGCAGCGCCTGCGCGGCGACACGCGCGGGCCGCGCAAGAAGTTCGTCTGCGCCGCGCCCACCGCTTCTGGCGGCTGAGCGCGCCTTGCGCCGCCGGCCGGCGGCGCTCCTACAATGGCGCTCCTACAACGGGTTCCCGCCGCATCGGAGTCTCCCATGGGCATCCTCGACACCCTGCTCGGCCACGCCGGCGAAAAATCGCTCGACGACATCCGCGAGGAGTTCGCGCCGCTGCTGGCGCCGGGCGAGGCGCCGCAGCGCGCCTTCGGCCTGATCCGCGACCTGATCGTATTCACCGACCGCCGCCTGATCCTGGTGAACAAGCAGGGCGTGACCGCGAAGAAGGTGGAGTACCGCAGCGTGCCCTACCGCGCCATCGTCATGTTCTCGCTGGAAACCGCCGGGCACTTCGACCTGGAGGCCGACCTGCGCATCTGGATCTCCGGCCAGGCCGCCCCGCTCGACCTGCACCTGGGACGCAATTCCGGCGCCACCGACATCGTCGCGATCCTGGCGCAGAACACCTCGAAATGACGCCGGCCGATACGACGCCGGTCGACGCCGTGCTTGCCGCAGCGATGCCGCGCCGATGAAGACCTACCTGGTCGGCGGCGCCGTCCGCGACAGGCTGCTCGGCCAGCCGGCCGGCGACAACGACTACGTGGTCATCGGCGAGACGCCCGAGACCATGCTCGCGGCCGGATTCAAGCCGGTGGGGCGCGACTTCCCGGTGTTCCTGCATCCGCGCACCGGCGAGGAGTACGCGCTGGCGCGCACCGAGCGCAAGTCCGGGCGCGGCTACCGCGGCTTCGTCGTGCACAGCGACCCCTCGGTGACGCTGGAGCAGGACCTGCAGCGCCGCGACTTCACCATCAACGCCATCGCCCAGGCTCCCGACGGCACCCTGGTCGATCCCTACGGCGGCGCCGAGGACCTGCGCGCGCGCGTGTTGCGCCACGTCGGGCCGGCCTTCGTCGAGGATCCGTTGCGCGCGCTGCGCGCGGCGCGCTTCATGGCGCGGCTGGCCGCGCTCGGCTTCGCCGTAGCGCCGGAAACGCTGGCGCTGATGCGCGAGATGGCCGACTCCGGCGAGCTCGACGCGCTGGTGCCCGAGCGCGTCTGGCAGGAACTGGCGCGCGCGCTGCGCAGCGCGCGGCCGTCGGCCTTCCTGCGCACGCTGCGCGAGGGCGGCGCGCTGCGCGCGGTGCTGCCGGAGGTCGATGCGCTGTACGGCGTGCCGCAGCGCGCCGAGTTCCATCCCGAGGTCGACACCGGCGTGCACGTGGAACTGGTCTGCGACATGGCCGCGCGGCTGGCGCCCGGCGACGACACGGTCGGCTTCGCCGCGCTCACCCACGACCTCGGCAAGGCGCTCACGCCCGTGGAGGAGCTGCCGCGCCACGTCCAGCACGAGCAGCGCGGCCTGGCGCCGCTGCGCGCGCTGTGCGAACGGCTGCGCGTACCCGCCGAGCATCGCGACCTCGCCCTGCTCGCCTGCCGCGAGCATCTGAACGTGCATCGCCTGCCGGAACTGCGCGACGAGACCGTGCACGACCTGCTGGCGCGCTGCGACGCCTTCCGCAAGCCCGAGCGCGTCGCCCGCCTGGCCCTGGTCTGCGAGGCCGACAAGCGCGGCCGCGCCGGCCTGGCCGAGAGCGACTATCCGCAAGGCCGCGAGCTGCGGCGCCTGCACGCCGCCGCCGCCGCGGTGCGCGGCGCCGACCTGGCCGCCTCCGGCCTGACCGGGCCGGCGCTCGGCGAGGCCCTGCGCAAGGCCCGCATCGCCGCCATCGCCCAAGCCCGGCGGGCACCGCCCGACGCCTGACTTCCGCCCGAAACCCGCCGCAGACGCCGGCGGGATGGGCACTTGCGTAGATATAACAGCGCTGTTACATATGCGCCATGATCTCCCGCACCGCCACCCTGGGCACCCTGCTCCGGCACCTTATCGAGACCCTCGACGGTGCCGTCGAGACCACCTACGCCCGCAGCATCCCCGGCTACCGGCCGCGCTTCACGCCGGTGGTCCGGGCCCTGCTCGAACTCGGGCCGGCCTCGATCCGCGGCATCGCCCTGCACGCCGGCATCACCCATTCGGCGACCAGCCAGACCGTCTCGCAGATGGCCAAGCAGGGCCTGGTGCAGCTGCGCCCCGGCGGCGACGCGCGCGAGCGCATCGTCGCGCTCACCGCCGACGCCGAGGCGCTGATCCCGCGGCTGCGACGGCACTGGGCCGCCACCAATGCCGCGGCCGACGCGCTCGACCGCGAACTGTCGGCACCGCTCTCGGCGCTGCTGCGCGAGGCCATCGACGCGCTGGAACGCCATCCCTTCGGCGACCGGATCGCATCGGCCGCTCCTTCCCGCCCCTCCCACCAGGACGCCTCACCATGATGCGCTGCGCCGCTTCCCGCCTCGTCGCCGTCTTCCTCGCCGCCGGCCTGCTCTGCGCGGCCGCGGCCCCGCTCGCGCAGGAACGCGCGGCGCCGCTGACGGCGAAGATGCGCGCCGACGCCCTGCAGGCGATCGGGCGCGAATTCCGCGAGCGCTACGTCTTTCCCAAGATGCGGCCGAAGATCCTCGAGCGCCTGGAGCGCGGACAGCGCTCCGGGCGCTACGAGGTGGACGATCCCTTCCTGTTCGCCGAGCGCGTCACCGAGGACCTGCGCGAGGTGTCGCACGACCGGCATCTCTCGCTGCGCGTGGATGCGCCCGCCTACACCGCGGCGCTGGCCTCTCCGGACAGCGACGCCGGCGAAGAGGCCTTCTTCCGCCGCCAGGCCATCCGCGACCACCACGGCCTGGTGGAGATGAAGCGCCTGCCGGGCAACATCCGCTACCTGAAGATCAGCGGCTTCGACTGGGTCAACGACGAGACCGGCGGCGCCTACGACGCGGCCATGCGCTTCCTCAGGGAGGGCGACGCGATCGTGATCGACGTGCGCGACAACGGCGGCGGCTCGCACGCCGCGGTGCGCTACCTGGTCAGCCACTTCATGGACGGCGACACGCTGGAGATGACCTTCCTGGAAGGCGACAAGCCGCCCGTGCAATCGCGCATCCTCGAACACGTCCCGGCCGGCCGGCTGAAAGGCAAGCCGCTTTACGTGCTGATCAACGGCTTCACCGGTTCGGCCGCCGAGGCCTTCGCCTACGACGTGCAGCAGTTCAAGCTGGGCGAGCTGATCGGCGCCAAGACCTCCGGCGCCGCCAACAACAACAAGCTGCTGCCGATCGCGCCCGAGTTCATCCTCAGCGTGTCCTACGGACGCCCGGTGCATCCGGTCAGCCAGGGCAACTGGGAAGGCACGGGCGTGGCGCCGGACGTCGAGGCACCCTCGGCGCAGGCGCTCGACCTCGCGCAGGCACGGGCCCTGGACCGGCTCTCCGCCGACCCCAAGGCCTCGCCCGAAGCGCAGGCCGAATACGCCTGGGTGAAGGTCGGGGTGCGGGCGCGCCTGCATCCCGTGACGCTCGCCCCCGCCGCGCTCTCGGCGCTGGCCGGACGCTACGGCCGCCCCGGCGGTTCAGGTCCCGGCATGGCCGAGATCGCCTATCGCGACGGCGCGCTGTGGCTGGAGCGTCCCAACCGGCCGACGGCGCGCCTGTCGCCGCTCACCGAAGACGGCCTGTTCGCGCTGGAAGGCAACGACATGGCGCGCGCGCGACTGACCGGCCAGGCACTGGAGATGCGCTGGATGGACTCGCCCGAACCGCGCATCTTCCCGCGCGCGCCATAGCCGGCGAACGGCCGATGCGCGGCGACGCGCACGGCTAGATCCTCAGTCGCCAGCCGCGCCGGTCCATGCCATACACGATGCCCCACCACAGCGCGACGAAGGCGAGCGCGAATGCCAGCGACGGCAGATAGGGACCCCAGCGCGGCGTCATCCACTGCGCGAAGCCAAGGCGATACGCGGGCTCCCACCAGCCCATCGCCAGCAGCAGGTAGACCATCAGCGCCGAACCCGCGAAGGCGGCGATGGCGTTGACGCCGAAACGGCGGCCGAGCGCCGGCCAGCCGCGGCGGTCGATCGCCACATGGCAGGCGGCGAGCGCGAGCATCGTCCAGCCGCCGGTCCACAGCACGTAGGACGAGGTCCACAGGTTCTTGTTGAGCGGGAACACGAGCGCCCAGGCGGCGCCGAGCGCGAGCGCCGCCGCGCCGCCGAGCAGCAGCGCGCCGAGCCGTCCCTCGCGCAGCCATGCCCCCGCGCGCACGCCCAGCAGCGCGGTGGCGATCGCCGGCAAGGTGCTGAGCAATCCTTCCGGATCGTGTCCGTGTCCGCTGGCCGCGTCGAACCGGTAGTTGTGCGGCCCCCACAGCGCCGCGTCGAGGCGGCTGGCGAGATTGGTCCAGGGCTCGTACGAACCGCCGGCGGCCAGCAATGCCCAGTAGCCGAGCAGGAGCGCCGCCAGTACGCACCACTGCGTGCGGGCGCGCGCGTGGATCGCCAGCAATCCCGCCGCCGCGAAGCACACGCCGATCCGCTGCAGCACGCCCCAGGGACGGAAATACTCGCGATCGAGCGCCAGCCACGCGATCAGATGCAGCAGCAGGCCCAGGCCGACGATGCGCGCCGCGCGCAGCAGCACCTCGCGGCGCAATCGCGCGCGGTCGGCGCCGCGCTCCAGGCGCGGCGCGAGGCCAAGCGTGACCGACACGCCCATCACGAACAGGAAGGCCGGGAAGATCAGGTCGGTCGGCGTGCAGCCGTGCCAGGGCGCGTGCTCGAGCGGCGCGTAGACGAAGTCCCAGCTGCCCGGATTGTTGACCAGCAGCATCGCCGCCACGGTGATGCCGCGCAGCGCATCCACCGAGGCGAAGCGCGGCACCGCCGCGCCCGAGGCGCCGCCCTGCATGGGCTAGCCGGCCGCGTCGCTCGCCTCGCCGCCGATCCAGGTGCGCACGACGCGCAGGTCGCGGTCGAGCAGCACCAGGTCGGCACGGCAGCCGGCGGCGATGCGCCCGTGCGTCGCCTCCAGGCCGAGGAAGCGCGCCGGATAGGTGGAGGCCATGCGCGCGGCCTCGGCCAGCGGCAGGCCGAGCATTTCCACGGCGTTGCGCACCGCGGTGGCCATGTCCAGCGCGGAGCCGGCCAGCGAACCGGCGGCATTGCGCACCACGCCGTCCTTCGCGGTGATGATCTCGCCGTAGAGCTCGTAGCTCGGATCCTCGGCGCCCACCGGCGGCATCGCGTCGGTGACCAGGAACACCTTGCCGCGCGGCTTGGCCGCCAGCGCCACGCGCAGGCTGCCCGGATGCACGTGCACGCCGTCGGCGATCACGCCGCACCAGCTCTCGCGATCCTCCAGCGCCGCGCCGACCGCGCCGGGCTCGCGCCCCTGCAGCGGGCTCATGGCGTTGTACAGATGGGTGAAGCCGCGCACGCCCGCTTCCAGGCCGGCGCGGGTCTCCTCGTAGCTGGCGGCGGTGTGGCCGGCGGCGACGATCGCCCCGCGCGCCACGAACGCGCGGATCGTCTCCAGCGGCACCCGCTCGGGCGCCAGCGTGATCAGCGTGACGCCGTTGTCCAGCGCGGTGGCCATCGCGATCTCGTCCGCGTCGGGCACGCGGAACTTGCCCGGATCGTGCGTGCCCTTGCGCGCCGGCGCCAGGTACGGTCCCTCCAGGTGGATGCCGAGCACGCCGGGCACGCCGCCCGCGATCGCCTCGCGCACCGCCGCCACCGCCGCGCGCATGGTCGGCGCGTCGTCGCTGATCAGCGTCGGCAGGTAGCCGGTGGTGCCGAAGCGGCGGTGCGCCGCGCCGATGCGGGCGATGGCCTCCACGTCGGTGGCGTTGTTGAACAGCACGCCGCCGCCGCCGTTGACCTGGGCGTCGATGAAGCCGGGCAGCAGCGTGCCGCCGCCGAGGTCCTGGCGCTCGGCACCACGCACGTGCGCGTCGTCCTCGGCGACGACGGCGAGGACGTGGCCGCCTTCGACCAGCACCGCCAGGCCGTCGCGGATCTCCTCGTCGGCCAGCACGCGGCCGTTGACGAAGGCCTGCAATGGCGCCCGCTCTTGCATTACACCGTCTCCGTGATCTTGTTCAGATGCGGCGGCACGTCGGGATTGCGGCCGCGGCGCAGCGCCAGCGCGTTGATCGCGCGATAGAAACTCTGGATGGTCAGCAGCGGCGCGGCGACCGGATGCGGCGCCGCGCGCAACGGAAGATCGCCATGCGCGGAGGCCACCCAGATCGGCGCGCCGCGGGCGCGGAACTCCTCGGCCAGCGCCAGCGTGCCGGCCTCGGTCTCGTCCGGCTGGGCGAAGGCGAGCACCGGGAAGCCCGGCCCGACCAGCGCCATCGGCCCGTGCTTCACTTCCGCCGAACTGTAGGCCTCGGCGTGCAGGCCGCAGGTCTCCTTGAACTTCAGCGCCGCCTCCTGCGCCGCCGCCAGCCCCAGGCCGCGGCCCAGCACGAACAGGTTGCTCGCCTCGGCCAGCCCATCCACCAGCGGCGACCAGTCCGCCTGCCAGGCCGCGCGCAGCGCGTCCGGCAGCGCCTCCAGCGCATCGATCAGCGCCGGGTCGCGCTTCCAGTACGCGGCCAGCTGCAGGATCGCCGCCAGCGAGGCCAGATAGCTCTTGGTCGCGGCCACGCTGCGCTCCTCGCGCGCGCGCAGCGGCAGCACCACCTCGGCCAGCTGCGCCAGCGGCGAGTCCTCCACGTTGACCAGCGCCACCACGCGGGCGCCGCCTTCGCGCGCGGCCTCGGCGTTGCGCAGCAGGTCGGGGCTCTTGCCCGATTGCGAGATCACCAGGTACAGCGCGCCGCGCATGCTCTGCCGCGCGGCGTAGACGGAACCCACCGACGGCGAGGCGGACGCGGTGACCAGGCCCAGCTGCGTCTCGAACAGATACTTGGCGTAGGTGGCGGCGTGGTCGGAACTGCCGCGCGCGCAGGTCACCACGAACGGCGGCGGCGCGGCGCGCAGCGCCTCGCCCAGCGCGCGCACCGTCTCGACGTTGCGCGTGTACTGGCGCGCGATGGCGTCGCCCGCCTCGGCGGCCTCGCGGAACATCCAGGTCTGCTCGGGCGCCGGGAGCGGCGCGGCGGTGCTCGACATCGTCTCAGCCTTCCTCGTTGCGCGCGGCCGCGCGCGGCTGCAGCGGCGCGGTCGAGCCGCGCACCACCAGCTGCGGCACGAAGCCCTGGTTGTGGACCACGAAGGGATGGTCGTCGTAGGCGTCCTGGCGCAGCACGCCGATCAGCAGCCGCGCGGCGTGGCGCGCGATGTCGCCGGTGGCCTGCTTGGCGGTGGTCAGCGCCGGCCAGGACTGCTTCGAGAACGGGCTGTCCTCGAAGCCGGCGATCGACAGGTCGTAGGGCACGTTCATGCCGGCTGACTTGGCCGCGGCCAGCACGCCGGCGGCGATCTCGTCGTTGGAGCCGAAGATCGCGGTCGGCGGCGAGCGCAGCGCCAGCAGCCGGCGCGCGCCGCGGAAGCCGTCGTCGAAGGTGTAGTCGCCCGGCACCACCAGGTGCTTGTCGAGGGTGATGCCGTAGTCCTTCAGCGCCTCCTCGTAGCCGCGGTAGCGCTCGGTGCTGGAGCGGTGCGCCAGCCCGCCCCAGAGGAAGCCGATGCGCTGGTGGCCGAGCTGGATCAGGTGCTCGGTGATCTCGTAGGCGGCGTCGCGGTCGTCGACGAACACGCACGGGTGCCCGTCCTTCGGATCCTCGGTGGCGGCGATGATGCGCACGAACTTCACCCCGCGCGCGGCCAGCGCGCCCACCAATTCGGCCGACTCGGACATCGGCGCGGTCAGCACCAGGCCGGCCAGGCGCGAGCGGCGCACCCATTCGCTCAGCTCGTCGGCGAGCAGCGGCGAGCTCGAATCGCAGGGATGGATCTGCAGGTCGAAGCCGGTCTCGCGGCAGGCGCCCAGCACGCCGTTCTGCACTCCGATGATGTGGTAGGGGTTGGGATTGTCGTAGACCAGGCCGATCACGAACGGCGTGGCGCTGCGCAGGTTGCGCGCCGACGGGTCCGGCTCGTAGTCGAGCTCGGCGATCGCGTGCAGCACGCGCGAGCGCGTGGCCTGCATCACCGAGGGCTCGTTGTTGATCACGCGCGAGACGGTCTTGAGCGAGACCTTGGCCCGCTCGGCGACGTCCTTGATGGTGGGTCTGCGCACGCCGCCTCCGTTTCGCCCTTCGCTCACGCGCTCGTCCACGCCCGGTCAGCCCTCGCGCAGGCCGGCGCGATGGCCGCGCAGCGCGAAGTACAGGATATACAGGTAGCAGGGCACCATCAGCAGCAGGAACACCAGCTGGAAGTGCATGTGCTGCTTGAGCAGCGCGAACGCCTGCGGGACGATCGCGCCGCCGGCGATGCCCATGATCAGCAGCGCCGAGCCGCGCTCGATCAGGCGGCCCAGGCCGTGGATCGCCAGCGGGAAGATCGCCGGCCACATCATCGCGTTGGCGAAGCCGAGCGCGGCCACGAACCCGACCGACACGTAGCCGGTGGTGCAGTACGCGCCGAGCGTGAACGCCACGCCCAGCACCGCCGAGATCGCCAGGTAGCGCTGCTGGGAAATGAAGCGCGGGATGGTCAGGAAGCCGACGATGTAGCCGGCCAGCATGCCGCCCAGGGTGAAGGAGGTGAAGAACTTGGTCTGGTCCAGCGGGATGCCGAAGCCGGCGCCGTAGGTGCCGATGGCATCGCCCGCCATCACCTCGGCGCCGACGTACAGGAAGATCGCCAGCGCTCCCAGCCACACGTGCGGGAACTGGAACAGGCTCTTCTGCGGCGCGGCGCCCGCGGCGGCGCCGCGTTCGGCGCGCACGTCCGGCAGCGGCGAGAACAGGATGGCCACCCCGAGCAGCGCCAGCACGCCGGCCATCATCAGGTACGGGCCGTGGATGCCGGCGGCGAACTCGCTGAGGATGCGCTCCTTGTCCGCCGCACCGGCCGCGGCCACGCGCTCGGCGATGTCGCCCATGCCGTGCAGCACCAGCGTGCCCAGCGCCACCGGCGCGAGGATGCCCGCCACCTTATTGCAGATGCCCATGATGGCGATGCGCTGCGCGCCGCTCTCGATCGGGCCGAGCACGCTGATGTAGGGATTGGAGGCGGTCTGCAGGATCGCCAGGCCGGCGAAGATCACGAACAGCCCGCCGAGCGCGCCCGGATACCAGCGCTGCGTGCAGAACTGGCCGAAGGCCAGGGCGCCGGCCGCCATCACCCACAGCGCGATGGCCATGCCCTTCTTCATGCCGGTGCGGTCGAGGATCGCCGAGGCCGGCAGCGCCCACACGAAATACGACAGATAGGACACGAAGGTGACCAGGAAGGCGTTCACCACGTCGAGATCGAAGGCGACCTGGACGAAGGAGATCAGCGGCCCGTTGAGCCAGGTAAACCACCCCATGATGAAGAACAGGCCGCCGATGATCGCGATGGACACGATCGGGCGCGTGGCGGCGGACGGGGATGCGGCGGCTGTGGACATGCGGGCGACTCCTGCGGCGTCGGGATGCGGACAGGGATGCGCCGTGCGCCGGCGCAGCCCATGGCTAACGTTGTCATATTTTTACCGCGGCGGCCACGGGCGCGATGCAAACGAAAGATCCGCTCCGCCGCGCTGACGACTGCTGCATCGCAACATCGAAAGCCCCCTCGCCGTCGCCGTTTCGGATGAGAACCGCCGGAGATTTCAGGCAAATCTAGATTCGAGTCACATTTTGCCAACGTTGGCTCCGGGAATTCCCCGCACACGTCCAGCCTCGGCGCGGCGCATCGTGACCGCTTGTTGACAACGTTGTCAAACCACTTCCACACTCCGGCCCGCACTGGCCATACCGACCCCGGCCGGCGCGCAGGAGGGAGTCGGCAGTGCCCGCAATCGCAAGATCCCAAACGGCGGATGCAACGAACGCGGCCTCGCGCCCGTTCATCGCCGCCGACGTCGGCGGCACGCACGTGCGCATCGGCCTGGTGCGCCCCGACGCCGGCGCCCCCGCGCAGGCGCTGCAGGTGCTCGGCTACCGCAAGTACGCCTGCGCGGACTTCGCCGGGCTGGCGGAGATCATCGAGGACTTCCTGGGCACGCTCGATGGCGCGCGCGTGGACGCCGGAGCCATCGCCAGCGCCGGCTACCTGCTCGACGACGCCGACAACGGCGACGGCACGCTGATCACCGCCAATCTGCCCTGGCCGGTCCCGCTGCGGCAGATCCGCGAGCGCCTGGGATTCCGCGAGTTCCGCCTGGTCAACGATTTCGAAGCGGTGGCGCACGCGGCCGCGCAGATGGACGCCAGCGCCGTGCTGCGCCTGACCGGCCCCGATGCCGCGCCGCGCGGCCCCACGCTGGTGGTCGGCCCCGGCACCGGTTTCGGCGCGGCGCTCTGGATCCCGAGCGCGCGCGGCCCGGTGGTGCTCGCCACCGAAGCCGGCCACGCGGCGCTGACGGTCGGCAACGACCTGGAGATGGCCGTGCTCCGCCACCTGCTCGCGCAGCACCCGCACGTGCCGGTCGAGCAGGCGCTGTCGGGCCCGGGACTGATGCATCTGTACGGCGCGCTGTGCGCGCTGCACGGCGCCGAGCGCCGGCACGCCTCGCCCGGCGAGATCACCGCGGCGGCGCTGTCGGACGGCGACGCGCAGGCGCGCGAAAGCCTGTCGGTGTTCTGCGGCCTGCTCGGTGGCACGGTCGGCGACATGGCGCTGCTCTACGGCGCGCAAGCCATCTACCTGGCCGGCGGCATCCTGCCGCAGATCCGCGAATTCCTGCTGGCCAGCGGCTTTGTCGAACGCTTCCTCAACAAGGGCGTGATGCGCGAGGCGCTGGAACGGGTTCCGGTGAAGCTCGTGGAGCACGGACAGCTTGGCGTGATCGGCGCGGCGCACTGGTTCCTGGCCAGCGGCGGACGAACACGATGACCCGAACGCGTCCCGCGCGTCGCCGCGCGCGGGACGGCAACACAAGACGGCGCCGGGCACGCATCCGGCGCCCGGCAACCCACCATTGATAGGGAGAGAGACCATGACGTACCGAAAGACCGCGCTGTCCGCCGCGATCGTGACCTGTCTCGTCCTGGCCGCGCAGGCACAGGCGCAGGAAACGGCGGCACCCGCACCGCAAGACGCCGGCACCGCCACCGACCTCGACACGGTCACCGTCGTCGGCATCCGCGCCAGCCTGGAGCGGTCGCTGGACACCAAGCGCAACAACGCCACCGTGTCCGAGGCGATCACCGCCGAGGACATCGGCAAGTTCCCCAGCACCAACGTCGCCGAGGCCTTCTCGCAGATCCCCGGCATCACCCTCGACCGCCGCTTCGGCCAGGGCGAGCGGGTCAGCGTGGACGGCACCGACCCCAGCCTCAACCTGTCCTTCCTGGACGGGCATCCGGTGGCGCAGGCGATCTGGCTCTACGGCGAGCAGCCCAACCGCGGCTTCGACTACACACTGCTCGCGCCGCAGATCCTCGGCCGCGCCGAGATCATCAAGTCCTCCGAGGCGCGCCTGACCGAGGGCAGCCTCGGCGGCACGATCCTGATGCACACGCGCCAGCCGCTGGACCTGGACGCGAACTCGGTGGCCGGCTCGATCGGCTACAGCTACAGCCAGCAGGCCGGGAGCGGCAAGCCGAACGTCTCGCTGCTCTACAGCTGGAAGAACCCCGCCGAGACCTTCGGCGTGGCGGTGTCGGCGCAGCGCTACCAGGAGCGGGTGGACCGGCAGGGGCTGGAGGTCTTCGGGTATGCGCCCGCGCTTCCGCGAGATCAGAATGGAAATCCACTTCCACCGACCTTTCCGAACACGGATATTGCCCAGCGCGATCCAAACGCGAAGATTCCCAATTCGATCAATGCTGCCTGGTTCCAGCAGGACCGCAAACGCGACAGTGCCGTGGTCAATCTGCAGCTGAAACCAAGCGATGCACTGGAATTCAACTTGAGCGGGTTGTACATCAAGGAAAAGTTCGACAATTACAACCAATCGCTCTACAGCTATCTCACCTGGAATCAGGGTACTCAGAACGCTGTAGACCGTCTCGACCTGGGACCAGACGGCGTCGTGACTGGTGGTCACTCGAATGCCAATGCCGAGGAAGGCGGCGGCACCGTGATCTACGACAACCAGGTCCGCCTCTCCGAAGTGGTGACCAAGGGCCTAGACCTGCGCGGCGCCTTCCGTGGCGAGGGCTGGGGCATGTCCGGCCAGATCGGCCGCAGCAAGTCCGAGAACGACAACCTCGCCCAGTACTTCATCGAGCCGGTCTACAACGGCGGCTTCAGCTGGGACATCAACAAGGGCATCCGCTTCGACGACCCGCAGGGCGCGCGCAATCCCGCCAACTGGGGCTCCAGCAGCTGGCTCGGCAACAACGGCGTGTTCTCCACCGAGAGCGAGGACACCTACGGCCAACTCGACTTCAACGTCAACTTCGACAGCGTCTTCAACCAGCTGCAGTTCGGCGTGCGCCGCTCCAAGCACGAGGAG
This sequence comes from Luteimonas aquatica, assembly GCF_022662575.1. Taxonomy (GTDB): domain Bacteria; phylum Pseudomonadota; class Gammaproteobacteria; order Xanthomonadales; family Xanthomonadaceae; genus Luteimonas; species Luteimonas aquatica. The sequence goes on along the minus strand of NZ_JALBFU010000002.1, from coordinate 174,907 downwards.
TCCTTCGACCTGAACGTGTACGGCGGCGTGCGCACCGGCACCCTGGCCGACGTCGGCACGATGGGCCTGACCGACATCCGCGGCTTCCATCCCGACCATGGCCGGCACGTCCAGGCCGGCCGCTACAACGTGCTGCAATGGGTGCGCAACAGCCCGCTCGACTTCGGCAACCCGGACGCCGCCAGCTACCTCAACAACAGCTGGGCGCTGGAGCAGACCAATACCGCCGGCTACGCGCAGCTGAACTTCTCCAGCGGCGGGCTGCGCGGCAACGTCGGCGTGCGCTTCGTGCGCTCGGAAACCGACGGCAGCGGCTTCGTCTACAGCGGCACGCCCACGCTCACCGACCTGGACAGCAAGTGGCAGACCAAGTCCAAGAGCGAGGATTTCGTGCTGCCCTCGCTCAACCTGGCCTACGACCTGGGCGAGAACTGGGTACTGCGCTTCGCCGCCGCCAAGGTGATCGCCTGGGCGCCGTACAACCAGATGGTGAACAACACTTTCCTCAACGACACCCAGTTCACCGGCAGCGGCGGCAACGCCTCGCTTTCGCCCTACGAATCCACCAACTTCAACCTGTCGGCCGAGTGGTACTTCGCCGAGCAGTCGGTGCTGGCGGCCTCGATCTTCTACAAGGACATCGACAACTACATCGACAGCAGCGCCAGCGTCGAGCGCCAGTACAACTCGATCAAGGACACCTCGCCGGCCGACTGGGCAAACATCGTCGGCACCCACGGCTGCACCGCCGACGGCTATTGCGACTACAGCATCCAGCGGCCGCGCAACGCCGGCAAGGGCAAGGTGAAGGGCTTCAACGTCAGCTACCAGCAGCCCTTCGGTGACACCGGCCTGGGCTTCGTCGGCAACTACACCTACGCCGACGGCGAGAACAACACCGGCGACCCGCTGCCCTACCAGTCGCGCGACAGCGTCTCGCTCAGCCCCTACTACGAGAAGGGCCCGTTCAGCGCGCGCGTGACCTACAACTGGCGCAGCCATTACCTGGCCGGCGGCTACGTGGCCGGCGCGGCGCCGGCGAGCGTGGACGACTACTCCGAGGTGGGCGCCAGCCTCGGCTGGACCATCAACGACAACCTGTCGCTGACCTTCGACGCGCAGAACCTGCTGGACGAGGAGTACTTCCAGTACCTGGGCAAGAAGAGCATGCCGGCCGGCCGCTACCACAGTGGGCGCCGCTACATGGCCACGGTGCATTTCAAGTTCTGACGCCTCTCCCTCCGTGGTGTCCTTGCGGGCCTGGACTTGTCCGGGCCCGTTTTTTTCCGCGATGCTTCCCCCTGCCGCCGCCAGGATGACGACATGAACCGACTCCGCCCCTCCCCGTTCCGCGCCCTCCTCGCCTGCGCCCTGCTGCTGGCCTCGCCGCTGCTGCCGGCCGCATCGCCCGCGCTGATCCCGGCGCCCGCGCACATGGAGGCCGGCGAAGGCGGCTTCGCGGTCAACGCGCAGACCCAGGTCTACGCCGAGGGCCGCGCCGCGCGCGCGGCCGCGGCGCGCTTCGTCGCCGACGTGGCGCGCACGCGCGGGCTGTCGCTGCGCATCGTCGCCAAGCGGCCCAAGGCCGGGATCGTCTTCGCGATCGACCGCAAGGCCTCGGCCAATGCCGAGGGCTATGCGCTGCGGGCCGGCCGCGGCGGGGTAACGGTGAAGGCCGCCGATCCGCGCGGCCTGTTCTACGGCGCGGTCACGCTGTGGCAGCTGCTCGACGGCGACGGCGGCCTGCACGTGCCGGCCGTGCGCATCGACGACGCGCCGCGCTTCGCCTGGCGCGGGGTGATGCTCGATTCGGCACGCCATTTCCAGGAGGTGGAACAGATCAAGCTGGTGCTCGACGCGATGGCGATGCACAAGCTCAACGTCTTCCACTGGCACCTGACCGACGACCAGGGCTGGCGCATCGAGATCAAGCGCTATCCCAAGCTCACCGACATCGGAGCCTGCCGCATCCCGGCCGGCGACGCCGGGGCCGGCGACGGCGGCACGCCCGTGCGCTACTGCGGCCACTACACGCAGGCGCAGATCCGCGAGGTGGTGCGCTACGCCGCCGAGCGCCAGATCACCGTCGTCCCGGAGATCGATGTGCCGGGCCACGCCACCGCCGCCATCGCCGCCTATTCCGAGTTCGGCGTCACCGGCCAGACGCTGTCGGTGGGCAACGGCTGGGGCGTGTATCCCAACCTGTTCAACGCCGACGAGGCGACGATGGCGTTCCTGGAGAACGTGTTCGCCGAGGTGATCGCGCTGTTCCCCGGCCGCTACGTCCACATCGGCGGCGACGAGGCGGTGAAGGACCAGTGGCAGGCCTCGGCGCGCGTGCAGGCGCGCATGCGCGAGGTGGGCGCGCGCGACGAGACCCAGCTGCAGGCCTGGATGATCGCGCGCCTGAACCGCTTCCTGGAAGCGCACCAGCGCCGCCTCATCGGCTGGGACGAAATCCTCGACGGCGACCTGCCCGCCGATGCCACGGTGATGTCCTGGCGCGGCATCGAGGGCGGCATCGCGGCCGCGCGCGGCGGCCACGACGCGGTGATGACGCCGTCGAATCTGCTCTACCTCAACCGCCCGCAAAGCGACCTGCCGAGCGAGCCGCCGAGCCACCCGGGCACTACCACGCTGCGCAACGTCTACGACTACGAGCCGGTGCCGGCCGCGCTCGCGCCGGCGCAACGCAAGCACATCCTCGGCCTGCAGGCCAACCTCTGGACCGAGCACGTGCGCACCTTCGCGCGCGTGCAGCACGCGCTGTTCCCGCGCCTGGCGGCGGTGGCCGAAACCGGCTGGTCGCCGGCCGAGCGCAAGGACTACGGCGATTTCCTCGCCCGCCTGCCGGCGCAGCTGCCGTGGTACCGGCAGTTCGGCATCGCCTACGCGACCACGCCCTTCCAGGTGTGGATCGACGGCACCGGCGACATCCCGGCCGGCAAGGTCTCGGTGGCGCTGTCCAATCCTTCCGGCTACCGGGACATCCGCTACACCACCGACGGCAGCGAGCCGACGGCGCAATCGCCGCGCTACGCCGCGCCGTTCGTGCTGCCGCTGCCGGCACAGGTGAAGGCGGCGGCGTTCGCCGACGAGCGGGCGCTGACGACGGCCAACGCGCGCGGCTTCGACCTGGCCTCGCTGCGCACGCGCGGCAACACCACGTTGGCCTCGTGCAGCGGCGAGGCCATGCTGCGCCTGGAGGACGACGGCCCGCGCGAAGGCGAGCGCGCCAACTTCAATGTCGACATCCTCAATCCCTGCTGGCTGTGGCCGAAGGCCGACCTGCGCGGGATCGCCGCGATCGAACTGCGCGCCGGCCGCCTGCCCTACAACTTCGAGCTCGCCCACGACGAGTCCCAGCGCAAGTTCACCCCGGCCGGCACGCCCGGAGGCGAGGCGGAAGTGCGCGCCGGCTGCAAGGGCGCGGTGCTGGCGCGCGCGCCGCTGCCGGCGCGGCCGGGCGCCGACGGTTTCGCCACGCTGAAGCTGCCGCTGCGCAAGCAGCCCGCCGCGCAGGATCTGTGCATCACCTTCAGCGGCGATACGCGGCCGGCGATGTGGGTGGTGGACCGGGTGACCCTGGTCCCGCGCAAGCAGCGCGGCGGTCGCTGAGCGCGCGCCGCGCGCTTGCGCGATGCGCCCTGGGCGCGCCCGTTCCGCTCACGCGCCGGGCGCGATCCTGCGTTCCAGGTGCAGCAGCAGGTCGCGCAGCGGCGTGCGGACCAGGGCCCATCCGGCCAGCACGCCGAGCAGGTCGGCGACGGCGTCCCAGACGTCGCCGCCGCGGGTGGCGGTGAGGCCGGCCTGGGCGAATTCGATCGCCACGCCCATCGCCACCAGCCCCGCGGCCGCGAGGCAGAGCGCGCGGCGTCCGGCGAACACCTGCACGGCGCTGGCCATCAGCAGGAAGTAGGCGAGGAAGTGCTCGACCTTGTCGCCGCCGGGCGGCGTGCGCGGCAGGTCGGTCGCCGGCACCAGGCACACCGCCACCACCGCCAGCAGCGCCAGCCACCACAGCGCCAGCCACAGGCGCGGATGGCGCAGCGGCTTGAGCCAGGCCGCGCCGCTCACAGGCGGAAGCTCAGGTCGCCGGCCAGGAAGGCGGCGCCGAACTCGACATCGCGCGCGAACCCCATCGCCTGGAAGCGCTCGCCCATCGCGGCGGGCAGCGTCAGCTGCTGCACCTGCCGCCGCAGCGAATAGCGCGCCGCCTCGCTGGGCGCGCGCGTCTCCTGTGCGGCCAGCCGCTGTTCCAGTCCGTTGCCGATCAGGAAGCTGGCCTGCGAGCAGTAGCCGGCGAAGTCGAATCCCGCCTCGGTGCCGGCCTCGGCGAGCGCGGTGAAGTCGACCGAGGCGGTGATGTCCTGCAGGCCCACGCGCGCATAGACGTCCTCGACCACGTGGTGCCGGTAGAACGCGCGCAAGGTGCCGTCGCGGCGCGTGGCCGCGTAGTACTCGCCGCGTGGGTGGCCGTAGTCGACGAACAGCATCGCGCCGCTTCCGAGCCCGCCCATCACCGCCTGCACCCAGTACGGCAGCTGCGGCAGCAGCTCGGAGCGGTAGCCGTCGTCGAACGGCGCCTGGCCGCGCCGCTCGACGTGGCGCACCGCCGCCGCCAGCAGCGGGTCGGCCGGGCGCTCGGCGCGCGCGAAGCCGCCCTCGCCGTCCAGCGCGACGTATTCCTCGAACACCTCGCCCTGGCGCAGCGCGAAGCGCGAGGTCGGCAGCGCGTCGATCACCTCGTTGGCGAACAGCACGCCGTTCCAGCGCTCCTGCACCGGCCCGTCCAGCCATTCCACGCGGGCGAAGACCGGCGGCGTCAGGCGGCGGCGCAGGTGCTCGCGCTGGCGCTCGCGCAGGTCCGCGCTCGGTTCCAGGATCGCGTAGCGCGCCGGCATCGCGTCCAGGGTCATCAGGTGCTTGATCGCGTACTCGGCGAAGGCGCCGCTGCCGCCGCCCAGTTCGAGAAACTCGGCGTCCTCGCCGAGCTGCCGCAGCACCGGCGCCACCGCCTCGGCCACGCATTCGGCGAACAGCGAGCCGAGCTCCGGCGCGGTGACGAAATCGCCGGCGCGGCCGAACTTGGCCGCGCCGGCGCTGTAGTAGCCCAGGCCGGGCGCGTACAGCGCCAGTTCCATGAACCGGTGGAAGGGGATGGCGCCGCCGGCGGCGAGGATCTGCGCGCGGATCAGTTCGCGCAGGCGCGCGCTGTGCGCCGCCGCGTCGGCATCGGGGGGAAGGACGGACATCCGCGCAGCATACGGCGAAGCGGCGCGGCGATGCGCCCGCGCCGTGCGCGCCGTTGATCCGCGAGCAGGGAACGGCGACGGTCGCGCGGGCATGCCTGTCCCCGTATGCTGTCGGCATGCCGGAGCCCTCCGCCCCCGAACGCGGCACCGCCGCGAACGCGCCGCCGCGCCAGGTCGCGCTGATCACCGGCGCCGCGCGGCGCCTGGGCGCCGCCATCGCCCGCACGCTGCACGCCGCCGGCTTCGATCTCGCCCTGCACTACCGCCGCTCGGCCGGCGAGATGCAGGCCCTGGCCGCCGAACTCGAGGCCGCGCGCGCGGGCAGCGTGCTGACGCTGCAGGCCGATCTGGCCGAGTTCGACCGCCTGCCGGAACTGGTGGCGCGCACCGTCGGCCGCTACGGCCGCCTCGACGCCCTGGTCAACAACGCCTCGGAATTCGCGCCGACGCCGCTGGGCGGCGTCACGCCCGCGCAATGGGACGCGCTGTTCGCCTCCAACGCGCGCGCGCCGTTCTTCCTGGCCCAGGCCGCCGCGCCGCACCTGCAGGCCGCGCGCGGGGCCATCGTCAACCTCGCCGACATCTACGCCGAGCGCCCGCTGCGCGACCACGCCGTCTACTGCATGGCCAAGGCCGCGCTGCTCGCCGCCACCCGTTCGCTGGCGCTGGAGCTGGCGCCGCAGGTGCGTGTCAATGCGATCGCACCGGGCGCGATCCTCTGGGCCGCCGGAGACGACGCGGCCGCCAAGCAGCAGGCCATGCTCGCGCGCACCCCGCTGGGCCGCACCGGCACACCCGGGGAAATCGCCGAGGCCGTGCGCTGGCTGCTGCTGGAGGCGACCTACTGCACCGGGCAGGTCGTCCGCCTCGACGGCGGGCGCATGCTGGAAGCCTAGCCGCTCCTCTCTCGACCCGGACCCGAGGACCGCACGTGTTCAAGAACCTCATTCCCAAGATCTTCTACGACCGCCTGCAGGACGGGCTGGACTTCTTCGTGGACGGGCTCGGATTCGAAGTCCTTTACCGGGACGCCGCCATGGCCGTGATCGCGCGCGACGGCGCCAAGGCCTATCTCGTGGAGAGCCCGGAATACGCCGCCAAGGACCGGCCGGAACTGGGCATCGACACCGACGACGTCGACGCGGTCTTCAAGGAGATGTCCGCGCGCGCGCCGCACCTGCTGCATCCCAACGCGAAGACCGTCTCGCTCAAGCCCTGGGGCTCGCGGGAGTTCGCCATGCTGGACAAGACCACGGTCTGCGTGAATTTCCGCCAGTGGCCCGCAGAAGGCTGAGACGCCCGGCAGACGTTCGGACCGAAAGCACCCGACGGCCGGGCGCCTAGGGCGCGTCCTCGAGCCCGGGCACCGGCTGCATCGCCGCATCGCGCTCCGGCGATCGCGCCCACAGCTGCGCCAGCGTCAGTCCGCTGCGCGGCTCGACGGCGTCCGGCGCGATCTCGGCCAGCGGCCGCAGCACGAACGCATGGCGCAGCTCGCCGCGCGGCAACTGCAGATGGCCCGGACCGTCCAGCACCAGGTCGTCGTAGAGCACCAGATCCAGGTCCAGCGTGCGGTCGCCGAAGCGCGGGCCGCCGCGGTCGCGGCCGTGCGCGTCCTCCAGCGCGTGCAGCCAGGCGTCCAGGGCATAGGGATCGAGGTCGGCCTCGATCGCGGCGCCGGCATTGAGGAAGTCGGCGCCCTCGAATCCGACCGCGCGGGTGCGGTACACCGCCGAGAAGCGCGCGCCCGGGAAGCGTTCGCGCAGCGCAGCGAACGCGGCGGCGATATGGGTCTCGGCCTCGACATTGCTGCCCAGGCTCAGGTACGCGGTGGCCATCAGGCCGCGCCGCGCTCGATGATCACGCCCACCGCGCGCGCGCCGCGCACCGCGCCGGGCTTGCTCAGCTTCAGGCGCACGCGCGCCACGCCGAACTCGTCCAGCACGATCTGCGCGCAGCGCTCGGCCAGGCTCTCCACCAGGCCGTAGTCGGACTGCGAGACGAATTCGATCAGCCGCTTGCTGACCGCCTTGTAGTCGAGCGTGTCGGCGATGTCGTCGCTGGCGGCCGGCTTGCGGTTGTCGAAATCCATTTCCAGGTCGAACAGCAGCGGCTGGCGGATACGCCGCTCCCAGTCGTAGATGCCGATCAGGGCCTCGATCTCGAGGCCTTCGATGAAGACTTTGTCCATGCGGGCGGCGGCATACCAGGGAAAAGGGGCAGGCGGGACGCCGGAAATCCATCCTTCCCGCGCAAGCCGGAAGCCATTTTGCTTTTCGCGGCCGGGCAAAGCAAAGAATGGCTGTCGCATCGACTCCCGCGTCAGCCGATCGGCGCGCCCACCGGCGCCAGCGCCGCCATGTCCCAGCGCGGCGTCACGTGCACCTGGGCATCGTCGCGCTGTCCCGCGCCCAGGCGCAGCGCGCCGGCGAAGGCGATCATGGCACCGTTGTCGGTGCACAGCGCCGGGCGCGGAAAGCACACGCGCCCGCCGCGTTCGGCGGCCATGCGCTGCAGGCGCGCGCGCAGATGCTTGTTGGCGCCGACGCCGCCGGCCACCACCAGCACCTTGCAGCCGGCCGCATCGAGCGCGCGCTGGCACTTGATCGCGAGCGTCTCGACCACCGCGTCCTCGAAGCCCAGCGCGATCTCGGCGCGGGTGTCCTCGCTCTGGTCGCTGCCCTGCCAGGCCAGCAGCACCTGGGTCTTCAGGCCGGAGAAGCTGAAATCCAGGCCGGGTCGGTCGGTCATTGGCCGGGAGAAGCGGTAGCGGCCGGCGGCTCCGCCCAGGCGCTGGCGGCCCTGCTCGGCCAGCGCCGCCAGCTGCGGCCCGCCGGGATACGGCAGGCCCATGAGCTTGGCGGTCTTGTCGAAGGCCTCGCCGGCGGCATCGTCCAGGGTCTCGCCGAGCAGCCGGTAGCGGCCGATGGCCTCCACCGCGACCAGCTGGGTATGCCCGCCGGAGACCAGCAGGGCCACGAACGGCGGCTCGGGAGGGTCGTCCTCCATCAGCGGGGCCAGCAGGTGCCCCTCCATGTGATGGACCGCGATGGCCGGCAGGTCCAGGGCCCAGGCCAGCGAACGCGCCACCCCGGCGCCGACCAGCAGGGCCCCGACCAGCCCGGGGCCGGCGGTGTAGGCCACCCCGTCCAGGTCCTCCACCCCCAGCCCGGCCTCGGCCAGGGTCTGGCGGATCAGCGGCAGCAGCTTGCGCACGTGGTCGCGGCTGGCCAGCTCCGGCACCACCCCGCCGTACTCGGCGTGGAGAGCGATCTGGCTGTAGACGGCATGGGCGCGCAGGCCGGCCGCGCCGGACAGGCCGGTGTCGTAGACGGCCACGCCGGTCTCGTCGCAGCTGGTTTCGATGCCTAGGACGCGCATGGGTGAGGGGGCGCGCTTAGCGGACGCCCGCCAGGCGTCTGCTGCGCTCCCGAACGCCTGGCCAGGGATGGCCGGGCCGGGCGGTATGGAGCGTGAAAAGTTGCGCCATGGATGGCCTCAGGGGGTTCCTACATCATATCGGCTTGCACCCGCGCAAGGCCAGCGGCTATCATACGCGGCTCGCCGGGTACAGCCCGGTGGCGTTCGAGCCCCTTATTTGCAAGAGCCCGCGCCCTGCGCGCCGGCTTCCCAGTGTTCCGGAGATTCCATGCCTAGCGTCAAAGTCCGCGAAAACGAGCCCTTCGAGTTTGCGCTGCGCCGTTTCAAGCGCACCTGCGAAAAGGCCGGCGTGCTCGCCGAAACCCGCAAGCGCGAGTTCTACGAGAAGCCGACCCAGGAGCGCAAGCGCAAGGCCGCCGCGGCCGTGAAGCGCCAGGCGCGCCGCAGCTCGCGCGACGTGACCAAGCGCCAGCGCCTGTACTGAGGCAGCTTCGCTTGTCCGCAAAGCCGGCACGCGCAAGCGTCGCCGGCTTTTTTGCGTGCTGCGCACGCAAAAACCCGAAGTCTTGCTGCGCAAGACCTTGGGGCCCGCTATGTTTCTCCGATCCCCGCGCCTTCGGCGCGCGCCCCTGACCAAGGGGCCTTGCTCCAGATAGATCTCCCCGTTAGCCCTCCGGAGTTGCCATGAGCCTCAAGCAGCGTCTCACCGACGACATGAAAGCCGCGATGAAGTCCGGCGAGAAGGATCGCCTGGGCGTGATCCGCCTGATCAACGCCGCGATCAAGCAGAAGGAAGTCGACGAGCGCATCGAGCTCGACGACGCCCAGGTGGTCGCCGTGCTCGACAAGATGGTCAAGCAGCGCAAGGACTCGGTAAGCCAGTACGAAAACGCCAGCCGCGAGGACCTGGCCGCCGTCGAGCGCGCCGAGATCGCGGTGATCGAGGCCTACCTGCCCGCCAAGATGGACGAGGCGGCGATCGTGGCCGCGATCGAGTCGGCCATCGCCGAGAGTGGCGCCGCCGGCCCGGCCGACATGGGCAAGCTGATGGCCGTGCTCAAGCCCAAGCTGGCCGGCCAGGCGGACATGGGCCAGGTGTCGGCGCTGGTGAAGAAGCGCCTGGCGCCGTAATTTCCTGCGCCCTGCGCACGACAAAGCCGGGCATGTCCCGGCTTTGTCGTTTCTGGCCTATGGCATGCTTGCGGCATGTCCAGCGATCCTTCCCCCGCCTTGGCGCGCACGGCTTCCAGCGTGAGCCTGCGCTTCGCCACGCGCGCCGACGTGCCGCTGATCCTGGCCTTCATCCGCGAGCTGGCCGAATACGAGCGGGCGCCGGATGCCGTGATCGCCGACCAGGCGCTGCTGGCCGAGAGCCTGTTCGGCGCGCAGCCGGGCGCGGAGGTGGTGATCGCCGAGATCGACGGCGAGCCGGCCGGCTTCGCGCTGTTCTTCCACAACTTCTCGACCTGGCGCGGCCGGCGCGGGCTGTACCTGGAAGACCTGTTCGTGCGACCGCGCTTCCGCGGCCACGGGCTCGGCCTGCTGCTGATGCGCTACCTGGCCCGGCTGGCGGTGGAGCGCGGCTGCGGCCGTTTCGAATGGTGGGTGCTGGACTGGAACACGCCGGCGATCGACTTCTACCGACGGCTCGGCGCGGTGGCCATGGACGAGTGGACCGTGCAGCGGCTCGACGGCGAGGCGCTGCGCGCGCTGGCCGGGCAGTTCCAGGCGAGCGGAATCGCCCTCCCCGAGACCGCTTCGTCCTGAAGCCCCGCCGCGGCGTTCACCCGAACGCGCGCAACGAGGGCTTCCGAGATCGGCCCCCCCCTAGTCGCCGATGGAGTCGCCGATGGGCCGGCCGGCAGCGTCCCGGCACCGACCGCGGCCACCCGGCCCCTCGCCGGCCAGCCGGGGCTTTACACAGATGCGATCATGGGCGCATGGCCCGCATCCCCGACGCCTTCATCGACGACCTGCTCGCCCGGACGGACATCGTCGAGGTGATCGGCGCGCGGGTGCCGCTCAAGCGCCAGGGCAAGGAATACTCGGCGCGCTGCCCCTTCCACGACGAGCGCTCGCCCTCGTTCACCGTCTCGCCGACTAAGCAGTTCTACCACTGCTTCGGCTGCGGCGCGCACGGCACGGCGATCTCGTTCCTGATGAACTACGACCGCCTCGAATTCCTCGACGCGGTCGACGATCTGGCCAAGCGCGCCGGCATGGAAGTGCCGCGCGAGACCCAGCAGCGCAACGAGAACTCCGACAGCCGCGACCTGTACGCGGCGCTGGAAGCCGCCTCGCAGTTCTTCCGCAGGCAGCTCGGCACCAGCGCCAAGGCCGGCGCCTATCTGGACGGGCGCGGCGTCGACGAGGCGGTGCGCGCGCAGTTCGCCGTCGGCTACGCGCCGGAGGGCTTCTCCGCGCTCAAGGACGCGCTCGGCACCGATCCGCGGCGGCTGAACCTGCTCGACCGCGCCGGCCTGCTCTCCAAGAGCGACAAGGGCGCGGTGTACGACAAGTTCCGCGACCGGGTGATGTTCCCGATCCTCGACCGCCGCGGCCGCGCCATCGCCTTCGGCGGCCGCGTGCTCGATCCCGACCATTCCCCCAAGTACCTCAACTCGCCGGAGACCGCGCTGTTCCACAAGGGCCGCGAGCTCTACGGCCTGTGGCAGGTGCGCCAGGCGCACCAGAAGATCGAGCGGCTGATCGTGGTGGAGGGCTACATGGACGTGATCGCGCTGTTCCAGCACGGCGTGACGCAGGCGGTGGCCACGCTCGGCACGGCGACGACGCCCGACCACGCCGAGCTGCTGTTCCGCAACGCGCCCGACGTGTACTTCTGCTTCGACGGCGACAACGCCGGGCGCAAGGCCGCCACGCGCGCGATGGAATCGGTGCTGCCGCGCATGCGCGACGGGCGCCAGGCCTTCTTCCTGTTCCTGCCCGAGGGCGAGGATCCGGACACGCTGGTGCGCAGCGAGGGCGCGGACGGGTTCGACGCGCGCCTGCGCCAGGCCACGCCGCTGTCGCAGTTCCTGTTCGACTCGCTCTCGGCCGACGTCAACCTCGCCACGCTCGACGGCAAAGCGCGCCTGGCCGAGCGCGCCAGGCCGATGCTGGCGCAGATTCCCGACGGCGCCTTCGGCGACCTGATGCGCCAGCACCTGACCGAACTGACCGGCGTGGGCGCGCGCGCCAGCACGCCCGACACGCACGTGCCCGCGCAGCGCGCGCGCGGCACGGCGCCGGCCACCGCGCCCAAGCGCAGCCTGGTGCGCGGCGCCATCGCGCTGCTGCTGCAGAAACCGGCGCTGGCGCTGGAGCTCGCGCCGCCCTACCGTTTCATCCAGCTGCGCCAGCCCGGGATCGAGCTGCTCACCGAGCTCATCGCCCTGGTCAGCGCGCGCCCGGAGATCACCACCGGCGCCCTGCTCGAACACTTCGCAGGCCGCGAGGAGGCCGCGGCGCTGCAGAAGCTCGCCAGCCAGGAGCAGCCCGGCGAGGAGGCCGCCTGGCAGCGCGAGTTCCTCGACACCATCGCGCAGCTGGACAAGCAGACACTGCGCCAGCGCGTGGAGGAGCTGCAGGACAAGCAGCGGCAGTCGGGCCTGGACGAGGCGGACAAGACCGAATTGCGCGCGCTGCTGGCCGGCAAGGCCGGCTGACCGCGCGGCACCGCCGCCGCGACGCCGTCAGTTGATCACGCAGGTCATCGTCACCGTCAGCCGCCCGCCCGAGGGCAACGCCGGGATCGCCACGCCGCCGCCGGACTGCAGCGCCGCCAGCAGCGCGGGGCCGGTCGCGGCCGGACATTGCGCGCCGCCGACCTGGCCGCCGCAGGTCGCGGTCGAGCAGGTCATGTTGGTCGGCGGCGGATCGCGCAGCACGGCGTTGTCGGCGCTGCCGGGGCCGTTGTTGCTCACCGCGATGGCGTAGTTGACGGTGGCGCCGGAAGTGACGGTATCGCCGGCCTGGTCGCCCGGCCCGGCCGCGGGCGTATTGGTCTTGGTGACCGAAAGATCGGCGCCGATGACGTTGGTGAAGGTGCAGGTGATCGCCGCGCCGATCGCCGTCGCCGCCGCATCCAGCGCCACGCTGCGGTTGGCCAGGTCGGGCGTGGCCGTGCCGCCCGCGCCGAGGCCGGTGCAGGCAATCGCGCTCAGCCTCGCGGTGCTCGAGGCGCCCTCGGTCACGGTGGTCGGCGCGCCGGCGGTGGTCAACGGCGCCGGCGTGCCGGTGACCGCGGTGCCGGGCGCGGTGGTGGTGAGCGACTGGGCCGGGATGCCGTTGCTGCCGGTGAAGGAGAACGTGCCGACGCCGCCCTGGGTGATCTTGGCGATCGCCACCGTCGGCACCAGCTGCGGCAGCGTGATGCGGTAGTCCTCCGCTTCGCCCTCGGGCGCCACGCCGGTCGGCGTCGCCAGCGCGCTGGCCGAGGTCGAGGCGCGCAGGCGCGCAGGCGCATGTAGCTGGTGGCCTGCGGCAGATAGTTGGCCGGAAGCGTCCAGGTCAGCGCGACGGTGTTGCTTCCGGCCGGACAGCTGGCCACGCCCGAGCGCTCGCCGGTATCGAAGGCGCCGTTGCCGTTGAAATCGATCCAGCCGGCGACGGAAGCGACGCCGGCGCAGGCGACGTTGGCAATGGTGTAGGTGCCGCCGGGCAACTGGTCGGGCGGCGGCACGTCGGCGTAGCCGCTTCCGGCCGGGCCGCTGCGCTTGGGCAGGGCATCGACGTCGGCGCCGCCGATCGGCCCGTTGGCGTCGGCATCGGGCTCGCGCGTGGCGCCCAGCCGCGGCCCGAGGACGGGCGTGGCCAGGTTCGCCGGATTGTTGAAGTCGCCGCCGCTCACCGCCACGCCGCCGCTCCATGCCGCGCCGAGCACGTGCGTGGCATTGCCGTAGCTGGAGGGAATGGCCTCGGAGAATTCCAGTTCGATCACCGTGCCCACCGCCACCGCGGAGATGCCGCCGCCCTGCACGATCACCCGCGCCGAGGTGGCGCCGTCGATGTAGCCGACCAGCACCGGACCGGCGCGCAGCGACGGCGTGGCATTGGCCTCGCAGCTGGTGAAGGGCGAGGCCGGACCGTTGAAGCGGATCTCCGACGGCGTGCCGGTGACGGTGACGTTGGTGCGGGTGGCGTTGGCCGGCGTCCGGCACTGCGCGATCTGGTCGATGATGCGCAGCGTGCCGCCGCCGGTCAGGCGCGCGGCCACGTACTCGGTGCCGCCGCTGGATTCGGCGTCGGCGAACACCAGTCCCGCCAGGGTAAACGGCTGCCCGCCGAGCGTGGCGCTGCAGTTGAAGTTGAATTCCACGGTGGCGCCGTTGTTGGTGCGCAGGCCGATGGAAAGCGTGTTCGGATTGGTCCCCTGCCCCGGCTGGTTGCCGCCGATGTTGTACAGCTCGTCGAGGCCGTCGCCCTGCCAGCCGCCGGGCGTGTACACGAACAGGCCGGCGGTGCCGCGCGTGGTCTGCGCGCCGCCGAGGGTGCAGGTGATGTCCAGGCGGTTGGCCGGGGAGGCCGGCGTATCGACGTTGAAGCCGCGCGTGATGGTCGCGCCGCTATAGACGTTCTGGCCGTTGTTGCCCCAGTCCACCCAGAAGATGCGCCCGCGATGCAGGCCGGTGCCGCCGGTGGCGAATTGCGCGCTCGCGATCGGCGTCCATAGCGCCGCCGCGGCGAGCAGCGCCAGCATTCCACCCCGCTTCCACGCCCGCATGCCGCTCCCCTCCACAACCTCGTTGCACCATACCCAACAGGCGGCGTTCGCCGTCTCACTCGGGCTCTACAATCCTGAATCGCGTGCGCGCGGCATCGTTCGCTTCAAACCGCTCACTATGCCGATTCCGGCCGCGACGGAACCACGATGCATTCGCAGTTCCGCATGCGGGCCCGCATCGCGCCGGGCCGGGGCCCGCGCGGCCCGCCACGACCCTTGCGCTAGACTGCCGCTTTCGTCTCCGGGGAATCCAGCATGAAGCTCATCCACCGCCTGCTGTTCGCGGCCGTCGCCGGCGCCTGCACCTGTGCCGCGCACGCCGCGCAGGACGTCGTTCGCGAACAGCAGGGCAACCGCGTCAGCGAGAACATCCCGGCCATTCCCCCGGCGCTGCTCGAGCAGCTCAACCGCTACCAGAACACCCGCGGCGCCGCGGTCAGCGGCTGGACGCAGGACGGCTGCCTGCTGGTCAGCACGCGCTTCGCCGAAACCAGCCAGGCGCACCGCGTCTGCGAGCCGCTGGGCATGCGCGAGCAGATCACCTTCTACGACGAACCGATCAGCCAGACGGCCGTGGCGCCGGCGGCCTCGGGACGCGACGGCTTCGTGTTCGCGCGCGACGTCGGCGGCAACGAGTTCCAGCAGCTGTACTGGTACGACCTGAAGACGCGCGGCGCGACGCTGCTCACCGACGGCAAGCGCAGCAAGAACGACAGCGCGACGTTCTCGCACGACGGCAAGCTGCTGGCCTACAGCAGCACCGCGCGCAACGGCACCGACACCGACGTGTGGGTGCGCGATCTCGCCACCGGGCAGGCCAGGCCGGTGGTCACCGAGGGCGGCTCCTGGGAGGCCCTGGATTTCTCGCCCGACGGCAAGCAGCTGCTGGTGTTCAAGGGCGTGTCGGCGGCGGAAGCCTATCCGGGCATCGTCGACCTGGCGACCGGCAAGCTGCGGATGTTTCCCGTCGACGGCGGCAAGGCCGCCTTCGGCCCGTTCAAGTTCGCCCCGGACGGCAAGGCCGTGTACTTCGTCTCCGACGAACCCATCGACGGCAAGCCGAGCGAATTCCTGGTGCTGCGCTACCACGACCCGGCCAGCGGCACGCTCAAGGCGCTGAGCGCCGACATTCCCTGGGACGTCACCGACCTGGAGATCTCCGGCGACGGCAAGCACCTGGCCTTCGCCACCAACGAGGACGGCATCGCGCGCCTGCACGTGCTCGCGCTGCCCTCGCACGCGCCGGTGGCGCTGCCGGAGCTGCCGATCGGCCTGATCGGCGGGCTGCGCTTCTCGCCCGACGGCAAGCGCCTGGCGGTGAGCCTGAACACCGCCACCTCGCCCACCGACGCCTACGTCATCGACCTACCCGACGGGGGCGCGGTCGCCAAGCTCACGCGCTGGACGCGCAGCGAGGTCGGCGGCCTGGACACCGCCAGGTTCGTGGCGCCCACGCTGGTGCGCTTCCCCACCTTCGACAGCGTCGTCGACGGCGGATCCGACAAGGGCCGGCGCACCATTCCCGCCTTCTACTACCGCCCGGCCAAGGCGGCCGCCGGCGCGAAAGTGCCGGTGATCGTCAACATCCACGGCGGCCCGGAATCGCAGGCGCTGCCGAGCTTCAGCCCGAGCATCCAGTTCCTGGTCAACGAGCTCGGCGTGGCGGTGCTGGTGCCCAACGTGCGCGGCTCCTCCGGCTACGGCAAGACCTACCTGACGCTGGACAACGCCGAGAAGCGCGAGGACTCGGTGAAGGACATCGGCGCCCTGCTCGACTGGATCGGCCAGCAGCCCGAGCTGGACGCCCGGCGCGTGGGCGTGACCGGCGGCAGCTACGGCGGCTACATGACGCTGGCCTCGCTGGTCCACTACAGCGACCGCATCCGCGCCGGCATCGACCTGGTCGGCATCTCCGACTTCGTCACCTTCCTCAACAACACCGAGAGCTACCGCCGCGACCTGCGCCGCGTGGAATACGGCGACGAGCGGGTGCCGGAGATGCGCGCGACCTTCGAGCGCATCTCGCCGCTGAAGAACGCCGGCAAGATCCGCTCGCCGCTGTTCGTGGCGCAGGGCAAGAACGATCCGCGCGTGCCCTACACCGAAGCCGAGCAGATCGCCAAGGCGGTGCGCGGCAACGGCCAGCCGGTGTGGTTCCTGATGTTCGACGACGAGGGGCACGGCTTCAAGAAGAAGTCCAACAGCGACTACTACACCGCCGCCTCCGTGCTGTTCTGGCAGCGGCATCTTCTGGACAAGCAGGAATAGGCGGCACCGCAACGAACGGACGACCACGGGGGGATAGGGACATGTCTTTGAGCAGCAGCACGGTGATTCACTTCACCAGGGAACCCGATGCCCTGAAGGGCATCCTCGAGAAGGGATTCAGGATCAAGTTGTGCAGGGAAACCGTCGTCCTCGATACGCAGCCGGGAAGCTTCTGCGTGCCGATGGTGAGTTTCTGCGACATCCCGTTCTCGAAGATCAAGGACCACCTGGACAAGTACGGCGAGTACGGCATCGGCCTGACCAAGGCCTGGGCCGTGCGCAAGGGACTCAACCCGGTGCTGTACATGTCCAAGGACTCGTCCCTGTCCAAGAGCTACAAGACCGCATTCAACCACTACGTGTACGAATCCGACCACGAGATCGAGGACCTTCCGGCCGAGACCCGCGGGCTGGTCGACATCGTCCGCTACATCAAGAACTACGAGAACGACCTGACGCGCAAGAACAAGACCATCCCCAATTACCGCTTCTCGGACGAGCGTGAATGGCGCTACGTGCCCGACCACGACGCCTATCCCTACATGGTCGTCTCGGCCGAATGGCATGACAACCCCGCCAACAAGGCGCTCTCCGACAAGATGCTGGCCCCCTTGGTGCTGGACTTCAAGCCCGCGGACATCCAGTACATCATCATCGGCAAGAACTCTGAAATCTCCGACTTCATCGATCATTTGCGCAAGACGATGAAATCCAGATGCTATGTCGACGAAATCGATCGCCTGACCACCTGCATCTTCACCGCCGAGCAGATCCGGGCGGACGTCTGAAACCTGCCAGCGCCGCGTGACGGTTCGCGCCCGCTGGCTCGCCCGGCCGGCGGGCCTGACCGAAGCGCGCCCCCGCCAGGCGGGACGCAGCGTGCCGCGACGGCGCAGCGGACCGCCGCGCGCCGGGCGCTAGACTGCGCGCATGCCGCTCCCGTCCCGATTCCGCATCGATCCCTTCACGCTCGCGCTGCTGGCCACCGTCCTGCTCGCCTCGCTGCTGCCGCTCTCCGGTACGCCGGAGCGCGTCATGGACATCGTCACCGACGTGGCGATCGGCGCGCTGTTCTTCCTGCACGGGGCCAAGCTGGCGCGCGAGGCGATCGTCGCCGGCCTGGCCGCCTGGCGGCTGCACCTGATGATCTTCGCCAGCACCTTCGTGCTGTTCCCGCTGCTGGGCCTGGCCGGCAAGCCGCTGTCGCACTGGCTGCTCACCCCGGAGCTGTACCTGGGCGTGCTGTTCCTGTGCACGCTGCCCTCGACGGTGCAGTCCTCGATCGCCTTCACCTCGATGGCCGGCGGCAACGTGCCGGCGGCGGTGTGCAGCGCCTCGGCCTCGAGCCTGCTCGGCGTGTTCCTTACGCCGCTGCTGATGGGCCTGCTGGCCGGCACCCAAAGCGGCGCCGGCGCCGCCATGGCGCATCCGCTGCAGGCGATCGGCAGCATCATGGGACAGCTGCTCCTGCCCTTCGTGGCCGGCCATCTGCTGCGGCCCTGGATCGGCGCCTGGGTGGACCGCCATCGCGGCGTGCTGCGCTACACCGACCAGGGCACGATCCTGCTGGTGGTCTACACCGCCTTCAGCGCTTCGGTCATCGAAGGCCTGTGGCGCAAGACGCCGGTCGACGCGCTGCTGGCGGTGGCGCTGATCGCCTGCGTGCTGCTGGCGCTGGTGATGACCCTGCTGACCTATGCCTCGCGCCGGCTGGGCTTCTCGCGCGAGGACGAGATCGCGATCGTGTTCTGCGGCTCGAAGAAGAGCCTGGCCACCGGCGTGCCGATGGCCAAGGTGCTGTTCGCCGGCGGCAGCCTCGGGGCGATCGTGCTGCCGATCATGCTGTTCCACCAGATCCAGCTGATCGTCTGCGCTTACGTCGCGCAGCGTTACGCGCGCGGCGCGCGGCAGGCGGCGTCCGCGCGGGCGGCCGAGGGCGAGATCGCCGACTGAGCCGGCCTCAGGACGCCGGCGCCAGTTCCAGCAGCGGCCCGGGCTGCAGCACCGGCAGCAGCCAGTGGTCGACCAGCAGGAAGGCGAACAGGGCCATCAGGTAGACCACCGAATAGTTGAACACGCGCATGGCGAAGAACTCGTCCGGCGGATTCATCAGCTTCCAGGCGTACCACACGAACACCAGGCCCAGCACCAGCGCGCCGCCGAGGTAGAACAGGCCGCTCATCCCCGCCGCCCAGGGCAGCACGGTGGCCACCACCAGCAGCAGGGTGTAGAGCAGGATCTGCCAGCGCGTGTAGGTGACGCCGTGGGTGACCGGCAGCATCGGAATCAGCGCGCGGGCGTAGTCCTCGCGGCGGAAGATCGCCAGCGCCCAGAAATGCGGCGGCGTCCAGACGAAGACGATCAGCACCAGCAGCAGCGCATGCGCCCAGTCCCACTCGTTGCGCATGCCGGTGACCGCGGCCCAGCCCAGCAGCGGCGGCGCGGCGCCGGCGATGCCGCCGATGACGATGTTCTGCGGCGTGGCGCGCTTGAGGAAGCCGGTGTAGATCACCGCGTAGCCGATCAGCGAGGCGAAGGTGAGGCCGGCGGTGAGCGGATTGACCAGGGCGATCAGCAGCGCCATCGAGGCCGCACCCAGGAACACCGCGAAGGCCAGCACCTGCGCCGGGCGCAGCGCCCCGGTGGCCAGCGGCCGGTGCGCGGTGCGCGCCATGACCTTGTCGATGCGCTGGTCGATCAGGTGGTTGATCGCCGCGGCCGACGCCGCCGCCAGCCAGATGCCGAGCAGGCCGAACGCGCTCTCGCGCAGCGGCGGCAGCCCGGGTACGGCCAGGAACATGCCCACCAGCGCGGTGAACACGATCAGCGCCACCACGCGCGGCTTGGTCAGCTCCCAGTACTGGCCGAGTACGTTCTTCACAGCCGGGCCGCTCATGGGTCGATCGGCCGCAACCGCGCCAGCAGCGATACCAGCACGAACAGCAGCAGCGCGGCGCCGGCGTTATGCGCGACCGCCACCTGCAGCGGCAGCGACAGCACCACGTTGGCGATGCCCAGCGCGACCTGCGCGCAGGCCAGCAGCGCCAGCAGCGTGCCCCAGCCGCGCAGGCCGGGCAGGCGCAGCAGCCGCACCGCGGTGGCGATCAGCGCCGCGAAGGCGACCACCGCCATCATCCGGTGAGCGAGCTGGATGGCGATGCGCGAGGCGCCGTCGAGCACGCCGCCCTCGTAGTCCACGCCGATGCCGCGCCACAGCACGAAGCCCTCGCGGAAATCGTGCGGCGGCCACCAGCGGCCCACGCACTTGGGGAAATCGTTGGCGCAGGCGAGCGCGGCGTAGTTGGCGCTGACCCAGCCGCCGAGCGCGATCTGGATGCCGAGCAGCGTCAGCGCGACCAGCAGCCAGCGCCGCAGCACCGCCGCGTCGGCCAGGCGGATCGGCAGGTGCGTGGCGCGCCAGGCGATCCAGATCAGCAGCGAGAACGTGAGCAGGCCGCCGAGCAGGTGGCCCATCACCACGATCGGCTTGAGCAGCCAGGTGACCGTCCACATGCCCAGCAGCGCCTGGAAGATGATCACCGCCAGGGTCAGCGCCGAGGCGCGCGCCAGATCCAGGTTCGACCAGCGCAGCGCGGCGAACAGCAGCACCGCCTCGCCGAGCACCGCCAGCGCCGAGGCCAGCCCGTGCTCGCCGTGCATGTAGAGCGGAATCGCCAGCGCCACCAGTCCCGCGGCGACGACGATCTGCAGCACGCCGCGGCGGCGGCGGCGCGCCGAGAGCAGCGCCAGCGTCAGCACCAGCATGCCGAGCAGGCCGGCGATCATGCGATGGAACTGCTCGCGCCAGGCCTTGTGCGGCTCCACCGGGCGGATCGCGGTGGCCGCGTGGTCGACCGCCTGGCTGGCCGCGGTCGGCCAGGCGGCGCGCCCGTAGCAGGTGGGCCAGTCGGGGCAGCTCAGGCCGGCATTGGAGAGCCGCACGAAGGAGCCGAACACGATCACCGTCAGCGCCAGCGCCACCGCCAGCCAGGCGATGCGGTGGAAGTGCCTGTAGACCGCCGGACGTGGCGTGGCGGGCGGCGTACCGGCGGGAGCGGGAGCGTTCGCTGCGGACATGGAAGGGGACGACGGAATCATGCGGGCGCCATCACATCAGCTTGACCAGCTTGTTCAGATCGTCGAGCAGGCCTTTGGGCGCGAAACCGGGAGCGTAGCGCAGAACCACGAAGCCGTTGGGATCGATCACGTACACCGGCACGCCGCGGCCGTCGGGCACGCGCGGCAATGCCTCCAGCAGCGCCGGCGCGGGCTCCAGCACGCGCGTGGCGGCATTGCGCCTGGCCTGCGCCGGCGGCGCGCCGAGCCAGAGGATATCGACGTGGTCGGCGTTCTTGCCCAGCAGCTGCCAGACCAGGTCGACCTTGCGCGCGGCCTCCACGCATTCTTCCGCGCAGCCGGGCTGCGGCACGATCACCACGCGCCAGCGCCGCGCGGCCGGCTCCCAGCGGTACTCGCCGCCCTCGGCCAGGCGCGGGGCGAGCGCGCGCAGATCGCGCATCGGCTTGAGGTATTCGCCGTTGGTCTTGGGCGGGGGCAGCGCGCCGCCCCAGTTGAGCAGGAAGGCCGCCAGGATCGGCACGAAGAACACCGCGACCAGGGCCAGCAGCATCAGGCGATTGCGCCTGCGCGGCTCCGGGCTGCGTGGTGCTGGCGTGGGCGTGGCGTTCATCGCGGAGGTCTCGGAGAAGTCTTGGGTTTGCGCAGGGTCAGCACCAGGGCCGTGGCCAGCACCGCCAGCGCCAGCGCAAACCACTGCACCGCATAGCCTAGATGACGCTCGGGCGGCAGCGTATTGGGCAGGATGTCCAGATCGCGCGCGTAGCCCAGCGGCAGCGCCGGATCGAGCTTGAGCACCCGCGCGGGCAGGCGCGGCAGCTTCAGCGCGCGCGCCAGCGCCGGCATGTCGAGCCCGGTGGCCAGCAGCGTGCCGTCCGGCTGCGCGGTCGCGGTGGCCGCGAGGATGCCGTGCGAGGGCGGCGGCGCCAGCAGGCCCCGCACGCGCTGGCGACCGGCCGGCAGCGGGATCGACGGCAGCCGGCGGTCGCCGGGCAGCGGCAGCCAGCCCAGCTCGACCAGCAGCGGCTCGGCGCCGTCGGCGGGGCGGAACGGCCGGAACACGCGCACGCCGGCGCGGTCCTCGCGCTGCTGGTTGTCCAGCAGCACCGCCGGCCCGGGCACGAACTCGCCCTCGCCCGCCGCCCAGTCGAAGGCTGCGGCGCGCCGCGGGTCGCCGGCCAGCGCCAGCGGCTGCGCCTCGCGGCGCTGCAGCAGCGCGTGCACCGCCTCGAGCAGGGCCTGCTTCTGCTGCATCCGCCCGTACTGCCAGACGCCCAGCGCGCAGAAGCCGGCGGCCACCAGCAGGGCCAGCGTCCACAGCAGCGGCAGATGACGGCGACGGCTCATGCGCGTTCGCTTCCGGGCCTGCGATAATCGCTCACGCGCCCGCGGAGCCCGATATGAACGACTCGCTGAAAACCCTGGTGATCGTCGCCTTCCTGATCATCATCCTCTGGAACCTCGGCGCGGGCCTGTACTACATGCTGGTCGACAAGGGCCGCACCAAGCGCACGGTGAACGCGCTCACACGCCGCATCGCGCTGTCGGTGGCGCTGATCCTGCTGGTGGTCCTGGCCATCTACATGGGCTGGATCAAGCCGCACGGGATCGGCGCCTGAGGGCACCGATGGCCTTCGCCGGCATCGATCGGCGCAGGCACTGAAAAATCCGCGGCGACGGCGCGGCAGGCCCGCCGCCTCCGGGCGGGCTCGCCGCCGGCGAGCCCCGCTTCCGGCCTTACAGCACGTACACGAACAGGAACAGCCCCAGCCACACCACGTCGACGAAGTGCCAGTACCAGGCCACCGCCTCGAAGGCGAAATGGTCGTCCTTCTTGAAGTGGCCCTTGGCGCAGCGCAGCCAGATGATCGCCAGCATGATCGTGCCGAGCGTGACGTGCGCGCCGTGGAAGCCGGTCAGCATGAAGAAGGTGGAGCCGTAGATGCCCGAGCCCAGCGTCAGGTTCAGCTCGGTGTAGGCGTGGATGTATTCCTCGGCCTGGAAGTACAGGAAGGTCGCGCCGAGCAGGATGGTCAGGCCCAGGAACACCAGCAGCTGCTTGCGGTGGCCGGCCTTGAGCGCGTGGTGGGCGATGGTCACGGTGATGCCCGAGGTGAGCAGGATCAGCGTGTTGAGCAGCGGCAGACCCCACGGCGGGATGGTCTGGTAGTGGCCGCCGATGGCGCCGGGGCCGTTGCTCGGCCAGGCCGCGCTGTAGCCCTGCCACAGCAGCTCGTTGGTCATGATGCGGCTGGCGTCGCCGCCCAGGTGCGGCAGCGCGAACTGGCGCGCGTAGAACAGCGCGCCGAAGAACGCGGCGAAGAACATCACCTCGGAGAAGATGAACCACACCATGCCCATGCGGAACGAGGTGTCGACCTGCTTGTTGTAGTAGCCGGAGATCGACTCGAGGATCACGTCGGCGAACCACTTGAACAGGATGGCGAGCAGGATCACCGTGCCGACGAAGAACGTGCTCTTGCCGTAGCTGGCCTCGTTCATCCAGCTCGCCAGCCCGAACATGGTGATGAACAGGGCGACGGAGGCGAACACCGGCCAGCGGCTGCCGTGCGGCACGTAGTAGATGTTGGCGTCGTGGTGGGCGTGAGCTTGGGCCATGGCTGATGTCCGTAGAAAAGCGTTGTATGGCTCGGAGCCCTTCTCCCGCTGGCGGGAGAAGGTGCCCCGAAGGGGCGGATGAGGGTGCCTTTCGCATTTCGCGAAGAGCGACCCTCACCCCAACCCCTCTCCCGCTGGCGGGAGAGGGGCTACGGCTTACTGCGTGGCGCGCGAGGCGGCCGCGCCGGAACCCGGCGCCAGCTGCGCGGTAAGCGCGTCGTTCTTGTAGAAGGTATAGGAGAGCGTGATCGTGTTCACTTCCGGCGGCAGGTCGGGGGCGACGATGAAGCGTACCGGCATGTCGCGCGATTCGCCCGCCGCCAGCGTCTGCGCGGTGAAGCAGAAACATTCGGTCTTGCTGAAGTAGCCCGACGCCCGCGCCGGCGAGATCGAGGGCACGGCGTTGCCGACGATGGCGCGCTGGCCGTTGTTGCGGGCATAGAAGAGGGTGTCGTACTGCTGCCCGGGGCGCACGCGCATGCGCGTCTGCTCCGGATGGAAGGCCCAGGGCAGCTTGGAATTGACGCCGCCGTCGAACTCGATGGTGATCCAGCGCTCCTGCGCCGCGGCGCCCCTGGTCTCCAGCGCGGCGGCGCGCTCCTCGCCCACCGCGCCCTTTTCCAGGCGCACGCCGAACACCTTCTCGCAGGCGATGCGGTACAGCGGCACCAGCGCGAAGGTGAAGGCGAAGGCGCCCAGCGCCACGCCCACCATCTTCAGCACGCCCAGCCGCTGCATGCTCATCGCAGCGCCCCGCCGAGGATGAAGCCGCCGTAGATCACCGCCGCCACCAGCGCGATCCACAGCGCCGTCCGCCGCGCCATCTTGCGGCGCGCCTGGAGGTCATCGCTGGTGAACTGCTGGGGAGTCATCTTGCTCAATGCGTGATGTCGCCGTGCGCCAGATCGCCTTCCTTGATCACCGGCGGCGTGGAGAAGGTGTGGTGCGGGGCCGGCGAGGGCACCGTCCACTCCAGGCCCTTGGCCGCTTCCCACGGACGCGCCGGCGCCGGGGCGCCCTTCTTCAGCGACCAGCCGAGGATGGCGATCATCATGAACGGGGTCAGGAACATGCCGAAGGCGCCGATCGAGCTGATCAGGTTCCAGTCGGCGAACACCACGTTGTAGTCGGGGATGCGGCGCGGCATGCCCGCCAGGCCGAGGAAGTGCTGCGGGAAGAACAGCAGGTTCACGAACACCACCGTCCACCAGAAGTGGAACTTGGCCCACTTCTCGCTGTACATGCGCCCGCTCCACTTCGGCCACCAGTAGTAGGTCGCCGCGATGATCGAGAACAGCGCGCCGGTCACCAGCACGTAGTGGAAGTGCGCGACCACGAAGTAGGTGTCGTGGTACTGGAAGTCGGCCGGCACGATCGCCAACATCAGGCCGGAGAAGCCGCCGATGGTGAACAGGATCACGAAGGCGATCGCCCACAGCATCGGGGTCTCGAAGGTCAGCGAGCCCTGCCACATGGTGCTGACCCAGTTGAACACCTTCACGCCGGTCGGCACCGCGATCAGCATCGTCGCGTACATGAAGTAGATCTCGCCGCCCAGCGGCATGCCCACGGCGAACATGTGGTGCGCCCAGACGATGAAGCTGAGGAAGGCGATCGAGGCGATCGCGTACACCATCGCCTGGTAGCCGAACAGCGGCTTGCGCGAGAACGTCGGCAGGATCTCCGAGACCACGCCGAAGGCCGGCAGGATCATGATGTAGACCTCGGGATGGCCGAAGAACCAGAAGATGTGCTGGAACATCACCGGGTCGCCGCCGCCGGCCGCGTTGAAGAAGCTGGTGCCGAAGAACTTGTCGGTCAGCAGCATCGTCACCGCGCCCGCCAGCACCGGCATCACCGCGATCAGCAGGAAGGCGGTGATCAGCCAGGACCAGCAGAAGATCGGCATCTTCAGCAGGTCCACGCCCGGGGCGCGCATGTTGAGGATGGTGGCGATGACGTTGATCGCGCCCATGATCGAGCTGATGCCCATCATGTGGATGGCGAAGATCGCGAAGGCGACGTTGCTGCCGCCCTGCAGGCTCAGCGGCGGATACAGCGTCCAGCCGCCGGCCGGCGCGCCGCCGGGCAGGAACAGCGTCAGCAGCAGCATGGTGAAGGCGAACGGCAGGATCCAGAACGACCAGTTGTTCATGCGCGGCAGCGCCATGTCCGGCGCGCCGATCTGCAGCGGCACCATCCAGTTGGCCAGGCCGACGAAGGCCGGCATCACGCCGCCGAAGATCATCACCAGCGCGTGCATGGTGGTCATCTGGTTGAAGAACTCGGGATTGACGAACTGCAGGCCCGGTTCGGCCAGCTCGGCGCGGATCACCACCGACATCGCCGCGCCGATGATGAACATGACGAAGCTGAAGATCAGGTACAGCGTGCCGATGTCCTTGTGGTTGGTCGAGAAGAACCAACGCTCGACGAAACTCTGCTTGTGCTCGTGCGAGTGGTCGTCATGGTGTCCAACGGTTTCGGGATGTGTAGCGGACATGAGCTAGGACCTCAAGGAATGCTGGCGATCAACCGGCCGCGGGCGCGGTGGCGTCGGATTGCTGCGCGGCGGTGGCGGGCGCGGGCGCGGCCTCGGCCGGCGCGGCTTCGGTGGGGGCGGCGGGCGCGGGCGCGGCGGGTGCCGCCGGCGCCGGTGCGTTCTTGGCCTTCTCGGCCGCCAGCCACTGCTTGAACTCTTCCTTCGGCACGGCCTTCACCACGATCGGCATGAAGCCGTGGTCCTTGCCGCACAGCTCCGCGCACTGGCCGCGGTAGATGCCCGGCTTCTGGATGACCGCCCAGCCCTCGTTGACGATGCCGGGGATGGCGTCCTGCTTCCAGCCCAGCGCCGGCACCCACCAGGCGTGGATGACGTCGTCGCCGGTGATCAGGAAGCGGATCTTGGTGTCGGTGGGCAGGACCAGCTGGTTGTCGACGTCGAGCAGGTAGTGCGGATTGCTCTCCGCGGTCGGCCGCTCGCCGGTCTGGCGCACGCGGTCGCTCTCGCGGTCCAGGCGGCTGGTGAAGGACACGCCCTCGCCCAGGTACTCGTACTTCCACATCCACTGGAAGCCGGTCACCTTCACCGACATCTCGCCTTCGCGGGTGTCGTACATGGCGATCAGCTTCTGGGTGGCCGGGTAGGCCATGATCACCAGCAGGATCACCGGCACGATGGTCCAGACGATCTCGGCCTTGGTGTTGTGGCTGAACTGCGCGGCGACCGCGCCCTTGGACTTGCGGAACTTGAACATCGCGTAGGCCATGGCGCCGAACACCACGATGCCGATCACCACGCACACCCACAGCACGAACATGTGCGCGTCGTAGGCGTGCTGCGAGAGCGGGGTGACGCCCGGCCCCATGTTGAGCTGCCATTCCTTGGGATCGGCCGACTGCGCAAGGGCGCTGGCGGACGCCGCCGCCAGGGCCAGGCCCGCGGCCCATCGCGTGAGGCTCGCCCGCCCATGGCGGGCCAGAGGGAGCAGCGCTTGTTTGAGCAGACCGAATTGCATCACATCGAACCCCGAGTGCCTCGTTGGCGTCTGGCTAGGCGAAAGGCCGTAGACGGGCCACGGCCGGCCTGCACGGCCGGGGGCCGGAAAGCACGCAGGAAGCGGCGGCGGTCTGCGGATAACCCGCAAATGGTAGCGGCGGCAGGCATTTGCGGGCAAGGTTGGCCCCGCGCGGGCCGCGCCCGGCGGCGCGAGGGACGCCCCGGCGGGATCGCCGCGGCGGCGCGCGCGGCCCGTCCCCGCCCTGTCCTCGCGGGCCGGCAAGTCCTAAAATTGCCGGCTTCACGCGTCCCGAGTGCCTTGTGAGCGCCATCCTCTCCCCCGAACTCCCCGGCCCGCCGGCTCCCCTGCGCGCGGCCATCACCGCCGCCTGGACGCGCGACGAGACCGCCCATGTGCGCGAACTGCTCGAACAGGCGCGCCAGCCCCACCCCGACTGGAGCGAGGCCGACCGCCAGGCCATCCAGGCCACCGCCGCCGACCTGGTCCGCCGCGTCCGCGCCCACGCCCGCGACCAGGGCGCCATCGAGGCCTTCATGCGCCAGTACGACCTCGGCAGCGAGGAAGGCGTGCTGCTGATGTGCGTGGCCGAGGCCCTGTTGCGCATCCCCGACCAGGACACCGCCGACAAGCTGATCCGCGACAAGCTGGGCGAGGCCGACTGGAAGCGGCACATGGGCCAGTCGGACTCGGTGCTGGTCAACGCCTCGACCTGGGGCCTGATGCTGACCGGCCGCCTGGTCGACCTGGCCGACGAGACCAAGCGCGACGCGCACGGCGCCTTCAAGCGCCTGATCGGCCGGGTCGGCGAGCCGGTGATCCGCCTGGCGGTGCGCCAGGCGATGCGGATCATGGGCCACCAGTTCGTCATGGGCCGCACCATCGAGGAGGCGCTCACGCGCTCGCGCAAGGGCGAGAACGCCGCCTACCGCTATTCCTTCGACATGCTCGGCGAGGCGGCGCTGACCGCGCGCGACGCGCAGCGCTACCTGGAGTCGTATCGCAAGGCGATCCACGCCATCGGCAAACATGCCGGTCCGCATCGCCAAGGCGATGCCGGTGGACCTTTCCAGGACGTCCTCGCCGCTCCGAGCATCTCGGTCAAGCTCTCCGCCCTGCACCCGCGCTACGAGCACGGCCAGCGCGCCCGCGTGCTGGCCGAACTCGGCCCGGGCCTGCTGGAGCTGTCGCGCCTGGCCAAGGGCTACGGCATCGGCCTGACCATCGACGCCGAGGAGACCGACCGCCTGGAGCTCTCGCTCGACCTCATCGCCCAGGTGCTGGCCGACCCCTCGCTGCAGGGCTGGCACGGCTTCGGCATCGTCGTGCAGGCCTACCAGAAGCGCGCGCCGTTCGTGATCGACTTCATCGCCGACCTGGCGCGCCGGCTCGGCCGCCGCATCCCGGTGCGCCTGGTCAAGGGCGCCTACTGGGATTCGGAGGTCAAGCGCGCGCAGGTCGAGGGCCAGGCCGGCTACCCGGTGTTCACCCGCAAGCCCAACACCGACGTCTCCTACCTGGCCAACGCGCGGCGCCTGCTGCTGGCCGCGGACGCGATCTACCCGATGTTCGCCACGCACAACGCGCTCACCATCGCCGCGGTGCACCGGCTGGCCGCCTCGCTGCTGCCGGCGCGCGGCGCCGAGGGGCATCGCTACGAGTTCCAGAAGCTGCACGGCATGGGTGACGACCTGTACGCGGAGGTGATCCCCGCCGACCGCCTCGACGTGCCCTGCCGCGTCTACGCCCCGGTCGGGTCGCACGAGGACCTGCTGCCCTACCTGGTGCGACGCCTGCTCGAGAACGGCGCCAACTCCAGCTTCGTCAACCGCATCACCGACGAGGACGTGTCGATCGAGGAGCTGATCCGCGATCCCGTCGAAACGGTGGCCGCGTTCGAGACGATCCCCCACCCCCGCATTCCGCTGCCGGTCGATCTGTACCGCAGCCAAGGCTTTGAGAGGAGCAATTCCATGGGCGTCAACCTCGCCAACGACGATCAGCTGCGCGCCCTGGCCGAGCAGGTGAACGCGTTTGTTCAAGGCAGCGCCGCGGCCACGCAGTGGCGCGCCGCGCCGCTGGTCCCGGGCGCCCAGGTCGGCGGGCCGCTGATCGCGGTCAGCAACCCCGCCGACCGCCGCCAGCAGGTCGGCCAGTGGCAGGCCGCCGACAGCGCCACCGTGGAGCTGGCGCTGCGCAACGCGGTGCAGGCGCAGCCGGCCTGGGACGCCACGCCCGCCGCCTCGCGCGCGGCCATCCTCGAGCACGCCGCCGACCTGCTCGAACAGCGCCTGCCGCAGTACATCGCCCTGTGCACCCGGGAAGCCGGCAAGACCGTCGCCGACGGCGTGGCCGAGGTGCGCGAGGCCGTCGACTTCCTGCGCTACTACGCCGCCCAGGCGCGCAAGCTGTTCGCGCCCGAGGCCCTGCCCGGCCCGACCGGCGAGTCCAACACCCTGCAGCTGTCCGGGCGCGGCGTGTTCGTGTGCATCAGTCCGTGGAACTTCCCGCTGGCGATCTTCGCCGGCCAGATCGCGGCCGCGCTCGCCGCCGGCAACAGCGTCATCGCCAAGCCCGCCGAGCAGACCAACCTGATCGGCTTCGAAGCGGTGAAGCTGCTGCACGAGGCCGGCGTGCCCGAGGCCGTGCTGCAGTTCCTGCCCGGCGACGGCGCCACCGTCGGCGCCGCGCTGACCCGCGATCCGCGCGTGGCCGGCGTCGCCTTCA
The DNA here is from genome assembly GCF_022662575.1 of Luteimonas aquatica. Lineage (GTDB taxonomy): Bacteria > Pseudomonadota > Gammaproteobacteria > Xanthomonadales > Xanthomonadaceae > Luteimonas > Luteimonas aquatica. The sequence continues at coordinate 145,337 of NZ_JALBFU010000002.1, read as the reverse complement.
CCGGCTCCACCGACACCGCGCGCGCCATCAACCGCGCCCTGGCCGCGCGCGATGCCGCGATCGGCGTGCTGATCGCCGAGACCGGCGGCCAGAACGCGCTGATCGCCGACTCCTCGGCGCTGCCCGAGCAGCTGGTCAAGGACGCGCTCGCCTCCGCCTTCACCTCGGCCGGCCAGCGCTGCTCGGCGGCGCGCGTGCTGTTCGTGCAGGCCGACATCGCCGACAAGGTGATCGACATGCTGGCCGGCGCGATGGCCGAGCTGCGCGTGGGCGATCCCGCGCTGCTCTCCACCGACGTCGGCCCGGTGATCGACACCGACGCGCTGAAGCTGCTGGAGGACCACGCCGCGAAGATGGCCGGCAGCGCCAGGCCGATCGCGCAGGCCGGCACCGACGACTCCACCGCCCACGGCACCTTCTTCGCGCCGCGCGCCTGGGAGCTGCAGTCGCTCTCCCAGCTCACCCGCGAGAACTTCGGCCCGGCCCTGCACGTGGTCCGCTGGCAGGCCGACCAGCTCGACGCGGTGATCGACGCCATCAACGCCACCGGCTACGGCCTGACCCTGGGCATCCATTCGCGCATCGACGAGACCATCGAGCGCATCGCCGCCCGCGCCCGGGTCGGCAACGTCTACGTCAACCGCAACCAGATCGGCGCGGTGGTCGGCGTGCAGCCCTTCGGCGGCCAGAACCTGTCCGGCACCGGCCCCAAGGCCGGCGGCCCGCACTACCTGCCGCGCTTCGCCACGGAGAAGACCGTGACGGTCAACACCACGGCGGCCGGCGGCAACGCCTCGCTGCTGACGCTGGGCGAATAAAGCGCGGGGGAAGGGGCGCTCCCGCATCTTCTGGAGCGCCCGGCGCATCACCCCGGCCTTGGACCGGGAGGCGGTATGTCCTTCCTGATCGAGCGGGCGAGGTCAGAGGCCGGTCTCATGCGCTGGATTGCATCGGACCTGGGCACGCGCTCCGTCCAGGCAGGCGACCCGCTTCAATTTCCCGGGCGTCCAGGCATAGACCCAGGTATGCCAGCCCGGCGGCGGGCAGTGCGTCGTCGCCTTGCGGCCTGCGTCCGTCTCCTTGGAGCGCTTGCAGGTCGGCGAGTCCTTCTTGCTGAGGAAACCGACCTCGATCCTGTCGCCGCTGACCTGCAGGGTCGACACTTCGCCGGGGATATGCGTGCCGGCATCGTCGGCGTAACCGCTTCTGCGGACGTCCCGGTAATAGGCCTCCGTCGCCTTGGCGTTTTTCGGCACGGGATCGACGCCCCGCTTGTCGCCTTTCCTGAGCCGGGTCATCACGATCAGGCTGTTGGTCGCGTCGGACGTCGAACCCGTGTTGAAGGCGGTCTGCAGATAGACGATTTGGGGCCCCGACGCCTTGTCGAGATCCGCGATCGTGACGATGTGCGGATGATAGCCGTACTCGATATCGCTCCCGGGAATGAGCTGGGAGGAAGCCGCGGCGGCATAGGCCGCCTGCGCGGGGGTAAGGCGCTCGGCGTCGCGGGCGATTGCCGTTGCGCACATCGTGGAAAGCACCAGACACAAGCCGATCGCTTGCTTGACTCGCATAGCCACACACTCCTTGTCGTATGGGATTGTCGTTGCGATTTACGGAACGCGCCTGCGCCCGAATATCCGCCCCCTGCCCATGCAGGCCGCGACCACGTCGCCGGGCGCGCCGCATGCGCGCCGGGATGACTATCCTAGCCTGACCATCCGCGCCAGCAAGTGCTCGATCAGTTGATCGGGATCGGCGGTGCGCCCGGTATGCACCGGCGACATCTGGATGATCGCGCTGCGCCGGGCGGTGAGCCAGTGGAAGCGCGCGCGCGGCGCCAGCAGGCCGATCGGCGCGGCCTCGGCGCCGCCGCGACAGATGCGCACCACCGCGTCGAGGTGGGCGCGCACGGCGTCCAGGTCCACCTTCGGATCGAGCGCGCGCAGCCGCGCCTCGTCCAGCTCGATGGCGGCCGCGAGCACGCCGGCGCCGGGGCAGGAGACCACCACGCCGACGTTGACGAACTCCTCGCGCTCCACGCGCGGCACCACGCGCACCACGGCATAGTCATACGTGGACGGACTGGGCACGGATCGCCTCCTCCACGAACGCGCCGCGCCCGGCCAGGCGGCGGCAGAAGTAGTCGACGTAGGCCTGGCGGTACTGGGCGGCGTCGGCGAACGCCGGCTCGCCGGCCAGCCAGGCGTCCGGGACCTGCGCGACGATGCGCGCGATGCCGGCCTCGTCCACGCGCCCGGCCAGCGCGGCGTCGGCCTCGCGCAGCCGCGTGGCGAAGGGCAGCAGCACGTGGTCGCGGATCAGCGGGAAGGCCGCCTCGGCCGCGCGCCCGGCGCTGCTCCAGTCGTGGTGGAAGTACAGCGCCGCGCCGTGGTCGATCAGCTGCAGGCGGCGATGCCACATCAGCAGGTTGGTGTTGCGCGCGGTGCGGTCGACGTTGCTGACGAAGGCGTCGAACCAGACCACGCGCGAGGCCAGCTCGGCCTCGGGCCGGTCGACCAGCGGATCGTAGTTGAGCGCGCCGGGCAGGTAGTCCAGGGCGAGGTTGCAGCCGGCGCTGGCGCGGATCAGCTCCTGGATCTCCGGGTCCGGCTCCGTGCGCGCCATGTCCGGGTCGAGCTCGATCAGCACGATCTCCGGCACCGGCAGGCCGAGCGCGCGGGCGAACTCGCCCGCCACCAGTTCCGCGATCAGCGCCTTGGCGCCCTGCCCGGCGCCGCGGAACTTCATCACGTACATGCCCTCGTCGTCGGCCTCCACCACCGCCGGCAGCGAGCCGCCCTCGCGCAGCGGCGTGACGTAGCGGGTGGCGACGACCGTCCTCACCTCACCACCAGCTCGGCGCGCGGCGGCAGGGACCAGTCGACGGGCGCCTGGCCGTGGCGCGAGAGATAGTCGTTGGCCGCGGAGAAATGCCCGCTGCCGAGGAAGCCGCGGTGCGCGGACAGCGGCGAGGGATGCGTGGTCTTGAGCACGCGATGGCGGCGCGTGTCGATCACCCGACCCTTGGCCTGCGCGTAGCTGCCCCAGAGCAGGAAGACCAGGCCTTCGCGCTCGCGGTTGAGCGTGTCCACGACGTGGTCGGTGAAGCCCTCCCAGCCCTTGCCCTGGTGCGCGCCGGCGCGCCCCTCCTCCACCGTCAGCACCGCGTTGAGCAGCAGCACGCCGCGCTCGGCCCAGGGCATCAGGTAGCCGTGGTCGGGGCGCGCGATGCCGAGGTCGCGCTGGATTTCCTTGTAGATGTTGTCCAGCGACGGCGGCACCGGCACGCCCGGCAGCACCGAGAAGCACAGGCCATGCGCCTGGCCAGGGCCGTGGTACGGGTCCTGGCCGAGGATCACCACCTTCACCGCCTCGAACGGCGTGGCGTCGAAGGCGGCGAAGATGCGCGGCCCGGGCGGATAGATGCGCGCGCCGGCCGCCTTGCGCTCGCGCAGGAAGGCCGAGAGCGCGCGCATCTCCTCGCGCTGCAGGTAGTCGCCCACGCGCGCCTTCCAGGAAGGCTCGAGCTTGATGCGGCCCTCTTTGTCTTCGTCGTTCATGGTCCCGTACGATCCCGCCTCGGTATGGTCAAAGATGCTGCAGGAGGTTGACCACATTACCGAAGGGGTCGCGCACATAGAACCTGCGCACGCCCCAGGGCTCGAGCGCCGGCCCGTATTCGATGGGGATGCCGGCCGCATGCGCGCGCGCCAGCGCCTGGTCGAGGTCGTCCACCTCGATCGACAGCGCGGGCACCGGCGTGCCGGAACCGCCCTCGGCGGCCACGCCCAGCTGCACGGTCATCTTCGCCCGGTTGCCGTAGGTCCGCAGCCAGCCGTGATCCATCAGCACCTCCAGGCCCAGCAGGTCGCGATAGAAGGCGTCGCCGGCGGCGGGATCGGCCGCCGGCAGGTTGGCGACGATGCGCTTGATCTTCATCCCTCGTCCTCCGGCGCCTCAAGCGGCGGGTGTCCGCCGGTCCTGCATCCGCGCCAGGCGCAGCTGGAACAGCGCCTTGGTCACCAGCAGGCGCTCCTCGATCGGCTTGAGCACCAGGTCGTTGGCGCCCTCGCGCAGCAACGTCGACTGGTTGTCGCGGTTGTCGTCGCCGGTCATCACCAGCACCGGCAGGCGGCGCTTGCCGTAGCCGAACTCGTGGCGGACCGCCGCCAGCACGTCGCGGCCGTCGAGTTCGCCCTTCAGGTACACGTCGGTCAGCACCAGATCGACGCCCGGCGCGTTGCCGCTGGCGCGGCGCTCGCGCAGGAACTCCAGCGCCGCCTCGGCGCTGACCACGTGGGTGACGTGCATCGAGCGCGCCTGCAGCATGCGCATGGTCGCCAGCGCGACGGTGCGGCTGTCCTCGATGTAGAGCACGTGCGCGCCGGGCACGGTCATCCTGTCCGGATGCGGCTGCACGTAGCCGCGCACGAAGGCCGCCAGCGCCTGGTGGCCGAGCGCCTTGTCGAAATAATCGGTCACATCCTCGGTGAAGCGCCGGTTCTCCAGGTGCGACTGCGCGTCGCCGGAGATCACGATCACCGGGATGTAGCGCTGGCCGGCGGCCGCGCGCACCGTCTGCGCCAGGCGCAGGCCGTCGCCGTCGGGCAGCACCAGCGCGGTGGTCACCAGGTCCACGGGCGTGTCGGCGAGCACGGCGCCGGCCTCGGCCAGCCCGCTGCAGCCGATCACCTCGACATTGGCCAGCTCGCGCCGCAGCACGTCGCCGATCAGCTTGCGCATCATCCGCGAACCGTCGACCACCATCACCCGCGGCGCGTCGCTGGCCACGTGGCGGAGGTCCTGCGCGGCGGCCATCAGCGGCCACCCGCTGCGGGCGCCGCGCCAAGGAGCACCAGCGGACGGCCTTTGAGAAGCAACGCGAGCCCTTTCATGGCGGCGGGCGGCCCCTAGGTATCCGTCGGTCGGGTCTGCCGCAGGAAGTGCCCGGTCACGATGCCGCCGCCCAGCCAGCCGAGCAGCGCCGCCCCGGCCAGCACGACCAGCACCTGGACCGGCGTGAAGCCGGCCAGCTCGAAACGGCTGCCGTAGCTGCGCGCCAGTTCGGCCAGCGGTTCGCGCAGCGCCATCCCGGTCAGCGTCAGCAGCCCGATTGCCGCCGCGCCCGCGGCCAGGCCGTACCAGGCGCCCAGGTACAGGAACGGGCGGCGGATGAAGCCGTCGGTGGCGCCCAGCAGCTGCAGCACGCCGATCTCCTCGCGCCGCCCCTGGATGTCCAGGCGCACGGTATTGCCCACCACCAGCAGCGCTCCGAGGCCAAGCAGCGCAGCCAGCACCCAGGCGGCGCGGTTGCCGAAGCGCAGCCAGTCGTTCAGGCGCTGGCGCCATTGCGCGTCGTGCTGCACCTGGTCGGCCTCCGGCAGCTGGCGCAGGCCGTCGGCGAGCATCGCCTCGTCGCCGCGCGGGGTCACGATCAGCAGGAACGGCAGCGGATTGTCGCCCGCCGCGTCGATCGCCTCGCCCAGGCCGCCCTTCTCGCGCAGCTCCTGCAGGCCCTGTTCCGGCGTGCGCAGCACCACCTTGCCGACGTTGCGGCGGTCGCGCAGCTCGCCCGCCAGCGCCTGCGCGCGCGCGGCGCCCACGTCCTGCTTGAGGAACACGCTGATCTCGCGCGACTGCTCCACGTGCCCGGCGAAACGCTCGATATTGCCCAGCACCAGCCACAGCCCGAGCGGCAGCGCCAGCGCCACCGCCATCACGCCGACGGTGAGCAGCGTCGCCCACGGCTTGCCGAGCATGCGGCCGAGGCTGGCGACGACGCTGTAGAGATGGTGGTCGAACCAGGTGGCCACGCCGTTGCCGGACGCCGCGCGCGGCGCCTCGCCCTCGCGCGGACGGCGCGATTCGAGCTCGCGCTGGCGATGCGGATCGATCGGCTCGCGCGCGTCGGCCTCACTCATCGGCCAGGTCCTCCGGCGAGATGTCGTCGGCCAGGCGGCCGTGGTCGAGCACCAGCACGCGCTTCTTCATGCGCTTGACCAGGCCGAGGTCGTGGCTGGCGATCATCACGCTGGTGCCGCGCGCCGGCAGCGAGGAGAACAGCGCCATGATCTCGGCCGACAGGGTCGGGTCGAGGTTGCCGGTGGGCTCGTCAGCGACCAGCAGCCGCGGCTCGGACACCACCGCGCGGGCGATGCCCACGCGCTGCTGCTCGCCGGCGGAGAGCTGGGTGGGCAGCGCGCGCTCGCGCGCGCCCAGGCCGAGCTTCTCCAGCGCGCCGCGCACGCGCTTGGCGATCTCGCCGCGGCGCATGCCGCGCAGGATCAGCGGCAGCGCCACGTTCTCGAACACGCTGCGGTCGGTGAGCAGCCGGTGGTCCTGGAACACCACCCCGACCTCGCGGCGGTGCAGCGCGACGCGGCGGCCGCGCACCTTCATCAGGTTGCGCTCGCCGAACAGCACGGCGCCGCGGCTGGGCCGCTCGGACAGGTGGATGAGCTTGAGCAGGGTGCTCTTGCCGGCCCCGGAATGGCCGGTGACGAACAGCATCTCGCCGGGCCGCACTTCGAAACTGACGTCCGAGAGCGCCGCGTGGCCGCCCGGATATTGCTTGCTGACGTTGTCGAAGCGCAGGACGCTCATGAAAACCGGAAGTGGAGGCCCTAGAGTGGGGGCCGGGCACCGGGATTATCGGCCCGGAGCCACGAAGTTTCACCCCCGCGCTCCGGACCCGACGCCGTGCGGCGATCAGTGCTGGGTTCTGGGCGCGCGCGTGACCAGCTTCTTCAGGCCGCGGCCGATGCGCGACAGCAGCGAGGGCGCGGTCTCCCCCGCGTTCGCGGCCTTGGCCGGCTTGCCGGGCCTGACCTGCTGCGGGGTGATCTGCTGCGGCGCGCGGGCGGTGGCCGCCGGCGCTGCCGTCTGCCCCGGCGCTGCGTTGTTCTGCACCGCCTCGCCGTTTTCCACGCGCCGGCCGCCGCGACGGCGACGGCGCTTGCGCGGGGCGCGCTCCTCGGTGGTGCCCTCGGCGACGGCGGCGGACGCCATCGATGCCTGCGGCTGCGCCGTCTCGCCCTGGGGGCGCGGCGGACGCGGCCCGCGTTCGCGGCGTCCCTCGCCCTCGCGCGGCGGGCGTGAATCGCCTCCGCGCGCGGAACGACCGGTCCCGCGACCGCCGCCGCTGCGGCCGCGCGGACCGCCGCCCCGGCGGGCCTCGTCGGCCGCGCGCTGCTCGCGCGCTTCCTTGAAGATCTCGCCGATGCTCTCGCCTTCCTCGTCGTCCCCGTCGATCGACACGGCCACGCCCTCGCGCGGCTTGCGCGGCAGCGCCGTCAGCAGGTCCGGGGTCACCGGCTCGGACGGGATCTTCTGCTCGATGTAGGCCTCGATGTCCGGCAGGCCCATCGCGTAGCGCTCGCAGGCGAAGCTGATCGCATCGCCCTCGGCGCCCAGGCGCGCGGTGCGGCCGATGCGGTGCACGTAGTCCTCGGCATCGAAGGGCAGGTCGTAGTTGTAGACGTGGCTGACGCCGTCGATGTGCAGGCCGCGCGCGGCCACGTCGGTGGCGACCAGGATTTCCAGCTGGCCGGCCTGGAAGCGCTTGAGCAGCGTCTCGCGCTTCTTCTGCGGCACGTCACCGGAGAGCACGGCCACGCGGTAGCCGGCGCGCTCCAGCGCGCGCGCCACGCGCTCGACGAAGGCCTTGGTGTTGACGAACACCATGGTGCGCGCGCCCTCGCTGCGCGAGAGCAGGCCCAGCAGCAGCGGCAGCTTCTCCTCGTCGGCGGGGTAGTAGAGCTTCTGCCGCACGCGCGCGGCGGTCACCGTCTCGGCCTCGACCACCAGCTTCTCGGGGTCGTTCATGTGCTCGTAGGCCAGTTCCAGCACGCGGTGGCTGAGCGTGGCCGAGTACAGCAGGGTCTGCCGCTCGGTGCGCACCGGCATGCGGCGCAGCAGGAAGCGGATGTCCTTGATGAAGCCCAGGTCGAACATGCGGTCGGCCTCGTCCAGCACGCAGATCTCGCAGGCGTGCAGCGAGACCACCTTGTGCTGCTTGACGTAGTCGATCAGGCGGCCGGGCGTGGCGATGATGACGTCGGCGCCGGCCTGCAGCTGGGCGCGCTGCTTGTCGTAGTCGACCCCGCCGTAGACCAGGGCGAACTTCAGGCCCAGGTCGGAGGCGAACTTCATCGCGTCCTTGTGGATCTGGATGGCCAGCTCGCGGGTCGGGGCCAGGATCAGGGCGCGCGGGTCCTCGGGCTTGCGCTCGGCCAGGGCCGGGCGCGAGAGCAGGCGGTTGATGACCGTGATCAGGAAGGCCAGGGTCTTGCCGGTGCCAGTCTGGGCCTGTCCGGCGACGTCGCGGCCGGGCAGCGCCACGGGCAGGGTCAGCGCCTGGATCGGGGTGCAGCGGGTGAACCCGGCGGCCTCGAGGCCGGCCAGCAGCGCCGGATGCAACTCGAAGGCGGAAAAGGTGATGTCGGTAAGAGGTTTGTCGCTCATGAAAAAATGCTTATGAAGCAGGCGGTAGCGCATCGATGCGCTTGCGTGGATGACGGCCGCCGCGCAGACTGGTTGCGCCGGACGATGAGTGGGCTGCGTGGGCTGGAGCCACCCTCCGTGGTATGGCTTTTCGGTCCCTGGACGCGACTTGCGGCGTTGCTTGGGCGTGACTGGTAGCTTGAAACAGGTCCCGCCTTACCCCAGTTTAACAGTTAACCGGGGCCGCCATGGCGGTCCCCTGCCCTTGATCCCCAGGAGATTGCAGTGAGCGAGAAGATCATCCACGCCACCGACGCCGATTTCGACGCAGCCGTGCTGCAGTCGTCCGAGCCCGTCCTGGTCGATTTCTGGGCCGAGTGGTGCGGGCCGTGCAAGATGATCGCCCCCGCCCTGGACGAGCTGGCCGAGACCTACGAGGGCAAGGTCAAGATCGCCAAGGTGAACGTGGACGAGAACCGCGGCACGGCCATGAAGTACCACGTGCGCTCGATTCCCATGCTGCTGCTGTTCAAGGACGGCCAGGTCCAGGCCACCCAGATCGGCGCCGTCGGCAAGGCGCAACTGGCGCAGATGATCGACAAGGCGATCTGAGGCTCGCCGCCGTCCCGGCAGCCGGGACGGCGTGCGCGGTCCTTGAATTCCAGGGCTCCGGCCCAACCTGAAGCTCTGCAGCCGAGCGCTTCCGGCACCGGCCGCCGGCACGTTTCGATGAATCCCCGCCCACCGGGCGCTTGCCGCCGTGCCGGGTCGGTGCTAGTTTTTCCGCAACCGGCGCGCAACCGGTCGGGGGTGCCGACGCATCTCCCGGCGCGATCCAGGCGCCGCACCCATCTCGACACCTCCACTTCTCCCATCCCGTCCGCCTTCTGCGGACGCTCGCAGCTAGCGAGGAATTTCGCACTTGTCTACCAAAACCCCCGATTCCGGCGATACCGCCGTGAAGCGCGTGCGCAAAACCGTGCGCACCACCAAGGCCGTCGCCAAGACCGCGGCCCCCCAGTCCGAAATCGCGTTGCCGCCGGCGCCCGCCGCGCCGCCGCCCGCCCAGACCGCGCCGCCTCCGGCCGCCCCCTCCCCGCCTCCCGCCGCGTCCGCGCCTGAATCCTTCAGCGGCGGCAACGGCAATGGCGGCCAGGACGGCGGCGAGAAGCGCGGCGACCAGCAGGGCGACTACGGCAACCGGCACAACCGCCGCGACCGCTTCCGCAATCGCCGCGACCGCAACCGCGGCGGCGGCTACCGCGAGGACGGCCTGCCCCGCGAGGACGGCAACAACGACCAGGCCCAGCGCCTGCCGCCGCCCAACATCCCCGAAGGCTTCCCGCAGTATTCGCTCGGCGAGCTCAAGCGCATGCCGGCGCAGAAGCTGCTCGACATCGCCGAACAGCTCAACATCCACGAGGGCGTGGCCCGCGCCCGCAAGCAGGACGTGATCTTCGCCCTGCTGAAGGTGCTGACCCGCCACGGCGAGGGCGTCGCCGCCGACGGCGTGCTGGAAATCCTGCCCGACGGCTACGGCTTCCTGCGCTCGGCCGAGGCCAGCTACCTGGCCGGCCCCGACGACACCTACATCTCGCCCAGCCAGATCCGCCGCTTCAACCTGCGCACCGGCGACCACCTGGCCGGACGCATCCGCTGGCCCAAGGACGGCGAGCGCTACTTCGCCCTGGCCATCGTCGACACCATCAACGGCGAACCGCTGGAAGCCAGCCGCGGCAAGGTATTGTTCGAGAACCTCACCCCGCTGTTCCCGCGCAAGCGCTTCAAGCTCGAGCGCGGCGACGGCTCCACCGAGGACATCACCGGCCGCATCCTCGACCTGATGGCGCCGCAGGGCAAGGGCCAGCGCGCGCTGATCGTCTCGCCGCCCAAGGCCGGCAAGACGATGATGATGCAGCAGGTCGCCACCGCCATCACCAGCAACCATCCGGACGTGCACCTGATCGTGCTGCTGGTGGACGAGCGCCCCGAGGAAGTGACCGAAATGCAGCGCACCGTGCGCGGCGAAGTGGTCTCCTCCACCTTCGACGAGCCGGCCGCGCGCCACGTGCAGGTCGCCGAGATGGTGATCGAGCGCGCCAAGCGCCTGGTCGAGCACAAGAAGGACGTCGTCATCCTGCTCGATTCGATCACCCGCCTGGCCCGCGCCTACAACAACGTGGTGCCCTCCTCCGGCAAGGTGCTCACCGGCGGCGTGGACTCCAACGCCATGCATCGCCCCAAGCGCTTCTTCGGCGCGGCCCGCAACGTCGAGGAAGGCGGCTCGCTGACGATCATCGCCACCGCCCTGGTCGACACCGGCAGCGCGATGGACAAGGTGATCTACGAGGAGTTCAAGGGCACCGGCAACTCGGAAATCCACCTGGACCGCCGCATCACCGAGAAGCGCGTCTACCCGGCGATCAACGTCAACCAGTCCGGCACCCGCCGCGAGGACCTGCTGATCGAGCCGGAGCTGCTGCAGAAGATCTGGATCCTGCGCAAGCTGCTGCATCCGATGGACGAGATCGCGGCGATGGAATTCCTGCTCGACAAGATGAAGACCACCAAGTCCAACGACGAGTTCTTCCAGTCGATGAAGCGCTGAGGTCGAGCGCCGCAGAAAAGCCCCGCGTCCGCGGGGCTTTTTTCATGGGCCGACGCCCGGCGCCCAAGCGCGCGGGCACCGCCGCCCTACTCGAGCGTCAGTGACTGCACATCCTCCAGGCTCGGGTAGATCGAGCAGGCGCCGCTGCCCTCGACCGTGACCGACCAGTAATGCTCCTTCGCCAATTGCGCCATCTCCATGATGGCCTTGCCGCCGGCGCTGCCGGCGTCGAAGGACAGCACGCTGTAATACCCCGTGCACGCGGGCGAGCCGTTGATGTTCGAGTCCAGGGCGATCGTGCCCTTTCCGTTGGCCTCCACCCTGACCTTCGTGATCTTGGCGTCGTTGACGTAGCCGGCCGCGGCCTGGAACGACAGCAGCATGCCGGCCCCAAGCATCCATAATCCCTTCATGGCAATCCTCGTTCGTTGATGACGCAGTTGCGTTGCCCGTCTCCCGCGGTCGCCGGAGCCTTCAGCCCGGGCCCAGGAACTTCACCTGCGAATCGACCGCATAGGCCTGCAGCAGCGGCGGCGCGGCGGCGCCGCCGGCGGCCAGGCATTCGGGCGACATGCGCCCGCGCTCGAGCAGGCGCTCCTGCTCCTGCTCGCGCGTGGGCGACAGCGCGGCCGAGGACACGCGATACACGATCGGGGTGCGCATGCGGGTGCTGACCAGCATGCCGTCCACCTCCTCGGGCGTGAAGCGCAGCTTCGACACCCATTCGCGCAGCGCCGGCGTGAAGGCCTTCAGGGCCTTGTCGCTGCCCTCCACCTGCTTGATCTCCGCCAGCTTCGCGCGGCCGTTCGGATCCACCGTGTACTCGACGGAGAACTCGACCCGCTTCTCGCGCAGCGCGTCGCGGTCGGAGGGGAACTTGGGCAGCGCCTTGAGCATGTTCAACGCTTCCGGGCCGTTGCCCTTGTAGGCGACCGACATCGTCAATCCGCCGCGCGCGTCCGGCATCGCGCAGGCCGCGAGGCGGACGAAGGTCGCGCCCGCCACCGCCTTGCCGTCGCGGCTGGGCGGGGTGAACCGCCAGGCCTTGACGCTCTCCTCGAGCTTCTCGCGGACCGGCTGCGGCAGCTTGGGCGCGGTCAGCACCTGCGTGGGCGTGCCCGAGGCGTCGATCGCGACCTTGACCGTCGTGTCGAAGGCGACCGGTCCCACCGCGCCCGCGCCGCCCGCGGCGAGCGCCAGCGCCAATCCCCATGCCGTTTTTTCGAACCTGTTGCGCATCTTCAGCTCCTTGAACAATCGCGTTGCACGACTCCCGGCATCGCGCCGCCTCGTGACGCCCGCGGGGACGTCCCGCGAAAAGCGGCGTCGATCCTTCTCATCGAATCCCCAACTCCCCGCACGGCCGTCGCGAGAGGCGCGTGCGTAACGCCACCGAAACCGCTTTGCCTCCGCGCGCGTCGCATCCCGCTCCGCGCCGGCATGCGCCCGGTCCCATCGCGGCCTATGCGGATCCGGAATGCATCCGCCTGGAACGCCTCAGCCCTGTTCGAGCGGCGTCAGCAGGCGCGGACCGTCGCCGACCATGTAGACGCCGCCGGCCAGCATGGCTTCCGGGCTGGTCGAGGCGTCGTCCTCGTCCGCCCATGCCGGCCGTTGCCGCGGCCCCGGAATGTACGTCGTCCATTCGCCGTAGGCCGGCCGGGACGCGCCCCAGAGCAGGTAGTCGACCGGAACGCGCACCACCCAGGCATCCTCGCCGGCTTCCTCGCTCGCGGTCGGCGGATTGAACGTCCAGTGCTTGGCCGCCTGCAAGGCGTTGCGCGAAAGCATGTCGCGCGCCTTGGCCATCTGCGGATCGCTGCCGACCACGCGCAGGTTGACCTGTTCGACGAACGCATCCTCGACGGTGCCCTTGCGGCCCACGCGCAACAGCAGGAACACCACGCCGTTGATCCTGGAAGCGGCCGCCTCCTTCGGATATTGCGGCGGCGCCAGCCGCCGGCCCGTCACCGTTTCGCCGGGGCGCTGCCGGGCATCCATGAAATTGGCGGCCCGGATGCTCACCTTGTAATGCTCCTCGTCGAGCTTCTTCGCGACGATGAGCAGGCTCATGTTCACTTGCGCGGCTTCCGCCCCGCCCGGGACCGTCGCCGGCCGGAAGCGCCACTTGGCGACGTTGTCGGCCACCAGCTTCGCCACGCCCGACGGCAGCTTGTCCCGCTGATCCAGCGCGTGTTCCTTGACGCTGCCGTCGGCGGCGATGGCGAGGGTTCCGGTGAGCAGCATGCTCGACTCGGCCTGCGCCCGCACCGCCTTCGGTCCGGCGGCCTGCGCAAGGAAGGCGCCCGCCAGCAAGATCGCCATCGCGACCCATGATCGTCCTTTCACAACTCCCCCTGCATCCGTTTCGGTTGTCCTTCCGATGCGCGCCAGGCGCAAGCCGGGCGGCGTCCGCGCGAACGCCTTGCCGGGCTGCCCGCGCGGATCAATATGCCACTCGGTCCGCGCGCCGACAAACCGGGGCTGCCCGGCGGCCGGCGCGGAGGGATTCAGTCCAGCCGCGAGAACGAGAACAGCCGTGCCAGCGGATGGCGGCGCCGCTCGATCAGCGCCCGCAGCAGCCCGGCGCCGAGCATGGCGTAGGTGATGCCGTTGCCGCCGTAGGCCATGGCGAAGTGCACGCGCGGGCCGTGCTGGGGATGCGGGCCGAAGAACGGCAGGCCGTCCTCGGTCTCGGCGAAGGTGCCGGCCCAGGCGAAGGCCGGGCGCAGCGGCGGCAGCGCCGGAAACCGCTCGGCCACGCGCGCGGCCAGCGTGCGCGCCTTGCGTTCGACCAGGGCGTCGCGCCGGGCCGGAATGTCGACGGCGTCGTCCTCCCCGCCCACCAGTAGCCGGCCGTCGCCGGTATCGCGCAGGTAGAGATAGGGGCGCGCGGTCTCCCACAGCAGGGTGTCGCGCAGCGGTCCGAGCGCCTCCTTGTCGATCCGGTCGGTGACGAAGGCGTAGCTGCTGCGGTTGCGGGCGACGTTCTGCTTCAGCCATTGCTGGCCGGCATAGCCGGTGGCCAGCACCAGGTGTCGCGCGCGCACCGTCGCGCCCTCGGGCGTGCGCAGCACCACCCCGCGCGCGGCGGTTTCGATGCGCTCGACCGGGCTGCCGTCGAAGACCGCCACGCCCTGCCGTTCCAGCCTCGCCAGCAGACGCCGGGCCAGGCGGTAGGGATCCACGCGCGCGCCGAGGCGGCTGAGGATGGCGCCCGGGGCGTGGATACCGTAGCGCTCGCGCAGCGCCGGCGCGGACAGCCACTCCACCTCGAAGCCGTGGCGCAGGCGCAGCCTGCATTCGGCTTCCAGGACGCGGCGGTGGCGGCGCTTGCTGGCCCAGTACAGGCTGCGGGCGCGGCCGAAATCGACATCGCGCACGCGTCCGGCGACTTCGGCCAGGCGCGGGATGGCTTCGGCGCAGGCGCGATAGGCCAGCACCGCCGCCGCCTCGCCGTGGCGACGGGCCAGGTCGGTCAGGTGGACGTCGATCTCGTACTGCAGCAGCGCCGTGCTGGCCGCCGTGCTGCCCCAGCCGATCTCGCCCTGCTCGATCACGGCCACCTCGTGCCCGTGCGCGGCCAGCTCGTCGGCGATCAGCGCGCCGCTGATGCCGCCGCCCAGCACCGCCACGTCGCAGCGCAGGTCCTGGCGCAGCCGCGCGAAGGCGTAGGGCAGACCGTTGCGCACCGCCCACCAGGGATAGCCGCTTTTCAGGTCCAAGGGCCGGGCACCTCGAACACGGAAGGAACAGGCAGTATCACGCATATTCCCTCCATGGCGCCGGCGCGCTCGCGCATGCAGGCATAATCGACGCAGGAGGTGCGCATGCACGGTAGCGGTCTCGAGTTGGCCCTGGTCTTTCTGCTGGCGGGCGTGGTCGCCGTGCCGGTGTTCAAGCGCTTCGGCCTGGGCGCGGTGCTGGCCTATCTCGCCGCCGGCGTGGCGCTGGGGCCGGACGGCATGGGCGTGGTCAGCGATACCGACCGCATCCTCAACGCCTCCGAGATCGGCGTGGTGATGCTGCTGTTCGTGATCGGCCTGGAACTGTCGCTGCCGCGCCTGCGGGTGATGCGCAAGCCGGTGTTCTACTCCGGCGGCCTGCAGGTCGCGCTCACCGCCGCGGTGCTCGGCGGCATCGTGCTGGCCACCGGCCAGCACTGGAAGCCGGCGCTGGTGATCGGCCTCGGCCTAGCGCTCTCCTCCACCGCCGTCGGCCTGCAGCTGCTCGGCGAGCGCAAGGAGCTGGCCACCGACTACGGCCGCCTGGCGTTCGCGATCCTGCTGTTCCAGGACCTGGTGGCGATCCCGCTGCTGGCGGCCATCCCGCTGCTGGGCGGCGCCAACGCCGAGACGCTGACCTGGACCGTGGCCGGCAAGGCGATCGGCGCCCTGATCCTGGTGGTGATCGGCGGACGCTACCTGCTGCGCTGGGTGTTCCGCGTGGTGGCGCGCACGCGCATGCCGGAAGTGTTCACCGCCACCGCGCTGTTCGCGGTGCTCAGCTCGGCCTGGTTCATGCAGGAAGCCGGGCTGAGCGCGGGCCTGGGCGCGTTCATCGCTGGCGTGCTGCTGGCCGATTCGGAATTCCGCCACGAGCTGGAATCGCAGATCCAGCCGTTCGAGGGCCTGCTGCTGGGCCTGTTCTTCATCGCGGTGGGCATGGGCATCGACCTGGACCGCATCGTCAAGGAGCCGCAGCTGATCGCCGGCGGCGTGCTGTTGCTGCTGGTGGTGAAGTTCGCGCTGCTGTTCCTGGTCGGCAAGCTGCGCCCCGGGCGCCTGCCCGGGCGCAGCGCGCTGATGCTCGGCGGCGTGCTGTGGCTGGGCGGCGAGTTCGCCTTCGTGGTGTTCCGCGAGGCGCTGCGCGTGGGCCTGCTCAACAACGCCGTGCACGATCGCCTGGTGGCGATCGTGGGCGTGTCGATGGCCCTCACGCCGATCCTGCTGATCGGCATCAGCCGCCTGCTCAGGGATTTCCCCGACCGCCGCGAGCAGAAGCCCAAGCGCGAGTTCGACATCATCGAGGACCACCGGCCGAAGGTGCTGATCGCCGGCATGGGCCGCTTCGGCCAGATCGTCGGGCGGCTGCTGCTGTCGCAGCGCATTCCGATCGTGGCCCTGGAAAACGACCTGGAGACCATCGACACCCTGCGCCGCTTCGGCGTGGAGCTGTACTACGGCGACCCGACCCGCCCCGACCTGCTGCGCGCGGCCGGCGGCGACCGCATCAAGGTGTTCATCATCGCGATGGACGATCCGGACACCACCACCAAGGCGGTGCGCCTGGTGCGGCGCATGTATCCGGGCGCCAAGGTGTTCGCGCGCGCCCGCGACCGCCGCCATGCCTGGCGGCTGATGGACCTGGGCGCCATCGTGTCCCGCGAGCTGTTCGGCTCCAGCCTGGAGATGGGCGAGCAGGTGATGGTGACGCTCGGCATGCCGGCGGAGACCGCGGCCGACCACGTGCGCCGCTTCCGCGACCACGACGAGAAGGTGCTGCGCGCCCAGCACCTGGTGTACGACGACGACGAAGCCCTGCAGCAGACCGCGCGCGAGGCGCGCGAGGAACTGATGCAGCTGTTCGAGGCCGATACGGTCGGCGGCACGGGCGATGCCGGATCGGACAAGCCCCGCGCCGTTTCCTGACCCGCCGGCGGGTGCGCTCAGGCGCCGCGCTTGCCGCGGCGCGCGCCGGCCTTCCGTTCCGCCACGGCGATCGCGGCGCGGGCGAAGGCCAGCAGCCGCTCGCGCTCGTCGATGATCTCCGCCGGCACCTCGAAGAACTTGGTTTCCACCAGGCGCGTCTTCATCCGGTAGGAGAACCGGCGGCTGCCGAGCGCGAGATATTGCGGCCGCGTAGCCTCGTCGGTGGCGAAATAGAGGCTGCCGTCCATGAGCATGGCGAACATGGCCGTGGCCGAGCGGATGCCGATGCCGCTGAAGAAGGCGGCGGCGCGCAGGTCGGGCAGCGGCGAGAGCTGTTCGAGGACGTAGCGCAGGAATTCGTTGTCGGTGCGCATGGCGGGGCCCCGGTCGTTTGTCGGTCGAATGCGCTGGGTGTCTGCGGTGTGAGGATACGGCTTTGGGCGTGTGGCTGGTGCCGATAGGGCATCGATCCACTTCGATTGAAATTGCGCCGCCATCCATGGCGCGACATCGCCGGCTCCGGATCGTCCGGCCCGGCCATCCATGGCCGGGCGTTCGGCGCCGCAGCGAACGCCTTGTGGGCGTTCGCTGGCTTGCGGCGCCTCACCCCGTCTGGTCCCGGAGGAAGCGGGCCATGGAGACGCCCGCCTGCATCGGCGCGAACTGCGCGGCGACGTCGACGAAGCCGCGCATCACCGCGATCTCGCGCGGGCTGCGGTTGAGCGCGTCGCGCAGGTCGGGATTGCAGCCGGCGCGCAGCAGGCGCTGGGTCAGGCGCAGCAGGCCGTGCAGCGCGGCCAGGTGCAGCGGGCCGAAGCCGCGCGGGTCCTGCGCGTCGAGCGCGACCTCCTCGTCGAGCAGGTGGTCCAGCGCCGACATGACCACCTCCTCGTCGCAGGCCGTGCCCGGCTCGGCGCGCGCGCCGAGCAGCAGCAGCAGCGGCGTGACGCCGCCGGCGGCCACGGCATCGGGTTCGGCGCCGGCCAGCAGCAGGGTGTCGAACAGCGCCAGCAGGCGCGGCCGGTCGCGCGCGGTGAAGCCGTAGAGCGCGGCGCAATGCAGCGGGGTCAGCCCCTGCGCGTCGCTGGCATGGATGTCGGCGCCGCGGGTGAGCAGGCGCGCGCACAGGTCCGGCAGGCCGAGCGCGGCCGCCAGCATCAGCACCGTGACCTCGCCCGGCAGGCGCTGCTCCAGCTGCGCGCCGGCCTTGATCAGGCGCTCGACGATCTCGCCCTGGCGCATGCTCACCGCCGCCGACAGCGGCGTGGCGCCGGTCTTGGCGGCCCGCTGCGGATCGGCGCCGCGCGCCAGCAGCAGATCGACCACCGCGCCGTGGCCGCCGCCGGCCGCGCGCAGCAGCGCGGTGCAGCCCTGCACGTCGGGCGTGTCGACCGCGAAGCCCAGGTCGAGCAGGCGCCGCAGCGCGTCGGCATCGCCGACGATGGCCGCCGAAGGCACGTCGCTTTCGCGCAGCGGCCGCTTGGGCAGCGGCCAGCCGCGCCAGTCCAGCCAATCGGCCAGAGTGCGGTGGCCGCCGGAAAGCGCGACGCCCAGCGGCGTCTGCCCGTCGGCGGCGCGCACCTCGGGCGAGGCGCCGTGCAGGATCAGGGTCTTCAGCGCCGGCTCGCGCGCCAGCGCCGCGCACAGGTGCAGCGCGGTCATGCCGTGCGCATCGCGCGCGTCCAGGTCGACGCCGTGCGTCACCAGGCGTTCGAGCAGGCGCGACCAGCCCAGGCGCACCGCCAACGCCAGCGGGCGGCTGCCGGCGTGGAGGCCGCCGGCCCGGGAGGGCGCATGCGGGTCCGCGCCGCGCTCGAGCAGGTCCAGCGCGAACTGCTCCAGGCCGCGGCCGGCCTGATCGCCCGCCGCGCAGGCATCGAGAAAGCGCGCCAGCCCGCCGCTGCCGGCAGGCGAAGCGCCGGCGCGCAGCAGGGCCTGCAGCGCCGGCAGCGCCGCCGGGCCCTGCGCCAGCAAGACGAACACCGGCGTGTCGCCGTGCGCATCGCGCGCCTCCGGATCGGCGCCGCGCGCCAGCAGCCATTCGATGCGCGGCACCGACAGCGGCGCCTCCTCGTCGACCAGTAGGCCGCCGAGCTCGGCCGGCGAGAGCAGCGCGAGCAGGCGCTCGTGACCCTCGAACCGCTGCTCGCGCAGCGCATCGCGCAGCAGCGAGAGCGGTGCGCGGTCCGGCGGCGGCAGGCCGCTCGCCAGCGCGTCGCCGGCCTCGGCGGCGACCGCCGAGGGCAAGGGATACTCGGGATCGAGCGCGGCCACCAGGGTCCAGCGGCCGGCGGCGGCGGCGTAGTCGATGGCGCGCTTGCCCTCGGCATCGGCGCGTGCGGGATCGGCGCCGAGCTCGAGCAGGCGCCGCACCAGCGGCGAGGACACGATCTCGGCGCGGCTGGCCAGTTGCAGCGCGTCGCGCTGCTCCTCGTCGAGCGCCTGCACGTCGGCGCGCGCGGCTACCAGCGCCTCGAACGTCGCCAGCCGTCCGCCGCGCGCGGCCTCCAGCAGCGGCGTGCGCCCGGCCGCGTCGCGCGCGTGCACGTCGGCGCCGGCGTCCAGCAGCACCGCAGCGATCTCGGCATGGCCGGCGAACGCGGCTTCGTGCAGGGCGCTGCGCCCGCCCGGGCCGCGCGCGCTGGTCTTGGCCTTGTTCTTCAGCAGCAGGGTGACGCCGGCGCAGTCGTCCTCGTCGCCGCCGGAGGCGGCGAGCAGGGCCGGGGTGGCCTGCTCGGGTTCGGGATAGGCGCCGCGTTCGAGCAGGAAGCGCGCCAGACGCCAGTTGCCGGCCGCGCAGGCCACGCCCAGCGGAGTCAGGCCGTCGCCGTTGAGCGCGGTCATCTCCGCCGCGGCATCGCGCAGCAGCGCCGCCACGCCGGGATCGGAACTGCGCGCGGCATGGTGCAGCGGCGTGTTGCCGTCGGCATCGCGCGCGCGCGGATCGGCGCCATTGGCGAGCAGGGTCATCACCGCCTCGGGCCGGCCATGCCAGCTGTCGCGGGTGGCGGCCAGCAGCGGCGTCATGCCCGCGTGCGCGGCATTGAGATCCACGCCCTGGGCGATGAGCGCGCGCAGCAGGCGCAGATCGGGCAGCACCGCCGCCAGCACCGGCAGGCTGCGCTGGTCGCGCTCGTCCGCCGGCGGCAGCGCGAAGGCGTCGGCGCCGGCATCGAGCAGCTCCAGCGCGCGATCGACACGGCCGCGGCGCGCGGCATCGAACAGCAGCGTGGTGGGATCGCCGTCGATCTCCGGCACGGCCGCGGCCGCCGCTCCCGGCATCTCCACCACCGGAATGTCGCGGCGCACCGCCGCCGGCGCCGCGAAGCGCTGCAGCGCGCCGTGCAGCAGCGGCCACAGCACCACCGACGCGCCGGCCAGCGTCCAGCGCGCTGTCGGGGCCAGCAATCCCGGCCAGGCGAGCACCAGCATCGTCGCCAGCACCAGCGCCACGCAGGCCGCCGCCGCCACGCCCTGCCAGCCGCTGGCATCGCTCTCGCCGAGCTGGTGCCAGCGTCGCGCCAGGCTGCCGCCCTCGCGTTCCAGCGCCCGCCACAGCGGCCAGGTCCGCCACAATCCGATCACGCCCAGGCCCACCACCGCACTCAGACCCACCACCGCGCCCATGCCGCCGCTTTCGCGCAGCGCGGTCAGCGGCCAGACCACCAGGGCCGCGGCCGCCATCAGCGCCCCGCCCCACAGCACCACCAGCGCCAGCAGGTCCTGGCGGACCGCGGCATCCTTCCAGACGGGCTCGCGGCGCCCGTCGCGCCACCAGCGCAGGGCCAGCGCCAGCATCGGCTGCGCCAGCCAGCCGCCCAGCGCGGCGGCCAGCCCGCCCACGCCGGTGCCCAGCGTCAGCAGCGCGCCCAGCGCGAGCGCGGCCAGCGGCCAGCGGCCCGGACGCGGCAAGGGCGCGCGCGCCGGCTTCGGAGTCGGCTGTTCAGGCATCGGTGCCCCAGTCCCCGGTCAGCGGATCCTTGGCCAGGGTGGGCGGAACCTGCAGATGGAAACCGCGGCTGGCCAGATTGGCGCGCACCGTGGCCGCGTCCTCGCGCGCCAGCTTGCGCTCGGGCGTCAGCGCCACGTCCAGCACGAAGTGCAGCGGCCCCAGCTGGTCGCGCAGCGGTTCGGGCAGCGCCGCGAAATCGTCGCGGGCGGCGAGATAGACGTAGGTATCGGCCTTGCGCTGGCTCTTGTAGACGTAGGCGTGCATGCAGCCGGAACGGACACTCGGGTCGGTTGAAATACCGCCCGAAGCTTACCCGCTTTTGCGATTCCGATCGCCGATTCGCGCGGATGTCCCGCGAAACGCGCCTGTGCCGCGAGATCGCCCCGGCGCGCTAGTGATAGCCCGCGTCGGCGGCGATCTTGCCCCTGAACACCGAGTACGACCAGTACGTGTAGCCCAGGATCGCCGGCAGCAGCACCACCAGCCCGGCCAGGACGAAGATCTGCGAGGACGGCGGCGAGGCCGCCTGCCACAGGGTCAGCGCCGGCGGCACCAGGTAGGGCCAGATCCCGAGCACGAGGCCGGCGAAGCCCAGGCCGAAGAAGCTCAGCGTGAGCAGGAAGGGCGTGGCGTCGCGGTCGCTGCGCAGCGTCGCCCGCCACAGCCAGAGGGCGTTGCCCAGCGCCAGCAGCGGAATCGGCGAGAGCCACCAGAAATTCCCGTCCTCGAACCAGCGCGCCATCAGCCGCGAATCCAGGAACGGCAGCCATGCGCTGACCAGCCCCATGAACGCGACCACCACCAGCACCAGCGGCCGCGCCAGCGTGCGCGCGACGCGCTGCATCGCGCCCTCGGTCTTGAGGATCAGCCAAGTCGAGCCCAGCAGGGCGTAGCCGAAGACCAGGGCCACGCCGGTCAGCATCGAGAACGGGCTGAACCAGCCGAACGCGCCGCCGGCGTACTTGCCGTCGGCCAGCGGCATGCCCTCGACGATGGCGCCCAGGATCAGCCCCTGCGCGAAGGCCGCGAACAGCGAGCCGAGCGCGAACGCGGCGCCCCACAGGCGCTTGGCGCGGTGCGCCTTGAAGCGGAACTCGAACGCCACCCCGCGGAACACCAGGGCGATCAGCATCAGCAGCACCGGCAGGTACAGCGCCGAGAGGATCAGCGCATAGGCCTTCGGGAACGCCGCCAGCAGGCCCGCGCCGCCCAGCACCAGCCAGGTCTCGTTGCCGTCCCAGATGGGCGCGGCGGTGTTCATCATGTGGTCGAGCTGCTTCTCGTCCTCGGCGAAGGGCGCCAGGATGCCCAGGCCGAGCACGAATCCGTCGAGCAGCACGTACATCAGCACGCCGAAGCCGATCACGCAGAACCAGAGGATTGGCAACCAGTATTCCATCCCACACCTCCGCAAGAGGCCGTCATTCCTGCGAAAGCAGGAATCCAGCGCCTTCGCTTATCCGTTCATCAAATTCATCCAACTATTTCCGGCCAAAGGTCCCGCCAATAGGGATTAGCTTCTCAATCAGCTCGATCTTCCATTGCCGCTTCCGGGCCTTTGATGCGCTTTTCGCGAAGGATGGCCGACTCCATTTCTTCATGAAGCTCGTACCAAACCAGCATCTTCACGGCGTATTTCTTGGTGAAGCCATCCGCTATGTGCTCCCTGTGTTGCCATGTGCGTTGAACGAGATCGCTCGTCATTCCTGCATAGAGCGTGCCGTTACGGGCGCTGGCCAACAGGTAGACGGCCGGTTGCTTCATGGCGACAAAGACACTGGATTCCTGCTTTCGCAGGACTGACGGGATCTCGGGCGGCCAGGGCTCACGCCCGCCCCTCCCACGGCTCGTCGGCCACCGACAGCGGCCGCGCCGGCCGCTTGTCGGGACCCTCGTCCATCGACGGCGGATCGAACGGCTGCGGGCCCTTGCGGATCAGCTTGAACAGGTACCAGACCCCGGCGCCGAACACCGCCAGGTACACCGTGACGAACACGATCAGCGAGGTCAGCACGCTGCTCGCGGCCAGCGTCGGGCTCAGGGCGTCGGCGGTGCGCAACAGCCCGTATACCACGTAGGGCTGGCGGCCGATCTCGGCCACGTACCAGCCGGCGAGGATCGCGACGAAGCCCGACAGCGTCATCGCGCGCCACCCCACCAGCAGCCAGCGCGCCTCGAACAGCCGTCGCCGCCGCCACGCCCACAGCGACAGCAGCACCAGCGCCAGCATCGCCACGCCCAGTCCCACCATCACCCGGAAGGCGTAGAACACCGGCTTGACCGGCGGACGCTCCTCGCGCGGCACGGAGGTGAGCGGCGGGATCTCGCCGTCGAGGGAATGGGTGAGGATCAGGCTGCCCAGGCGCGGGATCGCGAACTCGTAGTCGTTGCGCTCGGCCGCCTCGTTGGGCACCGCGAACACCACCAGCGGCACGCCCTCGCCCGCAGGCGCCGCGGTCCAGTGCGCCTCCATCGCCGCGACCTTCACCGGCTGGTGTTCCAGCGCGTTCAAGCCGTGCTGGTCGCCGGCGAGAATCTGCGCCGGCACCGTGATCGCGGCGAACGCCACCGCCAGCTTGAGCATGCGCCGCGCCGCCTCGACGTGTTCGCCGCGATGCAGGTAGCGCGCGCTGACCCCGCCGATCACGAAGCAGGTGGTGAGGAAGGCGGCCAGCACCATGTGCGCCAGCCGGTACGGGAACGAGGGATTGAAGACGATCCGCCACCAGCTGTTCGGCTCGAACACGCCGTCCACCAGCGCGTAGCCGGCCGGCGTCTGCATCCAGCTGTTGGCGGAGATGATCCAGAACGTGGAGATCAGCGTGCCCAGCGCCACCATGCAGGTGGCCAGGAAGTGCAGCTTCTCCGACACGCGGCGCATGCCGAACAGCATCACGCCGAGGAACGTCGCCTCCAGGAAGAAGGCGGTGAGCACCTCGTAGGACAGCAGCGGCCCCAGGATGTTGCCCGCGCGCTCGGACAGCACCGACCAGTTGGTGCCGAACTGGAAGCTCATCACGATGCCCGAGACCACGCCCATGCCGAAGGACACCGCGAAGACCTTCAGCCAGAACGCGTAAAGGTCGAGCCAGACCCGCTCGCGCGTGCGCAGCCAGCGGAACTCCAGGAACGCCAGCCAGCTCGCCAGCCCGATGGTGAAGGCCGGGAACAGGATGTGGCAGGAGATCACGAAACCGAACTGAATCCGCGACAGCAAGAGCGCGTCCACCGGCATTCTCCGCAGCGCAGGCACGGGGCTGCGCGGCATAGTGTGCTGTCTATCATGAATCGCGTAAACGTGGCATTTTGTCCCAGCCCGCGGGCGCATAATCCCGCCAGGAAGAGGCTGGACTCGCTCCGGGGAGGGGACGATGTTCGACACCGCCTCCGCTGCCAGCACCCTCGTGCCCGATGCCCAGCGGAACGATCCGGACTATCGCGCACGCTTCGAACAGCTCTATCAGCAGCTGCGGGCGATCGCGCACCGCGAATTGTCCGGACGCCGCTCGCGCGCCACGCTCTGCACCACGGTGCTGGTGCACGAGACCTACCTGAAACTGGCCGGCAACACGGTGGACGCCAGCGATCGCGGCCCGTTCCTGGCGCTGGCCGCCAAGGTGATGCGCTGCGTGCTGGTCGACTACGTGCGCAGCGTGGCCGCGCAGAAGCGCGGCGGCGACCAGGTGCGCGTGACCCTGGTCACCGACCTTCCGCTCGCCGCCGAAGGCGATCGCATCGACCTGCTGTCCATCGAGCAGGGGCTGGCGGCGCTGCAGCAGCTCGATCCGCGCCTGGCCACGATGGTGGAATACCGCTTCTACGGCGGCATGGAGTTCGCCGAGATCGGCGCGCAGCTGGGCGTCACCGAACGCACCGTGCACCGCGACTGGCGCAAGGCGCGCGCGTTCCTGCTCGCGCACCTGGGCGACGCCGTGCCGTGAGCGTCACGGCCGATCCCGAACGCTGGCGCCGCCTGTCGGCGCTGTTCGACCAGGCCCTCGATCTGCCGCCGGAGGAGCGCGCGCGCTGGCTGCCCGACGCCTGCGGCGGCGACGCGGCGCTGCGCGCCGACCTGCAGCGCATGCTCGCCGCCGACGCCAGCGCCAACCTCTTCGACCAGGGCGCGTCCGACCTGCTGCAGGCCAGCCTCGCGCACGGGATCGACGAGGACGACGACGCGCCGGCGCCCGGCGACCGCGCCGGCTCCTGGCGGCTGGAGCGCGTGCTCGGCCGCGGCGGCATGGGCACCGTGTACGCGGCGCTGCGCGATGAGGGCGACACCCCGCAGCGCGCCGCGCTCAAGCGCCTGCACCGGCGCTGGGACGGCAGCCTGCAGGCGCAGCGCTTCCTGCAGGAACGCCGCATCCTCGCCTCGCTCTCGCATCCCAATCTCCCGCGCCTGATCGACCACGGCCTGGACGACGACGGACGGCCCTGGTTCGCGCTGGAATACGTCGACGGCGGCACCCTGGTCGACTGGGCCGACGCGCACCGGCTCGGCCTGCGCGCGCGCATCGAGCTGTTCCGCACCGTCTGCGCCGCCGTGCAGCACGCGCACGAGCATTTCGTCGTGCACCGCGACCTCAAGCCGGCCAACATCCTGGTCGATGGCGAAGGCCATCCCAAGGTGCTCGACTTCGGCGTGGCCAAGCGCATCGACGACAGCCCGGGCACCACCCGCACCGGCCTGTTCGCCGGCTTCACCCCCGAATACGCTGCGCCCGAGCAGATCTCCGGCGGCACCATCAGCGCCGCCACCGACGTCTACGCGCTCGGCGTGGTGCTGTACCAACTGCTTGCGGGCCGGCTGCCCTACCGCATCGGCCAGGACAATCTGCGCGAGGCCGCCGAGGCGATCGTCACCCGCCACGCCGAACGCATGGAAAAAGCGCTCGCGGCCGGCACGCGCGAGGAAATCGGCGCGCGCCTCGCCCAGCGCGACACCAGCTCCGTCGCGTTCCGCCGCTTCGTGCGCGGCGACCTCACCCGCATCGTGCAGACCGCGCTGGCCAAGGAGCCGTCGCGGCGCTACGCCAGCGTGGCCGCGTTCTCCACCGACCTCGGCCGCTTCCTGGCCGGACGCACGGTCTCGGTGGGCGGCGACACCTTTGCCTACCGCGCCGGCAAGTTCGTCACGCGCAACCGCTGGGGCGTGGCGATGGCCGGACTGGCCGGGCTCGCGCTGGCGTTCGGCGTCGGCGGCATCCTCGTGCAGACGCGCGAGGCACGCGCGCAGGCCGCGCGCGCGGCGCTGGAGACCGCGCGCGCCGAGAAGGAAACCGCGCGCGCCAAACTCGAGGTCGAGCGCATGGACGCCTCCAACGAGTTCATGCGCAACGTCTTCTCCACCGCCGCGCCCGGCGTGTCCGGCAATCCCGACATCAGCCTGCGCGAGGCCCTGGACCTGGCGCTGAGCCAGCTCGACAGCGCCAGCAATCCCAACCAGGACCCGCAGCTGCGCGTGCGCTTCCGCCTGGCCGCCGCCAACAGCTACGCCGCGCTGGGCGAGGACGCCAAGGCCGAGGCGCTGACGCGCGAGGCGCTCAAGATCCAGGAGACCCAGCTCGCCGACTCCAAGGAAGACCGCGCCCGCGCCCTCGCCATGCTGGCCTGGCTGCGCATGAGCTATGAACCGGCGAACAGCCTGGCCTGGGCGAAGGAGGCGGTGAAGCTGCACCTGGCCAGCGATCCGGTCAGCGACACCGGCCTGCAGGAAGCCTATTCGGTGCTGAGCATCGCCCAGTACCGCGCCGACGACATCGCCGCCGCCATCGAGACCTCGCAGAAGCTGCGCCGCCTGATGCGCGAGCGCGGCATTCCCGAGGACCACGTCGACATGATCACCGCCTATTCCAACGAGGCGGTCTACCTGCGCGCGCTCTCGCGCTTCGACGAGGCCGCCGCCGCGCACGAGGCGGTGATCCGCCTGCGCGCCAGGAGCGTCGGCGCCGACACGGTCGCCACCTGGGAAGAGCGCATGTACTACGGCGACACGCTCAACCGCGCCGAGCGCTACCGCGACGCCCTCGCCCAGTTCCGGATCGCCCGGCCGGGCCTGCGCCGCGTGCTCGGCGACGGCCACGAAACCACCCAGCTGGCCAACCAGGGCATGGCCCAGGCGCTGATCGGCCTGGGCCGCTATGCCGACGCCCTGCCGCTGCTGGCCGCCACGCATGCCTACGGCCGCGACCACGGCTTCCGCAATCGCCAGGGCAAGGTCGCCTACTACGCTATCCTCGCCAACGCCCGCCTGGACAAGTGCCGGGAAGCGACGGCGCTGCTGCAGGAGGCCAGGCAGCGGAAGCTGGTCTTGCCGGAGACGCTCGCCGATCCCGTGGCCGGCACGCGCTGCCGATCCGCCTCGACGCTCGCCGCGATCGGCACGCCGCCCTAGATGCGCGCCGGCGCGGAGCTTCGAAAACCGGCATGACCACCGGCGGGTTCGGCCCGCCCGGACGGCTGCTACGCTTGGCGTTTCTTCGTCGCCCGCGAGCCGTCTCGATGCTGCGTCCGTCCAACTTCTGTCTCGTCTTGCTGCTGACCGTGGGCGCGAACGCCGCAGCGCAGCCGCCGGACCTGGCCCGGATCATGGCCGATCCCGACTGGATCGGCCCGCCGGTGGAGCAGGCCTGGTGGTCCTGGGACGGGCAGCAGGCCTACTACACGCTCAAGCGCGACGGCGGCAGCATCCGCGACACCTATGCCCAGCGCGTCGACGGCGGCGCGGCCGCGCGGCTGGACGGCGCCGCGCTCGCCGGCATCGACGGCGCGCAGCAGGCCATCGACCCCGCCGGCACGCGCATGGCGTTCGTGCGCAACGGCGACCTGTTCGTGCGCGAGCTGCGCGGCAGCGGGCCTGATTCCGGAAAGCTCGTACAGCTCACCCGCAGCGAGATCGACGAATCGCGGCCGCAATGGTCGGTCTCCGGCGCGCTGGTCTGGCGCGCGGGCGAAGCCTGGTTCCGCTGGACCGCGCGCGACGGCGTCAGCCAGGCCTCCAACCTCAAGGCCGAGGACGATCCGGCCAAGCCGCCGCCGCAGGACGAGCTGCGCGCGCGCCAGCTGCGCTACATCGCGACCCTGCGCGAGGACAAGGCGCGCCAGGACGCGGCGCGCGAGCAGGAGGCGCTATGGCACAAGGCCGACGCCAGCCGCGCCGCCGCCGCGGTCTATCTCGGCAAGGACGTCGCCATCGTCGACAGCGTGCTCTCGCCCGAGGGCCGCTGGCTGATCGCGGTCACCCGCGCCAAGGACGCCGACGAGGGCGAGAAGAGCAAGCTGCCCAAGTACGTGACCGCATCCGGGTACGAGGAAGTGGAGGAGGCGCGCACGCGCGTGGGCCGCAATCCGCCGGCGCCGCAGAAGGCCTGGCTGGTGGACGTCGCCAACGCCAGCGCGCGCGAGCTCACGTTCGACGCGCTGCCGGGCGTGCGCGAGGACCCGCTCGCGGCGCTGCGCAAGGCCGCCGGCAAGCCGGCGCTGCAGGGCGATCGCGACCTGTACCTGACCAGCGAGGACTTCGACGCCGGCAGCACCGTGCGCTGGAGCGCGGATGGCCGGCACGTGGCCCTGATGCTGCGCGCGATCGACAACAAGGACCGCTGGATCGCCGAGGTCGACCTGACCAAGGCGACGCTGCTGCCGCGCCACCGCCTGCACGACCCGGCCTGGATCAACTGGGACTACAACGACTTCGGCTGGACGCGCGAGGGCCGCCTGTGGCTGCAGTCGGAGCAGTCGGGCTATTCGCACCTGTACCTGCTCGATGCCGGCCGCGGCGGGGAACGCGCGCTCACCTCGGGGCGCTGGGAAGTCTCGGCGCCGGTGCTGTCGCCGGACGGCCGCACGTTCTACTTCCTGTGCAACCGCCAGGCGCCCGGCGACTACGAAGTCTGCTCGGTGCCGGCCGGCGGCGGCGAGGTGCGCGAGATCACCGCCTTCGACGGCGTCGAAGGCTTCGCGCTTTCGCCCGACGGCGGCAGGCTGCTGGTGCGCCACTCTGCCAGCTACGTCCCGGCGCAACTGGCGGTGGTCGAGGCGGGCGGCGGCCAGCCGCGCGAGCTCACCGACACGCGCAAGCCCGCCTACAAGGCCCTCGACTGGATCGCGCCGGAGATCGTGCAGGTGCCCTCGCGCCACGGCGCCGGCAAGATCTGGGGCAAGTACTACGGGCCGGAGCGGCCCGAGCCCGGCCGGAAATATCCGATCGTGATGTTCGTGCACGGCGCCGGCTACCTGCAGAACGTCAGCGCGCGCTATCCGAACTACTTCCGCGAGCAGATGTTCCACAACCTGCTGGTGGCGCGGGGCTTCGTCGTGCTCGACCTGGACTACCGCGCCTCGCAGGGCTACGGCCGCGACTGGCGCACGGCGATCTACCGCAACATGGGCCATCCGGAGCTGGAGGACTACCTCGACGGCCTGGAATGGCTGGTCGCCGAGAAGCAGGGCGACCGCGACCGCGCCGGCATCTACGGCGGCAGCTACGGCGGCTTCATGACCTTCATGGCGCTGTTCCGCGCCCCGGGCGTGTTCAAGGCCGGCGCCGCGCTGCGCCCGGTCAGCGACTGGTCGCAGTACAACCACGGCTACACCTCGGCCATCCTGAACACGCCCGAGCTCGACCCCGAGGCCTACAAGGCGTCCTCGCCGATGGAGTACGCCGAAGGCCTGCGCGACCACCTGCTGATCGCGCACGGCATGCTCGACGACAACGTGTTCT
The DNA here is from genome assembly GCF_022662575.1 of Luteimonas aquatica. GTDB lineage: Bacteria > Pseudomonadota > Gammaproteobacteria > Xanthomonadales > Xanthomonadaceae > Luteimonas > Luteimonas aquatica. The sequence continues at coordinate 115,959 of NZ_JALBFU010000002.1, read as the reverse complement.
TCCGCGACTCGGTGATGCTGACGCAAAAGCTCATCGAGCTGCGCAAGGACAAGTGGGAGCTGGCGCCCTATCCGCTGGAACGGCACAGCTTCACGCATCCGGACAGCTGGTACGACGAGTACCGCCGCATCGACGAACTGTTCGAGCGCACCCTCAAATGAACATGACCGCCCCGCCGCCGCTGCCGCCCGTCCCGCGGTCCACGTTCGTCACGCTGCTGGCATGGATCACCCTCGGCCTGGTGATGCTGGGCGTGCTGGTATTGGCGGTGGAGATGGCGGCATTCGCGGCGGTCAGCCGCAGCAGCGGGTTCTCGACCTTGTACCAGCAATTCCTTCGCGATCCGCAGATGGCGCAGTTCGTCTCGACGCTGCTGCGCTGGCTTCCCGTGTTACTGGCGGTGATAGCGGCGCAGACCGTGCTGACGCTGACGGCATCGATCGGCCTACTCAAGCGACGCGACTGGGCGCGGAAACTGTTCATCGTGCTGCTGCTGATCGCGGCGGCCGGGCAATTCGCCACGCTGCCGATGCAATGGGCGCTTTCCGACCAGTTCCAGGGGTTCGTGCTGCATCAGCCGATGCCCCCGGAGATGCGCGTCCAGATGCAGATGCAGATCGAAGGCACCCGCATCGCCACGCGCATCTTCGGTGTGGCGATAGCGGCCGTCTTCAGCGGCCTGTTCGGCTGGCTGGCGTGGAAATTGCATACGCCGCGCATCCGCGCCGAATTCGGCGCCGCGGATGCCGGCATCGCCGTGCCCCTCGCCTAGCCCTCCCATGCACGACGACGCCCCCGCTCCCGGCAAGGTCCTCACTCTGCGGCCATCGAAATTGCGTTGGGTACTGATGCTGGCCGGTACCGCCCTTCTACTCGCCCTGAGCGCACGGCTGCTGCAGACGAACTTCGCCATCGGCCTGGCGGGCACCGTGTTCTTCGCGCTCTGTACCCTGGTCGCGGCGCTGAACCTGCTCCCCGGCGCCAGCTTCCTGCGCCTGGACGCGGAGGGATTCGAGATGCGCGCGCTGTTCCGCTCGCACCGCGTCGCCTGGCGCGAGGTGGCCGGCTTCGGCGTCGCGCGGATCGCGCTGAACCGCGTGGTCGGCTGGCACTTCGCCGCCGGACACGCCGGCCACCCGCACCTGCGCAAGCTCAACGCCGGGCTGTCGGGGTTCGAGGCGGCGCTGCCCGACACCTACGGCCGCAAGGCGCAGGCGCTGGCGGAGCTGATGAACGCCTGGCGCGACGCCGCCCCCTGAGCCCGTCGCCGCCGCCGACTACAATGGCGGCATGGATTCGGATTTCGACGCGGTACGCGACTACCTGACCGGGCTGCAGGATCGCCTGTGCGCGGCGATCGAGCGGGCCGACGGTGCCGCACGCTTCGCCGAGGACATGTGGACGCGCGCCGAGGGCGGCGGCGGCCGCACGCGCGTCCTGCGCGAGGGCGCGGTGTTCGAGCAGGCCGGGGTCGGCTTCTCCGATGTCAGCGGCACCCGGCTGCCGCCGGCCGCCACCGCGGCGCGGCCGGAGCTGGCCGGCGCGTCCTGGCGCGCGGTCGGCGTCTCGCTGGTGTTCCACCCGCGCAACCCGCACCTGCCCACCACGCACGCCAACGTGCGCCATTTCCGTGCCGAGCGCGAGGGCGAGACCGTGGCCTGGTGGTTCGGCGGCGGCTTCGACCTGACCCCGTTCTATCCGGTCGACGAGGACATCCTGCACTGGCACCGCACCGCGCAGGCGCTGTGCGCGCCGTTCGGCGCCGAGCGCTACCCGGCGCACAAGCGCTGGTGCGACGAATATTTCTTCCTCAAGCACCGTGGCGAGACGCGCGGCGTCGGCGGGCTGTTCTTCGACGACCTGCACGAGGACTTCGCCACCGACTTCGCCTACCTGCGCGCGGTGGGCGACGGCTTCCTCGATGCCTACCTGCCGATCGTCGACCGCCGGCGCGATGCGCCCTACGGCGAGCGCGAACGCGCCTTCCAGCTGTACCGGCGCGGACGCTACGTGGAGTTCAACCTGGTCTGGGACCGCGGCACGCTGTTCGGCCTGCAGAGCGGCGGGCGCAGCGAGTCGATCCTGATGAGCCTGCCGCCGCTGGTGCGCTGGGAATACGGCTACGCGCCGGAGCCGGACAGCGCCGAGGCCCGCCTGCAGGATTACCTGCGGCCGCGCGACTGGTTGCGCGAACTGGGTTGAACGCGGCCGCCGGCCGCTATGTCGCCTTGCCGCCGCCGGCGTCCCCGGCCCCGTCATGCCCGGACTGCATGATGCTGATGTGGCCATTGGTCTCCAGCAGCGCCAGGCGGATCTGTGAGGCGTCCGGGCATCCCGCCTCGCGCATGGCCTCGTGGAAATCGGCCTTGCTGACCAGCTCGCGGCGCAGCACCTCGCGGAACACCTGTCCATCGCGCGCCAGCACCACCGGCTCGCCCTCGATCAGGCGCCGCGCCGCCGGGCTGCGCGCGGTCAGCCACGCCACCAGGTAGTTGAGCGCGATCAGGCAGCCGGCCAGCAGCACCGCGCCGGTGAGCGAGTTGTCGCCGCCGTTGAGCCCGTTCTGCACCGCGTTGCCGATCAGGATCAGCAGCACCAGGTCGAACGGCGTGAACTGCCCCACCGCGCGCTTGCCCGAGATCCGGATCAGCACCATCACCACCAGATAGATCGCCAGCGCCCGCAGCACGAAATGCCACCACGGCGCCGACAGCGCGAAAAGATCGGACATGACCACACCCCGCCAAGAAACTCCCAGCAATCTATCTGGAGCCAAGCCCCCTTAGTAAGGGGGCGCCCCGAAGGGGCGGGGATTGGAAGCGAAAGCAACGGGGCCCAAAGTTTGCGAAGCGAACTTTGGGTTTTTATTGCCCCGCATAAAAATGCGGGGCAATAAAAAGCCCCGTAGGCAGGGGGGGCCGACGGGGCTGGGGAACGGGGCCTGGGGAGGGGCCTTCGTTCCGGGGATCAGCTCCAGGGGAGGGAGTGATCTCAGCGACAGACGTTGCATCTGTCGCGAGCTATATGACCACCCCATGCATGGATAGTTCGTGAAGCCTCGTGTTAAGTTTTTGTTGGATTCAGCGCTGGTTTACTCGCGGAAGTAATCGTTTCCATGCCGATCGCGTTGATCGCGTCTACGCGCGCTCAACGCAGCTTTGCGCACAGATCGCACAGCCATTCCACGCGGTGCGCAAGACGATGCTTTCCACCATCGTCAGTGCGCCTGGTCCCAGTTGTCGCCCACCCCGCTGTCCACGGTCAGCGGAACGCGCAACTGCGCCGCCTCGGCCATGCGCCGGGTCACTTCCGGCAGCAGCGTCTCGACGAAGCCGGCATCGGCCTCGAACACCAGTTCGTCGTGCACCTGCAGGATCATGCGCGCCCGGCCGTCCTGTCCCGCCAGCCAGGCGTCGATGGCGACCATGGCGCGCTTGATGATGTCGGCGGCCGTGCCCTGCATCGGCGCGTTGATCGCGGCGCGCTCGGCGCCGGCGCGCTGCCCCTGGGTGCCCTTGTTGATGTACTCCAGGTACAGGCGGCGGCCGAACACGGTCTCCACGTAGCCCTTCTCCCGCGCCTCCTGGCGGGTGCGCTCCATGAAGTCGCGCACGCCCGGGTAGCGGGAGAAGTACAGGGCGATGTAGTCCTGGGCCTCGCCGCGGGCGATGCCCAGATTGCGCGCCAGGCCGAAGGCGCTCATGCCGTACATCAAGCCGAAGTTGATCGCCTTGGCGGCGCGGCGCTCGTTGCCGGTGACGGCCTCCAGCGGCTTGCCGAACACTTCCGCGGCCGTGGCGCGATGGATGTCGGCGCCGGAGGCGAAGGCGCGCAGCAGGCCGGGGTCCTCGGACAGGTGGGCCATGATGCGCAGCTCGATCTGCGAATAGTCGCAGGCCACCAGCTTGCGGCCGGCCGGCGCGACGAAGGCGCGGCGGATGCGGCGGCCGTCGTCGGTGCGGATCGGGATGTTCTGCAGGTTCGGGTCGGTGGAGGCCAGGCGACCGGTCGCGGCGCCGGCCTGGTGGTAGCTGGTGTGCACGCGGCCGGTCGCGGGGTTGACCATCTCCGGCAGCTTGTCGGTGTAGGTGCTGCGCAGCTTGGCCAGGCCGCGGTAGTCGAGGATCACGCGCGGCAGCTCGTGCTGGTCGGCGATCGCCTCCAGCGCCTCCTCGTTGGTGGAGGGCTGCCCGGTGGGGGTCTTGAGCACCGCCGGCAGCTTGAGCTCGTCGAACAGCAGCGCCTGCAGCTGCTTGGGCGAGTCGAGGTTGAAGCTGCGCCCGGCCAGCTCGGTGGCGCGCTGCTGCGCGGCCAGCATGCGCTTGGACAGGTCCGCGCTCTGCCGGCGCAGCTCCTGCACGTCGATCATCACGCCGTTGCTCTCCACGCGCGCGAGTACCGGCACCAGCGGCATCTCGATCTCGCGGTAGACGCGCTCCAGCCCGGGCTCGGCGGCGAGCTTGGGAGCGAGGACGCGGTGCAGGCGCAGGGTGACGTCGGCGTCCTCGGCCGCGTAGCCGGTGGCATCGTCGATGGCCACCTGCGAGAAGGCGATCTGCTTGCTGCCCTTGCCCGCCACTTCCTCGTACTTGATGGTCCGGTAGCCGAGATAGCGGGTGGCCAGCGAATCCATGTCGTGGCGGGTGCGCCCGGAATCGAGCACGAAGCTCTCCAGCAGGGTGTCGTCGGCGTAGCCGGCCACGTCCACGCCGTGGCGGCGCAGCACGTGCAGGTCGTACTTGCCGTGCTGGCCGAGCTTCTTCCTGCCCGCGTCGGCGAACAGCGGCGCGAGCGCGGCCAGGGTGCGCTCGCGGTCGAGCTGCGGCGGCGCGCCGGGATAGGTGTGCCCCAGCGGCACGTACCAGGCCTCGCCCGGAGCCACGCAAAAGCTCAGGCCGACCAGATTGGCCTGCAGCGCGTCGAGCGCGTCGGTCTCGGTGTCGAAGGCGAACTCGTCGGCGGCGCGCAGCGCGGCGAGCAGGGCCTCCAATTCCGCGTCGGTGGTGACCGCGGCATAGCGGCCGGGCGCGGCCAGCGCCGGGTCGGGCGCGGCGCCGTCGGCGACCGGCGCGGTGACGAACGCCGCGCCGCGCCGCCCGCCGCCCTTGGCCGCCGGCGCGGCCGCGTCCGTCCCTGCGCCGCCGCCATCGAGTTCGCGCAGCGCCTGGTTCATGCCGTAGCGGGTGAACAGCACGCGCAGCTTGTCGGCGTCGCGCTCGCGCAGCTTCAGCTGCTGCGGCGCCTGCGCCAGCGGTACGTCGGTCTTGATCGTCACCAGGGTACGGTTGAGCGGCAGGCGCGGCAGCGCCGCGCGCAGGTTCTCGCCGATCTTGCCCTTGATGCTTTCCGCGTTGCCGATCACGCCGTCGAGCGTGCCGTACTCGGCCAGCCACTTGGCGGCGGTCTTGGGCCCGCATTTCTCCACGCCGATGACGTTGTCCACGGTATCGCCCATCAGCGCCAGCAGGTCGACGATCTGCCCCGGGCCGACGCCGAACTTCTCGATCACCGCCGCGTCCGAATCCATGCGGCTGCCGCTCATGGTGTTGACCAGCTCGACCTTCGCGCCGCCCGGCGCCTGGCGCACCAGCTGGGCGAAGTCCTTGTCGCCGGTGGAAATGGTGACGTCGATGCCCTCGCCCGCCGCGGCCAGCGCCAGCGTGCCGATCACGTCGTCCGCCTCCACGCCGCCCACGCGCAGCAGCGGGATGCCGAGCGCCTCGACCATCTCCATCATCGGCTCGATCTGCGCGCGCAGGTCCTCCGGCATTTCGCTGCGGGTGGCCTTGTACTCGGGATAGAGCTCGTCGCGGAAGGTCTTGCCCGGCGCGTCGACCACGAAGGCCAGGTATTCCGGCTGCTCCTTCAGGTGCCCGCGCAGCATGTTGACCACGCCAAACAGCGCCCCGGTGGGCTCGCCCTGGGCGTTGGACAGCGGCGGCAGCGCGTGGAAGGCGCGATAGAGGTAGGAGGAACCGTCGATGAGGACCATGCGTGTCATGCCCCCGATTCTACTGCCGCGGCGAGACGGCGCGCGCGGGCCGCGCGCAGCCGGGCGCCCTCACTCGCGGGCAACGCCGCGGCGGCGCATACTGTGTTTCGCGAAGATCGAGGAGTCCGCCGTGAAGCGAGCCCGTGTGAGTGGAGCCCCCATCGCCCTGGTGCTGTCCGCGTCGCTGGCGCTGACCGCCTGCGCCACCCTAGGCGGCGACGCCGCCGCCGACGCCGACATCCCGCCTGACGCGGTGGCGACCACCGTGACCCACGACAACGGCGATGTGGTCACCGAGTACCGCGTGGCCGGACGCATGCGCGCGATCAAGGTCGTGCCCTCGCGCGGGCCGGCGTACTACCTGTACGACCGCAACGGCGACGGCATCGTCGACGAGCCGGGCGGCAACCCGCCGCAGACCTACTTCAAGCTGTTCGAGTGGAAGTGAGCGATGCCGCGCTCGCCGTGGCCCTGATCGGCTACGGCTTCGCCGGCAGGACCTTCCACGCCCCGCTGATCGCCGCCACCCCCGGCTTGGACTTGGCCGTGGTGGCCTCGCGCGATGCCGGCAAGGTGCACGCGGACTTCCCCGACGCGCGCGTGCTCGCCGACCCGCTGCAGGCCCTGGCCGAGCCCGACGTCGACCTGGTGGTGATCGCCAGCCCCAACGACAGCCACGCACCGCTGGCGCGGGCCGCGCTGGAGGCGGGCAAGCACGTGGTGGTCGACAAGCCGTTCACGCTGACCCTGGGCGAGGCCCGCGACCTGGCGGCGCTGGCGCACGCGCGCGGACGCCGCCTGTCGGTGTTCCAGAACCGACGCTGGGACAGCGATTTCCTGGCGGTGCGGCAGGCCATCGACGCCGGCCTGATCGGCGAGGTCGTTTCGCTGGAGACGCACTTCGACCGCTTCCGGCCCGAGGTGCGCGCGCGCTGGCGCGAGCAGGACGTGCCCGGCGGCGGCATCTGGTTCGACCTCGGCCCGCACCTGATCGACCAGAGCCTGCAGCTGTTCGGCCTGCCAAGGCGGGTGAGCGCCGACTTCGCCATCCAGCGCCCCGGCGGGCACAGCGCCGACTGGGCGCACGTGGTGCTCGACTACGGCCAGCGCCGCGCGATCCTGCACGCGAGCATGCTCAGCGCCGGCGGCAGCCACCGCTTCCTCGCCCACGGCACCCGCGGCAGCCTGGTCAAGCGCGAGCTCGATCCGCAGGAAGCGCAGCTGCTGGGCGGCATGCGGCCGGGCGCCCCCGGCTGGGGCGAGGATCCCGACCGGCTGCTGCTGTTCGACGGCGGCCCGGCGCCGCGCTCCCTGCCCGCGCCCGCCGGCGACCAGCGCCGCTATTACGCCGGCATGCGCGAGGCGATCCTGGGCGGCAGCGAGCCGCCGGTCACGCCGGGGCAGGCGGTGGCGACGATGGCGGTGCTGGAAACCGCCCTGCACGCCGCGCGCGAGGGCGCCGCGCTCGAGCTGCCGCTGACCGCCGAGGAGCGCGCGGCCTGGGGCGCCTGAGCCGCCGCCTCGTCGTCCCGGCGACAGCTGGGACCCATGTGGCTTGTTTTTTCAGCGTTTCAAAACTGCGGCAAACGGCAAAATCAAAATGGGTCCCAGCTTTCGCTGGGACGACGGCCAAAAAAGCTAGAACACTACCTGCGCCCGCACGCCCACGGTGTCGCCCGTATCCAGGCCGCGGAAATCGCCGACCTTGTTGTCGGTGCGCCAGTGCACGTAATCGAGCATCAGCTTCGCCCAGTCGTTGAGATGCCAGTTCAGTCCCAGCGTATAGGCGCGGCCCTCGCCGCCGCGCTGCGCGTCGGTGTAGTCGTAGTCGTCGTAGCGCAGCGCCACCTCGAACGCGCCCCAGCCGCCCTCGCCCACCGGATGCGCCACCTTGGTGGTGCCCCACACGCCCGAGCGCGCGCTGAAGCCGGGCTTCTCGCCGGTGATCATCCAGCCGCCGTAGATCGAGGTGGCCTTGTGCCTGACGCTGTCCACGCTGCTGGAACGGATGGTGCGCTCGCCCTGCTCGGCGAAGCCGTAGAAACTGCGGTAGACGCCGCCGACCTCGTAGCCCCAGGCGCGGTTGTCGGTGGGATCGGCGATGGAACTGGCCGACACGCGCAGGTTGTCGTTGAAGCCCAGGCCGATGCGCGAGGTGCGGTTGATGCTGACCACGTCGTCGCCGAGGTTCTCGTAGTAGTACCAGCCGCCCAGATGCACGAAGCCCTGCGCGCGCTTGATCGGGTTCCAGTGCGCGCGCACCGTGTAGGCGACCGAATCGCTCTCCTCGCCGGCATTGTCGATGTCGTCGCCGGTCACGCTCAGGCCGACATGCCAGCTCGGCCCGAACAGCTTGGCCTGCACGCCCAGGCCGTAGAAGCCGTTCACCGCCGAGGTCGCGCTCGCCACCGCGTTGCGTTCCATGAACGGCGTGCGCGTCTGCGTGGTGGCGCCCTCGATGCTGCGGTCGCGCAGCTTGTTGCCGACGTAGATCTCCAGCGGCAGCGTGCCGGCCTTGGTGTCGTAGGACAGGTAGGCGTCCTTCACCGAGACCGCGTCGTCGGCGAAATCGGCGTCGACCTTGTAGCCGAACGGTCCGATCGTGCCTTCCGCGCCCAGCCGCACCTGGCTCATCTCGGTGCCGCCGATGTTGCGGGCCTGGAACGCCGAGCCGCGCGTGGACGAGGCGTCGACCACCACGCGCCCGCGCGGGCGGAAGCTGAACTTGCCGTCGGCGCTGCGAAATTCCGGGCTGCCGTCGCGCCAGTCGACGTCGCGGCTGTGGCTGCCGGAGGCGGCGAGCTGGGCGACCTGGGTGCGCAGCTGCGCCAGTTCGGTCTGCTGGTCGGTATCGGCCACCGCATGCGCGACTTCGGCCTGCCTGGCCTCGGCCTGCGAGGTCGGCGCCGGCGCGGGTGCGCTGCCGGCGGCCAAGGCCGCGTTCTGCCGCTCCACCGCGGCCAGGCGCTGTTCCAGCGCGTCGATCTTGGCGGCCTGTGCGCGGATCAGCCGCGCCATCTCCGTCGCGCTCAACGGCGCCGCTTCCTGCGCCAGTGCCGACAGGCTCGCACCCGACAGACTCAGGGACACGACAAGGGCCAATACCCGGGGACGGATCTGCTGCATGGCGCTCTCTCAGGTTCGTGGGAGGGAAAGGCGGACGGGGCGCGAAACGTTCAGCCGCCGCCGTCCTCGGCCGCCGGCGCCGCCGCTGCCGGCGCGCCGCCGAGGAAACCGTGGCTGCGCGCCCAGGCCGCGAACAGGCGCGGCCAGGCCGACACGGTGCTGCCCGGCGCGCCCAGTCCCCAGCTGTGGCGGCCGCGTTCGAACACGTGCAGTTCGGCGGGCACGCCCGCCTTGCGCAGGGTCGTGAACATCAGCAGGCTGTGGTCGACCGCGACGATGGGATCGTCGACCGCCTGCGCCAGGAAGGTCGGCGGCGTCTTCGCATCGACGTGCGCCTCCACCGAATAGGCATCGGCAGCGTCGGCCTGCGTGGACAGCTCGCGCGCCGAGCGCGTGGTGTTCAGCGGTGGCCGCAGCGAGACCACCGGATAGATCATGCCGACGAAGTCCGGCCGCGCCGGCTGCGCGTCGGAGGCGTCCAGCGGCGGATAGAAGGCGAAGTCCGGGCGCGTGGCGACGATGCCGGCCAGGTTGGCGCCGGCCGACAGCCCGATCACGCCGATGCGCTGCGGATCGACGCCAAGCTCGGCCGCGTGCGCGCGCAGCAGGCGCATGGCGCGCTGGCCGTCCTGGAACGGCGCCTGCGCTGTCCAGCCGTCGCCCGGCAGGCGGTAGTAGAGCACCGCCGCGGTGGTGCCGATGGCCTGCAGCCATTGCGCGATCGGCCGCGCGGCTCCGCCCACCTGGATGCGGAAATAGCCGCCGCCGCCGATCACCAGCACTGCGCTGCCGTTGGGATGCGCCGGCTTGTAGATCTCCAGCCGCGGCTGCGACACGCCGCTGACCGCGCCTTCGGCGCTGCCGCCCTTGCCGACGCGCTCGGGACCGAGCGCCGGGCCGTCGGCCAGCCGCTCGGCCGGCCACAGCGCCAATGTCCGGTCGGGGGACGGGAGTTGCGCGTTCGCCTGGCCGAGCGCCGCCAGCCAGAGCGCGAACGGGATCGCGACCCAGTGCAGTTTCATCGTGTGTCTCCGTCTCTCAGGTCGGGAGCGAGGGCTCGTTGAGTTCGGGCATCGGCAGCTCGCGGCCGCCGAGCGCGGCCTCCAGCCGGTCGCGGTCGAGCGCGCCTTCCCAGCGCGAGACCACCACCGTGGCCACCGCGTTGCCGATGAAGTTGGTGAGCGCCCGGCATTCGCTCATGAAGCGGTCCACGCCGAGGATCAGCGCCATGCCGGCGATCGGGATGGTCGGCACCACCTGCAGCGTCATCGCCAGCGTGACGAAGCCGGCGCCGGTCACGCCCGCCGCGCCCTTGGAGCTGACCATCGCCACCAGCAGCAGCGCGATCTGCTGTTCCAGCGACAGATGCGTGTTGGTGGCCTGGGCGATGAACAGCGCCGCCAGCGTCATGTACAGGTTGGTGCCGTCGAGATTGAAGGAATAGCCGGTGGGCACCACCAGCCCCACCACCGACTTGCCGCAGCCGGCGCGCTCCATCTTCTGCATCAGCGCCGGCAGCGCCGCTTCCGAGGAGGACGTGCCCAGCACCAGCAGCAGCTCCGACTTCAGGTAGCGCAGCAGGCCGAGGATCGAGAATCCCGACAATCGCGCCACCAGGCCGAGCACCAGCAGCACGAACAGCAGCGAGCCGATGTAGAACGAGCCCACCAGCCAGGCCAGGTGCGTCAGCGCGCCCAGGCCGTACTTGCCGATGGTGAAGGCGATGGCACCGAAGGCGCCGATCGGGGCGAACTTCATCAGGATCGCCACCAGGCGGAACACCGGCCAGGTCAGCGCCTCGAGGAACTTCAGGATCGGCTCGCCGGCCTTGCCGACCTGGGCCAGGGCGATGCCGAACACGATGGCGAAGAACAGCACCTGCAGCACCTTGCCCTCGGCGAAGGCGCCGACCACGGTGTCGGGGATGATGTCCATCAGGAAGGCGACCAGGGACATCTTCTCGGCGATGGCATGGGCGTCGCTGGCGTACTTGGCGACGTCGCCGGCGCCGGCCTTCAGCTCCTCGGGGTTGATGTTCATCCCCGCGCCCGGCTGCACCACGTGCGCGATCACCAGGCCGATCACCAGGGCCAGCGTCGAGAGCACCAGAAAATAGGCCATCGCCTTGAGCATCACCCGGCCGACCGCCTTCATGCTGGTCATGCTGGCGATGCCGACCACGATGGTGAGGAAGATCACCGGCACGATGATCATCTTCACCACTTTGATGAAGGCATCGCCCAGCGGCTTGAGCTGCACGGCGAAGGCCGGCTCGAAGTGGCCGAGCACCGCGCCGAGCACGATGGCGACGATCACCTGGAAGTACAGGTGGCGATAGAACGGCACCGGCGCGGGCGGCGCGGCGGCGGCGTGATCGGTCTTCAGCATGGAGCCTCCCTCGACGGCGGCGCGATGCCGCGGCCCGATGCGCCACGTTGTACCCCCGGGCGACGCACATCGGCCATAACACATTGGTACTAGCCGCATGGGAACCCGCCGCCGCGCGGCCCGCGGCTGTGCCAGGATGGCGCATCGCAACATCCGCCGCCCCGCTCCGCCGATGCCCGCCCCTCCGCTCCCGCGCCGCGCAACGCTCCGCAAGGCGATCCCGATCGCGCTGCTGCTGCTGGCGATGACCGCCACGGCGGCGCTGGCGGCCTGGTTCGCCTGGACGCGCGCCGCGCAGCGCGACGGCCTGCGCCTGGCCTCCCAGCTGGATCTGCGCGCACAGGCGCTGCAGGGCATGATCGACCGCTACCGCGTGCTGCCCACCGTGCTGGCGCTGGACCCGCAGCTGCGCCAGGCGCTGTCGCAGTCCCCCGGCCGCGCCGATGCCGCCCTCGACCGCACGCCGCTCGACCAGAAGCTGCTCAACCAGAAGCTGGAGCGGGCCAACGGCGCCACCCGCGTCTCCACGCTGACGCTGATCGACCGACGCGGCATCGCCATCGCGGCCAACAACTGGCGCGAGGCGAGCAGCAACGTCGGCATCGACTACCGCTTCCGCCCCTACTACCAGCAGGCCATGCGCAGCGGCACCGGCCTGTTCTACGGCATCGGCTTCACCACCGGCGTGCCCGGCTACTTCATCGCCGAGGCGGTGCGCGACGACCAAGGGCGCGCGATCGGCGTGATCGTGGTCAAGATCACCTTCGAGGCGATCGAGCGCGAATGGGCCAAGGCGCCGGAATGGCTGATGCTCAGCGACGCCCACGGCATCGTCTTCCTCGGCAACCGCGACGCGCTGCGCTATCGCGCGCTGCACGCGCTGGCGCCGGCCGAGCGCGACGCCCTGGCCGCCACCCGCCAGTACCGCGCCGAGCAGCTGCGGCCGGCGCGGCTGCGCCTGCTCGACCGCGACGACCAGGGCACCGAACGCGTGCGCATCGACGCGCCGCCGATGCCCGGCACCTGGCTGATGCGCACCCGCGCGCTGCCCGAGCAGGCCTGGACGCTGCACGCGCTGCAGGACACGCGCGGCGCCGCGCTCGCGGCGCGCTCGGCCGCGGTGGTGACCCTGCTGGCCTGGCTGCCGCTGCTGCTGCTCGGCCTGTTCCTGCGCCAGCGCGTGCGCCTGGCGCGGCTGCGCCAGCGCAGCCGCGAGGAGCTCGAACGCATGGTCGCGCACCATGCCCAGGCCCTGCGCAGCGCCCAGGACGGGGTGGTGCTGGCCGCGCACCGCGCCGCGCAGGGCCAGAACGCCAGCCTCGAGCACCTGCCGCACGGGGTGAGCGTGGTCGACGCGCAACTGCGCGTGGTGGCCTGGAATTCGCGCTACCAGGACATCTTCCGCTACCCGCAGGAACTGCTGGAGATCGGGCGCCCGATCGAGGACATGCTGCGCTACAACGCGCGCCGCGGCTGGCTCGGGCCGGGCCCCGCCGACGAGGCGGTGCGGCGCCGTCTGGGCCATCTGCGCAACCGCCAGCCGTACCTGCACGAGCGCGAGCTGCCCGACGGCATGGTGCTGGAGATCCGCGGCAACCCGCTGCCCGACGGCGGCTTCGTCACCAGCTACGCCGACATCACCAGCTACAAGGCCACCGCGCGCGAGCTGCGCACGCTCGCCGACACCCTGCGGCGGCGCGTGGCCGACAGCACCCGCGACCTGCGCCACGCCAAGGCCGAGGCCGAGGACGCCAACCGCTACAAGGGCCGCTTCGTCGCCGCGGCGGTGCACGACCTGCTGCAGCCGCTCAACGCCGCGCGCATGCTGCTCGGCGCGCTGCGCGAGCGCCTGCAGGGCGAGCCGCTGGCGCTGGCCGAGCGCATCGACCAGTCGCTGGAGGCGCAGGACGACCTGCTCGCCAGCCTGCTCGAACTCTCGCGCCTGGACACCGGCGCGCTGCAGCCCAAGATCGAGCCGGTGCCGCTCTCGCCGCTGTTCTCGGCGCTGGCCGCGCAGTTCTCGGTGATCGCGCAGTCGCGCGGGCTGCGCCTGGACTGGGTCGATACCCGGCTGACGGTGCGCAGCGACGCGCTGCTGCTGCGGCGCGCCCTGCAGAACCTGCTCTCCAACGCCCTGCAGTACACCCGCGAGGGCGGCGTGCTGCTCGGCTGCCGGCGCAGCGGCGACCGGGGCGAAGGCATGCACGTGCGCATCGAGGTCTGGGACACCGGCATCGGCATCGCCGAGAGCAAGCAGGCGGCGATCTTCGAGGAGTTTCGCCGCCTGGACAGCGGCGTGGACCGCGACCGCCGCAACGCCGGCCTCGGCCTGTCGATCGTCGAGCGCATCGCCCGTCTGCTCGGGCACGAGGTGGGCCTGCGCTCGCGTCCCGGGCGCGGCAGCGTGTTCTCGCTGCGCCTGCCCTTGGCCGAGGCGGCGGCGGCGGCGATCATCGCGCCCGTTCGCCAGGGCGCCGCCGCGCCGTTCGCGGGTCGCACCGCCTGGGTGATCGACGACGACCGCGATGGCGCCGGCGCGCTGCGCACGCTGCTGGAAGGCTGGGGCTGCCGGGTCGAGACCGCGCACGATCGCGACGGCGCGATCGCCTTGCGCGATGCGCGGCCGCGCCCGGACCTGCTGCTGCTCGACTACCAGCTCGGGGAGACGCTGGGCACCGACCTGCTGCCTGCGCTGGCGGGCGCCTGGGCATCGCCGCCGCCGACCGTGGTGGTTTCCGGCGCGCGCGAGGCCGGGCTGCGCGAACGCCTGCTGGCCGAGGGCCTGCACTTCCTGCCCAAGCCGGTGGCGCCGGCGGCGCTGCGCGCGCTGCTCTCGCAGCTGCTGCTGGCAGCGCGCGGCGCCGGCCAGTCCTTCTGATGTCGTCATCCCTGCGCCACAGTCGCGTCGTCAACGCGGCTAGACCGGAATCCGGTGACTTCCGTTCAGGACACCACGGTCCTGAGAAAGGCGCTGGATTCCTGCTTTCGCAGGAATGACGGATCCGCGCCCATTCCGCCGCCGCGATTCCACCATCGATTTCACCGTCACGATCCACGCGATTCAATCGCGCTGCAACTCCTCCAGATCCAGCGTCTTCAGCAGCACCGCCGCCTGCGTGCGCGAGCGGCACTGCAGCTTGGCCAGGATCGCGGTGACGTGGATCTTCACCGTGTTCTCCGCCAGTCCCAGTTCGGCGGCGATCTGCTTGTTGAGCAGGCCCTCGGCCAGCAGCATCAGCACGCGGAACTGCTGCGGGGTGAGCTGGGCGAGCCCGGCGGCCAGCCGCGCGTCCTGCTCGCTGCCTTCGGCCTGGTCGAGCGCGAACCAGGTGCCGCCGGCCATCACCGCGCGCACCGCCTCGCGCAGCGCCTGCGCCGGCGCGGCCTTGGAGACGAAGCCGGCCGCGCCGAACTGCTGCGCGCGCCGCACGGTGCGCGGATGGTCGTTGGAGGAGACCACGATCAGCGGCACTTCCGGCCGCTCGCTGCGCAGGCGCATCAGCGAGGAGAAGCCGAGCGCGCCCGGCATGGTCAGGTCCAGCAGCACCAGGTCGATCCGCGGCGCGGCCGCCACCGCCGCCTCCAGCGCGCTCTGGCTGGCGACCTCCACCACCCCGCCCTCGGCCACCAGGCCGGCGATCGCGTGCAGCATGGCGGCGCGGAACATCGGATGGTCGTCGGCGACCAGCACCGTCGACAGCAGCGGCGCGTCCCCCGCGCTCATCGCCCGCGTCCGCTCACACCCAGCCCTGGTCGACCAGCTCGCGCTTGATGTAGGCGTAGTAGATCGGCGCCACGATCAGGCCGGGCATGCCGAACAGCGCCTCCATCGCCAGCATTGCCAGCAGCAGCTCCCAGGCGCGGGCGCGGATCTCGCCGCCGACGATGCGCGCGTTGAGGAAGTATTCCAGCTTGTGGATCACGATCAGATAGGCCAGCGCCGCGATCGCCACGTACAGCGACACCGACAGCGCGACGATGGTGATCACCGTGTTGGAGATCAGGTTGCCGATCACCGGCAGCAGGCCGGCCACGAAGGTGACCACGATCAGGGTCTTGGCGAAGGGCAGGTGCACGCCGAACAGCGGCAGCGCGCCGAGCAGGAACAGCGCGGTGAAGGTGGTGTTGAGCAGCGAGATCTTGATCTGGGCGAACACCACGCGCCGGAACGAATCGGAGAAGCGGCTGGCGCGGCCGGCCATTTCGCGGCCCAGCGGCCCCAGGTGCGGCGGCGTGAACTCGTCGTAGAGCGCGATCATCGCGCCCAGCACCATGCCGATCAGCAGGCGCGCGGCGGTCTGCACCGCCTCGGCGCCGGCGATGCTCAGCTCGGCGCGGTGCTCGTCGATCCAGGCCTTCAGCGCCTGGCGCAGTTCGGACATGTCCTCGGGCAGGTACGGCAGCGCCCACTGCGGCAGCTGGCTGCGCGAGGCGTCGATGATGTCCATCAGCCGCGCCAACAGCGCCTGCTGCCCGCCGGCGTCGGTGTTGATGAAGGTCACCAGGCCGACGATCGCCAGCGTCAGCACCCCGACCACCGCGATCGCCAGCACCACCACCGCGATCACCCGCGCGCGCGGGCCGCGCACCATGCGCTCGACCAGCGGCGCCAGCACGTCGATCAGCTGGTACACCAGCAGCCCGGCGAGCAGGGCGCCGACCAGGCCGACTTTGACCACCAGGAACATGGTCAGCAGCGCCAGCAGCCAGGCGGCGATGCGGGAAGGCGGTGGCGTGACGGCAGGGAGCGTGTCGGTCATGGCGGACGCGGCTGGCGGGGTGCGCATCATCGTACGCGATGGGCGGGAACGGCGGCTGAGGAAGGCGGGCCGGCGATTTTGTGATCGACGGCCCGCCCGACGGAATGGCGATGTGGCCGGGAAACGCAAAAATCAAGAAATCAGGAACTTTTCTTCCGCGTCCCGGGCGTCGCGGCCCGCGCAGGCTGCCCTCCGTTCCATGGCCAGGGCGTCCCCGCCCCGCCGTCCTGGAGCCGCGGGCCGCCTCCGCGCCGCCGAAGCGTCTACACTCGGCGGCGATTCGCGGGGCGCGCCGCACCGGGCGGCGATGCCGCTTCCCCATCCATGCATCCACAGCCGGAGACCGCAATGCAGGCGAACCCCGAGGCCTCACACGAACTCAAGCGCGGCCTGTCCAATCGCCATCTGCAGCTGATCGCCATCGGCGGCGCCATCGGCACCGGCCTGTTCCTGGGCGCCGGCAAGAGCATCCACCTGGCCGGGCCGTCGATCCTGCTGGTCTACCTGATCATCGGCATCATGCTGTTCTTCGTGATGCGGGCGATGGGCGAGCTGCTGCTGTCGAACCTGGACTACAAGTCCTTCGTGGATTTCTCCACCGACCTGCTCGGCCCCTGGGCCGGCTTCTTCTGCGGCTGGACGTACTGGTTCTGCTGGATCGTCACCGGCGCGGCGGAGATCATCGCCGTGGCCGGCTACGTGCAGTTCTGGTTCCCGGACCTCGCGCCGTGGATTCCCGCGCTGGCCTGCATGGGCCTGCTGGTGGTGCTGAACCTGGTGGCGGTGAAGCTGTTCGGCGAGCTGGAGTTCTGGTTCGCCCTGATCAAGATCGTCACCATCGTGGCCCTGATCGGCACCGGCTTCTACATGATCGCCACCGGTTTCCGCTCCCCCGCCGGGCACACCGCCTCCCTCGCCCACCTGTGGAACGACGGCGGGGTGTTCCCCAACGGCATCGCCGGCTTCTTCGCCGGCTTCCAGATCGCGGTGTTCGCCTTCGTCGGCATCGAGCTGGTCGGCACCGCCGCCGCCGAGACCGCCGACCCGCGCCGCAACCTGCCCAAGGCGATCAACGCCATCCCAATCCGCATGATCCTGTTCTACGTGCTGGCGCTGGTGGTGATCATGTCCGTCACGCCCTGGCGCCAGGTCGTGCCGGAAATGAGCCCGTTCGTGGCGCTGTTCCTGCTGGCCGGCGTGCTGCCGGCGGCCAGCCTGATCAATTTCGTGGTCATGTCCTCGGCCGCCTCCTCGGCCAACAGCGGCGTGTTCTCCACCAGCCGCATGCTCTACGGCCTCGCGCAGGAAGGCCATGCGCCGAAGTCCTTCGAGAAGCTCTCGCGCAGCGCGGTGCCGGCCTTCGGCCTGCTGGTCTCCTGCGTGGTGCTGCTGGCGGCCGCGCTGCTGACCTACGTGCTGCCGTCCCTGATCGCCGCCTTCACGCTCATCACCACGCTCTCGGCGGTGCTGTTCATGTTCGTCTGGTCGCTGATCCTGCTGTCCTACATCGCCTATCGCCGCAAGCGCCCGGAGCTGCACGCGCAGTCGCAGTACAAGATGCCGGGCGGCGTGCTCATGTGCTGGGCCTGCCTGGCCTTCTTCGCCTTCGTGCTGGTGCTGCTGACGCTCAAGCCGGACACGCTGCAGGCGCTGCTGATCGCACCGGTGTGGTTCGTGCTGCTGGGCATCGGCTATTGGCTGAAAGGACGCAGGACGGCCGCCTAGCCGGCGCGAGGGCGCGCGTTCGCCCTCAAGCGCTCAACCGGGCGCGGTGAAGGCGCGGATCAATTCCTCGGGACTGCGCCGCAGCAGCGTCAGGTTGGTGTCGATCTGCACGCGGCCCTGCTCGATGTCGCGCAGATGGACGTCGGCGCGGCGCAGGCGTTCGACCAGGCCGTTGGCGCGCTCGGGGCTCACGGCCAGGAAAGCGACGTTGGTGCCGTGCTCGACCGGTTGCGGCGTGAAGCCGCCGGCGGCGGCGAGGCCGGCGAACAGGCGCTCGGCCGCCGCCCGGGCCTCGAGGTAACGCGCCTCGAAGCCGTCCAGCGCATCGAGCGCCGGCAGCGCCGCCGGCCAGCCGCGGAAGATCGTGCCGCCGAACACGTGGCGCAGCGCGCGCACCTTGTCGATCGTGTCCGTCTCGCCGGCGAGGATCGCGCCGAAGGGCGCGCCCAGGTACTTGTAGAGCGAGACGTACACCGTATCGAACAGCGCGCTGTAGGCCCGGATCTCGAACCCCGGCAGGCCGCTGGCCAGCAGCAGGCGCGCGCCGTCCAGGTGCAGGCCGATGCGCTTGCCGCGCGCCAGCTCCGAGATGGCGCGCGCCGTCCCGTAGGGCACCATCGCGCCGTCGGCGCGGCGCACCGGCGACTCCAGCGAGATCGCGCCGACCTTGAGCGGATACGGGCCGTTCTCGGCCTCGTCGATCGCCGCGCGCACCTCCTCCGGCGTCGGCGCCGCGCGCCCCTTCGCCAGCGGCACCAGGTGCAGGCCGCTCAGGGTGGAGGCCGCGTTGCTCTCGTCGAGATAGACGTGGCTCTCGTGCTGCACCAGCGCGTGGCGGTTCTCGCCGCACAGCACGCGCAGCGCGAGGGTGTTGGCGAGTGTGCCGGTCGGCAGGAACACCGCCGCGGCCTTGCCGAGCCTGGCGGCCAGGCGCGCCTCCAGCGCCTGTACCACGCCCTTGCCGAGATAGACGTCCTTCACTTCGGCATCGCGTTCGAGCAGCGCCTGCAGCTGCGCGACCCAGGCCTGCGCCGTCATCGGCACGCCGTCGCCGCTGAGCAGCACGCTGCGCTCGGTGAGCTCGAGTTTCCGCGGCGGTGCCGCGCCGGCGGCCCGTTCGGCCGCGAAGGCACCGCCGCCCAGCAGCATCAGGCCGGCCGGCAGGGACGCGGCGGCGACGGAGAACAGGCGGCGGCGCGCGGGATCCGCGCAGTCGGAGAATTCGCAGGCCATGGCATCGCTCCCGGACGCGGGTCAGCGCACGTTGCGCCTGCGCCGCCGCCGCGGCCAGTGTCGGTAGTCATGCGCCGTGCACGCGCACGGCGCGCGCTCAGACCGGCTGCAGGTTCGCGTAGGACAGCACCAGCCACTTGCTGCCGACATCGTCGAAATTCACCTGCACGCGCGCATGGCTGCCGCTGCCCTCGATGTCGGTGACGACTCCGGCGCCGAACTTGGCGTGCATCACGTTCTGGCCGAGCTTGAGCCCCGGCGCCTGCTCCAGTTCGGCATGGCCGAAGGCGCGGCGCGGCTGCGCCTGGTACATCGGCCGCGACACCTGCACCCGCGGGCGCACCTCGTGCAGCAGCGTCGACGGGATCTCGCGCAGGAAGCGCGAAGGCAGGCCGTACATGTCCTGCCCGTGCAGGCGCCGCGATTCGGCGTAACTGAGCACCAGCTTCTGCCGCGCGCGCGTGACGCCGACGTAGGCCAGGCGCCTCTCCTCCTCCAGCCGCCCGCTCTCCTCCAGCGAACGCGCATTGGGGAACAGCCCCTCCTCCATGCCGGCCAGGAAGACCAACGGGAATTCCAGGCCCTTGGCGCTGTGCAACGTCATCAGCTGCACGCCGTCCTCCCCCGCCTGCGCCTGGCCTTCGCCGGCCTCCAGCGCGGCATAGGCCAGGAAGGCCACCAGCTCGCTGAGCGCGGCCGACTCCTCCTCGTCCCTGCGCGTGAAGCGCGAGGCGACCGAGACCAGTTCGTCGAGGTTGTCCACGCGCGAGTCGATCGAAGCCTTCGACTCGTTGGCGTAATGCTCGCGCAGCCCGGAGCGCATCAGCACATGGTCGATCTTGTCCTGCAACGGCAGCTCCGCGACCTCGCCGGCGACCGCATCGATCAGCGCATGGAAGGCGGCGATCGCATTGCGCGAGCGCGGCGCCAGGACGCTCTCGCGCGCGACGCGGATCGAAGCCTCCCACAGCGAGACCCCGTCCGCGCGCGCGCGGCGCCGCACCTCGTCCAGCGAACGCTCGCCGATGCCTCGCGTGGGCGTGTTCACCGCGCGCTCGAAGGCGGCATCGTCGCCGCGGTTGGCGATCAGGCGCAGGTAGGCCAGCGTGTCCTTGATTTCGGCACGCTCGAAGAAGCGCACGCCGCCGTAGACGCGGTAGGGCATCTGCTCGGCCAGCAGCGCCTCTTCGAAGGCGCGCGACTGGGCGTTGCTGCGGTAGAGCACCGCCGCCTCGCCGTAGCTGCCGCCCTCGCGCACCCACTGGCGGATGCGCTCGACCACGAATCGCGCCTCGTCGATCTCGTTGTAGGCGGCATACAGGTCGATCGGATCGCCGTCGCCGCTGTCGGTCCACAGCTGCTTGCCCAGGCGCTCGGGATTGTGCGCGATCACCGCGTTGGCGGCGTTGAGGATGTTGGCGCTGGAGCGGTAGTTCTGCTCCAGGCGGATGGTCCTGGCGCCGGGGAAATCCTGCAGGAAGCGCTGCACGTTCTCGACCTTGGCGCCGCGCCAGCCGTAGATGGCCTGGTCGTCGTCGCCGACCACGAACACCTGGCCGGTGTCGCCGGCCAGCACGCGCACGAAGGCGTACTGGATGCTGTTGGTGTCCTGGAATTCGTCGACCAGCAGATGGCCGAAGCGCTGGCGGTAGTGCGCCAGCAGCGGCGGATGGTCGCGCAGAAGCTCGTGCGCGCGCAGCAGGATCTCGGCGAAGTCGACCAGCCCGGCGCGGTCGCAGCGCTCCTGGTACAGGGCGTAGCTGCGCAGCATCACGTCCGCCCATTCGTCGCGCTGCGCGCCGCCGCGCTCGGGCTGGATGTTCTGCGGCCGCCGCCCCTCGTCCTTCTGCGCGTTGATCCACCAGGCGATCTGCCGCGGCGGGAAGCGCGTCTCGTCGAGCTCCAGCTGCTGCAGCACGCGCTTGACCAGCCGCAGCTGGTCGTCGCTGTCGAGGATCTGGAAGCCTTCCGGCAGCTTCGCGTCCTGCCAGTGCAGCCGCAGCAGGCGATGCGCCAGGCCGTGGAAGGTACCCACCCACAGGCCGCGGCTGCCGTTGCGCAGCATGGCGTCGGCGCGCGCGCGCATCTCGCCGGCCGCCTTGTTGGTGAAGGTGACGGCGAAAATGCCGTGCGCCGGCACGCCGAAGACCTCGTTGAGCCAGGCGATGCGGTGCGTGAGCACGCGGGTCTTGCCCGATCCCGCGCCGGCGAGGACCAGATAATGACCGGGGGGGGCACTGACCGCCTCGCGTTGCGCGGGATTCAGCGCATCGAGCAGGTGCGAGACATCCATGCTCGCATTTTATCGCATGGCGGCGCGGAAGATGAGACGCATGCGGCCGTCAGGGCCGGCGGCGCCCCGCGCCCTGGCGCACGCCGCCGCCGGAGGCGGGCGGCTCGCCCAGTCGGCGCAGGGTGTTGGCGAAGGTGTCGGGCGGGCCGAACAGGAAGCCCTGCATTTCCTCGCAGCCGCAATCGATCAGCCATTGCCGTTGCGCCTCGGTTTCCACGCCCTCGGCGATCGTGCTCAGCCCGATCGCCCGCGCCAGCCGCACGATCGCCTCGCAGATCAGCTCGTCGCCGCGGTCGTGGCCGAGATCGCGCACGAAGGAGCGGTCGATCTTCAGCCGGTCGAGCGGCAGCTGCTTCAGGTAGGCCAGGCTGGAATAGCCGGTGCCGAAATCGTCGACCGCGATCAGCACGCCGCTGTCGCGGATGCGCTGCATGCTGCGGATCGCCACCTGCGGGTTGGCCATCACCGCGCTCTCGGTCAGCTCCAGCTCGAACACGCCCGGCGGCAGCTCCAGCTCGCGCACCACCGCCACCACGTCGTCGACCAGGTTCTGCAGGAACTGCTCGGCGGAAATATTGACGGCGATGCGCACGTGGCCCCAGCCGCGATCGGCCAGCAGGCGATGGTGGCGCGCGGCCTCGCGCAGCGCCCAGCGGCCGATCGGCGCGATCAGCCCGCTGTCCTCGCAGGCGCGGATGAAAGCGCTCGGCTCCAGCAGCCCGCGCTGCGGATGCCGCCAGCGCAGCAGCGCCTCCATGCCGACCACGGCGCCGTCGCGATGGAACTGCGGCTGGAACACCAGCTCGAACTGCTCGAACTGCAGCGCCTCGTGCAGCTGCGAGACCAGTTCCAGGCGCTGGCTGGCGCGCTGGTCGAACTCCGGCCGATACGCGGCCACGCAGTTGCGGCCGTAGCTCTTGGCCTGGTACATGGCCAGGTCGGCGCGGCGCAGCAGGGTCTGCTGGTCGCCGCCGTCCTCGGGATAGCGGCAATAGCCGATGCTGGGCGTGATGTGCAGCACCGCGCCCTGCACCTCCAGCGGCCTGGTCAGCGTCGCGTGCATGCGCTGCACCATCGCCTCGATGTCGTCCGGCCCCTCCGGGCGCCCGAGCAGCAGCACGAACTCGTCGCCGCCGAAGCGGCTGACGGTGTCGACCGCGCGCACCGCCGTGCGCAGCCGCGCGGCCACCACCCGCAGCACCTCGTCGCCGACGCCGTGGCCGAGCCCGTCGTTGATCAGCTTGAAGTCGTCGATGTCGACGAAGGCGATGGCGATCGGCCGGCAGTCCACGCTCACCGCGTGCTCGAGGCGGTCGAGCAGCAGCTGCCGGTTGGGCATGCCGGTGAGCGGGTCGTGGGTGGCGCGATAGGTGAGCTGCTCCTCCAGGCGCTGGCGCGCGCTGACGTCGTTGAAGGTGCCGACGTAGTGCGTGATCCGCCCTTCGTCGCCGTAGACGGGAGAGACCAGCACCTCGTACCAGAATTTCTGGCTGTCCTTGCGGTAGCCGCGCAGCAGCGCGCGCGCCTCGCGGCCCTGCGCCAGCGATTCCGACAGCCGCCTCAGCTCTTCCTCGTTGTCGTTGCCCAACATGAAATCGGCGCGCCGCCCCAGCACTTCCGCTTCCGCATAGCCGGTCATGCGCTCGAAAGCGGGATTGACGTAGACCAGCGGCCGTTCCTCGTTCTGCGCATCGACCACCACGACGCCGTCCTGCGCCGCCTCGATGGCGCTGCGCAGCAGCTTCAGCTCGGCCTCGTCGCGGCGCTGCCGCGAGATATCGACCATGCCGCCGACCGCGCGCACCGCCCGGCCGGCGGCATCGCGCTGGATGATGGCCCGGTCCAGCACGGTGGCGTAGCTGCCGTCGCCGCGCCGGAAGCGGTAGCTCCCGCTCCACTCGTCCACGCCGTCGGCCAGCGCCTTGTCGAGCGACTGCATCGTCGGTCCGATGTCGTCCGGATGCAGCAGCGCCTCCCAGCCCTCCAGCGTCGGCGCGATGCGCTCGCGCGACCAGAGGAACTGCGTGTAGAAGCTGTCGCTCCACCACAGCCCGTTCGTCCCCAGATCCCAGTCCCAGATGGCGTCGCTGGTGGCTCGCGCCACCAGCTGGAAGCGTTCCTCGCTGCGCGCCAGGTCGGTCTCGGCCTGCACGCGGTCGGTGACGTCGAGCACCAGCGCCAGCCGCGCCGACTGCCCCTGGAACACCACGTCGCTGGCATACACGGCGACGTAGATCTGCGTGCCATCCTTGCGCCGGTGCCGCCAGATCCTGCCGTGGCGGCTGTGCGGGGCCTCCCGCCGCGCGGATTCGGCGACCTCGGCGCGATCCTCCTCGGGCCTGATGTCGAGGATGCTCAGGCGCAGGAACTCCTCGCGGGTGTAGCCGTAGCGTTCCAGCGCCATCTCGTTGACCTCGAGGATGCGCAGCGTCTTCTTGTCGAACACCCAGGCCGGCAGCGGATGGCGCTCGTACAGGAAGTGGTACTGCTCCTCGGCCTGGCGCGCGCGCTCGCGCATTTCCGCCAGGTGCTGCGCCGCCTGGGTCATGCGCTGCTGCAGTCCGTGCTCGCGCGCGGCCGCGCGCGTGAACCGCCACAACTCCAGCAGGCAGATGCAGGCGATGACCGCGAACAGGGCGCCGGCGACCACCGCGAACCCGAGCCAGTCGATGAGCAGGTCGGAATAGGAGACGCCGGCCACCGCGATCAGCTGGAATTCCGGCGACCTGCGGAAGCTGATGATGCGCTCCTTGCCGTCGATCGGGCTCGATCCCGTGTACGTGGCCGCGTACATGCCCAGGTAAGACGGCGAGAACGCGCGCGCGTTGCGCATGCTCTTTCCGGTATAGCCGAGCTGCGCGTCCCCGGAGCGCGCGATCATGGTGCCGTCGGCGTGCATGATGCTGGCGATGCCGTGCTCGCCGATGCCGGTGCCGTCCACCATCGCCTGCAGCACGTCCGCCCGCATCCACATCCGCAGCCGCACGCGCCCGGCATCGTCCTGCATGCGCATCGGCAGCACCCAGAGCGCCTCCGCCCCCCTGCGCACCGGAGGATCGATGTACAGGTGTTCCTCGCCCACGGGCTTCTCGCCCGGCGCGGCCGCCACCTCCAGCGCCTGCAGCTCAGGATGGCGCGCGTGCAGCTCGGCCAGCAGCTCCGGGGTGCGTCCGGAAACGCCGGATGCGTGCTCGACGTCGTGCAGCAGCTGGCTCACCTGGCGCAGGATGCTGTTGGCCAGCGTCGCGGAGTGGGTCCTGCCGGTGTCGTAGCGGACGCGATAGTCGTTCCAGAGCGCGAATGCCAGGATCACGGCCATGCCCAGGATCATGGCCGGCGCCAGGCCGTAGGCCATGGTGCGATAGCTCCAGCGTTTCTGCCCTGCCTCGACGAGGCTCATGGCACGCTCCGCGTTCGCGTCTAGACGGGCAATGTTTCGCAGACCCATGCCGCCGTCAAGCGCGGCGCGGCCCGCCATCGGGCTGGAAGCGGGTTCTGGCCATTCGACGCCGCGATCGGCACGCTCCGCCTCCTCGCGGCGCTCAATGCGCCGCGGCGTGTTCGCGCTTGCCCGCGGTCTGCGACATCAGCTTGTCGGTCCAGGCGATGCCGATCGCCGACAGGATGAAGACGCAATGGATGATGGTCTGCCACATCACCCCGGCGGTCTCGGTGGTGGTGCAGCGCAGCTGCGCCGCCGCCTCCCCCGCCGCCTGCTTGAGGCCGGCGAATTCCGCCGAGCCGCAGATCGGCAGCCCCAGCGAGCCGGCCTCGATGAAGGTCTTGAGCAGATGGATCGAGGAGATGCCGATGATCGCCATCGCCAGCTTCACCTTCAGCACGCTGGCGTTGACGTGGCTCAGCCATTCCGGCTGGTCCGGATGGCCTTCCAGGCGCAGGCGGGAGACGAAGGTCTCGTAGCCGCCGACGATCACCATGACCAGCAGGTTGGAGATCATCACCACGTCGATCAGGCCGAGCACGATCAGCATGATCGCCTGCTCGGTGAGCTTGGGCGCGTCGTGGATCAGATGCCAGAGTTCCTTGACGAACAGGAACACGTACACGCCCTGGGCCACGATCAGGCCGAGGTAGAGCGGCAGCTGCAGCCAGCGCGAGCTGAAAATCAGCGCCGGCAAGGGATTCAAACGGGACCGGCCGGGATCTTTCATGCGGGTGGGGGATTGGACGGAAACGGAGAGCAGGTTAGCCGCCGGCGATGGCGCTGCCAAGCGCGGACGCCCGGGGATGCGATGGGACCGATGTCATCGCGATGACGCCGCCTTCATGCTCGACCGGCTAGCGCCGCGGGACCCTCGCGGGTTCCCGCCTGAAACGCAACGCAGCATTGCTCGCACCGCTGCATCGCCTGCGCTAGAGTCGGCCACGCCTTCCCACCGTCCGCGGCGCGCCCACGCCGACCGCGGTTCCGCGTCCCGGCCCCGGGCCGTCCGACGTTCCACCTCGCCGCCGGCCGCCGCCCTGGCGCCCCGGCGCGCGCAACCGACCCTCTCGCCATGATCGAACTCTATTACTGGACCACCCCCAACGGCCACAAGCCCGCCCTGCTGCTCGAGGAGCTGGTCGATGCCGGACACCCCCTCGAGTACACCATCCATCCCGTGAACATCGGCAAGGGCGAGCAGTTCGCGCCGGCGTTCCTGGCCATTTCGCCGAACAACAAGATTCCGGCGATCGTGGACACCGCGCCGGCCGACGGCGGCGCGCCGCTCAGCGTGTTCGAATCCGGCGCGATCCTGCTGTACCTGGCCGAGAAGACCGGCAAGTTCCTGCCGTCCGAGCCGCGCGCGCGCATGGAAACGCTGGAATGGCTGTTCTGGCAGATGGCCGGCCTCGGGCCGATGACCGGGCAGTACGGCCACTTCAACGTCTACGCCCCGGACAAGATCCCCTACGCGATCGAGCGCTACACCAAGGAGGCCGAACGGCTGCTCGGCGTGCTCGACAGGCGCCTGGAAGGCCGCGATTTCATCGCCGGCGGCGAGTACAGCATCGCCGACATCGCCACCTATCCCTGGATCAATCCCTATACGGCCGTGCCGCTGGATCTGGCGCCTTTCGCCAACGTGCGCCGCTGGCATGCCGCCATCGCCGCGCGCCCGGCGACGCAGCGCGCCTATGCCCTGACCAAGCGGATCAATCCGAGCGCGGGGCAGCCGCTGACCGACGAGGATCGCAAGCACCTGTTCGGACAAGGCGCCAAGAAGGACTGAAGCCCGCCGCGGCCCGCGCGTCCGTCATCCGGACGCCGGCCGCAATGGCGGCGCGCGGGGCGCCCTCAGGGCGCCTCGATCTTCAGCTCGACGTTCTTCGGCGGTTCGACGCCGGCCAGATGACGCAGGAAATAATCCCAACGCCGGCGCGTCATGTAGGCGGTGGCGTCGCCGAAGCCGTGGCGCGCGTTGGGGATCATGATCAGGTCGAAGTCCTTGTTGGCCTTGATCAGCGCATCCACCACCAGCAGCGTGTTGTAGGGCGGCACGTTGTCGTCCAGGGTGCCGTGCGCGAGCAGCAGATGGCCCTTCAGGTGCCTGGCGTGGTTCTGGTTGGCCTGGTCGTCGTAGCTGCTGGCGCCGTCCTTGCCGGGCCTGGGCAGCCCCTGCCACTTCTCTGCCCAGTCGTCCTCATAGCTGCGGTTGTCGTGGTTGCCGCTTTCGCTGATGCCGACCTTGAAGAAGTCGGGGTAGCGGAACATCGCCGCGGCCGTCGCCGCGCCGCCGCCCGAATGCCCCCAGATGCCGACCCGGTCCAGGTCGATCCAGGCATGGCGCTTGCCCAGTTCGCGCAAGCCCGCCACCTGATCGGCCAGCGTGTAGTCGCCCATGTCGCCGGCATAGGCCTCGTAGAAGGCCTGCGAACGCCAGGGATTGCTGCCCATGCCGTCGATGGCGACCACGACGAAGCCCAGCTCGGCCAGCGACTGGTTGTCGCCGTGCGCGGGCAGGAAGCCCCAGCTGCGCACCGAGGCGGCCTGCGGGCCGGGATAGACGTAGTCGACGACCGGATAGCGCTTGCCCGCGTCGAAATCGGCCGGCTTGAACAGCAGGCCGTACAGGTCGGTGCGGCCGTCGCGCGCCTTCACCGTGAAAGGTTCCGGCGGCACCCAGCCGGCGGCCTTCAGCCGCGTGATGTCCGCGCGCGCGATCTCCTTCACCGTGGCGCCGTCGGCGGCCTTGCGCAGCAGCGTCACCGGCGGCTGCGTGGTGGTGGAATAGGTATCGACGAAATAGCCGCCGTCCCTGGACAGCGCGATCGCGTGGTCGGCGTCCTCGGGGCTCAGCAGCGTCTGCACGCCGCCGTCGAGCGAGACCTTGTAGAGGTGGCGGTAGTAGGGATTGCGGCCGGCCTCCTTGCCCACGCCGACGAACCAGACCGTGCGCGAGGCCGGATCCACGCGCAGTACCTCGGCGACGTTGCCCTCGCCGCTGGTGACCATGTGCTTGCGCTTGCCGCTGTCCAGATCGTGCAGCGAGAGCTGGCCCCAGCCGCTGCCCCGGCTGTACCAGAGCACTTCGCGGCTGTCCGGCAGGTAGCGCCAGCTCACGCCGCTGATGCCGCTGTCGAACCAGGTCTTGGCGGTCTCGTCGAAGACCGTGCGCACCGCGCCGCTGGCCGCGTCGGCCACGCGCAGCCAGACTTGCCTGTGGTCGCGCGCGCTGGAGACGAACGCCAGCGTGCGTCCGTCCGGCGCCCACTGCACGTCCTCCCAGCCGCCGTCGCAGCTGACGTCGTCGCACAGGGTGGAACGGTGCTGGTCGGGCGGCATCTTCAGCCGCAAGACGTGATGCGAGCCCTTCGCAAGATCCCGCGCGTCCTTGTGCGGACTTTCCAATGCGCCAGCCACGTCGACGATCACCCGCTCGATCATGGTGATGTCGCGGTCGCCCACCAGCGGATACTTCCACTTCTCCACCTTCGGCCTGCCGACGTTGGTGGCCACCAGCACCATGTCGCCGGTCTTGCGCTGGTCCTGCCGGAAGGTGGCGATGCGGCGCGAATCCGGCGACCACACCAGGATCGCCCGGTCGGTGTGCTTCCAGCCGGCGTTGTCGGTGGCGTAGCCGTAGTTCTCCACGCCGTCGCGGGTGAGCTGCGTCTCCGCGCCGCTGGCCAGGTCGCGCACCCACAGGTTCCAGTCGCGCACGAACGCTTCGCGCTTTCCGTCCGGCGAGCGCACGCCGGGCTCGGCGTCGGCCTGCTTGCCGTCGGCGCCCTTGCGCTTGGCGATGGCCGGCGCGCAGGCGCCCTTGCCGGAAAGATCGCAGCGATAGCGCCGGTCCTTGTAGGTGATCTCGTAACGATCCTGGCCTTCGCCCTCGGCGATGCCGTTCAGCTGCAGCGCGTTGGCGCGCAGCGACTTGCCCGCGGCCTGCCCCAGCGCCCGGGCCAGCTTGTCGTGATCGAACGCGGGCGCACTCTCGCCGGTGGCCGCGTCCACGCGCAGGTAGCGGTCGCCGGCGGCGTCATGGTCGCGGTACCAGAAGCGCGTGTCGTCGAGCCAGTGCACGGCGCCGACGGCATGGTCGACGAGTGCCTCGGCATTGGGCTTCATCAGGCGCGCGGCGCGCGCGTAGTCGTCGGCGCCGACGGCCGCGCTGCGTGCGCCGGCGTCCTGCGCGAGGGCCGACGCCGGCAGGCCCGCCGCCAGCAGCACCGCCAACGCCCCGCGCCAATGCCGCGTGCCCGGATCGAACCCCATGCCTGACTCCATGAACGAGGCCGCGATGGCGCGGCGATGGGCGGGCATGCTAGCGCGTCGCGGCGCGCGGCGGGCATGACTTGCGAACCATTGTCCCGGGCCGGCGCAGGGCGTAGGGTCGGCGGACTTTATCTGCCGGCCGCCCCATGAAGCCTCTCTTGCTCGCCATCGCCCTCGCCCTGTCGATCCCGTCGCCGCTGCTGGCCGCCGAAGCGGCCGCGCCGGCCGCCAGCGCGCCCGCCTGGGTGGCCGCGAGCAACGAGAACGCGATGATCCTGATCAAGGCGCAGGCGCAGTTCTCGCCGGAAGGCTTCTCCTTCTTCGGCATCCCCGGCTACGACGACAAGGTGTCCGACTACGGGCCGCGCCGCACCGAGCGCTTCGTCGCCGCCATGGCGCAGGCCAAGCAGGCGCTGTCGGCCAAGCTGCAGCTCGAGCGCAACGCCAATGTGCGCCAGGACCTGGAGATCATGATCCACGCCGCCGACGAGGCGGCCGAGGGCAGCACGCTGTCCGACAAGCTCACCCTGCCCTGGAGCGACGTGCCGCAGACGGTGTTCTCCGGCATGCGCGGCCTGCTCTCCGACCAGACCCAGCCCGAGCGCCGCGCCAAGGCGCTGGACCGGCTCAAGGCCTACGTGGGCATGGCGCCCGGCACGCAGCCGGTGACCGAGCTGGCCAAGGCGCGCTACCTGGAGCGCGTGGGCGACACCGCCTTGCTGCGCCCGACCAAGCTCGAGGTCGAGCAGTCGCTGGGCAACGTCGACACCTTCGTCGACGGCATCCGCAAGCTGTTCGCCAAGTACCAGATCGCCGGCGCCGACGCCGCGCTCGCGGCCATGGACAAGCAGCTGCACGACTACGCCGCCTGGACGCGCGCCAGCGTGCTGCCCGAAGCCAGGCCGACCACGCAGCTGCCGGCCGAGCTGTACGCCTTCCAGCTCAAGCAGGTCGGCATCGACATCGACCCGCAGACGCTGATGCGCCGCGCCCAGGTCGAATTCATGGAAACGCGCGCGGCGATGCGCCAGCTCGCACCGCTGGTGGCCAAGGCCAAGGGTCTGTCCGGCATCGGCGAGGGCGACTACATCGCCGTGATCCGCGCGCTGAAGAAGACCAGCATCCCCAACGACCAGCTCGAGGCGCGCTACCGCAAGGTGATCGACGCCATCGATCCGATCATCCGCCGCCAGCGCATCGTCGACGTGCCGCAGCGGCCGATGGTGATGCGCCTGGGCAGCGACGCCGAGTCCGCCGCGCAGCCGGCGCCGCACTTCCTGCCCGCACCGCTGGTGGGCAACACCGGGCAGCAGGGCCAGTTCGTGCTGCCGGTCGCGGTGCCCAACCCCGACGGCACCGCGCTGCAGTACGACGACTTCAACTACGACGCCGCCGCCTGGACGCTGTCGGCGCACGAAGGTCGTCCGGGACACGAGCTGCAGTTCACCGCGATGGTGGAGCGCGGCGTCTCGCTGGCGCGCAGCATGTTCGCCTTCAACTCGGTCAACGTCGAAGGCTGGGCGCTGTACGCCGAGGCCGAGATGGTGCCCTACGAGCCGATCGAGGGGCAGATGGTCGCCCTGCAGCTGCGCCTGCTGCGCGCCGCGCGCGCGATCCTCGACCCGATGCTCAACCTCGGCCTGATCGACCGCGAGCGCGCGGGCCAGGTGCTGGAGAACGAGGTCGGCGTCTCCAAGGCGATGGCCAAGCAGGAGCTGGACCGCTACATGTTCAACGCCCCGGGCCAGGCCGGCAGCTACTTCTACGGCTACAGCCGCATCCTGGAGCTGCGCATGGAGACCGAACTGGCGCTGGGCGAGAAGTTCGACCGCCAGGCCTTCAACAACTTCCTGCTCGACCAGGGCATGCTGCCGCCGGATCAGCTGGCGACCGCGGTGCGCGAACAGTTCGTGCCCGCGCAACGCACGCGCTGAGCGGCGCGCCTAGCCGCGAAGCGCGGCCGCGACGATCACGCCCCAAAGGCCGAGAACGGCCAGGAAGTTGATCGTGAAGACGACCCCGCGCAGGCGCACGTTGGCGGTGAGGATCTGCACGAGGCTGTGCAGCACGCGCCCTGCGACGAATGCCCAGGCCAGGGCCGGCGCGAGGCCGCTCGAACCGAGCTGCAGCAGGACCAGGCACGCGGCGTGGAAGAACAGCGGCCATTCGAACTGGTTCGACAGGTTGGCGCTGATCCGCGGCTCGATTCCGGCCCAGGGATTGCCGCCGTCGGGCAGGCGGCCGATCCCCCAGATGGCCGGGGCGCGCGCCACGGTCAGCGCCACGTACAGGAACGCGGCCAGCGCGACATGCGCGGCCATGGCAACGATCAGCGGGTGCGACATGGCGATCCAGGGCTCCGGCGGCTTGCGAACGGCGAGCTGACACGACCCGATCCCAGCTCCGGCCCCCGCCCTCCCGCGCCGCGGCGAAAGGGCGATGCGCAGCGGACGCTCGCGCGTCCGCCCCGGGTCTTGCTCAGAACGGCAGCTTCAGCGAAGCGTCCAACGCCAGCAGCTGCGCGCGGAAGTCGCGCTGGATGCGCGTGAGCGCCTGCTTGGAATCGGCGTCGAAGCGCAGCACCAGCACCGGCGTGGTGTTGGAGGCGCGCACCAAACCCCAGCCGTCCGGCCAGTCCACGCGCAGGCCGTCGATGGTGGAAGGACGGGCGCCCTCGAACTGCGCCTGCGCCTGGAAGCGGTCGACGAAGGCATGCGGATCGTCGCCCGGGGCGTCGACCTTGATCTCGGCCGTGGACACGCCGTTGGGCAGCGCCTCCAGCACGATGCTCGGCGAATCCGGGCGCGCGGCCAGGATCTCCAGCAAACGCGCGGCGGCGTAGATGCCGTCGTCGAAGCCGTACCAGCGCTCGCCGAAGAAGAAGTGGCCGCTCATCTCGCCGGCCAGTTCCGCGCCGGTCTCGCGCATCTTCGCCTTGATCAGCGAATGGCCGGTCTTCCACATCAGCGGGCTGCCGCCGTGGCGCTGGATGTAGCCGGGCAGGCGCCCGGTGCACTTCACGTCGAACAGGATCACCGCGCCCGGGTTGCGGTCGAGCACGTCGGCGGCGAACAGCATCAGCAGGCGGTCGGGGAAGATGTTCTGGCCGTTGCGGGTGACCACGCCCAGGCGGTCGCCGTCGCCGTCGAAGGCCAGGCCGAGGTCGGCGTTGACGTGCGCGACGCTGCCGATCAGGTCCTCGAGGTTGTGCGGCTCGCTCGGATCGGGATGGTGGTTGGGGAAGGAGCCGTCGATGTCGCAGTACAGCGGGATCACCTCGGCGCCGATCGCCTCCAGCACGCGCGGGCCGATCTCGCCGGCCACGCCGTTGCCGGCGTCGACCACCACCTTGAGCGGACGCGCGAGGCGGATGTCGCCGGCGATGCGCTGCACGTAGTCCTCGCCGATGTCGCGCTGGCTGGCGCTGCCCGGCGTCGGCGCCGCGTGCAGGCGGCCTTCGCTGATGCGCGTGTACAGGTCGACGATGGCATCGCCCGACAGGGTCTCGCCGCCGACCACGATCTTGAAGCCGTTGTAGTCGGGCGGATTGTGGCTGCCGGTGACGGAGATGCAGCAGCCGGTGCGCAGGTGATAGGCCCCGAAGTAGGTGACCGGCGTCGGCGCCATGCCGATGTCGATGACGTTGCGCCCGGTCTTGCGCAGCCCCTCGACCAGGCCCGCGACCAGCTCCGGCCCGGAAATGCGGCCGTCGCGGCCGACCACGATGTCGTCGAGTTCCTTCTCGGCCATCAGCGTGCCGATGGCCTGGCCGATCAGGCTGGCGACGCCGGGATCGAGGGTCTGGCCGACCACGCCGCGGATGTCGTAGGCGCGGAAGATGCCGCGATCGATGGGCACGGACGTGGGCTTGGGAGCATCCTGGACGTCGATGGTCTTCTCTCCTGCTGCTAGGGGGGGAGGCTCGGCGGGGACGGGGGACGTCGCGATCGCCTGCGCCAGGGTCGGCGCGGCCGCGGCAGCGGCGGCGGTTTGCCGACCGATGCGCTTGGGCAGGCGCCAGGCCACGTAGGCCAGCAGCAACAATACGGTGGCGGCGATGAACGAAGCCAGGTCGCCCAGGCCGAAGGGGCTGATCGCCGCGCTCGGCACCGCCGCCGCCAGCCGCAGCGGCGTGCCCGGAATCGGCGCCGCGCGGCGCTCGGCCGCGCTCGCCAGCGAGGCGTCGCCGCGTTCGAACAGGGTCTGCCCGCCCTGGCGCAGGGCCAGGTAGCTGTCGCCGGGCAGCATCGCGTTCTCCAGCGCGAAGCTGGCCCGCTTCAGCGGCAGGCGCACGAAGGCGACCCCGACCACGCCGCCGTCCACGCGCGCGGGCGCGGCCAGCGCCAGTTGCGGCTTGCCCCCGGCGCGCACCACCGCCAGCACCGCCTTGTCCTCGGTCAGCGCGGTCTCGATCGTCGCCAAGTGCCCGAAACCGGATTTGGGCAGGCCGGCATAGGCCGCCTCCAGGTCGGACGGCAGCACCGTGGACTCCTGGACCTGCTGCCAGTCGCGTCCCAGCGCCTGTCCGGCGGCGGCGAAATCGCCGCCGCGCAACGCCGTCTGCACGTCGGCGCTGGCCAGGCGTTCGGTCAGGCGATTGCGTTCGAGGTTGAGCGCGCGCAGCGTGCCCTCGGCGACCGCATCGCGGCTGAGCTCCAGATCGGCGCGGCGCGTGCCATCGCGCATCTGCTGCCAGCCGCTCCAGCCCAGCCACAGCGCGAGCAGGGCCAGGACCGCCGCGGCCGCCGACAGGTAGGGCCGCAATTGCGGCAACAGGCGGCGCAACCCGCCCGGCTCTTGTGCTTCGGTCATGCATTCCCCCTTCATCGCGGCGACCGCCCCGCCTGGCGCGATCGCCGCCGAATCACCCATGCCCCGCCCGGCCCGGCGGGGTTTGCGCCGCCCCGCCGGACGGCCGCGCGCTCAACGCACGCCGGTATGGCCGAAGCCGCCGGCGCCGCGCGCGCTGTCGGCGAAAGTATCCACCACCTGCAATGCGGCGCGCACGATCGGTAACAGGACCAATTGCGCAATTCGGTCACCCGGCTCGATGGTGAAGGCCTCGCGCGAGCGGTTCCAGACGCTGATCATCAGCGGCCCCTGGTAATCGGCGTCGATCAGCCCGGTGCCGTTGCCGAGCACGATGCCGTGCTTGTGCCCGAGGCCCGAACGCGGCAGCACCACGGCGCACAGCGCGGGATCGGCGATGTGGATGGCCAGGCCCGAGGGCACCAGCGCGGCCTCGCCCGGCGGCAGCGTCAGCGATCGCTCGAGCGCGGCGCGCAGGTCCAGGCCGGCGCTGGCCTCGGTGGCGTACGCCGGCAGCGGCCAGGCGTCGCCGAAGCGGGAATCGAGAACGCGGACTTGAAGGGTATGCATGGCCGGATGCCGTGAAGAGAAGGTCGTGAAATAGGGGGTCTCGCGCGCGGCCCCGGTCGCGGGGTCGCGGACGAAGGGAAAGCAAACGCCACGCCGGGCCGCCTCATCCGGCGGGCAGGCGTTCCAGGATCAGCTCGAGCAGCTGCCCGGCCAGCACGGTCTTCGGCGCCGGGCCCAGCGCCCGCTGCCCGTCCGTCCAGTACACGGTCAGCGCGTTGTCGTCGCTCTCGAAGCCGCTGCCGGCCACGCCCACGCGATTGGCGGCGATCAGGTCGAGCCGCTTGCGCGCCAGCTTGTCGCGGGCATAGCGCTCCACCTCGTCGGTTTCGGCGGCGAAGCCGACCACCAGGCGCGGCCTGGCCGCGTGGCCGGCGACCTCGGCCAGGATGTCGGGCGTGCGCACCAGATCCAGGGTGAGGCCGCTCTCGCCCTCGCGCTTCTTGATCTTGCTGCCCGCCACCTGGCGCGGCGTGAAGTCGGCCACGGCCGCCGCGCCGATATAGATGTCGGCCGGCAGCTGCCCCAGGACCGCCTCGTGCATCTGCGCCGCCGAGCGCACGTCCAGCCGGGTCACGCCGGGCGGCGTCGGCAGCGCCACGGGACCGGCGACCAGCACCACCCGGGCGCCGCTGCGCGCCGCCGCCTCGGCCACGGCGAAGCCCATCTTGCCGCTGCTGCGGTTGCCGATGAAGCGCACCGGATCGATGTCCTCGTAGGTCGGGCCGGCGCTCACCAGGATGCGCAGCCCGGCGCCGGAGGCCTTGGCCTGGGTCATGCGCCGGCCGCCAGCGCGGCGACGATGGCTTCCGGTTCGGCCAGGCGACCGGGGCCGGACTCGCCTTCGGCGAGCGGACCGTCCTCGGGGCCGACGACGCGCACGCCGCGCTCGCGCAGCAGCGCCATGTTGGCCTGGGTGGCCGGATGCAGCCACATGCGGTGGTTCATCGCCGGCGCCACGGTCAGCGGCGCGGTGGTGGCCAGGCAGAGCGTGGTCAGCAGGTCGTCGGCGAATCCGTGCGCCAGCTTCGCCAAGGTGTCGGCGCTGGCCGGCGCGATCACCACCTGCTCGGCCCAGCGCGCCAGCTCCAGATGCCCCATGGCCGCCTCGGCCTGGGCATCCCACAACGAGGTGCGCACCGGCTGCCCGGACAGGGCCTGGAACGTCACCGCGCCGACGAAGTGCTGGGCGCCCTCGGTCATCGCCACGCGCACCTCGGCCCCGGCATCGCGCAGCCGGCGCACCAGTTCGGCGGCCTTGTAGGCGGCGATGCCGCCGCTGACGCCGAGCAGGATGCGACGCCCGGCGAGTTGGGTATTGGCGACGCTCACCGGATCGGAATTTCCCTACGGCAAAACAGGATCACAGCTTACCCGATGCCGGGAAGGCGGCCGACGGCGCCCGGCGCACGCCCGCGGTGCAATGGCTGCAACCGGCGGCGGCCGGGGCGGGATACCCCATTCCCCTGGTCAAGCCCGCGATTCCGACCGCCGCCGGCCAACGCCCGCCTCGGCATGGAGTGCCTCGCCATCCCTGGCGCCCCCTTTCCGGTTCTGGATCGTCCGGCCCGGCCCATGGCGGCCGGTCGCCCGGAGCCGCAACGAACGCCAGGACGGCGCCCGCCCCTCCCCATGCACATCCGCGACTGGCCCACGCAAGAACGTCCCCGCGAGAAGCTGCTCGAACGCGGCGTCGCCTCGCTTTCGGACGCGGAACTGCTGGCGATCTTCCTCGGCTCGGGCCTGCGCGGCTACGACGCGGTCTCCACCGCGCGGCGCCTGCTCGCCGAACACGGCCCGCTGCGCAGCCTGCTCGACCGCAGCCCCGCCGACCTGGCCAAGCTGCCCGGCCTGGGCCCGGCCCGCGCCTGCCGGCTGGCAGCGGTCCTGGAACTGTGCGGACGCCACCTGGCCGCCGACCTGGAGCGCGGCGCCGCCTTGACCGATCCGCATGCGGCCGGCCGCTATTTCGCGCAGCGCCTGCGCGGACGGCCGCGCGAAACCTTCGCCGCCCTGTTCATGGATACCCGGCATCGCACGCTCGCGTTCGAGGAGCTCTTCCAAGGCACGGTCGACGGCGCCGAGGTGCATCCGCGCGAGGTGGCGCGGCGTGCCATGGCGCACAACGCCGCGGCGGTGATCGTGGGCCACAACCATCCCAGCGGCAGCGCCGAGCCCAGCGCCGCCGACCGCGCGGTCACCATCCGGCTGAAGCAGGCGCTGGCGCTGGTGGACGTGCGCCTGCTCGACCATTTCGTGGTCGGCGACGGCCCGCCGACCTCGATGGCCGCGCGCGGCTGGGTCTAGCCGCGGCGGTGCCGCTCGGGAGCCGGTACGCCGTTCAGAGCCTTCGCGGCCGCTCGGCTACAATGGCCGACCACCGCGACACCAGCACCCTTCCGTGAAATCCCGACTCCGCGCCCTGATCGCCCGGGGCATCGATGCCCTACGCGCCGACGGCACCTTGCCCGTCGACCTGCCCGTGCCCGACTTCGTGGTCGAGCGCCCGAAGGATCGCGCGCACGGCGATTTCTCCACCAATGCCGCCATGCTGCTGGCCAGGCATGCCGGCCAAGGCGGCGCCCGCAGCAATCCGCGCGCGCTGGCGCAGCGCCTGATCGAAGCGCTGCCCACCGACGCCGAGATCGCCGCCGTGGAGATCGCCGGCCCCGGCTTCCTGAACTTCCGCCTCGCCCCCGGCGCCTGGCAGCGCCAGCTGCGCGAGGTGCACGCGCGCGGCGCCGCCTTCGGCCATCACGACGGCGGCCGCGGCCGCACCGCCGGCGTGGAATACGTCTCGGCCAATCCCACCGGCCCGCTGCACGTCGGCCACGGCCGCGCCGCCGTGATCGGCGACTGCATCGCGCGGACGCTGGCGGCCAACGGCTGGAACGTGCGCCGCGAGTACTACTACAACGACGCCGGCGTGCAGATCGAGAACCTGGCCAGGTCGGTGCAGGCGCGCGCGCGCGGCCTGACCCCCGAGGACGCCGCCTGGCCGGAGGACGGCTACCGCGGCGACTACATCCAGGACGTCGCCGAGGCCTATCTGGCCGGCGCCACGGTTGAGGTCGAAGGCCAGAGCGTCACCGGCGCCGGCAATGCCGAGGACTTCGACGCGATCCGCCGCTTCGCCGTGGCCTACCTGCGCCGCGAGCAGAACGCCGACCTGGCCGCCTTCGGCGTGTCCTTCGACGTCTACTTCCTCGAATCCTCGCTCTACGCCGACGGCAAGGTGGAGGAGACCGTGCGCGAGCTCGTCGCGCACGGCCACACCTACGAGGAGGGCGGCGCGCTGTGGCTGCGCAGCACCGACTTCGGCGACGACAAGGACCGCGTGATGCGCAAGTCCGACGGCACCTACACCTACTTCGTGCCGGACGTCGCCTACCACCGCAGCAAGTGGCAGCGCGGCTACGAGCGCGCGATCACCGAGCTCGGCGCCGACCACCACGGCTCGCTGATGCGGGTGAAGGCCGGCCTGCAGGCGCTCGACGCCGGCGTCCCGGCCGGCTACCCCGAGTACGTGCTGCACCAGATGGTCACGGTGATGCGCGGCGGCGAGGAAGTGAAGCTGAGCAAGCGCGCCGGCAGCTACCTCACCCTGCGCGACCTGATCGAGGAGGCCGGACGCGACGCCACGCGCTGGTTCCTGATCGCGCGCAAGCCCGACTCGCAGCTGGTCTTCGACATCGACCTGGCGCGCGCGCAGTCGCTCGACAACCCGGTCTACTACGTGCAGCTCTCGCACGCGCGCATCTGCGGCCTGCTGCGCCAGCTGGAGGAGCGCGGGCTCGGCTTCGACCTGGAGGACGGGCTGGCGCAGCCGCTCGACCTGGACGACACGACTTCTGGAGGCCGCGCCACCCGCGACCTGCTGATAGATCTTTCGCGCTGGCCGGAGGTGGTGGCCGCCACCGGCGAGCAGCTGGAACCGCACCTGATCGCGACCTACCTGCTCGAACTGGCGCAGGCCTTCCAGACGTATTACAACGATCACCAGTTCCTGGTCGAGGCCGCCGGCGTGCGCAACGCCCGCCTGGCCCTGGCCCTGGCCGTGCGCCAGGTGCTGGCCAACGGCCTGGACCTGCTGGGCGTGCAAGCACCGGAGACCATGTAAGTGGCAGCAAGACGAGGCAAATCGCAGGCGCGGCGCAACACCGGCAACAGCGGCGGCCTGCCCGGCTGGGCATGGCTGGTCCTGGGCGTGGTGCTGACGCTGATCGTGGTGCTGATGGCGCCCAAGTGGCTCAAGTCCGACGGCGGCGACGGCTTCATCCGTCCCAAGCCCAATCCCGACGCGCAGCCCGCCGCGGCCAGCGGCGGCGAGGAGAGCGTAGTGCAGGATGCCGACACGCCGGCGCCGGCCGCCAACGCCGGCGCCAAGCCCGCGCCTGCCTCGACGCCGGAAGAGGACAAGCAGCAGTACGACTTCTACACCCTGCTCCCGGGCCAGGAAGTGGCGATGTCCGACGCCGAACTGGCCGCCACCTCGCGCGCCGAGGAAGAGCGCCAGCGCAAGCTCGCCCAGCAGCAGCAGAAGCAGCAACCCGCGCAGGCGCCCGCCGCCTCCGGCACCACGCCCGGCACCGCCGGCAGCCTGCCCGCGCAGGTGTCCGAACAGCCCGAGCGCCCGACCGTGGCCGCCACGCCGGCCACCGGCGGCAGCACCGCGCCCGCATCGCCCGCGGCGACCACGGCATCCGCCGCCGCGCAGCCGCAGGCACGCTACATCCTGCAGGCCGGCGCGTTCGGCGCCTCCGGCGACGCCGAAGCGCTGAAGGCGCGCATCGCCCTGCTCGGCCTGAACGCGCGCGTGGAGTCGGCCGCCATCGGCGGCAAGACCGTCTACCGCGTGCGCATGGGGCCGTACGGCACGGCCACGGAACTGGCCGACGCCAAGAACAAGCTCGGCAACGGCGGCTTGCCGGCGATGGCCATCAAGGCCCGGTGAATACGCGCCGGCCGCCGCTGTTCAGGCGGCTTCTGCGACGCCGGACAAGCTGCGGTCGCGACCGCTGAGAAGCCCCTCGCGCATGCTGTCGGCCCATAGGGAGGGACCGACGATGGTCATCGAAGCCGCACTCATCAAGCCCGTGGTCGACGTGCTGATCGGCCTGTTCAAGCAAGGCGATCATCTGCGCCTGCAGCACAACGCGGAGGCCGCGATCCGCGAGGCGATCCTCGAACTGCTGCTTGCGCAGCCGGACGAGAACAAGGCCGAGGCGCGCATCGCGGTGGCCAAGGCGGCCGGCATCCTGTCCGAGGACGTGGTGCTGGCCGAGGACATGCTCAAGAAGCATCGCGCCACCAAGAGCCGCACCAACGGCAAGGCCGCCACCGGCCGCAAGCGCAGACCGGCCGCCGCCAAGGCGGCCGACGCCCCACCCGCCAGACCGGCGCCCAAGCCGCCGGCCAGGAAGACCAAAACGTCGTCCTAGCGCGTATGCTGCGCGCATCCCAACCGCGCAGGCACACGCCGCCGATGATGTCCTCGCCCCTGCTCGCCCTGTGCCTGCTGTGGCTGGCCAGCGAATGGTGGATCGGCCGCAAGCGCGCCGCCGACCGCAGCCGCGACGCGGGAACGTTGCGGCTGCTGTGGATCGTGTTCTCCTGCGCGCTGATCGCCGGCGTCTGGCTGGCGCTGCTGCCCGCCGGCCGCTTCCCGCCCTCGCTGCACGCGCCGCTGTTCTGGGCCGGCTGCGCGCTGATGCTCGCCGGCATCGCGCTGCGCTGGTGGGCGGTGCAGACGCTGGCCGAATTCTTCACCGTCGATGTGGCCATTCGCCCCGGCCAGACGCTGGTGCGCGAGGGGCCCTACCGCTGGCTGCGCCATCCCTCCTACACCGGCGTGCTGCTGACCTTCCTCGGTTTCAGCCTGTCCCTGGGCAGCTGGCTGTCGGTGCTGGCGGTCTGCATTCCGATGATCGCCGCGCTGGTGATGCGCATCCGCGTGGAGGAGAGCGTGCTCGCCGACGCGTTTCCGCAGGC
This sequence comes from Luteimonas aquatica, assembly GCF_022662575.1. Lineage (GTDB taxonomy): Bacteria > Pseudomonadota > Gammaproteobacteria > Xanthomonadales > Xanthomonadaceae > Luteimonas > Luteimonas aquatica. Next base: position 75,355 of record NZ_JALBFU010000002.1, on the reverse strand, counting down.
CTACCCCGAGTACGCGCGCACGACCAAGCGGCTGATTCCGTTTCTGTGGTGAACCGCGCCCCGAAGCCCCCCCTTCGGACCGGCCGGCCACGATGACGCGCGCACGCAAACCCGGCATGCTCTGCACCTGATCCGCTCTCCCCCGCACGCCTCATGTCCAGGGCCGTCTTCATCACCGGCGGCACGTCCGGTTTCGGCGCAGCCGCCGTCGAACGCTTCGTCGCCGGCGGCTGGCGCGTGCTCACCTCCGGCCGCCGCGCCGAACGGCTGCAGGCGCTGGTCGAGCGTTTCGGCGCCGAGCGCGTGCACGCGCTGGCGTTCGACGTCCGCGACGCCGAGGCGATGCGCGCCGCGCTCGCCACGATCCCGCCCGCCTTCGCCGGGATCGACGTATTGATCAACAACGCCGGCCTCGCGCTCGGCACGGCGCCGGCGCAGCGCGCCAGCCTGGAGCAATGGCGGCAGATGATCGACACCAACGTCACCGCACTGGCCGCGATCACCCATGCGCTGCTGCCGGCGCTGATCGAGCGCAAGGGCGCGATCATCAACATCAGCTCCATCGCCGGCAGCTATCCCTACACCGGCGGCAACGCCTACGGCGCCACCAAGGCCTTCGTCACCCAGTTCTCGCTGGGCCTGCGCAGCGACCTGCACGGCACCGGCGTGCGCGTGACCTCGATCGAACCGGGCCTGGCGCAGACCGAATTCACCCTGGTGCGCACCAGTGGCGACGATGCCGCCTCCGACGCGCTGTATGCCGGCGCGCATCCGATCACCGCGCAGGACATCGCCGAGACGTTGTGGTGGGTGGCGAACCTGCCGCCGCACCTGAACGTCAATCGGCTGGAGCTGATGCCGGTCAGCCAATCCTTCGCCGGGCTGCAGATCCACCGCGAATCCTGACCCGCGCCCCGCGGGCCATGCCCGCGATTATTTGGCGGCCCACTCGCGCACGGTCACTTCCGACGACCCGCTGACGTGCACCGGATCGGCGTGCGCGATGGCCAGCGCCGCCTCCAGGCTGTCGGCGCGCAGCAGATAGGCGCCGCCGCTCTTGTCGGCGAAGGGGCCGGCCAGTTCCAGCTGGCCCTTTTCGCGCAGCGTGTCGAGGAAGGCGTAGTGCGGCTGGATCACCGCCGGATCGAAGGACGGCTTGCGCAGGGTGAGGACGAGATAGCGTTGCATGCGGATGCCTTGCGGCGCCGGCAAGGTGTCGGCGCCAGGAGGGGATCGACCGCGCCGATCAGGCGATCGGCGCGTCGTCGAGATAGGTGTAGCCGGTCAGGCCGGCTTCCAGCGCCGCGTTCAGGCGCTCGGCCTCCTCGGCCGGCAGCCCGGCCGCCGCCACCTTGTCGCGGTAGGCCTGGCGCAGCGCGTCGAGCTTGTAGCCGACGTAGTCGAGCATGACGTCGGTGGTGTCGCCCTTGCGCTGCTGCGCGATCGCGTAGCCCTCGCCCTGCACCCGCACCTCGATGGCGTCGGTGTCGCCGAACAGGTTGTGGATGTCGCCGAGGATTTCCTGGTAGGCGCCGACCAGGAAGAAGCCGAGCCGATAGCTCTCGCCGTGGCGCAGCGCGTGCAGCGGCAGCGAGGTGTCCAGGTCCTCGTTCTCGACGTAGGTGTCGATCTTGCCGTCCGAATCGCAGGTCAGGTCGGCGATCACGCCGCGCCGCGTCGGCGCCTCGTCCAGGCGCTCGATCGGCGCGATCGGGAACACCTGGTCGATCGCCCACACGTCCGGCATCGACTCGAACACGCTGAAGTTGACGAAGTACTTGTCGACCAGGCGCTCGTTGAGCTCGTCCAGCAGCGGCCGGTGGCTCTTCTCGTCGTAGGTCAGGCGCGCCTTCACCGCGTGGGCGATGGCGTAGAACAGGTCGTCGATGCGCGCGCGGTGCACCAGGTCGATCTGGCCCAGCGAATACAGCGCCAGGCCCTCGGCATGGAAATGCTGCGCCTCCTGGAACAGCTCCACCGCCGGCCGCGAGGCCAGCTCGTCGTGGATCTCGCGCAGGTGGCGGATCACCGCCGGCTCGTCGTCGTGCGCGTCGGGCACGCGGCCTTCCGGGGCGGTCTCCACCTCGGACACGTTGGCCACCAGCACCGCGTGGTGCGCGGTCATCGCGCGGCCGCATTCGGTGACGATGCGCGGCGGCGCCAGGCCGTGCGCCTCGCAGGCGTCGGCCAGCGGCTGCACGATGCTGGAGGCGTACTGGCGCACGCCGTAGTTGACCGAGCAGAAGCTGCGCGAGCGCGTGCCCTCGTAGTCGATGCCCAGGCCGCCGCCGACGTCGACGTGGCTGATGCTGGCGCCCAGGCGCGAGAGCTCGACGAAGTAGCGCGTGGCCTCGCGCATGCCGTTGGCGATGTCGCGCACGTTGGAAATCTGCGAGCCCATGTGGAAATGCAGCAGGCCCAGGCAATCGGTCATGCCGGTGTCGCGCAGCGACTTCCACAGGTCCAGCACCTGGCGCGGCGAGAGCCCGAACTTGGCCTTGTCGCCGCCGCTGTTCTGCCACTTGCCGGCGCCGAGCGAGGCCAGGCGCATGCGCACGCCCAGGCCCGGCTTCACGCCGAGCGCCCTGGCCTCCTCCATCACCACCGGCAGCTCGGAAGGCTTCTCGATCACGATGAAGGTCTGCAGGCCGAGCTTGCGCCCGATCAGCGCCAGGCGGATGTACTCGCGGTCCTTGTAGCCGTTACACACGATCAGCCCGCCCGGGCGCGAGAGCGCCAGCACCGCCATCAGCTCCGGCTTGCTGCCCGCCTCCAGGCCGAAGCCCTCGCCGGCATGCGAGGCCAGCGTCCCGGCCACGCCCTGGTGCTGGTTGACCTTGATCGGATAGACGGCGGTGTAGCCGCCCTTGTAGTCCCACTCCTGCTGCGCCTGGGCGAAGGCCGCCTGCAGGGTGCGCAGGCGGTCGCCGAGGATGTCGGGGAAGCGCACCAAAAGCGGCATGTTGGCGCCGGCCTCGAGCGCGGCGTCGATCACCTCCGGCAACGCGATCGCCGGCCCCTGCGCGCCGCCGGGGCGCGCCACGATGCGGCCCTGCGCATCGACGTCGAAATACCCTTCCGCCCAATGCGGGATCGAGTAGGTCTTGCGGGCTTGGTCGAGCGACCAGGCGGTCATGGGCGTGCGTCCGGTGGGCGGGAAGAGGCGCGCATTCTACCCGCGCAGCTTGAAGGCGCGGTTACCGCGCCCGCTGGTACACCGGCTCGGCGCACAGCTGGCGCACGCGCCGCGCCATCGCGCGCTGGTCGGTGCCGGTGAACACCGAATGGCTGCCGGGCAGGCGAAACGCCTCGGAGAGCCGCTTCAGCCCGGCTGCCTCGCTGGCGACCGAGCCACGCCAGTCCACCAGCACCACGTAATGCGGCGTGCCGTCGGCCAGTTCCAGGCGCTTGCGCGCCACCCAGGCCCGCGTCACCCGCTCCTGCAGCGCCAGCACGCGCGCCAGGCCGCGCAGGGCCTCCGCGTCCAGGTCATGGGCGAGCAGGCCGTCCTCGACGGCGACGGCATCGCGCGCATCGAGCGACTGCGCGCTCGGGGCGAAGGCCTCGTGCAGGGCGCGCAGCTCGGCCGCGACGGCGGCGTCGAGTCCGGGATCGCGGCGGCAGGCCTCCAGCTCGGCCAGGATCGGACGGACCGCGCCGGCATCCAGCGACATCGCCTGGCGCAGCTGCGCGATGCCCGCCCGCGCGTCGCCACCGCGCAATGCCAGCATGCCCGCGCGGTAATGCGCGGTGGCGTTGCCCGGCTCCAGGGCGATGGCGCGGGCATAGAGCGGCGCGGCGTCGTAGTCCGGGCGCAGCTTCTCCACCAGCCGCGCGTGCTCCAGCGTCTCGGCGGGCGTGGGCGCCCCCCGGCTTTCGATCTCCGCCAGGCGCGCGCGCTCGCCGGCGGCGGCCCGGTAGGCCTCGCGCCACTGCGGATCGGCTTGCGCATGCCAGCGCGCGTCGAGCGCGCGTTCGATCTGCGGCAACGCGGCGCCGAGCAATTCGCTCGCCGCCTCGCCGCGCGAGGCCAGCAGCCGCGGCGGCACGCCGAGCGCGGCCACGCGCTGGGGCAGCGGCGGGTGCGTGTCCTCCAGCGCCGCATCCCGCGCGGTCGCATCCAGCAGCCGCGCCTGATCGCAGGCCATCGGCACGCGCAGCACCCGCGCCAGCGCCTGGTGATAGTCCCGGGGCGGCTGCGGCTGCGCGGGCATGCGCGCCGACAGTTGCGGCCAGAACGTGCGCTGCAGCCGGGCCTGGGCCAGCTCCAGGCGCACCAGCGCGCTCGCCGCGGCTTCGGCGCCGGTCGCGCGCGCCGCCGCCGCGTCGGCCTCGTACTCCTGCTCGCGCGCCAGCACGAAGCTGTAGGCGTTGAAATACGGCACGTAGCGCTCGTAGAACTTGAACAGCAGGTGCGCGACGATGCCGCCGCGCTGCGCCATGCCCTCCAGCACGCGATACCAGCTCAGCCGCACGCGATAGATCCAGCCGGAGAAGCGCCCGTGCTCCGCGCCGAAATGGCCGAACTCGTGGGCGATCACCGAGGCCAGCTCCTCGCGATCGAGCAGCTGCAGCAACGGCAGGCCGAGCACCAGGTACTGGCGGTTGCCGAGCAGGCCGAACAGGCGCGGCACCTGCGCCGCCGCGGCGTTGAGCTCGCTGTCGATGACGATGCCCGACAGCGGCGGCGCGCCGACCGCCGCGCGCAGGCGCTCCACGTCCTCGGTCAGCCGCGGCGCCTCGCCCTCGCCCAGCCGATACCCGGACGGCGCCCCGGCCGGCATCCACAGCGCGCGCAGCAGCACCGCGCCGATCAGGCCGAAGGACAGGACCACGAAGACCAGCGCCGGATCCCAGCGTCCGGTCGCCAGCGCCGCCGCCAGCACCAGCAGCGGCACGCCCACCGTGATCGCGAGCAATGCCAGCAGCACGCCGTAGCCGGCCAGGGCCAGCAGCGCCAGCTTGAAGCGATACCGGCCGGGGGCCCGGCGCGCCTCCCCCTGCAGCCGCTCGATCAATGCCGCATATCGCGCCTGCGCCGCCATTCCCGCTCCGGATTCCCGCCCTGGGCCCATGCTAACAGGGGTCTGCGCGCGCCCGGCCCGGCGCGGACCCCGACGTGCAACCTTCCTTCGCTACAATGCGCGCCCGCAAAACTTCCGGCCGGGCCGCAGGCCCGCCGCGCACGATCCGAGGAACCGCCCATGTCCGCCCCCCACTGGCTCTACGAGAACTTCGAACCCGCCGGCAGCGCCATCGGCTTCCGCATCACCCGCAAGCTGGACGAGGTGCAGTCGCCGTTCCAGAAGATCGAGATCTACGAGAGCACCGACTGGGGCAACCTGATGCTCATCGACGGCGCGCTGATGCTGACCGCGCGCGACAACTTCCTCTACCACGAGATGATGTCGCATCCGGCGCTGTTCACCCACCGCGATCCGCAGCAGGTGGTGATCATCGGCGGCGGCGACTGCGGCACCCTGCGCGAGGTGCTCAAGCACCCGGGCGTGCGCAAGGCCGTGCAGTGCGACATCGACGAGCAGGTCACGCGCATGGCCGAGAAGTACTTCCCGGAGCTGTGCGAATCCAACGGCGATCCGCGCGCCGAACTGCTGTTCGACGACGGCATCGCCTACATGAAGAACGCCGCGCCGGGCAGCCTGGACATCGTCATCGTCGACTCCACCGATCCGGTGGGCCCGGCCGAGGGCCTGTTCAACCGCGCCTTCTACGAATCTTGCTTCCGCGCGCTCAAGGACGACGGCATCCTGGTGCAGCAGTCCGAGTCGCCGCTGGCGCTGCTGGCGCTGATCCAGGAAATGCGCGGCGAGATGGGCAAGGCCGGCTTCACCACGTTCAAGACCCTGCCCTTCCCGCAGCCGTGCTATCCCACCGGCTGGTGGAGCTGCACCCTGGCGCGCAAGCAGGGCGGCTTCGACTTCCGCCAGGACGATGCGCGCGCCAAGGCCTTCCCGACGCTGTACTACAGCGCCGCCACGCACCAGGGCGCGATGGCCACGCCGCCGTTCGTGGCCGCGGCGCTCGGCGAGTAGCCGCATCCGGCGAGCGGTTCGCCGAACCCGCAAGACGCGGGGCAGCCGATCAGTCTCGTGCTCGAGGATCCAGGAATCCGGCCATAGGCCTGCCGGTCCCGGCACGGAAGACATTGGGTCGCTGACTCCGAGTCGCAGCGAGTCTCCAGAACTCAGCCCGCCGCGACATTGAGATTAATGGCTCTTGCCTGAGCGCCCGATGCCTGAATCAAGCCAAGCCGCGAACGGCTGCTTCGGCTTGGATGCATTGCCAGGCTAGGCGCCGAGGCGCTTCCAATGCGAGCACTTGTCTGCGGGATTTATGTGCTGCATGCGCCAAGGGCCAATTAGTGGGTCCCAAGCTCGCCCGCCCACCAAGATTCGCCCGTCAATAAGCGAGAAAGTAACCGAATAGTGCTCGTTGATTGCCCGGCCAGGATCGAAATGGCTGTAGAAAGTTAGGGATACGTAGGCGGGAAGGCCGCCTTGTGCTCGCTCGTGGTACCAGGAGCCGCTCGCTTGGATGTAGGTAATGCCCCTTAGCTTGGTGAGGACGCATGAGTTGAGCGAGACGCTGAAACGGGGAGATGTCAGCCTGACGCGCGTCAGTGTCGTTGGATCCGCTGGGGCGCGGAAAACAGCGACCCGAACGGGGCCGTAATCGGCAGGCAGACCGTCCAGGGTGCCGTCCGCAAGGATCGGCAAGATGCGATCCTCATGAGCCAAGGCCACGCCGGCTAGGAACCAAAGCAGCATGGTTGCCGCAAACTTTCTCATATGGCTACAAGTCCGAATCAAGCCAATGCGCGAAGCGGTTTCGGCTTGATGAACTGTGAACCTTGCTATTCGATTCGAACTGATTAGCCGAGCCCGGCAACCCGGCCGGTGCGCGTGTTGACCGACCACGAACGCTCTTTTGTGTCTTGCCACCAGTCAGGAGCTCGGTCCAGTCTTTGAATCTCGTCGCCGCGCAGCTCCATGACCAGACGGATGGCGTCGACATGGGGCGAGCTTTAGGATCGCCAACGGCCCATGAGCTCGTTGAGAGGATAGCCAGAAGCAAGAGCAGCGCGCGTGGCAATGCTTTCATAGCTTTTCGATCGCGAAGGAGTCTGGCCCGGATTATAGGCATGCACCTATGGTCAGAATCGGTCTAGGCCAATTGGCTTTTCCGGATCGAATCCTCGTACCTTCCGCAACTGCCGGATCGCGTGGCACAACACCGAGTCCCTTGGAGTACCCGGCTAGGCAATCCCCAGCCAGCGCCCCACGGCCACGTTGAGCGCGTAGCCGCCGACGGTCAGGACGCCGAACAGCAGCAGCGCCAGCAGCAACGGCCGCGGCCCGGCCTGGCGCAGGGCGCTCGCCTGCGTGCGCAGGCCCAGTGCGGCCATCGCCATCGCCAGCAGCACGGTGTCCAGGCGCACGATCGCCTCCACCGCCGGCGCCGGCACCACGCGCAGCGAATGCAGCCCGCTGACCGCGACGAAGGCCAGCGCGAACCAGGGAATGGTGATCTTCGCGCGTGCCGCGCCGTCGCCGCCGCGCGCCGCGCCCGCCCACGAGGACAGCAGCAGCAGGAACGGCGCCAGCAGCATCACCCGCAGCATCTTCTCGATCACCGCGGTCGCCGCCGCGGCCTCGCCCACCGCCTTGCCGGCTACCACCACCTGCGCCACCTCGTGGATGGTGGAGCCGGCGAACAGGCCGTAGGCGTGTTCGCTCAAGCCCAGGTACGGGTAGGCCCAGGGATAGACGAACATGCCCACGGTGCCGAACACCACCACCGTGGCCACCGCCACCGACACCTTGTGCGGCTGCGCGCGCAGCACCGGCTCGGCGGCCAGTACCGCCGCCGCGCCGCAGATCGCGCTGCCGGCGCCGATCAGCATCGCCGTGTCGCGGTCCAGCCGCAGCCAGCGCGTGCCCAGCCACACCGCCAGGCCGAACACCGCGGCGATCATCAGCGCGTCGATCAGCAGCCCGGCCGCGCCGACGCCGGCGATCTCCTGGAAGGTCACGCGGAAGCCGTACAGCACGATGCCCAGGCGCAGCAGCGTCCCCTTGCTGAAATCCACCCCGGCGCCGGCCGATGCCGCGACGCGCGGGAACCGCCTGCCCAGCGGGCTGTTGCCGAGCGCGATGCCCAGCACGATCGCCAGGGTCAGCGCGCTCAGGCCCCAGCCGCGCAGCAGCGGCACCTCGGCCAAGAGCAGGGCGGCGGTGGCGAGCGCGCCGGCCAGCGCCAGCCCCGGCCAGCGCAGGCGCCATCCCGGCGCCTGCGGCGCTGCGGCGGAGACGTGGACGGCGGGATCGAAGGCGGACACGGCGCGGGACTCGGGCGGCGGAAAGTGGGCGCCACGGTAGGCCCGCGCAGCGAGGGAGTCCAATACATATAATTCAAGTTTCCATGAGTTGGACTCATGTCATGAACCTGCACCTGCTGCGCGTCTTCCTCGCCGTGGTCGAAGCCCAGGGCTTCTCGCGCGCGGCCGAGGGGCTGCACGTCAGCCAGTCGGCCGTGTCCAAGGCGGTGCGCGAGCTGGAGCGCCTGCTCGACCTGCCGCTGATCGAACGCATCGGCGCCGACGGCAAGGCGCAGCGCGGCCTGCCGCTGACCGATCACGGCCGGGCGCTGTTCGAGCACGCACGCGCCATCTTCGCCCTGGAGCGCATCGCCATCGAGGACGTGCGCGACCGCGTCGAGCTGCGCCAGGGACGCCTGCGCATCGGCGCCAGCACCACCGTCGCCGCCTACTGGCTGCCGCCCGCGCTGGGCGCCTTCGTGCGCGGCCATCCGCACCTGGAGACCGAACTGGTGGTGGGCAATACCGAGGAGATCGGCCAGGCCGTCATCGATTGCCGGGTCGACGTCGGCTTCGTCGAGGGCGCGGTCGAGGACGCGCGCATCGCCGCCACGGCATGGCGCACCGAACCGCTGTGCCTGATCGCCGCCGCCGACAGCCGCCTGGGGCTGGCGCGGCGCCCGTCGCGGCAGGACCTCTCGCGCCAGACCTGGCTGCTGCGCGAAACCGGCTCGGGCACGCGCCAGGTGGCGCAGTCGCTGTTCGCGCGGCGCGGTATCGTGCCGGCGCGGGTGGTGGAGATCGGCAGCAACGAGGCCATCGCGCGCGCGGTGGCCGCCGGCGCCGGCATCGCGCTGCTGCCGCAGACCGTGGTCGCCGACCTGATCGCGATGCGGCGCGTGCGCGCCGTCGCGCTGGCCGACGCGGCCGACACCGCGCCGCCGATCCGGCCGCTGTACCGCCTGGAACTGCGCAATCGGCCGCGCTCGCCCGCGCTGCAGGCCTTCCTGGCCGAAGACGAGGCGAACGCGGCCTGACCGCCGCGCTCAGGTCCGGTTGATCGAGACGCCGCCATCGGCCAGCAAGGCCGTACCGGTGACGAACGAGGCGCCTTCCGATGCCAGGAACAGCGCGGCCCGCGCGATCTCCTCCGGCGCGGCCACCCGCTTGAGCGCATGCAGCGCGGCCACCTGCGCCATCGCCTCGGGCGTCGGGTTCATCGATCGCGCCATCGCGGTGTCGGTGCCGCCGGGCAGCAGCGCGTTCACGCGCAGCCCGCGCGGCCCGAATTCCGCCGCCAGCGCCTGCACCAGACCGACCACGCCGGCCTTGCTCGCCGCATACGCCGCCACGCCCGGAAAGCCGGCGGTGTGGCCGACGAAGGTGGAAGTGAAGATCAGCGCGCCGCCGCCGCCGCGCAGCATCGCCGGAATCTGCTGCCTGGCCGCCAGGAAGGCGCCGGTCAGGTTGATCTCCAGCGTCTGTCGCCAGCCTGCGACGGACACCTCCGGCGTCGCGCCCATCTCGCCGAGCGTGCCGGCATTGTTGAAGGCGACATCCAGCCTGCCGAAGCGGGCGATCGCCGCGTCCACCGCCGCGGCCGCGGTCGCCTCCTCGGCGACGTCGCCCACCACGGCCGCCGCGCGCCCGCCGTCGTTCTCGATCTGTTCCACCACGCGCGCCAGCGCCTGCGCGCCCCTGGCCACCGCCACGACGGCGGCGCCCTCGCGCGCGAACAGCAGCGCCGCGGCCTTGCCGATGCCGGCGCTGGCGCCGGTGACGATCGCCACCTTGTCCTGAAGCATTGCCATGTCTTTCCTCTGTGCGAAACGGAGAGGAAAACTTAGGCGTTCGGGACGGCGCGCAATATCCGGATCTTGCGCACCGATGCGGCGTGCGCGGCGTTGCGCTACAGCGCGTCGCCGTCCAGCTCCCCGGTGCGGATGCGCACCACCCGTTCCAGGTCGTACACGAAGACCTTGCCGTCGCCGATCTTGCCGGTGCCGGCGGCCTTGAGCACCGCCTCGACCACCGCCTCGGCGCGATCGTCGGTCACCGCCACCTCGAGCTTGATCTTGGGCAGGAAATCGACCACGTACTCGGCGCCGCGATACAGCTCGGTATGCCCCTTCTGGCGACCGAAGCCCTTCACCTCGGTGACCGTGACGCCGGTGATGCCGGCTTCGGCCAGCGCCTCGCGCACGTCATCGAGCTTGAACGGCTTGATGATCGCCATCACCATCTTCATCGCGGCATCTCCGGGCGGCTGATGCGGCCAGCATAGCGCGAGCGCGCGGCGGATTGGTCGGTTTTCCGTTCGCCGCGCCGCGTCCGCCGTTCACGAACGCGGCGGTCGGGCGTCATGGCGAAGCGCTATGCTCATTGCCGGAGTTTTCCTACCGCCCGGCGCGGTCTGCGCCGACGGCATGGCCACGGCAACGGCGGCATACTGGAAACGTCAACGGAGCCTTCTTCATGATCGACCTCAACCCCATCGACGAGCTCGCCCGCCGCCTCAGCAGCCTGGTCCCGCCGGGCCTGCGCGGACATTCCAGCGAAGAGCTGCGCGAGGAACTGCAGGAAAACTTCAAGGCGGTGCTGCAGTCCGGCCTGGCCAGGCTCGACCTGGTCACGCGCGAGGAATTCGACGTGCAGCGCGCGGTGCTGCTGCGCACGCGCGAGAAGCTCGAGGCGCTGGAGCGGCTGGTGGCCGACCTGGAAGCGCAGGCCGGCGCCAGCTCCGCGCCGCGCTGAGCCGGCCGCCATGGGACTTGCGCTCGTGCAGGGACGCGCGCGCGCCGGCGTGCATGCGCCCGAGGTCAAGGTCGAGGTCTATCTCGCCGGCGGACTGCCGCGGATGTCGATCGTCGGCCTGCCGGAAGCGGCGGTGCGCGAAGCCAAGGACCGCGTGCGCGCGGCCATCCAGTGCGCGCAGTACGAATTTCCCGCGCGCGTGATCACCGTGAACCTGGCCCCCGCCGACCTGCCCAAGGACGGCGGCCGCTTCGACCTGCCGATCGCCCTCGGCATCCTCGCCGCCAGCGGCCAGATCGCGCAGGAAGCACTCGAAGGCCATGAATTCCTCGGCGAGCTCGGCCTGACCGGCGAACTGCGCGCCGTCGACGGCGCCCTGCCCGCCGCGCTGGCCGCGGCGCGCGCCGGGCGCAAGCTGGTGGTGCCGGCCGGCAACGGCGCCGAGGCCGCGCTGGCCTCGGACGTGGAGGTGCACACCGCGCGCACGCTGCTGGAGGTCTGTGCCCTGCTCAACGGCAGCAAGGCGCTGCCGCGCGCCGAACCGCCGCCGAGCGCCTGCCCGCGCGGCCCCGACATGCGCGAGGTGCGCGGCCAGGCGCAGGCGCGGCGTGCGCTGGAGATCGCCGCCGCCGGCGGCCACCACCTGCTGCTGGTCGGCCCGCCGGGCTGCGGCAAGACCCTGCTGGCCTCGCGCCTGCCCGGCCTGCTGCCGGAAGCCAGCGAGGCCGAGGCGCTGGAAGTCGCGGCCATCGCCTCGGTGAGCGGTCGCGGACTGGATCTCGAACGCTGGCGCGAACGTCCGTTCCGCGCGCCGCACCATACCGCCAGCGCGGTCGCCCTGGTCGGCGGCGGCGGCGAGCCGCGCCCGGGCGAGGTATCGCTGGCGCACCACGGCGTGCTGTTCCTCGACGAGCTGCCCGAATGGGACCGGCGCGCGCTCGAGGTGCTGCGCGAGCCGCTCGAATCGGGCGTGGTGACCATCTCGCGCGCCGCGCGCCAGAGCGAGTTTCCGGCGCGTTTCCAGCTCGTGGCGGCGATGAACCCCTGCCCCTGCGGCTGGGCGGGCGACATCTCCGGCCGCTGCCGCTGCCTGCCCGACGCGATCCGCCGCTACCGCGCGCGCATCTCCGGCCCCCTGCTCGACCGGATCGACCTGCATGTGGACGTGCCGAGGCTGCCCCCCTCGGCGCTGCGGCCCGACGCGCCGGCGGGCGAGGCCAGCGACGCCATCCGCGGCCGCGTCGAACAGGCGCAGGCACGACAACGGCGGCGCGCGGGCGTATTGAACGCGCGCCTGGACCAGGCGGAGACGATGACGCTGTGCGCGCTCTGCGAACCCGACCGGCACCTGCTGGAACGCGCGATCGACTCGCTGCAACTCTCCGCGCGCGCCCTGCACCGCATCCTGCGGGTGGCGCGCACCATCGCCGACCTCGACGGCGCGGATGCCATCGCCACCGCCCATCTCACCGAGGCCATCGGCTATCGCCGCGCCGAACACGTCGCGCAAACGCGCGTGGCCTGAATCGGCCGCGCGCGAACAACGCCTGCGCCAATCGCTCGCGCGGCTCCACGACCGCCCATCCGACGGCGCCCGCGTTCCTCCCGATGTCCGGAAACGACGACGGGCCCTTGCCGGGCCCGCCGTCATTTTCGCGCGTCCGGGACGATGCCCGGCGCACGACTCCGCCTTACTTGAACGTGTACTTCACGCCCACCGTGTAGTAGCGGCCGACCGCGCCCGAGAAGTCCAGCGGGTTGTAGTTGACCGCGCCGTAGGTCACCGGATCCAGCGGCGCGATCCGGTCGGTGACGTTGGCGATCGAGCCGAACACCTCCCAGGCCTCCGCCGGCTGCCAGCGGCCGGACAGGTCGATCGTGTAGAACGACTTGAGCTCGCAGTGGCTGCTGCACTGCGACTTCTCGATGTGGAAGCCGTCGTCGTCGGAGACCAGCTCGGTCTTGGCGCGCACGTTGTCGATCTTGCCGCGGTAGTTGACCACCGCGCTGGCGCTCCAGGCGTCCATGTCCCAGGTCGCGCCGAAGTTGATGCGGTCCTTGGGCGTGCCGATGCAGTTGGTCACGCTGCAGTTGCCGTGCGTGCCGGCGTACTCCTGCTTGTAGGCCGGCGTGCCGAGCGTGCCGTCCGCGTTGTAGACCGCATCGAGCTCGCGCTCGAAGGAGCTGATGTGGGTCCACTGCAGGTCGAGCGTGAGCTTGCCGGCCGCGCCGAAGTCGAAGCGCTGCCTGGCGTCGAAGTCCAGGCCGCGCACCGTGGAGGCGTTGGCGTTGATGTAGCGGGTATTGACCGCCAGCAGCCTGCCGCTGTGCGGGATGCCCGGCAGGTTGTCGTCGCCGCGGATCACGTCCGCGCCGTTGACCGCGATCGTCGCCGCGCTGTCGCCGCTCACGATCTCGTTGCTGCGCTTGATCTTGAAGGCGTCGAGGGTGATCGAGGTGCTCGAGGTCGGCTGCAGCACCAGGCCGACCGTGTAGCTCTTGGATTCCTCGGGCTTGAGCTTCGGGTTCGGCGCGGTGATCACCGCGATCTGCTGCGGACCGCAGTCCACCTGCGTGGCGCCGGGCGCCGGCACGCCGCCGGGGCAGCGGACCGGATCGCTGGCGCTGTCGAAGGCAGCCGAGCCGCCCTTGCCGGACTCGGCCGGATTGGGCGCGCGGAAGCCCTCGGCGTAGGTGGCGCGCAGCGCCAGCCAGTCCAGCGGCTTCCACTTCGCGCCGAACTTGGGCGTGGTCGAGTTCTCGCCGCCCTTGTAGCTGTCGAAGCGGACCGCCGCGTTCAGCTCCAGGCTCTCCAGCACCGGCGCCTGCAGCTCGGCGTACAGGCTGCCGACCTCTTCCTTGCCCGCATAGGCCGAATAGCCCAGGCCGATGACGTTGCCGCGCTCGGTGCCGGTGACCGGCGTCAGCTCGGTGGTCTGGCGGCGGTATTCGGCGCCCACGGCCAGGCCCAGCGCGCCGCCGCGCAGGTCCGTCAGCGGGCGCGAGACCTTGGCGTCGATCATGTCCAGCTGGCTCTTGGCCTTGGCGCTGATCGTGGGCGAGATGTAGTCGTACAGCGCCTGCGAGTTGGCGCCGGCGCTGGCGCCGATGCGCCACCAGCCGACCGGGCTGGCGCCGCCGTTGTTGAGCACCTCGCGCACGCGGTCGTACTGCAGGTAGCCGTCGAGACGCTGGTCGAGATCGGTTTGCGAATGCAGGTAGGCGACGTCGTAGTTCCATTCGCCGGCCACGCCCTTCACGCCGGCCAGGAAACGCATGAAGGCGTTCTCGGTGTGGGTCTTGCGCGGGCCGACGTCGAAGGCCGAATAGCGCAGGCGTACGGCTTCGCCCTGGTAGGGATTGTCCGGATGGTTGGCGCCCAGCGTGATGCCGCTGGCGTTGACCGCGCCGCCCGGGAAGCCCCAAGCGCTAGACACGCCCGAGGGCGTGGTGGTGAATTCGCTGGTCTTCTTCGAGTAGCCGAACTCCGTGTACAGCTCGGCGTTGTCGTTGATGGCGAAGGTTCCGCGCGAGAAGACGTTGACGTAGTCCTCCTTCGGCGACAGCTGGCTGAAGCGCTGCGCCGGATCCCAGAGGCATCCGCCCTTGGGATCCTGCGGCGAGACGTCGGAGAACTGCGCGCAGCCGGGCAGCGATTCGTAGTGGTAGGCGTTGTCCGCGCCACGGCGCCCGATCGCGCCCACCGGCGAGCTGCCGGCGCCGGTGTTGCCGATGCCGCTGATGGCCCCGCCGAGCCCGTAATAGGCATCGCCGATGTCGTAGCCCCAGCGGCGCGTGTCGAAGGTGCCGATCCACTTGCGGTCGCGCCGGTCGCGCAGGTCAATGGCGTCGGTCTTGGAGCCCTCGACGGAGAAGAAGACGTTGTAGCCGTCCGAAGCCAGGTCGCCGAAGCCGGCCGTCAGCGAGCCCTTGCGCTGATCGCCGCCGCCGTCGCCCGAGGTGCCGAGCGAACCCTTGACCACCGCGCCGTTGAAGTCGCTGCGCAGGATGATGTTGACCACGCCGGCGATGGCATCGGAGCCGTAGATCGCCGAGGCGCCGTCCTTGAGCACGTCGATGCGCTCCACCGCTTCCAGCGGGATCGTGCTCAGGTCGGTGTAGACCTTCTGGCCGTCGTCGGCCAGGCCGAACGGCGCCATGCGGCGGCCGTTGAGCAGCACCAGCGTCGAGCCGGCGCCCAGGCCGCGCAGCGAGATGCCGGCGCCGCCGGCCGAAAAGCCCGCGCCGAAGCTCTTGGGGATCGAACCGGCGCCGTCGATGGTCAGCGTCTGCAGGTATTCGGCGATCGTGGTCTTGCCGGTGCGGTCGATCTCCTGGCGCGTGATCATCTGGACCGGCGAGGCGGTCTCGGTGTCGGTGCGCGGGATGTTGGAGCCGGTCACCTGGATGCGGTCGAGCGTCTTGGGCTCTTCCTCCTGGGCGGCGGCGCTGCCGGCGAGCACCGCCGCGCCGGTGGCGAGCGCCAGTGCGATGGCATCGCGCAGGGTGTTGCGTGCGTGGATCGTCATTCCTCTCTCCAATCGGGTGAAAACAAGCAAAATGGGTAAAAAAGAAGCCCCGCCGAACCGTGGTGGGGCTGGAAGCGACAAGGCCGTCTGCGGACCTGCCCGCCCGGGGAGGGAGCAGTCCGGTCTCAAGCGATTCGGCCGGTTCTCGCGCCGACGCGCCTTGTCAGAGAGAACTTTCTTTTGAGAAAAAACGGCAACACGCTCCCGGCCGGCGACCGCACGGCGGCGGCCGGAAATCGGACGAATGCGGAGTCTTCCGGGAACGGTGTTGCTTCGATCTTGGGTCCTGTTCTCCCGTTCGGTGGCCTGCGCCGAATCCCGACTGCCGGCCGCATGGGAGAGAACACCCATCCAATGGCGAACCCTACCTGCGTGCGGTGCGGATGCGGCGACAGGAGGCGGGCGGCATCGCGGCGATGCCGCCGCAAAACGGCCGCGCATCGCGCCATGCGGAGGTTTTGACGCGGCCGCAGCATCCGGCCGCCTCCCTGCCATTGGTCATGGCGTGTTTTAACCAGTTACAAACGCGCGCGAACGCGCCTGACATTACCGTGGCTTCATCGACCACGCCCCGGGGGATGCCATGCAGCGCCTGATTCTCGTTTCCAGCCTTCTGCTCGCGCTGGCCGCGTGCAAGCAGCCCGCCGACGCGCCGGCCGCCAAGACCGATACGCCGCAGCCCGCGGCCGCGCCGGCCGAGGTCGAACTGATTCCGCGCGACGCGCTGTTCGGCAATCCCGAGCGCAGCGGCGTGCAGATCAGCCCCGACGGAAAGACGCTGAGCTGGCTCGCGCCGCTGGAGGGCGTGATGAACGTCTGGGTCGCGCCGATCGACGACCTGAGCAAGGCCAAGGCCGTCACCGACGACAAGGCGCGCGGCATCCGCCAGTACTTCTGGAGCTATCGCCCCGACACGCTGCTGTACCTGCGCGACAACGGCGGCGACGAGGACTTCCATCTGTACAGCGTCGACGTCGCCTCCGGCACCAAGCGCGACCTCTCCCCGTTCCCCAAAACCCGCGCCGAAGTGGCGGGGGTGAGCCACCTGCATCCGGAATCGATCCTGGTCGCCATGAACGATCGCGACCCGCAATGGCACGACCTGTATCGCGTCGATCTGGCCAACGGCCAGCGCACGCTGGTGGAAAAGAACACCCAAGCCTTCTCCAGCTATCTCACCGACGCCGACTACCAGGTGCGCGGCGCGCAGCAATCGCGCAAGGACGGCGGCACCGACCTGCTCGCGCCCGACGGCAAGGGCGGATGGAAGAAAGTCGACGAGATTCCCTTCGAGGACTCGCTCACCACCAGCCCCGCCGGCTATACCACCGATGGCAAGACCCAGTACTTCGTCGACTCGCGCGGCCGCAATACTGCCGCGCTGTTCGCCATCGACGTGGCCAGCGGCAAGAAGACCCTGATCCACGAAGACGCCCGTGCCGACATCGGCAATGCCATGAACGATCCGAAGACCGGCGTGGTGCAGGCGGTGGCCACCAACTACCTCAAGGAAGAGTGGACTGCGGTCGATCCGACCGTCGCCGACGACCTGAAGACGCTGGAGGCGATCGGCCCGGGCGAAGCCTGGGTGGTCGGACGCACGCTCGACAACAAGACCTGGATCGTCGCCTACTCCGCCGCCGAAACGCCGGTGGTCTACTACCGCTACGTCCGCGGCGGCAAGCCGGAGAAGCTGTTCTCCTCGCGCCCGGTGCTCGATGGCAAGCCGCTGGTGCCGATGTGGCCGCAGGAGATCAAGTCGCGCGACGGCCTGACCCTGGTCAGCTACCTCACCCTGCCCAAGGCCGCCGACGCCAACAACGACGGCAAGGCGGACAAGCCGGTGCCGCTGGTGCTGGACGTGCACGGCGGCCCGTGGGCGCGCGACGAGTACGGCTACGGCAGCTACACGCAATGGCTGGCCAACCGCGGCTACGCGGTGCTGTCGGTCAACTACCGCGGCTCCACCGGCTTCGGCAAATCCTTCATCAGCGCCGGCGACCGCGAATGGGCCGGCAAGATGCACGACGACCTGATCGACGCGGTCAACTGGGCCGTCGAGCAGAAGATCACCAGCAAGGACCAGGTGGCGATCTTCGGCGGCAGCTACGGCGGCTACGCCACGCTGGTCGGCCTGACCTTCACGCCCGATACCTTCAAGTGCGGCGTGGACATCGTCGGCCCCTCCAACCTCAACACCCTGCTCTCGACCATCCCGCCGTACTGGGCCGCGTTCTTCGAGCAGTTCGCCAAGCGCGTGGGCGACCCGCGCACCGAGGACGGCAAGAAGCTGCTGGCCGAGCGCTCGCCGCTCACCCACGTCGACAAGATCAGCAAGCCGCTGCTGATCGGCCAGGGCGCCAACGACCCGCGCGTGAAGCAGGCCGAGAGCGACCAGATCGTGCAGGCGATGAAGGCCAAGAACATTCCGGTCACCTACGTGCTGTTCCCCGACGAGGGCCACGGCTTCGCGCGGCCGGAGAACAACAAGGCCTTCAATGCGGTGACCGAGGGCTTCCTCAGCCAGTGCCTGGGCGGACGGGCGCAGCCGATCGGCGAGGACTTCAATGGCTCCAGCATCACCGTGCCCGACGGCGCCGACCGCGTGCCGGGCGTGGCCGAGGCCTTGAAGTCGCACACCCAGGCGATCCGCAAGTAAGGCGCAAAAACCGCGGGAGGCCGGCAAGCCGGCCTCCCGCGTCTCCCCTCTCTCCCTCGTCCTGCCGGAGCGGCGCTCAGGCCGCCTTGGTCTCGAACTGTTCCTCTTCCGTGGACCCCTTCAGCGCCACGGTCGAGGACTGGCCGCCCTGGATGGTCTGGGTGACCGCGTCGAAATAGCCGGTGCCCACCTCGCGCTGGTGCTTGACCGCGGTGAAGCCCTTGTCGGCGGCGGCGAACTCGGCTTCCTGCAGCTCGACGAACGCGCTCATCTGCCGGCGGGCGTAGCCGTGGGCCAGGTTGAACATCGAGTAGTTCAGCGCATGGAAGCCGGCCAGGGTGATGAACTGGAACTTGTAGCCGTAGCCGGCGATCTCCTTCTGGAACTTGGCGATGGTGGCGTCGTCCAGGTTCTTCTTCCAGTTGAAGCTCGGGCTGCAGTTGTAGGCCAGCAGCTTGCCCGGGTACTTGGCGTGGATCGCCTCGGCGAACTTGCGCGCGAACTCCAGGTCCGGTTTGCCGGTCTCGCACCACACCAGGTCGGCGTAGGGCGCGTAGGCCAGGCCGCGCGAGATCGCCTGGTCGAGGCCGTTGCGGGTCTTGTAGAAGCCCTCCACGGTGCGCTCGCCGGTGGCGAAGGGCCTGTCGTTGTCGTCGATGTCGCTGGTCAGCAGGTCCGCGGCCTCGGCGTCGGTGCGCGCGACGATGATCGTCGGCACGCCCATCACGTCGCTCGCCAGGCGCGCGGCGGTGAGCTTCTCGACCGCCTCGCGCGTGGGTACCAGCACCTTGCCGCCCATGTGGCCGCACTTCTTCACCGAGGCCAGCTGGTCCTCGAAGTGCACGCCCGAGGCGCCGGCCTCGATCATCGCCTTCATCAGCTCGAAGGCGTTGAGCACGCCGCCGA
The DNA here is from genome assembly GCF_022662575.1 of Luteimonas aquatica. Lineage (GTDB taxonomy): Bacteria > Pseudomonadota > Gammaproteobacteria > Xanthomonadales > Xanthomonadaceae > Luteimonas > Luteimonas aquatica. The sequence continues at coordinate 56,169 of NZ_JALBFU010000002.1, read as the reverse complement.
AGCCGGCCTCGGCGTCGGCCACGATCGGCTGCAGGAAGTCGATGCTGTCGTCGCCCTCGGCATGGTAGAGCTGGTCGGCGCGCAGCAGGGTGTTGTTGATGCGCTTGACCACCGCCGGCACCGAATCGGCCGGGTACAGCGACTGGTCCGGATACATCTGCCCGGCCAGGTTGGCGTCGGCGGCCACCTGCCAGCCGGAGAGATAGATCGCCTTCAGGCCGGCCTTGACCTGCTGCATGGCCTGGTTGCCGGTCAGCGCGCCGAGCGCGTTGACGAAGTCCTCGGTCTGCAGGTAGCCCCAGAGCTTCTCGGCGCCGAGCCTGGCGATGGAGTGCTCGACCGGAACCGTGCCGCGCAGGCGCACCACGTCCTCGGCGGTGTAGGCGCGCGTCACGCCCTGCCAGCGCGGATTGGTGTCCCAGTCCTGCTGGAGTTGTTCGGCGGTGGGCAGTTTGCTGGTCATGTGATGGGCCTTTTGCTGAGGTCTCCCCTGCCTGGGGAGTCGGAGTGGGGCGGAGCGCGGCCGACGATGCGATGCGCGCCCCGAAGGGAAAGCGGTCGCGGTCAGTCCAGCCGCTCGTACGCGGGCAGCGTGAGGAAGTCGGCGAGTTCGTCGCTGCGGGTGAGGCGGTCGAGCATGCCGATGGCCTCCGGCACGCGCGCCACGCCGGGCAGCGCCTGGCCGGCCAGGCGCGCGGGCAGCTCGCGCAGCACTTCTTCGAACAGCTCGAAATCGATCGCGGTGCCGTCCTCGAGCGTTTGCGATCCCGTGCGCGGCGCTTGGCCGCGCGCATCAGCGTGGTGCAACCATTGCCACAGCTGCGTGCGCGCGATCTCGGCGGTGGCGGCGTCCTCCATCAGCCAATGGATCGGCACGCAGCCGTTGCCCTCGAGCCAGGCGGCCAGATAGCGCACGCAGACCTCGACGTTGCCCTCGAAGCCCTTGCGCGAGATGGTGCCCGGCGGCGCCGCGATCAGCGCATCGCGCGTCGCGTGCACGTCCTCGCGCAGCTTGCCGTGCTGGTTGGGGGCCGGCATACCGGCGTCGAAGATCTCGCGCGCGATCGGGATCAGCGCCGGGTGCGCCACCCAGGTGCCGTCGTGGCCGGCGCCCACTTCGCGCAGCTTGTCGGCGCGCACGCGCTCCATCGCCGCCTCGTTGGCGACGCTGTCGCCGCTGATCGGGATCTGCGCGGCCATGCCGCCCATGGCGTGCGCGCCGCGGCGGTGGCAGGTCTGGATCAGCAGCTCCGAATACGCCTTCAGGAACGGCTGCGTCATCGTCACCTGCGCGCGCTCGGGCAGCACGCGGTCGGGATGGGCGCGGAAGGTCTTGATGTAGGAGAAGATGTAGTCCCAGCGTCCGCAGTTGAGGCCGGCGATGCGTTCGCGCAGCGCGTGCAGGATCTCGTGCATCTGGAACACGGCCGGCAGCGTCTCGATCAGCACAGTGACCTTCATCTGCCCGGCCGGCAGTCCGAGCGCGGTCTCGATGTAGGCCAGCACGTCCTGCCACAGCGCCGCTTCCTCCATCGACTGCAGCTTGGGCAGATAGAAGTACGGGCCGCGGTCGAGCTGCGCCAGCGCCTTGGCGTTGTGGAAGGCGAACAGGCCGACGTCGAACAGGCCGCCGCCCAGGCGCTCGCCGTCCACGCGCACGTGCTTCTCGTCCAGGTGCCAGCCGCGCGGACGCACGATCAGCACCGCGCGCTCGGCGAAGGGCTTCAGGGCGTAGCGCTTGCCCTGCTCGTTGACGAACTCGAGCGTGCCGGCCACCGCCTCGCCCAGCGCGCCCTGGCCCTGGATCAGGTTGGGCCAGGTCGGCGCCGTGGAATCCTCGAAGTCGGCCATGTAGCAGCTGGCGCCGGAGTTGAGCGCGTTGATGACCATCTTCGGATCGACCGGCCCGGTGATCTCCACCCGGCGGTCCTGCAGCGCCGCCGGCAGCGGCGCCACGCGCCAGTCGCCCTCGCGGACGGCGCGCGTGTCCTCGCGGAAGTCCGGCAGGCCGCCGCCATCGAAAAACGCCTGGCGCTCGCGGCGGGCGGCCAGCAACGCCTGGCGGCGCCCTTCGAAGCGGCGGTGCAGGCCGGCCAGCAGGCGCAGCGCCTCGGGCGTCAGCAGGGCGTCCTGTCCCTCGGCGCGGGCGGTGATCTCGATCCCGCCCGGCAGGGCTTGCTTGAGGACTGCGGACATGGGGACTCCGGTACAGCGGTGGGGGTCCTAACATCCGTCCCAGGCTAGTATTTGACAATTTAGTTTTTTCAATTTAAATCATAAGTTTTACTTATTTAGATTCAGACAGATTGCTCGATTGTTCATAAGCCACTGAGTTATCTCACTATTTTTCAAAGGGCACGCGCGTCGTCCGACCGCACGGCGCCGCCCGGCAAGCTGAAACGCCCATGACGAGCCCCTCCGGCACCCCCCGTTTCGCCTACAAGGGCGACCGCCTCAAGCCCCTGCGGGCCTTCTGCCAGACCGCGCGCCTGGGCTCGGTGTCGCGCGCGGCCGAGGCGCTGTACGTCTCCCAGCCGGCCATCACCCTGCAGCTGCAGGCGCTGGAGCGGGACATGGGCGTGCCCCTGCTCGAACGCAGCGGCCGGCGGCTGATCCCCACGCGCGAGGGTCAGTTGCTCTACGAGATGGCGCAGCCGTTGGTCGAAGGGCTGGACGGCCTGGCCACCGAGTTCCGCGACAAGGTCAGCGGCCTGGATGCCGGCGAGCTGAACATCGCCGCCAACAGCTCCACCATCCTGTACCTGCTGCCGAAGATCGTCGCCGCCTTCCGCGCCGAGCATCCCGACGTGCGCCTGACCCTGCATCCGGCGATCACCGCCGACGGCACCGACCTGGTGCGCTCGGACGCGGTGGACCTCGCGGTCGGCTCCATGCTCGACGTGCCCGCCGACCTCGATTACGCGCCGGTGTACCGCTTCGAGCCGATGCTGATCGTGCCGCCCGAGCATCCGCTGGCCATGCGCCCGCAGCTCACGCTCGACGCGCTCTCGCCCTATCCGCTGATCCTGCCGCCGCGCCGGCAGATCACCTATCGCCTGGTCGACCTGGTCTTCCAGCAGAACCGCGTGCCGTACACGGTGGCGCTGGAAGTCGGCGGCTGGGAGATCATCAAGCAGTACGTGGCCATGAACATGGGCATCTCCATCGTCAGTTCGATCTGCCTGACCGAAGCCGACCGCGGCAAGCTGGTCGCGCGCAGCCTGCGCGACTATTTCCCTTCGCGCAGCTACGGCGTGGTGGTGCGCAAGGGCAAATTCCTTTCGCCGCAGGCGCGCGCCTTCGTCGAACTGATCCAGCCGCACCTGTTCTCGCCGCGCGGCTACGACGAGACCGGCCACTCCGAACGCTGAGCGAGCCGGAGCCCCGGCTTCGCCGGGCAAGAGCCAAGAGCGCGTTCGCTACGCGCGCGGCAGCCGCCGCAAGGCCTCGCGGAAGAACACGCGGTCGGCCGGCACCAGTTCGCGCAACCGCCGCCGCAGGCGCGCGGCGGCGGCGGCGCTCGCCGCCGGATCGCCCTCGTAGGCCTGGTACCAGGCCACTTCCAGCAGCAGGTTGCAGCGCTGCAGGGCGTCGATCTGCAGGCGTCCGCCGTCCACCTCGGCCTGCAGCGCCAGCGCCAGGTCGAGCCAGCGCGACCATTGCGCGCGCAGCTCGATCGGCGCGACCTGCGCGCGGAACTGTCCCGACCCCAGCACCGGCCAGCGACGGAATCCGGCCGCGTCCGGATACAGGGCATCGGGCCCGCCGCCGCGCGCCATGCGCAGCAGGTAGATGCTGTTCCAGCAACCGCCGCCCACGCCGTGGTGTTCGCTCAGCCAGGCGGCCAGCGCGATCCAGGTCAGCGGCGAATGCGGCCCCGAGCCCGCGGCCTGCAGGCCGCAGCGCTCGAACAGCCAGATCGACCAGCCGAGGTTGCTGGCCGTGGAGGCGGCCGCATCGAACAGTTCCGATTCGTTGGCCAGGGTCAGCGCCAGGCGGTAGTGGCGCAGCGCCGTCTCCGCGGCTTGGCGGCGCTCGTCCAGCGGCCGCTGCGCGTCGAGCGCGAAGGCGCGGTGGATCAGCGCCTGCAGGTTGGCATGCTCGCAGCGCACGCGCGGATGGTGCTCGAACAGCGGCGTCCAGCGCGCATCGGCCACGGCATCGCGCAGGATGCGGCCGGCCAGCGGCGCATCGCGCTCGGCATAGGCGCACCAGGCGCGCACGATCGCCGCCATCGCGCCGAGCCAGGCGTGCTCGGGCGCCTGCACGTCGTGCCAGTGGCGATCCAGCTCGTCGAGCACCGCGCGCGCGGCATCGGCGTTGCCGGCACGGCGCCACACCATCGCCTGCTGCAGCAGCGCCAGCGCCTGCCAGCGCGCGTCGGAAGCCAATGCCTGCGCGTGCCGGTAGCCGGCGAGCGCGCCGTGGCCGCCGTCGACGATCAACCGTCCATCGAGCATGTCGCGGCGCGCGCCGGCCCAGGCATGCCAGTAGGACGGATCCGCTTCGCCGAAGGCCTGTGCATCGCCCGTCGCCGACGCGTCGGCGGGCAGGCCGAGCCACAGCGCGACCGCCTCCGCATCGGCGGCGGCGCCGCGCAATGCGATCTCCAGCCGCTGCGCCTCGCCCGGCGCCAGCCAGTACGGGCCGCGGCTGCGCCCGGCCAGCGGCAGCATGTGCAGGGGACGCTCGCGATCCTTGCCCCAGCCCGCGCGCACGCCCCAGCGCTCGAAATCCGCGTAGGCGCGGCTGATCACCATGCGCAGGTTGCGCGTGGCGGCGAAGCGCTCGCGCAGCTCGCGCTCGCGCACCCAGCCCGCATCGCCGTCCTGGCTGGCGGCCAGCCACATGCGCAGCAGCAGCCACAGCGATTGCTGACGCACGGCCTGTCCCTGCAGGCGCGGCACGCTTCCCAATTCGATCCTGATCATGAGCGCGAAGTCTGGCACAGGCATGCGGACACGGTGACGACGGTTACGGCGGTGACGGTCCGCACCGATTGGCTTGCGCGCCGCGCGGGACAAGACTGCACCGCACCTCAATCACGGAGATCGGTCATGGCGAACCCGCGGCTCTGTCGCTGCTTGCTGCCGTTGTTCTTCGCGCTCGCTTGCGGACATGTCCAGGCGGCGCCCCCGCACGCGACGCCGGCCGCGGCCGAGGCGGCGCGACGCTTCGCCGAGTACGGACATGCCGGCGCCTGGCTGGTGCAGCGCGACGGCGAGCCGGCGAGGCTGGTCTACGACGGCGCGGCCTTCGATGCCAAGCCGCAACTGCCGGCCTCCACGTTCAAGGTGCTGCTGGCGCTGGTCGCGCTGGAAACCGGCGCGCTGCGCAGTGCGGACGAGGTCATTCCCTGGGACGGACACACCTATGCCGCGTTCCCGGAATGGAAGACCGACATGGCCCTGCGCCAGGCGATGCAGACCTCCAGCGAAAGCTATTTCCGCATCGTCGCCGCGCGCATCGGCCGCGCGCGCCTGGCCGACTGGGTCCAGCGCCTGGACTACGGCAACGGGCGCATCGGCCCGAGCGCGGCGCGCGCCTGGCATGACGGCGTGCTCACCGTGACGTTGCGGCAGCAGCTGGCTTTCATCGACCGCGTGCGCCGCGGCGATCTGCCAGTCTCGCGCGCCACGCTGGCGGCGGTGAAGGCGGCGATGCGCGACGCGGACGGGCGCGGACGGTCTCTCTACGCCAAGACCGGCACCCACCTGCCCGACGACGGATCGCCGGGCATCGGCTGGTGGATCGGCTGGGAGGACGCCGGCGCACACGCCACCAGCTTCGTGCTGGCGGTGGAACTCAAGCGCGGCGACGTGCGTTCGAAGCGCGTCGCGCTCGGCAAGCGCCTGCTGGCGGCCGAGGACCGGGCCGAAGACCGGACCGCGCCCCGTCGCTGACGCCGCGCTTCAGTCCTCGGCCACCCGCACCACCAGCTTGCCGAAGTTGCGGCCCTCCAGCAGGCCGATGAAGGCGCCCGGCGCGTTCTCCAGCCCGTCGACGACGTCCTCGCGCAGCCGCACCTGCCCGGCGGCGATCCATTCGCCCATGTCGCGGCGGAAGGCCTCGTAGCTGTCGGCATAGTGGTCGAGGATGATGAAGCCCTCCATGCGGATGCGCTTTTGCAGCAGCGTGTTGACCATGTTCGGCAAGCGGTCCGGACCGGGCGGCGGCGCGTCCTCGTTGTAGTGCGCGATCACCCCGCACACCGGCACGCGTGCGTTGTTGTTGAGCAGCGGCAGCACCGCGTCGAACACGGCGCCGCCGACGTTCTCGAAGTAGACGTCGATGCCGTCCGGGCAGGCTTCGGCCAGGCGACGCGCGAACTGCGGATCGCGGTGGTCGAGGCAGGCGTCGAACCCGAGTTCCTCCACCGCATGGCGGCACTTGTCGGCGCCGCCGGCGATGCCGACCACGCGCGCGCCCTTGCGCTTGGCGATCTGCCCGACCACCGCGCCGACCGCGCCGGTGGCCGCCGCCACCGCCACCGTCTCGCCCGGCTTGGGCTGGCCGATCCGCAGCAGGCCGACATAGGCGGTGAATCCGGGCATGCCCAGGCCGCCCAACGCCAGCGACGGCTGCGCCATCTCGCCCAGCGGCGTGAGGCCCGCGCCGTCGGCGACGGCGTAGTCCTGCCAGCCGGCGCCGCCCAGCACCAGTTCGCCCGGCCGGAAACGCGGATCCTTCGAGGCGACGACGCGCCCGACCGTGCCGCCGATCATCGTGTCGCCCACCGGCACCGCCGACGCGTAGGACGTGCCGGCCTCGTCCATCAAGGTGCGCATGTACGGATCGAGCGAAAGATAGAGGGTGCGCGTGAGCACCTGGCCCTCGCCCGGCTCCGGAAGCGCGGTGTCCTCGAGGCGGAAATTCGCCGGCGTGGGCAGGCCCTGCGGACGCGCGGCCAGGACGAATCGGCGGTTGCTGCGATCGGTTTGCGGCATATCGGTTCCTGTGAAGGCGATGCCACGGCGGCATCGCAAAGCCAAATGTCGAATAAACGAAACCCCCTCTCAATTGAGAATGGTTTGCATTTGCGTTTGTGGATGCACACAATGCCGCCGTCCCCACTGCCGCAGGTGCCCGCATGCACCGCGTTCTCCAGGCCGGACCGCAGCCGCGCCGTGCGCGGCACGGCGCCGGCCTACGCCAGTTCCAGGTTCTCGTCGTCCGGTTCCTCGGTCTCCGCCACCGGCTTGTGCGAGGCGGCCTTGGCCAGCTGCGCCTTGGCCAGGTCGGCCGCGCGCTTGGAGGCCATGAAGCGTTTGCGGTCCGGGCACAGCACCTGCATGTAGTCGGCGTCGAAGTTCAGGCGCTCGACCAGGAAGTCGACGAAGGCGCGCACCTTGGGCGAGGTGGTCTGCCCGCGCGGGAACACGGCGTTGAACTCGTACTCCGGCCCGGTCCAGCCGGCGAGCACGCGCTTGACGTGGCCGAGCTCGGCGTGCGCCTTCATGTTGACGTCGCTGGCCAGCAGCAGGCCTTCGCCGCAGATCAGCGCGCCGGTCAGCGCGGCCGGGTCGTTGGCGACCAGCACCGGATCGATGCGGTAGTCCTCCTGCCGCTCGCCGTCGCCCAGCGGCCAGAAGAACTGGCTGTTGCGGCGGAACTTCTGCATCGCCAGCGTGCGGTGGTGCAGCAGGTCGTCGGGGTGCAGCGGCTCGCCATGACGCTCGATGTAGTGCGGACTGGCGTAGACCTGGGTGCGGAACACCGCCAGTCGCCGCGCGACGAGATTGGAATCGGGCAGGCTGCCGCCGCGCAGGGCGACGTCGATCTCACGATCGATCAGGTCGACCTTCTCGTTGGTCAGCAGCATTTCCACGCGCACCTCGGGATGGCGCGAGTGGAACTCGCCCAGCAGCGGCGCGATCCAGGTCACGCCGGTGGAATACGGCACGGTGAAGCGCAGCCAGCCGCGCGGGCCGCCCTGCAGCTGTCCGACGGCGCTTTCGGCTTCGTCGAGTTCGCGCGCAATGCGCTGGCAATGTTCGTAGTACACATTGCCCGCCTCGGTGAGGCCGAGCTTGCGCGTGGTGCGATGCAGGAGCTGCGCGCCCAGGCGCGTCTCCAGTTCCTGCACCTTGCGGCTGACGGTGGTCTTGGGCAGTCCCAGCGCGCCGGCGGCGCCGATGAAACTGCCGTGCTCGACCACCTTGACGAAGACCAGGGTGTCGTTGAGATCGCGTGCCATGGAAGTTCTCCGGATAGGACGACGTGGCCGACAGACGCGTCCGGCGGATGCCTGGCGGGACAGCCGCCGCGCCTCGAACACGTCTTGCAGAAACACGCCTTGTAGAAACACGCCTTGCAGAAACACGTCTTGCAGAGCAGGCCCGGCCCGACAGGCCGGGAAATACGCAGGTGCAGGCCGATATCGGGGCACCGACGCCGGCGACAAGGACAATCCCTGGATTAGACCAGGTTCGGGACAATTATTCCCCGATTCATGGACTAATCAAGTGCCGCCCGGGCCGCTATCGTTTGTTCCATTCCAAAGCGCTCCCCTCCCGGAGATTCGACATGAGCAACATCCATCGCCGCAATCTGTTGGGCTCGGCTCTGGTCATGTTTGTCGTGGTCGATCTGCTGGGCCTGGTGTCTTTCGTTTTGAATCAATGGTTTGCCGTCGAATTCTGGCAATCCTGGGGTCTGGCGGCGTTGCTCGCCCTGCCCGTCACCATGCTGGTGCTGCCGCTGGTGGGAACAATCCTCGACGCCGTCACAGTTCGTGACAACATCCCGATGACGGGAGAGAAAATCCCGGGAACGGGACAATGAGCCCGGTTCTCAAACGCCCCATCCTGATCGTCCTGGGCGCCACCGGCTGCGTCGGTCGCAGCGTGGTCGCGGCCGCGCTGGAGGCCGGCCACGGCGTCGCGGCGGTGGCCCGCGATCCGGCCGACCTGCAGGATCTGCGCCGCAAGCATGCCGGCGCCGACCTGGTCACGATCGCCGCCTCGGTCGGCACCGACCGCGAGGCCGCGACGCTCTCCGACCGCATCCGCGACCTCGAGCGGCCGATCGGCGGCGTGATCGTCGCCATCCGCGGCGACGTCGGCACCGAGGTAAAAGCGGCCGGCCGCCTGCTCGACCAGCCGGCCGACTTCCTGCGCCGCCGCCTGGACGAGGACCTGCTGCCGCATCTGTTCGCGGCGCGGCACCTGCTGCCGCTGCTGGCCGAGTCCCGGCGCGGCGGCTACGTGCTGATCGGCGGCCCCGGCGCCGAGCAGCCCTGGGCCGGCTACGGCCATCGTTCGATCGGCAACGCCGCACTGCGCATGCTGGCGCGCGTGCTGCACGACGAGGCGCGCACGGTCGGTGTTCGCGTGCAGCTGCTGGCGGTGGATTCGCCGGCGCGCACCGACGCCAACCTCCGCCACGCCTGCGAACAGTGGCCGAGCGTGCACGCCATCGCGCGGCACGCGGTGGCCATGACCGGCGGCGTCGAGCCGCCCGACCACGCCATCGTGCGACACGGCGCACGTTCCGCGCCGTCCGACCTCCGGTCGGATGATCTGGACGCTCGCCAAGCCTCGCGCCCGACGGCTTGCGTCTCAAAAGCTGCGATTGCCTCTGACCAAACTGCACCTGAACAGACCGCGCCGGCGCATGTCGCGCCGGCCGCGCCCCGATCGTCGGTAGACGTGCGTGCGTTGTTGCGCGCGATCGCCTCCTCTCCTCGTTCACAGGAAACCCCCTCCCCATGATTTCCTCCCATGCGATCTCCAACAGGGCGATCTCCCGCAAGGCGCCCGCTCGCAAAGCGCTCGCCCGCTCGGGCACGCCGCACCCCCTGCCCGCACTCGCCCTGAGCGCGGTCATCGCCGTCATCGTCGCCGCCTGCGACAGCAATGCCGCCCCCAACGCGGAAATGCCGCCGCCGCCGGAGGTGAGCGTGGCCACCGTGCTGTCCAAGCAGGTCACGCAGTGGGACGACTTCACCGGCCGCGTCGCCTCTCCCGAAACCGTCGAGGTGCGCCCGCGCGTGAGCGGCTACGTCGACCGCGTCAACTACCGCGAAGGCGACGAGGTCAAGAAGGGCCAGCTGCTCTTCACCATCGACCAGCGCCCGTACCGGGCGGCATTGGCCCGTGCCCAGGCCGACCTGGAGCGCGCGCGCAGCGAGGCGCTGCTCACGCAATCGCAGAACGCGCGCGCGCAGACCCTGATCGAGGCCAAGGCGATCTCGCGCGAGGAGTTCGACACGCGCAAGGCCGCCGCCGCGCAGAGCAACGCGGCCGTGCGCGCCGCCGAGGCCGCGCTGACCACCGCGCGGCTCGACCTGCAGTTCACCGAGGTGCGCTCGCCGATCGACGGACGCGCCGGACGCGCGATGACCACCACCGGCAACCTGGCCCAGGCCGACGCCACCCTGCTCACCACCGTCGTCTCGGTGAACCCGATGTACGTGTACTTCGAGAGCGACGAGCAGAGCTTCCTGCGCTACCAGGAGCTCGCGCGCAAGGGCGAACGCGCCGCGACCAGGAATCCGGTGCGCATCGGCCTGGCCAGCGAGCAGGGCTATCCGCACGAGGGCACGGTGGACTTCATCGACAACCAGGTCGATCCCACCACCGGCACCATCCACGCCCGCGCGGTGCTGCCCAACCCGGACCGCCAATTCACCCCGGGGCTGTTCGCACGCGTGCAGCTGGAAGGCAGCGGCGAGTTCAAGGCCATGCTGATCGACGACAAGGCCGTGCTCACCGACCAGGACCGCAAGTACGTCTACGTGCTGGGCCCGGAGAACAAGGCGCTGCGCAAGGACGTGGTGCTCGGCCGCTTGATCGGCGGCCTGCGCGTGGTGCAGTCGGGCCTGGCCGCCAACGACAAGGTGGTCGTCAACGGCGTGCAGAAAGTGTTCTTCCCGGGAATGCCGGTCAATCCGAAGACCGTCGTGATGAGCGCCCCGGAACCGCAGCAACAGGCCCGCGTCGCGCAAGCGCAGTAACGATCTCTCTCCCCTCGTCGGACTGAGCCCGCTACGCAGGTCCGGCGGCCGCCGATTCTCCAGCGCTCCCCTCCCCCGGCGCCGGAGGATCGGCGAGGCCGCCACTCTCTTCGCCCTCCGTCCCCGCCACCGCGGGGACGGTCGGGGAAGGACCGCCCGAATCTCTTGACGGCCGCCGCGATGCGCGTGCGGCCGTGCGCCGCCGCCGTCCGCGCATGCGCACGGCACGGCAAAACCTCAAGGAAACTCCCATGGATTTCTCCAAGTTCTTCATCGACCGGCCGATCTTCGCCGCGGTGCTGTCGATCGTGATCTTCGCCGCCGGCCTGATCGCGATCCCGATCCTGCCGATCAGCGAATACCCGGAAGTGGTGCCGCCCTCGGTGGTGGTGCGCACGGTCTATCCGGGCGCCAACCCCAAGGTGATCGCCGAGACGGTGGCCACGCCGCTGGAGGAAGCGATCAACGGCGTCGAGAACATGATGTACCTGAAGTCCGTCGCCGGCTCCGACGGCGTGCTGCAGATGACCATCACCTTCCGCCCCGGCACCGATCCGGACGACGCCGCGGTCAAGGTGCAGAACCGCGTCGCCCAGGCGCTGGCGCGCCTGCCCGAGGACGTGCGGCGGCAGGGCGTGACCACGCAGAAGCAGTCGCCGGTGTTCCTGATGGTGGTGCACCTGACCTCGCCCAACGGCAAGTACGACACGCTGTACCTGCGCAACTACGCGCGGTTGCACGTGAAGGACGTGCTGGCGCGCCTGCCCGGCGTGGGCGACGCGCAGATCTTCGGCGGCGGCGACTACGCCATGCGCGCCTGGCTCGATCCGGACAAGATCGCCTCGCGCGGCCTGACCGCCGGCGACGTGGTGCGGGCGATGCGCGAGCAGAACGTGCAGGTCTCGGCCGGCCAGCTCGGCGCCGAACCCATGCCCAGCAGCAGCTTCCTCACCCTGATCAACGCCCAGGGCCGCCTGCGCAGCGAGGAGGAGTTCGGCAACATCGTGCTCAAGAACGGCGAGAACGGCGAGATCGTGCGCTTGGCCGACGTCGCCCGCCTGGAACTGGGCGCCGGCGACTACACCCTGCGCTCGCAGCTCGACGGCAAGAACGCGGTCGGCATCGGCATCTTCCAGTCGCCCGGCGCCAACGCCCTGGAGATCCAGGAGCAGGTGATCACGCGCATGGACGAGCTCACCAAGAGCTTCCCCGAGGGCATCAAGTACGAGGCCGTCTACGACACCACGATCTTCGTCCGCGACTCGATCAAGGCCGTGGTCACCACGCTGCTGGAGGCGGTGGTGCTGGTGGTGCTGGTGGTGATCCTGTTCCTGCAGACCTGGCGCGCCTCGATCATTCCGCTGATCGCGGTGCCGGTCTCGATCGTCGGCACGTTCGCCGCGCTCTACCTGCTCGGCTTCTCGATCAACACGCTCAGCCTGTTCGGCCTGGTGCTGGCGATCGGCATCGTGGTCGACGACGCGATCGTGGTGGTGGAGAACGTCGAGCGCAACATCGAGGAAGGGCTGAGTCCGCTCGAGGCGGCGCACCAGGCGATGAAGGAAGTCTCCGGACCGATCGTCGCGATCGCGCTGGTGCTGTGCGCGGTGTTCGTGCCGATGGCTTTCCTCTCCGGCGTGACCGGCCAGTTCTACAAGCAGTTCGCGGTGACCATCGCGATCTCGACGGTGATCTCGGCGATCAACTCGCTGACCCTGTCGCCGGCGCTGGCCGCGCGCCTGCTCAAGGCGCACGACGCGCCCAAGGACGCGCCCTCGCGCCTGATCGACCGCCTGTTCGGCTGGCTGTTCCGCCCGTTCAACCGCTTCTTCAAGGCCAGCTCCGACAAGTACCAGGGCGCGGTGTCGCGCACGCTGGGCAAGCGCGGCGCGGTCTTCGTGGTCTATGCGCTGCTGCTGGCCGCGACCGGCACCATGTTCAAGCTGGTGCCGGCCGGCTTCATCCCGACCCAGGACAAGCTGTACCTGATCGCCGGCGTGAAGCTTCCCGAAGGCGCCTCGCTGGCCCGCACCGACGCCCTGCTGAAGAAGGTCAGCGACATCGCCATGAGCACCGACGGCGTGGCGCATTCGATCGCCTTCCCGGGCCTGAACGCGCTGCAGTTCACCAATACGCCCAACACCGGCGTGGCGTTCCTGCCGCTGAAGCCCTTCAGCGAGCGCAACGGCCGCACCGCTGCGCAAATCAACGCCGAGATCAACCAGAAGATCGCCGGGCTGCAGGAAGGCTTCACCTTCGCGATCATGCCGCCGCCGATCCTCGGCCTTGGCAACGGCAACGGCTACCAGATGTTCATCGAGGACCGCGGCAATCTCGGCTACGGCGCGCTGCAGAGCGCGGTGAGCGCGTTCCAGGGGGCGGTCTCGCAGACCCCCGGCATGGGTTTCCCGATCACCACCTACCAGGCCAACGTGCCGCAGCTCGACGCCGAGGTCGACCGCGTCAAGGCCAAGGCGCAGGGCGTGCCGCTGACGGAGCTGTTCGACACGCTTCAGACCTACCTGGGCTCGGCCTACGTCAACGACTTCAACCAGTTCGGCCGCACCTGGCAGGTGATCGCCCAGGCCGACAGCCAGTACCGCGACAGCGTCGAGGACATCGCCAACCTGCGCACCCGCAACGACCGCGGCGAGATGGTGCCGATCGCCTCGATGGTGACCATCAAGCAGACCTACGGCCCCGACCCGGTGCTGCGCTACAACGGCTACCCGGCCGCCGACATCGCCGGCGAGGCCGATCCGCGCATGCTCTCCTCGGCGCAGGCGATGAGCACGCTCACCGACCTGGCCGCCAAGGTGCTGCCCAATGGCATGAGCATCGAATGGACCGACCTGAGCTTCCAGCAGGCGACCCAGGGCAAGGCCGCGCTGATCGTCTTCCCGCTGGCCATCCTGCTGGTGTTCCTGGTGCTGGCGGCGCTGTACGAGAGCTGGACGCTGCCGCTGGCGGTGATCCTGATCGTGCCGATGTGCATGCTCTCGGCGCTGCTCGGTGTCAAGCTCACCGGCGGCGACAACAACGTGTTCGTGCAGGTCGGCCTGGTGGTGCTGATGGGCCTGGCGTGCAAGAACGCGATCCTGATCGTCGAGTTCGCGCGCGAGCTGGAAATCCAGGGCAAGAGCATCATCGAAGCCGCGCTGGAGGCCTGCCGCCTGCGCCTGCGCCCGATCGTGATGACCTCGATCGCCTTCATCGCCGGCACCATCCCGCTCGTGCTCTCGCACGGCGCCGGCGCCGAGGTGCGCTCGGTCACCGGCATCACGGTGTTCGCCGGCATGCTCGGCGTGACCCTGTTCGGCCTGTTCCTCACCCCGGTGTTCTACGTCGCGCTGCGCAAGCTCTCCGGCAACAAGCTGGTCAGCCACGGCCATTCCACGATGCAGCCGCACGCCGCCCAGGTGTGAACCGCGGCATCCGCCGCGCCTCGCGGGCCATCGCGCCGGCGAGGCGCGGCCCTTCTTCCCGATGCGGGCCCGCCCGCATCCGACCCAGGAAATCCCCCATGTCCACGCAATCCAGCCATTCCTCTTCCGACAAGATCGCGCTCGTCACCGGCGCCACCCGCGGCATCGGTTTCGAGACGGTGCGCCAGCTCGCCGGCAGCGGCGTCCACGTGCTGCTGGCCGGGCGCAATCGCGCCAAGGCGGTGGAAGCCTCGCTCAAGCTGCAGGGCGAAGGCTTCGACGTCGCCGCGATCGACCTGGACGTCACCCGGCCCGAGAGCATCGCCTCGGCCGCCGAGGAAGTCGCACGCAAGTACGGCCGCCTCGACATCCTCGTCAACAACGCCGGCATCGTCGCCGAGGACCGCGACGCCCAGCCGTCCCAGCAGGCGCTGGCGCGCTGGCGCGAGACCTTCGACACCAACCTGTTCGGCGTGGTCGCGGTGACGCAGGCCTTCCTGCCGCTGCTGCGCAAGTCCGAGGCGGGCCGCATCGTCAACGTGTCGAGCCTGCTCGGCTCGCTGACCGCGCACACCGACCCGGCCTCGCCCATCTACGACTTCAAGTCGATCCCCGCCTACAACGCCTCCAAGACCGCGGTGAACTCCTGGACCGTGCACCTGGCCTACGAACTGCGCGACACCCCGATCAAGGTCAACGCCGTGCATCCGGGCTACGTGCAGACCGACATGAACGGCGGCGAAGGCGAAATCGACGTTCCCACCGGCGCCAAGACCAGCGTCAGCATGGCCCTGCTCGACCAGAACGGTCCCAGCGGCGGCTACGTCTACCTCGGAGAAACCCTGCCATGGTGATTCGTCCCCTCACGATCGGCGTCATGGCGGCCCTGCTCGCCGCCTGCGCCGTCGGCCCCGACTTCGTGCGTCCGACCACCGACACCCCGGCGCGCTTCGCGCGCGAGCCGGCGACGGCGGCGATTGCGCCTCAACAAGCCGCGCCGCAGCAGGCCACGGCCACGGACACCGCCTTCTGGCGCGGTTTCGGCGACGCGCAGCTCACCGCGCTGGTGGAGGACGCGCTCTCGGCCAACCACGATCTGCGCATCGCGCTGGCCAACTACGACCGCGCCAACGCCCTGCTGCGCGGCGCCAAGTTCGACTACTTCCCCACCCTCACCGGCAGCGGCCAGGCCAGCGACAACCGCGCCAGCGCCGACCAGCAGCCGGGCGTGCCGCGCGCGGACCGCGACGGCAAAGCCTACAGCGCGCAGGTCGATGCGGCCTGGGAGCTGGACGTGTTCGGCCGCATCCGCCGCAACGTCGAGGCCAACCGCGCCGACGCCGGCGCCGGCGCCGCCGATCTGCAGTCGGCGCAGGTGGCCATCGTCGGCGACGTCGCGCGCACCTATCTGGAACTGCGCGGGCTGCAGGAGCGCCTGCGCGTGGCGCACGAGAACGCCGACAACCAGCGCGAGACCCTGCAGCTGGTGGAGGCACGCTTCAACGCCGGACGCGACAGCGAGTTCGACACCGCCCGCGCCCGCGCGCAGCTGGAATCCACGTCCGCGCGCATTCCGGCGCTGGAAGCGGCGATCGCCGCCGACATGCATCGCCTGGCGGTGCTGACCGGCCGCACGCCCGATGCGCTGATCGGCGAACTGAGCGAGGTCAAGCCGCTGCCGGCGGTGCCCGCGGGCATCGATCCCGGCACGCCGGGCGAGCTGCTGCGGCGCCGCCCGGACGTCGCCGCGGCGGAAGGACGCCTGCACGCGGCCACCGCGCGCATCGGCGTGGCCACCGCCGACCTGTTCCCGCGCTTCACCCTGGGCGGGCTGATCGGCAGCCAGGCCATCGACAGTGGCGACCTGTTCCAGCGCAGCAGCGAAACGCGCCTGGTCGCGCTCGGCATCGACTGGTCGTTCCTCGACATCGGCCGCGTGCGCGCGCGCATCAAGGCCGCCGACGCCGACGCCGAGGGCGAGCTGGCGCGCTACCAGCAGACGGTACTGCTGGCGCTGGAGGACACCGAGAACGCCCTGGTGCGCTTCGACCGCACCCGCGAGGAGGATGCGCACCTGGAGCGCGCGGCCAGCGACAGCACGCGCGCGGCGCAGCTGGCGCGCGTGCGCTTCGAGGCCGGCGCCACCAGCCTGCTGGAAGTGCTCGATGCCGAGCGCAACCGCCTGCAGGCCGAGGATGCCTTCGCCGACGGGCGCACGCGCAGCGTCACCAGTGCGGTCGCGCTGTACAAGGCGCTGGCCGGCGGCTGGCCGCAGATGCTGCCCACGCGCGAGAAGATCGCCTCGCGGTGAATGCGGCAATGGGCGCCGATGTCCACGAATTCGCCGCGCGCGCGGCATTCATCGGCATCGGCGCCACCGCCGTCATCGATCTCTGGGCGCTGGCGCTGCGCCAGTTCTTCGGCATCCGCCCGCTCGACTGGGGCCTGGTCGGCCGCTGGCTGGGGCATCTGCCGCGCGGACGCCTGGTCCACGAAAGCATCGCCACCGCCGCGCCCGTGCATGGCGAACGCGCACTGGGCTGGGCGGCGCACTACGCCGTCGGCATCGTCTTCGCCGCCGCGCTGATCGCGGCGCAGGGCCTGCCGTGGGCGCGCTTGCCGACCGCGCCGCCAGCGCTGGCGTTCGGTTTGCTGACGGTGGTGTTTCCGTTCTTCGTGCTGCAACCGGGCCTGGGCGCGGGCATCGCCGCATCGAAGATGTCGCGCCCCGGCCAGGCACGCTTGCGCAGCTTGGCGACACACGCGGTTTTCGGGATCGGCCTGTATGTGTCGGCGCTGCTTTCGGCGGTATTGATCCGATCCTGATTTCGCGGCGGACGCCGGCATCGCCGGTGTCCGCCGGCTTTTCGCCTACAGCCGCTCGGCGTCCGCGCGGGCGCGCACCTGCGCGAACGTCCAGTCCTGCACGATTTTGCCGTCCTCCCAGACCGTCACCATGGCATCGTCGTAGCCCAGCGGCTTCTCGACGTCGGCCAGCGAGGCAGCCTCCGGCGACACCGGCACGGTGCGATAGCTGCCGTACTCGCGATGCCGCAGCAGGGTCATGCGGCCGCGCTTGCTCTGCTTGCCCCGGTCGGTGACCGGATCCTTGTAGACGTCGATCCACTTGCCGTCGATGCGCGCGGCCGAGCACTTGAGCGCGAACTTCTGCGTATCCCGGTTGAGCTGCTGCAGTAAGGCGCCGCCCATGCCGAAGGCGACGTTGTCGGTGGCATAGCCGGCGCTGGTCACGCGCTCGAGGATGGCGCGGATGCTGGTGGGATTGATGCCGTCGCCCTGGATCACGCGCACGTGGTTGAGCACCTTGTAGCCCTTGCCGTTGACGGTATGGCCGAAGGCCTCGTCCAGCAGCTCCAGGCACTGGTGCACCACCGAGACCGGATCGCCCGAGTCGGGACGGATCACCACCGTGGCCCCGGAGGCGATGACCTCGTCCCGCAGCGTGATGCCCCAATGCTCGCGAATCGCGCGGTAGATGTCGTAGCTGTCGGAGACCACGGCCACGATCGATCCCGGCCTGGCGAGCTGGCGCAGCATGTTGCGGTAGGCCTCGACCTCGTGCTCGCGTCCCCAGCTGGTGATGGTGCTGTGCTCGGCGGCGGGAATCGAGAAGCCGGCCATCGGCTCGTGGTAGTGCGCGCGCGCCAGCAGCAGTCCCGAGACCGTATCGGTGCCGAGGAAATTGACCAGGTGCGCCGCGCCGCCGATGGCGGCCGATTCCACGCTGGAGACGCCGCGCGCGCCGAAATCGTGCAGCTTGAAGGGCAGCTGCCCCTGCGGATCGTCGCTGCTGCGCTCCAGGAACTGGCGGATGGTCTGCTTGGCGTGCCAGCTGATGGTGGCCACCGTCACCGGATACCAGATGCGCAGCAGCATCGTCTCCAGGTACGAGGGCACCCAGAACGCCTTCGGATCGGTCGATTCGACGGTCATCAGCGCCTGGTGCGTGGGCACCACGCTGCCCTCGGGCACCGCACGGATGCGGATCGGCAGCAGGCCGCCATGCCGCTCGACGATGTCGCGCCAGCCGGCCTCGTTGAACGGCTCGCCGTGCGCGGCGAAGACCTCGCGCGCCTGGTCCACGTCGGCATGGGTGACCGGCCTGGCCAGATATTCCTTCAGGATCGCCTGCAACCCGAAGAACACGGTGCGGTCGTAGATGCCGCCGCGCGATTCCACATAGAAGAACGTCGCGTCCACGCCGGGCGGATACTGCAGCCAGTGACTGGCCTTGTAGCTGTCGGTATTGAGCAGCAGGTTGTCGAGGCATCGCATGTCGCTAGCATACTGCGCGGACGGGCTTGGAATGCGCGATGGGGATGTCACAACCGCGGCGGCTGGATCGTCGTACCGGTAACAGGGCAACGCCCACCTACCGGAGACCCCCCATGAGCGACACCCAGACCATCCGTTACTACCAGCAGATTCCCGACGTGCTGAGCTACTTCGCGGCCGTCCACCCCCTGATCGAGAGCCACGGCCTCGACCGCACCCTGCGCGACCTGGTGCACCTGCGCGCCTCGCAGATCAACGGCTGCGCCTTCTGCATCCGCATGCACACCCGCGAGGCCCGCCAGAACGGCGAAAGCAACGAGCGCCTGGACCGGCTGGTCGGCTGGCGGCACATGAGCGACTACAGCGAGCGCGAGCGCGCGGCACTGGCCTGGACCGAGGCGCTGACGCTGCTCGAGCGCGAGGCCGACTACGCCGCCATGCGCGCGGCGCTGCGCCGGCATTTCTCCGACCAGGAAATCGCCGCCTTGACGGCCGAAGTGGCGATGATCAATCTCTGGAACCGCATGCAGATCTCCTGCCATTGACATGGAAGCGCACCTCGCCCCGTTCGAACAGGCCCGGCCGCAACTGCTCGGGCTGGCCTACCGCATCCTCGGCTCGCACGCCGACGCCGAGGACGCCGTGCAGGACACCTTCCTGAAATGGCGCGACGCCGACCACGCCGCCATCGACAATCCCGGCGCCTGGCTGACCACCGCCTGCACCCGCCGCTGCCTCGACCTGCTGCGTTCGGCACACAGGACCCGCGTGCAGTACGTGGGCACCTGGCTGCCCGAGCCGATCCAGACCGCCGGCGACGACGACGCGGACGCCCTCGCCTCCTCGATCGGCACCGCCTTCCTGCTGATGCTGGAGCGGCTGACGGCCAAGGAGCGCGCGGCCTACCTGCTGCACGAGATCTTCGACGTCGACTACAGCGAGATCGCCAGGACGCTGGACATCCAGGAACCGGCCTGCCGCAAGCTGGTCTCGCGCGCACGAGAGAACATCGAGCAGGCGCGGGTGCGCAACGTGGTGCCGGTCCGGCGCCAGGAGCAGTTGCTGGCCGCGTTCGAGAGTGCCGTGGTCAGCGGCTCGGTCGCGAGCTTCGCCGACATGCTCTCCGACGACATCCGCGTCTCCGCCGACGGCGGCGGCAAGGCTTCGGCGTTCCGCCAGGTGGTGGAGGGCCGCAGCGACGTGCTGGCGTTCATCGCCGACCGCCTGCACGCCTGGTGGTCCGATTTCCGCTGGGTGGCGGCCACCATCAACGGCAGCCGCGGTCTGCTGCTGCAGCAGGACGGGACGACGGTGGCCGTGGTGTCCTTTTCCTACGACCCCGAAGGCCGCATCTCCGGCATCTACGTCATGCGCAATCCGGACAAGATGGCGCGGCTGGGCGAGACGGCGATCCACTGAACGCGCGGCATCGCCTGTCCCGGGGACGCAAACGCAACGGGCGGCCATGGGCCGCCCGTGCGTATTGCGCCAGATCGTTCGCGCCGGACCTTCACTTCAGCCCGCGATTCTCCAGCAACGGCTCCACGCTCGGATCCTTGCCGCGGAAGTCGCGGTATAGCTTGGCCAGCTCGACGGTGTTGCCGCGCGAGAGAATCTTGTCGCGGAAGGTCTGGCCGTTCTCGGCGGTCAGGCCGCCGTGCTCCTTGAACCACTCGAAGGCGTCGTCGTCGAGCACCTCCGACCAGAAGTAGGCGTAGTAGCCGGCCGAATAGCCGCCGCCCCAGATGTGGTCGAAATAGGTGGTGCGGTAGCGCGGCGGCACTTCCGGCAGGTCGACCTTGAAGCGCTTGAGCGCGTCGGCCTCGAACTTGTCCACGTCTTCCACCGGAGCGTCGGCCGGCAGGGTGTGCCAGGCCAGGTCGAGCAGCGCGGCCGACAGGTATTCGGTGGTGGCGTAGCCCTGGTTGAAGGTGCGCGACTTCTTGATCTTCTCCACCAGCGCCTCCGGCATCGCCTCGCCGGTCTTGTAATGCTTGGCGTAGTTGGCGAAGACCTTCGGGTCGGTCGCCCAGTGCTCGTTGAACTGCGAGGGGAACTCGACGAAGTCGCGCGAGGTGCTGGTGCCGGCGATGGAGGGGTACTTCACGTTCGAGAACATGCCGTGCAGGGCGTGGCCGAACTCGTGGAACATGGTGGTGACGTCGTCGAAGCTCAGCAACGCCGGCTGGCCCGGCGCGGGCTTGGTGAAGTTGCAGACGTTGTAGACCACCGGCTTGGTGCCGGCCAGGGCGTCCTGCTCGACGAACACGTCCATCCAGGCGCCGCCGGACTTGCTGTCGCGCTTGAAGTAGTCGGTGTAGAACAGCGCCAGCGAGCTGCCGTCCTTGTCGAACACCTCGTAGACCTTCATGTCCGGGTTGTAGACCGGGATGTCCTTGCGTTCCTTGAAGCTGATGCCGTAGAGCTGGTTGGCGGCGTAGAAGACGCCGTTCTGCAGGACGTTGTCGAGCTCGAAGTAGGGCTTGATCTGCGATTCGTCGAGGTCGTACTCGGCCTTGCGCACCTGTTCGGCGTAGAAGTCCCAATCGGAGGCGGCAAGCTTGAAATTCCCCTTCTGCTGGTCGATCACCGCCTGCATCTTGGCGATCTCGCCGCGCGCCTTGGCGGTGGCGGCCGGCACGGTGTCGGAGAGCAGCTTGAGCGCCTTGTCCGGGGTCTTGGCCATCTGGTCGCCGAGGCTGTAGGCGGCGTAGTTCTCGAAGCCGAGCAGCTTGGCCTTCTGCGCGCGCAGCTGCGCCAGGCGCTGCACGATCTTGCGGGTGTCGTTGGCGTCGCCGTGCTCGGTGCGGGTCTCCGAGGCCTCGATGACCTTGGCGCGCATCTCGCGGTCCTTCAGCGACGACAGCACCGGCTGCTGCGTGGTGTTCTGCAGCGCCAGCAGCCATTTGCCGTCGAGCTTGCGCGCCTTGGCCGCCTCGGCGGCGGCGGCGAGGTCGCCCTCGGACAGGCCGTCGAGCTTGGCCTTGTCGTCCACCACCACGGCGCCGGCGGCGGCCGCGGCGACGAGCTTGGTGTGGAAGTCGGTGGCCAGCGTGGTCTCCTCGACGTTGAGCTTGCGCAGCGTCGCCTTGTCGGCATCGGAGAGCTTGGCGCCGGCGCGTACGAACTCGTCGTAGGTGTGCTCGACCACGCGCAGCTGCTCGGCGTCCAGGCCCAGCGTCGCGCGCTTGTCGTAGAGCGACTGCACGCGCGCGAACAGCTTGGGATCGAGGTTGATCTCGTCCTGGTGCGCGGCCAGCTTCGGCGCGACCTCCTTCTGCACCTTCTCGCGCTCGGGATTGGTGTCGGCCTGCACCAGGCCGAAGAAGATGCGGCTCACGCGCGCGAGGGTCTGGCCGCTGCGCTCCATCGCCTCGAAGGTGTTGGCGAAGGTCGGCGCCTCGGCGTTGTCGGCGATCTTGCGGATCTCCGCCAGGTGCTGCTGCATGCCGGCCTCGAAAGCGGGCAGGTAGTCGGCGTCCTTGATCTTGTCGAAGGCCGGCGCCTGGAAGGGCAGCGTGCTGGCGCTGAGCAGGGGGTTGTCGCTGGCGGGGGTCACGGCGGCGGGCTTGGCTTCGGATTCGGCGGATTTGCCTTCCGGAGCCTGCTGGTTGCAGGCGGCCAGCGCAAGGGTGACGGCGGCGGCGAGCGCGAGATGACGCGTCATGGGGACTCCAGGCTACGGTCGAGCGGAAAACGGCGCAGCCTAGCGCCCCTTGGCTGAGCGCAGCATGTGCAATTGGTTGATGGCGGCGTTCAGGAAAGCCGCGCGGCCCCGGCTAGCGCGCGATCGCGACCTCCACGTCGCGGGTATCGGCGCGGCCGTGGTCGTCCACCGCGGAGAGGCGGAACAGGCCCGCCTGCGGCGGCGTCCAGCTGGCGCTCTCCCCGGCCCGGGTGGTGGCGATGTAGTTGCCGCCACTGAACCAGAACACCCGCGACACGCCGGCATCGACGCTGGCGCTGAGCGCGATCGCCGATTGCTGCGGGCGCGATAGGCGCAGCGTGTAGCGCGTAGCGCGCAGCGGCGACTGGATGCGCGGCGCCGCGCCCAGCCCGCCGTCGTCGATGGCGCAGTCGGCGCCGGCCGGCGGCGCCCGGCGCGGGATGCCGGCCTGGGCGAAGACGCGGGCCAGATCGGTGGGCCAGAACTCGTAGACCTCCATGCGCACGCGCGCCGGGTCGATGCGGCCGCAGGCCGGGCGGCCGGTGTCACGATCCACCGCCACCGCGCGATGCACGGTGCTGACGCGGATCGGCGACTTGCCGGGGATGAACCAGGTCCAGCCGCGTTGCGGGCACCAGGCGTTGGGCAGGTCGCCGCTGGCGCGGCAGATCTCCACGCGCTTGAGATTGAGCGGCCAGCGGCGTGGCGGCTCGCGCAGGTCGTCCGCGCCGCGCACCGCGCGCAGGCCGTCGACGATGGAGAAGAACAGCGGCGCGGCCGCGTCCACGCCGACCAGCGCGGGATTGGCCGAGCCGTCGAAGTTGCCCATCCACACCACCAGCGCGTACGGGCCGACCAGGCCCGCGCTCCAGGCGTCGCGAAAGCCCCACGAGGTGCCGGTCTTCCACGCCACCGGCAACTCGCGCACGCCGCTGGCCGTGCCGATGTCCGGGCGCGGATTGCGCAGCAGCATGTCGCGCACGATGAAGGCGGCCTCCGGGCTGAGCAGCGCGGTGCCGCCGGAAGCCGGATCCTGCGCGCGCCAGCGCAACGGTTTGAGCAGGCCGTCGTTGCCGAGCATCGCGTACAGGCGCGCGAGCTCCTCCATCGTCACCTCGCCGCCGCCGAGCACCAGCGCCAGGCCGTAGTGGCGCTCGCTGGCCAGGCGCGCGATGCCGGCATCGCGCAGGAACTGGTAGAAGCTGGGCTGCTGCAGCTGCGCCGCGACCGTCACGGCGGGGATGTTGCGGCTGCGCACCAGCGCATCGGCCGCGGTCACCGGGCCGAGGAAGCGGCCGTCGAAGTTTTCCGGCGTGTACGGACCGAAGGCGCTGGGCACGTCGCGCAGCACCGTGGCCGGATGCAGCACGCCCTGGTCCAGCGCAAGCGCATAGATGAAGGGCTTGAGCGTGGAGCCCGGCGAGCGCTTGCCGGCCGCACCGTTGACCTGGCCGGCGATGTCCGCGTCGAAATAGTCCGCCGAGCCGACCAGGGCGCGGATGCCCATGTCGCGGGTGTCCACCAGCATCGCGCTGGCGTTGCGCAGGCCGAGGCGGCGCATCCGCTGCAGGTGCATGCGCACGCGCTCCTCGAGCAGGCGTTGCAGGCGCAGATCGAGCGTGGTGGAGAGCCGCGCGCCCGTCTCGGGATGCAGGCTGCGCTCGGCGAGCACGCGGTCGACGAAATGCGGCGCGGCGAACGGCAGCGAGCGCGGCGGGCGCAGCGTCAGCGGCAGCGCCATCAGCGCGTCCTGCGCATCCTGGGCCTGCGCGCCGCCGGCCGGGTGCCGTTCCCGCCAGCGCGCGTACAGCCGCGCCCGCGCGGCCGACAGCCCGGCGCTGGCGTAGCCGGCATCGCGCGCGCGCGCCTGCAGGCGTCCTCGCCGCGTCGGCGCCTGCGGCAGCACCGCCAGCGTCAGCGCCTCGGGCAAGGTCAGCGCGGAAGCCGGCTTGCGGAAATAGATCAGGCTGGCCGCGCCGGCGCCCTCGACGTTGCCGCCGTAGGGCGCGAGGTTGAGGTAGGCCTCGAGGATGTCGTGCTTGGAATAGCACAGCTCCAGCTGCAGCGCGCGCCCGATCTGCACCAGCTTGCCGCGCGGCGTGCGCGTGTCCAGGCGCCAGCGCAGGCGCGCCAGCTGCATGGTGAGGGTGGAGCCGCCGATGCGCGCGCCGCCGCCCGCGTAGGTGCTCCAGGCCGCACGCAGCAGGCTGACCGGATTCACGCCCGGATGCAGGTAGAACCAGGCGTCCTCGTGCAGCAGCGTGCCCTGCACCAGGCCCGGGGCGATGCCTTCCAGGGGCACCCACAGCCGATAGCGCTGATCGTCGGCCAGGGCCAGGCGCAACAGGCGGCCCTGCCGGTCCTCGACCGCAATCGATTGCGGCAATCCCTGCGACAACGGCGGATGCGGATACAGGCGAAGCGCGATGAGCAGCAGGATCGCAGCGGCGATCGCACCG
Source organism: Luteimonas aquatica (assembly GCF_022662575.1). GTDB lineage: Bacteria > Pseudomonadota > Gammaproteobacteria > Xanthomonadales > Xanthomonadaceae > Luteimonas > Luteimonas aquatica. The sequence goes on along the minus strand of NZ_JALBFU010000002.1, from coordinate 31,365 downwards.
AGCATCCGGCGCCGCCAGCGCCAGCGCCGAACGGAACCGGCCGGAGCGGACGCGGCGTGATCCGACCTCACGTCCATCTTTGCAGCACGGGCCCGGATCGCAGGACGATCAATCGCCCGCTTGCGCCTCGCCGAACACGGTCTTGAGCTTGGCCTCGTCCATGAATTTCACGAACCCCTGTGATTCGGCCGCGACCTTGGGTTCGGTGAGCAGGCTGGTCATGGCGATTTCGCCCAGGACCTTGAAACTCGCCTTGAGCGCGGCCGTCCCCTCATATTTCATGGCCAGGGTGGTTTGCTCCTTGCACGACTCGGTCAACAGCTTTTCGAAAATGGCCGCGGTGTCCCTGGAGGCCGCCTCCCGGCTGGCGTCGTCGACGGTCGCGATCGAGGCCACGCCCGGATGCGCCGAGATCACCGAAAAAATCCATTTCGCCAACGACATCTTCTCGTCGTCGCTGGTCCGCGCCACCAGGCATTTGGCGAGGTCGTCGCTGTAGATGCCCGCCTCGGCGGTCCGCGGCAGCAGCATCGTGCCGATCAGCAACACGGGGAGAACAATCAAGCAGCGCATCTTGCGGTTCCGGAACTAAGGATTGGTCTGAGGCGCGCGCACGGTCAGGACCGTGCCGGCGGCGCCCTGCGCGTACACGCCGCGCTCGTACATCGATTCGGCATAGATCGGCGGTACCGCGAAGCGGCCGGCATTGCCGGCGCGGATACGATAGCGGAACTCCCTGGCCTCGGCGCCGATGGCGCCATAGAGCAGCACGCGGTCCTCGCGGGGCTCGACATGCTCGGCGTCGAAGGTCGATTCCGGCAGCGCCAGCGTCGCCGCCGGCGGACCCGAGCCGGTGTCTTCCGACGATTCCTCGCCGCATTCCTCCTCGCATTCCTCCTCGCCCTCTTCCGACGAAGACCCGGAAGCGGCCGGCGCGGTCTGCATCACCGTCTCGAAGCCGCCGGGCAGCAGGTCGACGATGGCGATATTGCCGTAGCTGCGATTGCCCAGCGCGCGCACGCGCAGGCGCACGGTGACTTCCTTGCCCAGCGGCACGTCCGTCAGCCGCTTGCCGGCATCGTCGACGTACTCGCGTACGACCTCCAGGCCCTTGTCCTGCACGGCCGGGGCCGGCTTGCGGTCGAAACCCGATTGCGCGAGCGCGTACCAGGCGGTCGTGCCCGCCGCCGGCACGACGCGCAGGCTGCGGTCGCCGCCGGCGAACTCGGCGCGGCGCAGCAGCCCGGCGACCTCGCCGATGGCGCGGGCACGGTTGTCGGCGCCCACCGCTTCCAGGCCCGGAGGCGCGGACTGCGGCTGGGTGGCGGCGTACGCCTCCAGCGTCAGCAGGGTGAAGGCCGAGGACAGCGTGTTGTAGCGGTCCTCGCGCATCGGCGCGAGCAGGCGGTCGATGGCGCCGGCGCCCAGGCGCCTGGCCTGTTCCGGGAAATGCTTGTAGAGCAGATACAGCGACCAGCCCTGGGCGATGCCGGGATCGTAGTAATCGGCATAGGCGAACGCGCCGGCCTTGGGCGTGTTCACGCGTGCGAACACGCCCGCCGCCAGGGCCTGCGCCGGCTTGTCCTGCTGCAGCAGGCGATGGCTGGAGGCGATCAGCATCGCGGTGGCGTCGTCCTGCTGCCAGCGCTTGGGGAAGTTGCCGTCAAGCTGCTCGCGCACGCCGGCCAGCAGGTTGTTGGCGTTCTGCCCCTGGCGGATCAGCAGGTACACGGCCAGGGCGCGGGCGCGCAGGCCCGCGACCGAGGTCAATGCGCGATCACCCGCCATGCCGCGCAGGTAGCGGTTGGCGGTATCGAGCAGGTCCTGCGGCACGCCCTGGCCGCGCTCGCGCGCTTCCACCAGGTACAGCGTGGCGTAGGCGGACACGAAGGGGTCCACGTCCGGCGTGGCCAGCCACAAGCCGAAGCCGCCGTCGGCGTTCTGCCGCGAGCGCAGCACGCCCAGCGCCTTGTCGGTGGCGCCGCGCGCCTGGTCAGCCGGCATCAGCGCGAATTCCGGATGCGCGCCGCTCAGCAGCGCCGGCATCGCCGCGCTGACGATCTGCTCGGTGCACAGGTGCGGGTAGCTGCCGAGGTAGGCGGCGAGGCCGTCGACGGCGACGAAGGGCGAGTTCGACGCGGCGATGCGCCGCTGCGCCAGCTGGTCGTACATCGGACGCAACTGCTTGAGGTCCAGGCGCGCGCCGGTATGGCCGACGCGCAAGTCCTGGCGCAGCGCCACGGCCGGGCGCACCGACAGCTCGATGCGGCGTTGGGCGCGATACGGGCCCGACTGCGCCAGCATCGTCACCGCGGCGGCGCCGAGCCGCTGGCCGGCGCGCAGGCGCAGGCGCACCGTGCCCTCGCGCCCGGGCGCCAGCGTCAACGCGGCCTTGGCATCGCCCACCGCCTGCAGCGACGGCGGCAGTTGCAGGCTCACCGTCACCGGCAGCGCCGCCTTGGCGCCGGGCACGGTGTTGGCCACGCCGATCGGCAGCTCGAATTCGTCGCCCGGCGCCACGTGCGTGGGCAGGGTCGGCGTGAGCACGAAATCGCCGCGCGAGAGCATGCTTGTTTCCAGCAGGCCGATCTTCTGCGGCGTCACCGCCACGGCGACCACGCGCACCTTGCCGTTGAAATGGTCGGGCAGGCTGAAGTGCAGCGTCTTCTCGCCGTCCACCTCCACCAGCCCCGACCACCACACGGCCGGCTTCTCGCTCTTGCGCTTGAACGGGTTGAGGTTCTTGGCGAGGTCCGAGCCGTTGTCGCCGCCGGGCGCGGCCATGCCGGTGAGACGGCTGAACTCGGGCAGGATCAGGTCGAGGATCTGCGCGGTGTCCACCTGCAGCATCTTCTTGGCGAAGAAGGTGTCGAGCGGATCGCCGACGCGATAGCGCGCCACCTGCAGGATGCCCTCGTCGACGGCGAAGGCGACCACGCGCGCGCGGCCCTCGGTCTTGATGGTGAGCGGGATGTCGGCGCCCGGCTTGGCCACCTTGGGCAGCTCGACGCTCAGCGGCTGGGTGCGCGCCTGGCGGTTCACGCGGAACGGCGCCACGCCGTAGGACAGCGGGCTCATGAACACTTCGTCCGAATCCGGGTCGCGCACGAACTGCACGTTGACGTAGCCGTTGCCCTCGAAGTCGGCCGGCACGCGGATGCGCTGCACAGAACTGGTGGTGTCGGCCTTGAACCAGGCGTGCGCGTAGACCTTGTCGCGCTCGAGCGTGATCAGGCCGGCGCCGGCGTAGGGCGCGCGCACGCTGATCTCGATCTCCTCGCCCGGCGCGTAGTCCTGCCTGGATAGCGACAGCGTCAGTTCGGCGTTGCGCTCCAGTGCGCGCGTCAGGTTGGCCGCGCCGGCCACGCTGTAGTCGATGCGGTTGAGCGCGTTGCCGGCGCCGTCGCGGATCTCCAGGCGGAAGTCGCCCGGCTTGTCGGTGGCCAGCGCATAGGACTGCGCGGCGGCGGCGAAGGCGAGCGGAGTGTCCTTGCGATCGTCCAGGCGCAGCTGCGAGACGTACTTGTAGACGCCCGAATCCTGCTTGGTCAGCACCGAGACGTAGCGGCGCTCGATCAGCACCGCGTGCAGGCCGTCCACCGCGCGCGCCCGGGCGTCCGGGCCGATGGCGACCAGCTGCACGGCGCGCTTGCCGCCGCGGGCGACGTAGTCCAGGGAGTCCTGGCTCTTGATGCCGACCAGGTAATCGTTGCTGGAGACCAGCGTGGTCGCGCTGGCGGTGACGCTGCGCCCGCTGCCCGGCTCGAAGGCGCGCGCCAGCAGGCTGAGCTGATAGGTGGCGCGCGCGTACTTCTCCAGGCCCAGCGCGATCTCGGCCTTGCCCTCGGCATCGGTCTTGGCGTCGCTGAGGGATTCGTCGTAGCCCTCCTTGGCGCGCTGCGGATCGTAGAAGTCCCAGCCCGGCCAGCGCGCGAACCCGGGGAAGGCCGGGCGCAGCACCATGCTCGCCTCCACGCGGCGCTCCTGGGCCGGCGTGCCGAACAGGTTCTCGGCATGGATCACCGCCTTCAGGCCGTCCGGCTTCACCCAGCCTTCGGAGGCCTGCGCGGAGAACTGCGCCTGCACGCGCATCGAATCGGGCTGGAACTCGCGCACCTGCACGGTGGTGCTGCCGATGGCGGTACGCTCGTCGTCCTTGCCGATCAGGAAGAGTTCCGCATTCCAGGTGCCGCTGGCCGCGCTTTCGGCGGGCGTGAAGTCCACGCCCTCGAAACCGGCCTCGCCCAGGCTCAGCCGTTCGCGCCGCGCCACCGCGCCGCGCGGATCGGTCACCACCAGTTCCAGCGGCAAGCCGGCCAGCGGGCGCGTCCAGTCGGCGGCGCGCACGATCAGGCCCAGGTGCACGGTGTCGCCGGGCCGGTACAGGCCGCGGTCGGAGAACAGGTGCGCCTTCAGCGCGCCGGATTCGAGTGCGTTCTCCTCGCCGCCGATGTCGAAGCGCGAGTAGTCGAGGTTGCGGCCGTCGTCGTCGATGGGCAGGAACGACAGGTCGGCGCCCTGCTCCACGGTGAGCATCACCGGCTTCTTCTCGCGCACGAAGGCCTTCAGCGCCGGCAGGCGCGCGTGGCCGCCGGCGTCGGTGACCGCATCCACCAGGGTTTCGCCGTTGCGCGCGATCGCGCGCACGCGCGCGCCGGCCACCGGCGTGCCTGCGGCGATCGACTGCACGAACACGTCGCGGCTGCCGTCCAGGGCGCGCTTGGCGAGCAGGCCGAGATCGGTGAGCACCACCAGGCGGCGGTCCTGCTCCTCGCCGGCGTTGTCGGCCAGGGTCTGTTCGGCGGTCTTGGCCGCGTCCTCCTTGTCCAGGCCGCGCAGGCTGAGCAGGAACACGCCGCGCTTGCCCGGCGCGAGGTAGCTGCCGAGGTCGATGCCTTCGTAGCGCGTCTTGGACGCGCTGTTCTGATCAGAGCCGCTCGCCGGGAAGGTGCGCCGAGTCTCCTCGCGCTCGACCAGGCTGTCCTCGTCGAGGTAGTCCAGGCTCGGATTGGCGTAGTCGCCGCTGTTGTTCTGCACCAGCTGGTGCAGCGCGCCGGGCAGCACGCGGGCGATCTCCAGGCGCAGCCCGGGCACGTTGCGCGCGGCGATGCTCACGCGGCGCTCGCCGCGCAGCGACAGCAGCGCGCCCTCGCCGACGAAGCGCAGCAGTTCCGGGTACGGCGGCACCTGCCGCACCTCGTTGCTGGCTTGGCCGAGGATGAAGCCGCCGAAGGACTTCAGGCCCTTGGCCACGCGCACGTAGAGATAGCGCCGGGGCGGCGCCTGGTACTTGAAGCTGTGCGTCTCCACGAACTCGCGCTCGGCCGGCAGCGGCGTCAGCGCGACCCGGGCCGACTGCTTCAGGATCGCCTCGTCCACCTCCGAGGAGGACCAGCTGTAGAGGCCCGACTGGCGGTTGGCGGGAATCTTCGGATTCTTCTCCGGCAGCAATCGCACCTCGACCGCGCGCGTCACGTCGCTGTCGCGCAGCGCCTGGTTGAAGGTGAGCACCAGCGCCTGCTCGGGCTCGTAGCGGTCGTTCTCCACCAGCGTGGCGTCGATCCCGTCCAGCGTCACGCTGTAGAGCGAGGGCAGCTTGACGCTGGAAGACAGTTTTTCCGCGCTGCCCTCGCCGCCCAGCGTGCTGGCCACGCCGGCATCGATCTCCAGCAACAGGGCGCCGCCGTTCTCCGGGATCGACAGCGGCGCCGAATGCACCCAGGCCTTGAGCCGGCGCTCGTCGTAGACCAGGGTCCTGCCCGGCGACGGCAGGGTGCGGCCGGCGCCGTCGGTGTAGGTGAAGGCCAGGCGCTTCTCCAGCGAGGCCGCGTCGACCGGGTGCGAGAACTTCAGCTCGTACACCGCCTTCTTCAGGTTCGGATCCTGCGGATCCTGGTAGAACTCGGCGCCGGCCACGCTCGCCTCGAAGGCGGCGGTGCTGAACTCGAACTCGCTCGCCACCAGGCGCACCTTCGGCGCCACGGCGGCGGCCGCGTCGATGCGGATCTCGAATTCGGTGTCGATCGGCCAGTCCTTGGCCGGCGTGAACACGAGCGTCTTGTCGTCGCTCCACAGCCATTCGCCGGGCTGCGCCGGTTCCAGCGTCACGCCCTGCGGCGCCTTGCCGACCCGCTCCAGCGGCGCGGCCGAGGCCGAGAAGTGCAGGCGCAGCGGCGAGAGCTTGGGCGGGGTCTGCGTGTAGTCGGTGCGCGCCGGCTCGCTCAGGCGCACTTCCAGCGCATCCGGCTGCGGCGGCGCCGGCGGCCTGGTGTGCCACCACAGCAGCAGCGCGATCAGGGTGAAGGCCGCGCCCAGCCAATGCATCGGCCGCGCGCGCAAGCTGGTGCCCCAGGCCGCCAGCCAGCGCGGCGGCTGCCAGTCGAGACGGCCGAACAGGGCGCGCAGCAGCCGGTCCGGCCAGATGTCCGGTTCGGCTGCGGGCGATGGCGAGGTCGGTTCCGTTCCCTGGGCGCTCATCGTGTCCCCACACGACGACTGACTGTTGTGGGCCGGGAGGTTCCACACCCGGCATTGCCGCGCAGCTTAGCAGTTGCGCGGCGTCATTGCGTGCCGTGGTGCTTGCCCTCCCACGGCAGGTACCAGGCGCGGATGGCGGCGATGTCGGCGGCCATGTCGTCGCCGGGATGGAACAGCGGGCCGATGCCGATCACGCGTTCGGGATAGTGCAGGTAGATGCCCAGGATCGGCACCTCGGCCGCCTTGGCGATCTTCCAGAACCCGGTCTTCCAGCGCTCCACGCGCTTGCGCGTGCCTTCCGGCGCCAGGCCGTACCAGAAGCGCTCGCGGTCGCGGATCAGCGCCGCGGCCTGCTCGATCACCCCGGCCGGCGCGCTGCGGTCCACCGGCATCATGCCCAGCCGGCGGCACAGCCAGCCCAGCAGCGGCACGCGGAACACCGAATCCTTGACCAGGATGCGCACGTCCAGGCCCATCGCCACCTTGGCCGCGAACGCCCACACGGCGTCCCAGTTGGACGAGTGCGGCGCGCCGATCATCACCAGTTTCGGAATGTCGGGAAACGCGCCCTTCACGCGCCAGCCGCCCAGGCGCAGGATGCTGCGGCCGAGCCAGCGGGTGAACCGGTTGCGCTTCACCTGCGGCACGTTCGGCGGCAGGGTGGGGACGATGTCGTGGTGGTGGTGCCCGTCGCTCTCGGTCTCGCTCATGCCTCTCCCCGGTGTCCGGCGATGCCGATCGATCGGCACCGCTGCTTTCGTCGACGGCTCAATCGTTCCAGCCGCCGCGCGATCGCCCCCGCTTGATCGTACTGCGTTCGCGCTTGGCGTCCAGTCGGCGCGCCTTGGCCGCCCGGCTCGGCCGGGTGGCGATGCGCGGCTTGGGCGCGTGCAGCCCCGACTCGATGAAGGCGGCCAGCCGCTCGCGCGCGTCCTCGCGGTTGCGCTCCTGGGTGCGGAAGCGCTGCGCGCTGATCACCAGCACGCCCTCGCCGGTCATGCGGCGGTCGCGCTTGGCCAGCAGGCGCGCGCGCACGGCCTCGGGCAGCGAGGGCGAGCGGGCCACGTCGAAACGCAGCTCCACCGCCGTCGCCACCTTGTTGACGTTCTGCCCGCCGGGCCCGGCCGCGCGCACGAAGCGCTCGGTCAGTTCCTGCTCGGGGATCGCGATCTGGGGGCCGGCCATGGCGCGGATTGTAGCGGCGCGCGGTGAACATCCGGATTTGACGCCCGCGCGCGGCATCGCCAACCATACGGTCTTCCGTCATGGAGGATTGCCGATGTCACCGCGTTCGTTCCTGCTGGCCACCCTGCTCGCCCTGGCCGCCGCTCCGGCCGTCGCCGCCCCGCCCAGCGACGCCAGGATCGACGAACTGCTCGAGGTCACCCGCGCGCGCCAGACCCTGGACCTGCTCCTGCCGCAGGTCGAGGCCTCGCAGCGGCAGACGATCGAGCAACTGCGCGCCCAGCAGCCGCTCACCGCCGACCAGGACAAGGCGATCGACACCGCGCTGCGCAAATCCCTGGAGCAGATCCGCAAGATCCTGTCCTGGGAGAAGCTGGGTCCGGTGTACCGCGACGTCTACCGGCAGACCTTCGACGCCGAGGACGTGGACGCCATGATCGCCTTCTACCGCACTCCGTCCGGGCAGAAGATGCTCGACAAGATGCCGCAGCTCATGCACAACACCATGGCCGCGGTGCAGAAGATGATGGCCCCGGCGCTGCAGGAGATGCAGCGCGAGATCGCCGAGGAGACCCGGGCCGCCGCGCGCAACCAGGACGAGGCGGCTGCAAAAGACGCGCCCAGGGACGGCGCGCAGGACGCCCCCTAAGGCTGGCGCGCGGGAAAAACCGCGCCGGCGCGGCATTTGACCCGCCCCGGCCGGAGGCGGATCATGCCGGTTCCCCCGAATGGAGCGATGCCATGAAAGGCGTTTTGCTGCTCCCGGCCGCCCTGCTCGCCATCGCAGCGGCCCATGCGACGCCGCAGGATCCGGCGCGGGTCGATGGCACGGCCGGTCACGACCCCGCCGACGTCTTCGCCGCGCCCGCCGCCCCGGCGCAGCGCATCCTGCCGCGCCGCGCGTCGGCGCCCACCTCAGCGTCCGCCGCCACCTACGGCGTGGATACCGCCGCGCTGCACCGGCAATGGCGCGAACTCACCACGCGCCCGCCGCAGGACTACGAGGCCGCCTACGGCAACGCCAACATCCGCCAGCGGCTGGGCCGCACCTATGCCGGCACGGGCGGCGGCGTGAACGGCAACGCGTTCTCGCTGCAGGGCTCGCAGATCCAGGCCCTCTCGGGCCGGCTGTTCTCCGGCCAGAACGGCGCCATGCCCGGGCTCGGCAACCTGGACAATGCCGACGCCGCGCGGATCATGCATTCCCTGCAGGGCACCGCGAACGACATCGGCCGGCAGCTGATGCCGGCGCTGCAGGACGCCAGGCGCGAACTCGACGTCGAACTCAACCGCGCGGCGGCGCGTCAGCGCAGCCGCTGACCGCGTCCGCGCCGGTCCCCGGCCGCGTCTCGATTCCGAACAGGGCCAGCGCGCGCCGGAACTGCGCATCCGGCGGCGCCTCGGCGCACAGCCGCGCGCCGCCGTGCGGGTGCTCGAAGGCGAGCCGCTGCGCGTGCAGCAGCATGCGGTGGATGCCCAGCTGGCGGAAGGCGCGATTGTGCCGCCCGTCGCCGTGGCTGCTGTCGCCGATCAGGTGATGGGAGAGATGCTTCAGGTGGCGGCGGATCTGGCGGAAGCGCCCGGTCTCCGGCCAGGCCTGCAGCAGCGCGTAGCGCGAGGTGGCGAACTGCGCGCTGGCGATCTCCAGCTCGGTCGTCGCCAGGCGCGCGAAGCGCGTGCGCGCGGGCTTCTTCTCCGGTTTGCCGGGGCCGCCGTCGAGCGGATGGTCGACGACGAATTCGGCCTCGGCCGGCCAGCCGCGGCACACGGCCAGGTATTGCTTCTCCATGCCGCCGGCCATCAGCGCCTTGCCCAGCAGCGAGGCGGTCTCGCGATCGAAGGCCAGCAGCAGGCAGCCGCTGGTGGCGCGATCGAGCCGGTGCACGAGGAAGATCGGCCTGCCGAACTGCTCGCGCAGCCGATCGGCGGCGAAGTCGGTTTCCCCGCGCGCCAGCTTGCTGTCGTGCACCATCAGCCCGGCCGGCTTGTCGACCACGGCGAGGCTTTCGTCGCAGTACAGGGCCTGCAGCGACGGGGTTTCTTCGACGTCAGCTGGCGGTTGCGCTGAGAATTCCGGCCCAGGATGGCCGGGCTCCGGCGCAGGATGGCCGGGCTCCGGCGCAGGGATCCGCATCAACGCCGCATCACCTTCGCGGCCATGCCGCGATCAGCGCCCACAGACCGCCGAGGCCGGCCACCCAGGCGGCCACCGGGACGGAAAACAGGCGCATGCCGCCGGCATCGAGCGCGTACAGCACCGCGGCCGCGATCAGCAGCCCGGTGCCGAGGATCGCCGAGACCGTGCGCCGCTGCATGCCCTTCATGGTCTGGGTGAGCTCGTACAGGTCCTTGGAGCGCAGCGACAGCTCGTGCCGCCCGTTGACCTGCTGCTCCAGCCAGGCATGCACCAGGCGCGGCACTTCCGGCGCGTGCGTGACCAGCTCCGGCAGGCCCTTGCGGAAGCGCTCCATCAGCCGCTGCGGGCTGTAGCGCTCGATCATGATGCGTTCCAGCACCGGGCGCGCCACTTTCCAGATGTCCAGCTCCGGATCGAGCAGGCGGCCGACGCCCTCGATGTTGAGCAGGGTCTTCTGCAGCAGGATCAGCTGCGGCTGCAGGGTGAGCTCGTGGCGCTGCGCGGTGCGGAACAGCTTGATCAGCACCTCGGCCAGCGAGATTTCCGACAGCGGCCGGGTGAAGTACGGCTCGCAGACCGTGCGCGCGGCCGCCTCCAGCTCGTCGATGCGGCTGTGCGCCGGCATCCAGCCGGCCTGCACGTGCAGCTCGGCGATGCGGCGGTAGTCGCGGTTGAAGATCGCCATGAAGTTCTCGGCGAGGTAGTACTGGTCCTCGTCGGAGAGCTGGCCCATGATGCCGAAATCCAGGGCGATGAAGCGCGGGTTCTTCTTGCGCGCCGGATCGACGTCCACCCAGATGTTGCCGGCGTGGGCGTCGGCGTGGAAGAAGTTGTCGCGGAATACCTGCGCGTAGAACACCCGCGTGCCCTTGGCCGCCAGCGCCTTGCGGTCGATGCCGGCGACATCGAGCGCGGCGATGTCGTCGCTCGGGATGCCGTAGACGCGCTCCAGGGTGAGCACGCGCTCGGTGGTGTGGCTCCAGATCGGCTCCGGCACGTAGAGATCGTCGGAGTCCTGCCAGAAGCGGCGCAGCACCGAGGCGTTGGCGCCCTCGCGCTGCAGGTCGAGCTCGGCGGCCAGGGTGTTCTCGATCTCGGCCACGATCGCGTGCGGGCGGATCTTGTCGGCGTTGGGATGGGTGCGCTCGACCAGGCTGGCGACGTTCTTGAGCAGGGCGATGTCGGCGGCGATCTGCTTCTCGATGTTCGGACGCAGCACCTTGACCACCACCTCGCGCGGCGCCCCGCCCTTGCCCTGCTCCGGCGGCAGCGTGGCCGCATGCACCTGCGCGATCGAGGCCGACGCCAGCGGCGTGGTGTCGAAATGCGCGAAGGCCTCGTCCACGCTGCGGCCGAGCGAAGCCTCGACGATGCTGCGCGCGGCATCGCCGTCGAACGGCGCGACGCGGTCCTGCAGCAGGGTCAGCTCCGCCGCGATGTCCGGCGGCACGATGTCGCGGCGCGTGGACAGGATCTGGCCGAACTTGACGAAGATCGGCCCCAGCTCCTGCAGCGCGCAGCGCAGCCGCGCGCCGCGCGATTGCGCCGCGATCTCGCGCGAGGCGCGCGGCACGAACGGCCGCATCAGGTTCAGCCAGCGCTCGGCCGGGGTGCCGTCGAGCAGGTCGTCCAGACGGTAGTGGAGCAGGACGCGGCCGATGCGGGCGGCGCGGGCGAGGCCCTTCATGGGGCGGGTCCCTCCGCAAGAGCCCGGCCGTCGCTGGCCGGACTGCTCGATGCGAAGGCCTGCTGGAGTCGGGCGATTCTGGCGGCGCTGCGCTCCACGTCGTCGCGCAGGACATCGACGTCCTCATGGAAGGCGGCCAGCTCCTCGCGCGGCACCACGTCGCGGGATTCCTCGGTGACGTATTCGGCGGCGCTCTCGGCGGCGTTGCGTCCGAGCGCTTGCGCCTGCCGCAGCGCCGCGGCCACGCCGTTGGCGATCTGCACGCCGAGCACGTCGCCGAACACCGCCGCGAAGGGCCGCTGCCAGTCGGGATCGAAGCGCTCGGCCAGCCGCTGCAGGCGCCGCGCCAGGTCGGCGTCGCCGGACACGCGCATCCGCCCGACCGGCGGCGCGTCGTCGCGGCGCAGGCCGCTCCCGATCAAAGCCGGCAACTGCGAGAGGAGCGCGCCCAGGGTGCTGCGCACCGCCAGGTCCGGCTCCTCGCCGTCCGCCACCGGGCCGACCACCAGGCGCTCGCCCTGCACCCGCAGCTCCAGCGCCAGTGGCGGCGCCTCCAGGGACAGCGCGACGCGGCGGCCGTCGAGCGGCTTGAGCGCCTCGCGCGTTTCCGGGTCGAGCGCCAGCGCGCGGTTGAGCGCGGCTTCCAGCGCGCGGCCGGCGGGCTGTTTCCAGTTGAAGGACGGTTCTGCCATCGGCGCATTCTATCCGGGCGCGGGCGGCTGTCCGCGCCATCCCGCTAGAATGGCCGGCCAGATCGCCCTTCCCTTCATCCTGGACCCTGAACGACGTGAGCAAGCTCCGTGTCGGCATCATCTTCGGCGGCAAATCGGCGGAACACGAGGTTTCGCTGCAATCGGCGCGGAACATCCTCGACGCCCTGGACCGGGAGCGCTTCGAGGTCAGCCTGATCGGCATCGACAAGCAGGGCCAGTGGCACCTGAGCGATGCCCGCGACTTCCTGCTCAACGCCGACGACCCGGCGCGCATCGCCCTCAACCGCAGCGGCGAGTCGCTGGCCATGGTGCCCGGACGCGACGAGCGGCAGCTGCAGCCGGCCAATCCCGCGCGCAGCCTCGAACAGATCGACGTGGTGTTCCCGATCGTGCACGGCACCCTGGGCGAGGACGGCTCGCTGCAGGGCCTGCTGCGCATGGCCAACCTGCCCTTCGTCGGCTCGCCGGTGCTCGGCTCGGCGGTGGCGATGGACAAGGACATGGCCAAGCGCCTGATGCGCGATGCCGGCCTGGAAGTGGCCCCGTTCGTGTGCCTGCGCCGCGGCGACCGGGCCGACTTCGACGCCTTGGCGGCCGAACTCGGCCTGCCGCTGTTCGTCAAGCCGGCCAACCAGGGCTCCTCGGTGGGCGTGAGCAAGGTGCGCGACGCGGCGCAGTTCGGCGAGGCGATCGCGCTGGCCTTTTCCTTCGACAACAAGGTGCTGGTGGAAGGCGCCATCGTCGGCCGCGAGATCGAGTGCGCGGTGCTCGGCAACGACCAGCCCGAGGCCAGCGTCTGCGGCGAGATCGTGGTCCACGACGAGTTCTACGGCTACGACACCAAGTACATCAACGCACACGGCGCCGACGTGGTGGTGCCGGCGGCGATCGACGCCGAGACCAACGACCGCATCCGCGCCATCGCGCTGCGCGCCTATCGCGCGCTGGAATGCGCGGGGCTGGCACGGGTGGACGTGTTCCTCACCCAGGACGGCCGCGTCGTGATCAACGAGGTCAACACGCTGCCGGGCTTCACCCGCATCAGCATGTATCCGAAGCTGTGGCAGGCGAGCGGGCTGGACTACAGCGGCTTGATCACGCGGCTGATCGAGTTGGCGGTGGAGCGGCATGCGGCGGAGGCGGCGTTGCGCAGTTCGGTTTGATCGCATTACTCATGCTTTCGCGCATGGCCCTGTGGCAAGCCGGGGCTTTTTTATTCCGACGTTGCTTTTTTGAAGCAGAGCTTTCGTCCGCTGGCGCGGCCGAGTTCATTTCTTTTGAAAGGCGTCAAAAGAAACGAACCAAAGAAAAACGCCTTCCCGACAAGTCAGCCCCAAAACGGAGAGGTTGAGGGGATTTTCCGACTCGCCCTCCTGGCTCGATCGGAAAACAGCGGGCATCCCTGCCCGCTGCCCTTCGGGTCTGGATTGAGCAAGGGCGCGCAAAGATTTTTCAGAGGCAAGCAACAGCCTTGTCACCGCCCTCACTCCCAATCACAGCGCAAGCTGGGACCCCAGCTTGCTTTGCTCCTAAAGATGTCTGTGTGCCATTAGCACTCGAAGACCCGTAGGGCGGCGCACAGGGATGTGCGCCGTTTTTCGATCGAGCCAGGATGGCGAGTCGAAAAATCCCGATAGCAATGAAGTCTTGGGAGTGCTTCGTCGGGGAAGGCCGTTTTCTTTGGTTCGTTTCTTTTGGGCCAGCAAAAGAAATGAACTCGGCCGCGACAGCGGACGAAACGCTTTGCTCTTACAAAGCAAACACCAGCCAGGAACCTCAGGCCGACCGGCTTGCAGCCGCCAACCGCTCCAACCCTTCCGCGAAACTCACCTGCGGCACGTAGCCGAAATCGCGCGTGGCCGGCGCCATGTCGTACCAGTGCGCGGTACTGAGCTGCTCGGCCAGGAACCGCGTCATCGGCGGATCGCCGCGCAGGGGCAGCAGGGTCCACAGCGCCTCGCAGACCGCGCCGGCGGCGTAGGCGACGCCGAAAGGCAGCGTCTCCTCGATCTCCGGCGCCCCCGCCGCGCGCAGCAGGCTGTTGAGCGTCTCGCGCAGCGTCTTCGGCTCGCCGTTGCTGATGAAGTACGCCCGTCCCGCGCAGGCCGCGCCCGGCGCCAGATGCGCGAAGGCGTCGAAGTGCGCCTGCGCGGCGTTGTCGATGTAAGTGGTGTCGATCCGGTTCTCGCCGTTGCCGACCAGGCGCAGGCGGCCGCTGCGCGCGCGCTCCACCAGGCGCGGCAGCAGCTGGTTGTCGCCCGGCCCCCAGATCAGGCGCGGGCGCAGCGCGACGGTGGCCAGCGCGGCGTCGTTGGCGGCGAGCACGGCCTGCTCGGCGAGCTTCTTGGTGTGCGCGTACGGCGCCTTCAGATCATCGCCGTAGGGCACGGTGTCGCCGGTGCCCCCCTCCACCGGATGCGTGGCGCGATGGGTCACGCTGGGGGTGGAGGTGTGGATCAGCCTGCCCACGCCCTGCGCGCGGCAGGCGGCCAGCACGTTCTGCGTGCCGACCACGTTGGCCTGGTGATAGCGCTCGTAGCTGCCCCAGGCGCCGGCCTTGGCGGCGTTGTGGAAGATCGCCTCGATCCCCGCCGCGGCCGCGACGACCGCGTCGCGGTCGGCCAGGTCGCCGCGCAACTGGCGCACGCCCAGGGCCTCGAGCGCGGGATAGTGGCCGCGGTTGAAGCTGGTGACCTCGTGCCCGCGCGCGACCAGGCCGCGGCACAAGGCCTGGCCGAGGAAACCGCCGCCGCCGGTCACCAGCACGCGCATCACCTTCCCCCCTTGTTCCAGCGCTCGTCCGCATCCGGCTCGACGGCCTCGGCGAGCGGCTGTTTCGCCGCCCACGCCGCGAGCTTCTCGCGGCCGATCTTGGCGTTGTGGCGGATGTCGACCGGGAAGGCCCGGGGATAGCGCAGGAAACGCTCGACCTTCGCCGTGTGCACGTGGCCCTCGCCCAGGTGGCGCAGCTGCGCGGCGATGCGCGGCCATTCGCGGGCATCCACGCCCTCGCGCAACTCGACGCACAGCGCCGGCACCTGCGCGCCGAAGCCGCCGATGCCCACCAGCGCGGTGCGCCGCACCTGCGGATGGGTGTTGAACACCGGCTCGATCTGCTCGGTGCACAGCGTCGCGGTCGCGGTGACCACGCGCTGGGTCTTGCGGCCGCAGAACCACAGGCGACCGTCGCGGTCGAAATAGCCGAGGTCGCCCATGCGGTGGACGATGCGCTCGCCGCCGTCGGGCAGGGTCTCGCGGATCTTGGCCAGGCGCGTCTGCGCCTCGCGGCTGAAATAGGTGTCGGTGGCGCTCGGTCCGGCCACGGTGATCTCGCCGACCAGGCCGCCCTGCACGACGAGATCGCCGGTCCATTGCGCGATGGCCTCGTCGGTGACGCGGATCACCCGCACCTCGTTCGGCGGCACCGGCCGGCCGACGCAGGTGCCGGCGCCGGCCTCGGTGCGCGCGCGCAGGCCGATCAGCTCGCGTCCCTCGATGGTCGCCACCGGCAGGCATTCGGTGGCGCCGTAGGGCGTCCAGAACTGGCCGTCGCCGGGCATCAGCGCGCGCATCTTCTCCACCACCTCGGCCGGGACCGGCGCGCCGGCCGAGGTGATGCGCCTGACCGTCTTCAACGGCGCGCCGTGGTCGGCGAGCACCCGCATCAGCGCCGGCGAACCGAACAGCTGGGTCACGCCGAAGCGCTCGATCGCCGCCAGCAGCTTGCGCGGATCGGCCGAGGCCGGGCGCGTGGGGTCCATGTCGGGAATGATCGAGGTCAGCCCGAGCGCGGGATCGAACAGCGCGAAGGGCGGAAACGTGGGCAGGTCGACGCCGCCCGGCTGCATGTCGAAGGCGCGGCGCATCATCTCGATCTGCGCGACGAAGTGGCGGTGGCGGTAGACCACGCCCTTGGGCACGCCGGTCGATCCGCTGGTGAAGACGATCGCCGCCACCTCGTCGGGCTCGGTGGCGGCCAGCTGCGATGCCCGGGTATTGGCAAGCAGCCTCTCACCCTGCCGCTCCACCCGCGCCAGCGTGGTGTCGGCCAGCCAGGCCCAGCGCCCGGTGGTGATGCGGATGCGCGCCGAGCGCGCCCAGCCCAGCAGCACGCGGCCGAGGTGGGCGAGCGGGATGCCGATGAAGGCCTGCGGCTGCGCCTCGCGCAGGCATTGCTTCAAGGCACGCTTGTCGATACCCGGATCGATCAGCACCGGGACCGCGCCGGCCTTGAACAGCGCGAACATCAGCAGGAAGAATTCCGGCGTCGGCCGCACCATCACCACCGCGCGCACGCCGCGGCGGATGCCCTGCCGGTCGAGTCCGGCGGCGATGGCGTCGCTGCGCGCGTCGAGTTCGCCGTAGCTCAGCGTCACCTCGTAGCCGCCGCGGCCCGGGCAGCGCATCGCGATCCGGTCGGGATGCTCGGCGGCCAGCGTCGGCAGATCGGCGGCGATGTTGCAGGGAACGGCGGTCATGCCGCTCACTCGCCCGTCAACGGATGCGCGTCAAGGAAGGCGCGCATCATCGGCACCAGCGCCTCGTGCTTGTCCTCCAGCACGTAGTGCGCGGCGTCGGCGTAGGCCTGCACGCGCGCGTTGGGCAGGGCGCGGCGGAAGGTGTCCAGGCAATGGTGGTCGAAGACGAAATCCTGCAGTCCCCAGCCGATGAAGGCCGGCCGGTCGGCGAATTCCGGCAGGCGCCGCCCCGCAGCCTCCACCAGCGCCCAGGCCGGATCGCCGGCGCGCAGCGGGATGTCCTGCATGAAGCGCAGCGTGGCGATGCGGTGGGCCCAGCTGTCGTAGGGCGCGACGTAGGCGCGGCGCACGTCCGCCGGCATCCGCCGCGCCACGCCGATCCGCGAGGCGCCGGCGGCGAACAGGTTGAAGGCGCGGATCAGCGCGCCGCCGAGCGCGAGATCGCGCCCGAAGGTCAACTGCCAGGGCATCGACTTCTCCGCCGGCAGCGGAAAGGCGGCGGTGTTGGTGAGGATCAGCCGCCGCACCTGCGCGGCGTGCGAGAGCGCCCAGCCGAAGCCGATCATGCCGCCCCAGTCGTGCACGGCCAGCGTCAGCGGGCCGTCGATGCCGAGGTGGTCGAGCAGCGCGCCGAGGTCGTCGACGCGCGATTGCAAGGTATAGCGATAGCGCGCGTCGTCCGGCTTGTCGGACAGTCCCATGCCGACGTGGTCGGGCACGATGCAGCGATAGGCCTTGCCAGGCGCCGGTTCGCGCAGGCCCAGCACCAGGTGCCGCCAGTAGTAGCTCCACGACGGATTGCCGTGCAGCATCACCACCACCTCGCCCTCGCGCGGGCCCTCGTCCAGGTACGACATCGCGATGCCGGGACGCACCTCGAAGCGCTGCGGGGCGAAGGGGTAGTCGGGGAAATGCATGGCGATCGACATCCGGCCGAACGGAGACCCGCTGCGGCGCGCGAAGCGGGGTTAGGACAGAGAAGCGGCGGCGATGGACGGGCGGCGCGCGGCGCCGTTCACCACACCACTTCCGCCATCGAGCAGTTCAGGCCCGAGCCGATGCCGAGCAGGGCCACGCGGTCGCCCTTCTTCAGCCGTCCCATCTCGCGCAGCTTGCTCAGCACGATCGGCACCGAGGCCGGGCCGATGTTGCCGTGCTCGCCGAAGATGGTCATCACCTTCTTCGGATCGATGCGGAAGGCCTTGAGGAAGGCCTTGGTGTGCGCCTTGCTGACCTGGTGGATGACGAATTCGTCGAGCTCGTCCACCACCCAGCCCAGCGCCTGCTTGGCGGCGGCAAAGGTCTTGTGGCCGAGCTTGAGGCCTTCGATCATCAGCATGCGGCCGTCGGCGACCATGCGGTCGTGGTGCAGGTCGCCCTGGCACAGATGGTTCCACTCAGTGGCCGAGCGGGTCACGCCGCCGCGGTAGCGCGGCGCGCCGGGCGCCAGCTCGGCGCGCGCCAGCACCATGGCGGCGGCGCCGGAGCCGAGGGTGAGCGTGGCGATCTCGTCGCGCATCTGCTCGGCGGTGACGTCGGCGCGGGTCAGGCGGTCGAGGGTCTTCTCGTAGGCGAGGTCGGCGGTTTCGCCGTCGACCACCAGGGCGTAGTCGATCTCGCCGCGCTCGATCATGCGGCTGGCGATGTCCATGCCGTTGAGGAAGGCCAGGCAGGCGTTGGCGACGTCGAAGTTCTGGCAGTTCTCGCCCAGGCGCAGGTTGCCGGCGACGATGCTGGCGGTGGACGGCTCCAGGAAGTCGCGGCTGACCGAGGTGTTGACCAGCAGGCCGATGCGGTCCGGCTCGATGGCGGCGTCGGCCAGGGCCTTCACGCCGGCCAGGGTGGCGGCGTCGGAGGGCTTGACGTCGCCGTCCCAGAGGCGGCGCGCGCTGACGCCGGCGATGGTCTCCAGCATGTCCGCCTTGATCTTCAGCCGGTCCAGGGTCGGCTTCAGGCGGATATTGATCTCCTGGCTGGAGAGCCGCCGGGGGGCATCGATATGCGCCAGACCGGCGATGGCGACGTGTTGGAAGAGCATGGGCTGGCCGCCATCAGGCTGGCAAAAGGGCACATAGGGTACTGGTTTCGGGGACCGTGCGCATGCGTACAGTGTGCCGGTCGCGGAATTCTGAATCCTGGCCCCGGCCGGCCCCTCCGGCCGGAACGCCCGCCGCCCCGGTCCGGTTGCCGGCGCCGGGCGCCCTGCCCCTCAAGGCCTCAGCGCTTGCACTTCCACGCCGCGAAGGTCTGGTTGCCGTTGGCCGGCTGGTCGATCGGGTTGACCGTGTCGGCGTCGATGCCGGCGGCCTCGTTGCGCGCCAGCGTTTCCAGCTCCTCGCGCACGCGCAGGGCGTTGCGGTCGTAGAGCGCGACCTTGCTGGTGACCGAGACGGTGATGTCGCCGCGCTTCTCGCAGCCGGACGGGGCGGCGGTGAGCACCTTCACCGCGGAGGCGCCGGGCGCCATGTGCACCCAGGTGCAGGCGCCGGTGGCCAGGACCAGCGCGCCGATCAGGGCGCCCTTGCAGCTTCGGGAAACGATCACGACCACCTCCTGCCGGAAAACGACGATGCCCGCCATTGTGGCGGGCATCGTCTCGTGCGTACAACGCGGCGGCCGGATCGTCCGCGGCCGGCTGGCGCCGCCGGGGCTCAGTTGCCGCCTGCGGCCTTGCCGTCGGCGTCGACCACCTGGACCTCGCCGACGTTCAGCGCGCGGATCGGCTGCTCGATCTGCTTCAGGTCGCCGACCACCACCCAGGTCAGGGCGTTGGCGTCGATGGTCTTGGCCGCCTCGGCCACCTGCGCCGGGGTCAGGCCCTCGATCTCGGCCTTGCGCTGGAACACGTAGTCGTCGGGACGGCCGTAGCGGACGATGCCGCCGATGGTGCCCATCACCGCGGCCGAGGTCTCGTAGGCGCCCGGCAGGCCGCGGATCTCGGTGGCCTGGATCTTCGACACCTCGGCGGCGGTCGGCGGCTTCTTGCCGGTGACGTAGTCGCCGATCTCGCGCTGCAGCTCCTTCAGCGAGTCGGCGGTCTTGTCGATCTGCACCGGCGCGAAGGCGATCCACGGCCGCTGCCCGATCGCGCCCGAGCTGAAGCTGTAGGCGCCGTAGGCCCAGTGCTTGTCCTCGCGCAGGTTCATGTTCAGGCGCGAGGAGAACTCGCCGCCGAGCACCGAGTTGGCGATGTCGAGCTTCACCGCGCCCGCGTCCTTGGTCGAGGGCACCAGCTCGCCGGCCAGGATCGTGGCCTGCACCGCGCCCGGCTGGTCGATCAGGAACACGCGCGGCTTGGCCGGACGCGCGACCTCGGGAATGGCCGTGGCGGCCGTGGCCTCGCCCTCGCCCTTCCAGTCGCCGAAGTGCTTGTCCAGCAGCGGCACGATCTCCTTGAGCGTGGTGTCGCCGACCACGATCAGCGTGGCGTCCTCCGGCCGCAGCCAGGTGCGCTGGTAGGCGACCAGGTTGTCGCGGCTCAGCGCCTGGATCGAGGCCTCGGTGCCGGTGCCGCTGAAGGGGATGGCGTAGGGATGGCCGGCGCCGTACAGCAGCGGCGGCAGCACGCGCTGCGCGGCGCCGTTCGGGCGCGCCTTCTCCTGCTGGATGCCGGCGATCCAGGTCGCCTTGACGCGGTCGATCTCCTTCTGGTCGAAGCGCGGCTGGCGCAGCATGGTGGCGAACAGCCCGACCGAGGCGTCCAGATTTTCCTTCAGCGCCGAGAGCGAGGCGTTGCTGCCGTCGATCGCCGCGCCCGCGCCCAGGCGCGCGCCCAGCGATTCGGCGCGGTTGGCGAAGTCGAGCGCGCCCAGGTCGCCGGCGCCCTCGTCGAGCATGCCCATGGCGAAGCTGGCCGCGCCCAGCGTGGCCCCTTGGCCGGGCTGACGGCCCAGCTCGATGTCGCTGGCCGAGCCGCCCTTGAACTCGTAGCTCATCTGCACCACCGGCAGGCCGCGGCGCTCGGCCAGGATCAGCTTGGTGCCGTTCTTGAGCGTGGCGCGCTGCAGCTGCGGGAACTTCAGCTCCGGGAACTGCGAGGGCACCTGCACGCCCTTGCTGCGATCGACGTCGCTGGCGGTGGTCGTGTACTTCGGATCGGCCGCCGGCAGCGTCAGCGGCGTCGGGGTCTGGCTCGGCTCCTCGGCCAGCGCGGTGCGCGCGCCGGGCTGCACCACCAGGGTGTGGCTGCCCGCGCCGAGCCACTGGCCGCCCACGGCCTTGAGTTGCTCGGCGCTGCTGTCGGCGACGTTGGCCAGCGACTTGCGGAAGCAGCCGGGATCGGTCTCGTACACCGCGCACGAGGCCAGCGCGTCGGCCTTGCCGCCGAAGCCGCCGATGCGCTCGATGCCGCGCACGAAGCCGGCGCGGAACATGGTCTTGGCCTGCGCCAGCTCGGCCGCGCTCGGGCCCTCGGCGACGAGCTTCTTCAGCTCCTCGTCGATGATCGCCTCCACCTTGGCCGGGTCCACGCCCTGCTTGACGTTGGCGGTGATGATGAAGTTGGAGCCCAGCTGCTGCGTCTCCATGTCGGTGCCGACGCTGTCGACCAGCTTCTCCTCGTGCAGCAGGCGCTTGTCCAGGCGCGAGGACTGGCTGCCGCCCAGGATCTGCGAGAACAGCTGCAGGCGGTCGTTGTCGACGGTGCCGACCTCGGCCACGTTCCACACGCGGTACACGCGCGTCTGCGGCACCTTGTCCTGCATCACCTCGCGGGTGTTCTCGCTGCGCCGGGCCACGTCCACCTTCGGCTGCGCCATGCTCGGCGAGGCCGGGATGTCGCCGAAGTACCTGGCCACCTTCTCCTTGGCGGTCTTCACGTCGATGTCGCCGGCCAGCACCAGCACGGCGTTGTTGGGGCCGTACCAGGTGCGGAACCAGTTCTTCACGTCCTCCAGCGAGGCGGCGTTGAGATCGCTCATCGAGCCGATCGTGGTGTGGTGGTAGGGATGGCCCTTGGGATACATCGCCTGCGAAAGCTTTTCCCACACCTGGCCGTAGGGCTGGTTCTCGCCCTGGCGCTTCTCGTTCTGCACCACGCCGCGCTGCTCGTCCAGGGTCTTCTGGTCGATCGCGCCGAGCAGGTGCCCCATGCGGTCGGACTCCATCCACAGCGCCATGTCCAGCGCGGTGGTGGGTACGTTCTCGAAGTAGTTAGTGCGGTCGCTGTTGGTGGTGCCGTTCATGTCGGTGGCGCCGACCAGCTCGAAGGGCTCGAAGAACTCGCCGCGGTGGTTCTCCGAGCCGTTGAACATCAGGTGCTCGAACAGGTGCGCGAAGCCGCTGCGTCCGGCCGGCTCGTCCTTGCTGCCGACGTGGTACCAGATGTTCACCGCCACGATCGGCGCCTTGCGGTCGGTGTGCACGATCACCCGCAGCCCGTTGGGCAGGGTGAACTCCTCGTAGGCGATGTCGACCTTGGCCGTCGCCGGCGCGGCGACCACCGAGGTCGGCGCCAGGCCGCCGAGGGCGGCGCCCAGGGCGAGCGCGAGCAGGGCGGCGCGGGGACGGCGCGGGGCGCCGAGCGGATGGTGGCGGCGGGCGAAGGACATTCGGCACTCCTGTGCGATGGTCGGAAGACCCCGCATCCTAGCCGCTGCCCGGGACCGTGACCTAGGCCACAAGTCCTCCCCGATCAAATGAATCCGTTTTCATGCCTCGGGCTGGATTCGGAGAGGGGGGATTTTCCCCTTTCCGACGTTTCACTAAAACCGCATTTCCAGCCTGGCCTCCAGCCCGTGGTCGCGCGCGTCCGAGGCGAGCTGTCCCGAGTAGTCCAACCCGAGCGTCACCCGCTCGGAGGCCTGGATGCCCAGTCCAAGTTCCACCACCGCGGCATTGCGCGCCAGCGGCGCTCCGGCGACGGTGAAGGCCTCGCCGGCGGAGAAGGCATGGCGCGCCGTGGCGATTTCCTCGGCGGCATGGCGCCAGCCAAGCGCGCCGTGCAGCCGGCCCGTCGCCGAACCCAGGGCGAAGGTCTTGTCCGCGCGCATGCCGAGCGTGGCGAGCGCGGTGTCCTGCCGTTCGCGCTCGCCGTGTAAGCCGGCCTGCCCGTTCTCGCGATACGGATCGTTCTCCACCTTCACGTAGGCCAGTCCCAGGAACGGCTCGATGCTCGCGCTGCCGCGCTCGATGCGATAGCCCACCTCGGCGAAGGCCTGCATGGTGTTGATGTCGTACTTGGCCTTGGCCGTCTCCGATAGCCCGGGAATATCGATGCGTCGCGTGCTGTCGACCTCGTTCCAGCCGTAGGCCGCGCCGAAGCGTACGCCCAGCCCGTCGACCCGCATCCCGGCATAGGCACCGAGCGTGTAGCCGTCCACGGTGGCCGAGGAGCCGCGATCATCGACGTCCAGTTCGTTGCGGCCGTAGCCGGCGACCAGACCGACGCGCCAGCTATCCGGCAGCGCGCGGTCGGCGCCGATCAGCAGCCCGTGCGCCCGGCGATCCATGCGCGATGCGTTCCTGTCGCCGTCCAGCCGACCGCGCGATCCGTGGGCCGACACCCACGCCTCGCCCTCGCCTTCGGCCATCGCGCGGCTCAGCGCCGCCTCGCGCACGAAACGGCTGTCGTCCAGCAGCGCCGCCTTGGCGCTGGCGTGGATCTCGCCGGACAGGTTGTCGTAGACCGCGCGCACCAGCTCGCCATTCTCGGGCAGCAGCGCCACCGCGTCGTACACCGCGTGGCCGGCGGCGGCGCTGGAGATGCCGTTGGCCACGGTCCACTGGTTGCGTGTCCGCGCGTAGTCCGCGAACTCGATCTTGTTGCGGATCAGCCCGAGATAGACGTGCTTGGCGTCGTAGTTCAAGCGCGGATCGAGGAAGGCGAAGTTCGAGGACACGTTGTCGAAGCGTCCGCTCACGCCACCGTCGGCGCTCAGGATGGTGTAGATCACGCCGGGCTTGAAGTTGCCGTCCGGTCCGACGTGCAGCACGGAACCGCCCGCCAGCGTCGCGGTGCCGGTGGCCTTGATCAGATCGCTGTCCGGCCCTTGCGGATTGGCCTCCACCTCGTAGATCGAACCCGTCTCGAAGCGGATATCGCCATTCACGTTGAGCGTGCCGATCGAATTGCCCGGCGCGATGGTCGCGCCGGATCCCACCGTGGTCGAGCCCACGGTGCCGATGCCCGACAGGCGGCCACCGCTGCGCACGAACAACGTGCCGCCGAGGCTGCCGTCCACGCGCAACTCGCCGCCATTGATATTGGTGGTGCCGAAGAACGCCGAGCCGTCGCCGGTCAGGTGCGTGGTGCCGGCGAGCTGGTTGATCGTGCCTTTGCCTCTCAACTTGGCAGCGAGCACATAATTGTCTGATGTGTGATTGAAATTGAGTGTTGCGGAGATTGAACCCCTGCCAATCTCGATAAAATCAACCTCCAACAATTGCCCGGCCACCGCTGCCGCCTCATCGGCCGCGGCACCGATATTGAGAGTCCCCGACGCCCCAGGCGCGTGACCTATCACAACACCCCAGGTCTTGAGCGTGCCGTTATCGGCAAGCGTCAACACCCCAGTACCTTCATATCCGAGATAAAGATAAGAAGAGTCCCAGACCGAATCCTGCCCAGTAATCGTCACATCGCCATGGGCGCCATTCTTGAAACCGACATAGTCCGTTTGATGAGTCTCGACGACCCCACCTTTCTCGATCAGCATCGAACCGTCGCCGGCCCGGCCAACATTGATTCCGTCGATCGCAACCACTTTTGATCCAGCATCCGTGACCTGCAACAGCCCTTCACCGCCCTCCCCAAACGCAACGAAAATCTGCCCTACCACTTCAATATAGCCACCATCCGTCACCGCAACTACGCCCCGCCCTCTGATGCCGATAGCAAGTTGTCCGCGATAAAAATCCGTATCCTCCATGATTTTCGCCGACGTACCTGCACCAGTCACCAACAATGTGCCCTCAGATCCCGAATCCCGCCCCAGGGTCAGGATATTCGCCCATAATTCTCCACGATCGCGCAGGCTAAACGAGCCTTTCCCCCTGTAGCCAACAACAAGCTCGCCAGCAGACGTGAATGGCCGTTCCCAGGACTTGGCATCGACCAGGGAAATCTGGTTCGTTGTTGTTTCTCTTGCTCTACCGAAGAGCCAAAGCGGTATCGTCGCATCCCAACGCGCGCCATCCGAGAGTTCAACGACGCCTTCGGAACCTGCTTCCTGGCCAAGTATGGCCTGCAAACTATTGACGCCGCCTACTCCTGTCGCCGTCAGCGCACCGTATCCATCCACGCCTACTCTCACCCATTCGTGCCCGATACGTCTTTGCTCATCGTTCGGCAAGACCACGTGCTCGCCAAGGTCGATGATGGTTTCCCCAATTTCATACTGCGCAAAGGCTATATGGCATCCCGAACTCCATCCGATGGCGATGGCAAGCGTGAGTGAGTTATAGCGAAATTTTTTCGACTTCCTGATATGTGACATCGCATCCTTCCTGGCATGTTTGAATCTAAAATCTTAATCCTGATCGGCAAGTGCCGACTGCTGGCAGGCATGTTACCGCACACTTTTTCGACGGCCTTCAACCGCTGAACGGCTACGGCTCCGGCATGCTCGGCAGTCATGGCGCCTGTACGCCGATGCGCGCACACTCACCCCATGGACAAGCCCCACACCCTCGTCACCGGCGCCAACCGCGGTCTCGGCCTGGAGTTCGTCCGCCAGCTGCTGGCGCGCGGCGACCATGTGATCGCCGCCTGCCGCAAGCCCGGCAAGGCCACCGCGCTCAACAAGCTGGCCGGCGACCACCCCGGCCGCCTGCACGTGCTGCCGCTGGACGTGGCCGACCCCAAGTCGCACGTGGAACTGGCGCGCGAGCTGCCGCTGGTGCTGGGCGAGGGCGAGGACGGCGCACCGGCCCGGCTCGGCCTGCTGATCAACAACGCCGGCGTGCTGCATTCGGGCGAGCGCTTCGGCCGGCTGAGCGCGAGCATCGTCGAGGACAGCTTCCGCACCAACGCGATGGGGCCGCTGCTGCTGACCCAGGCGCTGGCCGATGCGCTCGCCGATGGCGCCAAGGTCGCCAACCTCAGCTCGCAGCTGGGCTCCATCGCCGGCGTCTCGCGCTTCGGCACGCCCAGCTACAACATCAGCAAGGCGGCGCAGAACATGGCCACCGCGCTGCTGGCGCAGGCACTGGCGCCGCGCGGGATCTGCGTGCTGGCGCTGCATCCGGGCTGGGCGCAGACCGACATGGGCGGGTCCGAGGCCACGGTGCCGGCGGCCGAGGCGGTGGCCGGACTGCTGCGCGCGATCGAGGCGGCCACGCCCGAAAGCAGCGGCCGTTTCCTCGACTGGCAGGGACGCGCCCTGCCCTGGTGAGGCGGCCCGCGCCTCAGGCCGGCGCCAGCTTCAGCAGCACGATTCCCGCCAGCACCAGGGCGATGCCGCCCAAGCGCCAGGCGTTGAGCGATTCGCCGAACAGCAGCGCGCCGGCGAGCAGCGTGCCGACCGCGCCGATCCCGGTCCACACCGCGTAGGCGGTACCCACCGGCAGCACGCTCAGGCTCCTGCCCAGCAGCCAGACGAAGCCGGCGAGCAGCAGCAGCGACAGCAGCGTCCAGCCCGGGCGCGTGTAGCCCTGCGCGGACTTCATCGCCAGCGCCCACAGCACGTCGAGCAGGCCGGCGAGCAGCAGCATGCCCCAGGCGGCGGCGGTGCTCATGGCGCCCTCAGGCCGCCGCCGCGACCGCCATGCCCTGCGCGCGCATGGCGGCGCGCACATGCGGGCGGGCGGCGATGCGGCGCAGGTAATCGGCCACGCGCGGGAACGGCGCCAGGTCGACGCGGGTGAACTTCGACCAGCCGATCACGGTGAAGGCGTAGGCGTCGGCGGCGCTGAAACGCGCGCCGAGCAGATAGTCGTGCGCATGCAGATGCCGCTCGATCAGTCCCAGCCAGACGGCGATCTTCGCGCGCGCGGCCTGCTGCGCGGTCTCGCCAAGCTCGGGATGGAACAGCCAGGGGCTGTAGGCCTTGTGCAGCTCGCTGCTGATGAAGGTGAGCCATTCGAGCAGGCGGTAGCGTTCGGGCGTGCCCTCGGCCGGCACCAGGCCGCTGTCGGGCGCCTGGTCGGCCAGGTACAGGGCCAGGGCCACGCCCTCGGTGAGCAGGCTGCCGTCATCCAGGCGCAGGGCCGGCACGTAGCCCTTGGGGTTGATCTCGGCGAACGGCTGGCCGCCGGCGGTCAGGCGAGGCGTCGCGGCGAGATCGATGCGCTCAAGTTCGAGGACGATGCCGGCTTCATTGGCGATGATGTGCGGAGAAAGCGAGCAGGTATTGGTGGCGTAGTAGAGCTTCATGGCGGGATTCCTGTTGGAGAGCCGACAGGATGTTGTTGTATCTTCCGCAAGCAAATACGGCATAAAAGAACGAATTACTTGCGTAAAAAGCAAACAACATCGCCCGTCGCCGGCCTCGGCCTGGACGACCTGCGCCTGCTGCTGGCCATCGGCGAACGCGGCAGCCTGGGCGGGGCGGCCAAGCGCCTGGGCGTGGACCACTCCTCGGCCTTCCGCCGCCTGGCCGCGGCGGAGGGGCGCATGGGGGTGCGCTTGTTCGACCGCGCCCGCGACGGCTACACGCCCACGCCCGCCGGCGAGATCGCCCTGGCCGCCGCCGCGCGCATCGGCGAGGAACTCGACGCGCTCGACCGCCAGTTGCTGGGACAGGACCTGCGCCTGTCCGGCCGGGTGCGCGTGACCACCACCGACACCCTGCTGCATGTGGTCGCACCGCTGTTCGCCGAGTTCCGCGCGCAGGAGCCCGGCATCGTCATCGAGGTGGCGGTGGGCAATGCCATCTTCGACCTCAACCGGCGCGACGCCGACCTGGCGATCCGGCCCACCGCCACCGTGCCCGACCATCTGGTGGCGCGGCGCGCGGCCACGGTGGCGATCGCGCGCTACGCGGCGCCGGACTATCTCGCCCGGCAGGCAGCGCGCGGCATCGATGCGGACGCCTTCGCCGCGCACGCGTGGATCGCGCCGGACGAATCGCTTTCGCACCTGGGCAGCGCGCGCTGGATCGCCGCGCACGTCGGGCCCGAGCGCGTCGTGCATCGCGGCGATTCGCTGCTGGCGCTGCTGCAGGCGGCGAAAGCCGGCATCGGCATGACCGCGCTGCCCTGCTACCTGGCCGACTGCGAAGCCGGACTGCGCCGCGTCGGCGCGGTGCTGGAGGACGCCGCGGTGCCGCTATGGCTGATCGCGCACCCCGATCTGCGCCAGGTGCGGCGCGTGCGCGCGCTCGGCGAATTCCTGTTCCAGGCGCTGCGCGCGCGCCAGGCGCTGTTCTCCGGCTCGCAGGCATCGCCGTGAGCGGGGCACATGCCGCCGCGCGCACCGCATAATCGGCGCATGTTCGACGTCCTGCTCTATCAGCCGGAGATTCCGCCCAACACCGGCAACGCCATCCGCCTGTGCGCCAACACCGGCGCGCGGCTGCACCTGATCGCACCGCTCGGCTTCACGCTGGAGGACCGGCAGCTGCGCCGCGCCGGGCTGGACTACCACGAGTACGCGGCGCTGCGCGTGCACGATTCGCTGGAAGCGGCGCTGCAGGCGATCGCGCCCCCGCGCCTGTTCGCGCTGAGCACGCGCAACGCGGTGCGCTACGACACGCCGCGCTTCGCCGAGAACGACGCCTTCCTGTTCGGCCCGGAAACGCGCGGGCTGCCGCAGGAGGTGCTGGAGACGATCCCCGACACCCAGCGCCTGCGCCTGCCGATGCGCCCGGGCAACCGCAGCCTCAACCTGTCCAACGCGGTGGCGGTGGTGGTGTTCGAGGCCTGGCGTCAGCTCGATTTCGCCTGAGGCGCGGCCGCGAACGGCCGCGCCAGACGTCGCGCGCTAGCCTTCGACCACGATCTCGACGCGGCGGTTCGGCGCCAGGCAGGCGATCAGCGCACCGCGCGGCTGCGCCTCGCACTGCTTCACCGGCTCGCGTTCGCCGCGCCCCTCAGCCTCGATCGCGGCGGCGCCGATGCCCTGCTCGAGCAGGAATTGCCGCACCGCCTGCGCGCGGCGCTCCGACAAGGCCTGGTTGGCGGCCTCCGCACCGATGCGATCGGTGTGGCCGACCACGCGCACCCGCGCCGGGGACGCCGACTTCAGCCGCTGCGCGAGCGCCGACAGCTCCGCCCGCCCCTGCGGCAGCAGGTCGGCGACCTCGGATTTTCCGAAGGCGAACATCGCGTCGGCCGACAGGGACAGGGGCGCCGCCGGGGGCGTGGCGACGGGCGCGGACCCCGCGGCCACCGGCGGCGCCGGCGGCTTGAGCAGCTCCGCGCAGGATTCGGGTGCCCAGTGGAAGCTCTGCCCGCGGTAGCCCTTGTCGAAGATCACCTTGTACTGGCAGGTGGTCACGCCACCGCCGTCCTGGCGGAAGTGGAAGAGATAGTCCCACTCGCGCACGCCGGCATAGCCTTCGCGGAAATGCGGCCGGCCGAGCAGCGCGTACAGCTGGTCCTTGGTGACGCCAGGACCGATGGCGCGCAGGTTGTCCAGGTTCGGGAACGTGCCGTCCTTCAGCACGATGTCCTCCGCCTTCGGGAAAACCACCTCGCCCGCGCGCCCGTCGTCGCCGATGTCGCGGCTGACGTGCCGCGTACCGCAGGCGGCGAGTGCGCCGACCGCGGCCAGGGCGAGCACCACCGATCGTGTTGTTGCGGAAATGTCCTTCATGTCCATTCCAATCCGTTATCGAGTCTGTCTGTGAAAGGACGGGACGATGGACCGCACGCATGCGCCAGGGGAGACCCATGTCGCACGGCCCACCGCCCCGAAACGGTGGCTGTTACCACTGCAGGCCGGCGCCGAGCGAGAAGCCCCAATCGCGCACGGTGTTGCCGCTGGCCTGCGCCTTGTAGACGTAGCGGCCGTTCTCGGTGATGCCCGACAGGCCCACGGCCATGCCGTACTCGCTCTGATAGCCGCCGAAACCCACCGCCAGCATGCTCTTGCCCGGCAGGTAGGCCTGCGGCAGGCCGGCCATCGCCATCGCCGAGGCTGTGGCGCCGCGATAGCCGCGGTCGATGTTCCACACGTCGTTCTGCATCTGGTTGATGCGGTTGTCGGTGTACTGGTTGGCCTGGTTGATGGCGTAGTTGACGCCGCCATTGAGCTGGTTGACGTTGACCGCGTCGGTGCCGGCCACGCCCGGTGCCACGCCGGAGATGGTGCGGCCGCCGACGTTCACCTCGCCCGTCGACGTGCTGCTGCCGACGTAGGCGGCGTTGTAGTTGCTCTGCGCGCCCACCGTGGTGGCCGAGCCCGCGCCCAGCGCCACGCTGTTGCCGTGCGAGGCGTTGGCGCCCTGGCCGACGGCGGTGCTGCCCACGCCCGTGGCCTTCGAGCCGGTGCCCAGCGCGGTGCTGTTGTTGCCCGAGGCCTGGCTGTCGTTACCCACGGCCAACGCATTGTTGCCCGAGGCCACCGCGCCGGCGCCGCCGGCGGCGGAGTTGGTGCCGGTGGGGCGCGGCGGCGGCGTGTTGTGGTCCTGGCTGACCTGGAACATGCCGCTGGAGCCGTTCTCGACGTTGGTGATGCGGTTGTCGAACTGGTTGACGGTATTGCTGATCTCGGTGACCGAGCCTTCGACGTTGGTGACGCGATCGTCCAGGTTGGTGATGTCGCCCTGGATGTTGGTGATATCGCCCTTGATGTCGGTGATGTCACCTTCGATGGTGGTGACGCGGTTGTCGAGGTTGTCGATGCGCGTGTTGACGGTGGTGATCTGCGTGTCGGTGTAGGAATTGGCCGAGTCCACGCCGGCCTTGAGCTGGTCGACGTTGACCGCATCGGTGCCGGCGATGCCCGGCGCCACGCCGGTGACGGTGCGGCCGCCCACGTTCACCTCGCCCGTGGAATCGCTGCTGCCCACGTACGCGGCGGCGTAGCCGCTCTGTGCGCCGACCGTGGTGGCCGAACCGGCGCCAAGCGCGATGCTGTTGGCATGCGAGGCCTGCGCACCGCTGCCGATGGCCAGGCTGTTGAGCGAGAGCGCCTGCGCGCCCGAGCCGACGGCCAGGCTGCCTTCCCCGGCCGCCTGCGCGCCCAGGCCCATCGCCACCGCTTCGTCGCCCGCGGCGCTGGCATCCTTGCCGGCGGCGATGGCGTCGGCGCCGGTGGCGCCGTCATTGGCTTCGTTGCCGCCGCCGGTGGAGTTGACGCTGTAGTACTTCACGCCGCCGACCTCGATCGAACTGGCCAGGCTCTCGATGGCCTGGTTGGTCGCGTACAACTGCGAACCGTTGACCGCGTCGGTGCTGGTGGCGCTGACCTGGCCGGCCGCCACGTTCTGGATCTGCCGCTCCGCGCCTGGCGCGCCCACGCTGACCACGCCCACCGGCGCGCCGCCGGCGTAGTTGTAGGTGGTGCGGTTGATGACGCCGCTGGCCGTGCCCACCGCGGCGGCGGTCACGCTGTCGGCGCCCAGCGCCACGCTGTTGGCCTGGCTGGCGTTGGCGCCGTCGCCGATGGCCACGCTCGACTGGCCGCTGGCCGAGGCGTCCACGCCGGCGGCCAGCGCGTTCGCGCCGGTGGCGCCGTCGTTGGCGTAGTTGCCGCCCTGCACGCCGTTGTCGTTGACGCTGTAGTAATGCGTCTGGCCGGCGGCGACCTCGGTGGAGAGATTCTCGATCGCGGTGTTGGTGGCGTGCAGCTGCGAGCCGTTGACC